>NZ_JMQI01000047.1 GCF_000695625.1 Amycolatopsis rifamycinica
CGCCCGCCACTCCTCGGGCCTGTCCGTGCAGAGCTTCCTCAAGGGCATCCACGTCGTGGACTACAGCGAGGAGGCCCTGCGCGAGGTCGCCGGCCGCGTCGTCGCGCTGGCCGACGCCGAGGACCTGCCCGCGCACGGTGAGGCCGTCGTCGCGCGTTTCGGAGGTTCGGTCGCATGACGATCGGCGAAGAGGTCACCCTGGACGAGCTGCCGCTGCGCGAAGACCTGCGCGGCAAGTCGCCCTACGGCGCGCCGCAGCTGGACGTCCCGGTCCGGCTCAACACGAACGAGAACCCGTACCCGCCGCCGCCCGAGCTGGTCGCGGACGTCGCCGAGGCGGTGCGCGCGGAGGCCGCCGAGCTGCACCGCTACCCGGATCGCGACGCCATGGCGCTGCGCCAGGACCTGGCCGACTACCTGAGCGTGTCGACCCGGGTCGTGCTGTCGGAGGCGAACGTCTGGGCCGCCAACGGGTCCAACGAGGTGCTGCAGCAGATCCTGCAGGCCTTCGGCGGTCCCGGGCGCAGCGCGCTCGGCTTCGAGCCGTCGTACTCGATGCACCCGATCATCGCGTCGGGCACCCGCACCGAGTGGGTGCCGGCACCGCGCCGCGCCGACTTCGGCCTGGACACGGCCGCGGCGGCCGCGGTCATCTCGAAACGTCGTCCGGACGTCGTGTTCGTCACCAGCCCGAACAACCCGACCGGCGGCTCGATCCCGCTTCCCGAGCTGCGTCAGGTGCTGGACGCGGCCACCGGGATCGTCGTCGTCGACGAGGCCTATGCGGAGTTCTCGTCGCAGCCAAGCGCGGTCGAGCTGCTGGCGGACTACCCGTCTTCGCTGATCGTCTCGCGCACGATGAGCAAGGCGTTCGCCTTCGCGGGCGGCCGGCTCGGCTACCTGGCGGCGGCGCCGGCGGTGGTCGACGCGCTGCAGCTGGTGCGCCTGCCGTACCACCTCTCGCGGCTGACCCAGGCGGCCGCCCGGGCGGCGCTGCGGCACGCGGACGCCACGCTGGCCAGCGTGCACAAGCTGGCCGCGGAACGCGACCGCGTCGTGGAGGCGCTGGCCGGGCTGGGCTACGACCCGGTGCCGAGCGACTCGAACTTCGTCCTCTTCGGACGGTTCGGCGACCCGCACGCGGCATGGCAGTCCTATTTGGACACCGGCGTGCTGATCCGCGACCCGGGCATTCCCGGGCACCTGCGCGTGAGCATCGGCACCCCGGAAGAGAACGACGCCTTCCTCGAGGCGAGTAAGGAAGTCTCGCGATGACCCGCATCGGCAAGGTCGAACGGACCACCAAGGAGTCCTCGATCGCCGTCCGGCTGGACCTCGACGGCACGGGCGAGGTCGAGATCTCGACCGGCGTGCCGTTCTACGACCACATGCTGACGGCGTTCGGCGTCCACGGCTCCCTGGACCTCAAGGTCGAGGCGACCGGCGACGTCCACATCGACGCCCACCACACGGTGGAGGACACGGCGATCGTGCTGGGCCAGGCGATCCGCCAGGCCCTGGGCGACAAGAGCGGCATCCGCCGCTTCGGCGACGCGTGGATCCCGATGGACGAAACCCTGGCCCACGCGGCGATCGACGTCTCGGGCCGCCCGTACTGCGTGCACGTGGGAGAGCCGGAGCAGTTCAACACGTTCACCATCGGCGGCAACTACCCGTTCGTGCTGACGCGGCACGTGTTCGACTCGCTGTCGTTCCACGCGCAGATCGCGTTGCACGTGAGGGTGATCCACGGCCGCGACCCGCACCACATCGCGGAGGCGGAGTACAAGGCGGTGGCCCGCGCCCTGCGCGCGGCGACCGAGCCGGACCCGCGCGCGGGCGGCATCCCGTCGACGAAGGGCGTTCTGTGAGCAACGGAGTCGTCGGCGTTCTCTTGCTGGCTCTGGGCGGCTTCCTGGTGGGCGGGGTCTATTCGACCTGGAAGACGGCCAAGTTCATGGCGGTGGTCCTGGGCATCGCGGCCGCCCTCGCCATCGGCGGCGCCATTTTCTGGTTCTCGAGCTGAGAAACGGCGAAGGCCCCCTCGCACGGAGGGGGCCTTCGCCGTGTTCGCTAGCGGCTCGCGCCGACCAGTTCGCGCTCTTCGGGCTCGTCCAGGTGCTTTGTGAGCTTTTCGCCCTCGACGTCGACGTCCGGCAGGATCCGGTCCAGCCACTTCGGCAGCCACCACGCGCCGCGGCCCAGCAGGGACATCACCGCCGGGACCAGCGTCATGCGGACCACGAACGCGTCCACCAGCACGCCGAACGCCAGGGCGAAGCCGATCGACTGGATCAGCGACGACTCCGCGAGCACGAAGCCGGCGAACACGCTGATCATGATCAACGCGGCCGCGACCACCACGCGCGCGCCGTGCTGGAAGCCGGTGACCACCGCTTCCTGCGGCTCCGCGCCGTGGACGTGCTCCTCGCGCATCCGCGTCACCAGGAACACCTGGTAGTCCATCGCCAGCCCGAACAGCACGCCGATCAGCAGGATCGGCAGCATGCTCATGATCGGGCCGGTGGATTCGACGCCGAGCAGGTCCGTCAGCCAGCCCCACTGGAACACCGCGACCACCGCGCCGAACGTCGCCGCGACCGAGCCGAGGAAGCCGATCGTCGCCTTCAGCGGCACCACCACCGAGCGGAACACCAGCATCAGCAGGACGAACGCCAGCCCGACGATCAGCGCCAGGTACGGCAGCATCGCGTCCGACAGCTTCTCGGAGACGTCGATGTTCGCCGCGGTCTGGCCGGTGACGGACAGCTTGGCGCCGGTCCCGTTCTCCAGCGCGCCGGATTCGGTGCGGATCGCGGCCACCAGGTCCTCGGTCTGCGTGCTGCTCGGGCCGCTCTTCGGGATCACCGTCAGCAACGCCGTGTCGCCGGCCTGGTTGACCCGCGGCGGGGTGATGGCGGCGACGTCGGGCAGCTTCTGGATGTCGGCCGCGGCCCGGCCGAGCGCCGCCTGGCGGTTCGTGCTCGCGGAGACGTCGACGACGACCAGCAGCGGCCCGTTCGAGCCTTCGCCGAAGCTGCGGCTGGCGATCTCGTACGCCTTGCGCTGCGTGGACTCCGGTGCGGCGGTGCTGTCGTTGGGCAGGCCGAGCTGCATGCTCAGCGCGGGCAGGGCGACGACGGCCATCCCGGCCAGCGCGACCAGCAGCACCGCGATCCGGTGCCGGCCGACGAACCGCGCCCAGCGTTCGCCGTGCGTCGTTTCGACCGGCTTGCGGCGCAGCCGGATGCGGTCGCCGGCGACCCGGGCGCCGGCGAAGCCGAGGATCGCGGGCAGCAGCGTCAGGGCGATGAGCACGGCGATCGCGACGGTGACGGCGGCGGCGACGCCCATCTGGCCGAGGAACGGGATGCCGATCACGGTGAGGCCGGCCAGCGCGATGATGACGGTGAGGCCGGCGAAGACCACGGCGGACCCGGCGGTGCCCGCGGCGCGGCCGGCGGCTTCTTCGGGGTTGCGGCCGATGGTCAGTTCGTGGCGGTAGCGCGACACGATGAACAGCGCGTAGTCGATGCCGACGGCCAGGCCGATCATCAGCGCCAGGACCGGCGTGTTCGAGTTCAGCTCGAGGAACCCGGAGGCGAGGAAGATGCCCGCCATCCCGGTGCCGACGCCGATCAGCGCGGTGAGCAGCGGGATCCCGGCCGCGAGCAGCGAACCGAACGTGATGATCAGCACGACGGCGGCGACCGCGACACCCAGGCCCTCGGTGGCCCCGGTCGCGGGCACGCCCTGCACGGCGTCACCGCCGAACTCGATGGTGAACCCGGCCGCGCGGCCGGCGTTCGCGGTGTCCAGCAGGGCCTGGCGGTCCTCGTCGGTCAGTTCGTACGCCTTCGCTCCGTAACTGACCTGGGCGAGCGCGACGCGCCGATCGGGTGAGATCGACTGCGCCTGGAACGGGTCGACCACGGCGGCGACCTTCGGCGCGGTCTTCAGCTGCCCGACCAGGGCTTCGACGGCGGCCTTGCCCTTCGCGTCGGTCACCGCGGTCCCGGCCGGGGCCTCGATGACCACGCGCGCGGTGGCGCCACCGGCGTTGGCCTGCGGGAACTTCTCGGTGAGCTGGTCGATCGCCCGCTGCGACTCGGTGCCGGGGATCGTCACCGAGTTCGACAGCTGGCCCGACAGCGTCAGCGCGCCGAGGCCCAGCGCCACCAGGACCGCCGCCCAGACGGCCGCGACCAGCGCTCTGCGCCGGAAGGAAAACCGGCCGAGCCGGTACAGGAAGGTCGCCACGAGTCAGCTCCGTTTCGCCCGAACGGGGTTGGTTCACTCCATAGGGTCCTTTCCAAGCTAGCCGATCGGCAAGGATCGCTCCAAGCCGATCGGCAAGTATGTGACTTGCCGAACAGCAAGGTTTATCCCTTGCCGGTCGGCTAGTAAGGCGGTTTGCCGATCGACTAGGCGTGACGTAGGCTCCGACGGCTGCTGAGGAGGAAGAATGACCGCCGGCCCGGCCGAGGACACCCGGACCCGACTGCTGCAGACCGCGCTGCGCCTGTTCACCGAACACGGGGTCGAGGGCACGTCGCTGCAGATGATCGCCGACGCGCTGGGCATCACCAAGGCGGCTGTCTACTACCACTTCAAGACGAAGGCGGAGATCACCGAGGCGGTCGCCGAGCCGGGCGTCCGCGACCTGGACGAGCTGGTCCGCCGGGCGGCGGCCCAGAAGCGCCGGGGCGCGCAGGTGGACCTGCTGCTGGAGGGTTTCGTCGACCTGGTGATCCGCCACCGGGCGCTGGTGGCCCTGTTTTCGAGCGACCCGGGCATCGCCCGCGCGATCGAGAAGTCGGCCCACGGCGGCATGGAGGGCTTCGGCCGCGTGCTGCTGGGCATCCTGTCGGGCCCCGACCCGGACACGACGGCCCGCGTCAACGCCCTGGTGACGCTGACGGGCATCGCGATGGCCGGCGGCTCCCCGGACCTGGCCGGCCTGGGCGACGAAGAGCTGCGCGCGGAGCTGCTCGACGTGGGCCGCCGCCTCCTCGGCCGCCCCCGCCGCCGAGCCCTCAACGCCGTGTCGCCCCTCCAATCACGCGAGTTGCCCCTCCGGTCACGCGAGATGCCCCTCCAGTCACGCGAGTTGCCCGGGTGATCACGCCGGAAGGCCCGCCCCTCACGCGAGTTCCGCTTCCGACCGCACGAGATGCCCCGCCAGTCACGGGTGATGCCCGTCCAATCACGCGAGATGCCCGTCCAATCACGCGAGTTCCGCCGCTGATCACGCGAGTTCTGGCCTCGATCACTTGAGTGGCGTGCACCTGGCGGTCGGACCGCGTGCCGGAAGGGGGTGGTTCGCGTGATCGGAGCGGCATCACGTGTGACTGAAGGGGAATCTCGCGTGATTGAAGGGGCATCACGTGTGACTGGACGGGACTTGGGTGAGGGGCGGGTTAGGTGAGGTAGGTCAGGTAGGCCGGGGGGACCGAAGCGGTCAGCCAGACTCCGTTGGCGCTCACCTGGAACGCGTCGCCGGCCGCGGCCATGGCGGCGGCGTCGATCCGGAGGATCACCGGGTTGCCGCGGCGGGCGCCGACCGTTCTGGCGGTGTCCACCGTTGCCGAGAGGTGGACCGCGTGGCGGTTCATCGGGCGCAGGCCCTCGCGGAAGATCGCGTCGAGGAACTTCGCCACCGTTCCGTGGTAGAGCACGTCCGGCGGGGTCGCGTCGGGCAGATCGAGGTCGATCGGAACGCTGTGGCCCTGGCTCGCGCGGATGCGCGTGCCCGTCTCGTCGAAGGCGAAGCGGCGCTTGTTGTTCTTCTCGACCACTTCTTCGAGTTCTTCACGGCTGATCGAGAGGGCCCGCAGGAGAGCGTCGACCGGAACCCAGCCGCCGGGGGCGAGGGTGAGACCGAGCGCGGCCGGGTCGTGGCGGAGGTGCCGGGACAGCCGCTTCGAGATGCGGATCAAGTGCTTTTCGTTCATTGCCTCCCCAGCATCTCCCCGCGCGCAACCGGTTTAAATGCCGCCCTCGACCGCCGGGCGCAGCTTGCTGGCGCCCGGCCCGAAGCGGGCCAGCTCGTCGTCGTTGTTGTACAACGCGCAGCTGCGCAGGGACAGGCAGCCGCAGCCGACGCAGCCGGTGAGCCGGTCGCGAAGCCGTTGCAGGGCGTCGATCCGCGCGTCGAGCTCGTGCTGCCAGTCGCGGGACAGGCGCGCCCAGTCCGCCTTCGTCGGCGCGTGGTCCGCCGGCAGCGTCGCCAGCGCCGAACTGATGTCTTCGAGGGAAAGCCCGACCCGTTGCGCGGCGCGGATGAAGGCGATCCGGCGCAGCACCGAGCGCGCGTAGCGGCGCTGGTTGCCCGCCGATCGCTCCGAGCTGATCAGCCCCTTCTCCTCGTAGAACCGCAGAGCCGTGTGCGGAACCCCGCTGCGTTCCGCCACCTGTCCGATGCTGAGATGTTCAGCGAGCCTCGTCACCAGCTCAGGCTATCCTTGACTTCGAGTTTAGTCGAGGTTGCATCGTCGGGACATGACCACTGCGACCGAATCGGGGTACGCCGATCTACCCCGGCTGATTGCGCTGATGACCGGCGACGAAAAGCACGGCGCCGCCGCCGAGTCCACTTTGGACGTCCTGTGGGTGCTCTACGACCGCGTGCTCGACGTCACGCCCGGGAACTTCCGCGAGCCCGGCCGCGACCGGTTCCTGCTGTCCAAAGGGCACGGCCCGATGGCGTACTACGCGGTGCTCACCGCGAAGGGCTTCATCGCCGAAGCGGAGCTGGCGACGTGGTCCGACCCGGTGTCGCGGCTCGGCCACCACCCCGACCGGCGCCGCATCCCCGGCGTCGAGATCTCCAGCGGCTCCCTCGGCCACGGCCTGCCGATCGCGTTCGGCACCGCGCTCGGCCTGCGCGCCCGCGGCCTGACGAGCGCGAAGGTCGTGACGCTCGTCGGCGACGCCGAGCTGGACGAGGGTTCGAACCATGAGGCGATCGTCGCCGCGGCGCGTTCGGGGCTGGAAAACCTGACCGCGGTGGTGATCGACAACCACTCGTCGACGCACGGCTGGCCGGGCGGCATCGCCCGCCGTTTCGCCGTCGAAGGCTGGGAGACGCGCACGGTGTCCGGCCGCGACCACGACGCGCTGTACGACGCCTTCACCACCGCCCACCCCGGCCGGCCGCTGCTCGTGGTCGCCGTCGTCGAACCGAAGGGCTGACGATGTCGCCGATGCGGGAAACCTTCCTCGCCACCACCGAACGGATCATCGACGCCGACCCGGACGTCGCGGTCGTGCTGGCCGACATCTCGGCGGCCCAGCTCGCCGGTGCCGCGCGGCGGCACCCGGACCGGGTGATCAACGTCGGGATCCGCGAACAGCTGCTGGTCAGCGCGGGCGCCGGACTGGCCCTGGCGGGACTGCGGCCGATCGTGCACACGTTCCCGTCGTTCCTGGTGGAGCGTGCGTTCGAGCAGATCAAGCTGGACTTCTCGCACCAGGAGGTGGGCGGCGTCCTGGTGTCGTGGGGAGCGTCGTACGACATGTCGACAGCGGGACGCACGCACCAGGCCCCGGGCGACGTCGCACTGATCGATTCGCTGCCGGGCTGGACGGTCCACGTACCGGGCCACCCGGCCGAAGCCGAGCGGCTGCTGCTGGAGTCGATCCCCGGCGACGGGCGGGTCTACCTGCGGCTTTCGGCGCAGGAAAACGCTTCGCCGCAGTTGGGGGTGGGGTTCACCCGACTGCGGTCCGGGTCTTCCGGGGTCGTCGTGGCGGTGGGCCCGGTGCTGGACCGGGTGCTGCGAGCAACGGCGGGACTGGACGTGACGGTGCTGTACGCATCGACCATCCGGCCCTTCGACGGCGCCGGTCTGCGGGCGGCGGTGCTTTCCGCTTCGGCGTCGGTGGTGTTGGTGGAGCCGTACTTAGCTGGGACGTCGGCTTTCTGGGTGGCGGAGGCGCTTTCGGATGTGCCGCACCGGCTGCGGTCTTTGGGGGTGCGGCGGGATGTGGAGATCCGGTCGTACGGTGGGATTGCGGACCACGATCTGGCGCACGGGCTGGATGCCGGGTCGCTGGGGTTGTCGATCAGGGATTTCCTGGGGGAGTAGGCGGAGCGGCGGCGGGAGGTGGCGGTCCCGCAGCGGGATGGTCGTAGGAAATGTCTTCGAACTTCCCGCGAAGCAGGTTCATGAGCCTGGCGTTGATCCGTCGCTCTTCCCGAGAGGTCGGTGGCTTGCGCACATGGAGGCTTTCGTAGAATTTGAAGCGGTTCAAGTCGATCAGCGTGCGCAACGCGGTCGTATATTCGTCGGCCGCTGCGACGGATGCCCGGTACGCGAGGTAGGTCAGCGCGTAGGTGGCCAATCCGAGGAACAACCACCACCCGTCCGTCAGCAAGCATGCGATGGTCTCGACGGTGGCGACGGCCGAAACCACGCACAAGCGAACCGATGTGTCGAGCTGCTGGCGGGAATCGCGGAGATACACGATGTGCTTGTCGTCCGCGAGCAGGCGAAGTGCGGGGCAGTGACGACCGCGTCGATCCCGTACTGACGTCCGGCGCGATCTTCTTCCTTGCGGAGTGCGTTGCCGAGCCGGGTCGGCATGAGCCTGGTCGGATCGGGATACCGTTCGGTGGCTTGGCCGAGCGATTCCTCGGCGACGAGCCACGGGATGAGATCGTCACCCGCGTTCGGACATCAACAGGCGACGGCGGTTCAGTTCGTAGGTCGCATCGTCCCAAGATCCGAAGTGTTCCTTGCCCCAAACCAGTTCCAGCCGGGCGTCGACGAGTTCGCGCAGCTGGTCCCCGATCGTCGCCCGCCGGTTCTCCAGCTCGCGCTGCTTTCGCCGGTACCGGTCGATCCGCATGCCGGTGAGGATCCGGCCGATCCGCGAATGTCCCCAATAGCCCTCCAGCACCTGGGTCATCGCGAACTGGAGCGGGTGGAGGAAGAGACCGGTCGCGAGGCTCAGGACGAGGATCCAAGCCACTTTCGCCACCGTCGGCTGTCCGAACGCCGCGCCGAGCGACTCGAGCCGCGGTCGTCCGCGCCACGCGCCACTGGCGATCAGAGCCGCCGACCAGAGGACGAGGAAGAGCGCGGGGAGCATGCTGACAACGCCGAAGTAACGGCCGATCCGGTGCCCGACCGCGAGTGCTCCTTCGGTCAAAGATGGAGTCGTCACCTGCGGCGGCCCGATCGGCCGGCCGGGGGCAACCCGCATCGCAGGCAGACGACGTCGCCGTCTTTGTCTTCGCGGAGCGCGCCGCCGCAGCCGGGCCGCTCACACCGGCCGCCCCCGCGCCGGGTGGTCCGGGCCGGCGTGCGTGGTGAGGGGATTTCCTGTCCGAGGAGCGCGTGCACGGAGATGAGGCGGAGAACGAGCCGAAGTCCGCGCATGAGCCTCACCCCGCCCTCCAGGATCCGACCATGGTAGGTCAGCATTCAGGCCGAGTCGACAACGTGGAAGGCGGTGGTGATGGGGCTTTCGCCCTGGGCGGTGCCCGCCGGGGGCATCACGGTGGTCGCGGTGGCCGGGGAGTTCGGTGCGGGATGGGCGTGGCTCTCGGCCGGAGCGCTCGTGGTCGCCGGGGCCGGCTGGTTCGGCTGGGTCGTGCTCTGGCGGCGTTGGCCCGATAGCGTGGCCGGTATGGGCTCCAGCATCCGGCCGATCGCGCTCGGTCTGATCCGGCGGCGTGCGCAGATCCTCGTCTTCGAAGGGCGCGACGATGTCAAGGGCGAGACCTACTACCGCCCCCTCGGTGGCGGGGTCGAGTTCGGCGAACGCAGTGACGACGCCCTCAAGCGGGAGTTCCGTGAGGAGCTCGCCGCCGACATCGAAGTCGGAAACCTGATCGGTGTGCTCGAGAACGTCTTCACCTGGCGTGGCCACCCCGGGCACGAGATCGCCTTCGTCTACGAGGCGGGGTTCGTCGACCCCGATCGGTACGCCGAAGAGGAGATGAAGATCCTCGACGACCCCGCCACCGCGCGGTGGGTCAACGTTGAGGACTTCACAGACGGCCGCATGATTCTCTACCCCGAAGGGCTCATCGAACTCCTCTCACCGGATCAGTGACCGTGCGGTCGGCACCAGCTCGAACGAGGACTCCGAAGGCGAACGGCTGAACCACACCGAAAACGGGCCGTCCGTACGCACCGGCAGCTGGGGGAACGTGTTCTCCGACGGTTCCGTCTCGAACGCCGCGAACGCCGACTCCGGCGCGGGCGAAGAACCGAGAGAAACCGTCACGTGAACCCCCGTGCCCGGCGGTGGCGCGGCGAGCCCGCGGCGGACCGGACGCAGCAGCAGGACGTTGTCCGAGTCGATCATCGTCGCGTTCGCCGCCGCTCGGTGGGCCTTCCACGCCGGGCCGAAGTAGAACTGCTCCAGCGCCTCCTTGCGGGCCGCCATCGAGGGGAAACCTCGTAGCCACACGAACTCGTCCGGCGCCGAGGGGACGCGGAACAAGCCGAACAGGTGCGCGCCGGCGGCCTCCTGCGGCTCGACGAACTCGCGCTCGAACAGCTCGATCAGCTCGTCTCGCCGGCCGGGGTGCAAGGTGTAGCGCCGCAGTTCCACCACGGCTTCGAAGTCGGAGAACGTCATGCCGCCGAAGCTAGCGGGCACCACCGACAAAAAACGATCAGCGGAACGCCGCGAGCCCCGTGACGGCCTGGCCGAGTGACAGCGCGTGCATCTCCTCGGTGCCTTCGTAGGTCAGCACCGTCTCGAGGTTCGCCATGTGGCGCATCACCGGGTACTCCAGCGAAATCCCGTTCGCGCCCAACATCGAACGGGCCTCGCGCGCCACGGAAAGCGCCGAGCGGACGTTCGCCATCTTGCCGAAGCTGACGTGGTTGTGGTGCAGGTCGCCGGCGTCCTTCAGCCGCCCGATCTGCAGCGCCACCAGCCCGGCGCGGTTGACCTCGACGACGATCTCGGCGAGCTTGCGCTGGGTCAGCTGGAACCCCGCCAGCGGCTTGCCGAACTGCGACCGCGACAGCGTGTACTCCAACGCCGCTTCGTAGCACGCCCGAGCCGCGCCGACGACGCCGAACAGGATTCCGAAGCGGGCTTCGTTCAGGCAGGACAGCGGGCCGCGCAGGCCGCGGACCTCGGGGAACGCCGCCGACGCCGGCAACCGGACGCCGTCGAGGACCAGTTCCGCCGTCAGCGACGCCCGCAGCGACAGCTTGTGCTTGACCTCGTTCGCGGTGAAGCCCGGCGTGGCCGTGGGGACGACGAAGCCGCGGATCCCGTCGTCGGTCTGCGCCCAGACGACCGCGACGTCGGCGACGGTTCCGTTGGTGATCCACATCTTCGTGCCCGAGAGCACCCAGTCGCCGCCGTCGCGCACCGCCCGCGTCCGCATCGAGCCCGGGTCGCTGCCCGCGTCCGGCTCGGTCAGCCCGAAGCAGCCCAGCGCCTCGCCGGTGGCCATCCGCGGCAGCCACTCCTGCCGGTGTTCCTCACTGCCCCACTTGTGGATCGCGTACATCGCCAGGGACCCCTGCACCGAGACGAAGCTGCGCAGCCCCGAGTCGACGGCCTCGAGTTCGCGGCACGCGATGCCGTACGCGACGGCGCTGGTGCCGGCGCAGCCGTAGCCCTCCAGGTGCATGCCGAGCAGGCCGAGCGAGCCGAAGCCCTTCGCCAGCTCCGCGGCGGGCAGCGCGCCCGTTTCGTACCAGTCGGCGACGTGGTCCAGCAGATGGTCCTTCGCGTACGCGCGGACGGCGTCGCGGATGGCGCGTTCTTCTTCGGCGAGCCCGGCGTCGAGGCCGAGGAAGTCGTGCGGGTCAGGCGTGCGACTCATGAGGGCTCCCGGGGGGACGCGTCGATGCGGCCACCGCAGGAAACCACAGTCAGGCGTCTGTTCTCCGCGTGGCGTTCGTCACGCGCGCGGCAGACGCGCCCGGCACGCACCGGGGCCGGACCTGCTGGCGCGGGATCAGCAGCTCGCTGAACTGCGGAAACGGCACGCTTTCGATGTCGTCACGCCAGGCGTGCAGCATCTGGGACAGCAGATCGTCCTCGGCCATCTTCGCCTCCCTGGCGTCCGGTCGTGCCGGGCAGAACACACACGTTCGGGTGAACTGATACCCGGCGCGCGGGACGCTCAAACGAGGTTCTTCAAGATTTTTCCGGTCGTCGCCCGGCGTGTGGCAGGCCTATTCGGTCGAAGCTCTCGGGAGGCTGCGGCTACGCTGGGTGGCGTGTCTCGTGTGGTGATCCTCGACTACGGTTCCGGCAACCTCCGCTCCGCCGAACGCGCCGTCGCGCGCGCCGGGGCCGACGTCGAGGTCACCGCCGACCCGCACGCCGCCGTCGAAGCCGACGGCCTGGTCGTGCCCGGCGTCGGCGCCTACTCCGCCTGCATGGCGGGGCTGCTGGACGTGCAGGGACACCGGATCATCGGCAAGCGGCTCGCCGGCGGCCGTCCGGTGCTCGGCATCTGCGTCGGCATGCAGATCCTCTTCTCCCGCGGCGTCGAGCACGGCGAGGAGACCGAAGGCACCGGGGAGTGGCCCGGCGTCGTCGACCGGCTGCACGCCGACGTCCTGCCGCACATGGGGTGGAACACCGTGCGCGCCCCCGCGGGCTCGCAGCTGTTCGCCGGGCTCGACCCGGAGGAGCGGTTCTACTTCGTGCACTCCTACGCCGCGCGCAAGTGGGAGCTCGACGGGCTGGCCGGGCAGGAGCCGAAGGTCACCTGGGCCCACCACGGCGAGGACTTCGTCGCCGCGGTCGAGAACGGGCCGCTGTGGGCGACGCAGTTCCACCCGGAGAAGTCCGGGGACGCCGGGGCGCAGCTGCTGCGCAACTGGCTGGCGACCCTCTGACCGGGTGATCCGGGTTCGCGCCCTAGAGTTACCCGCGTGACTTTCACGCTGCTTCCCGCCGTTGATGTGGCCGATGGCCAGGCCGTGCGACTCGTCCAGGGCGAGGCCGGCACCGAGACTTCCTATGGCAGTCCGCTGGAGGCCGCGCTGACCTGGCAGCGCGACGGCGCCGAGTGGATCCACCTGGTCGACCTCGACGCCGCCTTCGGCAAGGGCGGCAACCGCGAGCTGCTCGCCGAGGTCGTGGGCAAGCTCGACGTGAAGGTCGAGCTGTCCGGCGGCATCCGCGACGACGCGTCGCTGAAGGCCGCCCTGGCCACCGGGGCCCGCCGGGTCAACCTCGGCACCGCCGCGCTCGAGGACCCGGAGTGGACCTCCCGGGTCATCGGCGAGTACGGCGACCGCGTCGCGATCGGCCTGGACGTGCGGATCACCGAGGCCGGCCACCGGCTTTCGGCCCGCGGCTGGACCTCGGACGGCGGCGATCTCTGGGACGTCCTGGAGCGCCTCGACCGCGACGGCGCCTCCCGCTACGTCGTGACGGACGTCAGCAAGGACGGCACGCTGCGCGGCCCGAACCTCGACCTGCTGCGGGACGTCGTCGCCCGCACCGACGCGCCGGTGATCGCCTCCGGCGGCGTGTCGAGTGTGGCTGATCTGGTCGCGCTGGCGGGGCTGGCTTCCGACGGTGTCGAGGGGTCGATCGTCGGCAAGGCGCTGTACGCCGGGGCGTTCACGCTGCCGGAGGCGCTGGCCGCGGTCGCGGAGATCTAGCCGAGCAGGGTGGGTTCTTCGCGGCGGCCGGCCTACCGGGAAGCGTCGGAAGGGATCCGGGCGGCGACGCGGGGCCGGTAGGTCGTGATCGTGCCGCCGTGGCCGAAGGTCAGGGCCTCGGTGGGGGTGAACTCGCGTGGCCCGAAGCCGCCGGTGAACATCGGTGTCCCGCCGCCGGCGACCACCGGGTAGGACTTGACCACCAGTTCGTCGATCTCCGGCAGCAGCTGCCCGGCCAGGTCCGCGCCGCCGCACAGCCAGATGTCCATGCCGTCCTCGGCTTTGAGCTGCCGCACCAGGCCCAGTGGGTCGCCGGGCACGAGGGTGACGGCCGGGTCGGCCTCGGTCAGTGACCGGGACACGACGTACTGCCGCAGGTGCGGGTACGGGTCGGTGATGCCTTCGGTCAGTCCGACCGAGTAGGTGGCGCGGCCCATGATCACCGTGTCGTACCGCTTGTTCGGCGTGTCCGCGGCCATTCCGATGAGCGGCCGGATGTGCGCCGGCATGGTCTCCGGGTACTCCGCGCGCACGTGGGCCACCATGTCCGGGGCGAGCGGGTGGAAGCCGGTTTCGCCGCCGGGTCCGGCGATCATGCCGTCGATGCTGACGCCGATGAAGTACACGAGCTCGCGCATGAGGGTCCCCCTGCCGGAATAACTCCGAACGTAGTACTTTGTCTGAAGTGGTTTCGACCGTAGTACTACATCTGGAGTGGTGTCAACGTCATGGTGCGACGCAACCCCGAGCGGCGGGCGGCGCTGCTCGACGCGGCGATCGAAGTTCTGGCCGGCGAAGGCGCGCGCGGGCTCACCTTCCGCGCGGTCGACCAGCACGCCGGCGTTCCGGTCGGCACCGCGTCCAACTACTTCTCCAGCCGCGGGGAAATCCTCAAGCACGCGGGGGAGCGGGTCTACGAGCGGCTGGTGGACGACGCGGTGATCGCGGGCGGCCTCGAAGGGCCGCGCGACCGAGCCCGCGTCACCGAGCTCATGCACGAACTCGTCGACCGCGTGGCCGCCTTCCCGACGGGTTTCCTCGCGCTGCTCGAACTGCGGCTCGAAGCCGCGCGCCGGCCCGAACTGCGGGACGTGCTGACCAGCCGCATCCGTGCGGACCTCGACTTCAACGTCGAATACCACGAGAAGTCCGGCCTGCCCGGCGACGGCACGATGGTGGTCCTGCTGTGGCTGGCGCTGAACTGGCTGATCATGGAACGGCTGACGCTGCCGGACCTGTTCACCGACGAGCAGCGCCACGACCTCGTCACGGCGCTGGTCGAACGGCTGCTGGCCGGGCAGCCGGCGTAATCGGCGCGGTGCTTGAGGCCGAAAAGCGGCTGACAGCCACCCGCGGCAGTCGTAGGTTGCCGCGGGTGGAGGAGATCGTCACCCAGCTCGAAATGACCGCGCCCGATCAGCTCAACCCCGCTCCGCTCGTCGACGGCGTCGCGCTCCGGACCACCGGACCGGGGCCGCTGATCCGCGACCTGCACGTCCGGATCGGGACCCCGTACCGGTGGCCGAGCGTCACCCGCGGCGACGGCGAATGGGCCCGCTGGCTCGCCGCGCCGCACCGGGAATACCGGCTCGTCGAGTACCGCGGCGAGATCGCCGGCGCCGCGGACTTCGAGCCACAGCCCGGGAACGACGTCGAGATCACCACGTTCGGCCTGCTGCCGGAGTTCGTCGGCAAAGGACTCGGCGGGTGCGCGCTCACCCTCGTCGTCGCCGACGCGTGGGCGCTGCCCGGGACGCGGCGGGTCTGGCTGCACACCTCGACCCTCGACCACCCGAACGCGCTGCCGAACTACCTGCGGCGCGGCTTCCGCGGCTTCAGCCGTCCACTTTGACCGCGATGCCGACCGTCCGGTCCGCCGGGCCGCGCAGCTTCGAGAAGAACATCGTGACGCGCCCGACGATGCCGTACTTGCGGGCGATCGCCCGCCGCGCCTGCTCGGTCTCGGCGGCGTCCAGCAGCCGGGCCTGCCCGGTGACCTTCGCGCCGTGCGTCTTCCGCCCGCGGACGTCGCAGGCCTGCACCTCGACGCGGCCGTCGTTGCGGATGCGCTTGACCTTGCCGGCCTCGCGCACCGACCACAGCACCAGCTCGCCGTCGCGGCCGGCCACCCAGATCGGGGTCGGCACGGCCCGCCCGTCGCGCCGGAACGTGGTCAGGACGACGTAGCGCTCGGCGGCGAGGCGGTCGGTCTCGGAGGTCATGCGTTCACCGTAGCCCCGGAGTCCACTGTGGTCATGGCCCACCGTGACCGGCGGGAAAAATGCCTAGGCCTTTCGGCGCCCCAACCCCACACGCCTGGCCGAAGCGTTGCAACGTCTCTACCTGCAACGCTTCAAACGCTGCATTCCCGCACCCTGGAGGGCTTAGATGGCGGTCAAACAGCAGGTCCCGGTTCATCCCCAAGCAAGCTACTTCGGCGCCGGGCCGTACCCCGTGCGCCGGGCCGCCATCGCCGTGGCCGCGATCGTGGCGGGGTTCGTCCTCACCGCCGTCTGGTCGGCGCCCTTCGTCGACTCCGTGATCGGGGACAGCGTCGCGAACGGCCTCCTCGGGTACGACGCGAAAGCCACCCCGATCAGCGGGGTCCTCGCCGGGACGCTGTTCGCGTTCGTCTCCGGCCTCGCCGGCTCCTTCACCGCCTGCAACATCGCCGCCTTCGGGGCGGTCGCGCCGATGGTGGGCGAACAGGCGGGGCGGAAGCCGAACGCGCTCAAGCCGCTCGGCTGGATCGCCGCCGGGATGCTCACCGTCTCCGTGGTCTACGGCGTGATCGTCGCGCTCGTCGGCACGCGGATGCCGCAGTTCTCCACCGCGAAGACCACCGGGCTCTCCCCACGCAGCATCCAGTCGATGATCGCCTTCGGCGTCGTCGGCATGGTCTTCCTGCTGATGGGCCTGATCGCCCTCGGCATCCTCCGCAACCCCTTCGCGGGCTTCACCCGCCGCCACCCAGCCGCGCCGCTCGTCCTGATGGGGGCGCTCATCGGCGGGTTCCTCATCGGACGGCCGTACCCGCTGTTCCGCATCATGTTCCGCGACGCCGCCGAGCAGCACAACGTGCTCTACGGCGCCGCCGCGTTCGCGTTGCAGTCGCTCGGCAACATCGTCGTCATGGCGGTCCTGTTCCTCGTCCTGACGCACGCCACGGGCGGACGCGTGCAGCGCTGGCTGGCCGCGAAACCGGCGCGGATCGCGACCGTCACCGGCGCCGCCCTGCTCGTCGGCGGCACGTTCACGCTGCTCTACTGGGACGTCCGCGTGCTGGGCAGGCTCGGGATCATCTGGTTCCCGATGATCAGCTGGTAGGCCGCCCGAGCCAGCTGTAGTCGGGTGCCGGGTCGAGCTGGACGCCGTTCGCGACGGCGATCAGCTCGGCCTCCGGCCGCGTCCCCGACACGCGCAGCCAGCGTCCCGACGGCAGCCGGACGAAGACCATCGCGTCCCGCCCGTTCGCCGGCGCCACGAAGAAGCCCTCGCCGCCGCGGACGGTCACCGAGACGGCCTTGTCCGGAGTGGGCGGGTTCGGGCCGGCCAGGACCCGCACCACCGGGTCCGTCGGCCGGGCCGGGTCGCCCGCGGCCAGTTCGGTGGTCGCGTCGCGGGGACTGGTGCCCCGCACCGTGGCGGACAGTTCGGCCAGTCCCGCCGGCAGCGGGCCGAACCGCAGCTCGCCGCGGACGCCGACCGGCTCGGCGGTGACCGAGTCGGCGATGCGCTGGGCGACCGCACGAGCGTCCGGGATCCCGGTGACCGCCGCGCGGAGCACGTGCGCGTCGTCGGCCAGCCAGGTGAGCTCCGCGGTGCTGCCGGTGCCGCGGAACATGGCGATCCGGCCGTGCACCACGGCCTGGTCCTTGATCGCCGCGATCTTCAGCTCGGCCTGCGACCAGTCGGGGTCGGCGGTGGAGTACGCCAGCAGCGTCACCGCGGCCTGGCCCGCCATCCACCGGCGGACCTGCGGGGTGATCCCGGGACCGCCGCCGCGGTGCTGCTCGGTGAGGCCGGCCGGCAGCCAGCCCGGGGTGTAGGCGAGCACCGGGCGGCCCGCGGACGGCACCAGCTCCGGCGGCCGGGTCAGCAGCTGCATACCGGCGACGGCGCCGACGACCACCACGACCACCGCGGCGGCGACGAGGGCCAGCCGGGTCGACGGCCGCCGCGTCCGCCCGGCGCGGGCGAGCGCGTCGCGCACCGCGTGGCCGTCCGGGGCGCGGGCGGCGAGGCGGTCGAGGCCCTCCCGGATCAGCGTCTCGGTCTCGTGTTCGCTGAGGATCATTCGGGGGCTCCGGTGGTGATGACGGGGTGCTTCAACCCGGCTTGGCGGAGGGTGGCCAGCGCGCGCGAGATCTGGCTGCGCACGGTGGAGGGGCCGCACCGCAGGACCGCGGCGATCTCGGGGTCGGTGTAGTTCTCGTAGTACCGCAGCACGATGGCGGCCCGCTGTTTGCGGGGCAGCGTGGCGAGCAGGCCGAGCATGGCGTCCCGCTCGTCGTAGGCGGCCGACGGGTCGGGTTCCGGCGGGCCGATCGCGTCGAGGACGTCGTGGCTGCTGGTCACCACCCGCCGCACCGCGCGCCGCCGCCAGGACAGGTACTCGTTGGTGACCATCCGCCGCACGTAGGTCGACGGCGCGGCGATGCCGTCCCACCGCTGCTGGGCGCGCAGGAGCACGTCCTGGACGACGTCCTGGGCCAGGTGCGGGTCGTTCGTCAGGACGGTGGCGTAGCGGAGCAGCCCGTCCAGCCGCTCCGCCACGAACTCTTCGAAGGTCACACGCGTCCTCTCGTCACGACTGTGGACGCGCGAGGGGGCCGTGCCGCTGCACGGCGGACGGAAGTTTTTCTACCGCGCGAGGACCTCCTCCAGCCGGACGAAGGCGAAGCCCGTCGTCGGCAGGTCACCCGCCGCGGGGCGCCGCTCGCCGTCGTGGACGACCAGGAGGCCGTGCGGGAAGCGGCGCCCGAGGAACGCCGTGCTGATCGCCGAGCCGTCGGAGTGCTCGACCGAGTCCGTGCCGCGGCCGGCGACGATCCGCAGGTCACGCACGTGCCTGCCGTAGACGACGAACCGCGAGTCGCCCTGGCTGGTGGCGAACAGCGTGCCGTTCGCCACCGCGAGCCCCTCCGCGTCGGCCGTCAGCCACCGGCCGCCGAAGCCGGGGTCGGGGCCGTCCGGGACGCACTCCTCCGTGGCCGCGTCCCAGCGCTGCGGGACGCCGAAAGAGCGCACGCGGTCGACCGGTTCGGGCCGCCCGAAGCCGGTGCCCGTCAGCGGGATCCGCCAGATCCCGACGTCCTCCTGGGCGGTGTAGAGCACCCGGCCGTCGAACACCGAGCCCTCCAGCTGCGGCCCCTCGCCGGGTTCCTCGCACGGCGACCAACTCGAGCCGTCCGGCAGGCGGAACCGCGACGGCAGGTCCACCATGTCGATCGGCGCCGTACCGACCGTGCCGTCCGACCGGTCGACGAGCCGCAGCAGCGCCACCCGCGTCTCGTGCCGCCGGGTCACCGCGACCCACCGGACGCCGGTGCGCGGGTCCCGGCCCGCGGCCAGGCCGTAGGCGGTCCGCTGCTCGTCCACTTCGGACTCCGACGCCGAGAACACCGGCGCGGCGGCGGGGTCGGTGACGTCCCGCAGCACGTGCCCGCCGGCCGCCGAGCCCGCCGGGTCGATGCGGTAGACGCGGATCCGGTCCCGCCCGCGGTCGCTGACCACGGCGAGGTCCCCGACCACGTCGACGTTGTTGAACCGCCCGCCCGGCCCGGCGGGAACCAGCTGCAGCGTCCGCGCGGACAGGTCGAACGCGGCGAGCCCGCCTTCCTTGAGGGTGCCGAGGACGACGCTGCGTTCGGGGTCGCGCGGGTGCACCCAGATGGCGGGGTCGTCGGCGTCGGCGTTGGCGGGGGAGGCGCCGGGATCGTCGACGAAGGCCTGCGTCTGCAGGACCGGCGCCGGATCGCGGGGAGCGGCCGAAGCGGGGACGGCGGTCAGGAGGGCAACGGCGGCGACGGCCACCGGGAGGAGTCTGCGCACGGGCGGAAACTAGACGAATCGGGTGGCCGGGGGGTGAACGGTAGATGCCGGGCCGTGCCATCGGCGGCGGCCCCGACCCCCTTGACTAGGCTGGTGACCATGTCTGTCGCGGTGCGGGTGATCCCCTGTCTCGACGTCGACGCGGGCCGGGTGGTGAAGGGCGTCAACTTCGCCGGCCTCCGTGACGCCGGAGACCCCGTCGAGCTGGCCCGGCGTTACGACGCCGAGGGCGCCGACGAGCTCACCTTCCTCGACGTCACGGCCTCCTCGGGCGACCGCGAGACCACCTACGACGTCGTCCGCCGGACCGCCGAGCAGGTCTTCATCCCGCTCACCGTCGGGGGCGGCGTCCGCAGCAACGACGACGTCAACCGGCTCCTGCGGACCGGGGCCGACAAGGTCAGCATCAACACCGCCGCCATCGCGCGGCCGGAATTCCTCAGCGAGGCGTCGAGGCGGTTCGGCGCCCAGTGCATCGTGCTGTCGGTCGACGCCCGCCGGGTGCCCGCCGGCGGCGAGCCGACCGCCTCCGGCTTCGAGGTCACCACCCACGGTGGCCGCCGCGGCACCGGGATCGACGCCGTCGAGTGGGCCGCGCGCGGCGAGGAACTCGGCGTCGGGGAGATCCTGCTCAACTCCATGGACGCCGACGGCACGAAGAACGGCTTCGACCTCGAGCTCATCGAGCTCGTGCGCAAGGCCGTGCGCGTCCCGGTGATCGCCAGCGGGGGCGCCGGCGCCGTCGAGCACTTCCTGCCCGCCGTGCGGACCGGCGCCGACGCCGTGCTCGCCGCCAGCGTGTTCCACTTCGGACAGCTGAAGATCGGGGACGTCAAGACCGCCCTGCGCGAAGGCGGGGTCGAGGTCCGGTGAAGTCCTGGCAGGCACCCGTCGAGGTGAAGGTCATCGCCGGCCTGCTGGTCGGGCTGCCCGTCGCGTGGGCGCTGCTCGACCTGATCCCGGTGCTGAGCGCCGGGGCGAGCCTGGCCATCTACCGGATGCCCGCGCTCGCGCTGCTCCTCGGCGGCGTGGTGACCACCGGGCTCGTGCTGAAGATGGGCAGCGCCCGGATCGGCGGCCTGGTCGTCGCCGTGGTGTTCGCGCTGCTGCACGCGTTCCTGCTGCTCGGCGCCGAGCTGTGGTTCAACAAGCTGTTCTCCGGCCTGTCGTTCGCCGGCTACGGCTACGCGTTCGTCCTGCTGAACTCGATGCCGCTCAAGCGGCACCTCCTGGGAGCCAACGCATGACCTTGGACGCGGCCGTCTCCGCGCGCCTCAAGCGCAACGCCGACGGGCTGATCGCCGCGGTCGTCGTCGAGCACGCCACTTCGGACGTGCTGATGATGGCCTGGATGAACGACGACGCCCTCGCCGCCACCCTGGCCACCCGCCGCGGCACGTACTGGTCGCGCAGCCGGCAGAAGCTGTGGGTCAAGGGCGAGACGTCCGGCCACTACCAGCACGTCCGCGAAGTGCGGATCGACTGCGACGGCGATACGGTCCTGCTGCGCGTCGACCAGACCGGCCCGGCCTGTCACACCGGCACACACACCTGTTTCGACACCGAGGAGCGCCTGCTCCTGGCCGATGAGAAAGAGCTCGCGTGACCATCGTCGCCGACATCCTGGTCGGGCTCGTCGCCCTGATCCACGTCTACATCCTCGTCCTGGAGATGTTCCTCTGGACGAGCCCCCGCGCCCGCGCCGGCTTCGGCATGACCAAGGAGTTCGCGGAGGAGACCAAGACGCTCGCCGCGAACCAGGGCCTGTACAACGGTTTCCTGGCCCTCGCGCTGGTCTGGGGTCTCATCGCGGGCGAGTTCCAGCTCCAGCTGTACGGCATCGTCTGCGTGATCATCGCCGGCCTCTACGGCGCCGCGACGGCCAGCAAGCGGATCCTGTTCGTGCAGGTGGTTCCGGGCGTGCTGGCGCTGATCGCGCTGCTGCTCGCCCGCTGACCCTGCTCCCTTGCACGTTCGGCGGGGCCGCGCGGTTGCCTCGCGGTGAGCTTCCCGAAATCCGGCGCTGACCTGCGGGTTCTCGGCTTAGGCTGCGGCCATGGACCTGGGGTGGGACGCCCAAGCCGCCGCGCGGCGGCTGTCGCGGCGGAGAACGGCGTGGGCAGTGACCGCGGCCTTGTGCGTGGCCGTCTTCGTGCTCTTCGTGATAGGTACGGCGGTGACGCTGGCCGACCCCGCCTACGTCTTCGCGGACGGCGAACTCGCCGCCGAGCTCGGGACGCTCGCCGGTTCGGCCGCGCTGGGCGCCCTGGCGGTGGCCCGGAGCCGGGCCGCCGATCGCCGGTCCGAGTCCGTGTTGGCCCGGCTGAGCCTCGAAACCTGGCTGCCGCCGCCGGAGCGGCTCGACGGCGGCGTCGGGGTCGACTTCGACGTCGAAACCGCCCGGCTGCGCACGCTCGGCCGGCGCGCCCTGGCGCTCGCGCTGCTCTGGTGCGGGGTGCTGGCCGGCGGCATCGCGGGTCTCGAGGCGATCGAGAACGCCGCCGAGGGCCTCCTGGCCACCGGCGTCCGCACCGGCGGCGAGGTCGTGGAAGTCGTGAACCCGCCGAGCGGCCGGGGCTCGCCGTCGATGTGGGTGACGTACGAGGCCGGTGGCACCGTGTTCACCGAGGAGATCGTCCGGGACAGCAGCCGTGCCTACGTGCCCGGCGACCGCGTGACGGTGGTCTACGACCGGGCCGACCCGGAGCACGTCCGCACGGTGGAGGAGCCGAACGACAACCAGTACCTGGTCGGGTTCTGCGTCGTGCCGATGCTGCTCGCGCTCGTCGCGGTGCCGGTTTCGCTGGTGGCCGCCTCGCGGTGGCGGCAGCGGCACCGGGCCGTGCGGCACACCGGCTGGCGTGCCGCCGCCGTGACGGTGGTCCCCGACTACCCGGTTCGCAAGGGACGGCACACGCCCGACATCCACGTCCGCTACCGCGACGGCTCGGTGATCGCGTTGCGCGCCGCCACCTCGACGCACGGCGCCACGGTGCTGAAGAACCGGCCGGACCGGCCGGCCTGGGTCGGCGGCTGGGGACGCGACATGGTCGTGCTGTTCCCGGACGCGCCGCTGCGGAAGCGGCCGTACGCGGTCCCGGCGTACGCGAGGTCGCCGCGGAAAGCCGGGTGACGGCCGGAAGTCAGCGCAGCCGGTCGAGGGCGGCGCGCCAGGCCCGGGCGGAGACGGTCAGCTTCCCGGCACGCCGGGCCTTGGTGTCCCGAACGCTCACGACCGGCCCCAGCGCCACCTCGACGCAGCTGTAGTTTTCCCCGCTGTATGAGGACTTCCGCCAAACGGCCATGTGGTCGCCTCCGTTAGGGTGCAGCCTCCTCGAGCAGCTCCCGGGAGGCGGCTTCGCTCAACGCCTGCTCGCCAAGCATCTTAACCACCTGCTGGTGGGCGAGGGTCTGCGTTTCTTCGTGCAGGAACGCGCTCGAATGGGCGTGCTCGACAAAGGTGATCGGGGGCGTGCCGGGGAACTCGTATATTTCGAACGGTCCCAGCAGACCCGTGTGGTAGCCGAGTCCGGCCGGAACGACCCGCACGGAAACGTTGGTCCGCTGCGAAATTTCGAGCAGGTGATCGATCTGGTCGGACATGATGGCCGGACTGCCGATGGTTTCCCGGATCGCCCATTCGCCGATCAGCGCGCGGAGCCCGACCGGGTCCCGCTGCGTGAGCACTCGCTGTCGCTTGAGCCGGATGCGGAGCCGCTTGTCGGCTTCCTCGACCGGGACCGAGGAGGCCTCCATGATCGACCGGATGTAGTCGGGCGTCTGCAGCAGTCCGGGTACGAGCAGGGGCGACCAGGCGGTGATCTTGGTGGCGGTGCTTTCCAAGGCCAGCAACGCCGTGAGGGCGTGCGAGATGTCCGCGTTGCTGGACGCCAGCCAATTGGGCTCGCGGGCGTGCCGGGCGAGCGTCCGGATGCGATCGCGTTGCTCCCCGTGGATACCCAGCAGCGCGAGAATCGCCGACACGTCCTCGACGCTCGGCAGCCGATACCCCTTCTCCCACGCCGAAAGCAGCTGCGGCAGGATTCCCAGCCGGTCGGCGAGAACGCGCAAACCGACGTTGCGTGCTTCGCGTTCTTCGCGCAGTGAAGCGGCGAGAGTTCTCGCTGCGGGCCCCGAAGACGTTGGCTTCATGAGCCGATAATACGAATCCCGTCGATTCCCCGAATGTGCGAACGGTGTCCGCGAAATGCGATGGACCGCCATTCCCGTCCGGCATCCGGGTGACCCGCGGATTTCAGCCGATGTCACCGGTGAGGTAGCGCTGCAGGTTCGGGGCGATCGCCCGCACCAGGACCTCGACGTCCTCGGAGGTGAGCGGCTCGAACTTCGCCACGTACCGGACCATGCCCAGGCCCACCATCTGGCTGGCGCACAGGTTCATCCGCAACGGGATGCGGTCCGCGCCGACCGAGGTGATCAGCGCGCTGAAGAACTTCTGGAAGAAGTCGCGCAGCACGTGGCCGGCCTGCTCGTGGCCGGTGATGCTGCGCATGAGCGCCACGAACTGGCCGCCGCCCGCGCTGTCCCAGCGGGTGATGAAGGTGCGGACGATCCGTTCGCCCAGCTCTTCGTCGGGGCCCTGTCGCAGGGCTTTCTGCAGCTCCAGGGGGTCGAACGGCAGCTCGAGGACGGCTTGGGCGAACAGGCCCTCCTTGCTGCCGAACCAGTGGTTGACCATCGCCGCGTCGACGCCGGCGCGGGTGGCGATCGCGCGCACGGTCGCGCCGTCGTAGCCGGTTTCGGCGAACACCGCCCGCGCGGCGTCGACCAGTGCCGTGCGGGTGTCCTGACCGGCGGGCCGCCGCCCGCGACGGCGGCCGGTAGTCTCGCTGTTGTCCGTGGGGCTCACGGCCCCATCATGACGGACGGGCCCCCGAAATTCAATGTACGTTGAATTTGTCCCCCGCGGCGCCGTGCTCCGCGCAAGCGGCACAATGAGGTTCATGGTCAGCGCATCCGCCGGTTCGACCGGTCCCGGCACGGTCAGCCCGTCCCGCGAGGACTTCCGCCTCCTCGCCGAGAGCCGCCGCGTGATCCCGGTCGTGCGCCGGGTCCTCGCCGACGGCGAGACGCCGATCGGGGTGTACCGCAAGCTCGCCGCCGACCGGCCCGGCACCTTCCTGTTCGAGTCCGCCGAAAACGGCGCCTCCTGGACCCGCTGGTCGTTCATCGGCGTCCGCAGCCCGGCCGCGCTCACCGTCCGCGACGGCGAAGCGGTCTGGACCGGCACCCCACCGGTCGGCCTGCCCAGCGAGGGCAACCCGCTGAACGTCCTGCGCGAGACGATCGAAGCCCTGCACACCGAGCCGCTGCCCGGCCTGCCCCCGCTGACCGGCGGCATGGTCGGCTACATCGGCTACGACGCCGTGCGCTGGCTGGAGAAGCTGCCCGAGCTGGCCGAACGCGACCTCGACATCCCCGAGCTGACCATGCTCCTGGCCACCGACCTCGCGGCCTTCGACCACCACGAGGGCACGGTCACGCTGATCGCGAACGCCGTCAACTGGGACGACTCGCCCGAGCGCGTGGACGCGGCCTACGACGACGCCGTCGCCCGGCTGAGCGCGATGACCGAGCAGCTGCAGGTGGCCGCGCCCGCCACCGTCGCCGCGTTCGACCGGCCCGTGCCGGAATTCACCCGGAAGCGGTCGAAGGAGGACTTCCACGCGGCCGTCGAGAAGGCCGTCGAGGCGATCAAGGCCGGCGAAGCGTTCCAGATCGTGCCGTCGCAACGGTTCGAGATCCCGACCGCGGCCGACGCGATCGACATCTACCGCGTGCTGCGGACGTCCAACCCGAGCCCGTACATGTACCTGCTGCGGCTGGAGGGCTTCGACATCGTCGGCTCCAGCCCGGAATCGCTCGTCACCGTGCGGGACGGCCGCGCGACCACGCACCCGATCGCGGGCACGCGCTGGCGCGGCGCCGACCCGGAGGAGGACGCCCAGCTGGCGAAGGACCTCCTGGCCGACGACAAGGAGCGCGCCGAGCACCTGATGCTCGTCGACCTCGGCCGCAACGACCTCGGCAAGGTCTGCAGGCCGGGCACCGTGCGCGTCGTCGACTTCTTCCAGATCGAGCGCTACAGCCACGTGATGCACATCGTGTCCACCGTCACCGGCGAGCTGGCCGAGGGCAAGACGGCGTTCGACGCGGTCACGGCGTGCTTCCCGGCCGGGACGCTGTCCGGCGCGCCGAAGGTCCGCGCGATGGAGCTGATCGAGGAGCTCGAGCCGGTCCGCCGCGCGCTGTACGGCGGAGTCGTCGGCTACCTCGACTTCGCCGGCGACGCCGACACCGCGATCGCCATCCGCACCGCGTTGGTCAAGGACGGCATCGCGCACGTCCAGGCCGGCGGCGGGGTGGTCGCCGACTCGGTGCCGGACTACGAGGACACCGAATCCCTGAACAAGGCCAGGACCGTGCTTTCGGCGGTGGCCGCCGCGCAGACGATGGTGGCGGCGGGCGCCCTCGACCCGGCCGCGGACGCCGCGCGTGTCTGACACACCGCGGCACCCGGGCGTCCCCGCGCCGGCCGCGGACGCTCCGGTGGCGACGGCGTCGAGGCGTCCACTGTGGATGATCGTGACCGCGCTCCTGCTGGGCGCGCTCGCGTTGTGGGGCGCGTCACGGCTGACCTGGTTCGCCGAATTCCGCGACGGCGGCGTGCGGGGCACGATCCTCCACCGCGAAACCGGCGAGCAGCGGGCGACCGCGCTCGTGCCGCTCGCGCTGCTGGCCCTGGCCGGCGTGGCCGGGCTGGTGGCCACGGGCGGCTGGGCGCGGCGCGTGCTCGGCGTCGTGCTGGCGCTGGCCGGCCTGGCGGCGATCTGGACCGGCGTCGCCGGGGTCCGGTTCGGCGGGTACGCCGACGGCCTGCCGGTCACCGAAATGCTGCTCGGTCGCGGGCTCGCCGTCGTCGCGGGAATTCTCGTCGCCGCCGCCGGGTTGGCAGCCGTCAAGGGCGCGGGCCTGGCCACCCGGCTCGGGGCCAGGTACGCGGCTCCGGCCACCCGGAAAAAGGTCCGTGACCCCGACGCCCAGCTGTGGGAAGCCCTCTCCGACGGGGAAGATCCGACCGATGCCCGGAGCGGGCATTCGGAGTAACGCGCACACCCGGAACCGGGCGTCTCGGATGCGGGGGTTAGCATCGTTTCGGCGGGAAGGGGAAGGTTTTTGTGAGCGACCTTGCGAGTGAATCCGTGAGCACGCGCCCTGGTGGGGGCGTCCGGTGAGCGTGCTCGAAGACATCGTCGCCGGCGTGCGGGAGGATCTCGCCGTGCGGGAATCCGCGCTGCCGTTCGACGAGCTGAAGATCCGCGCGGCCGCCGCCCCGGCACCGCGTGACGTGATGGCCGCCCTGCGCGAGTCCGGCATCGGCGTCATCGCCGAAGTCAAGCGGCGCAGCCCCTCGAAGGGCGAGCTGGCCGACATCCCCGACCCGGCCGCGCTGGCGAAGGACTACGAAGCCGGCGGGGCGCGCGTGATCAGCGTGCTCACCGAGCAGCGCCGGTTCGGCGGTTCGCTGGCCGACCTGGACGCCGTCCGCGCCGCGGTCGACACCCCGATCCTGCGCAAGGACTTCATCGTCAGCCCCTACCAGGTGCACGAGGCCCGCCTGCACGGCGCCGACATGGTGCTGCTGATCGTCGCCGCGCTGGAGCAGAACGCGCTCGTCTCGCTGCTCGACCGCGTCGAGTCGCTGGGCATGACCGCGCTGGTGGAGATCCACAACGCCGAGGAAGCCGACCGGGCCCTCGAGGCGGGCGCCAAGGTCATCGGCGTCAACGCGCGCAACCTGCACACCCTCGAGGTGGACCGGGACGTCTTCTCGCGGCTGGCCCCCGGCCTGCCGATGGACGTCTACAAGGTCGCCGAATCCGGCGTCCGCGGCCCGGGCGACCTGATGTCGTACGCGGGTCACGGTGCCGACGCGGTGCTGGTCGGCGAGGGCCTGGTCGCCTCCGGCGACCCGAAGGGCGCCCTGGTCAAGCTGGTCACGGCCGGTTCGCACCCCGCCTGCCCGAGGCCGTCGCGGTGACCGGACAGCACGACGAGCACGACCCGGACGAGCGCGGCTACTACGGCCCGTACGGCGGGCGGTTCATGCCGGAGGCGCTGATCGGCGTCGTCGACGAGGTCGCCACCGAGTACGACAAGGCCCGCCACGACCCGGAGTTCCTGAACGAGTTCAACCGCCTGCTGAAGGACTACGCGGGCCGTCCGTCGCTGCTCACCGAGGCCAAGCGCTTCGGCGAGCACGCCGGGGGCGCGCGGGTCTTCCTCAAGCGCGAAGACCTGAACCACACCGGCTCCCACAAGATCAACAACGTGCTGGGCCAGGCGCTGCTCACCAAGCGGATGGGCAAGAAGCGCGTCATCGCCGAAACCGGCGCGGGCCAGCACGGCGTCGCGACGGCCACCGCGTGCGCGCTGCTCGACCTCGACTGCGTCGTCTACATGGGCGAGGTCGACACCGAGCGCCAGGCGCTGAACGTGGCCCGGATGCGGCTGCTCGGCGCCGAGGTGATCCCGGTCAAGACCGGTTCGCGGACGCTGAAGGACGCGATCAACGAGGCCCTGCGCGACTGGGTCACCAACGCCGACACCACGCACTACCTGTTCGGCACGGCCGCGGGGCCGGCGCCGTTCCCGACGATGGTGCGCAACTTCCACCACGTCATCGGCACCGAGGCCCGCGAGCAGATCCTCGAGCAGGCCGGGCGCCTGCCCGACGTCGTCGCGGCCTGCGTCGGCGGCGGGTCGAACGCGATCGGCATCTTCTCGGGCTTCTACGACGACCCGTCGGTGCGGCTGGTCGGCCTGGAGCCGGGCGGCGAGGGCATCGAGGGCAACCGCCACGGCGCGACGCTGACCAAGGGCACCCCGGGCAACCTGCACGGCGCGATGACGTACCTGCTGCAGGACGAGGACGGCCAGACCGTCGAGTCGCACTCGATCTCGGCCGGGCTGGACTACCCGGGCGTCGGCCCGGAGCACGCGTGGCTCAAGGACACCGGCCGCGCCGAGTACCGCCCGATCACCGACGCCCAGGCGATGGACGCGTTCAAGCTGCTGTCCCGCACCGAGGGCATCATCCCGGCGATCGAGTCGGCGCACGCGCTGGCCGGCGCGCTGGACCTGGGCCGCGAGCTGGGCCCGTCCGGCCTGATCGTGGTCAACCTCTCGGGCCGCGGCGACAAGGACATGGACACGGCGGCGAAGTGGTTCGGACTGGTGAACGGATGAGCGGGCTGGACGACCTCTTCGCGACGACGCGCGCGGAAGGCCGCGCCGCGCTGGTCGGCTACCTGCCCGCGGGCTTCCCGACGGTCGACGGGTCGAAGGACCTGATCGCGGCCTGCGTCGACGGCGGCGCGGACCTCATCGAGGTCGGCGTCCCGTATTCGGACCCGGTGATGGACGGCCCGACCATCCAGGCCGCCTCGGTGACGGCCCTGGACAACGGCTTCCGCCTCAAGCACGTCTTCGAGGTCGTGGAGTCGGTGGCCTCGCGCGGTGGCCGGGCCGTGGTGATGACGTACTGGAACCCGGTGAACCGCTACGGCGTGGACCGTTTCGCGCGTGATCTGGCGGCGGCGGGCGGCCTCGGCCTGATCACCCCGGACCTGATCCCGGACGAGGCCGCGTCCTGGATGACGGCGTCCGAGGAGCACGGCCTGGACCGGACGTTCCTGGTGGCGCCTTCGTCGTCGGAAGAGCGGCTGGCCCTCACGGCGGCGGCGTCGTCGGGCTTCATCTACGCGACCGCGGTGATGGGCGTGACGGGCGCGCGCGACCAGGTCGGCGCGGGCGCCGAGGAGCTGGTGCGGCGGACGCGAGCGCACACGTCGCTCCCGATCGGTGTGGGTCTGGGCGTCCGCTCCGGTGCGCAGGCGGCCCAGGTGGCGTCGTTCGCGGACGCGGTGATCGTGGGCTCCGCCCTGGTCACGGCGGCGGCCGAGGGCGCGTCGGGCGTTCGTGCGCTGTCGGCGGAGCTGGCGGAGGGTGTGCGCCGGGCCGTCACGCCTGCGTGACACCCATCGCCCGATCAGAACTGTCGGTGGCGGTCTGGATACTCCTCGTGTGATGATCCACAACGAGGGGACCAGCAGACATGTCACACTGGGACAGACCCACGGCGACGCGCGGGAGCGGAGGTGAAGCGCGATGGCGGCACCCGCTGAGCCTCAGGCCGAGTTCAGCATTCCCCTGCGCCCCGAAGGCTGGACGGTCGAAGACGTTCTCGCCCTGCCCGAGGAACAAACCTCACTGCAGCGGCTCGAACTCGTGGACGGGGTGCTGCTGATGAGCCCCGCTCCGACTTCAGCCCACCAGCGGCTCTTGCAGAAACTGCAGTTCACCTTGGTTCCCGCGCTGCCGGATGGCACCGAGCTGCTGCCCGGCGTGAACGTGCGCCTCGGAACACAACGCCTGCTGATTCCCGACCTGGTGATCCTCAACTGCCCCGGAATCGACACCGTCGCCTACACGGCGAGCGATGTTCTCTTGGCCGCGGAGATCGTCTCACCGTCGACCAAGATCCAGGACCGGATCCTCAAGCGGGCCCTCTACGCCGAGGCCTTGATCCCGTACTACCTCCTGGTTCAACCGGGCGAGCCCATCGCGGCAACCCTGTTCGAACTCCAAGGCGACGAGTACGAGCCCATCGCCAAGAGTGAGCACGGCGAACTCCGCCTCACCCGCCCCTTCGAGGCCACTGTTCGTCTCTGAAATTTTGTACGAAAGCTGTACGGCGCCGCGAGAGAATCCCGCCATGGACATCGCACACCTCCCGCGGCGCACCTTCCTCCGCGGTGCCGCCGGCCTCGCCGTCGCCGGGGCCGCCGGCCTGGTCCTCCCGCGGGCTGCGCAAGCCGCCACCGAGCCGCGGATCTACAGCTGTGCCGAGTGGGGGGCCCGGCCGCCCACCGACGCGCTCACCACGCTCGACCACCCCGCGAACCGGATCCTCATCCACCACATCGCCAGCGCCAACAGCACCGACTACTCCCTCGCCCACGCCTTCCAGGTCGCCCGCGACGACCAGCACGACCACATCGACAACAACGGGTGGTCCGACACCGGCCAGCACTTCACCGTCAGCCGCGGCGGGTACCGGCTCGAAGGGCGGCACGGCAGCCTCGACGCGCTGCGCGGGCGCACCACCATGATCCAGGGCGCGCACTGCCCCGGGCAGAACACCAACGCCATCGGCATCGAAAACGAAGGCCTCTACACCAGCGTCGAGCCGCCCGAGACGCAGTTCGCCTCGCTCGTCGTCTTCTGCGCCTACATCTGCCGGCAGTACGGCATCCCGGTCGAGGAGATCAAGGGCCACCGCGACTTCTACAACACCGAATGCCCGGGCGACCGCCTCTACGCCAAGCTCCCGCTGCTGCGCAGCGAGGTCGCCAAGGCGCTCAAGTCAATGTAGGTACCGCATCACGGCGCACAGCTCGGCCGGCGGCAGCGCACCCAGCCGGTCGAGCTCGCCGCGGCGGACGTCCACCAGCGTCGCCGCCAGTTCCGGGCCGAACGCCGACGTCAACGCCGGGTCCGCCTCGAACGCCGTCACCGCGTCGGCCAGCGAGGCCGGCAGCCGCTCCACCGCACCCCCGAGCGTTCCGGGGTCGACGTCGACCGGCTCCGGCAGGCTCTCCCGGGCCTCCACCCCGGCCAGGCCCGCGAAGATCAGCGCGGCCACCACCAGGTACGGGTTCGCCGTCAGGTCGAAGCACTTGACCTCGAAGTTCGCCGCCCGCTCGCGCTGCCCGGCCGGGCCCCGCACCAGCCGCAGCGGCGCCTCGCGGTTCTCCAGCCCCCACACGCGGAACACCCCGGCCCAGTGGTGCGGTTCGAGCCGCAGGTAGCTGACCACCGAAGGCGCGCCGATCGCCAGCAGGGCCGGCAGCCGCGAGAGGACGCCCGCGCCGAACACCTCCGCCGTCTCCGTGAGCCCGAACCGCCGGTCGCCGCCCGCGCACAGGTTGCGGTCGCCGTCCCACAGGCTCAGGTGGACGTGCCCGCCGTTGCCCACGCCGTTCGGGGCGAACTTCGGCGTGAACGACGCCCGCAGCCCGTACTGCTCGCTGACCGTCCGGATGGTCTCGCGCGTCAGCACCGCGACGTCCGCCGCGCGCACCGGGTCGCCGGCCGCCACCGACACCTCGAACTGCCCGGCCGCGTACTCCGGGTGGATCTGTTCGACCGCGATCCCCTGGGCGGTCAGCGTGGACACCAGTTTGCGCAGGTAGCCCGCCTGCGCGGAAAGCCGCGCGTAGCCGTAGGCCGGACCCGCGGTGGCCGAGCGCGGGTCGTCCGGCGCGTCGGCCCTGGTGACCACCCACTCGATCTCGAACGCCGTCCGCGCGTTGTAGCCCAGCTCCGCGAGCCGGGCCGTCGCGGCCGCGGCCAGTGCCCGCGCGTCCTGCGGGTGCGGGTCGCCTTCCTGGTCGTACCGCCACGCCGGTGCCCACGCCCAGCCCGGCTGCGCGGCCAGCGGCACGAGCGCGTCGAGGTCCGGGTGCAGCCGCAGGTCGCCGACCGGGCCGCGCGAGTGCGTGCCGCCCACGATGTCGTCGGTGGCCAGGAAGAAGTCGAACGAGTTCGACGCGCCGACCCCCCACGCCGCGGCCGACCACAGCCGGTCCACCGGCACGGCCTTCACCCGCGTGATACCGCTGTTGTCCACGAACGTCAGCGCCACGAGCTCCACGCCGGCGGCACGCAGGGCGTCGGCCCGGAGCGCGCCCTGCTGCGCGAGTTCGGCCCGGTCGAGCTGGCTCATCCCGCCCCCATCGCTGTGCCTCACCCGGAGAAAGAGGTGAAGATCGTGTCAGACACCGCCGAAGCCCGTCCAGGTCCGTGCCGGACTCGCCGTCCTGTCGGCGCCGCGGTTCGCTCGTAGGGTGGGGGAGAGGCTCGGCCCAGTGGACGGAGGCGCATGACCGACCTGCTCCCGTTCGTCGCGGATCTGCCGCTGGTGGACCACCACTGCCACGGGGTCGTCACCGGCGACGTCGCCCGCGCGGGCTTCGAAGCGATGCTGACCGAGGCCGACGCGCCGTCGCCGCTGGGCACGAGCCTGTTCGACTCGCTCATCGGGCTCGCCGTGCGCGAACGCTGCGCGCCCGTCCTCGGCCTGCCGAAACACGCGGACCCCGGCGCCTACCTCGAACGCCGCGCCGAGCTGGGCGCGGCCGAGGTGGCCCGGCGGTTCCTGCGGGCCACCGGCACCACCGACTTCCTCCTGGACGGCGGTTTCCTGCCGGACTCGCTGACCACGACCGCCGAGTTCGCCGGGCTGGCCGGCACGCGCGCGCACGACGTCGTCCGGCTGGAACAGGTGGCCGAATCGGTGATCCGGGGCACCACCGCGGCCGGGTTCGCCGGGGCCTTCGCCGACGAGCTGGGGAAACGCGCGGCCACGGCCGTCGGGCTCAAGTCGATCGCCGCCTACCGCGTCGGCCTCGAACTGGCGGGGGAGCGGCCGTCGCCGCCGGAGGTCGAAGCCGCGGCCGGGCGGTGGCTCGCCGCCGGTGGCGGGCGCCTGGCCGACGAGGTGCTGCACCGGCACCTCGTGTTCACCGGCCTCGACCTGGGCCTGCCGGTGCAGTTCCACGTCGGCTACGGCGACGCCGACATCGACCTGCACCGCTGCGACCCGTTGCTGCTCACCGGGCTGCTGCGGGCGACCCGGGGCAGCGGCGTGCCCATCCTGCTGCTGCACAACTACCCGTTCCACCGCCAGGCCGCGTATCTGGCGCAGGTCTTCGAGCACGTGTTCGTCGACGCCGGGCTCATCACGCACAACGCGGGGTTCCGGGCGCCGGCCGTGCTGGCCGAGCTCCTGGAGATCGCGCCGTTCGGGAAGGTGCTCTTCTCCACCGATGCCTTCGGCCTGGCCGAGCTGTACCACCTGGGCACCGCCCTGTTCCGGCGGGGTCTGTCGGACTTCGCCCGCACGGCACTGGCCGCCGACGCGATGTCCGAAAAGGACGCCGTCCGGCTGTGTGCTTTGGTGGGACACGAGAACGCGAAGAGGATCTACCGCTTGGAGCACGTGTGAGTGATCTGTGGACCCGGTGGACGCAGGCGATCGCCGACGAATTGCCCGCCGCCGTCGAGCTCCGGCACGCCGTGCACGCCGACCCCCGCGGTTCCGGCGACGAGGAGGACACCGCCCGCCTGGTGACCGGCGCGCTCGGCGCCGGCGACGGCACCCGCGTCGCCAAGACCGGGCGCGCCATCCGGCTGCCCGGCACGTCGGACGGCCCGGCCGTGGCGCTGCGGGCCGAGCTCGACGCCCTCCCGGTGCTGGAGGGCACCGGCGTGCCGTGGGCGTCCGGGAACGAGTTCATGCACGCGTGCGGCCACGACGTCCACCTCGCCGCGCTGGTGGCTGTCGGCCGGGCGGCGGTCCGCGTCGGCGTGCCGCGGCCGATCCTGGCGCTGCTGCAGCCGCGGGAGGAGACGTCGCCGCCCGGCGCGCTCGACGTCGTCGGGTCCGGGGTGCTGGCCGAGCACGGCGTGGACGCGGTGATCGGCGCGCACGTCCAGCCGCGGATCGCGCACGGCATCGTCTCGGCGGCCCCGGGGCCGGTGAACGCCTCCACCGACGAGTTCGAGGTCACCATGCACGGCCAGGGCGGCCACGCCGGCTACCCGCACCTGCTGCGCGACCCGATCCTGGCGCTGTCGCAGCTGGTCGTGAGCCTGCAGCAGCTCGCGTCGCGCCGGATCGACCCGGTGTTCGGCGCGGTCTGCTCGATCGGCCGCATCCAGGGCGGCGCGGCCGCCAACGTCGTCCCGAACAGCGCGAGCGCGTTCGGCTCCCTGCGCCTGATGCGCACGAAGGACCGCGAACGCGCCCTGGAGACGCTGACCGACATCGTGCACGGCACCGCGCGGGCACACGGCTGCACCGCCGAGCTGGAGATCAGCCCCTGCGAGCCGGTCCTGGACAACGACGCCGCGCTGGCCGCGGGCGCGCAGCGCTGGCTGCGGCACGCCGGCTTCACCGTCGACGAGGGGTTCCGGTCCTTCGGCGCCGACGACTTCGCCCACTACTGCGGCGGCGGCACCCGCGGCCTGATGCTCTTCGTCGGTCTCGGCGACACGGCGGGCGTGCCGAGCCTGCACGACGAGCGGTTCCTGCCGCGTGACCAAGCCGTCACCCAGGTCGCGCACGCGCTGGTGGCGGGGTACCTGGCCGCCTTGGATGCTCCGGTGCCTTAGCGCTACGGTGGCCGCGTGATGAGCGCCTACCTCGCGACGATCCCCAGCCCCGACCGCGGTGTCTGGCACCTGGGACCGATCCCGCTCCGCGCGTACGCCCTGTGCATCATCGCCGGCATCATCGTGGCGATCTGGTGGGGCGAGCGCCGCTGGGTGGCCCGCGGCGGCACCAAGGGCACGGTGATCGACATCGCGGTGTTCGCGGTGCCGTTCGGCCTGGTCGGCGGCCGGTTGTACCACGTGATCACCGACCCCGAGCTGTACTTCACCGAGGGCCGCAACCCGTGGAACGCGTTCGCGATCTGGGACGGCGGGCTGGGTATCTGGGGCGCGATCGCCCTGGGCGCGGTGGGTGCGTTCATCGCCTGCCGCCGCCGCGGCATCCCGCTGCCGGCGATGGCGGACGCGGTCGCCCCCGGCATCGTCGTCGCGCAGGCGATCGGCCGCATCGGCAACTACTTCAACCAGGAGCTGTACGGCGCGCACACGGACCTGCCGTGGGGGCTCGAGGTCTTCCAGCGCTTCAACCCGGAGGACCCGGAAAACCTGCTCAACGGCGTCGCGACGGGGCACATCCCGCTGCCGGAGAGCCCGGTCCACCCGACGTTCCTGTACGAGCTGCTCTGGAACCTGCTGGTGGCGCTGCTGGTCGTGTGGGCGGACCGCCGCTTCAAGCTGGGCCACGGGCGGGCGTTCGCGCTGTACGTGGCGGGCTACACGGCCGGGCGCGGCTGGATCGAGATGATGCGGACGGACACGGCCAACCACATCCTCGGGCTGCGGGTGAACGTGTGGACGTCGATCCTGCTGTTCGCGGGCGCGGTGGCGTACTTCGTGATCGCGGCCAAGCGGGGGCCGCGGGAGGCGCCGGAGACGCTGGTGAACAAGGACGCGCGACCTGGCCCGGACGCGCCTTCGGAGGACGTTTCGGCTTCCGCGTCGGGAGAGCCTGAGGTGGCTGACGAGCCGGAGCACGCGAAGGTGGCGGCCGACGCCCCGCCGGAAACGCCGGGGGAACCGGCGAAGGAGCCGAAGAAGACCGACGAGAGCTGACCGCTCGCGTGTTCGAAGGCCGCCACAGGGGACTTCCGGTGGCGGCCTTCGGCGTGTCCGGCCCATTTCGAAGGAGAACATCTCTTGCGCGTGTCGAAAACCCTGGAGATGCACGGTGACACCCCGTGGGTTGATCCGGCGAGCGAGATGATGGTCCGGCGGTCCTTCTTCCCCGTCTTCGACGACGACGAGGTGATTCGGTGCATCGGCCAGCTGGCCGGCGAGTACCCGGAGGCCGCGAGACGGACCGACCGCCGCTCGTTGGGGCTGCACCGGTCCACCACCGGGCCCAACGGGGTCGTCCTGGTCGCGGTCACGCCGGTCGCGACGCTCGTCTTCGCCGGGGTGAGTGCGTTTTCCGCCTGGGTCGTGCTTCGGTCGCTTCCGGAGACCCTGCGGCGGACGGGCGGTAGCTGGTTCGAGGTCGGCTTCGTCCTGACCGTGCTCGGGTCGATGTTCGTGGCGAGCCTGGCCCTGGCGGCAAGTCGTCACCCGGATCTCCGGTTCCAGCGGGTTGTCGCCAAGGTGCAGCGCCTCACCCGCGAAGGGTTCGCGCCGATGTACCGAATCGTCCGGTGCGCAAACCTGGCCGGGAAGGCGGCGAGGGAGTTGTTCCGGGTGCACCAGGGACGCAGGCTCACCTGGGTGTCGCCACCGATGGTGGCCGATCGCGCGCTCACGCTTTCGTTTCCGCTGGTCGACGTCGAGCTGAGTCGCGAAGCAAATCCGGATGACCTCGACAAGGTGATCCGGGTTTACGGTGAATTCCTGTACTTCGCCGCGGCGTTGGAGGCCGCCGGTCGGCCGGAGTTGATCCCGAAGCTGCGTGACCACTACGCCCGCAGCGGCCTGCTGGAGCGCCGGAACGCCGAGCCGCCGGGCGAGGTGCCGGAGCGGGATGCGCTCTTCCTGGATCCGATGCGCAACCACAGCCGCTGGGCGGTGGCCAAGGACTTCCTCTACCCGCTCTCGTCCTGGTTCAGCCTGGCGGTGGCCGTCGCCGCACTGGTGGTGAGCCTGGCCAGGTGACGTCGTCGCCGGCTCAGCCCAGGTCGGGCAGGCCCAGCTCCAGGTTCGGGGTCTGCAAGCCGCCGTCGACCTCGAGGATCTTGCCCGTGATGTACCCGCCGGCCCGGGACGCCAGGAACACCACCGTCGCCGCGATGTCCGCCGCCTCGCCGATCCTCCGCAGCGGCGTCGCCGACTCCATCTTCTCCTTCAGCTCCGGGTTGCCCACCACGATCTCCAGCGCCGACGTCGCCACCGAACCGACCGAGATCGCGTTGACCCGCACGCGAGGTGCCAGGTCCGCTGCCGCGAGCCGCGTGTAGTGCGCCAGGGCCGCCTTCGCCGTTCCGTAGGCCGCGAAACCGCGGCCCGCCACCCGGCCCATCACCGACGAGATGTTGACCACCGAGCCGCCGGTCTCCAGCAGTGCGGGCGCCGCCGCCACCGTGAGCGCGTGGGCCGTGGCCACGTTGAAGCGGAACGCTTCCTCCATGAACTCGACGGAGCTCTCCAGCAACGGCCGCGGGTACGTGCCGCCGACGTTGTTGACCACCAGGTCGAGGCGGCCGAACTCCGACACCGCCGTCGACGCCAGTGCCGCCGCCGCGTCGGGGGCGGACAGGTCGGCCGCCACGACGTGCGCGCGGCGGCCCGCGTCGGCGACGCGCGTGGCGACTTCCTCCAGCTGAGACTCCGTGCGGGACGCGATCAGCACGTCGGCGCCCGCTTCGGCGAGGGCCACGGCCGTGGCCGCGCCGATTCCGCGTCCCGCGCCGGTGACCACCGCCACCTGGCCGGTGAGCTTGAACCGATCGAGGATCATGCGGCGAAATGTAACACGTTCTAGTGATGGGGAACACATCTCGACGATCAGGTCACGGGGGACTTGACCGGAGTTCACGGGCCGTATACTTAGCGGAACGAACTACCGGGAACCCATCAGGAACTCTGTCGTTCCGCGCAGCCAGATCGTTACCGTCCGACGTCGTCCGGGGCGCTCTGAGGTGCTGCTGCGGTGTTTCCCAGGTGTTAAAGTCGCGCTAACAAGCGGGCCATCGTCGTCCCGTGCGCTCCCCGGCCGGTAGCCCGGCCCCGCACGACAAGACGACGAAGGAGGTCCCTTCATGATCTTCTCCGCCATTCCCGGCAAGCAGGGTCTTTACGACCCGGAGACCGAACAGGATTCCTGCGGGGTGGCCATGGTGGCCGACATCCGCGGGCGCCGCTCCCACGGCATCGTCACCGACGGCCTGGCCGCGCTGACCAACCTCGACCACCGCGGCGCCGCGGGCGCCGAGCCCACCTCCGGCGACGGCGCCGGCATCCTGCTCCAGCTCCCCGACGCGCTGCTGCGCGCCGAGGCCGGCTTCGAGCTGCCCACCCCCGACGAGCGCGGCCACCACGCCTACGCCGCCGGCATCGCGTTCCTGCCCCAAGACGCCGAGCAGCGCCGCAAGGCCGTCGAGCTGGCCGAACGCATCGCCGTCGAAGAGGGCCTGGAGGTCCTCGGCTGGCGCGAGGTCCCGGTCGACGCCGACCGCGCCGACATCGGCCCGACCGCCCGCTCGGTCATGCCGCACTTCGCCATGCTCTTCGTGACGGCGGAGGGGAAAGCCGGCCTGGAGCTGGACAGGCTCGCGTTCTGCCTGCGCAAGCGCGTCGAGCACGAAAGCGCGAACTCCGGCTGCGGCACGTACTTCCCGTCGCTGTCTTCGCGGACGATCGTCTACAAGGGCATGGTGACGCCGGAGCAGCTGCCCGCGTTCTTCGCCGACCTGCGTGACGAACGCCTGGAAAGCGCCATCGCGCTGGTGCACTCCCGCTTCTCCACCAACACCTTCCCGTCGTGGCCGCTGGCCCACCCGTTCCGGTTCGTGGCCCACAACGGGGAGATCAACACCATCCGCGGCAACCGCAACCGGATGCGGGCCCGCGAGGCGCTGCTCGAATCCGACGTCATCCCCGGCGACCTGAGCAGGCTGTTCCCGATCTGCTCGCCGGACGCGTCGGACTCGGCGTCCTTCGACGAGGTCCTCGAGCTGCTGCACCTGGGCGGCCGGTCGCTGCCGCACGCGGTGCTGATGATGATCCCGGAGGCGTGGGAGAACCACGCCACCATGAAGCCCGAGCGCCGCGCCTTCTACCAGTTCCACGCGAGTCTCATGGAACCGTGGGACGGCCCGGCCTGCGTCACCTTCACCGACGGCAGCCTGGTCGGGGCGGTGCTGGACCGCAACGGCCTGCGCCCGGCGCGCTGGTGGCGCACGGCCGACGACCGCGTCGTGCTCGCCAGCGAGGCGGGCGTCCTGGACGTCGCTCCGAAGGACGTCGTCGCCAAGGGGCGGCTCAAGCCCGGCAAGATGTTCCTGGTCGACACCGAGGCCGGCCGGATCGTGGACGACGAAGAGGTCAAGTCCGCGCTGGCCGCCGAGCTGCCCTACGACTCGTGGCTGCACGCGGGCCTGCTCAAGATCGCCGAGCTGCCCGACCGCGACCACGTCGTGCAGAGCCACGACTCCGTGCTGCGCCGCCAGCTTTCCTTCGGCTACACCGAAGAAGAGCTCAAGATCCTGCTCGCGCCGATGGCCACCAACGGCGCCGAGCCGATCGGCTCGATGGGGTCCGACACCCCGCCCGCGGTGCTGTCGAAGCGGTCCCGGCTGCTCTACGACTACTTCAAGCAGAACTTCGCCCAGGTGACCAACCCGCCGCTGGACGCGATCCGCGAGGAGCTCGTCACCTGCATGGCGCGGATCATGGGCCCGGAGCGCAACCTCCTGGCCCCCGGCCCGGCGTCCTGCCGCCACCTCAAGCTGCCCTACCCCGTCATCGACAACGACGAGCTGGCCAAGCTCATCCACATCAACGACGACGGCGACCTCCCCGGTTTCGCCTGCAGCGTCCTTTCCGGACTGTACGAAGTGGAGGGTGGCGCCGCGGCGCTGGCCTCGGCGATCGAGCGCGTCCGGCGGGAGGCCTCCGAGGCGATCGCGGCCGGCGCGCGCACGCTCGTGCTGTCCGACCGCGACTCCGACCACCGGATGGCGCCGATCCCGTCGCTGCTGCTGGTGTCGGCGGTGCACCACCACCTGGTCCGCACCAAGGAACGCCTGCGCGTCGCGCTGGTCGTCGAATCCGGCGACGCGCGCGAGGTGCACCACATCGCGCTGCTGCTCGGCTACGGCGCCGCCGCGGTGAACCCGTACCTGGCCTTCGAAACCATCGAAGACATGATCTCCCAGGGCGCGGTCACCGGCATCGAGCCCGCCAAGGCCGTCCGCAACTACGTGTACGCGCTGGTCAAGGGCGTCCTGAAGATCATGTCCAAGATGGGCATCTCGACGGTCGGCGCCTACACCGCCGCCCAGGTCTTCGAGTCCCTCGGCCTGAGCCAGGACCTGCTCGACGAGTACTTCACCGGGACGTCGTCGAAGCTCGGCGGCGTCGGCCTCGAGGTGCTCGCCGAAGAGGTCGCGACGCGCCACCGCCGCGCGTACCCGGAGAACCCGACCGACCGCGTCCACCGCGGCCTCGACACCGGCGGCGAGTACGCCTACCGCCGCGAGGGCGAGCTGCACCTGTTCACGCCGGAGACGGTGTTCCTGCTGCAGCACGCGTCCAAGACCGGCCGCGACGAGGTCTACCGCAAGTACACCGAAGAGGTGCACCGCCTCTACCGCGAGGGCGGCACGCTGCGCGGGCTGTTCAAGTTCAAGGACGGCGTCCGCGAGCCGGTGCCGCTCGACGAGGTCGAGCCCGCCGAAGCGATCTTCAAGCGGTTCAACACCGGCGCGATGTCGTACGGCTCGATTTCGGCCGAGGCGCACGAAACCCTGGCCATCGCCATGAACCGGATCGGCGGCCGCTCCAACACCGGCGAGGGCGGCGAGGACCCCGAGCGGCTCTACGACCCCGAGCGGCGTAGCGCGATCAAGCAGGTCGCTTCGGGCCGCTTCGGCGTCACCAGCGAGTACCTGGTCAACGCCGACGACATCCAGATCAAGATGGCGCAGGGCGCGAAGCCCGGCGAGGGCGGCCAGCTGCCGCCGAACAAGGTGTACCCGTGGATCGCGCGCACCCGGCACTCCACGCCGGGCGTCGGCCTCATTTCGCCGCCGCCGCACCACGACATCTACTCCATCGAGGACCTGGCCCAGCTGATCCACGACCTCAAGAACGCCAACGAGCACGCCCGCATCCACGTGAAGCTGGTGTCCTCGCTCGGCGTCGGCACGGTCGCGGCCGGTGTGTCCAAGGCGCACGCGGACGTCGTGCTCATCTCGGGCCACGACGGCGGCACCGGCGCGTCCCCGATGAACTCGCTCAAGCACGCGGGCACGCCGTGGGAGATCGGCCTCGCCGAGACCCAGCAGACGTTGCTGCTCAACGGGTTGCGCGACCGGATCACCGTGCAGGTGGACGGCGCCATGAAGACCGGGCGCGACGTCGTCATCGCGGCGCTGCTCGGCGCCGAGGAGTACGGCTTCGCGACCGCGCCGCTGGTCGTCGCGGGCTGCATCATGATGCGCGTCTGCCACCTCGACACCTGCCCGGTCGGCGTCGCCACGCAGAGCCCCGAACTGCGCAAGCGCTACACCGGCCAGGTCGAGCACGTGGTCAACTTCTTCAAGTTCGTCGCCGAAGAAGTCCGGGAGACCCTGGCGGCGCTGGGCTTCCGCACGCTCGACGAGGCCATCGGCCACGCCGAGCTGCTGAACACCGACGAGGCCGTCGACCACTGGAAGGCCTCCGGGCTCGACCTGTCGCCGATCTTCGAGATGCCGCAGGAGACGCCGTACGGCGGCGCGAAGCGGCGTACGCGGGGCCAGGACCACGGTCTCGAGCACGCCCTGGACCGCACGCTCATCCAGCTCGCCGAGGCGGCGCTGGAAGACGCGCACCAGGTCAACATCGAGCTGCCGGTGCGCAACGTCAACCGGACCGTCGGCACGCTGCTCGGCTCGGAGATCACCCGCCGCTACGGCGGCGACGGCCTGCCCGAGGGCACGATCCACGTCACGCTCACCGGCTCGGCGGGGCAGTCGCTCGGCGCGTTCCTGCCGCGCGGCATCACCCTCGACATGGTCGGCGACGCGAACGACTACGTCGGCAAGGGCCTGTCGGGCGGCCGGATCGTCGTCCGCCCCGACCCGGAGGCGTCCTTCGCGGCCGAGGCGCAGACGATCGCGGGCAACACGATCGCCTACGGCGCCACCGGCGGCGAGATCTTCCTCCGCGGCCAGGTCGGCGAACGCTTCTGCGTCCGCAACTCCGGGGCCACGGTCGTCGCCGAGGGCGTCGGCGACCACGCCTTCGAGTACATGACCGGCGGCCGCGCCGTGGTGCTCGGCCCGACCGGGCGCAACCTGGCGGCCGGCATGTCCGGCGGTATCGCCTTCGTCCTCGACGTCGACGCGAAGAAGGTCAACCAGGACATGGTGGACCTGCTGCGCCCGACCGCCGACGACCTGGCGTGGCTCAAGAAAACCGTGCAACGGCACTACGATCTCACCCGCTCCGCGGTGGCGGCCTCGCTGCTCGGCGACTGGCCGCGCCGCTCGGCGGCGTTCACGAAGGTGATGCCGCGCGACTACCAGCGGGTTCTGGACGCGGCGAAGGCAGCGCGTGCTGCCGGCCGCGATGTCGACGAGGCGATCATGGAGGCCGCTCGTGGCTGACCCGACCGGTTTCCTGAAGTACGAACGCGAAGAGCCGAAGAAGAAGCCTTACGAGGAACGGCTTTCCTCGTGGGGCGAGGTGTACGCGGAGGTCGACCCGGCCGAGCGCAACGAACAGGTGCGCAAGCAGGCGTCGCGGTGCATGGACTGCGGCATCCCGTTCTGCCACTCCGGGGGCTCCGGCTGCCCGCTGGGCAACCTGATCCCGGAGTGGAACGACCTGGTCCGCCGGGGCGACTGGGCCGCGGCGAGCGACCGGCTGCACGCCACCAACAACTTCCCCGAGTTCACCGGGAAGCTGTGCCCGGCGCCGTGCGAGGCGGGCTGCGTGCTGTCGATCTCGCCGCTGTCGGGCGGACCGGTGTCGATCAAGCGCGTCGAGCAGACGATCGCCGACCAGTCCTGGGAAGCGGGCTACGTCCAGCCGCAGGTGTCCGAAGTGTCCAGTGGCCGCCGGGTCGCGATCGTCGGCTCCGGACCGGCCGGGCTCGCGGCCGCCCAGCAGCTGACCCGCGCCGGCCACGAGGTCACGGTCTTCGAGCGCGACGACCGCCTCGGCGGGCTGCTGCGCTACGGCATCCCCGAGTTCAAGATGGAGAAGAAGGTCCTCGACCGCCGCCTGGCGCAGCTGCGCAAGGAGGGCACCCGGTTCGTGACGGGCTGCGAGGTCGGCGTCGACCTGTCGGTGGAGGACCTGCGCGCGCAGTACGACGCGGTGGTCCTGGCGGTCGGCGCCCTGCGCGGCCGCGACGACACGACGACACCCGGCCGTGACCTCAAGGGCATCCACCTGGCGATGGAGCACCTGGTCCCGGCCAACAAGTTCGTCGAGGGCGACGGCCCGCCCGCGATCGACGCCCGCGGCAAGCACGTGGTGATCATCGGCGGCGGCGACACGGGCGCGGACTGCTACGGAACGGCCACCCGCCAGGGCGCACTGTCGGTGACCCAGCTCGACCAGTACCCGACACCCCCCACGGTCCGCGACGACGCCCGGTCGCCGTGGCCGACCTGGCCGTACATCCTGCGCACGTACCCGGCCCACGAGGAGGCGGGCGAGCGCAAGTTCGCGGTGGCGGTCCGCCGCTTCGTGGGCTCCGCCGAGGGCCACGTGACGGCGGTGGAGCTGCAGCAGGTCCGCGTGCAGAAGGACCCGGTTTCCGGCCGCCGCGAGGTCATCCCGATCAACGACGAGATCGAGACCCTCCCGGCGGACCTGGTCCTGCTGGCGATCGGCTTCGAGGGCGTCGAGGAGATGCCGTTGCTCTCCGGCTTGGGCCTGTCGTTGACCCGCCGGGGAACGCTGTCCTGCGGCGCGGACTGGCAGACGGAGACCCCAGGCGTGTTCGTCTGCGGCGACGCGCACCGCGGGGCATCGCTGGTGGTGTGGGCGATCGCGGAGGGCCGCTCGGTGGCCAACGCGGTGGACACGTACCTGACGGGCGCGTCGGACCTGCCGGCTCCGGTCCACCCGACGGCTCTGCCGCTCGCGGTCGTCTGATCGAGTTACGTCGGAAGGCCCCCTCGCCGCTGGTGAGGGGGCCTTCGTCGTAACAGCGCGCGTACCCTCGGCGACGCTGGCAGAGCCAGCGAACGGTGACGGGGAGGATCGTCGATGACCCAGCCGGAAGCCGAGCCCGGCACGATCGAGAACTCGATCACCATCGGTGGCGACCTGACCGGGAACGTCCTCCAGGTCGGCACCGTGGCCGGCGACATCCAGTTCAACGAGCTCGGCGTGGCGCAGTCCTGGTACATCGGCACGGTTCGCGACGTGGCGCCCGGGAGGTTGGTGGGACGCGAGACCGAGCTGGCCGAGCTGACCCGGTTCTGCCTGGCTGCCGACCCGGCGCCCTCCTACGCGTGGTGGCGGGCGGAAGCGTGGAGCGGGAAGACCGCGCTGATGTCCTGGTTCATCCTCAACGCGCCCCCGGAAGTCCGGGTCGTCTCGTTCCTCATCACGGCCCGGGACACCAGGGCCGACACGCGGGCGGGTTTCCTCGCCGAAGTGGTTCCGCAGCTGGCGGTGGTGCTGCGGGTCAAGTCCCCTGAGCCGACGAGCGAATCCGACTTCCGCGGTCTGCTCGACGCCGCCGCGAAGCGGTACTCGGACCGCGGCGAACGTCTGGTCCTCGTCGTCGACGGGCTCGACGAAGACCGGGGCGCGGGGGAGGAGGACGGCGCCAGGAGCATCGCTGCCCTGCTTCCCCGGCGGCCGGCCCATGGCCTGCGGGTCATCGTCTCGGGTCGGCCGAATCCCGGCATCCCGCCGGTCTTGCCCGACGATCACCCCCTGCGTGATCCGGCGATCGTTCGCGAACTCGCACCCTCTCCCGCGGCTTCCGCGGCGAAGTACGCGATGAAGCACGACCTCGATCGACTGCTGCGTGCGGACGCAGGCGAAGCGAAGGACGTCCTCGGCTTGCTCGTGGCCGCTCGCAGCGGACTCAGCCGCCGAGATCTCGGCGAGCTTCTGGGCGGGACCCGCATCAGCGAGGTCTTGAACAGCGTCGAAAGCCGGGCCTTCAGCCGTCGGCACGCCCGTTGGCGGCCCGAGACCGCTCCCGAGGTCTACCTGCTCGGCCATCAGGGCCTGTACGCCGAAGCAGCGGACAGGCTCGGAGAGGAGCGGTGCGCGTCTACGCTGAGCAGATCACGAAATGGGCCGAGAGCTATCAAGCCAGGGGATGGCCGCCCGAGACGCCGCAATTCCTGTTGCACGGCTACCCGCGGTTGCTCAAGGAAGCCGGGCAGCTCGAGCGGATGGTCGAGTGTGTCACGGACCTGGCGAGACAGCGTCGCCTCATCGAGGTCACCGGCGGCGAAGAAGCAGCCCAAGCCGAAGTCGCCGAAGCCCACGCAGTGATCTGCGCTTCGCCCGCCCCCGACGTCGTGAGCCTGGTCAAACTCACCATGCACCGCGACGACCTCAGCGACCGGAACGCGCGGACGCCCGCGCGGCTCCCGGCGCTGTGGGCCAGGATGGGCGACTTCGACCGGGCCGAAGCGCTGGCACGGTCGATTTCGGAGGAGAACCGACGGGCCGAAGCCATCGGTGAACTGGTGGAGGTCATGGTGAAGGCCGGGCTGACCGATCGCGTCGACCGGCTGGTGGCCGAAGTCCGGCACGAATATCGGCGCATCCACCTTCGCAACCGGCTCGTGAGCGCGGTGGCCGGGACCGGGGACTTCGTCCGCGCGAGATCGCTGGCCGAAGGCTTCGCGAATTCCGATTGGCGCGCGCAAGCGCTCATCTCGATCGCTGCCGCCGAACGGCCGAAAGATGCCGAGCTGCTCCTGACGGCCGCCGTCGAGATCGGTGACCGAACAGCGAGGCATCAGGCGATCCATTCGGTGGCGAGGTCGTTGATCGAGGCGGGATTCGCGGAGTCCGCGATCCGGTTTTCCTCCGAGTTGATTCCGGAATACCTGCCCGGCTTGGTCGAGCAAGCTGCTCGGACGCTCATGCGGTCCGGCAAAGCCTCCGAAGCGCACCGGCTGGTCGGCAAGTTGGACGAGGAACCGGCGCGGAATCTGCGCATCGGGATGGACCTCGAAGCGGCGGCGCGGACCGATCCGGAATCGGCGTTCGCCGGATTGACCGAGATCGAAGAGTCGCGACGCGGAGGCATACTGCTGAACCTGTTCGAGATCGTCCTCGAAGACGACAACGTCGACTTTGCGGAGTTCGCACTCGGTGGGGTGGGCCCTTACTACGGCAAACTCGGCCTTCACCTGGTGCTGAAACACCTCGGCGCCAAGGGTGCAGTCGAACGCGTCGAAGCTTTGCTGCACCACAGCGCGCCGGATACGGAGAGCGAGATCGGACTCGCTGCGCGGGCGGAGGCGCTGACGGCGATGGCCGAGGGTACTCTGCAGGCGGGTGACCTCGAACAGACACGGGCACTGGCCGGGCGCGCGGAAGCGATCGCTCGCCGGGTAGGTGGCTCTTACCGTTACGGCGGCGCGTTGCGGAGCTTCATAAAACTCGTTACGACGACGAAGAATCTCGCGGCTGCCGAGCGGCTCGCCGGGGTGCTCCTGGTTTCCGATGTGGCTCATTACAACATCGAGCAGGTCGCCCGGTTCCTGGCGGAGTTGGGCGACGTGAAGATCGCGGAGTCGCTCGCTTTCCGGCTTGGCGCTCCGGCAAAGGTGATGAAGACGCTCACGCCATTGCTTCGTCGTCTCCGTTCTGGGGAGAACAGTAGCGAAGTCTTCCGCATCGTTCAACGGGTCGACGACCTTCCCGGTGGGTGGATCGACGACCTAGACAAACGGTGTGCGGTCGAGTTCTTCTGTGCGGCAGGAATTCCTGACCGAGCGCTCGAGCAAGCGGATGCTGTGATGAGCAACCATGGACGTACGTGGGCGCAGAGCCGGGTCATCGAGGAACTGTGCACCATGGGGAGAACCGATGACGCCGTCGGCATCGTCCAGAGGGTGAGCGGTGACGAAAAGACCGATGAACTCGTCGAAGCGCTGGCGAAAGCGCTGGGAGCTGCGGGGTGCGACAATGGGCTCGAAATCCTGAGCGGTCTCGGTGTCAAGCGCGGCAGGGTAGCCCTGGGGTTTCTCGAGGAGTTCGCCGCGCACGATGGCGAGCGGGCTCTGCAGTTGGCAGCCACGTCGCTGGAAGGTTTCGAGCAGGAAACGGCGTTGCTGGCGATCGCGGGCCGGGTCGACGGGCCTTTCCGATCGCGAGTGCTCGCCCAGTACATGCAGCGTGGCGAATGGGCGCGAGTCGTCCCCTTGCTGAACCCGATCGAGCAGTCCGCGCTGGCCGAGGTCGTCGATCAGTTCGTGGCCCTGCAGGAAGCGCGGCTGGGGCTGGGCCCCGAGACACCTGACCAGCCTGAAAGTGTTACGCCGGACGGCGGCTGTGCACTGTGTGCTCAGGCAACTACTTTCGAGTAGCTGTGTCGCCTTTGCGACGATTCACTTCTGCGGAAGGTGGGGCGTCTTGAAGCACACGAAAACCGCGGTGATCACCGCAATCCTCGCTCTCGCGTTCGCCCTGGTCGGGATCCCGGCCCAGGCCGCCGCGAAACCCTTCTGGACGCCCGATGCCATGCGGGCGGCCGTTCCCATGGACTCCCTCGTCCGAGCTCCGGCCGTCACGCCGAAAGACGTCGCGCGAGGGCAGAGCACGATCATCCAGAGCATTCCGAACGGCGGCGGGCCCTGGACCGGCGGCGGCAAGGTCACCCAGACCGCCGGGCGGGTGTTCTTCCTCTTCAACGGCCAGAAAGCGTCCTGCTCCGGGGACGCCGTCACCAGCACCAACGGCAGCGTCGTCGTGACCGCCGGGCACTGCGTGAAGTACCAGGGCACCTGGCACACCCAGTGGGTCTTCGTGCCCGGCTACGACAACGGCAACGCCCCGTACGGCCAGTGGGCCGCGAAGACCACGCTCACCACGCCGCAGTGGGAAGCCAGTGAGGACATCAACTACGACGTCGGCATGGCCGTGGTGAACCCGCTGAACGGCCAGCGGCTCACCGACGTCGTCGGCGCGCAGGGCATCGCCTTCAACCAGCCGAAGAACCAGAGCATGTACACCTTCGGCTACCCGGCCGCGTCGCCCTACGACGGGACGAAGCTGATCTACTGCAGCGGCAGCACCTTCACCGACTTCCTGCTGACCCAGGACCACGGCATGCAGTGCAACATGACCGGTGGCTCCAGCGGCGGGCCGTGGTTCCTGTCGTTCAACGAAGGCACCGGCACCGGCGTGCAGGCCTCGGTGAACAGCTTCGGCTACAACTTCCTGCCCGGCTACATGTTCGGGCCGTACTTCGGCACCGACGCGCAGAACCTGTACAACCGCGCGCAAGCCGCGTGATCCGCGTCAGCCCAGGGGCGGAGCGGAAGTTCCGGCCCCTGGGCTGACGTCCGCGCGCGGCCGCCGCGGCAGGCTCGGGGCATGCGGAAAACCCTGATCGCCCTGGCGTTCCTGCCCCTGCTCGCCGCGCCACCCGCGGAGGCGGCCCCGGCGCTGCGGTGGACGACGCCCTGCCCGGACTACGGCATGACGCCGTCCCCGACGGCCGGGCTCGAATGCGCCACCCTGCGCGTGCCGCTCGACTACGCCCACCCGGATCGCACCATCGAGCTCACGCTGTCCCGCCACGCCGGCACCCCCGGCAAGCGCCGCGGCGTGCTGCTGATGAACCCCGGCGGGCCGGGCAGCCCGGGCCTCGCCATGCCCGCCCAGCTGCGGCAACGCCTGGGCGATTCCGGCCTGCCGGACGCCTACGACGTCATCGGCTTCGACCCGCGCGGCACCGCCTCCAGCACGCTGGTCACGTGCGGCATGACCACGCCGGAGGAGCGCGGCGCCGTGCTGGGCCCCTACGCGGACGGACCCGCCGACGTCGCGGCCACCGCCGTGCGGGCCCGCGCCGTGGCGGAGAAATGCGGCCGGGCGTCCACAAAGGACCTGCTGCCGCACATGACGACCGCGAACACCGCCCGTGACCTCGACCGGATCCGGGAAGCGCTGGGCGAGAAGAAGATCTCCTACTACGGCCTCTCCTACGGCAGCTACCTCGGCGCCGCCTACGCGTCGATGTTCCCCGGCCGCACCGACCGGATCGTGCTCGACAGCGTTCTCGGCCCGCACGGTCTCGACGTCCGCGCCAACCAGCGATTCGCCGAAGGGTTCGACGACCGCTTCCCCGACTTCGCCGCGTGGGCGGCCCAGCGCGACGACGTCTACCACCTGGGGCGGACGCCGGCGGCGGTGACGGCCAGGTTCTTCGAGCTCGCCGCCGTCCGCGGGCCGGAGTTCCGGTCCGACACGTGGAACGGGCTCTACGACGACGCCTTCTTCCCGGACGTGGCCCGGGAGTGGGCCGGCACCGCGCGCGCCGCGGCCGGGCCGCTCGACGGCGACAACCGCGCCGCACTCCAGCTCCAGGTGCTCTGCAACGACGCCGACTGGCCCGAGCAGGTCGGCTACTACCGGCACGCGGTCGAACGCGAACGGGCGCGGCACCCGATGTTCGGCCCGGCCGCGGCGAACGTGAACCCGTGCGCGTTCTGGCCCGTCGAACGCGCGGAACCGCCGGTGCGCGTCGGCGGCCCCGGCCCGGCGAACATCCTGCTGGTGCAGAACCTGCGCGACCCGGCGACCCCGTTGTCGGGCGCCCGGGAGACGCGGGCGGCGTTCGGGGCCCGCGCGCGGATGGTCACCGTCGACGCCGGCGGGCACGGCGTGTTCACCCGGGAAAACGCGTGCGGAAACGAAGCCGTGCTGGGCTATCTGCGGGACGGGGTCTTCCCCGCGGCGGACGGTTCCTGCCGGTCTGGACGCTGAAGGGGACACGCGATCCCCGGGGGGCGGCGCAGGGCGGGGGCCCGGACCCGGTAGCCGCCCCGCCGGCGGACCGGCCGGGCAGCGGGACCCGGCGCCCGTCCGGTGGGTCACGTGGTGGCCGTCTCACTGGCCGCGTCTCGCCCCTCGGACATCAGCAGTCCCCAGGTCAGCGGCTACCCGGGCGACGGCGAGGGGCAGTGTGGGCACCTGGATTCAGGACGCCCCGCCTTCAGGGGCAAACCAGGCGAAGCGGAGCACGGCCTTGACCTTATATTGGTCGGTGTGAACTGGACTGTGGACGTCCCCGTCGACACACTGCCCGAGCTGCCGCCGCTGCCGCCCCAACTGCGTCAGCGGCTCGACAAGGCGCTGGCTCTCCCGGCCGCGCAGCAGCCGGAGTGGCCGGACCCCGAGGCCGCCCGGCGGGTCCGCGCCGTGCTGGAGAGCGTGCCGCCGATCACCGTCCCGGCCGAGATCGACCGGCTGAAGGGCCAGCTGGCCATGGTCGCCGGCGGGGAGGCCTTCCTCCTGCAGGGCGGCGACTGCGCGGAGACGTTCGAGTCCAACACCGAGCCGCACATCCGGGCCAACCTGCGCACGCTGCTGCAGATGGCCGTCGTGCTCACCTACGGCGCCAGCCTGCCGGTGGTCAAGGTCGGCCGCATCGCCGGGCAGTACGCGAAGCCGCGCTCGGCCGCGACGGACGCGCTCGGCCTGCCGGTGTACCGCGGCGACATCATCAACTCCCTGGTCGCCAAGCCCGACCTCCGCGTGCCGGACCCCGGCCGGATGATCCGCGCCTACGCGAACGCGGGCGCGGCGATGAACCTGGTCCGCGCCCTCACCGCCGCGGGCATGGCCGACCTGCACCAGGTGCACGACTGGAACAAGGACTTCGTGTCGGCTTCGCCGGCGGCGCAGCGCTTCGAGTCACTGGCGAACGAGATCGACCGCGGCCTGCGGTTCATGTCGGCGTGCGGCGTCACCGACACGTCGCTGCAGTCCACCGAGATCTTCGCCAGCCACGAGGCGCTGCTGCTCGACTACGAGCGCTCCATGCTGCGGCTCGACCAGGCGGACTCGACGAACCCGAAGCTCTACAACCTCTCCTCGCACTTCCTCTGGATCGGCGAGCGGACCCGCCAGCTGGACGGCGCGCACATCGCGTTCGCGGAGCTGCTGGCCAACCCGATCGGGTTGAAGATCGGCCCGACGACCACCCCGGAGCAGGCCCTGGAGTACGTCGAGCGGCTCGACCCGCGCTTCGAGCCAGGCCGGCTCACGCTCATCTCGCGGATGGGCAACGGCAAGGTCCGCGAGGTGCTGCCGGCGATCGTGGAGAAGGTCGAGGCGTCCGGCCACAAGGTCATCTGGCAGTGCGACCCGATGCACGGCAACACCCACGAGTCGTCCACCGGCTACAAGACCCGCCACTTCGACCGGATCGTCGACGAGGTCCAGGGCTTCTTCGAGGTGCACAACAAGCTGGGCACCTACCCGGGCGGCATCCACGTGGAGCTGACCGGCGAGGACGTCACCGAGTGCCTGGGCGGCGCCCAGGAGATCTCGGACGTCGACCTGTCCGGCCGCTACGAGACGGCCTGCGACCCGCGGCTGAACACGCAGCAGTCCCTGGAGCTGGCGTTCCTGGTCGCGGAGATGCTCCGCGGCTGAGCCGCCCACGACCGCCCCAAGGTGGCCTTCGGTGCGTCGAGCGCGCCCAAGGCCACGTCGGGGCGGGGTGGTCAGGAGGCGTCGAGGAGCCGGGCCGCGGATTTGAGGACCGCGTCCCGCAGCGAGCCGACGTCCGGCACCGCCGCGCCGTTGGCCTGCAGTCCGATGTGGACCGAGTCCCGGTACGTCGCCACCGCGATGCCGACCGCGTGGCGCGGGGCCAGCGGCACGAACGGGTAGACCTCCGCCATCCGGGCGCCGTCGAGGGACAGGCGGGCCGGGGGCACCGGGACCGTCGTGATCACCAGGTCGAACAGCATCGGCGCGGCCCGGCCCGCCGTGCGGGTGCCCAGGCGGTGCAGCAGCGGCGGGACGCGGCCGGCCAGCAGCGGCAGCGCGCCGGCGCCGCGGCTCGGGCCCGCCGCCTTGTTGCGGGTCATCGCCCGGCGGACCACCCGCAGCCGCTCCACCGGGTCGTCCTCGCCGACCGGCAGGTCGCACAGGTACCCCGAGAGCTTGTTGCCGCCGAGCTGCTCGCCGGCCCGGCCGCGCACGCTCACCGGGATCAGCGCGCGCAGCGTGCGGCCGTCGGCGCGCTGCCCGCGGTTGACCAGCCACTCGCGCAGCGCCCCCGACAGCACCGCCAGGACGACGTCGTTGGTCGTGCCGCCGTGCGCCCGGCGCACCTGCCGCAGCTCGGTCACCGGCAGCCGCACGAAGCCGAGCCGCCGTTCGGCCGACGGCGGCGCCGACACCGGCGACAGCGCCGGGCGCGCGGCCCGCACCACCGAAGAGGCGATCCCGGCCGCCTCGTTGGCCTGGCCCCACACCGAGCCCAGCGCGTCCTTCACCGTGTCCAAAGTGGAGCGGGGAGCCGGGATCGGCCGGGACGGCGCGGAGATCCGTTCCGGCAGCTTCACGCCGTCGAGCAGCCCGGCCGCGACCGCGTACGCGCCGGCGCCGTCGGTCAGCGCGTGGTGCAGTTTCAGCAGCAGCGCGAACTTCCCGTCCGGCAGCCCGGTGACGAGCGTCAGGTCCCACAGCGGGCGGGCCGTGTCGAGCGGCTCGGCGATCCACTGTGACGCGTACGCCGAAAGGGGGTCCGGCTCGTACAGCGAACTCAACACGACGTGGTGAATGTGGTTGCCCGCAACAAAACCCGGATCGTCGCTCCAGCTGGCCGAACCCGGGGGGAACAGCTCCGCCCGCGCCCGCTGGCGCAGCTTGGGCAACCGGGCGGCCCGCCGCGCGAGCAACGCCGTCAACGCGGCCGGGTCGACCGGGCGGCGGGCGGCGAAGGTGACCACCGCCCCCATGTGCATCGGGGTGGTTTCGCTTTCCAGGCACAGGAAAGCGACGTCGAGTGCGCTGAGCGGCGAGCCTGCCATGGGCGACCTTTCCGGGTTCGCGGGGGGCGCACGGCCACGTGCGTCGGAAGGGAAGGAACCCACTGCACCAGCCCGGCATGACGGCCGGGTGGTCGGAGTGTTTCCACCACGCTAACGAGCGACCCCGTTCCGCCATTCGAGACACCCCGGGCCGTGGTGCCCCGGCTCACAGCGCGCGGACGGGCTCATTCCCCCGGAGCATGCTCGGGTTCTTCCGCACGGGCCACCGGCGTGCCCCAATCGGGGGTGAGGGCCACCTGCTTGCCGACGCGGCGCACCGGCAGGCCGTTCACCTGCCGCCGGCCGAGTCCCGGCCAGATCTCCGCGGCGTCCTTCGCCGCGGCGCGGATCGCGCCGCCGTCGAGCGTCGTGCGGGTTTCCGGGATCTCGCGGTCGGTCCACTGCACGACCAGCTTGAGCGGGCCGGCCGAGGGGAGCGGCCACAGGAACACCTCGTGCTCGACGGCGAACCGCGTGCCGCCGACCGGGTGGGCCCGCAGCACCGGGGCCTCCGGCTCGGAGGCGGACGGCACCGAGATCGTCTCGGAGCTCGCCCGGCTGCCGTCGGCGTAGAGCACGCCGATGAGCAGCCCGTTGTAGTCGGGCTTGCGCCGGTGGTCGATCAGCCCCTCGCCGGGGTCGTCGACCAGGCTGTCGCGGGAGTACACCGTGACGCGCAGTGTCAGCGCCTGCGGCCAGACCTCGATGACCCGCAGCGCCACCACCGTGCGCTCGGACCGGCCCAGCGGCTGCGCCCACGGCAGCACGGCCGGGACGATGTACTCGCGCGGGGGATCGGTCCAGTGCCGTCCGTTGAAGGCGTAAAGCTCCTGCTCCGGAACGGGGAACAGGGGACGCTCACGGGGACCGCCGGTGAAGAAGCTCATCGGGCGGCCCGCGACGCACGGTCCGGCACCATGCGCCCACGGTAGGACAAGAGCGCGGGAATTTCCGCCCCCGAACGGGGGTACGGCCCCGGTGTCCTGTGATCTGGGACACAGGAGCCGTACACTCAGCGTGAGGGATCAGTCGCTCAGTTTCAGCTCGCCGTTGCGCCGGGCGCTCTCGTCGAGCTCCTTGTCCGCCGGCTTGCCCATGGCGTCCATCAGCTGGCGGGCCAGGCCGAGGCCGGTCCCGCCGAGCGACAGCGCCTTGGCGAACATGTCGGACATGCCGTCGGCGCCGTTGAGCACGACCATGTGGTCGACGTTGCCGAACGCGCTCGCGCCCGCCTCGACGATCTCCGGCCAGCGCTCGGCCAGCTGCTGCGCGACGACGGCTTCCTGGTTCTCCGCCAGCGCCGCCGCGCGCGCCTTGATCGCGTCCGCTTCGGCCAGGCCCTTCGCCCGGGCCGACTCCGCTTCGGCGAGACCGCGTGCCTTGGCGGCTTCCGCCTCCGCGAGGCCCCGGGCCTTGGCCGCGGCGGCCTCGGCCTCACCGGTCGCCCGGGTCGCGCCCGCCATCGCCTCGGCACGGGCCTTGGTGGCCTGGGCCTCGGCCTCGGCGGCCGTCTTCACGCGGGTCGCGTCCGCCGCGGCCCGCAGCTCGGTCTCCCTCGCTTCGGCCTGGGCCTTGGCGATCGAGGCGTCACGGGCGGCGTCGGCCGCGGTCCGCGTGTCGTACGCCTTCGCGTCGGCCGGCTTGCGGACCTGGGACTGCAGGCGCTGCTCGGCCAGCGCCGCCTCCAGCTCGGCCGCCCGCGTCTCCTGCACGACGACTTCCTGGCGCGCCGTCGCTTCGGCCAGCGGTCCCGACTGCGACGCCTTCGCCCGTGCCTGGTCGACCTCGGCCTGGTAGCCGGCCTGCTGGATCTGGCTCTCGCGCACGGCGGCGGCCTTCTTCGCGGCGGAGACCTGCTCGACCTCGGCGGCCTCCTGGTCCCGCTGGGCCTCGGCGATCCGGGCCGACGCGGCGATCGCGGCGGCGTGCGGCTTGCCGAGGTTGTTGATGTAGCCGGACTCGTCGTCGATCTCCTGGATCTGCAGCGAGTCCACGATCAGTCCCAGCTTGATCATCTCGGTGGCCGAGGACTGGCGCACCTCGCCGGTCAGCGCGTCCCGGTTGTGGATCATCTCCTCGATGGTCAGCCCGCCCACGATCGAGCGCAGGTGGCCGGAGAACAGCTCGTGGATCGTGTCGTTCATGCCCTTCTGCTGGTCCAGGAACCGGCGGGCGGCGTTGGCGATCGAGGCGAAGTCGTCGCCGACCTTGTAGATGACGACGGCCCGCACGGTGACCGGCAGCCCTTGCTTGGTCACGCAGGAGACCTGCAGGTTGACGCCGCGGGTGTCCAGCGACAGCCGCCGGGCGGTCTGGAAGCCGGGGATGACGTTCACCCCGCGCCCGGTGATGATCTTGAAGCCCAGGCTGTCCGCGGTGTCCGCCCGGTCGACGCGGACGCCGAGCCCGGAGATGATCAGCGCCTCGTTCGGTTCGGCGACCTTGTACAGCAGGCGCAGGACCCCGAACACCAAGATCAGCACGGCGACGAGTCCGCCCGCGGCGTACAGCAGGATTTCCACGAGACTCATGGCACCGACCCCCTCGTTCTTTTCTGTTGTGAGTGTTGGTGCCCCTTCGACGCCGTCAGCGGCTCAGCGGTTGCCACCGTTCGACATAAACCGTCCGCGGGGGTTCGAAGTCCACCACGAGCACCTGGGTGCCGGAGGTGAACGTCTCCTCCGGGTCCGCCGGGTAGGCGTAGAACGCCTCCGTGCCGCCCCGGACGTTCAGCAGCACCTCGCCGATGAGGCCGGGGCCGATCGTGCCCGTCACGCGGCCTCGGCTGCCGATCATCCCCCGAAGCCCTTCAGCTTGACCTTCGAGTTCTTCGCCACGAACGTGCCCGGTTGCGGGTCCTGCTGGAAGACGAAGTCGAAGCCGCCGCCGTTGCCGCGGCCCCGGCCGCCTTCGCGGTCGGCCTTCAGGCCCGCCTGCTCCAGGAGCTTCTGGGCGTCGTCGAACGAGCGGAACCGGACGTCCGGCACCTGGACGGCGTTGTTGACGAACACGCCGATCCGCTTGGCCTTGGCCGGCGAGTTCGCCGGCGGGTCGGTCCGGGTGACCGCGCCGGCCGGGATCTCCTGCTTGAACTCCTCGCCCGCCTGGAACGGCTCGAACCCCGCCTGCTGCAGCAGCTGGAACGCCTCGTCCTTGGACCGGCCCGTGACGTCCGGGACCGGCGGCAGCGGGATCGGGCCCTTCGACACGGTGATCGTGACCTGGCCGCCGATGGTCAGCTGGCTGCCCGCCGACGGCGTCGTGCGGATGACCGCGCCCTGCGGGACTTCGGCGTCGAAGTCGTCGCCGCCGCGGACCGGCGTCAGCTGCGCCGCCTTGATCGCCTGCTCGGCGTCGGCGAGCGCGGTGCCCGGCTGGATGTCCGGCACCTGCGGGCGGCCCTTCGACAGCACCACCGACACCGTCGCGTTCGGCGACAGCGGCGTGCCCTCCGCCGGGTCGGCACGCAGCACCGTGTTCGACGGCGCCGTGTTGTCGTACTCCTGGCTGAACCGCGGGGTCAGCTTCACCGCCCGCAGGGCGTCGCCGGCCGCGGCCTGGTTCAGCCCGACCAGCTTCGGCACCCGCGCGGTCTTGTCGCCGCCGGTGTCGGTGAGGATGAACGCGAACGCCCCGATCAGGCCGCCGATCAGCAGCACCGCGGCGGCGATCACGAGGATCCGCTTGCGGTTGTCCTGCGGCGGCTTCTCCGGCTCCGGCCGGCTCCGGCGCCGCGGCGGGGGCGGCGCCACGGGCGGGACCTGCGTGGTCGCCGGCCCGGCGGCGTGGGTCAGGGCCCGCGTCGGGTTCGAGGTGGGGTGCGGGTTCGGGCGGTGCACCGGCATCGTCTTCCCGGTGTCCGGCACCTGCGGGATCCGCGGCAGCGTGCGCTCGGTGTCGGCGAGGTCGCCCTGGCCGCGGGACACCGGGATCGGCACGGTCACCGGCAGCAGCCCCAGCTGGGCGCGCACCGCGGTCAGCTCGGTGAGGAACTCGCCGGCGTCGGCCGGCCGCAGCTGCGGGTCCCGCCGCGTCGCGCGGACGACCAGGTCGTCGAGCGCCGGCGGCAGGTCCGGGCGCAGCCCGCTCGGCCGCGGCACGTCGTCGTTCACGTGCCGGTAGGCCACCGAGATCGCCGTGTCCCCGGTGTAGGGCACCCGGCCGGTCAGCATCTCGTACAGCAGGATCCCGGCCGAGTAGACGTCACCGCGCGAAGACGCCGCGCCGGTGGCGACCTGCTCCGGCGACAGGTAGGCGACCGTGCCGAGGATGACGCTCGAGGAGGTCGTGCCCGCGCTCGCCACGGCCCGCACCAGCCCGAAGTCCGCGACCTTCACCGCCCCGCCGGTGTGCTGCCCGACCCGGCCGATCAGCACGTTCTCCGGTTTGACGTCCCGGTGCACCAGCCCGGCCCGGTGCGCGGCGGCCAGCGCCGACAGCACGGGCTCGGCGACGCTCAGCGCCAGCGCGACGTCCAGCGGGCCTTCGTCGTCGAGCAGGTCGCGCAGCGTGCCGCCGTCCACCAGCTCCATCACCAGGAACGCCAGCCCCGACTCCGCACCCGGCGGCAGGTCGAACCCCTGGTCGTGCACCGCCACGACGTGCGGGTGGTGCAGCTGCGCCGCGGACTGCGCCTCGCGCACGAACCGGTCCACGAACGACCGGTCGTCGGCGAAGCGGGGGTCCATGATCTTGATCGCGACCGGACGGTCCAGCCGGGTGTCCGTCCCCCGATAGACGGAAGACATTCCGCCGTGGGCGAGCAGCCGGTCCACCCGATAGCGGCGCTCCAAGAGCGTGCCGACCAGGCTGGGTTGGGTGCGTGTCACGAGTATGGATCGTACGGAACCGCGCACGCCTCGTGGAGGAGACCTCGCGGGTCACCCGTGCGTACTAGCGGGTGCGGGGACGGAATGTGGCACAGTGTCACCTGTGAGTGGGATTCCTGTCGCCGAAGACATCCTCGACACCGCCATCGCGGTCCTCCCGTTGCCGGAGGTGGCGACCGTCCTCGGGACTTCGACCAACAAGGTCCGGCAGATGCTGCGGGACGGGCAGCTGATCGCGCTCAAGCGCGGCGGCGAACTGTGCGTGCCCAGCGACTTCTTCGTGAAGGACGGCGTGGTCAAGGGCCTCACGGGGACGATCACCGTGCTCGCCGACTCCGGGTTCTCCCGGACCGAGATGCTGCGGTGGCTGTTCACCGCCGACGACACGCTGCCCGGCAGCACGCCGATCAACGCCCTGCGGACCAGCCACGGCACCGAGGTCAAGCGGCGCGCGCAGGCCATGGCGTTCTGACCTGCGCAGACAGGTCATGGCCGCGGCCAGCTGAACGGCGGTCGCGGTCAGCAGGCACGCCGGGAGCGACCACGCGGCCAGGGGACCGGCCAGCGCCGCGCCCGCTGCCAAACCGGTGATCTTCACGCTCGCGGCCGTCGTGAACACCTGGGCGCGAACGTGCTCCGGTGCTTCGCGGTGCCGGATCGCGAACAACGCCGTGAGCTGCGGACCTTCGGCGAATCCGGCCAGCACCGCCGCGACGACGACGGACCCGCTCGCGGCGACCAGGCAGCTCGCCGCCAGGAGGAGCGTGCTCAGCCAGACGGTCCGGTCGGGCGCCCACGGCAGCGGCTTCCTCGCGAAGACGGCGTTGGCCAGCAGCGACGCGACGGCGAGGACGGTCAGCAGCAGCGCGCCGTCCGCCGGTCCGCGCAGGTGCGCCGCGCCCAGCAGCGGGTAACACACGGTGACCATGCCGATGCCGGCGCAGGAGATCGTCGAAGCGACGGTCGCCCGCCTCAGCGGTGCGTTGCGGACCAGCACCCGGAAGCCGTCCTTGAGGCGCGTCTTCGCCGGTTGCCGCTTCGGCAGCGACCACGCCATCGGAAGGGCCGTGGCGACCAGGCCGACGGCGACCACGAGCCCGGTCGGACCGCCGAGGAGCCCGGCCAGCCCGGGCCCGGCGAGGGCGGCGGCGGTGAACGTCATGGCGTCGAGACGGCTGGCCTTCGGCAGGGCGGGCCCGGCGACCGCGGGCAGCTGCGCGGTCCAGCCGCCGGCGATGGCCGGGTTGAGCAGGCCGGTCACCACGGCCACCGCGACGACGGCTGCGAGCGGCAGGTGCCCGAAGGTGGCGGCGACCAGCGCGATCCCGCCCGCGTAGCCGCCGAGCGCGACGGCGAGCAGCCGTCCGGGCGCCGGGCTGCGGTCCAGCAGCGCCCCGAACAGGGGTCCGCCGGCGGCGGCCGCCGCGGTCAGCCCGGCGAGCAGCGCCGCGCCGGCGTGCGGGCCCGCGGTCATCCCGAGCAGCAGCAGGGCGGGGCCGGACAGTTCGTCGCCGGTCCGGGCGAGGGTGGCGCCGGCGAGGTAGCCCGCGTAACGGCTTGGCATGATCGAGACGTTACAGTGGAGCATGGCCTTCCCGCACCGCGATTCCGTGCAGCGCGCGGTGGACCTGCTGAACGTCCTGCTTCCGGACCCCGACCCGGCCGCGGTCGGGCGGGTGCTGCGCGATCACGGCGAACCGGACGTCTCGCTGTCCGCGGAGGACGTCGCGGAACTGCGGGCGGCGGCCCGGGAACTGCGTGAGGTCTTCGCGGCGCCCGACGTCGCATCGGCGGCTTCGGTGCTCAACGCGCTGTTCGCGGCGTACGCGGGACCACCGCGCCTGACGGACCACGAAGAGGGCTACGGCTGGCACCTGCACGCGGACGCGGCCGACGACGGGCCGTGGGGCGCGTGGCTGGTGACGTCATCGGCGCTGGGGCTGGCGTCGCTGCTGGCCGAGCGGCAGGACGTGCCGGGCGGGCTGTGTGCGTCACCGTCGTGCGGGAGGCCGTTCGCCCACACGGGCGGCGGCAGCCCGCGACGGTTCTGCTCGCCCCGGTGCGCGACGCGCGAACGCGTCGCCGCGCACCGGGCTCGCGGGTGAAGCTCAGCCCTGGGTCTTGTCGCGCCAGGCGATCCAGGACTTCAGCGCGTCGAGGTCGTAGTCCGGGCCGCCGACGCCGACGGTGAACGTCGTGACGCCCAGCGCCAGCAGCTTCGGGCCCAGCTCGTCCGGCTCGCCCTGGACGCCGCACGACCGCTCGATCTCGCCGGGGTCGCGGCCGACGTCCGCGCAGTGCTGGTCGAGGATCTTGACCTTGCGCTCGACGACCTCGGGGTCGCCGAAGCCGTGCCAGATGTCGCCGTGCTTGGCGACCAGCTTGAGCGTCTTCTTCTCGCCGCCGCCGCCGATCAGCACCGGGATCTTGCGGGTCGGCGCCGGGTTCAGCTTGCCGAGCCTGCTCTCGATCCGCGGCAGGGACTCGGCGAGGTCGTCGAGGCGGCCGCCGGCGGTGCCGAACTCGTAGCCGTACTCGTCGTAGTCCTTCTCGAACCAGCCGGAGCCGATGCCGAGGATGAGCCGGCCGCCCGAGATGTGGTCGACCGTGCGGGCCATGTCGGCGAGCAGCTCGGGGTTGCGGTAGCTGTTGCAGGTGACGAGCGCGCCGATCTCCACCCGGGACGTCGACTCCGCCCACGCGCCGAGCATCGTCCAGCATTCGAAGTGCATGCCGTCGGGGTCGCCGTAGAGCGGGTAGAAGTGGTCCCAGTTGAAGACGATGTCGGCCCCGAGGTCTTCGGCGGCCGACGCGGTGCGCCGGATGGAGTCGTAGTCGGCGTGCTGCGGCTGGAGCTGCAGGCCGATCCGGATGCGTCGTTCGGTCATGATCGCAGCCTACGACCGCCGCGGAACGTCTCGCGCGCCCAGACCGTGGCCAAGGGTGGTAGCGCGACTACCAGCCTCCGTGACTTCGGCACGACGGCCCGGCGGGTCAGGATGTCGTAGTCCAGCGCGACGATCTCGTCGAGGATGCCCTCGTACAACGTCAACGCCGTCCGCACGCACGGCCGCGATTCCGGGCGCAGCGACGCCACCCCGGCTTCGGCCCGCCGGTACACCGCCCGCGTCCGCGCGACGAAGTACGCCAGCGCCGCCCGGATCCGCGGGTCGGGCCGCCGCGCCTCGAGCAACGAGCGCGAAACACCGAAGGCGGCGAGTTCCGCGGTGGGCAGGTAGAGCCGCCCCCGGTCGAGGTCCTCGCCGACGTCGCGCAGGAAGTTCGTCAGCTGGAACGCCTCGCCCAGCGCGATCGCGCCCGGTTCGGCGTCCTCCACCGCGCCGACCGTGCCGAACACCGGCAGCATCTGCAGCCCGATCACCGCGGCCGAGCCGTACATGTACTCGCCGAGCTCGGTGAACGTCCGGTATTCGACCGGCGCCAGGTCCATCCGCATCGACTTCAGGAACGCGTCGAACAAGTCCCGTGAGAGGCCGTAGCGCCGCACGGTGTCGGCCAGGGCGACGAGCACCGGCTCGGCCGGGTCCCCGCCCTCGAAGACGACGTCGACCATCGCGCCCACCCGGTCGAGGGACTCCGCCGGGTCGCTGCCCGGGGCCGGGTTGTCGACCAGCTCGTCCGCCATCCGCGCGAACCCGTACAGCGTGTGCGCGGCGGGCCGGGCCCGGGCCGGCAGCAGCCGGGTCGCGAGGAAGAACGTGCGCCCGTAGTGGGCGTTGATGCGGCGGCACTCCGTGTACGCCGCCCGCAGGTCCGGCGCGAGAATGCCCGCCGCGTCGAGTTCGTTCACCGGCCGGTGATCCTTTCCGCCGCCAGTCGTCCGGAGATCAGCACCGGCGGGATGCCGACGCCGGGGGTGGTGCCGCAGCCGGCCAGCACGACGTTGCCCGCCGCGCGGACCAGGTTCGCCGGCCGGAACGGACCGGTCTGGGTGAACGTGTGCGCGAGCGAGAACGGCGTCCCGGCCGTGAGCCCGCGCGCCGCCCAGTCCGCCGGGGTGATCGTCTCGTCGACGGTGAACCCGCCGCCGAAGCCGGTCAGCCCGCGGGCCTCCAGCGTGCGAAGCAGCTCCTCGCGGTACGGCCCGCGGATGCGGTCCCAATCGATTGCGCCGCGACGCACGTTCGGGGCGGGCGCGAGCACCGAGACGATCTCGCCGCCGCGCCCGGCCAGCCCCGGATCCGTCGCCGTCGGCCGCGTCACCAGCAGTGACGGGTCGCTCATCAGCTTGCCCTCGCGGATGATCTCGGCGAACGTCCGCTCCCACGCGCCGCCGAAGAAGATCGTGTGGTGGCCGAGGTCCCACTTCTCGGTCGTCCGCCCGTGCAGCACCACGGCCGAGGGCGAGTAGCGCAACGGCAGCGGACGGCGGGGCCGCGCGCCGAGCAGCCGGTAGGCCGTGCCCAGCTCGGTGGCCAGCACGACCGCGTCGCAGGCGATCCGCTCGCCCGAACGCGTCCGGACCGCGCGCACCCGGGAATGCACCCGCTCGAGCCACGCCGCTTCGGTGCCGAACCGCACGTCCGCGCCCGCCCGCGCGGCGGCGCCGGTCATCGCCCGGCCGATCTCGCCCATCCCGCCTTCGGGGTAGTAGACGCCGCCGACGGTGTCCATGTAGGCGATGACGCCGTACGCGCCGATCGCGCTCGCCGGGTCGAGACCGGCGTACAGCGCTTGGAAGGTGAAAAGCCGCCGGACGCGCTCGTCGAGCAGGTAGCGGCCGACGCGCGGGCCGAGCCGCCCGAAGCCGCCCAGCGCGGCGAGCTTCGCCAGCTCGGGGCGGGCCAGGTCGAGCGGTGAGTCGAAGTTCGCCGCCAGGAACCGGTCCTTCTGCACGGTGTACAGCTCGGTCAGCCAGCGCCGCAGCGCGCGGTAACCCACCGCCTCGCGGGCGCCGGCGAAGGCGCGGATCTCGGCCTCCATCGCGTCGCCGTCCGTGCGCAGCGCCAGCGAGGTGCCGTCGGCGAACCGGGCCCGGTACGCGGGGTCGAGCCGGGTCAGGCGCAGGTTCTTGGCCAGCGGCTCGCCGACCGCGGCGAACGCTTCTTCCAGCAGCTCCGGCATGGTGAGCACGCTGGCGCCGGTGTCCACGGCGTTGCCGTCGAAGTTCTGCTGCCCAGCCCGGCCGCCGGGCGTGCCCGCCTGCTCCAGCAGCGTGACGCGCCGTCCCGCGCCGAGCAGGTGCAGGGTCGCCGAAAGCCCGGCCAGCCCCGCCCCGATGACGACGACGTGGTCGGCCGGCCCGTCGATCGTGCGCACGTCAGTACGTCCGCTGGGTGGCCTTGACGACCAGCCCGGTCAGCGCCGCGGGTGCGGGCTCGGCCAGGTGCGCGCGGTCCAGCGCGGCCATCGCCGCGGTGGTCAGCTCGTCGATCCGCCGCTCGACCGCCTCGACCGCGCCGACCTGCTGCAGCGCCATCCGGACGGTCTCGACGCCCTCGTCGGACAGGTCCGCGTCGCCGATCGCGTCGGCGATCACCGTGGCCGCGGCCTGCTCGCCCGTTTCCGCCGCGAGCTGCAGGCCGAGCGCGACGAGCAGGGTGCGCTTGCCCTCGCGCAGGTCGTCGCCGGCGGGCTTGCCGGTGACCGACGGGTCGCCGAAGACGCCCAGCAGGTCGTCGCGCAGCTGGAACGCCACGCCGACCTCGCCGCCGAACTCCAGCAGGGTGGCGATCAGGTCCGGGCCGGCTCCGCCGAGCGCGGCGCCCAGGTGGAGCGGCCGCTGCACGGTGTAGGCGGCGGTCTTGAGCCGGTCGATCTTGAGCGCGGCCTCGACGGAGGCGTCACCGGTGGCCTGGGTGCGGACGTCGAGGTACTGGCCGGCGAGCACCTCGGTGCGCATCGCGCGCCAGGCCGGGCGGGCCGCGGACAGGGTCGCGGCCGGCAGCGGGGCGTCGGCGAACATGTCGTCGGCCCAGGCCAGCGCCAGGTCGCCGACCAGGACCGCGGTGGCCAGGCCGAACGTCGCGGGGGAGCCGAGCCAGCCACGGTCGGCGTGCAGCTTCGCGCCCGCGATGTGCACCGTCGGGTGGCCGCGGCGGGAGTCGGAGGAGTCGATGAGGTCGTCGTGGATCAGCGCGCACGCCTGGATCAGCTCCAGGCTGGACACCGCCTGCAGCACGCCCTCGGCGTCCGGGCCGTCCGGGTCGCCGCCCGCGCCGCGCCAGCCCCACCAGGCGAAGGTGGGGCGCAACCGCTTGCCACCGCCCAGCACGAACCCGCGCAGCGCGTCGATCCCGGCGGCCACGGTGGGCTCGGTTTCGAGGATGGTGGTGCTCGCCCGATCGAGGAATCCGGCCAGCGCGCGCTCGACGTGGGCGGGCAGGTCACGGTCGGCGGCGAGCGCGTTCATGCCCGTAATACTCGCCGAACGCGCGGGGGCGCGGCCCGCCGGGGCACCCGGATGTGGTGAATCAGACTCCGGCCGTGGCGGCCCAGAACGGACCGGTGAGACCCGCCTCGGCGAAGTAGGCGACGGCGTCGTGCGGTTCGCGCCGCCGGTAGCCGCGCTCCAGCCGTCCCGCGTACCAGCCGCGGGCGAGCCGCCACAGGGTGACCAGGTCGAGCACGGAACCCTTGGGCTGCCCGGTTTCCGCGAGCCAGGCGTCCACACAGGACTCGCAGCAGAAGAGGCGCTGGTTCGCGCAGGTGTGCAGCACGTCGTCCCACATCCGCGCGGCGGGCACCAGGAAGTGCGCCACCTGGGCGCCCTCCGGCGGCACGGCCCGGTTCACCACCAGCGCGTGCGGCTGCGCGCAGCCGGGGCAGCGGGTCGCGACGAGCACCTCCGGCTCGGCGTCCACCAGGTGGGGGATGGCGAACGAGTCCCACGCGCAGCCGCCCCACCACAGCGTGTGCGAGCCCATCACGGAGAAGCCGAGCGACTTCGCGGCGAAGGGGTGGGCCAGGACGACGTGCTCGCACTCGTCGAGGACCAGGTGGTGGGCAGCGGCGAGGCGGTGCAAAGCCTGCTTCGCGACGGCCAGCGACCCGCCCGCGGCGTCGGCCAGCTCGGGCGCGGTCGGCGCCCGGCCGTGGCGGGCGAAGGCGCGGTAGACGGCGAGGCGCACGTCCTCGTCCCAGCTCGCGTCGTCGTCCCTCATCGCCTCAGTTTAGTCCTCGAAGGTGACTCGAATGACTGTCTCGGGACGCGGACGGGGACTCCCGCATGGCGGGCGTCGGCCCTTAACATGCCGGTATGACGTCGGTGATCGAGCGGTTGCGCGGAGACGGGCCGAAGTTCTCCATCGAGTTCTTCCCACCCCGTGACACGGCGGACGAGGCCGTCCTGTGGAAGGCCGTCCGGGAGCTCGAGCCGTACGACCCGGCCTACATGTCGATCACCTACGGCGCCGGCGGCTCCAGCCGCGACGGCACGATCCGCAGCATCGCCCGCGTCGCGACCGAGACGACGCTGGTGCCGATGGCGCACCTGACGGCGGTCAACCACTCCGTCGCCGAGCTGCGCAACGTGATCGGCTGGTACGCCTCGGTGGGGGTCCGCAACATCCTCGCGCTGCGCGGCGACCCGCCGGGCGACGTCTACGGCGAGTGGATCCCGCACCCGGAAGGCCTCCAGTACGCCGAAGAGCTGGTCCAGCTGGTCCGGTCGCTGGGTGATTTCTGCGTCGGCGTGTCGGCGTCCACCTACGGCCACCCGCGCTCACCCGACCTGGAGTCGGACACGAAGTACCTGGTCCGCAAGCTGCGGGCCGGTGCGGACTTCGCGATCGCGCAGCTGTTCCACGACGCCGAGGACTTCCTGCGCCTGCGCGACCGGGTGGCCGCGACCGGCTGCGACGTCCCGGTGCTGCCGGGCGTCATGCCGCTGACCACCATGCGGACCCTGCAGACGACGATCAAGCTGTCCGGCGCGCCGGCCCCCCGGAAGCTGCTGGACCGCCTGGAGCCGCTGGCCGACGACCCCAAGGCGTTCCGGGCCGCGGGCATCGACGTCATCACGGAGCTGTGCGAGAAGCTGATCGCGGAAGGCGTGCCGAACCTGCACTTCTACACGTTCAACCGCTCGAAGGCGACGCGCGAGGTGATCGCCCGGCTGGGTCTCGTCCCGGCCCGTGCTTAAGTACGTACCGCACGGTACGGGCGGCCCGGTAGCGTGCCGCGCATGGCTTCTACTGCTTCCGAAGGCGTGCACGAAATCTGTGACCGATACGTCGACGAATACGTGGCCGCGGATCCGGTCGCGGCGACCGTCCACGGCGTCGCCGGTCACGACCACCGGCTGACCGACTACTCGGCGGACGGCTTCGCCGAGCGCGCCGGGCTGGCCGCGCGGGCGCACGCCGCCGTCACCGCCGCCGAGCCGCGCGACGCCGCCGAGCGCGCCGCCAAGGCCGTGTTCACCGAACGCGTCGGCCTGGAGCTGGAGATCCACGAGGCCGGCCTGGACGTGGCGAACCTCAACGTCATCGCCAGCCCGGTCCAGGAACTGCGGATGGCGTTCGACCTGATGCCGTGCGAGACCGAGCAGGACTGGGCGGTCGTCTCGGCCCGGATCGCCGAGGTCCCGCGCGCGCTGGCGAACATCCGCGGCGGCCTGCTTTCGGCGGCCGACGCGGGGCACGTCTCCGCGCTGCGGCAGGTCGCGAAGGTGGCGGAGCAGTGCGAGACGTGGGCGGGCATGAAGGAGGAGACGGGCTTCTTCACCGAGCTCGTCGGCGGCGCGTCCGCGCCGGCTTTGCGGGCCGACCTCGAGCGCGGCGCGCGGGCCGCCGAAGAGGCGTTCGCGGAGTTCGCCGGCTTCCTGCGGGCCGAGCTGGCGCCGAAGGCCCCGGTCAAGGACGCCGTCGGCGAGGACGTCTACCGCCTGTGGTCCCGCTACTTCGTCGGCGCGGCGCTGGACCTGCGCGAGGCCTACGAGTGGGGCTGGGCGGAGTTCGCCCGGATCGAGGCCGAGATGCGCGCGGTGGCGAACCGCGTCAAGCCGGGAGCGACGCCGGCGGAAGCCGCGGCGGCCCTCGACGCCGACCCGCGCTACCGCGTCCGCGGCCGCGCGGAGTTCGAAGCGTGGATGCAGCGCCTGTCCGACGACGCGATGGAGTCGTTGCGCGGCAAGCACTTCGACATTTCCGACCGGGTGATGGCCCTCGAGTGCAAGATCGCCCCGCCGGGCGGCGGCGTGGGCGCGTACTACACCCCGCCGAGTGAGGACTTCTCGCGGCCGGGCCGCATGTGGTGGTCCCTGCCGGCGGGCCGTGACGAGTTCAGCACCTGGCGCGAGACGAGCACGGTCTACCACGAGGGAGCGCCGGGCCACCACCTCCAGATCGCGACGGCGGTGGACCAGTCGGGCGCGCTGAACAAGTACCAGCGGCTGCTGGCGTTCACGTCGGGTCACGCGGAGGGCTGGGCCCTGTACGCGGAGCGCCTGATGGAGGAACTGGGCTACCTGTCCGACGACGGGGACCTGCTGGGCATGCTGTCGGAGCAGCTGTTCCGCGCGGCCCGCGTGGTGGTGGACCTGGGCATGCACCTGGAGCTGGAGATCCCGGCCGGAACGGGTTTCCACGAAGGCTCGCGGTGGACGCCGGAGCTGGGCCTGGAGTTCATGCTGACCCGCACGATCACCGACCAGGCCCACATCCGCGACGAGATCGACCGGTACCTGGGCTGGCCGGGCCAGGCCCCGGCGTACAAGATCGGCGAGCGCCTGTGGCTGACGGCCCGCGCGGAGGCCCGGACCCGCGCCGGGGCGTCGTGGGACATCAAGCGGTTCCACACGGAGGCGCTGAAGATGGGCGGGATGGGGCTGGACACGCTGCGGGAGCAGCTGGCCCACCTGGACTGAGCGCGGGGCGGGGTCACCGGAAAACCCGGTGGCCCCGCCGCGCGTCTCCCCGTTAGGTTCCTCTCGTGCGTCGCATCCTCTTCGTCACCCCACCGCCCCGCGCCTGAGCGGGGTGGTCCCTCGCCGCGTGGCCTTCCGGGCCCGCGGCTGCTTCGTCTTGCGCACCGCCCCGCGTCGTCGAACTCCCTTTCCTTCGACGCAGGAGCGTTCATGTCCCTCACCCTCCCCACGCGCGCCCGCTCGTCGGCCGCGCTGGTCCTCGCCGGTGTCCTCTGGGGCACCGGCGGTCTCGCCGGCTCGCTGCTCGGCTCGCGAGCCGGGCTGCACCCGCTCGCCGTCGCCGACTACCGGCTGCTCGTCGGCGGCACCGTGGCGGCCGTCCTCCTGAAGGGCGGCACCTTCCCGCGCACTGCGGCCGCGGCCAGGCGCGTCCTCGCCGTCGGCGGGCTGTTCGCCCTCTTCCAGGCGAGCTACTTCGCCGCCGTCGCGCTCAGCTCGGTGAGCGTCGCCACCATGACCACGATCGGTGCCGCACCCGTCATGGTCACCCTCGCGTCGGTGCGGAAGTTCCGGCGCTGGACGGTGGTGTCCGTGGCGGGCACCGTCGCCGGCCTGGTGCTGCTCCAGTGGTCACCGGGCGAGCCGATCTCGTTCGGCGGCCTCGGCTTCGCCCTGCTCGCGGCGGCGGGCTTCGTGACCCTGACCCTGGTCACCGCGAAGCCGGTCGAAGGCCTGGAGCCGCTGTCGACGACGGCCTTCGGCTGTCTCGCCGGCGGGCTGCTGCTCCTGCCGTTCGCGAGCTGGTCCGGCATGGCGATCCCGCTGCGCGCGGACGTCCTCGCGGTCGTCTGCTACCTCGGCGCCGTCCCCACGGCGCTCGCGTACGCCGCGTACCTGCGCGGGCTGGCCGACGCGCACCCCGTGCTCGGCTCGCTGTCGGCGGTGTTCGAGCCGCTGACGGCCGCGGTGCTGTCCGCGGCGCTGCTCGGGGAACGGCTGAGCGTCACGGCGTGGTGCGGCGCGGCCGTGCTCGTCGCGGCGCTGGTCGTCGGCTACTGGCGGCCCGAGCCGCGGTGAGGACCGCCGCCCCTCGGCTCAGCGCGGGTCGAGGGGCAGCGCCCGCCCCAGGATCGCGAACGGCCGCGGGTCGCCGGCGAAGTGGTAGTCGCGCAGGACGTCGACGAAGCCGGTGCGGCGGTAGAGCTTCCACGCCCGGCTCGTGCCCTCGGGCGTCGACAGCAGCACGTTCGCGCTCGGAACGCCTTCCAGGAGGCTGCGCAGCAGGTCCTCGCCGATCTGGTGGCCCTGGTTCTCCGGCCGGACGTGGATTTCGGTCAGCTCGAAGTAGTCCGACAGCCAGCGGTCGGCCTCGGCGGCCCCGGACCGGCGGCTCAGGCCGTGGCGCACCTGCTCGTGCCACCACTGCCCGGCCCGGCCGCGGTAGCCGTAGGCCACGCCGAGCAGGACGTCGTCGGCGTCGAGCGCGGCCATGCAGCGCCAGCCCTCCCGCAGCGCGTGGGTGAGCCACATCGGCGCGCGCTGTTCGGCGGTGCCCGCCGGGTACCGCATCGCCCGGACGTAGATGTCGAGCGCTTCGGGCAGGCGGGCGCGGAACTCGTCCGCGGAGAGCTGGACGTACCGGGAGCAGCCGGCGGGCATCGCGGTCACGGCTGTCCATCTTCCTCCGCGCCGCCGAGCGCGCCGGGGGTGCCCCCGGTCAAGGCGACCAGCCCGGCGAAGGTGGTGGGGAACACGGCCTTGGGGTGCCCGGCGGCGGCCCACACGACGTCGTGCTCCCGCAGCGCGGTGTCGACCAGGGTGGGCAGCGGCTCGGGGTGCCCGACCGGGGCGACGCCGCCGATCGGCTGCCCGGTGTGCGTCCGCACGAAGTCGGCGTCGGCCTTGCCGATTTCGCCGCCGGCCAGCCGCGCGAGGGTGGCCGGATCGGCGCGGTGGGCCCCGGAGGTCAGCGCGAGGAGCGCTTTTTTGTCGGACCCCAGGCGGAAGATGAGGCTGTTGGCGATGGCCCCGACGGGCACGCCGAGTGCTTCGGCCGCCTGAGCGGCAGTCCGCACCTCGGCGGGCAGGACACGGATGCCCTCGGCGGCGCCGTGTTGCCCGGCTTCGGCCAGCGCGGCCGCCACCTTGGCGACGGCGGGGTGCTCCAGCGAACTCATGAACCTATGAGATCACGCCACCGACCTGGTGTCCCGCACCACGCCCCCTGGGGTTGAGCGGGCGGTGGGTCGGGGGTTACTCTGGAAATCGTTCGAACAAGCGTTCGACATTCGGTGAGTGCGCACCGGACCGGTGCCCGCGCTCACCCGCGCAGGAGGAGGGTCGCCATGTCCGTCAAGGTCGTGTCCCCCACGGATCCCGGGCAGCCGGAGCTGCCCATGCCGCCGCACCCGCAGGCCACCCACCGCGGCCGAGCCCGCCAGTGCCTGCCGACGACGACCCCGGACCCCCGCCACCGCCCCACACCGGCGGCGGCGGACTCGCGGCAGCCTCAGCTGCCGATCTCCCTGTGCCCTTCGAGCCCGGCCGGTCCGGGACGCTCGGAGGGGCGTGAGCCGTCCCCGGCCGCGGCGGGCCGGGCGCAGCCGACGGCCGCGGAGGAGCGGTTCGGCCAGTCCGAGCTGCCGCTTTCCGCCCCGCTGATCCCGGCCCAGACCCGACCGGCGCGGACCGGTCGTCCCGAGCTGCGCACGGGTGCGGATTCCGCGCAGCTAGAGCTGCCGTCCGCGGCGCAGCTTCACGGGACGGCAGCGTCTCCCGCCGCCCGGCGTGGGTCGGCTGTTGCTGGGGATTCGGGTCAGGTCGGGCCGGTGGCTGCCGGCGCCGGTCGGCGTGAGCCGGGCACTTCCGCGGATTTGGCGGAGGGTCGGCCGGTGGCTGCTGGCGCCAGCCGGCGTGGGTCGGGTACTTCCGCGGGTTCGGCGGAGGCTCGGCCGGTGGCTGCCGACTCCGGCCGGCCCGAGCCAGCCACCCCTGCGGAGTCAGCGCAGCCCCGGCCGGTGGTCACCGAGCCCTCGCAGCCGCCCGTCGAGGCGTCGGCGGCTCCTGGCTCTCGGCCGTCCGACCTGCCGCTTCCCGAGGCCCCCGCGCCGGCGGCCACCGCCGCGTCGGCCGAGTTGCCCGTGTCGCTCCGGCCGCCGGGTGCCGGCTCCGATCAGTCGCAGCTGCCCATGGCCCTGCGTCCTCCCGCCTCGCCGGCCGCTGCCGGGTTGCTTGCCCAGGCTCGGCGCGGGCTCGCCGAGGCCGCGCAGGAAACCCGGCCCGCCGAACGCTTCATCGGCGCCTACCTCGCCGCCCTCCGGGGGGCCGCCGCCGTGCTCGCCGCGCGGGGGCGGCCGCACCGGGGACGCGCGCGGCCCGCCAGCACCTGGGTGCTGCTCGACTCCGTCGCCCCCGAACTGCGGGAATGGTCCGCCTTCTTCGCCAGCAACTCGGCCACGCGCGCCGCCGCGCAGGCCGGGATCACCGGGAAGGTCACCGCCGAGTCGGCCGCCGGGCTGGTCGGGGCCGCCACGCCGTTCCTCGAACTCGTCCGCCGTCTCGTGCACGGCCTGCCGATCACCGGGGGAGCCCATGTCGCGTGAGCACGGCCCGGTCGACCAGGGGCGGTTGCTCACGGCGTTGGGAATCGAAGGCAGGCTGCTGGCCGAAGCGGTGCACGCGGCGCCGACCGAAGCGCCGGTGCCCGCCTGCCCCGGCTGGTCGCTCGGCGAGGTCGCCCGGCACGTCGGCAGCCTCTACCGGATGGTCCGGCGCCGGCTGACCGACGGCCGGAGCCCCGACGACTGGCCCCGCGAACCCGAGCCCGGCCAGAGCCTGCGGAACTTCCTGGAAACCGGTCTCACCGAGCTGCTCGACGAGCTCGCCGCGCACGACCCGGAGGACCGCGCCGACACCTGGTGGCCCGCCGACCGGACCTACGGGTTCTGGCGCCGCCGGATGCTGCACGAGACGGTCGTCCACCGGGTCGACGTCGAGCAGGCGGCGGGCGCGGAGCCGCGCGGCGTGCCCGAAGACGTCGCGATCGACGGCATCGACGAGGTGCTCACCCTGTGGTTCGGGCAGAAACTGCCGATGCTCGGCCTGACCGGCACGAAAGCGGGCTCGGTCGGCGTCCGGGCCGGCGCGCACAGCTGGATCGCGCGGGCCGGACCCGTCACCACGGAGGCCTGGCGCTGTTCGGCCGAGGAGGCCGAGGCCGCGGACGACGTCGTCACGGCCAAACCCGCGCAGATCTACCTGTGGCTCTGGGGCCGGGCGTCCCTGACCTCGGTGACCGTGCGCGGGGTCCACGACCAGGCGGCCCAGCTCTGGGCCCTGCTGCGGCTCGCGACCCGATGACCCGGCCGGTGGGGAAGCCGAACCGGAATCGTCGGAGGTGGCGGTTAGCCTGCGGCGCATGACCACGCGCCTGGTGAACCTGGTGATCGACGCGGCGCGGCCGGAAGTCCTCGCGGGCTTCTGGGCCGCGCTGCTCGGTTGGCACGTCGCCGTCGAGGAGGCCGGCGAGATCGACGTCCGCGCCCCGGAAAGCGACGGCTGGGGCCTGGACCTGGTTTTCGTGCCGGTCCCCGAACCCAAGGAGGTCAAGAACCGCATCCACCTGGACCTGGCGAGCACGACACCGGCCCACCAGGTCGAGCTGGTCGCGCGCGCCTTGGAACTGGGCGGCCGCCGCGTCGACCTCGGGCAGGGTGACGTGCCCTGGGTGGTGCTCGCGGACCCGGAAGGCAACGAGTTCTGCGTCCTGGAGCCCCGCGAGCGCTACGCGGACACCGGCGCGGTGGCGTCGATCCTCGTCGACGCGCACGACCCGGAGCTCCTGGCGGCCTTTTGGGCCCGGATCACCGGCTGGCCGGTCCGGGCCCGCGACGGCGACGTCCTGGTGGGTCTGCGCGCGCCGTCCGGCCGCGGGCCGTGGCTGGAGTTCCTGCGCAACGGTGACGTCAAGCGGGTCAAGAACCGCGTACACCTCGACGTCGCGCCCCCGGCGGAGGCCGCCCACGCCGCGGCGGTGACGGAGGTCGTCGCGGCGGGGGCGGCGCCGGCGGACCTGGGTGGTCCCGAGTTGCCGTGGCGGGTGCTGACCGATCCGGAGGGCAACGAGTTCTGCGTGCTCACCCCGCGCTGACCCGGCGTGGGGGCCGCCCGGCCGGGGGAGCGCGCCGGATCGGAGCCCGCGTTGGCGGCCGCCTGCCGAAGCGGCGCCGCTCGGCTGAGAAATTCCCGGCGCGACGTTCGCCGCGGCCACCTCGTCCAGCGGGTCGGGCCGATCGTCAGCCACGGTTCCGGCTCAGTGTTTCGGCGGCGTTGCCGGGGCGCGTCGAACGCTGACCTGAGCGAAACACCGGCGTCCTGGAGCGGCAACAACCCCGGGGGACCGTGGAGGCATGGAGACCTCCAGAGCGTTGCCCCAGCCGGGCCGGACGGCCACCGTCGAAGAGCCGGCGGCGCCGTCGGCGTGGCGGGTGCGGATCCGGATGCACGACCACCCGGGCACCCTCGCCCGCATCGCCATCCGGCTCGCCGACCTCGAGTGCAACATCCTCGGCCTGTCCGTGCTGCCGGTGCCCGGCGGGGTGCTCGACGAGATCGTGCTGCGTCCCGCGACCGGCCTGCCCCGGCAGCACCTGGTCGACGCCATCCGCGCCGAGGGCTGCGAGTGCACGGCGATCATCGACGCCGACGTCCACGAGCTCGTCGACCCGTCGGCCTCGACGCTGCTCGCGGCCCGCCGCGCGATCGACGACCCGGCCCGGCTCGCCGAAGTGCTGAAGGACGTGCTGGCCGCGGACGTCGTCACGTTCGTCCCCGCCGCCGAGGCGAACCCGGCGCGCACGGAAAGCGGGCACCGGGCGGTGTTCGCGCTGGCGGACGGCAGTGCGCTGGTCGCCCGCCGCCAGTGGGCGCCGTTCGTGCAGCTGGAACTGACCCGCGCCGCAACCCTGCTGTCCCTGCTCGCGGCGGCGGCGCGGAACGCGGCCGGTCCGGTCGTCCTCGACCGCCCGGACGGCGCGGCGATCGTCCTGCGCAAGGGGCTCCCCGGCGACGCCGACGCGGTGGCCGAGCTCCACCGCCGCTGCTCGATGGCGACGCTGTTCCGGCGCTACCACACGGGAGTGCGGACGGTACCCCGCCGCCGCCTGCACCGGCTGCTGGTGCCCCCGCGCGGCACCAGCGTCCTCGCCGTCTTCGGCCGCGACGTGATCGGCCTGGCCCAGCTCATCCCGATGAACACCGGCGGCGCCGAGATCTCCCTGCTGGTGGAGGACGACTGGCAGCGCCAGGGCATCGGCACAGCCCTGCTGGCGCGGCTAGCGGTGCTGGCGGAGGCTCAGGGCATCGCGGAACTGGCCGCGGACTGCCTGGCGGGCGACGACATCCTGCCCCGCACGGCGGCCCGGGCCGGCCTGCGCACGGAACGCAGCGTCGAGGACGGTGCCCGGCTGAGGCTGTTCCTGCCGGCCTGAGCTCAGCGCTTCCAGAACCAGTCCTTGTCGCGCGCTTCGCGCAGGGCGGACTTCTTGCGCTCGGCGGTGAGCCGGTCGAGGTAGAGAATGCCGTCGAGGTGATCGGTCTCGTGCTGCAGGCATTGAGCCAGCACGTCCTCCCCTTCGACCTCGATCGGCTCGTTGCGGACGTCGACGCCGCGGACCTTCGCGTGCTTGGCGCGTTTGGTGGGGAACCACAGTTCCGGCACCGACAGGCAGCCTTCGTCGATCTCGTGCGTCTCCTCGGACAGCTCGACGATCTCGGGGTTGATCACGTACCCGGTCAGCCCGCCGACGTCGTAGCTGAAGACGCGAAGCCCCACCCCGATCTGCGGCGCGGCCAGCCCGGCCCGCCCGGCGGGTTTGACGGAGTCGACCAGGTCCCGCACGAGCGCCTCGAGTTTTTCGTCGAACACGGTGACCGGATCGCAGACGGACTTGAGGATCGGGTCGCCGAAATAGCGCAGTTCGCGCATCGCCATGAGCAGAACATCCTTCGTGCGTGTCGGACTGGCAGCTTAGGCCAGGCCGGACCGGTGCCGTAGGCGAATCCGGGACTTGGGGACCTCGACGGGTTTGCCGCGCCCGGCGGGCGGAGCCGGGCCGCGCTCGTCCGGCGACGGTGCCGGTGGATGTGGGGGCCTCCCTTCAGCTCTTAGGCCCGCAGGCGCAGACCGGAGGGGGTGGCGCGGAAGCCCGCCTCCTGCAACACCTCTGCCAGCTCGGATGTCAGTGCTTGCTCGCCGTCCGCGCGTTGGACCGACAACTGGCCCAGCCAGCCTTCGCGGACCGCGGCCGACAGTGCCTGAGCCGCCTCCGACAACGCTTGGCGCTCCTCCGTGAAGCTCAGCAGGGATCGGCCTCCTCGCTCGACGTACAGGGCCGGGACGCCGTCGACCAGGACTGCCAGCGCTCCGGCCTTGCGGGCGGGACGGTGCTTCGTGTCGCCCGTGGCCGCCGGCCAGGGCAGGGCCGCGCCGTACGGCTGGGCCGGATCCGCGGCCGCCAGGACCACCGGACGGCCCGGCGCCGGACGACCCGGGCCCGACAGGGCACGCAGACGGTCCACCGCCCCCTTGGCCGCGAACTGGGCCGCGCCGAGGCCCTCCACCACGTACCCGCGGATCACCTGGCCCGTGTCCTCCATGCCGCGGAGCACCTTGTAGATGCCGGAGAACCCGCCCGTGACGCGTTCGGTGTCCAACGCGCCGCGGGTGAGAACGCCGTGGCGTTCGAGGAAGGCCTCCGTCCGCGCGTGGGCGCGGCGAGTGGCGTCGGTTTCCCGCGGTGGGGTCAGCGCCCACCGGCCCGCGACCGTCGGCGGCCCGGACCGCGACGGCATCTGCGGCCGCCCGGCGCGCAGCCGGGCGTAGCGGCCGCGGGGTGCCTGGCGTCGCGGCTTGTGGGCGCCGTGGCCGGCGACCTGGGCCCGCAACGGCCCCAGCGTGTCGCCCGTGACCAGGCCCGCCCAGACCAGGTCCCACAGCGCCGCCACGACTTCGGCGTCGTTGGGCGCCTTGTCCACCAGCACCGTCGCGCGGTCCACCAGCTGGCGGAAGAACAGCGCGCCACCCTCCAAAGTGGACACGATGGCGTCGTGCAACGGGCCGGTCGGGATGTCCTCGACGACCTCGGGCAGCAGGAGGTCGGCGACGTCGGTCGGGGCCAGTGCGATCCAGCCGTCGCCCCCGGACAGTGCGCCGCAGCCCGCCCAGGTGACTTCGCCCGCCGTCGTCAGCTCGTCCAGCAGCGCGGGGGAGTAGCCCGGCAGCCGGCCGGGCAGGATGAGCGACTCCACCGCGCTCGCCGGCAACGGTGCCCCGGCGAGCTGCTCGACCACCGACAGCACGTCGTCCGCCGTCGGCGCCGCCCGTACGCGGCCGCCGAACCCGTGCCACGACGGCAGGAACCGGCCCAGCGCCGCCGGTTCGACCGGCTCGACTTCGGCGCGCAACTTGGCCAGCGACGCCCGCCGCAGCCGGCGCAGCACGGCCGCATCGCAGTACTCGACGCCGGCACCGTGGGTTTCCGGGCGCCCGATCGGGCTCAGCTCGCCCCGCACCAGGCGGCCTTCCCCGGTCATCCGGTCCAGTACCCCGGTGACGACCGCCGTGCCGAGCCCGAACCGCGCGGCCGCGTCCGCCGCCGCGAACGGGCCCCGGCCGCGGGCGTAGCGCGACAGCAGGTCGCCGAGCGGGTCCGCCACCGGTTCGGTGAACGCCTCGGGTACGCCCACCGGCAGCGCGGTGCCCAGCGCGTCCCGCACCCGGCCCGCGTCCTCGATCGCCAGGAAGCGTTCCGCACCGCCGATCCGCACCCGGATCGCCCGCCGGGCGGCTTCCAGTTCGGTGAGCCACTCGGCCTGGATCCCGCGCTCCGCGGCCTCCTCGACGGTCAGGTCGCCGAGGAACCGCAGCAGGTCGGCGGCGTCCTCGGCCGAGCGCGCGTGCCTGTCCGGGTCGAGCCGCTGCAGCGACCGTTCCACCTCGGTGACGGCTTCGGGATCCAGCAGTTCCCGGATCGCCTCGGTGCCCAGGAGCTCGGCCAGCAGCGCCGAGTCCAGCGACAGCGCCGCGGCCCGCCGCTCGGCCAGCGGGGCGTCGGTCTCGTACAGGAACATCCCGACGTAACCGAAGAGCAGGCTGCGCGCGAACGGCGACGCGGCCGGCGTTTCGACCTCCACCAGCCGGACCTTGCGGGCCCGGACGTCGGCCATCAGCTCGCGCAGGCCGCTGACGTCGTAGACGTCCTGCAGGACCTCCCGCATCGCTTCCAGCACGACGGGGAACCGCTCGTACTTCGCCGCGACCGAGAGCAGTTGTGACGCGCGCTGCCGCTGCTGCCACAGCGGGGTCCGGCGCCGCGGGTCCCGGCGGGGCAGCAGCAGCGACCGGGCCGCGCATTCGCGGAACCGCGCCGCGAACACGGCCGAGCCGCCGACCTCGGCGACGATCAGCTGCTCGACCTCCTCCGGGTCGAGCAGCACGTCGTCGGCGCCGATGGTGACCTCGCCGCCTTCGGCGTCCAGCGCGTCCGGCAACCGCAGGACGATGCCGTCGTCGGAGTGCGCCACCTGCGCGTCCACCCCGCGGTTTTCCCGCAGCCGCGCGGCGATGGCCAGCGCCCACGGCGCGTTCACCTGTGCCCCGAACGGCGAGTGCACGATGATCCGCCAGTCGCCGAGCTCGTCGCGGTAGCGCTCCAGCAGGATCGTCCGGTCGTTCGGGACGTGCCGGGTGGCGGCCTTCTGCTCGGCCAGGTAGGCGAGGAGGTTGTCGCACGCCCGCTCGTCCAGCCCCGCCGCCTCGGCCCGCTCGCGCGCCTTCTCGTCGTCCGAAGTGGACAGTTCACGGACGAACTTCCCCAGCGCCCGGCCCAGTTCCAGCGGGCGGCCCGGCGCGTCACCCTTCCAGAACGGCATCCGCGCCGGTTCACCCGGCGCCGGCACCACGATCACGCGGTCGTGCGTGATGTCGGTGATCCGCCACGACGACGTGCCGAGCAGGATGGTGTCGCCGACGCGCGACTCGTACACCATCTCCTCGTCGAACTCGCCGACGCGTGAGCCGGGTTTGTCGTCCGCGCCCGGCGTCATGACGGTGAACAGGCCGCGGTCCGGGATGGTGCCGCCGGACGTGACGGCCAGCCGCTGCGCGCCGGGCCGCCCGCGCAGCTCGCCGCCGATGCGGTCCCAGGTGATCCGCGCCCGCAGCTCGCCGAACTCCTCGCTCGGGTAGCGGCCCGCGAGCATGTCGAGCACCGCGTGCAGGGCGTCGTCCGGCAGCGCGGCGAAGGGAGCCGCCCGCCGGACCAGCGACGCCAGGTCCGGCACCGTCCACGGCTCCAGCGCCACCATGGCGACGACGTGCTGCGCCAGGACGTCCAAGGGGTTGCGCGGGTAGCGGACCGCCTCGATCGCGCCGCTCGCCATCCGCTCCGCGACGACCGCGCACGAGACGAGGTCACCGCGGAACTTCGGGAACATCACCCCGGACGACACCGCGCCGACCTGGTGCCCGGCCCGGCCGACGCGCTGCAGCCCGGACGCCACCGTCGGCGGCGCCTCGATCTGCACCACCAGGTCGACCGCGCCCATGTCGATGCCCAGTTCCAGCGACGACGTCGCCACCACGCACGGCAGCTGCCCGGACTTCAGCGACTCCTCGACGTGCGTGCGCTGTTCGCGCGACATCGACCCGTGGTGGGCCCGGGCGATCACCGGCGGGGCGCCGGTGCTCACGCCGGACTGCCCGACGGCTTCCGCCGGGAACGCCTCGCCCGGCGTCAGCTCGGACTGCTCGGCGGCCAGCTCGTTGAGCCGGGCGGTGAGCCGCTCGGTGAGCCGGCGCGAGTTGGCGAAGACGATGGTCGAGCGGTGCGCGCGGATCAGGCTCAGCACCCGCTCCTCGACCGCCGGCCAGATCGACGGCCGCTGCACCGGGTTGCCGGCCATCTCCTCCAGCGTCCCCAGGCCGCCCGGCGCGATGTCCGCCGGCGGGAACGCCTCGGTCAGCGACTCCAGCGACTGCAGTGACTCCAGCGCGTCGAGCGGGCTCGGCGCCGGGCCGCTGCGGGGCGCGTCGAGGTTGCTCATGTCCTCGACCGGGACCTCGACGCGGACCTCGATGGTCTTCGCCAGCTTCGGCTGGACCACGCGCACCGGGCGGCCGCCGGCCAGGAACGCGCTCACTTCGTCGACCGGGCGGACCGTCGCCGACAGGCCGATCCGCTGCGCCGGCTTCGGCAGGAGGGCGTCCAGCCGTTCCAGCGAGACCGCGAGGTGCGCGCCGCGCTTGCCGCCGGCGACCGCGTGCACCTCGTCGACGATCACGGTCTCCACGCCGCGCAGCGACTCCCGCGCCGACGAGGTGAGGATGAGGAACAGCGACTCCGGCGTGGTCACCAGCACGTCCGGGGGTGTCTTGGCGAAACTGCGGCGCTCGGCCGCGGTCGTGTCGCCGGTGCGCATGCCCACTTCGATCCCGGGCACCGGCAGCCCGAGCCGGCGGCTGGCCTGCGAGATGCCGGCGAGCGGGGCCCGCAGGTTCCGCTGGACGTCGACCGCCAGCGCCTTCAGCGGCGAGACGTAGAGGATCCGGCAGCGTTTCGTCGCCTCCGCCGGCGGCGGCTCCACGGAGAGCCGGTCCAGCGCCCAGAGGAACGCCGACAGCGTCTTGCCGGACCCGGTCGGCGCGACGACGAGGGCGTGCTCGCCCGCGTGCGCCGCACGCCAGGCCCCTTCCTGGGCCGCGGTGGGCGCGGCGAAGGCCCCGGCGAACCAGTCCCGGGTCGCGGGGGAGAAGAGGTCGAGCACGTCGGTGGCCACGTCATTCATGATGCGCGGCACCACCGACAATTTCCGGGGCTCCGGCCACGATCACGCTCTCGGCGAACTGCGGGAACACCACGTCGACCCGGGGTTCGTCGGTGATCAGCCGGTAGTCGCGGTCGAGCGGCGTCCAGTAGGAAAAAGGGGCCTGGTCCAGCTTGGAGTGGTCGGCCAGCACGTACGCCTCCGCGCCCGCGTGGAGCATCGCGTGCTTGACCACCGACTGCTCCAGTGACGGGCAGCACAGCCCCCGGCCGGCGACCACGCCGTCCGCGCCCAAGAACACCCGGTCGGGTGAGATGTGCCGCAGCTGGGCCAGCACGCTCTCGCCGAGGATGGCTTCGCCCGGGTGCCGCAGCCGGCCACCGAGGACGACCAGGTCGATGCCGGAGAAGCCGGCCAGCTCCCGGATCGCGGTGACGCCGTTCGTGACCACGGTCAGCCCCTCGCGGTGGGCGAGGTGACGGGCCAGCCTGCCCGTGGTCGTGCCCGCGTCGAGCAGCACCACCTCGCCGTTCCGGACCAGCGCGGCGGCCTCCCGGGCGATGGCGTCCTTGGCCGCCGCGTGCTCCCGGTCCTTGTCGCGGGGACTGCGTTCCGTGTCGAGCGCGCCGCCGTAGGTGCGGACGACGTGCCCCGCGCCGGCGAGCGAGGCGAGGTCACGCCGGATCGTCGACTCGGAGACGCCGAACTCTTCGGCCAGCTCGGCGATGCTGCCGGAGCCGTCACGGACGGCCTCCAGCAGCAGCGCGCGCCGGTCACGGGTGCCTGGTCGCGGCTGGGACATGCGCCGACTCTTCCACAGTGGCGGGTTTCAGCCCGAAGAACGCCAGCCCGGCGGCCACGGCGAGGAACGCGGCCAGGACGACGAACCCGGTGGTCGCGGCGCCGGTGACATCGGTGAGCCAGCCGACCAGGTAGGGGCCGGCGAACCCGCCGAGGTTGCCCAGCGCGTTGATCAGGCCCATCGCCACGGCGACGACCTCGATGCCGAGGACCCGGCTGGGAATGGCCCAGAACGGCCCGTACGGCATGTGGACGCCGGTCGCGACCACGCAGAGCAGCACCAGCTGCACGGCCGCCGGCCACCGCACGAGGTTGCCCGCCAGCAGCCCGGCGATCGCGACCAGCAGCGGCACCGTGACCGCGAGCCGCCGGTTGCCCGTGCGGTCGGACCAGTGCGCGCACGCGACCATCCCGGCCAGCGCCAGCACGTACGGCACGGCCGACAGGAAGCCGACGGCGGTGGCCGAGCCGCCGGTCATCGTCTTCACCACCGATGGCAACCACAGGGAGAAGCCGTAGAAGCCGGTGATCCAGAAGAAGTAGACGCCGACCAGCAGCAGCACGTGACGGTTCGCCAGTGCCTGCCGGTAACCCTGTTTGGCGAACGCCGGCTTCGCGTCTTCTTCGGCCTGCAAGGTGGTTTCGAGGTACTCGCGTTCCGCCGCGGAGATCCACCGCGCCCGCGCCGGCCGGTCGGCCACCGCGAACCACCAGACGACCGCCCACAGCAGCGGCGGCAGGCCCTGCAGGACGAACACCCAGCGCCAGAACATGTGGTCGAGCATGAACCCGGACAGCGGCGACATCAGGATCGCCGAGATCGGCAGGCACGTCATCCACAGCGCGTTCGCCCGCGCCCGCTCCGCCTGCGGGAACCAGGACGCCAGCAGGACCAGCACCGCGGGCCACACCCCGCCCTCGAACAGCCCGAGCAGCAGCCGGGCCAGGTACAGCTGGGTCTCGCTCCGCACCAGCCCGCACAGCACGGCCGCGACCGCCCACGCGATCATCAGCAGCAGCACGGTCTTGCGGGCGCTCCACTTCGCCGCCAGGACCGCCGCGGGGATCTGCAGCACGAGGTAGCCGACGAAGAAGATGCCGCTCGCCAGCCCCTTCGCGCCGGCGGACAACGGGAAGTCGCCGCCGATGTAGGGCAGGATCACGGCGACGTTCGTGCGGTCGAGGTAGGCCAGCATGTACATGACCACCGCGACCGGGATGACGTACGCCCAGCGCTTGCGGGGGATCACCGGACCCCCGGTGGGTAGATCGCGGGCAGCCTCCGCGCGTACGGCGCCAGGGTGGCCGCGGCCTTGAACGCCGCCCGCATGGTGCCGTGCGACGCCCGGCCGGTACCGGCGATGTCGAACGCCGTGCCGTGGTCGACCGACGTGCGCAGGATCGGCAGGCCGACGGTCACCGACACCGTGCCGTCGAAGTCGTACGTCTTCGACGCGATGTGCCCCTGGTCGTGGTAGAGCGAGAGCACCCCGTCGAACCGGCCCTGGATTCCCTGGTGGAACACGGAATCCGCGGGGATCGGACCGACCACGTCGAGGCCGGCCACCCGTGCGGCGGCGACCGCCGGGGCGATCGCGATGATCTCCTCGTCGCCGAACTTGCCGTTTTCCCCGCCGTGCGGGTTCAGCGCCGCTACCGCCAGTCTCGGTTTCTCCGTGCCGAACACCTCCAGCGCGGTGTACGCCTCCCGGATCGCGTGCTCGATGTTCTCCCGCGTGATCTGGCTGATCGCTTCGCGCAGGGAAAGGTGCCGGGTGGCGAAGAAGATCTTCAGCCCGGAGACCCAGAACATCGTGTTGAACCGGGTCGACCCGGTCAGCTCGCCGAGCATCTCGGTGTGCCCGAGGTGCTGCGAACCCGCCGCCCAGATGGCCTCCTTGTTGATCGGCGCGGTCACGATCGCGTCGACCTCGCCGGCCATCGCGAGCCGGGTGGCGACCTCGATCGCCCCGACCGCTGCGGCGCCCGCGGTGGCGTTCACCTCGCCCCACGGCAGGTCCTCGCGGACGACGCCCAGGTTGAGCACGTCGATCACGCCGGTGGTGAAGCGCGCGTCGGCGACCGTGGCGATCGGGTTGATCTCCAGGTTCAGGCCCAGGTGCCGGACCAGGCGTTCCAGCACGATCGCGTCGCCCACCGCCACCCCGTGCGCCATCTGCAGGGCTTCGGGCTCGGCGAGGGTCTTCAGGGTGATCTCCGGGCCGATGCCGACGGGGTCGCCGAGGGTGACGGCGAGAACGGGGAGGTCGCTCACAGGTTCTTCCTTCCGGTGGGGAGGACGTGGTTCACGGTGGTCTCGCGCCGCCTGGGCAGCGTGTGGCGGCGAGGTGTGCTGGGTACCTCGCTTCACCACCAGCGCGTCGGTCAGGTCGTCCCGAGGACGAGCAGCTTCAGCACCAGCCTCTCCCATCTTGCGCGAACTGAGCAACTCTGTTGATCGAACTGTGCAACTAGAGTGCACCTTGATCGCCATCCGAGTCAAGGAGCAGTGACTTTTCCGGGTCCGCACGCACGGTGACCGCACGCATGGCAGCATCACCGCGGGCGCGTCGGCGCTTGTTTTCGCGAAGGGGAGTGCTGTGCGGATCCTGTCGGTGGACCTCGGGACGTCCAACACCGTGGCCGTGCTTTCGGCGCACGGTATGCCGCCCCGGGTCGTCGAGGTGGACGGCTCGGCCAACATGCCGTCGGCGGTGTTCGCCACCGAAGAGGGCACGATCATGGTCGGCCGCGACGCCGAGCGGCGCGCCCGGCTCGACCCGACGCGCTTCGAGCCGAACCCCAAGCGCCGCATCGACGAGCAGACCCTGCTGCTCGGCACTGACGTCGTCCCGGTGACCGACGCGCTGGCCGCCATCCTGCGCCGCGTGCTCGAGGAGACCTCCCGCCAGCTCGGCGGCGAGCAGCCCGACGAGGTCCGGCTGACCCACCCCGCGCAGTGGGGGCAGACGCGCCGCAACGTGCTGATGTCCGCCGCCCGGCTGGCCGGGATGGGCCCGAACATCCTGCTGGTGCCCGAGCCGGTGGCCGCCGCGGCGCACTTCGCGTCGTTCCCCGGCAAGTCGCTCGCGCCCGGCCAGGCGCTCGCCGTCTACGACCTCGGCGCGGGCACCTTCGACGTCGCGGTCGTCGGTGCCACGCAGAACGGGTTCACCGTGCTCGCCGAGGACGGCCTGCCCGACCTCGGCGGCCTCGACGTCGACCAGGCGCTGATGGTGCACGTCGGGCGCGAGGTGTCGCACTCGGACCCGCAGCGCTGGCAGCGGCTGCTGCGGCCGGAGTCCACCGGCGACCGGCGCACCCGGCGTGCGCTGCAGGAGGACGTCAAGGCGGCCAAGGAGGTGCTCTCGCGGCACCCGCAGACCGAGGTGCCGATGCCGGAGCCGTTCAAGGACGTCCTCGTCACCCGCGGCGAGCTGGAAGGCCTGGTCCGGCCGGCGATGCTGCGTAGCGTGGAGCTGCTGTCGCGGACGCTGCGGTCGTCCGGGCTGACGCCGGACCGGCTGGCGGGCATCTACCTCGTCGGCGGGTCGAGCCGGTTGCCGCTGGTCGGCACGATGATCGCGGAGAAGCTCGGTGTCGTGCCGGGCAGCCTCGACCAGCCGGAGACCGCCGTCGCGCTCGGCGCCCAGCACGTGGCCCGCGACGGGCTGTCCGTGCGCACCCAGAACGTCGAAGGGGCGGTGGCCGCGGGCGCGCCGCCGCACCGGCCGCAGTACGCGCCGCCGCCTGCGCCGCAGTACCCGAACTACGCGCCGTCGAACTTCCCGGCCAGTGGCCCGCAGCCGGTGCCCTCGAACTTCCCGGCGTACTCGCCCGCGCCGGAGAAGGCCGAGCCGAAGCCCGGCGGGAAGAAGAAGCTGCTGATCGGGATCGCGGCCGCGGTCGTCGTGGCGCTCGCGGTGGGCGTGACGTTGTTCCTCACGTCGTCGTCCTCGGTGGCGACCTACACCGCGGACCAGTGCAAAACGCCGGGTCAGGAGGACGACAAGGGGTTCACCGGTTGCCTGCGCCAGCTCGCCGGGAAGATCGCCGACACCGGCGACTGCAAGCCCGGCATGGGCAACGGCCCGGCGGCGCCGGCGCAGCGCCTGGGCGCCGCCTCGACCTGCTCCGCGCCGGGCCGGGCAGGCACGCAGGTGACCTACGTCCACGGCGACAGCGCCGACACGCTGAAGCAGTACACCGACGGCCTGCTCACCTCGGCGGGCGGCGACCGCACCGAGGCCGACTGGGGCGGCAACGGGCTGAAGGGCCACTACTCGTCGGCGGCGGGGAAGACGTCGGCGGTGCTCGTGTTCACGGTCGCGGACCGGCCGCTGGCCGGGTTCATCTACCAGCTGAACACGAGCGACCAGGCGGCGGCGACCACGCCCGGCACGCTGGCCGACTACTTCGAGGCGAGCGTCCAGCCGGGTCAGTAGACGGCGCGGACGGGCCGTTCACGCCCGCCGGTTAGAGTGGGTCCGATGCGGATCACGGTTTTCCGGCGGCTGATGGCCGAGGAGTTCGGTCCCGGGCGGGCCCAGGTGCTGGCCAGCGACCACGTTCTGAGCGGGCTCGGCGGGCGCACCGTCGACCAGGCGCTGACCGCGGGAATCCCGGCCAAGGAGATCTGGCGCGAGGTCTGCAACGCCTTCGACGTCCCGGCTGAACGGCGCTGACCTGGAGTTTTGTGGATAGGCATGACCCGGGCGGGCGAAAACTCTACCGCAAGGGTGTGTCGCTGCGGACCTCGAACAGGTGTTCGTCTAAGGTGTTGTCCACATCGGGTCCAGCGATCCACAGATTGGGCGCCGCGCCTGGAATTGTCGGTCCCCGCCGCTAGCGTCGGACCGGACAGCTGAAGAACCGACACAGAGCCCTCGAGACGAGGGCTTCGACCAGCGAGGTGGACTTCCATGCCTGCAGCACCCGACAAGGACAAGGCGCTCGAGCTCGCGCTCGCGCAGATCGACAAGCAGTACGGCAAGGGCTCGGTCATGCGCCTGGGCGAGGACACCCGGCCGCCCATCGCCGTGATCCCCACCGGCTCGATCGCCCTCGACGTCGCCCTCGGCATCGGCGGCCTGCCCCGGGGCCGGGTCATCGAGGTCTACGGGCCGGAATCCTCCGGTAAGACCACGGTCGCCCTGCACGCGGTGGCGAACGCGCAGCGCAACGGCGGCATCGCGGCGTTCATCGACGCGGAGCACGCGCTGGACCCGGACTACGCCAAGAAGCTCGGCGTCGACACCGACGCGCTGCTCGTCTCCCAGCCGGACACCGGTGAGCAGGCCCTGGAGATCGCGGACATGCTGGTCCGCTCCGGCGCGCTCGACATCCTGGTCATCGACTCCGTGGCCGCGCTCGTGCCCCGCGCCGAGATCGAGGGCGAGATGGGTGACTCGCACGTCGGCCTCCAGGCCCGCCTGATGAGCCAGGCCCTGCGCAAGATGACCGGTGCGATGAACAACTCCGGCACCACGGCGATCTTCATCAACCAGCTGCGCGAGAAAATCGGCGTGATGTTCGGCTCCCCGGAGACCACCACCGGTGGCAAGGCGCTGAAGTTCTACGCGTCGGTCCGCCTGGACGTGCGCCGCATCGAGACGATGAAGGACGGCGGCGAGGCGGTCGGCAACCGGACCCGCGTCAAGGTCGTCAAGAACAAGATGGCCCCGCCCTTCAAGCAGGCCGAGTTCGACATTCTGTACGGCCACGGCATCTCCCGCGAGGGTTCGCTCATTGACATGGGGGTCGACCAGGGCATCCTGCGCAAGTCCGGCGCCTGGTACACCTACGAGGGCGACCAGCTCGGCCAGGGCAAGGAGAACGCGCGGAAGTTCATGCGCGACAACCCGGACATCGCCAACGAGATCGAGAAGCGGATCAAGGAGAAGCTCGGCATCGGCCCGCAGCTCGACGCGGCCGCCATCGAGCCCGTCCCGGCGCCGGTCGACTTCTGATCGCCCGCCGCCGTCGCATCGAGTGGTGACGGTGCGGCCGGGTGAGGCGCGGCCGGCTGTGAGAACGAGGAGTGATCGAGGTGGCGAGGGCACCGAAGGTGCCGCCCGCCGAGCTGCCTCCTGAGGAGCGGTACAAGAAGGCCAAGGAGATCTGCTTCGATCTCCTGGCCGCCCGGCCGCGCACTCAGGAAGAGCTGCGGCAGGCGCTGCACCGCAAGGGGTTCGACGAGGAGACCAGCGAGACCCTGCTCGGGAAGCTCGACCGGGCGGGGCTGGTCAACGACGCGGAGTTCGCGGAACTGTGGGTGAAGTCCCGGCACGCGAACCAGGGCCTGTCCCGCACCGCGCTGGTGGCCGAGCTGCGGCGCAAGGGCGTCGACGACGAGATCGCCACGCAGGCCGCCGGCGAGGTCGACCGCGAGTCCGAGGAACAGATGGCCAGGGAACTGGTCCGCAAGCGCCTCGGCTCGCTCGGCAACGTAGACGAACAGACCGCCCTGCGGCGGCTGCTCGGCTTCCTCGCGCGCAAGGGCTACCCGCAAGGGCTGGCCTACACGGTGATCAGGGAGGAACTCCGCGAGTACGGCGCGGAGTCCACCCTGCTCGACGACGCCGTCATCGACTGACCGACGCTCGCCGTGCCGGGTTTCGGCTCGGTGTTGTGGCCGGTGGCCGGAGTGGGTGCGGTGCGGCGGCCCGGTGGTGCCGGTGGCCCGGTGGCCGCGGGTGAGCCCGGTGGGGCGCGGCGGTGTGGCGGCCGGGCCGGGCGGTGGTGTGGCGCGGCGGTGCGTGGCCGGGGTGGGTCCGGTGATCGGTGACCGAGGTGGGCGCCATTGGTGTGGTGGCTGGGTCGGGCCGGTGGCGCGGCGCGGCGGCCGTTAGCCCGTCGGTGCGCTCGGTGAGGGTCGGCGGCTCCGCGGGGTGGGCTGGTTTGGCCCTGCGCGAGCGCCGGTGCCTGTGCCTGCCGGCACCCGCTCGGCGGTGTGAGGTGGCTCGGTGGTGCGTCAGCGCCGATGCCCGGCCGCATTCCAAGCCGGCGCTGGGGTCAGTGGCGGACTTCTCCCACCTCGTGCCGTGTGCGGAGTTGCGGGTCGGCCGGTGGGAAAGTCGTGCCCGGACGGCGGGCGGCGGGGACCCGGCGGTCCGAGCGGTGCTTGCGGACCGCCAGCAGCAGCACCGCGAGCAGACCCATCGCGCCGCACGTCACGATGGCCGTCAGCAGGAGGAACTCGTTCAGCTGCCCGGCTGCCAGGTACGCACCCAGTGCCACCGCGACCAGTGCGCACACCGCCCTGTCCACAATGGACTCCATGGACAGGAGTGTCGCGCGGTAGCGGGAGTCCGTGATGGAGTCGTTCAGCAGTTGCTTCTGGATCGGGAACGCGATTCCCGTCGCCACCGCGAACACGCACAACAGCACCACCGCCGGGAAGGCGCCCACGAACACGATCACCCCGAGGCAGAGGGCCATCACGATCGTCAGCGTGAACACCGAACCCACCGGGCCTATCGCGCGGCGAAGCCGGTGGGGGCGGGCCGCGCCCAGTGCTTCGAAGACCGTCATCGCGGCCAGGACCGTGCCGTACCAGTTCACCGAGAGCGTCTTCGACTCCAGGATCGGCTGGAACAGGTTCACCTGGCAGATCCGGACCAGCGTGAACATCGCGACGCCCTGCACCATCAACAACACCAGCCACCGGGACGAACGCAGCGTCCACAACGCGCCGCCGAGTCCCGCCACCAGTGATGCCGTCTTGTCGGTTACGCGGCGGCCGCCCGGGATCGGGGGGAGTTTGAGCGCGAAGGCGAGCGCTATGCCCGCGTTGATCGCCGTCAGCCAGTACGGTGAGGGGAGGCTCCACGACATCAGCAGGCCGATCACCGGCCAGAACACGATCTTGCCGACCAGGCTGTACGCGCGGCCGACGCCTTCCACGCGGAGGTAGTGTTCCCCCGCGCCGGATGCGTGCAGGTACTCGTACAGGTACGCGCTCTGCGCACCCGAAACCAGCGAGCGGGCCAAGGCGATCAAGACGAAGTGCACCAGGAATCCGGGGTAGGAGCTCAGGAACACCGGCACCAGGTTCGCGGCCACCAGCACGCCCGCGCCCGCCGTCAGCGAGGTGCGGTAGTCGAAGCGGTCGGCGATCATCCCGGTCGGGATCTCGAGCAGGCAGAACACGATGTAGTAAATGCTCTGGATGCCGAAGATCTCGCCGTCGGAGAGCCCGATGAGCTTCTGGTACGAGTAGAAGATCGGCACCCACAGCAGCAGGCCGAAGAAGAACTGGAAGCCGTAGGTCAGCCGGACGGCGCGCTGAACGGCGGGTTTCGCGGGCAGGCGAAGCCCCAGCATGATCGTGTGTCTCCCGGGAAGGTCAGGCCGAATAGGGGCGCAGCTGCACGAGGTGGAGGTGCTCGCCGTCGGCGAGCCACTCGATGTCCACTGGTGAGTCGAAGGTGTAGTCGGGCGAGAAGTGGCCCTGCAGCAGGCGGCCGGCGACGGCGAGGCGCTGCAGCTGCGCGTGGGCGCGCTCGTCGAGGTCCGCGGGCGCGTCGCCCAGGGACAGCGTGCGGCCGCCGCCCTCGACCGTCGAATACAGGTACTGCATCGGCAGCGCCGCACCGTCGACGACGTCCGTCATGCGAGGCGACACGTTGACGTACACCGTGCGGAAGTCCGCGCGGTTCATCGGGTTCGTCGTCACCAGCACCCCGCCGAAGTCCGCCGCGACCTGCTCCTGGATCACCACGCCCATGTAGCACTCGTCGAGGGAGATCCCGGCCTGCTGCCGCAGCCGGACGCTGCGCACGGACACCAGCGACGCCCAGACCTCCTTGACACTGGCGAAGATCCGCTCGGCCGTGGTGACGTGGTTGTGCGACTCGTAGATCCCGGCCGCGGAGAACCCGGCGAGGTCTTCGGCGTTCGACGAGCTGCGCACGACGAACGCCCGCACGCCGGCCAGTTGCGATACCAGCGCGGAGTCGATTTCGCCGGCCAGCGCGCCCGGCATCCGCGCGGACCGGATCAGGCCCTGCAGCTCGACGCACAGCGGCTCGATCTCGCGGGCGTCCAGCTCCAGAGCCATCTTCAGCTTCCCGATGGCCTGCTGAATCCGCGGCGACGACTCCAGGAACCGCCGCTGCAGCGAGAAGGGCAGCGCGATGCCGCGCGGCACGCGGACGTGCTCGTCGAGCAGCCGCCGGGCCGCGGCGCGCAGGTCGGCGTCGAGCGGGACGTCCAGCAGCCGGGCCAGGTAGGGGAGCAGGTTGTCCCGCGGTGGCCGCGGCACCTGGTAGAAGCCCAGGAGCCGCTGTGAACCGGAAGCCAGCACGTGGTGCAGCTCGCCGAGGTTGGCCGCCTTCGTGCCGTAGCGGTGGCGGTCGGACGCGCGCAGCCGGGCGAGGTTCACGATCGGGCTGTGGTCGGCCTCCGGCTGCTCCAGCGTGACGCGCTGGGCGTACCAGGCCGGCGGCGCCGCGCCGGCCGGCTCGTCGACCTCGCGCAGCGAGAGTCCCTGGGCGTCCACTGTGTACTCGACCCACTTGCCGTCGAGCCCGCGGCGCTCGACCTCGGCCAGCGCGCCGAGCTGGACGGCGTTCGGGATCTGCCAGCCGGTGGCGAGGACGTTGGTGTGCGACAACGGCGTCGTGTGCCGGGCGTTGACGATCCCCGCCAGCCGCGGGATGTCGTCGGGGACGCGGTCCATCACGATGATGTCGGTCCAGTCCAGCGTCGCGGCCCGGTACTCGGCCTCGGTGCGGAACGCGCGCAGCCGCCCGGTGGCCGTGCCCGGGTTCAGCGCCACGAACGGCGCCGTGGAGAACAGCTCGTGCGCGAAGACGCGCGGCAGCTCGCCCGCCGGGATGTCGCGGACGATCCGCTCCTGCAGCTGGTTGGCCGGCTTGAACAGCAGCGGCAGCGACGGGTCGACGTACTGGGCGACGAAGGCGTGGAACTCGCGGATCAGCTCGGCCGGCATGGTGTCGACCTCGACCGTCTCCAGCGAAAGCATCTGCGGGTGCAGGGCGAGAATGCCGAGCAGGAACCGGCGGTCCGGCGCGTGGTAGAAGGCCTCGTTGTACGAGTCGATCTCGGCGCGCACGCGTTCTTCGCCGACGCCGAGGATCTCTTCCCCGATATAGATCGCGTGAAAGGAATGCCGCGCGTTGTGCAGGAAGTGGATCTTCGCCTGCTCGCGGTCGACCACGACCTTGACGAAGGAATAGCCGCCGACAGTGTCGCCGAGCTGGTGAAGTGCGGACACCGAAAGGCGTTCGCCGACGAGTGCGGCGACGGTCTCGGGGGCCGGATCGGGCGCGACCACGCTGGTCAGGGACACGGATTCTCCTCGCTGGAAACAGCGAAGAGAAAGATAACAGGCAGGTAAATAACCCACCAGAGCGGCATCTGCGCCATTCAGCGGAACACGCGAAGATTTCATGACCGGCGCCACACCCGCACGGAGCACCGTTCCAGCGCGCTGGAACGGTGCTCCCGGAATGCGGACGCCGGTTCCGCCGTTCGGGTGCGGCGCCGACGCGGAGTGATCTCCGCTACAGCGCGGCGGCCTCGGCGGCCAGCTTCTCGATCGTGGCGGGGTCGAGCGAGGCCGTCAGCCACGAGCCGCCGATGCAGCCGACGTTCGGCAGCGCCAGGTACGACGGCGCCGAGGCCACCGTGATCCCGCCGGTGGGACAGAAGCGCAGAGACGGCAGCGGACCCGCGATCGACTTCAGGTACGCGACACCGCCCGACGCCTCCGCCGGGAAGAACTTCAGCGCCGACAGCCCGCGCTCGGCGAGCCGCATCGCCTCGGACACGGTGCTCGCGCCCGGCAGGAACGGCAGCCCGGTCTCGAAGCACGCGTCGACGACGGCGTCCGTGCAGCCCGGCGTCACGAGGAACTTCGCGCCCGCGTCGGCCGCCTGCTTCGCCTGGTCCGGCGAAGTGACGGTGCCGGCGCCGATGACGATGTCCGGCACCTCGGCGGCGACGCGCTCGATCGCCGGCAGCGCCGCCGACGTGCGCAGGGTCAGCTCGATGACCCCGATCCCGCCGGCGAGCAGGGCCCGCGCCGTGGGGACCGCGTCGTCGGCGTCGTCGATCACCACGACGGGCATCACGGGGGACAGCTCGAGCAGGTCCTGACCGGTGGTCACTGACCGACCTCCTGTGTTTCCAGAGTGGGCATTCCGAAGTGCTCCGGGGTCAAACCGCCGAACACCGAAGCGCCCTGGTCAGCGGGGCCGACGGCACGGCGCAACGCGGCGAACAGCTCTCGGCCGGTGCCGGTCCAGGATGCTTCGGACGGCGGGGAGTCCACAAGCTCGCGCCGGGCGAGTTCTTCGTCACCGACCAGCACGTCGAGCGAACCCGCGGCGGCGTCGAGCCGGATGACGTCGCCGTCCGCGACGCGGGCGATCAGGCCGCCCGCGGCGGCTTCCGGCGTCACCTGGATGGCGGCCGGGATCTTGCCCGACGCGCCCGACATCCGGCCGTCGGTGAGCAACGCCACGGCGTGCCCGCGGTCCATCAGCACGCCCAGGGCCGGGGTCAGGCCGTGCAGCTCCGGCATGCCGTTGGCCCGCGGGCCCTGCTGCCGGATCACCACGACGACGTCCCGGTCGAGCTCGCCGGCCTCGAACGCGGCCGTGAAGCCCTCCTGCGTGGTGAACACCCGTGCCGGCGCCTGGACGACGCGGTGCTCGGGCGCGACCGCGGACACCTTGACCACCGCGCGGCCGAGGTTGCCCTCGACCATCCGCAGCCCGCCGTCCGCGGCGAAGGGCCGCCACGCCGGGCGCAGCACCTCTTCGTCCAGGCTGCGGGTGGGCACGTCGCGCCAGACGAGCTCGCCGTCGGACAGGATCGGCTCGGCGCGGTAGCGGTGCAGCCCGAACCCGGCCACCGTGTGCACGTCCTCGTGCAGCAGCCCGGCGTCGAGCAGCGTGCCGACCAGGAACTGGATGCCGCCGGCGGCGTGGAAGTGGTTGATGTCGGCGCTGCCGTTCGGGTAGACCCGCGCCAGCAGCGGCACCACGGCCGAGAGGTCGGAGAAGTCGTCCCAGGTCAGCTGGATGCCGGCGGCCGCGGCGATCGCGACCAGGTGCATCGTGTGGTTCGTCGACCCGCCGGTGGCGAGCAGCGCGACGACGCCGTTGACGAAGGCCTTCTCGTCGAGGATCCGCGAGACGGGCGTGTACTCCTCGCCGCGCGAAATCGCCACGATCCGCCGCCCGGCCTCTTCGGTCAACGCGCGGCGCAACGAAGAGCCGGGCTGGACGAAGCTGGCGCCGGGCAGGTGCAGGCCCATCACCTCGACGACCATCTGGTTCGAGTTGGCGGTGCCGTAGAACGTGCAGGTGCCGGCCGAGTGGTACGACGCCGCTTCGGCGTCGAGGAGGTCTTCGCGGGTGGCGAGGCCCTCGGCGTACAGCTGCCGGACGCGCGCCTTCTCCTTGTTCGGCAGCCCGGAGTTCATCGGGCCGGCCGGGATCAGCACCGCCGGCAGGTGGCCGAACGACAGCGCGCCGATCAGCAGGCCGGGCACGATCTTGTCGCAGACGCCCAGCAGCAGCGCCGCGTCGAACATGTCGTGCGAGAGCGCGATCGCCGTCGACATCGCGATGACCTCGCGGCTGAACAGCGACAGCTCCATGCCCGCGCGGCCCTGCGTGATCCCGTCGCACATCGCGGGCACGCCGCCGGCGAACTGGGCGACACCGCCCGCGGAGCGCACGGACTTCTTCAGCCACGCCGGGTACTCCTGCATCGGCTGGTGCGCCGACAGCATGTCGTTGTAGGAGGACACGATCGCGACGCCGGGGGCGCGCGCGGCGCGCAGCGCTTCCTTGTCGACGCCGTCCATCGCGGCGAAGCCGTGGGCGAGGTTGCTGCACGCGAGGCCGCGGCGGACCGGGCCTTCGGCGTGCGCGGCGGCCGTGCGGCCGAGGTAGGCGGTGCGGGTCGCGGCACTGCGCGCGGCGATGCGGGCGGTGACCTCGGCGACGACCGGGTGCAACGATGTGGTGGGGGTCGGGCTCATGTCCGGCTCCGGATCACTGGTGTGGGGTGGTCCGCGGGACGGCAGCGCTGACGCCTCTGGGTCGTGACTCTGGCCACACTACCTCGGGAAAACGCTGAATCAAAATCGATTCAGAAGATCGATCCGAGTGACCCCGATCACCCTCGGAACCGTTAGTGTGCTAGTTGTCACACTGCACGACGCGTGGCAGTGCCTTCGAAGGTTGCCTTCGCCGGTTCCCTGCCAGCCCCACCACACGGGAGGCATGATGTCCACCTCCGAGATCGCCGAGCTGCGGCGAACCATCGGCCAGCTCCGGCAGTGCGTCGGCGCACTGCGCTCGCGCTACGGCGACGCGTCGGCGGTGCGCCGGCTCGCCAACGACGTCGAGCGCCTCGACATCGACATCGCGGACCTCGACGGCGTGCCGCTCGCGGTGCCCGCCCAGGCGAAGGCCGCGGAGCGCGTCCCCGTCCCCGACACCCCCTACGACCCGGCGCTGTGGCACGGCGCCGATGACGAAGGCGTCGGCGGCTACAAGCGCGACCAGCGGTGAGCGCTCCCGCTGACAACGGCGTCGGCACCGGCGTCCGGGCCCCCAAGCGGGCCCGGATCGCCGAGCGCACCCTCCGCACGGACCGGTGGTGGCTCCAGCCGCTGCTGACCGTGCTCGGACTGTCGGCGTTCATCGTCTACGCGACGGTCCGGTCGTTCGTGCGCACCGCCTACTGGGTGCCCGACTACCACTACCTGACGCCGTTCTACTCGCCGTGCCTGTCCACGTCCTGCGTGGCGGGCTCGAGCCACTTCGGCCACTGGTTCGGCGACCTGCCCGGCTGGATCCCGCTCGGCTTCGTGGTGCTGCCGTTCCTGCTCGGGTTCCGCCTGACCTGCTACTACTACCGCAAGGCCTACTACCGGTCGGTGTGGTTCTCCCCGCCCGCCTGCGCCGTCGCGGAGCCGCACGCCAAGTACACCGGCGAGACGCGGCTGCCGCTGATCATCCAGAACGTCCACCGCTACTTCTTCTACGTGGCGCTGATCGTCTCGCTGGTCAACACCTACGACGCGATCACGGCGTTCCACGGCAAGACCGGCGGCTTCGGCTTCGGGCTGGGCAACATCGTCCTGCTCGGCAACGTGATCCTGCTCTGGGCCTACACGCTGTCCTGCCACTCGTGCCGGCACGTGACCGGGGGCCGGCTGAAGCACTTCTCCAAGCATCCGGTGCGCTACTGGATCTGGACGAAGGTCTCGAAGCTCAACACCCGCCACATGACGCTGGCCTGGACGACGCTCGGCACGCTGGTGCTGACCGACTTCTACGTCATGCTCGTCGCCAGCGGCGCGATCTCGGACCTGAGATTCGTCAACTAGCGCCCGCTCTCCCAACCACAGACGTCCCCAGTTCCGAGGTGGAATCTCTTCATGACCGAGGTCGAACGGCACAGCTACGACGTGGTGGTGATCGGTGCCGGTGGCGCCGGTCTGCGCGCCGTGATCGAAGCCCGCGAACGCGGCTTCCGCGTCGCGGTCGTGTGCAAGTCCCTGTTCGGCAAGGCGCACACGGTGATGGCCGAGGGCGGGTGCGCCGCCTCGATGGGCAACGCGAACTCGAACGACAACTGGCAGGTCCACTTCCGCGACACCATGCGCGGCGGGAAGTTCCTCAACAACTGGCGGATGGCGGAGCTGCACGCCAAGGAGGCGCCGGACCGCGTCTGGGAGCTCGAGACGTACGGCGCGCTGTTCGACCGCACCGCCGACGGCCGGATCAGCCAGCGCAACTTCGGCGGCCACACGTACCCGCGGCTGGCGCACGTCGGTGACCGCACCGGGCTCGAGCTGATCCGCACGATGCAGCAGAAGATCGTCTCGCTGCAGCAGGAGGACTTCGCCGAGACCGGCGACTACGAAGCCAAGATCAAGGTCTTCGCCGAGTGCACGGTCACCGAGCTGCTCACCACCGAGGGGAAGATCGCCGGCGCGTTCGGCTACTGGCGCGAGAGCGGGCGGTTCGTCCTCTTCGAGGCGCCCGCCGTCGTGCTCGCCACCGGCGGCATCGGCAAGTCGTTCAAGGTGACGTCGAACTCGTGGGAGTACACCGGCGACGGCCACGCGCTGGCCCTGCGGGCGGGCGCGAAGCTGATCAACATGGAGTTCGTCCAGTTCCACCCGACCGGGATGGTCTGGCCGCCGAGCGTCAAGGGCATCCTCGTCACCGAGGGCGTGCGCGGGGACGGCGGCGTGCTCAAGAACTCCGACGGCAAGCGGTTCATGTTCGAGTACGTGCCCGACGTGTTCAAGGGCCAGTACGCCGAAAGCGAAGAGGAAGCCGACCGCTGGTACTCCGACCAGGAGGACAACCGGCGCACGCCCGACCTGCTGCCCCGCGACGAGGTGGCCCGCGCGATCAACTCCGAGGTCAAGGAGGGCCGCGGCTCGCCGCACGGCGGCGTCTTCCTCGACATCGCCAGCCGGCTGCCCGCCGAGGAGATCCGCAAGCGGCTGCCGTCGATGTACCACCAGTTCAAGGAGCTGGCGGACGTCGACATCACCGCCGAGCCGATGGAGGTCGGCCCGACCTGCCACTACGTCATGGGCGGCATCGAGGTCGACCCGGACACGGCCGCGGCGAGCGTGCCCGGCCTGTTCGCGGCCGGGGAGTGCTCGGGCGGCATGCACGGGTCCAACCGGCTCGGCGGCAACTCGCTGTCCGACCTGCTGGTGTTCGGCCGCCGCGCCGGGCTCGGCGCGGCCGAGTACGTGTCCGGCCTCGAGGGCAGGCCCGCGGTACTGGAGTCCGATGTGGACGCCGCGGCGAAGATGGCGCTCGCGCCGTTCGACCCGCCGGCCGGCGCCTCCGCGGAAAACCCGTACACCCTGCACACCGAGCTGCAGCAGTCGATGAACGACCTGGTCGGCATCATCCGCAAGGCGGGCGAAATCGAGCAGGCGCTGGTGAAGCTGGCCGAGCTGCGCGAGCGGATCCTGCGCGTCACCGTCGAGGGGCACCGGCAGTTCAACCCCGGCTGGCACCTCGCGATCGACCTGCGCAACATGCTGATGGTCAGCGAGTGCGTCGCGAAGGCGGCGTTGACGCGGACCGAAAGCCGCGGCGGGCACACGCGCGACGACTACCCGAGCATGGCCCCCGAGTGGCGCAACAAGCTCCTCGTGTGCTCGGCCGCCGCGGGCGACAACCCGGTGGTGCCGGACATCGACGTCGAGGTGAAGGAGCAGGTGCCGCTGCGGCAGGACCTGCTGGAGCTGTTCGAGTTCGGCGAACTCGGGAAGTACTACACCGATGCGGAGCTCGAGACGCACCCCGGGAGCAAGGCATGAGCTACAAAGCGAGTTTCCGGGTCTGGCGCGGCGACGCCGACGGCGGCGGGCTGCAGGACTTCACGGTGGAGGTGAACGAGGGCGAGGTCGTCCTCGACATCATCCACCGGCTGCAGGCCACGCAGGCCGCGGACCTCGCCGTGCGCTGGAACTGCAAGGCGGGCAAGTGCGGTTCGTGCTCGGCGGAGATCAACGGCCGCCCGCGCCTGCTGTGCATGACGCGGATGTCGACGTTCACCGAGGACGAGGTCATCACGGTGACGCCGATGCGGACGTTCCCGGTGATCCGCGACCTCGTCACCGACGTGTCGTTCAACTACACGAAGGCGCGCGAGATCCCGTCGTTCACCCCGCCGGCGGACCTCAAGCCGGGCGAGTACCGGATGCAGCAGGTGGACGTCGAGCGTTCGCAGGAGTTCCGCAAGTGCATCGAGTGCTTCCTGTGCCAGAACACCTGTCACGTGGTGCGTGACCACGAGGAGAACAAGGAAGCCTTCGCCGGGCCGCGGTACCTGATGCGTATCGCCGAGCTCGAGATGCACCCGCTGGACGTCGCGGACCGCCGTGACGCGGCGCAGGACGAGCACGGCCTCGGGTACTGCAACATCACGAAGTGCTGTTCCGAGGTGTGCCCGGAGGGCATCCACATCACCGACAACGCGCTCATCCCGATGAAGGAGCGCGTCGCGGACCGCAAGTACGACCCGATCGTGTGGCTGGGCAACAAGCTCTTCCGCCGGGACAAGTGAGCCTTTCCCGTTCGACGCTCGCGAACCGTGTGCTGGCCGCCCTCGAGGCGGCTCAAGCCGGTTCGCGAGCGTCTTTACGGGGGTCGCTCGCCCGGGGGACCGCCGACGCGTACAGCGACATCGACGTCGAGTGGCTCGTGCCGTCCGCCGCCTTCCCGGGTTGTCTCGCCGTGACGCCGGTGCTCTCGGCGGTGCGGCCGGTGGCCGCCGTGCGGTTTTCGCCGGACTTCCTGCACTCGCCGGTGCAGCGGCTGGTCTTCGTGCGGTTCGCGGGCGTCCCGGTGTTCTGGCGGCTCGATCTCGACGTGCGCACCGAATCGGCCGACGACCGGCCGGTGCCGGCGGCCGAAGGCGAATGGTCCCGGCCGGCCAGCGCGCTGGCCAACGCGCTCGGCGCGGTGAAAGCCGTCGCCCGCGGCCGGTTCGACGACGTCCGGGGGTTGCTCGACCGCGGCTTCGAGCGGATCGGCTCGGACAGCCGGGCGACCGGTGACGCCCCGGCGGACATCGCCCGGCTGGCGGCCCAGTGCGTCCGCCTCGAGCCGGAGCTGGCGGGGTTCGCGGCGGAGGTCGTCGCCGCGGCGTGACAAGGTGGGTGGCATGGAGATCGAGGTACTGGCACCGTCCGCCGGGGCCGCGGTGATCGAGCGGGTCACCGGGCTGGTCAACGAGGTCTACGCCGAGGCCGAGAAGGGGCTGTGGCGGGGGAGCACCGATCGGACCACGGCCGGCGAGGTGGCCGGGTTCGTGCGGGCCGGGGAGATCGCCGTCGCTTTCGTGGACGGGGACGTCGCCGGGGCGGTGCGGATCCGGCGGCTCGACGCCGCGACCGGTGAGTTCGGGATGCTCGCCGCCGATCCGGCGCGGCGGGGGCTCGGTGTCGGGCGGGAGCTCGTGCGGTTCGCCGAGCGGGTGAGCCGGGACGCCGGGTGCCGGGAGATGCAGCTCGAACTGCTCGTGCCGCGGGAATGGACGCACCCGTCCAAGCAGTTCCTGGCCGAGTGGTACGGCCGGCTCGGCTACCGGGTGACGCACCGCGCCGACCTCGCCGAGGACTACCCGCACCTGGCGCCTTCGCTGGCCACGCCGTGCGACTTCCTCGTCTATCGCAAGGATCTCGCGTGACGGTGCTCGTTGGCGCGCGGGTGTTCGATCCCGAAACCGGGGACAGCACGCGCGCCGACGTGCGGCTGGACGGCTCGCGCATCGCCGAGGTCGGCCTGGGCTTGGACGGCCCCCGCGTCGACTGCTCGGGCGGCCTGCTGATTCCCGGGCTCATCGACTGCCACGCGCACGTGGCTTTTCCGCGGCCCGAGCCGTTGCCGCGCAGCGCGCGGATCCTCGAAGCCGTGCCGGTGCTGCGCGGGCTGCTGGCGCGGGGGATCACCACCGTCCGGGACGCTTGGGGTGCCGACGCCGGGTTCAAGCACGCCCTGCGCGCGGGGTGGATCACCGGGCCGGACCTGCTGATCAGCCTGCGTCAGCTGAGCCCGACCGGCGGGCTCGGCGACAGCTGGGAGCCGCCCGCGGGCGCCGTCGACCACTACGGCGATCCGTCGTTGCCGGACCCGCTCTTCGACGGGCCGGACGCGGCGCGCGCGGCGGTCCGCCGGATGGTGCGCGCGGGCGCCGACTGGATCAAGGCCGGCGCGAGCGGGGCGATGCGGGCGGTGCGGGCGGGGACCGACGTCAGGCCGGCCGACGACGAGCTCACCGCGCTGGTCGACGAGGCCCGCCGCTGCGGCCGGGACGTGATGGCCCACGCGCACTCGACCGCCGCGGTCGTCTCGGCCGCCCGCGCCGGAGCACGCAGCATCGAGCACGGCACGTTCCTCGACGACTCCGCTGTCGCGGCGCTGGCCGGCGCTTGGTACGTGCCGACGCTCTCGCCGATCAGCGACAGCGAGTTCGCCGAGGCACACCGCCGTTCGGTCCGGCTCGCCGTGGACGCCGGTGTCCGCATCGCCGCCGGTTCGGACCTCGCCCCGCGTCCCCATGTCGACTTGACGACCGAGCTGCGATTGCTGGCCGCGGTGCTCGGCGAGGCGGCCGCCCTGAAGGCGGCCACCTCCGAGGCGGCCCGCCTGCTCCGCCTCGACGACGACCGCGGCCGCATCGAGCCGGGGCTGCGCGCCGACCTGGTGCTGCTGGACGGCACGGATCTCGACGTGACGGACCTGCCCGGGCGGACCCGGGCGGTCTGGCACGACGGGGAACGCGTCAGCGCAGCGAGCTGAGCAGCGCCTTCCACGCGGGGTGGGGGACGGTCAGGTGCCCGGCGGCGGGCGCCTTCGAGTCGCGGACCGCGGTGGTTCGCGTGTCGAGAGCTACTTCGACACAGGTGCTGTGTTCGGTGTCGGCATCGCTGTGACTGCTCTTGAACCACATCCGTTCGCGGCCCGCCATCGGTCACTCCTTCATGCGCTCGAACTCGTCCGCCAGCCGGACGAGCACCTCCCTCGATTGTCCCTCGGAAAGGGCGGCTTGTTCCAGCCGTGTGGCCAGGACGTAGAACGCCTCCACCGCGACCCGGTCGTCGATGAACAGGCCTGCCGCATAGGTTTCCTCGTACACGACCGGCGAGTGTTCGGGGAACTCCATGATGGTGAACCGGCTGCCCACCAGGTGGTAGGGCAGGGCTGTCTCCGGCAGGATCCGGATGGTGCAGTGCGGCAGGTTGGTCGCCAGCACCAGGTACTGCAGCTGCTCGTGCATCAACGCCGGGTCGCGGACGACGGTCCGCAGGCTGCGCTCGTAGACGAAGTACAGGCAGCGCGGCGGATTCCGCCGTTGCAGCAGCTGCTGCCGGTCGAGCCGCGCCTGGACGAGGAGCTTGAGGCGGTCCGCCGTGTAGCGCCCGGCCAGTTCGTGGAGCTCCTTGACGTAGTCCTCGGTCTGCAGCATGCCCGGGATGGCGGTCGGGCTGTGCGAGACGATCGTTTCGGCCAGGTTTTCCTGGACGACCAGCGATTTCATCGGGTCGACGAGCTTGTCGAAGTAGGGCCGCACCCAGTAGAGGTCACCGGGCGGCTTGGCCAGCTCGAGGAGCCGCGCGCGTTCGGCGGCCTTGGTCCCGCAGTGGGCGAGGTAGATCGCCGCGTCGATCGGCGAGATGCGGCGGCCGTTCTCCCAGGCCGACACCTTCGACGCCGACCAGTCCGCGCGGCGGGCCAGCTCGCGCAGGGTCATCCGGTTCAGCTCGCGCTGGCCCTTGAGTTCGTAGGCCATTTCCCGCGTGCGCACCGTGCTCTTTTCGGTCATGGCAGGGACGGTAGAGGGGACCTCCGACAAAACGACGTGCGCCGCGCGCGGATTCACCGCAAGGAGGTCGGTGTTTCGCCTGTGTGACAACAAAAACCGGCCGCGAAGCGCTGCGAAGCAGCTTCGCAAAATGAAGCGCGCTTCGCGCCTTCGCGCGACACAATGTGCCCATGGAATTCACTCCAGGAATCGAACTGTCCCGGCGGTTCCACGCCGAAGCGGTCCGCCCGATCCTGCGCCGCGCGTTCCCGCGTATCCGGTACACCGCCGCGCTCATCGGGTACGGCTCCGAGGTGCTGGGCTTCGATTCGCCCCGCTCCACCGACCACAACTGGGGACCGCGGCTGCTGCTGTTCCCCGATGGCGACGGCGCCGGGCTCCCCGACCTGCTCGCCGACCAGCTGCCCCGCACCTTCCTCGGGTACTCGACGCACTTCGTCACCGACGGCGAGGGCACCCGGCACCTCGCTCCGGCGACCGGCCGTGTCGACCACGGGGTCGTCGTCGCCGGGCTCGACGACTGGGTCCGCGGAACGCTCGGGTTCGACCCGCGGCGGCCGGAGCGGGCCGACTGGCTCGCGACCCCCACGCAGGTCTTCGCCGAATTCACCGGCGGCGCGGTGTTCCACGACGACCTCGGGCTCGAAACCCTGCGGCAGCACGTCGCCTGGTACCCGGACGACCTCTGGCGGTACGTCCTGGCGTGCCAATGGCAGCGGATCGGCCAGGAGGAGGCCTTCGTCGGCCGGTGCGGTGAGGCCGGGGACGAACTGGGGTCCGCGGTCGTCGCCGCGCGGCTCGTCCGGGACCTGATGCGACTGTGCCTGCTCATGGCGCGCCGGTACCCGCCGTACAGCAAGTGGCTCGGCAGCGCCTTCGCCCGGCTGCCCGCGGCTGCGCAGCTCACCCCGCACCTCACCGCCGCACTGGCCGGCACCACCTGGCGCGAACGCGAGCGGCACCTCGTGGCCGCCTACGAGCGCGTCGCCGGACTGCACAACGCCCTCGGCCTCACCGATCCGGTGGAGCCGCGGACCAGCGGCTACCACGACCGGCCGTACCAGGTGATCCACGCCGGCCGCTTCGTGACGGCGTTGCTCGCGGGGGCGCCGCCGCACGCGCTGACCGGGACGATCGACCAGTTCGTGGACAACACCGACGCGCTCGGGGACCGCGCGTTCACGCGCCGGGTGGTTGACTGCCGGCATGGCTGAACCGAAACCGCGGGACCTGGCCGCGCTGCTGCTGACGCTGACCGTCGTCACCGGGGTGGTCGACGCCGTCAGCTTCCTCGGCCTCGGCCGGGTGTTCGTGGCCAACATGACCGGGAACGTCGTGTTCCTCGGGTTCGCCGCGGCGGGGGAGACGACGCTGTCGGTGCTCGCCTCACTGACCGCGGTCCTCGCGTTCCTGGCCGGTGCGCTCGCGGGTGGGCGGCTGGCCCGTCGCGGGGACGACTACGACGCCCTCCGGCAGGCGACCGCGGCGCAGGCGGCGCTGATCGCCGCCGCCGTCGTGCTGTCGGCGACGCTGGGCAGTGGTACGCGGCTGGGCAGCGAACTGCTGATCATCGCACTCGGGCTGGCGATGGGCCTGCAGAACGCGGCCGTCCGCCGGATCGGGGCGCCCGATCTGACGACGACCGTGCTGACGATGACGCTGACCGGCTTGGCGGCGGATTCCCGGGCGGCCGGCGGGACCGGTTCGCACCCGCTGCGGAAGATCGCCGCGGTGGGGGCGATGCTCGTCGGCGCCTTCGTGGGCGGCCTGCTGCAGCTGCACGTCGCGATGTGGGTCGCGCTCGGCCTGGCGCTCGTGCTCGTGCTGGGAGTGCTCGCCGTGCTGCAGCGGGCCAGCCGAACCCAGCGGACCGAGCGGAACGACGCGCGGCGGCGGGCCCGTCGGGGTGGCCCGCCGCCGCGCACCCGCTGAACCGTCCAATCGGACGATCAGGGACCGGTGACTGGAAAAGGGCCGGGGCCGCGCAGCGCGCCAACATGCTCGGCAACGAGCGGGACGCGAAGGTCGCGGACATCGTCGGCGGCAAGCGCACCAAGGAACTCACCGGCCACGGCCAGGACTTCGAGATCGTGATGCCGGGTGTCAACAGGACCGGGGGTGGATGTGTTCGGGCCGAACGGCGAATACATCGCGGTCGGCGGGCCGGGCAAGTCACGGCTTCGGCGGTCCGGTCCACCGGAAGGGACAGGACACGGTGATCCGCCGGATCCTGGCCGAGTTCCGGACGACCGGGCCGGCCGCGGTCGGCCTGGTCGTCGACCGCTGGGGGCCGTCACTGGACACCGACCTCGACGACATCGTGACCGGCGGCCCGACACCGGTGACCGTGACACCGGAGCTGATGGTGCTGCGGCCCGAGGTCGCCGTCCGGCACCCGGAACTGCGGAATCCGGTCCCGTTCGGCGGCTTCCTCGCCCGAGACACAGACGGGGTCCTCGCGCTGGTCCCGGACTAACCGAGCGAGCGGCCGCCGTCGACCAGCAGGCGCTGGCCGGTGACGAAGCCCGCCTCCTCCGAGGCGAAGAAACTCACCGCGGCGGCCACGTCCTCGGGCGTGCCCAGCCGTCCGGCGGGGACCGAGGCCTGGTAGGCCGAGCGCTCGGCCTCCGGAACCTCCGCGTGGCGCTCCACCGGGATGAACCCGGGCTCCACCGTGTTGACCGTGATGCCGTCCGGGGCCAGCTCGCGCGCCCAGGCCCGGGCCAGGCCGGCCTGCGCGCTCTTGGCCGTCGCGTACGCCGAGCGGCCGGGCGGCGGGCGGTCCGCGACCTCCGAGCCGACGTGCACGATGCGGCCGTGGCCGCGGGCGCGCATCCCCGGCAGCACCGCGTGGCCCAGCAGCACCGGCGACCGGACGAAGAAGTCGAGCTGGGCCAGGTGCTCCGGCCAGTCCACCCCGGACAGCGGTGCCTCCGGCTGCGGGCCGGTGGCGTTGAGCACCAGCACCCCGATCGGGCCGAGCACCGCCGTGACCGCGTCGACCAGCTCGCCGACCTGGCGCCGGTCGGTGACGTCCGCGGCGAACGCCGCCGCGCGGCCGCCTTCGGCGAGGATGCCCTCCGCGGCCGTCTTCAGGTCGGCGTCGTCGTGGCGGCCGTTGACCGCGACGGCGAACCCGTCTCTGGCCAGCCGGCGCGCGATCACGCGGCCGAGACCCCGGGAACTGCCGGTCACCAGTGCGACACCCATGCGCCCGACGCTAGGGGACACGCCGGGACACGACAAGGCCCCCGGGACGCGTCCCGGGGGCCTCGAACGGGTGACTCAGGCCGACGCGGCGGCGAGGGTGTCGGTCACCGGGGGCGGGGCCGCGACGACCTTCTTGTTGCGGCGGTTGCGCCGCTCCAGGTACGTCGCCAGCGCCGTCAGCAGCAGGCACATCACGACGTAGATGGCGGTCGCCACGATCGTCGACGGCACGATCGGCCGGCCGAACGAGCCCTGCGAACCGATGTAGCGCGCGTAGTACAGCAGCTCCTGGAACGTGATGATGAAGCCGAGAGCGGTGTCCTTCAGCAGCACGACCAGCTGGCTGATGATCGTCGGCAGCATCGCCCGGATCGCCTGCGGCAGCAGGACCAGGAACATCACCTGCGTCTTGCGCATGCCGAGCGCGTACGCGGCTTCGCTCTGGCCCTTCGGCAGCGACTGGATGCCCGCCCGGAACACCTCGGCGAGCACCGAGCCGTTGTACAGCGTCAGGCCCAGGACCACGCCGAGGAACGGCGTCGTCGGGACGCCGACGGTCGGCAGGCCGAAGTAGAACAGGAACATCAGGATCAGCGCGGGGATGGCGCGGAAGAACTCGACGACGAACCCGGCGATCCGGCGGACCCACGCGTGGTCGGACAGCCGGCCCGCCGCGAAGATCGCGCCGAAGACCAGGGCGAGCACCGCCGCGGCCGCGAACGCCTGAAGGGTCTGGAGCACCGCGTTGAGCAGGTCACGCTGCACCTGCGCGTACTGCAGCCACTCCCACTTGCGGGCGGTGAACTGGCCGCTGTCGTAGAAGCGCCACCCGATGTAGGCGACGAACGCGAGCACCAGGAGCGTGCCGGCCACCGCGTACGTGCGGTACCGCAGCCGCGCCTTCGGCCCCGGTACGTCGAACAGTACGTTGCTCATCGGGCCACGCTCCAGCGCTTCTCCAGGCTGCGTTGGACGAACGACAGCACGGCGACCAGGATGATGAAGCCGAGGGCCACCCACAGCAGGCCGATCAGCTGGTTCTCCCCGCGTTCGGACAGGTACGAGCGGATCGCGCCGGCCTCCGCGACGGAGAAACCGGCGGCGATGGTGGTGTTCTTCAGCAGCGCGATCAGGGTGCTGATCAGCGGCGGGACGACCGAGCGCAGCGCCTGCGGCAGCACGACCTGGCCGAGGATCTGGCCGAAGGTCAGCCCCAGCGCCCGGCCCGCCTCGGCCTGGCCGACCGGCACGGTGTTGATGCCCGAGCGCACGACCTCGCAGATGAACGCCGAGGTGTACACGGTCAGGGCGACGACCGCGGCCGGGAAGTAGTCGAGCTTGACGATGTCGAGCAGCGGGTACGCGAACACGAAGAACGCGAACACCAGCGTGAGCGGTGTGTTGCGGGCGATCGTCACGTACGTGGTGCCGACGGCGCGGAAGACGGGGACCGGGCTGACCCGCAGCATGGCGAGGATCGTGCCCCAGATCAGGCTGCCGACGGCGGCGAGCACGAACAGTTCGATCGTGCGCAGGAAGAACGGACCGAACAGGTCCAGGTTGTTGAGCAGGACGTCCATGGAGCCTTCCCCGCGTCCGTGGTCAGGTGGCTGAAATGAGGCCGGTGGACCGGGCGCACCCGATCCACCGGCCTCGTGTCACGTCAGTACTTCTCGAGGGTCGGCTTGGTCGCGGTCGAGCCGGACTTGCCGAGGGTGGCGTCGTAGATCTTCTGCCAGGTGCCGTCGTCCAGCGCCTTCTGCAGGATCTCGTTGACCTTGTCGCGCAGCACCTTGTCGTCCTTGTTGAGGCCGATGCCGTACTTCTCGGTCGAGAACGTCTTGCCGACGACCTTCAGGTTGTCCGGGTCCTGCGCGGCGTAGCCCTTCAGGATCGCGTCGTCGGTCGTGACCGCGTCGACGTCCTTCGACAGCAGCTTCTCGACGCACTGCGAGTACTTCTGGAACTCGACGATGTTGGCCGGCTCGGTCAGGTTCTGCTGCCGGACCTTCTGGATCGGGGTCGAGCCGGTGACCGAGCAGACCTTCTTGCCCTTGAGGGTCTCCGGGCCGGTGATCGAGCTGTCGTCCTTGCGGACGAGCAGGTCCTGGCCCGCGAGGAAGTACGGGCCGGCAAAGGAGACGAGCCCCTTGCGCTTGTCGGTGATCGAGTAGGTGCCGACGTAGTAGTTCACGTCGCCGTTCGCGATCGTCTGCTCACGGGCGCCGGAGTCGACCGTGCGGAAGGTGATCTTCTCCGGGTCGAAGCCGAGGCCGGCCGAGACGAGCTTGGCGATCTCGATGTCGAAGCCGCCGAACTTGCCGGTCGTCGGGTCCTTCTGGCCCAGGCCGGGCTGGTCGTCCTTGGCGCCCACGGTCAGCGCGCCCGCCGACTTCATCTTCGCGAACACCGGCGAACCCTGCAGGTCGACGCCCTGCGCCACCGGGTAGCTCAGCGCCGCGGGGGCGTTCGTGCCGCTCTGGTCGCCCGAACCCGGCGAGGTCGGCGTGCCTTCCTTGCCGCAGGCGGTCAGCGTGGTCAGCGCCAGGCCACCGGCGAGCAGTCCCACCGCGAGGGTGCGGATCCTCATGTGAATCTCTCCTGTGTGTCGTCACCCGGACGCCGACGGCGCCGCGGAACGTTCTCAGCGGTTGTGCTCAGTGGGTAAGGATCTTGCCGAGGAAGTCCTTCGCGCGCTCGCTCTTCGGCGCGGTGAAGAACTCTTCGGGCGTCGTGTCCTCGACGATCTCGCCGTCGGCCATGAAGATCACCCGATCGGCTGCCCTCCGGGCGAAGCCCATCTCGTGGGTGACGACGAGCATCGTCATGCCGTCCTTGGCCAGGCCCGTCATCACGTCGAGGACCTCCTGGACCATTTCCGGGTCCAGCGCCGAGGTCGGCTCGTCGAACAGCATGACCTTGGGGCGCATCGCCAGCGCCCGCGCGATGGCGACGCGCTGCTGCTGGCCGCCCGAGAGCTGCGCCGGGTACTTGTCGGCCTGGTTGGCGATGCCGACGCGCTCCAGCAGCTCCATCGCCGTCTTGCGGGCCTCGGCCTGGCCGACCTTGCGCACCTTCACCGGCGCGAGCATGACGTTCTCGACGATCGTCTTGTGCGCGAACAGGTTGAACGACTGGAACACCATGCCGACGTCGGCCCGCAGGGCCGCCAGTGCCTTGCCCTCGGCGGGCAGCGGCACGCCGTCGACGGCGATCTCACCCGAGTTGATCGGCTCCAGCCGGTTGATCGCCCGGCACAGGGTCGACTTGCCCGAGCCCGACGGGCCGAGCACCACCACGACCTGGCCGCGAGGCACCTCGAGCGTGATCTCCCTGAGCACGTGCAGGTCGCCGAAGTACTTGTTCACGGCGGACGCCTTGATCATCGGCGCCGCCACCTCCGCGGTCATCTGGCCTCCCGGGTCGTTCGTGCAATTCGGGCATGGGTCACCACGCGATGGGCGAGAACCTACCGTTGTCGTACCGGCTGGCAAGGCCGCTTGAGCAATACTTAGGGTTTCAACTGAGTATCGATGTCCATTTTGGGGGTGTGCCCCTCGTGGGCACCGGGAGTAACCGTCCGGGTGGCCGGTGCGGTGGCCGCGCGGACGTCCTAGAGTTCGCGCTACCGGCCGGTGGAGCAGGTCACCATGGGAGGCGGACGGGTGCGGGTGCTGCTGGTGGAGGACGACGACCGGGTCGCCGGTGCGCTCATCCCGGCGCTGACCCGCCGTGGCCTGGCGATCGCCCGGCTGGCCACCGGAGCCGGCGTGCTCGACCGGGTGCACGAGGTCGACGTCGTCCTGCTCGACCTCGGCCTGCCCGACATCGACGGCGTCACGCTGTGTCGCCAGATCCGCGCGGTCAGCGACGTCGCGATCATCGTCGTCTCGGCGCGCGGCGAGGTCGACGACCGGATCCAGGGCCTGCGCGCGGGCGCCGACGACTACCTGGTCAAGCCCTACGACGTCGAGGAGCTGCTCGCCCGGGTCGAGGCCGTGCGCCGCCGCCGCGGGGAGCACCCCGCCGCCGAGCCGGTGGTCATCCGGGTCGGGGACGTCACCGTCGACGTCTCCCGGCACGAGGTGCTGGTCGGCGGCAAGGCGGTCGCGCTGTCCCGCAAGGAGTTCCAGGTGCTGGCGCTGGTGGCGGGGGCGCGCGGCGCGGTCTGCTCGCGTGAGCAGGTGCTCACCGAGGTGTGGGGCCACCGCGGCGCGGCGGAGAGCCGCTCGCTCGACGTCCACGTCGCGACGCTGCGGACGAAGCTGGGCCGCCCGGCGCTGATCGAAACCGTCCGCGGGGTCGGCTACCGGCTCGGCGGCCAGGTCGCCAGGAGCTGAGGGGCGTGCGCGTCCGGCTGCAGGGCATCGTGCTGACGCTGGTCGCGTTGCTGGTGTTCGGCCTGGGCATCCCGCTGGCCAGGAGCATCGCCGCCGGTGCCCAGCAGGACCTGTTCCTCGACCGGCTGACCGACACGGCCCGGTTCGCCTCGCTGGCGCAGCGGCCGCTGCTGGACAACAAGCCGGGGCTGATCGAGCCGGACCTGATCCGCTACAACGAGGTGTACGGCGTCCAGGTGGCGGTCGTCGACCAGGACGGCGGGCTGTTCGCCTCGTCGCTCGGGCCGTCCGCCGCGCGGATCGACCTGAAGGCCGAGCGGATCAGCGGGCCGGTCCACGAGGCGCTCGCCGGCCGCCGGTCCCAGCCGGCCGGCGTGCTGATGCCGTGGGATTCGACGCCGCTGGTGCTCGCCGAGCCGGTGCTGGCCGACGGTGAGGTGCACGGCGCGGTGCTCACCGTGTCCGACACCGGCGCCGAGCGCGCGGATGTGCTGTGGTGGTGGCTGCTGCTGGCCGCGGGCGGGATCCTCGCCTTCACGCTCGCGCTGGCCGTGGCGATCCCGGTGGTCCGGTGGATCCTGCGGCCGGTGCAGCGGCTCGACGACGCGACCGGCGCGCTGGTGGCCTCGGTGGTCGGCGGCCGGGAGGCCGAGCCGGTGGGGGAGGGCGGCGGGCCGCCGGAGCTGCGGCAGCTCGGCCGGTCGTTCGACCGGATGGCATCGAGTGTGTCGGGCGCGCTGGCGGCGCAGCGCGCGTTCGTCGCCGACGCCTCCCACCAGCTGCGCAACCCGCTGACGGCGCTGAAGATCCGGCTCGGCAACCTCGACGGCCACGTCGACGACGAGGCGGCGGCCGCCGACCTGGAGGCCGCGCGCGTCGACGCGGGCCGGCTGCACCAGATCCTGGACGGGCTGCTGACGATGGCCCGCGCCGAGGCCTCCGGCGGCGAGCTGGACCCGGTGGTGCTGGACGAGGTGGTCGCGGACCGGGTCGCGGACTGGTCGGTGGTCGGCGAGGCCCGCGACGTGCGCCTGGTCGTCGACGCGTCCGGGGACGGCGCCCGGGTCCGCATGCCGCCGCGCGGCGCCGAGACGATCTTGGACGCGCTGCTGGACAACGCGCTGAAGTTCACCGCGGCGGGCACGGAGATCCGGATCGCGGTGGTCCGGGAAGGCGACCGGGTGCGGTTGTCGGTGCGGGACCACGGGCCGGGCCTGCCGCCGGACGAGCTCGATCGCGCGCTGGACCGGTTCTGGCGCAGCCCGGCGCACCAGAACGTGCCCGGTTCGGGGCTCGGGCTGGCGATCGTCAGCGAGCTCGTCGCCCACTCCGACGGCGAGCTGGAGCTGGACCTGCCCGAGGGCGGCGGGCTGCGGATCTCGATGGTGTTCCCGGTCCTCTAGGTCTTCTGCGCCCGGTAGTACCGCAGCGCGCCGGGGTGGAGCGGGACCGGCTGGGTCTCGATGCCCGGGTGGACGTCGATGGACAGGGCGGCCGGATTGGCGCTCGCGAGCCGGCGGCGGGCGTCGAACAGGCCGCGGACCAGGGCTTCCGCCACGTCGTCGGGCATGGACTTCGGGACCACCAGGAAGTTCGGGACCACCAGCGTCGTCACCGGCAGGCGCTGGTTGTACGTGCTCGCCGGGATCGCCGCGGTGCTGTAGACCTGGTTGAGGCCCTGCACCTTCGGCAGCACGTCGGTGAGGTCGAGCAGGCGCAGCCGGCCCCGGATCTCCGGTTCCGCCAGCTTCGGCGTGGGCAGGCCGCCGGACCAGAAGAACGCGTCGACCTCGCGGTTGAGCAGCGCGCCGACGGATTCGTCGAGGCCGCGGGTGGTCGTGCTGACCGAGTTCCGCAGCCCGACCGCGGCGAGCAGGGACTTGGCGATGTACTCGACGCCCGAAGCCGGCGAGCCGATCGCGACCTGGTGGCCGCTCAGCTGGGACACCGACCGGATGTCGGAGTCGGCCCGGACGGCGATGTGCAGGTAGTCGTCGTGGATCCGGGCGAGCGCGGCGAACCCGGGGCTGGCCTGGTAGCGGTCGGCCGCGACGTCGGCCGCGACGAAGGCGACGTCGGCCTGGCCGGCGAGCACCTTGGTCACGTTGTCGGGCGAGCCCTGGGTCTGCAGCACCTCCGGCCGGTCGATACCCAGATCGGCCTGCCAGGCGGTGGCGAGGGGCTGGGCGAGCTTGTAGTAGACGCCGCCGGAGTTGCCGGCGGCGATCCGCAGCTTGAGCTCGCCGAAGCCGGTGGTGCAGGCCGTGAGCACCAGCAGCAGGGCGGCCGCCACCGCGAGTCCGCGCGTCCACCGGCTGCTGCTCACGGCCTGATGGTGCCAGACTCCGCGCCGTCCGGGCAGCTAACGGCCTTCCCGGAGGCGCAGCACCGCGTAGAGGACGTCGTTGACGGGCGTCGGGATCCCGGCCTCCCGGCCGAGCCGCACCACCGAACCGGTCCAAGCGTCCAGTTCGGACGGCCGCCCGGCGGCGATGTCGCGCTGCATCGACGTCGTCCCGTCGGCGGGCTGCCGGTCGACGAACGCCATCGTGCGGGCGACGACGTCGGCGGGCAGCTCGACACCGGACGCGCGGGCCAGGCGTTCGACCTCCACCATCGCGGCCTGCAGCGTCCGGCGCGTTTCGGGGTGCTCGCGCAGCTCGCCGAACGGCACGCCGGCGACCGCGCCCAGCCCGCCGAGCGGGGCGATGAACAGGAACTTCGCCCACAGCTCGGTCCAGATGTCCGCCGGGGGCGTGGTGGGGATCCCGGCGGTGCCGAACGCGGCGCGGATCCGCTCGGCCCGCTCGCTCGGCCGGTTGTCCCACTCCGCGAAGTCGAGCGAGCCCGGGCCGCCGACGTGCCGGACCGTGCCCGGCCCGGCGAGTGCGGCGATCACCTTCGCCACGCCGGGGAGTACCGCGTCCTTGCCCACCGTCCGGGCGACCTGCGCGGGGGCGTCGACGCCGTTCTGCAGGGTGATCACCGCGTCCGCCCAGGGCGGCAGCGCGGCCACGGCGGCGTCCAGCTGCGCGATCTTCACCGCCAGCAGGACGGCGTCGGCGGGGTCGAGTTCCGCGGGGTCGGCCGTGGCGTGGACGGGCCGGGCCGTCGCCGTCCCGTCGGGGGCGAGCAGGGTCAGGCCGCGCTCGCGCAACGCCGTGAGGTGCTCGCCGCGGGCCAGGAAGGAGACGTCGTGTCCGGCGTCGGCGAGCCGGGCCCCGAAGAACCCGCCCAGGCCGCCCGCGCCGATGATCGCGAATTTCACGAATCCCACGTTACCGGTTGAAGGGGTAACGCGGTAGCCTGGCCGGGTGGAAGACAAGCTCGGCTTCCGCTTCCACGGCGGGCGGCCCTCGGTGAACTTCACGGCCACGGTCGGCATGCGCCGGACCGACGGCGGTTTCGAGCGCCTGCCCGACCCCGCGGCGCTGGGCCGCTGGTTCACCGAAGCGGGCCTGACGCCGGAGGACCCGCCCTGCACGGTGGCCGACCTGACGGCGGCGCGCGAGCTGCGGGAAGCCGTGTACCGGCTGATGCTGGGCCGGCTGACCGGGGACCCCGCGGCGGAAGCGGACGTGGCCACGGTGAACCGGTGGGCGGCGCACCCGCCGCCGGTCACCGCGTTGCACGTCACCCCGGAGGGGCTGCGGGCGCGGCCGGCCTCGGCGACCGTGCCCGCCCTGCTGGCCGCGATCGCCGCGGACGCGGTCGCGGTGCTCGGCGACGCCGCCCTCCGGTTGCGCGAGTGCGCCGACCCGGGGTGCACATTGCTGTTTCTCGACACCTCGAGGGCGGGCGCGCGCCGCTGGTGCTCGATGAGTGCGTGCGGCAGCCGCGACAAGATGCAGCGGTACCGAGCCGCCGAGCGGTAGCCCGGGCGCGCAGTGTCCAGAGTGGACACCTGCCGCGCGCCCGGGACCGGGTGAATTCGTCGAATTCGCGATACCCCCGCGGAAGATCAGGTTACTGCCCGGCGAATTACTCCGGACGCGCCTTGACCGGGGTCGGCCGGGCGCTGATCATTCCCCGCAGCGATTCCGCGTGCGCTTTTCCGGCGCCTTCCCAGGAGACCGACTTGACCTCTGTGCTTCGGGACCGGCGGACCTTCCTGCGCTGGTCCGCGCTCGTCCCCGCCGTCGCCGCCCTGCCCGCCGTGGCGGGCGTGCCCGCCTGGGCGGAGGAGGCGGCGTTCGTCGACACCTACCGCACGAACGTCCCGGCCAACCGCACCCCGGAGACCAACGCGGCGGTGCGGATCCTGAGCGGGATGCACCGGGTCTGGCGTACCGGGTCCACATGGGACAGTGGCGTCGTGCTCGACGCGGCCCTGCTGCGCGCGAACGTCCGGCACTGCGTCGCCGTCACCCACGCCCGGACCGACGCCGAAGCGAAGCGCGCCTTCGTCTACGACCGCCGGCACCAGTCCTACGCCGCCATCGGCGGCCTCGGCCCGCTGGCCGACCTCTACCGCAGCGGGGCCAAGGCCGTCACCGGCATCACCTCCGCGCCCGACGGCACGCCGCCGGCCAAGATCGACGACGCCGTCCCGGCGAACGCCCCGGCGGGCTCGGCGCTCGGCGCCGGCGCGCACGACTCGGAGCTCGGCCTGGTGGCCACGCTCGTCGACACCGTCCGCGGCACCTTCGCCTCGGGCAACCCGAGCAAGAACGCCTACCAGTACCCGCGGCCGTGGCGGCTGACCGCCGACAGCCGGGTCGAGGACACCGGCCGGGCCGACGCGCTCGGCTTCCCGGTCTACCGCTCCGAGGTCGTCGTCGCGCCGCAGCTGCTGCGGCAGCGCGGCACGACCCCGGCCGAAGACGGCGGCTACCCCAGCGGCCACACCAACGCGTTCCACCTGGCCTGCCTCGCACTGGCCTACGCGGTCCCGGAGCGGTTCCAGGAGCTGGTGGCGCGGGCCTACGACCTGTCCGACACGCGGATCGTCGCCGGGATGCACTCGCCGGTGGACGTGATCGGCGGCCGCACCCTGGCCACCGCGCTCGCCGCGGCGACGCTCGCCGATCCGGAGAACGCCACGCTCAAGGCGGCGGCGCGCGAGCAGGCGCTGGAGTACTTCACCGCCAAGACCGGCACGACCCCCGACACGCTCTTCGCCCGGGCCCACACGGGCGCCGACGAATACGGCGACCGCCGCGCGAACGCCGCCATGGTCGCGCGCCGGGCGACCTACGGGCTGCCGAGCCGCGACACGCGGACGCCGATGCGGGTCCCGAAGGGGGCCGAGGTGCTCCTCGAAACCCGCCTGCCGTACCTGGACGCGGCCCAGCGGCGGGAAGTCCTGCGCACGACGGCGTTCCCGGCCGGGAACCCGCTGCTCGAGGGCCCCGAGCCGTGGGGACGGCTGAACCTCTTCGCCGCGGCCGACGGCTACGGCGCGTTCGGCTCCGGCGTCCGCGTCACGATGGACGCCACCCGCGGCGGGTTCGACGCGAACGACAGCTGGCGCAACGACATCGGCGGCGACGGCGGGCTCGTCAAGGCGGGCACCGGCACGCTGACGCTGGCCGGGGCCAACAGCTACCGCGGCGGCACTCGTGTCGAAGCCGGCACGCTGGTCGCGGCGACACCGGGCGCGCTCGGCACCGGCACCGCCGAACTCGCCGGGGGCACCCTGCGCGCATCCGGCCTCCGCGTGGGCGGCTACCACCAGACCGGCGGCACGCTGTCCGTCGCCGCCGGATCGGCGCTGGTCGTGCGCGGCGAGGCCACCCTGGAGCGAGGCGTCCTCGAGATCCGGCTGACCGGCGGCTGCCCGGCGCACGAGATCGAGGTGCTGCGCGCGCGGCGGCTGCGTGGCCGCTTTTCCGCCATCCGCGCCGACCGCCCGGGGTACCGGGTGGTCCCGCGCTGCACGCCCACCGGTTTGTCCGTCCGAATCCTCCGGGAGTTCTCGTGAAGAAACGCTTGGCCGTCCTGGCGCTCGCCGCCGCGGTGTCCACAGTGGTCAGTCCGGCGGCCGCGCACGCCGCCACCGACAGCGGCGGCTTCTCGGTGCTGAGCTACAACGTCGCCGGGCTGCCCGAGAGCATCTCGAGCGCGCCGACCCCGCGTGACCCCGCGACGACGGCGATCGGGCAGCGGCTCGGCCCCTACGACGTCGTGCACGTCCAGGAGGACTTCAACTACCACGCCAGGCTCTACGCCGCCGACAACCACCCGTACCGCACGCCCACCAGTGGCGGCGCGGGGATCGGCAGCGGGCTCAACACGCTGTCTTCGCTGCCGTACGACGTCGACGACTTCGAGCGCGTGCGCTGGACGTCCTGCCAGATCGACTCCGGCGACTGCCTGACCCCGAAGGGCTTCACCTTCATGCGGGTACGGCTGGCCGAAGGCGTGTACGTCGACTTCTACAACGCGCACACCAACGCCGGGACGAACGACGGCGACCAGGCCTCGCGCGCGTCGAACCTGGCCCAGCTGACCGCGTTCATCCGGGCGCACTCGGCGGGCAACGCGGTGGTCGTCATGGGCGACACCAACACCCGCTACACCCGCGCGGCCGACACGATCGCCCAGTTCGGGGCGGACAACGGGCTGACCGACGCGTGGGTGAAGCTCGTGCGCGGCGGGGTCGCCCCGGCTCCGGGCAGCCCGGCGCTGGTGTGCGACCCGCAGGCGGTCACCAACGACTGCGAGGTCGTCGACAAGGTGCTCTACCGCGGCAGTGAGCTCGTGTCACTCGACGCGACCTTCTACAACAACGAGCACGCGAAGTTCCTCGCCGCCGACGGCAAGATGCTGTCCGACCACGACCCGATCACCGTGCGCTTCGGCTGGAAGCGCAACCCGGCGCTGCAGCTGTCGGAGCAGTACGGCGGCCCGCACGGCGGCTACTTCACCGACGTCCCCGCCGTGCCCGCCGGCGCCCGGGTGCGGACGGTGTCGCTGCGCAGCGGGTCCCGCGTCGACCAGCTCGGGCTGACCCTGGAGAACGGCACCACCCTGACCCACGGCGGCACGGGCGGGACGGCGGCTTCGCTCACGCTCGGCACCGGCGAGTACGTCACGACGGCGACCCTGTGCCAGGGCAAGTACAGCACCACGACCCGGATCTTCTCGGCCCGGTTCACCACCAACCTCGGCCGCGTGCTGGCCGGTGGCTCGGCCACGCCGGACTGCGTGACCCGCACCGCCCCGGACGGCTGGCAGATCGCCGGGTTCCACGGCCGCGCCGGCGACGAGGTCGACAAGGTCGGCTTCGTCTACACGCAGCGGTAGTCGCCTCCGAGAGCAGGCCTGGCCCCGCCGTCCGGCCGCGAAACCGGACGGCTGGGCAGGAAGCCGCTCAGCAGCTCTTCGGCGGCCGCCATCGTGGGCCGTGCCGTCGGGTAGGGGTGGAGCAGCCGGAGCACGGCCTCGGTGAGCGGATGGCACTGCTCGCCGCCCAGCGCGGCGTAGAGGGTCGCGCCCAGGGAATACACCTCCGACGGGAAGTCGGGGAAGCCGCCGTCGAGCACCTCGGGGGCGAGGAAGGCGCGCAGGGCGCTCCCACTGGCCACGATCCCGGCGCGGCCCTCGGCCGAGAGCACGACGTGGTCCGGATCGACGGCGGAGTGCAGGACGCCCTCGTCGTGCGCGGCCGCCAGCGCCGAGGCCAGCTGGGCCCCGAACCGGGCGACGAGCCCGGGGGCGAGCGTGCGGTGCTCGTCGAGCAGCTCGGTCAGCGTCCGCGCCCCGGGGTAGGCCAGCACCAGGTAGGTCGTGCTGTCTTCGTCGACGACGTCGCAGACGGCGGCCCGCGGCGCTGGGACGGCCGGCGCCGGCTCGTCGAACAACGGCCGGAGAGCGACGATCCGGTCGAGCCGTTCGTCCCGGGCGTGCACCGTGCCGTGCCCCGCCGGGCCGAGCAGGCGGTACCGGTCACCGATGAGTGTGCCTTCGTGCGCCACGTCGTCGTCCCTCCGCGTCGTCCACCGTCCTGCTGGGGGATACGGCCCCCACGCCGATCCGGTTCGCTTGATCGACTTTTTTCCCGGCCTCGGGTGGGGGCCGCCGAGCCGGCTCCCGACGATCGGCCCCTTGACATGGTGTGGCGCAGCTCACCTACACTGTGTTAACGCTAACAATCGCGCTCTCGACGACGAGGCGGGTGGACGATGATCAGCCGGCGAAGACTGATGGCAGGCGCGGCGGGAGCCGCGGTCGCCGGCGTACTCGGCAGGGAAGCGTTCGCCCAGGCCGCCGCCGGCGCCTACGTCATGGCGTACTTCACCGAGTCGCCGTCCATGACCGGCGCCGACTACGGCCTGCACCTGGCGGTCAGCGCCGACGGCCTCGACTGGATGCCGCTCAACCAGAACAACCCCGTGGTGACGCCGACGGCAGGCACGGGCGGGCTGCGCGACCCCTTCGTGCTGCGCAGGCAGGACGGCCGGTTCGTCGTGCTGGCGACCGACCTCAAGGGCACGGACTGGTCGCTGCAGAACCAGTACGTCCACGTCTGGGATTCGGCGGACCTGCGCGGGTTCACCGGCTACCGCCGGATCAAGCTGCACTCGATGGCCACGCACAGCTGGGCGCCCGAGGCGTTCTGGGACCCGTCGCGCAACCAGTACGCGATCATCTACTCGGCGGCCTACGGCGGGCACGACGTCATCATGGTCAACTACACCACCGACTTCGTGACGGTCGGCGCGCCGCAGGTGTTCTTCGACCCCGGCCACGCGACGATCGACGGGACGATGGCCACCATCGGCGGCGTCAACTACCTGTACGTCAAGAACAACACCAACAGCACCCTGGCCGGCCAGCGCTCCGGCACCCCGGCCCCCGGCGGCTTCACCACCTACCGAACCGGGATCTCCCCGGGGCGCGGGGTGGAGGCGCCGCAGATCGTGCCGGCGGCGTCGGGGACCCGCTGGTACCTGTGGGGCGACACGTGGAGCCCGAACGGCCGGTTCTTCTGCTGGGAAACCACCGATGTGGCCGCCGGGAACTGGACGTTGCTGAACGACCGCGCCTACACGCAGCCGGTGAACTCCAAGCATCCCGGCATCACGCCGATCACGGCCGCGGAGCGGTCCGCCCTCGTCGATCGCTGGGGCGCCCCGGCGTGGCGGCGGCTCAAGTCCTACAACTTCCCGGACCGCTACGTCCGGCACGCCGATTCCGTGGGCCGCATCGACGCCTACCCGTTCGACCCGTACGCCGACCAGCTGTGGAAACCGGTGCCCGGCCTGGCGGACGTGGCCGGCGTCTCGTTCGAGTCCGTCAACTACCCCGGCCGGTACCTGCGCCACTACAACTACGAACTGCGCCTCGCGGCGAACGACGGCACGGCGGCGTTCAAGGCGGACGCCACCTTCCACCAGGTGGCCGGGCTGGCCGACGCGAGCTGGTCTTCGTTCCGTTCGCACAACTATCCGGACCGCTACCTGCGGCACTACGACTACGTGCTGCGGATCGACCCCCTCGGCAGCACATCCTCCACTGTGGACAAGCAGGACGCGACTTTCCGCGTCGGCTACTGACCCCCCGCTCGCGAAGGAGCCGTCATGCTACGACGACGTGGCGTGGTTTTGTCCCTGCTCGTGCTCGTCACCCTGCTGCTCGGCGCGCCCGGGGCGTCCGCCGCGCCGGTGGCGGTGACCAGCGGGAGCCAGTTCACCGACACCTCCGGCGCCCTGGTGCACGCCCACGGCGGCGGGATGCTGAAGGTGGGCGCGTACTACTACTGGTTCGGCGAAAACCGCAACGCCGACGACACCTTCCGAGCGGTCTCCGTCTACCGCTCGACCGATCTGAAGACGTGGGAGTTCCGGGGCGACGTGCTGACGCAGTCGTCGGCGGCCGAGCTGGGCCGGGCGAAGATCGAGCGGCCGAAGGTCATCTACAACAGCTCGACCGGGCAGTACGTGATGTGGATGCACAAGGAGAACGGCGACGACTACGCCGAAGCGCGCGCGGCCGTGGCCACCTCCTCGACGGTCGACGGCGGCTACACCTACCGCGGCAGCTTCCGCCCGTTCGGCACCCACATGTCGCGGGACATCACGCTGTTCAAGGACGACGACGGCACCGCGTACATGGCGTCCGCGGCCCGCGAGAACGCCGACCTCAACGTGTACCGGCTCACCGCCGACTACACCGGAACCGCCGCGCTGGTGCAGACCCTGTGGCCCGGCTCGTACCGCGAGGCGCCGGCGATGTTCAAGCGCAACGGCGTCTACTTCCTGCTCACCTCGGGCGCCACCGGCTGGCAGCCGAACCAGCAGAAGTACGCCACGGCGTCCAGTGTCACGGGCACGTGGAGCGGGTTGACGAACGTCGGGGACGCCACCGGTTTCGGCAGCCAGACCGCGTATGTGCTGCCCGTGCAGGGCACGCAGGCGACGTCGTACCTGTACCTCGGCGACCGCTGGGCCGGCGCCTGGCAACGTCCGGTCAACGAGTCGCGGTACGTCTGGCTGCCGCTGGGTTTCCCCGGCGCCACCACGCTGTCCATGAGCTGGTACCCGAAGGTGAGCATCGACGCGGCGACCGGCGTCGTCTCGGGCACCGGCGGCGGCAGCGCGTACGAGTCGCTCGTCGCCCGGCACAGCGGCAAGTGCGCCGACATCCCCGGTTCGTCCCGCAACGACGGTGTGGCGCTGACGCAGTACACGTGCAACAACGGCTGGAACCAGCAGTGGAGCGTGCTCGACCTCGGCGACGGCTACGTCACCCTGATCGCGCGGCACAGCGGGAAGTGCCTCGGCGTCGCGGGCGGCTCGACGGCGGACGGCGCGGCGGCGGTGCAGGGGACGTGCACGTCGGGCGCGAACCAGCAGTGGCAGGCCCAGTCCGCCGGCGGCGGGTACGTCCGGTGGGTGGCCCGGCACAGCGGGAAGTGCCTCGACGTCGTCTCCGCGTCCACGGCCGATGGCGCGGCGGTCAAGCAGTACCCGTGCACCGGCGTGACGAACCAGCAATGGCAGCGGCGGGCGGCCTGAACGCACCGTCCGGCCCTTGACGCCCGAAGGCCCGCTCGCTAACTTTTTTGCGAAACTCCTTCATGTTTGGGGCCGCCATCATGCGCATGCTCGTGGCTTTGCTCACCGCCGTGGCGATGACTTCCGGCGTCGTCGCGTCCGCCGTGGCCGAGGACGTTCCCGCGCACCGGCTGACCGTGCGCGGCTCCGCCTTCGTCGACGAGTACGGCCGCGAAGTGGTGTTGCGCGGCTTCAACGTCTCGGGGGAGACGAAGCTGGCGGAAAACGGTTTCCTGCCGTTCGCCACCGCGGCCGACGCGCGCCGCTCTGCCTCGGCGATGCGGGCGCTGACCGGCGCGAACGCCGTGCGGATCCCGATCGCGTGGGCCGGGACGCAGCCGGTGCGCGGGCCGGTGAACACGCGGTACCTGGCCGCGCTGACCGAGCAGCTGAAGGCGTTCCTGGACGAGGGGTTCACCGTCCTGCCCGACTTCCACCAGGACCTGTTCTCCCGCTACCTGTTCAACCGCGGCAGCTGGTACACCGGCGACGGCGCGCCGAAGTGGGTCGTCGACCTCGGCGGCTACCCCGCGGAGAGCTGCGGCATCTGCGCCCACTGGGGCCAGAACATCACCCAGAACGGCGCGGTCCAGGACGCCACGAAGGACTTCTGGCACAACGCCCGCGGCGTCCAGGACGAGTTCGTCGGCATGGCCGTCCAGACGATGACGTACCTGCGGGCGAACCTGAGCGCCGCCCAGTTCGCCGGCATCGCGGGCATGGACCCGTACAACGAGCCGTTCGCCGGCCGGTACGACCAGGGCCAGGACAGCAAGGCGTGGGAACAGAACGTGCTGTGGCCGTTCTTCCAGCGGTTCCGCGACGCGATGGATTCCGCCGGCTGGCAGGACAAGCCCGCGTTCGTCGAGCCGAACATGTTCTGGAACGCCAACATCTCCTTCCAGCTCCACCCGGGCGGCTTCCTGGACACCGGCGTCATGGGGCCGCGATACGTGTTCAACACGCACTTCTACGACCAGCTCGCCCAGTCCGGCGTGTTCATGCCGGGCAAGGCGGGCGACGGCCAGTACAGCGGCGCCTTCGGCACGGTCCGCGACCGCGCGTCCGCGCTGGGCACGGCGGCGATCGTCACCGAGTTCGGCCACCCGATGACCGGGTACACCTCGGACAAGACCCCGACCGTGGACAAGGCGATGTACCAGGCGCTCGACTCGCGCGTGTCCGGGGCGAACTGGTGGCGCAGGCCGGCGGAGTCGGGCCCGGTGCTGTCGGGAACGCAGTGGCAGTGGGACATCTACAGCGGCCGTCACCACGAGCTGATGAACGACAACCCGGACAAGGTGAAGACGGACGGCGACGCCTGGAACGGCGAGGACTTCTCGTCGGCCCGCACGGCCGACGACGGGACGGTCCAGCTCCGCCAGGACGCGCGGCTGCTCGACCGCCTCTACCCGGCCGCGGTCGCGGGGCACACGCTGGCGTTCACGTACGAGGACCGCTCGCGAGACGGCGGCCGGCCGCTGACGTGGAACCAGATCCCGGCCACGCTGCCGGCGACGGCGGCGCTGACCGGCGCGGGACGCTACGGCGTCCTCGTCTGGCAGGGCACCGACGCGGGCGCCCCGACCGAGCTGCACGTCCCGGCGGGGATGACCCCGACGGTGGTGACGGACCTGCCCTCGGCCACCCGGGTGGGTGACCGCCTGCGCCTGCCGGCCACTCCCGGCCTGCACTACGCGCTGATCGCGGAACCGGCGGCGGCGCCGACCGCGGCCCAGCTCGCGGCGGTCCGGGCGGAACTCGCGGCCTGGGCACCCACGGCGGTCCGCTAGCCGGGTCATGCTCGTCGCCGGGCCGCGCCACCCGGCGGGTTGCGTAAGCGGAAAACTTTTCCGTATAGTTCCGGAATAAGTTTCCACTTACGACCGGCGTACGGTGTCCGCGCCGGCCGGCACCTCGGCGGGAGAGAACCCCATGCACTACCGCACCCTCGGCCGGACCGGGATCAAGGTCAGCCCGTACGCGCTCGGCGCGATGATGTTCGCGACGTCCTTCGGCAATCCCGACCCGGACGACTCCGCCCGCATGATCCGCAAGGCGCTGGACGCGGGCATCAACTTCATCGACACCGCCGACGCCTACGGCGACTCCGAAGAGGTCGTCGGCAAAGCCCTGCGGGACCGCCGCGACGAAGTCGTGCTCGCCACCAAGTTCGGCCGCCAGGTCGGCGCCGACCCGCACCACCAGGGCGCGTCCCGGCGCTGGATCGTCACCGCCGTCGAGAACTCGCTGCGGCGCCTGCGGGTCGACCACATCGACCTCTACCAGCTGCACCGCACCGATCCCGCGACGGACGTCGAGGAAACGCTTTCCGCGCTGACCGACCTGCTGCGCGCCGGCAAGATCCGCGCGATCGGCACGTCCCAGAGCCTCGCGTCCGACATCGTCGAGGCCCAGTGGGTCGCCGAACACCGCGGCCTGGCGCGGTTCCGCGCCGAGCAGGCGGCCTACTCCATTCTCAACCGCGGCGTCGAACGCGAAGTGCTGCCGCTGACCCAGCGCTTCGGCATGGGCACGCTGATCTGGGGTCCCCTCGGCCAGGGCCTGCTCACCGGGCGCGTCCGCAAGGGCGGGCGCAACGACCTGCGCCGCGCCCACCTGCTCAAGCACCTCAGCGACGAACGCCGGCTCGACGTCGTCGAGCAGCTCGTTCCGCTGGCCGCCGAAGCGGGCCTGCCGATGACCCACCTCGCGATGGCCTTCGTCATCGCCCACCCCGGCGTCACCAGCGCGCTGCTCGGTCCCCGTACCATGCCGCAGCTCGACGACCTGCTGGCCGGCATCGAGGTCCGCCTCACCGACGACGTCCTCGACCGCATCGACGAAATCGTGCCGCCGGGCACCAACATCGGCGCGCTCGACCAGAACTACCAGCCGCCGGCCGTGCACGACCCCGGCCTGCGTCGCCGCCCGCTCGCCGAGCGCGCCGCGGCCTAGCTGCGCTGTCCGGCAACGGGTCGGCCTACCGCTCGCACGCCTGGCGCGACTCCGGCACCAAGCCGGGAATCACCCCGAAACGCACCCGGCCCTGCCGGCCGCGGAACAGCACACCTAGCGCAGGGTCGCGATCCCGGCCAGGAAGATGTCGACGCCGGCGAGGAACTGCTCGCGGTCGTCGTGGTCCCGCAGCCGGGTCGCCGCCCGGTGCACGAACGGGTACTGCTCCGGGTCCAGTGACGCCCAGCGGGCGGCGATGTCGCCCAGGAAGGCCGACCGGTCCGCCGGGTCGCCGTCGAGGAGCCGGGCGTTGGCGGCGTTCTGGCCGGCGACGCCGAGCACGTAGTTGACCAGCGCGCCCGCGGCGTCGAACACCGTCTGCTCGGGGACGTCGAGCGCGGCGAGCAGTCCGCCGATGCGCTCGTAGATCTCCAGCAGCGCGGGCCGCCACGGCTCGCGGGACAGCTGGGCGCCGACCCACGGGTGGGCGTCGATCGCGTCGAACAGGCCCAGCGACACCGTGCGCAGCGCCTCCCGTGGGTCCGCCCCGACGACCGCGTCGCCCATGACGCGGGCGATGACGGCGTCGGTCGCCGCCGCGAGGAGGTCGCTCTTGTTCGCGACGTGGTGGTAGATCGCGCCGTAGCCGGTCGAGAGGCGGGCGGTGAGCGCGCGGAACGTCAGCGCGGCCTCGCCGCCGTCGTCCAGGATCGCGGCCGCCGCCTGAACGATCACTTCCTTGGACAGCCCGTCCGTGCGCCGTTTCGCCATGTGCTGATCATCGCACGCTTGGAACGTCGATCCAAACTCGTGCTAGCGTCGTGATTGGAACGACGATCCAATCGGAGGTAATCATGACTGTCACGATCATCGGAGCCGGCCTCGGCGGCCTCGTCCTGGCCGGCGTCCTGCACCGGCACGGCATCCCGGTCGCCGTCCTGGAGGCGGAGGCCTCCCCGGCGGCGCGCCGTCAGGGCGGGATGCTCGACATCCACCCGTGGAACGGCCAGCCGGCGCTCGAGGCGGCCGGGCTGGGGGAGGGGTTCCGCCGGCTCGTCCTCCCGGGCCGCGAGTCGTCCCGCATCGTCGACCGCGACGGCACCGTGCTGCTCGACCGGCCCGACGACGGAACCGGCGAGCGGCCCGAGGTGCAGCGCGGCGAGCTGCGGCAGCTGCTGCTGGACGCGCTGCCGCCGGGAACCGTCCACTGGGGACACAAGGTCACCGGGGCGCGGGCCCTCGGCGGCGGCGAGCACGAGGTGAGCCTGGCCGACGGGCGCAGTCTCGTGACGAGCCTGCTGGTCGGGGCGGACGGCGCGTGGTCGAAGGTCCGCCCGCTGCTCTCGGCGGCGACCCCGGAGTACGTCGGCGTGACGGTCGTCGAGACCTTCCTCTTCGACGGCGACACCCGTCATCCCGCCACCGCGAAAGCGGTCGGCGCCGGGGCCCTGTACGCGCTCGCGCCGGGCAAGGGAATTGTGGCGCACCGCGAAAGCGGCGGGACCCTGCACACGTACGCGCAGCTGTTCAAGCCCCAGGACTGGCTGGCGGACGCCGACGCCGCGACCGTGACGGCACGCGTCGCCGAGGAGTTCGCCGGCTGGGCCCCCGAGCTGACCGCGCTGATCACCGGAAGCGACGTCCCGCCGGTGCTGCGCCGCCTGTGCACGCTGCCGGCCGGGCACCGCTGGGACCGCGTGCCGGGGGTGACCCTGCTCGGCGACGCGGCCCACCTGATGCCGCCGAACGGGGAAGGGGCCAACCTGGCCATGCTGGACGGCGCCGAACTCGGGCAGGCCCTCGCCGCCCACCCCGGCGACGTCGAGGCGGCGCTGGCCGAGTACGAGCGGGCCATGTTCTCGCGCGCGGCCGCGGAGGCCGACGACGAGGACGTCTACGCGATCATGTTCGGCGAGGACGCCCCGCACAGCATGGTCGCCTTGTTCACCGGCGCGGCGGGTTAGCCGGAGATGCCCGCCCCGATGCCGTCGAGCAGGTAGCCGAGGCCGATCCGGAAGGTCTCGTCGGCGTCGAGGTGGGCGGCGTCGCGGACGACCGTCTCCAGCGCGGGGAACCGGCCGGTGGCGAACATCCGCACCAGGTAGGGGCCGAAGGTGGCCTGCCACTGCCGCTGGTCCATCCCGGTGGCGCGCTCGGCCCGCCGCTCGGCGATCTCCCGGCGGACCGCGCCGATCACGTACGCGTCGACCGCGGTGGCCACCGGCATGATCAGGTCGACGTCGACGCCGTCCAGCGCGGCCATCACCGCCTCGCCCCTGGCCAGCGCGTTCGGGCCGAGCTGGGGCCGCCCGCCGATCAGGTCGGCGAACCACTCGTGCCGGTGCACGGCCCGCCGGGTGGCCTCGGCCATCGAAGTCAGCACCTCCCGCCAGCCGTCCCCGGTGGGCCGGATCTCGGCGTGGACGGCGTCGACCATCAGGTCGAGCAGCTCGTCCTTGGTGTCGATGTACCCGTAGAGCCGCATCGGCCCGACGTCCAGCGCGGCGGCGATCTTCCGCAGCGACACGGCTTCCAGGCCGGCCTCGTCGGCCAGTTCCACCGCGGTCCGGACGATCAGGTCCCGGCTCAGCGGCGCCGGCGCCGGTCGATTCGCCGGCTCCGGCCGCTCCCACACCAACATGGGGGTGACAATACATCGGCTGCCGCGATACAGTGTATCGAGAAGTACACCGTATCGAAGGGGGAGTCATGGCCATCGTGATCGTGGGGGCCGGCCTGGGCGGGCTGGCGCTCGCCGGAGTGCTGCACGTGCACGGCATCGAGAGCGTGGTGTACGAGCGCGACGCCTCACGCGACGCCCGCCGCCAGGGCGGCATGCTCGACATCCACTCCGGGCAGCGGGCGCTGCGGGAAGCGGGCCTGCTCGACCGGTTCCTGGCGATCGCCCGCAGCGAAGGGCAGGACATGCGCCTCCTGGAGCCGGACGGCACCCTGCTCCTGCAGGAGGACACCCCCGACGACGCTCCGGCCCTGCGGCCCGAGATCGACCGCACGGACTTGCGCAACCTGCTGCTCGACGCCCTCCCCGAGCGAACGGTCCGTTGGGGGAGTGCCTACGACCACGCGGAAGACGGCGTCGCGCACTTCGCGGACGGCACCACCGCGCCGTACGACCTCCTGGTCGGAGCGGACGGCGCGAACTCCCGCGTCCGTGCCCTCCTCACCGACGCCCAGCCGGCGCACATCGGCCAGAACGTGGTGGAGCTGGCCATCCCCGACATCGACCGCACCCACCCGGACCTCGCGGCCATGGTCGGCCGAGGCAACTACTGGGTCCTGGGCGACGGCAAGTCCCTGGCCGCCCAACGCAACGGCGACGGCTCGGTCCGCATCGGCGTCAGCTTCTACAACACGGACGAGAACTGGTTCACCGAGACGGGCATCCCCTTCGACAACCCACCCGCGGCCCGAGCAAGGCTGATCGAGCTCCTGGACGGCTGGGACACCCGCTTCACCACCCTGATCGCCGCCTGCGACGACACCGTGACACCCCGCACGCTCACCACGCTCCCCGCAGGCCTCACATGGCCCTCGAACCCGGCGATCACCCTGCTGGGAGACGCGGCGCACTTGATGCCCCCGGTGGGCGAGGGAGCCAACATGGCCCTCCTGGACGGCGCCGAGCTGGCCCTCGCCTTGGCGGCCCACCCCGAGGACTTCGCCACCGCGGTGGCGGAGTACGAGAAGGAGATGTTCAAGCGCACCGCGGCGGCCGCCCGCATGTCGGCGGACATGCAGGAGCTGCTGATGTCGCCCGACGCGAGCCGGAGGATGCTGGAGTTCTTCCAGCCGAACTGACGGCGGCCGGCGGTCAGGCAGGCCGCCCCGGCCGAACAGCGGGTCCGCCCTCAGCCGGGTGGCGCAAACTCCGGCGGCGTGGCCATCACCCCGGCGTACGGCCGGCGTGGGCCAGGAGCCGCAGGCCTTCCAGGCGTACCGCTTCCGGGTAAATCGTCCGGTAGATGTCGCAGTTGGGGGAGCGGACATCGAAGCGACCGGTGGCCCGGAACGTCGCTACAGCACAGCCGCCCGCACACCAATTCTTCCACGTGCAGTCGCGGCAGCCGGCTTTTTCGTCGACGAGGAGATTCTTGATCTTGCGCGCCGGATCGCGGACGGCCAGCACCGGATCGGTCGTGCGGATGTCGCCCGCGGCGTCCTCGAGTTCCATGTGGCACTGGGCGATCCGGCCACGCTGGTCGATGACCACGTAGTCGTCGCCGACCCCGCACGTCCGCGACCGCGGCCGCAACAGCTGCCCGCGGTCGAGGATCGATCCCAGGACGCTCCAGCGCGGCAGAGTCCGCTCGATTTCGCCGAACGCCGCCCGCAATCCATCGAGTAGCGCTTGCTCTTCGTACTGGAGATCCGTGAACGCCGACGCGCAGTCGTTGTCCCGAAAGAAGTTGAAACTGAAGGTGAGGTCGCGATCGAGACCGAACCGGACGACCTCGGCCACGGCATCGACGTTCCGGCTCGTGATGGTGATCGACAGGTGCGGCGGCACGCCCTCGGCGCACAGCTTGTCGATCGTTGTGAGAACACGCGCCGCCGACGGCTTTCCGGTGAGAGTGGGCCGCTGCGCGTCGTGGGCCTCGCCGATGCCGTCCAGGGAAATCATGACTCGGATATCGAGCCGCTTCAGCTCCTGCGCGAGCCGCCGCGAAATCGCGACGCCGTTGCTCAGCAGCACGGCGCTGAGTTTCAACCCGGCCACAGTGCACGCTTCGACGGCGTACTCGTGCAGTCCGAGCAAGACATCGGCGTTGAGACTGGCCTCTCCGCCGGCGTACTTCAGGCGGAGTGAGGTGAAGCCGTTGTCGACTGCCGACCGGACCAGGGCGGTCACGGATTCGCGCGCCGTGTCGGAGTCCATCGATTCGCCCGACTTGTGCACATAGCAGTACGGACACCGCAAGTTGCACTTGTTCGTCACGTGCAACCACGCGGTCAGTTCGTGGCTCTTCGGCAATTGCTGGCTGGGCGGGGCGCCAAGGGGGTGCACGATGTCGTGGGCCAGCAATTTCCGCAGGACGGTATCGCCTCCGGTAAAACCCATCGCGCGATCAGGTGAACACGCCCGGGTGAAAAGATCGAAGATGGCGCGCGCCGCGGTGTTCAGCACCACCACGCCACCGTTTCCGGACGGGCTGAACAAGGCGACGTGCTCCGCGTCGACCGGAAGTTCGAGCACACCCGGAGTGCGGACCAGGGGTCTGCCGTCCAGTTCCGGTTCGGCCCGCTCGGACTCGCCACCGGACGGCGGGCAGGCGCAGTCCTCGCAGCTGCGAACGAGCAGTTCCTGCGCGTCGCCGATGTCCGATGCGGACAGTGCGAGCGCCGGACGTCCGGGTGGATTCATGAGCTGCAGCCTCCCACGGTGGCAATGGTTCGGGCGCACCCGGGGCTCAGTAGAGCTGTTCCAAACGGGCCAGGAGCGAAGTGGAGCGGTCCCCCTCGGCGGCCCACCGGTCCCGCAGCAGGGTGTACCAGTCGATCTGGACGTTCTGCGGCAGCATGGCGAACAACTGGTGGAAACGTTCGAATTCGTCTGCGATCGCCGACGCACCGTGAGAACCGACTCGTGCGCCCGCCAGAATCGAGAAACCCTGTGAATAGTGTTCGACGGCCGCTTCCAGCAGTGTTTCCGGCCGGTCGCTTCGCAGCGCGTCGTGCACTTCGAGATGACCTTGCAGGAGCCGCCAGCGAGCGTCCAGGTCGGCGAACCGGTAGTGCCGAATGGCGTTTTCGACGTCCGACACCCGCTCACGGATGAGCGAACGGTAGCGGTCGTCCCCCGTCTCGGACCACGCGCGGTAGGTGAGTTCGAGGTACTCGATCAGGCTGGCGGACAGGAACCAGCCGTCGGCGATCCGCGAGGCTTCGGCGATCGCCTGGTCGAGGTGACGCAAACCCGAATCGGGGTCGTCCGCGCCGAAGATGCGACCCGCCCGGTTGAGCGCGGACGGGTACCACCGGACGCCGTAGTCACGGCAGATGTCGAGCGCGCTGCAGATCATCTTCCGCGCTCTCGCCATCGGCTTCTCGACGAGGTCAAGACCCTCTTCGTGGGCCTGCATGAGGCAGATCGCCGCCTCCTGGTGCACCAGGCCGAGCCACGAGCCGGTGCGCAGTTCGGTGAAGAGCTCCTCCGCCTGACGGTACTGTTCCCACGCTCGCGTGAACTTCCGTTCGTAGCGGTAGATCTCGGCCGACACGCTCAGCGACACCGCGATGGCGTGTTTGGCGCCCAGCTTCCGCCGGACCGCCAACGCGGGCTCGACGAGGTTCCGGGCGTCGTCGTAGTCGCCCTGCAACGCCTTCAGGTAAGCCCAGTTCGCCTGGATCGACGCCAGTTCTTCGCGGTCACGCGCCGAGGCACCCGGCCCTGTCTTCGGGACGATGACGTCGTAAGCCGATTTGTAGTTCCTGTCGGCCTCGGCCCACTTCCCCAGGTTGCGGCAGTAGAACCCGAGTTCTTTGTAACCCTGGGCGCGCAGGTGCTCGCGTTGCGGCGACGGGAGTCGGTCGGCGAAGGCGAGCGCCTCTTCGAAGTGCGGCTGCGCTTCTTCGACGCGGCCGGGAACGCCGAGCCAGGCGTTGCCCCGCTCGTTGGCGAGCCGGTACTTCAGCTCGGTGCCGGCGGCCGACGCGGGCAGCCGGTCCAGCAGCGCCAGCGCGGCCTGGGGCTGCGAGGCGTGCCGCAGGAACCGCGCGACGTCCAGGCCGATCTCGAGGTACCGCTGCGGCTGGCCGGCCAGCCAGTCGCGGAACCGGTCGATGACGACGCCCACCGCATCCTCCAAGGGAGGCTGCGGGGTGGCGGGCGGGAGGAACCGCTCCAGTTCGTGGCAGGCGAGCTCCTGGAAGTGCACGTCGTCCCGCTCGGCGGCTTCCGCGAATTCGGCGGTGAAGCGGCTGGTTCCGCCCTCGAAATCCGTCAGCAGCCGGTAGAACAGCCCGGCGGCGCGGAGCTGGTCCAGCTCCCGCTTGCGGATGTCCAGCTCGGCCACTTTCTCGAACAGGGCACGCGCGTTGGGCGCGGGTTCCCTGAACACCTCGGCCTGGGCTCGGACGACGTCGGCGTACTCGGCGTCGCACAGTCCTTCGTACGTCTCCGCCGCCGTCTGCCAACGCTCACGGCGCCAGCTCTCGTCCTGGTCGTGGAGCGGGATCAAGCGCTGGGCGATCTCTTCGGCCAAGGCGTCGTGCAGCGTGACGTACCGCTCGTTCGCCCGGGGCCGGATCCACGGCCGGTCGAGGAGCAGACGCCAGGCGTCGTGCCAGTCCGCGGCGTCCGCCGGCAGATCCCGGTCGGCCATGAGGGACTGCCACAGCCCCTCGTCGACGCTGTGCCGGACGACCGACAGCCGTTTGATCGCTTCCGGCCAGAAGGCGCTGCTGCGGTACGGGGTGACCAACCGGCGCCGGAAGGCTTCCCGCATCCTGTTCCCGGCTTCGCGATCGCTGGACATCTCCGGAGGCGGATCGTTGTGCTGCAGGTAGTCCACCGCCAGGGCCAGCCACAGGGGATGCCCGCCGGTGAGGGCGACGAGCCTGCTCTTCTGTGGTTCGTTCAGTGAATCCTTGAGGACCCCGGCATCGAGGAACGCGTGGGCGTCCTGTTCGTCGAAGCCGGTGAGAGCGATCTCGATGGTCTCCAGCGAGGCCGGCGGCACCGTGAGCAGATCACGGATCGGGTCGTGCGTTTCCCAGCCCCATACCGGACGCCCGGACAGGACGAACAGGGTGCCGGGCAGCCCCTTCATCCATTGCGCCAGTGAGACCAGCAGGAAGGTGCTGCGCATGGTTTCCACCGTGTCCAGCGTGATCACCACGGTCTTCCCCGACCCGGCGATGTAGTTCGCGTAGCATTCGGCGAACAGTTCGTGGCTGCGCCGGTGGTGGCTGGCCATGGTGGCCTTGCCGACCTGCTGGACCGACAGGCCGGGCAGCCGGTCCATGTGGTCGACGAAATCCGCGAAGTACTCACGCCGCGGGTCGAGGCTCGCCACGATGTCTCGCTGGAGGCCGTCGAGCAGCCAGTACTGCGAGTCGTCGATGTCGATGGGCCGGATCCAGCGGACGGACGGATCGGCGCCGTCCCGGGCGGCGAGCGCGCGCACCATCCGCGTCTTGCCGATGCCGCCCGGTCCGTAGAGCAGGACGGCCCGGCTGGCGGCGTGTTCGCGCACCAGCTGGACCTGCTCGAGGACCTGGTCCTCTTCCCAGCGCCGGACGTAGAACGTGCCGCGATCCGGAGCCATCAGGCACCTCCAGTGATGGTGTCGGCGATCGCGGCGACGACTCGCGGGAAAAGACCGTCGAAGTCTCTCAACAACATCTCGAATTCGCGGTCGGCCGTCAGCCGCTCGGTGACGTAGTCGCAGTACTCGGAGGGTTCGAGGATCTCCGGTCGCCGGAATTCGTCGACCAGGCGGACCGCGGTGCGCGGCAGGTCTTCCGGAACGGTGCCCGGACTCGTGTGGAGCAGCTTCGCCGTTTCGTGCCACAGGCTTTCGACCAGGATGGGACCCAGCTCCCAACCGGCTCCCCTGGCGGCCCACTTCGCGTAGAACTCGCGCGCCTGCTCGTGGCTGCTGCGCCGGGAATCCGCGTCCGGGTAGTAGTAGCGGTAGAGCAACCGCCGGATCGGCCGGTGCAGGACGTGCCACGGTTCCTGCACTTCCCGGTTCTGCAGCGCGGTCTGCCCGATGGCCTGCCAGAGGTCGACCTGGTTCCAGCCTGCGGTCTCGAGCAGCCGCTGGAACTCGGCGTTGTTCTCGATGTGGTAGCGCAGGTGCGATTGGGTGAGCAGGCGGTACCGGACGGCGAACTTGAGCGCCGCTTCGAGGGCGGCCCGCCGTTTCGGGTCGTCGCCCGCGAACGGGAGCAGGCTCTCCGTGGCCAGCAGGTCCCCCTTGATGTAGGGACGGGCGACCTGGTCGAACACCTCCTGCGCCGCGGTCTGGCAGTCGTCGACGAACTCGGTGCTCTCCGCCCACCGCAGGCTCTGCGCCAAGACCGCGGGCAGTCCTTCGCTGAGCCGGCAAAGCCCGTCCGACCACTTGTCGAGGGCGTCTGTGCTCAGATCGTCGGCGAGCTCCCGCACCGCCAGCCGGACGACGTCTTCGGTGAATTCGCCGAGGGGGATCTTGACGATCCTGGGGCCACCCTGGGGGCCGAAGCCCTCCCAGCCGTCCTTGTGCCGGCTGGCGATGATCAGGCTGACGCGGGTCTTGCCGCTACTGCTCCGCCGCTGCACGAGCCGGTGGATGGTGGTCAACGCCGAGCGGAGGTTCGCCGCGGCGGGCTTGCTCATCAGGTCCGCGCTGTCGAGGAGGTACAGCTGGGCGCGGTCTCGCTTGATGAGTGCCGCGGCGGCGGTCACGCATTCGCTCTGCCCGAAGGTGGCCGACGCGGGCTCGGCGATGTCCAGCAGCTGACAGAGGACCTTGATCCAGTCATGGCGGTACTCGAGCGGCAGGGACCGGAGATCGACGAGCTGGATCCGGCACGGCGGGTCCAGCGCGGCCCGGCGGCGGAGGACCTCCTGCAGGAACCAGGTCTTGCCCAGCTTCGGCGGGGAAACCACCAACCACAGGTCCGGCGTTCCACGGGTCGTCAGGGCGTTGATGAGCCGGTTCAGTTCGTCTTCGCGGTTGTGGAAGACCGTCCACGGGGTCGGTCCGGTACCCGGTGCGGGAGCCCCGTCGCCGAAGCCCAAGGCGGCCAGCGTCTTCGTGAGCTTGTCGGGGGTCTGCGGTTCGAGCAGGTCGATCCAGGAGGCGACGCGCAGGAACCCGGTTCCGGTCCGCGGTGTGCGCTGAACCTGGACGACGAAGACGAATTGCCGTTTCAGCTCGATCTGACGGTGGTAGGCGGTTTGGCGTTCGAGGTCGCACCAGTCGGATTCCATGGCCGCGGGAGAGATCAGCGCCACGAAATAGTCGGCGTTTTCCAACGCCGACTGAGTGCCTCGCACGAACTCCTGGCCGGGGCGATCGCCGTAGTCGTAGACTTCCGCGCCGCGCTCCCGCATGGCCTCGCTGAGCCGGCCGGCGATGTCGGAGTCGGCGCCGGTGTGACTGAGGAAGATCCGCGTCACCGGATGGGACTCGGCGTCGGCACCTCCGGCCGACCCTCGGTCGTCCTCCCCTGGCCTGGCCACCTTGCCTCCGTCCGCGGACGCTTCCCCAGCCGATCCCAGGATAGGTCGTCGCCGGTGCTCCTCCTGTTACGGTTCCGGCGAACCGGATGGAGACGGTTCGTGAACCGTTCCGGTTATTGCTTCGCCGGCCGTTCGTCGCTCCCGAGTTTGGCCATCCAGCCCTCGTTCTGGATCGAGATCACCCGCTCCGCGTCGGCCACGAAGTCGTCGTCGGTGGTGAGCCCGGTCGTCCGATTCACCAGGAGGCGCTCCAGTTCATCCGCCGTGCGGGTGAACTCGACCTGCTGATAGGCGTACCGCGCCGCACCGACGTGCGCCGTGATCGCGGTGGTGATCGTGGTCAGCACCCCGATCCAAGCGGACACGGCGATCCCGGGGAAGACCGCGACGACGGCGGCCAGCCCAGCCGCGGCGGCGGAGAGCCCGATTTCGCACTGCCGGGCGGTGCGCACCCGAACCGCCATGAGCCGTGCTTTCGGCCGGTAATAGTGGTCGAGCTGGCCGCGCACCCGCACTGCCGCATACGAGTCGACGTCGTCGACGGCCGGCAACGGTCGAGTCCGCGGAGCGAGGCCCGTGGTGTGGCGCACGAGGTCGCCCGCGCTCGCCGACAGCTCGGCGAGCGCGCGGAGGACCACTTCGTCCCGGTCGGCGCCGCCGAATCTTCCGACGCCGGCGAGGTAGCCGAAAACTTCCGACTTCAGGGCTTCGGAGACGGAACGAGCCCGGGTCCAGTCCCGGACGTTGCCGGGAGCGGCTCCTCGAGCGGCGACCGCGGCAAGGGCGAGCGCCAAGGCCGCCACCGCGGCGCAGAACCGCCCGGCGGACTGGGCGACAGCCGCCGAAGCCGCACCGGCGACGGCGCCGGTCACCGTGAGCGAGAGCACGAGGACGCGGGCGCGTGAGATCCGCACTTTGAGCCGGTCCGAGGCCTGCGACCAGATGCTCTGGCGATTCCACAGCAAGGTGATCGCGTCGGTTGTCATGGCGCCATCCTCGCGCGGGTCCGTTCCGGTGCGGAAGGGTTCGCCGAAATCGGTCCGGCATCGTGGCGAGATCCCCGGTGGCCGGCCGCCGTCCGGCGGCGACTCCGGCGCCGGCTTCCGGGCGGCGAAGCCCGTGGACGCCGTGCGGCAGGACATCGCCCGCGGCGTGAGGGCTGCTCCACGGAGGCCGCCGGGAGGGGACACCCCAGGCGCAGGTGAGGGCGGGTCTACCCTGGAAGCCGATGACCGAGAACAAGGCACCCAGGGCGTACCAGATCCGCACCTTCGGCTGCCAGATGAACGTGCACGACTCCGAGCGCCTCGCCGGGCAGCTCGAGGACGCCGGCTACGTCCCGGCCACCGCCGGGGCCAAGCCGGACCTGATCGTGTTCAACACCTGCGCCGTCCGGGAGAACGCGGACAACAAGCTGTACGGCACCCTCGGGCACCTGCGCCCCGACAAGGTCGCGAACCCGGACCTGCAGATCGCCGTCGGCGGGTGTCTCGCCCAGAAGGACCGTGGCGAGATCGTCAAGCGGGCGCCGTGGGTCGACGTGGTGTTCGGCACCCACAACATCGGGTCGCTGCCCACGCTGCTCGAGCGCGCCCGGCACAACGCCCAGGCCGAGGTCGAGATCCTCGAATCGCTCGAGACCTTCCCCTCGACGCTGCCCGCGCGCCGCGAATCGTCCTACGCGAGCTGGGTGTCCGTTTCGGTCGGCTGCAACAACACCTGCACCTTCTGCATCGTCCCCGCCCTGCGCGGCAAGGAACGCGACCGGCGGCCCGGCGAAATCCTCGCCGAGGTCGAGGCGCTCGTCGCCGAGGGCGTGCTCGAGGTCACCCTGCTCGGCCAGAACGTCAACTCCTACGGCGTCGAGTTCAGCGACCGGCTGGCGTTCGGCAAGCTCCTGCGCGCGTGCGGCACCATCGACGGCCTCGAGCGCGTCCGATTCACCTCGCCGCACCCGGCGGCGTTCACCTCCGACGTCATCGACGCCATGGCCGCGACCCCGAACGTCTGCCACCAGCTGCACATGCCGCTGCAGTCCGGGTCCGACCGGGTCCTGCGCGAAATGAAGCGGTCCTACCGTTCGGCGCGCTTCCTGAACATCCTCGACGAGGTCCGCGCGGCCATGCCGGACGCCGCGATCACCACCGACATCATCGTCGGCTTCCCCGGCGAGACCGAGGAGGACTTCCAGGCGACCCTGGACGTCGTCGCGCAGGCCCGCTTCTCCAGCGCGTTCACCTTCCAGTACTCGAAGCGCCCCGGCACGCCGGCCGCGACGATGGCGGGCCAGCTGCCGAAGGAGGTCGTGCAGGAGCGCTACGACCGCCTGGTCGAGCTGCAGAACGCGATCTCCTGGGACGAGAACAAGAAGATCGTCGGCCGCCGCGTCGAGCTGCTCGTCGCCGCGGGCGAGGGCCGCAAGGACGCCGAGACGCACCGGATGAGCGGCCGCGCCCGCGACGGGCGCCTGGTGCACTTCACGCCGACCGGCGCCCACGTCGACCGCGCGGTCCGCCCCGGCGACGTCGTCGAGACGACCGTCACCTACGCCGCCCCGCACCACCTGGTGGCCGACGGCGACCTGCTGTCCCACCGGCGCACGCGCGCCGGCGACAACGCGGAGGCCGGGCTGCGGCCGAAGACGAGCGGCGTCACGCTGGGCCTGCCGGGCTTCGGTGCCCCGGCCGTCCAGCCCGAACCGGTGAGTGGGTGTGCGCTGTGACGGAGTCCCGTGGCAACGGCGAGCTGGCCGAGCTGGCGGCCGAGATCGACGAGGCGGGCGCGCGGGCGTCCCGCACGGTGGAGCTGGGCCGCCGCGGATTCACGATCGCGGTGTTCACGTTCGTGCTGCTGATCTGCCAGATCCTCCCGTGGGTCGGCGACAAGGCGGGCTGGCAGGTCCTGGCCGGCGAGGGCGGCGGCATCCCCCAGCTGTTCGCGGCGACGTCGACGGCTGTCGGCATCCTGGCTTCGGCACTGGCGTTGGTGACCCGGCGCTGGTGGCTGGCCTGGGTCTGCGCGGCGGGCGGCTGGTTCGCCTCGGTGGACGGGCTGCTGGCGATCTGGTCCCAGCAGTCGTCCCACGCCCCGGGCTCCGCGGGCGGCGGCCCGGGGTTCGGCATGGTGATCGCCTGGATCGCGATGATCTGCCTGGCGGTCCAGTGGATGCGAACGGCGTTCTCACGATCGTGAGAACCGGCGGGGACCGAGGTCAGCCGACGCGCAGGGTGAAGGTGCTCGCCGAGTAGGCGGCGGCGTAGAGCGTGCTCTCGGGGTGGAAGAGCCGCAGCGAGATCGTGGCGCTCACGCTGAAGCTGAGGTTGAAGGAGAACCCGCCGTTCGGCCGGCAGGTGGTGTCGGCGATGTTCACCCACGCCCCGGCTTGCAGCTGCTGCACGATGACGGTCTCGACGGTCGCCTCGGAACGGGCCGCGTCGAGCACCTTCAGGTTGCCCTTGAGGTCGACCTTCTCGTTGACCTTGACGTGGTCTTTGCCGAGCTTCCCGTCGAGCTTGACCTTCCCCTTGCCGGCTTCGGCGGAGGAGGAGAGCGAGGCGGCCCCGGCGGGGGAGACGAGCGCGGGAACGAGCCCGGCGAGGGCGAGGCTGAGCACCAGAGCGGAGAGGATCCTGGCGGCGCTGCGGGGTGTCCTGGTCATGATCAAAGTGGAGCACCGGCAGGGGACGGAAGCGCGCGGTAACCCCCGGTCGTGGCGCCGACCGAACCCCTTCGGGTGGCCGGCGAACCTTCCCCTTGCCGCGCGGCCGACACAGCCCGCCCTCCCTGGGGGCTGCCCCCGCTTCCAGCGTATCGGCGCCGACCGACAGATCCGGGCGAAAATCCAGCAAAGCGGCAGGCTTGTCCCCATCACGGCGGTGCTGTGGAAAACCGCGAAGGCCCTCCCCACCAGCTGAAAGCCGACGAGGAGGGCCGTCGTGGGAGCAATTTTTCGCGGTTCGGGGCTATCTCAGCGGCTCAGGCCCCAGCAGGTCGCAGCAGCGTGGGCCCGCGAACCCTGCGCGACCGCGGGCCACGCGAGCCACGCTGGTCTGCGGGCCGTGCTGGTCCGCGAACCGTGCGAGCTGCGCCGGCTTGGGAGCCGCGCCGCCCGCGAGCCGCCTTGGCCCCGAGCCGAGCGGCCCGCAAACCGCCCGGGCCCCCTAACCTGCAGGCCGCTAATCCACGACCCGCCCAGCTCACGACCCGCCCGGCCCACGACCCGCAACCGACCCAACCGACCCCAAACCTCACCGATCAGCGATCGCCGCCTCCGCGGCCTGCAGCCACTCGCGCCACTGTGCCGCCTGCTCGTCGGCCTTCTTCGCCCGCCGCTCGTCCCCCGCCGCGCGGGCCTTCGCCGCCTGGGATTCGAACTGCTCCACCCGCTCGCGGAACTGGGCCGCTCGGGCCTGGGCCTCCGGGTCCGTCCGTCGCCACCGGGAGTCCTCGGCTGCCTTGACCGCGTCCTGGACCGCCTTCAGGCGGCCGTCCAGCTCGCGGATGCGCTCGCGCGGCACCTTGCCGATCTCGTCCCACTGCTCCTGGATGCGCCGCAGCGCGCTCTTCGCCGCCTCCAGGTTCGCCGCCGCGTCGATCTTCTCGGCCTCGACGAGCAGCTCCTCCTTGCGGGCCGCGTTCGCGCCGAACTCCGCGTCGCGCTCCGAGAACACCGCCGAGCGGCGGGCGAAGAACTTGTCCTGGGCCGCGCGGAACCGCTGCCACAGGGCCTCGTCGCTGTCCTTCGGCGCCCGGCCCGCCGCCTTCCACTCCGTCATCAGGTCCTTGTAGCGGCCCGTCGTCTCGCCCCAGTCCTCGGACTCGCTGATGGCCTCGGCCTCCGCGATCAGCTCTTCCTTGCGCTGCTTGGCCGACGCGCGCTGCTTGTCCAGCTCGGCGAAGTGGGAGCCGCGGCGGCGGTTGAACGCCTCGCGCGCCTTGGAGAACCGCTTCCACAGCTCGTCGTCGGTCTTGCGGTCGACGCCCTTGACCGTCTTCCACTCGTCGAGGATCGTGCGGAGCCGGTCGCCCGCCGCCTTCCACTGGGTGGACTCGGCCGCGATCTTCTCCGCCTCCTCGGCCAGTGCCTGCTTGCGGGCGACCGCCGCGGCCCTCGCCTCCTCGCGCTCCGCCTTCGCGGCGGCCAGCGCCTTCTCGGCGTGCGCGATGACGTACTCCAGGCGCGCGGCGAGCGCCGCCACGTCGCCGACCACGGCGGCCTCGGCCAGCCCGTCCCGGATCTGGGTGGCGCTCGACAGCGCGTGCTTCGGGTCGCCCGCCCCGGAGATCAGCCGGGTCTCCAGCAGCTCGACCTCGGTGCGCACGTCGTCGAAGCGACGCGCGTAGTGCACCAGCCCCTCGTCGGGGCTGCCGGCCTGCCAGACGCCGACGGCGCGCTCGCCCTCGGCGGTGAGGACGTAGACGGTGCCCTCGTCGTCGATCCGGCCCCAGGTCGACGGGGTGGGTTCGGCGGGCGGCACGGGCGGGGCGGCGTGCCCGGCGTGCAGCGCGTGCGGCACCGGGTGCGGGGCCGGGGTACCGGTGGAAGTGTTCTCCTGGGCCATCGCAGGCTCCTTATCGCCTGTACGCCCGCTGGTGCGGGCGCCCCGCCGCGAAGCGGGGCCGGGTAATGCGGTCGTCACGGGCCGTGCTCGGATGCTACGGCCCCACGCGGCATTCAAGCAGCTCAGCGCGCACCGTGGTACTGGATGGGCCACCTGAAGCTCGTGATCCTACTTCCGGTGGACGCTCTCGATCGGTCCGCAGGTATCGTCAGCCGCCGTGAACAGCCCCGTCGTCGGAGTCGCGGTGGTCGGGCCGACGGCCACCGGCAAGACCGCGCTCGCCGTGGACCTGGCCCGCGAGCTCGGCGGCGAGGTCGTCAACGCCGACGCGATGCAGCTCTACCGGGGCATGGACATCGGCACCGCCAAGGCCACCGAGGCCGAGCGCCGCGGCGTCCCGCACCACCTGCTCGACGTCCTGGACGTGACCGAGACGGCGTCCGTCGCGGTCTACCAGCGCGACGCGCGCGCCGAGATCGAACGGCTCCTGGCCGCCGGCCGGGTCCCGGTGCTGGCCGGCGGGTCCGGCCTGTACGTCCAGGCCGTGCTCGACGACCTGCGGTTCCCCGGCACCGACCCGGCCGTCCGGGCCCGGCTCGACGCCGAAGCCGAGCGGCTCGGCACCCCCGCGTTGTACACCCGGCTGGGTGAGCGTGACCCGGTGGCCGCGGCGAAGATCCTGCCGACCAACACCCGGCGGATCGTGCGCGCGCTCGAGGTCATCGAAATCACCGGCGAACCGTTCTCGGCGAACCTGCCCGAACCGGGGCCCGCGCGCTACGGCACGGTCCTGATCGGCGTCGACCGCGAGCCGGCGGAGCTCGACGAGCGCGTCAACGAGCGCGTGCGGCGGATGTTCGAGGGCGGGCTGGTCGACGAGGTGCGCGAACTGGAGAAGCGCGGCCTGCGCGAGGGGAAGACGGCGGCCCGGGCGCTCGGCTACCAGCAGGTGCTCGCCGAACTGGACGGCGACGGCGACTTCGAGGCGGCCGCCGCGGCGACGGCGCAGGCCACCCGGCGCTTCGTCCGCAAGCAACGCTCCTGGTTCCGGCGCGACCAGCGGATCCACTGGTTCGACGGCGCCGATCCCGGGCTGGCCGCGCGCGTCCTGGATACCCTGGGCCGGTAATCTTGCCCCCATGGGCGGAATCGAGTTCCTCAAGGGGCACGGCACGCAGAACGACTTCGTGCTGCTCCCCGATCAGGCGGGCCGCCTCGAGCTGACCGAGGCCAGGGTCGCCGCGTTGTGCGACCGCCGCCGCGGCCTCGGGGCCGACGGCGTGCTGCGCGTCGTGCGCGCCGCCGCGCTCGGCGAGCCGTCCGCGGGGGAGTGGTTCATGGACTACCGCAACGCTGACGGGTCGATCGCCGAGATGTGCGGCAACGGCGTGCGCGTGTTCGCCCGCTACCTCGTCGATTCCGGCTTGGCCGCCGGGGGCGAGTTCGTCGTCGGCACCCGCGCCGGCGACCGCCCGGTGGTCGTGCACCCGGACCGCTCGGTGACCGTCCACATGGGACCGGCGACGATCACCGGGACGTCGGTCACCGTGGTGGCGGGCCGCCCGTTCTCCGGCGTGGCGGTCGACGTCGGCAACCCGCACCTGGTGTCGGTGCTCGACGACGACGTGGCCGGGCTCGACCTGCGCGAGCAGCCCGACTTCGACCACGACGTGTTCCCGAACGGCGTGAACTTCGAGTTCGTCAACCGCCTCGGCGAGGGCGCGCTGCGGATGCGCGTGCACGAACGCGGGGTGGGGGAGACGCGCGCGTGCGGCACCGGCACGGTCGCCGCGGTGGCGGCCGCCTTCCACCTGGCCGGCACCGACACCGGAAGCTCCACTGTGGACATCCCGGGGGGCCGGGTCGAGGTCACGGTGTCCCGTGGCGCGTCGACGCTGTCGGGCCCGGCGGAGATCGTGGCCCGGGGCGAGATCGACGAAGCCTGGTGGGCCGCCGCCGGGTCCTGACGGCGGCCCACCGGCGTCACCCGATCTTCGCCGCCACCGCGAACTCGCCTTCGCGCGTCTCCACCGCGGCGACCGCGCCCGCGATGCGGATGTCGGGCTCGATCCGCGCGAACCGCGCCAGCACGTCCGCCGGGCCGGTCACGGTGAGCGTCTCGACGGCGGACCGCATCGACACCTTCGCGTCCGTCTTCGCCCGGCGCACCGCCGCGATCACCTGGCTCGCCAGCGCCAGCAGCTCCGGATCACCGTCGACGGCGGCCTGCGCCGGCCACGCGGCGCGGTGCACCGAGCCCTCCTGCCACCACGACCAGACCTCCTCGGCCGCGAACGGCAGGAACGGCGCGAACAGCCGCAGCACCGCCGACAACGCCGTCACCAGCGCCACCTGCGCGGACTCCGCGCCCGAAGCGCCGCTGTCGCCGTACGCGCGGCCCTTCACCAGCTCGACGTAGTCGTCGCAGAACGTCCAGAAGAACGTCTCCGTCACCTGCAGCGCCCGGGCGTAGTCCAGGGCCTCCAACGCCGCGGTGGCCGACGAAACGACGGCGGAAAGCGCCGCCAGCAGGGCCCGGTCCAGCGGCTCGGTGACCACCGCGGAAGCCGGCGGCAGGCCCAGGCCCAGCACGAACCGGCTCGCGTTGAGCAGCTTCGTCGCCAAGCGGCGGCCGACCTTCATCTGGCCCTCGTCCACCGCCGTGTCGACGCCGGGCCGCGCGCTCGCCGCCCAGTAGCGGACCGCGTCCGAGCCGAAGCGCTCCAGCAGGTCCACCGGTGTCGTCGCGTTGCCCTTGGACTTCGACATCTTCTTGCGGTCCGGGTCGAGCACCCAGCCCGCGATCGACGCCTCCCGCCACGGCAGCACGCCGTGCTCCAGCTCCGCGCGCACCGCCGTCGAGAACAGCCAGGTGCGGATGATCTCGTGCGCCTGCGGCCGCAGGTCCATCGGGAAGACGCGCGAGAAGAGGTCGTCGTCGAGGCTCCACCGGCCGACGATCTGCGGCGTCAGCGACGACGTCGCCCAGGTGTCCATCACGTCGGGATCGGCGGCGAACCCGCCCGGGACGCCCCGCTGCTCCTCGGTGAACCCCGGCGGGACGTCGCTGCTCGGGTCCACCGGCAAGGTGTCCGGCAGCAGGCGCGCGCCGTAGTCGGGCTCGCCCCGGTCGTCGAGCCGGTACCACAGCGGGATCGGCACGCCGAAGAACCGCTGACGGCTGATCAGCCAGTCCCCGGCCAGGTTCTCCACCCACGACGAGTACCGGACGCGCATGTGCTTCGGCACCCAGTTCAGCTCTTCGCCGCGGGCGAGCATCTTCTCCCGGAAGGCCGGGTCGTTGCCGCCGTTGCGCAGGTACCACTGCCGGCTGGCGACAATCTCCAGCGGCTTGTCGCCCTTTTCGTAGAACTTCACCGAGTGCGTGATCGGCCGCGGTTCCCCCTGCAGGGCCCCGGCTTCGCGCAGCAGCCGCACCATGATCTCGCGTCCGGTGTGGACGGTCTTGCCGGCCAGCGGCGCGTAGGCGCCCGCGGGCACGCCGGACGGCGCCTCGGGCAGGAACCGGCCGTCGCGGCCCAGCACCACCCGCGTCGCCAGGCGCAGCTCCCGCCACCACGTGACGTCGGTGGTGTCGCCGAACGTGCACACCATCGCGATGCCGCGGCCCTTCTCCGGATCCGCGAGGTGGTGTGCCACCACGGGCACCTCGACACCGAACACCGGCGTCCGCACGGTTTTCCCGAACAGCGGCTTGAACCGTTCGTCATCGGGGTGCGCCACCAGCGCGACGCACGCGGGCAGCAGCTCCGGCCGGGTCGTCGCGATCACGACGTCGGCGCCGTCCGGCCCGGTGAACGCCAGGTCGTGGAACGCGCCCGGGCGTTCGCGGTCTTCCAGCTCGGCCTGCGCGACGGCCGTGCGGAACGACACGTCCCAGAGCGTCGGCGCCTCCGCCTGGTAGGCCTCGCCGCGCTCGAGGTTGCGCAGGAACGCGCGCTGCGAGATCAGCCGCGACTCGCGCCCGATCGTCTGGTAGGTCATCGTCCAGTCGACCGACAGGCCGAGCTGTCGCCACAGCTGCTCGAAGGCCTTTTCGTCGGTTTCGGTCAGCAACTCGCACAGCTCGACGAAGTTGCGCCGCGAAATCGAGACCACGTCCTTGCCCGGGTTCTCCGGGGCGCGGAAGGCCGGGTCGTAGGGCAGCGACGGCTCGCAGCGGACGCCGAAGTGGTTCTGCACCCGGCGTTCGGTCGGCAGGCCGTTGTCGTCCCAGCCCATCGGGTAGAACACCTCGAGCCCGCGCATCCGCTTGAACCGCGCGACGACGTCGGTGTGGGTGAAGGAAAAGACGTGCCCGATGTGCAGCGACCCGCTGACCGTCGGCGGGGGAGTGTCGATCGAGTAGATCTCGTCCCGGGTCTTCGTGCGGTCGAAGCGGTAGGCACCGGTGGATTCCCATACGGGTACCCACTTGGCCTCCAGACCGTCGACACCGACCTTGTCCGGGACTCGCGGGTGCTCGTACGGAGTATTCATGAAACAACTCTAGGGGGCGCCGGAATCGCTTTTCGCTTCGGTCGGCAGGTCCCGCATGTGCCGCAGCGGCGAGCACACCACCCACAGCGCGGCCGCGGTCTCTCCGGCCACGGCGACCCAGATCGCCCCGCGCAGCCCGAGCCCCTCGCCGAGCGCGCCGCCCAGCAGCCCGCCGAGCGGCAGCGTGCCCCAGACGAGGAAGCGGACGCTCGCGTTCATCCGGCCCATCAGCCGGTCCGGGCAGATCGCCTGCCGGTAGGAGACCTGCGCGACGTTGTAGACGATCACCCCGAACCCGAAGAGCACCTCGCCGAACGCGGCGAGCGCGAGCCGCCAGTCCGGGCCGGTCCACGGGATCAGCAGGTGCGCGGGCCAGGACAGGAGCGGGACCAGCCAGATCGTGCGGGCGTGGCCGATCCGCCGGGTGAGCGCCCCGGAGAAGACCGCGCCGAGGACGCCGCCCGCGCCGCCGACGGCGAGCATCACGCCGACGACCGCCGGGGACAGCCCGACGGTGCGGGTCAGGAACAAGACCTGGACCGCCACGAACGCGCCGCCGAAGAGGTTCGCCGTCGCCGTGCACGCCACGCTCGCGCGCAACGGCTTGTCGGAGAAGACGAACCGCAGCCCTTCGGCGATCTGCGGCACCAGGCGGGCGTGCCCGGTGCGTTCCGGTTCCGGCTCGGCCGCGCGGATCCGCAGGAGGCACAGGGCCGAGGTCAGGTAGCCGAAGGCGGTGACGAGCACCGTGCTCGCCGCGCCGGCCAGCTGGACCAGCACACCCGCGCCGCTCGGCCCGGCGACCTGCGCGACCGACTGGACGGCCTGCAGCTTCGCGTTGCCCTCCAGGAGGTGCTCCCGGCCGACGAGCGAGGGCAGGTACGACTGGTAGGCGACGTCGAAGAACACCGTCGCGACGCCGACGAACAGCACGACCACCAGCAGCTGCGCGAACGTCAGCACCCCGCCCCACCAGGCGAGGGGCACGCTCAGCAGGAGCGCGAAGCGGACGAAGTCGGCGGCGAGCATCACCGGGCGGCGGCGCAGGCGGTCCACCCAGACGCCCGCGGGCAGCCCGATCAGCAGGAACGCGAGCGTCTGGGCCGCGGTCAGCAGGCCCATCTCGAGCGGCGTCGCCGCCAGGGTCACCGCGGCGAGCAGCGGGATGGCGGTGTACCCGACGGCGGTGCCCAGCTGGCTGGCCGTGTCGCCGGCCCAGAGCCGCCGGAAGTCGGGGTGGAAGAAGAGGGACGCCCTGCGCATGCCCGCGAGTCTGGCGGGAGTGATTGGAAAGTGTCAATCACTTGTCGCCTAAGCTGTCCGGCGTGCTCCCCGAGAAACGACGTCCCGCGAGCGAAGCCGAGGCCGCCGCGCTGGCCTCCGGAATACGGCTGCGCATCATCCGGTTGACCTACTCGGAAGCGCTGACGAACAAGGAGCTGGCCGAAAGGCTGGGCCGGGACCCGGCGACGACGCTGCACCACGTGCGCAAACTCGTCGACACCGGCTTCCTCGCCGCGCAACCCCCGCGCCGCGGGACCCGGGGCGCCCGGGAAATCCCGTATCTTTCGACCGGGCTTTCGTGGACACTCGACTCATGCGGTGACAAGGGCGTGGAACAGGCGGTTCTCGAGGCGTACCTGGCCGAGATCGCCGAAACCGGATTCGAGGGCGTGCACCAGTCGCGCCTGGTCGTCCAAGTGGCCCCCGAGGAGCGGGCGGAGCTGGAAACCCGGCTCAACGCCCTGCTCGAGGAGTTCCGCGCGCGCCCCCGCCGTCCCGGCGCCGAGCGCACCGCGGTCTACCTCGCCACCTATCCCAGCACGTAAAAGTTCGGTTCCCGCGGCGAATCGTGGGAACATGGAGGCACGATGACAGAACTGACACACACCGAAGACCACGACGACGACCTGTACGACCCGTCGACCGGCGAGATGGAGCTCGAAGACCGCGCGTCACTGCGCCGGGTCAGGGGCCTGTCCACGGAGCTGGACGACGTCACCGAGGTCGAATACCGGCAGCTGCGGCTCGAGCGCGTCGTGCTGGTCGGCGTGTGGACCGAGGGCACGGCCCTGCAGTCCGAGGCGTCGCTGGCCGAGCTGGCGCGCCTGGCCGAGACAGCGGGCTCGGAGGTCCTCGAAGGCCTCATCCAGCGGCGGACCAAGCCGGACCCGGCCACCTACATCGGCTCGGGCAAGGTGCGGGAGCTGCGGGACATCGTCGGCTCCACCGGCGCCGACACCGTGATCTGCGACGGCGAGCTCTCGCCGGGCCAGCTGCGGCAGCTCGAGGAGAAGGTGAAGGTCAAGGTCATCGACCGGACCGCGCTGATCCTCGACATCTTCGCCCAGCACGCCCGGTCGAAGGAGGGCAAGGCGCAGGTCGAGCTGGCCCAGCTGCAGTACCTGATCCCGCGGCTGCGCGGGTGGGGTGCGTCGCTGTCCCGGCAGGCCGGTGGCCGCGCCGGCGGCGGGAACGGCGGCGTGGGCCTGCGCGGTCCCGGTGAGACCAAGCTGGAGACCGACCGGCGGCGGATCAACAAGCGCGTGGCGAAGCTGCGCCGGGAGATCGCGGCCATGGACACCATCCGCGAGACCAAGCGCGGGCGGCGGCTGGCCAACGAGGTGCCCAGCGTGGCGATCGTCGGCTACACCAACGCCGGCAAGTCCAGCCTGCTCAACGCGCTGACCGGGGCCGGGGTGCTGGTGGAGGACGCGCTGTTCGCCACCCTCGACCCGACCACGCGGCGCGCGCAGACGCCGGACGGCCGCGGCTACACGCTGACCGACACCGTCGGGTTCGTGCGGCACCTGCCGCACCAGCTGGTGGACGCGTTCCGCTCGACGCTGGAGGAAGCCGCCGACGCCGACCTGCTCGTGCACGTGGTGGACGGGTCCGACCCGGCACCCGAAGAGCAGGTCAGCGCGGTGCGCGAGGTGCTCGGCGAGATCACCCGCAAGCGCAAGGAGCCGCTCCCGCCGGAGCTGCTGGTGATCAACAAGACCGACGCGTCCGACGAGGTCAGCCTGGCCCGCCTGCGGCACGCGCTGGCCGGGTCGGTCCAGGTCTCGGCCCGGACCGGGGTGGGCATCCCGGAGCTCGTCGAGGTGATCGCCGACCGCCTGCCGCGGCCGGAGGTCACGGTCGAGGTCTTCGTGCCCTACTCGCGCGGCGAGCTCGCCGCGCGGGCGCACGCCGAGGGCGAGGTCCTCGAAGAGGAGCACGCCGAAGAGGGCACGCGCCTGCTGGTGCGGGTCCGCCCGGACCTCGCGGCGGCTTTGCACGAGTACGAGACCAACTCGACCAGGGCCTGACACGTCTCCGTAGTGTGCGACCGGACGAGGTCGCACACTACGGAGGTGGCTGGGTGCGCTGGGTTGTCGCGTTGGTCTTCTTGGCCGTGTTCAGCGGGTCGGTCCCCGCTTCGGCGGCCGAGACGCCGCAACCGTTGTGCACGATGAAGGACACGCGCATCGGCGAGCTGTCCGGCCTGGTCTCCGACGGGTCCAAGCTGTACGCGATCAACGACGGCGGCAGCAAGGTCCAGGTGTTCGTGCTGGGCCGGGACTGCAAGGTGCAGAAGGTCCTCACGGACAAGACCGACCCGTTCGACGTCGAGGACCTGGCCCGCACGCCCGACGGGACGCTGTGGCTGTCCGACACCGGCGACAACAAGAAGGGCCGGCTGACGGTCGCCCTGCTGGAGATGACCCCGCAGGGCAAGGTGACGCTGCACCGGCTCACGTACCCGGACGGCCAGCACGACACCGAAGCGCTGATCATGGACAAGGCGGGCACGCCGTACCTGATCACCAAGGACGTCCTCGGCGAGGCTCGCGTGTACCGGCCGTCGGGACCGCTGGCGAGCCCGGGCCCGACCACCATGGAGAAGGTGGGCACGGTCAAGATCGCGACGACGGACACCCAGGGCGGCCCGGTGGGCTCGATCGGCTCGGTGCTGGTGACGGGCGGCGCTTCGATGGCGGACGGCAGCGCGATCGCATTGCGGACGTACACGGACGCGTACGTCTACGCGGCGCCGGACGGCGACGTGCTGGCCGCCTTGCAGCGCAACCCGGCACGGATTCCGTTGCCGGGGGAGCAGCAGGGCGAGGCGATCGCGTTCGACCCCGACGGGACGTTGATTTCGGGCAGCGAAGGCGTGGGCCAGCCCCTCCGCACGGTGCGGGGCGCGGCGGCACTGGCCGCGCAGTCCGGCGCACCGGCGGAGGGGACGACCTCGACCGGGACGAGCGCGTCGTCCGGCTCGGCGGAGGACGGGGCCGGGCTCCCCGTCCTGCCTGCCGCCGGGATCACGGTCGCGGTGGTCGGCCTGGGCTGGTTCGGCTTCAGCAGGCTGCGCCGCCGAACCCGCCGCTGACCTCCGGCTCCCCACGGCCGAAGACCATCCGATCCGGTGAATCTCCCGGGCCGTGCGAAAGCCCGGGAAAGACCCCTCAGAGGCGGCGGAGCACCGCCACCACCTTGCCGAGCACCGTGGCGTCGTCGCCGGGGATCGGCTCGTACGCCTCGTTGTGCGGCATCAGCCAGATGTGGCCGCCCTTGCGCTTGAACGTCTTGACCGTGGCCTCGCCGTCGATCATGGCCGCGACGATCTCGCCGTTGTCCGCGTCCGGCTGCTGGCGGACGACCACCCAGTCGCCGTCGGTGATGGCCGCGTCGACCATCGAGTCACCGGTGACCTTCAGCAGGAACAGCTCGCCCTCGCCGACGATCTCCCGCGGCAGCGGGAAGACGTCCTCGATGGCCTGCTCGGCCAGCACCGGGCCACCGGCGGCGATCCGGCCGACCAGCGGCACGTACGCCGCCTTCGGCATGACCGGCTGCTGGTCCATCTCGATGCCCATGGGGTTGTCGTCGGTCGCCGAGAGGACGCCGACCGCGCGCGGGCGGTTCGCGTCCCGGCGCAGGTAGCCCTTGCGCTGCAGGGCGCGCAGCTGGTGCGAGACCGACGACGTCGAGGTCAGCCCGACCGCCTCGCCGATTTCGCGGACGCTCGGCGGGTAGCCGAACCGGCTCACCCACGAGCGGATCACGTCGAGCACCTGCTGCTGGCGGACGGTGAGGGTCTCGTCCACGTCGTACACCTCGGGCATGGCGTGCACCTTGCCCGAGCCGCCGGGGGACCCACTGGTCCTGCCCGCCTTGTTCTCCTTCGCCACTGCGTCGCCTCCCAGACGTTCGCTGCACGTATCTGCGCGCCGGCCGCCGCCCGCGGGGTGCGGGCAGCCTCGCCGGGCGGCATCTGCCCGGCAGATGCCCTGGTCACCGACGTTAGCCCCCGGGCACGACGATTTCAAACATCTGTTCGATCGACACGCCGTGTCCGCTCGATTTTGTCGGTGGCAGGTGGTAGACCTTCGCACGGGCGTTCGATAGAACGCCTGTTCGACCTTGATCCACGGGCCGCTCCCGGTCCGGGAAACGGGCGGACACAGGGTTTCGAGGAGGTTCGGATGTCCATTCTGGCCGAACGCGGACACGTTCGCCCGGCGACCCCGGTCCCGGCGCCCCTCCGTCCCGTGCGCCTTCTGCGGGGGCGCCGCGGCGAGGTGCACCGCCCGCCGACGCGCGCACGGGTCGTGGCGGGCCGCCGCCCGGCCGGCGCCCCCTGCGCGGCGCCGCGGCGGGTGGCGGTGCGCTGGCCGTGGCTGGCGGCGCTCGCCGTCGGGAGCTGCCTGATGATCACCGGATTGGGTCTTCTCGGGGGCGGGGCGTCCGGTGCGCCGGTGCCCGAGCGGACCGCGACGGTGTCCGTCGGCCAGGGCGACACCCTCGCTTCGCTGGCCGCCCGATTCGCGCCGGACAGTGAGCCTGGCGCGGTTGTCGCCCGGATCAAGGAGCTGAATCGCCTGGACCGGGCCGCCCTGGTGCCCGGGCTGCCGCTCACGGTCCCGGTCGCCGACCCCGCCGCCGTCCCCGCGCCCTGATCCGCGCGGGCCGTCAACCGCACTCACCCGGGCGAGGATCGCGCCCGGCGTGGCGCTTGCGCGCGCACCCCGCGAGTTCTACCCTTCGCCGCTATATGTAGTAGTTACACCGCTGTAGTTGGTCCACAGGTTGGGGTAGACTGGACAGCAGTTGTCCACAGCTGGTCGGCTTTTACCCACCGGATGTCCACAAATCGATCACCAGGTGCGCCGGATGCGTGGTGGCCGCGGGGGACGTCGACCGCGGGCAGCCGGCGAGGAGGGGAAGGTGATCGGCGGATGAGGTGCCCGTTCTGCCGGCATGCGGACTCTCGGGTCGTCGACTCCCGAGAGGTGGATGAAGGCCAGGCGATCCGCAGGCGGCGCTCGTGCGCGTCGTGCGGCCGCCGGTTCACGACGTCGGAGACGATGGTGCTCGCCGTCGTCAAGCGGTCCGGGGTCACCGAACAGTTCAGCCGGGACAAGGTGGTGAGCGGCGTCCGCCGCGCCTGCCAGGGCAGGCCGGTCGACGACGACGCGCTGCAGCAGCTCGCGCAGCGCGTGGAGGAGTCGATCCGCTCCGCCGGGCTGGCGGAAATCCCGAGTCACGAGGTCGGCCTGGCCATCCTGGGCCCGCTGCGTGAGCTCGACGGGGTCGCCTACCTCCGGTTCGCCAGTGTCTACCGCTCCTTCTCCTCGGTCGAGGACTTCGAGAAGGAGATCGCCGACCTCCGTGAGGCCATGGCGGGTTCTGCTGCCGAGAAGGACAGCGATCAGCGCGAAGACGGCGACTGAGCCGTCCCGCTGCGGGAGAGGGTTCAACCGATGACGGAAACCGTGGGAACGGGGGCCCGCGCGGCCACCGGCAAGAAGAGCAAGGCCGCCGGCGGGCTGAGCATCCAGCGCGTCTTCACGACGGAGGGGCAGCACCCGTACGACCAGGTGACCTGGGAGCAGCGGGACGTCGTCATGACGAACTGGCGCGACGGCTCGGTCAACTTCGAGCAGCGCGGCGTCGAGTTCCCCGAGTTCTGGTCGGTCAACGCCACCAACATCGTCACCAGCAAGTACTTCCGCGGCGCCGTCGGCAGCCCGCAGCGCGAGCGCAGCCTCAAGCAGCTGATCGACCGGGTCGTGAAGACCTACGTCAAAGCCGCGCGCGACCACGGCTACTTCGCCACGCCGCGGGACCTCGAGATCTTCGAGCACGAACTCACCTGGATGCTGCTGCACCAGGTCTTCAGCTTCAACTCCCCGGTCTGGTTCAACGTCGGCACGCCGTCGAAGCAGCAGGTCTCGGCGTGTTTCATCCTCGCCGTCGACGACACGATGGAGTCGATCCTCAACTGGTACCGCGAAGAGGGCCTCATCTTCAAGGGCGGCTCCGGCGCCGGGCTGAACCTCTCCCGCATCCGGTCCTCGAAGGAGCTGCTCACCTCCGGCGGCACCGCGTCGGGCCCGGTCTCGTTCATGCGCGGCGCCGACGCGTCCGCGGGCACCATCAAGTCCGGCGGCGCCACCCGGCGCGCGGCGAAGATGGTCGTGCTCGACGTCGACCACCCCGACATCGAGGAGTTCATCCAGACCAAGGCGCGCGAAGAGGAAAAGATCAAGGTCCTCCGTGACGCCGGGTTCGACATGGACCTCTCCGGCGCGGACATCTCCTCGGTGCAGTACCAGAACGCGAACAACTCGGTCCGCGTGTCCGACGAGTTCATGCAGGCGGTCGAGAACGGCACCGACTTCGGCCTGCGCGCCCGGCTCACCGGCGAGGTCATCGACCGCACCGACGCGAAGAAGCTGTTCCGCACGATGGCGCAGGCCGCGTGGGAGTGCGCCGACCCCGGCATCCAGTACGACGGCACGATCAACGACTGGCACACCTGCCCGGAGTCGGGCCGGATCACCGCGTCGAACCCGTGCAGCGAGTACATGCACCTCGACAACTCCAGCTGCAACCTGGCGTCGCTGAACCTGCTGAAGTTCGTCACGCCCGAGGGCACGTTCGACGCGCCGCTGTTCGCCCGCGCTGTCGAGTTCGTCATCACGGCGATGGACATCTCGATCTGCTTCGCCGACTTCCCGACCGAACCGATCGCCGACACCACGCGGAAGTTCCGCCAGCTCGGCATCGGCTACGCCAACCTCGGCGCGCTGCTGATGGCGCTGGGCCACGCCTACGACTCCGAGGGCGGCCGCGCGCTCGCGGCGGCGATCACGTCGCTGATGACGGGGGTGTCCTACCGGCGTTCGGCGGAGATGGCCCAGGTCGTGGGCGCGTACGAGGGCTACGCGCGCAACGCCGAAGCGCACCAGCGCGTGATGCGCAAGCACGCGGCGGCGAACGAGCTCGTCCGCACCTACCACTCGAACGACGCCGCGGTCCGCGCGCTGGCGACGGCGGAGTGGCAGAAGGGCATCGAGATCGGCGTGAAGCACGGCTGGCGCAACGCGCAGGCGTCGGTGCTCGCGCCCACCGGCACCATCGGCTTCATGATGGACTGCGACACCACCGGGATCGAGCCGGACTTCTCGCTGGTGAAGTTCAAGAAGCTCGTCGGCGGCGGCTCGATGCAGATCGTCAACCAGACGGTGCCGCGCGCGCTGGAGGCGCTGGGCTACCTGACCGAGCAGGTCGAGGCGATCGTCGAGTACGTGGCGCAGCACGGCCACGTCGTCGACGCGCCGGGGCTGCGTCCCGAGCACTACGAGGTGTTCGACTGCGCGGTCGGCGAGCGCTCGATCGCGCCGATGGGGCACGTCCGGATGATGGCCGCGGTGCAGCCGTTCCTCTCCGGCGCGATCTCCAAGACGGTCAACATGCCGGAGTCGGCGACGGTCGAAGAGGTCGAGGAGATCTACTTCCAGGGCTGGAAGCTCGGCCTGAAGGCCCTCGCGATCTACCGCGACAACTGCAAGGTCGGCCAGCCGCTGTCGACGGCCAAGAAGGAGAAGGCCGCCGACTCCGCCTCCGCCGAGCCGGAGAAGGTCGTCGAGCACCGGCCGGTGCGCAAGCGCCTGCCGAAGAAGCGCCCGAGCCAGACGGTGTCGTTCACCGTGGGCGGCGCGGAGGGTTACCTGACGGCGGGCTCGTACCCGGACGACGGCCTCGGCGAGATCTTCGTCAAGCTGGGCAAGCAGGGCTCGACGCTGGCCGGCGTGATGGACGCGTTCTCGATGTCGATCTCGGTCGGCCTGCAGCACGGCATCCCGCTGGAGTTCTACGTCTCCAAGTTCAGCAACCTGCGCTTCGAGCCGGCGGGCATGACGGACGACCCGGACATCCGCATCGCGACGAGCGTGATGGACTACCTGTTCCGCCGCCTGGCCCTGGACTACCTGCCGTACGAGAAGCGCTCCCAGCTGGGCATCCTCTCGGCGGACGAGCGTTCGGCCGAAGTCGAGGCGTCGTACGGCAACCCGGGCGTGGACCTGGAGGCCCTGCAGTCCACAGTGGACTCCTCCCCGAAGCCGCACGCGGACGAACCGGAGCACCCCCACCGCGAAGCCCAGACGACGACGGAGCTGATGGAACTCCGCCTCGGCAAGGCGGCGGACGCCCCGCTCTGCATGACGTGCGGAACGAAGATGCGCCCGGCGGGCTCGTGCTACGCCTGCGAAGGCTGCGGCGCGACGTCCGGCTGCAGCTGACGTTTCCGGCCGGCCCGGGCGGGATTTCCGCCCGGGCCGGCCGGCTTCACCGAATCTCCACGGGAGCCACTCACCGGGTCCACGAACGCGCGGCATCATCGAGGTGATGACTCACGCACACTGGCTCCAGGACTTCGAGGCCGAAGCCGAACGCCGCCGCGGTCGCGAAGATCCGCCGTGGGAACAAGGCACCACCCTCCACCCCGACATCGCGAAGAGCATCCAGCGGTTCCAAGTCGGCGAAGCCGGTGATGGTGCCAACCTCATCGCGAAGGCCGCCGGCGACGACACCTACCTCGCCGCCGTCAAGCTGTTCGTCGCCGAGGAGCAGAACCACGCGCGGCTGCTCGCCGAACTCCTGCGTGCCGCCGGGGTGGGCACCATCGCAGGACACTGGTCGGACACCGTGTTCGTCAAGCTGCGGCGGGCGCTCGGGCTGCGCCTCGAACTCATGGTGCTGCTCATCGCCGAAGTCGTCGCGCTGCGCTACTACCGCGCCCTGCGCGACGGCGCCGGCGATCCCCTTGTCGCCGAGGTCGCCGCCCGGATCCTCGCCGACGAGGAGCGGCACGTGCCCTTCCACTGCCACCGGCTCCGCGGCGGATTTCCCGCGGGCGTGCGTGCCGTCGTCTTCGGAGCCTGGCGGGTTCTGCTGATCGGAGTGACGATCACCGTCGCCGTCGATCACGGTCCGGCCTTGCGGCGGCTCGGCGTCGGGCGGCGGGAGTTCGTCGCCGACGTCCTAACCGCCTTCGACGTCGCCCTCGCGAGGCTCCAGTAGCCCGGCCAGCTGCCGCAAAGCCGCGAGGATCCGCTCCACCGGCACCCCCCGCGACGTCTGGTGCAGGAACAGTTCCGGCGCCAGCGGGGCCAGCAGCACGTCGGACAGGACGTCGGGGTCCGGCGCGCCCGCCGCCTCCGCCAGGACCCGGATGTGCGTGCGCCAGAACCCGTACGCGCCCGTCGTGAAGCGCGAATGGCCGACCTCGGCACCCAGCACCAGCGGTGCGTGGCGCGTCAGCAGCTCTACCATCGCCTCGTAGAACGCCGCCAGCCGCTCAGCCGGCGGCGCGCCCGGGCCCAACGGGGGCTCCCCGCGCAGCAACTGCTCCTGCAGGCGGCGCTCGTGTTCGTCCAGCAACGCCACGGCGATCGCGGAACGGTCCGGGTAGCGGCGGTACAGCGTTCCCCGGCCGACCCCCGCCGCCCGGGCGATGTCCTCCATCGTCACCTCCGCCGCGCCTCGGGCGGTGAACAGCTCCTCCGCCGCCGCGAGGATTTTGGCGCGGTTGCGGGCCGCGTCGGCGCGTTCGGGCATGGCGCCAGCTTAGGGAATATCCGGACGAGGCGTCCAGTTGAGTCAACTGGACACCGTGTCCACTTGAGGAGGAATCGTGCCCCACCTGCTGCACCTCGACTCCAGTGCCCGCCGCTCGTCGTTCTCCCGCGAGCTGTCCGCCCGGTACGCCGCCGGCTGGGCCGGCACCCGGACCTACCGCGACCTCGCCGCCGACCCCGTGCCGGTGATCGGCGAGGCCTGGACCGAAATCTGCGACGCCCTGCTCACGAACGGGATCACCGACCCCGCGCACTACGCCGACGTCGTCGAGACGCCGGCGCAGAAGCAGGCCTGGGCGGTCGTCGAGCCGCTCCTAGACGAGCTGCTCGCCGCCGACGTCGTGCTGATCGGCGCGCCGATGTACAACTTCTCGATCCCGGCCGCCCTGAAGGCCTGGATCGACCAGGTGACGTTCCCGAAGATGTCCCTGCGCGGCAAGAAGTTCGTCATCGCCGGGGCCAGGGGAGGGACCTACGCGGAAGGGACGCCGCGGGCACCGTTCGACCACCACGAGCGCTACCTGCGGGACTTCATCGCCGGGCACTACGACGTCGACGACGTCCGGTTCGTGCACGCCGAGCTGACCAACGCCCTGGTCGACCCGCACCTGGCCGCGCGCGACGGCGAGCGGAAAGCTTCGCGCGAAGCGGCACTGGCGGCGCTCTGATGGGCTGGGTGACGCTCGTCTTCGCCGGGCTCGTCGAGATCGCCTGGTCGCAGAGCATCAAACCGACGGAGAACTTCACGCGGCCGTGGCCGACGCTCCTGTGCTTCGTGCTCGGCGCCGCCGCGGTCTACCTGCTGTCGCGCGCGATGGACACCGTCCCGGTGGGCACCGCCTACGCGGTGTTCACCGGGATCGGTGCCGTCGGCGCGATCGTGCTCGGCGTCGTCGTGACCAAGGACCCGCTGAGTGTCGGCCGGGTGGCCGCACTGGCCCTGATCGTCGGCGGCGTCGTGCTCGCGCGGCTCACTTCGTGAGCTGCTCCCACAGGAACTCGAAGACCAGCGCCCACTTGAACGCCAGCTGCTCGTTGTCCGCCGCGGCGCCGTGGCCGCCTTCGATGTTCTCGTGATACCGGACGTCGTGCCCCTGCTCACGCATCCGCGCCACCATCTTGCGGGCGTGGGCGGGGTGCACGCGGTCGTCGCGCGTCGAGGTCACGAACAGCGACGGCGGATACGTGCGTCCGCTGTGGACGTTCTGGTACGGCGAGTACTTCGCGATGTACTCCCACTCCGCGGCGTCGTCCGGGTCGCCGTACTCGGCCATCCACGACGCGCCGGCCAGCAGCAGGTGGTAGCGGCGCATGTCCAGCAGCGGCACCTGGCTGACGATCGCGCCGAACCGGTCCGGGTAGCGCGTCAGCATCACGCCCATCAGCAGCCCGCCGTTGCTGCCACCCTGGATCCCCAGCCGCGACGGCGTCGTGATGCCCCGCGAGACCAGGTCCGCGGCCACCGCGGCGAAGTCCTCGTACACGCGGTGGCGCTGCGCCTTGATGGCCTGGGTGTGCCAGCCGGGCCCGTACTCGCCGCCGCCGCGGATGTTCGCGACGACGTACGTGCCGCCGCGGGCGAGCCAGCCGCGGCCGATCATGCCGCTGTAGGACGGCGTCAGCGAAATCTCGAAGCCGCCGTAGCCGGTCAGCAGCGTCGGGCCGCCCTCGGCGCCGGACGGCCGGACGACGAAGTACGGGATCTTCGTGCCGTCCTCCGACGTCGCGAAGTACTGCGCGACGCTCATGCCCGAAGCGTCGAAGAACGCCGGAGCCTGCTTCAGGACTTCGACAGTGTCATTCCGGGGCGCCGCCCCGGGCCGGGGGCTCTGCCACCCGGAGCCCCCCGAAGACCCCGGTTCGCCGACGTGCCCGTAGCTGAGCGTCGACGGCTGGAGGAACCCGCTGGAGTCGATCAGGTACTCGTCGCTGACGTCGGGATCGGTGTCGAAGATGTCCGCGCTGCCGAACTCCGGCCCGCCGGCCAGCGGCGCCTCCTGCCAGCCGTCCGGGCCCGGGGTCAGCGTCCGCAGCTCGCTGCGGACGTCGCGCAGCGTGCCGAGCAGCAGGTGGTGGCGCGTCCAGGCCCAGTACTCGAGCGAGGTGTGCTCGTCGGGGGTGAACAGCGTGGTGAAGTTCCGGTCGCCGGCCAGGAAGGCGTCGAAGAGGATGGCGATCAGCGAGCCCGCCGGGTGTTCCGTGCCGCCGACGGTCCACGCCGTCCGAGGACGCACCAGCAGCCACTCGCGGTGCACCGACGCGCTCGCGTCGTCCGGGACGTCGATCTTGACCAGCCCGCTGGGCGTCTTCAGGTGCAGTTCCGAGCGGTAGAAGTCGATCGCGCGGCTGACGAAGTCGCGCTCGAACCCTTCGGTCGGGTCGTGGGACGCGCCGATCGAGACGTCGTCGGGCTTGCCCTCGAAGACCAGTGTCGCCGCCTCGAGCGGCGTGCCGCGGCGCCACTCCTTGGCCAGCCGCGGATATCCGGAGCTGGTCAGCGAACCCGGGCCGAAGTCCGTTCCGATGTAGACGCGGTCTTCGTCGATCCAGCCGATCCGCGTCTTCGCCTCCGGGACCGTGAAGCCGTCGGCGACGAACTCGTGCGCGTCGAGGTCGAACTCGCGGACGACGGTGGCGTCCGCACCGCCGCGGGACAGCTCGACCAGGCCGCGCCGGTAGCCCGGACGCAGCACGGCCGCGCCCTGCCAGACCCAGTTCTCGCCCTCGGCCTCGGCCAGCGCGTCGACGTCGAGCAGCAGCTCCCACTCGGGTTCGTCGGTGCGGTAGGACTCCAGCGTGGTCCGCCGCCACAGGCCACGCGGGTGGCTCGCGTCCTGCCAGAAGTTGTAGAGGAATTCGCCGCGCCGGCGCACGTACGGGATCCGGTTGTCGGCGTCGAGCACCTCGCGCAGCTCGTCACGCAGTTCGGCGAAGCGCGCGCCGGCGGTCAGCTCGGCCAGCGTCTCGTCGTTGCGGGCGCGCACCCAGTCCAGTGCGTCGTCGCCGGTCACGTCTTCCAGCCACAGGTAAGGGTCCTCGACACTCATGGCCCCAGTCTCGCCTGGCCGGTGGCCCGGCGGCCACCCGGTGGCGTTTTCGTTTCGTGATCCCGGCCTCCCGGGGGGTCCGTATGCTGGTGCCACACAGCAGGGGGAGAACGTGAACGACACCGAGCCGTCATGGCCGGAGCCGGCCCGGCCACCGGAATCCGCGTGGGTGCCCGAGCCGAACCCGTGGGCGCCCAACTGGGCCGCGGCCCCGCCGGTCCCGATCGCGCCCCCGCGCAGCCGGCTCTGGGGTGCCGTGACCGGCGTCCTGATCATCGTGGTGGCCGTCTCCCTGATCGCCGCCACCATCCCGCGCCGGGTGGACGGCCGCGCGTTGGCCGCCGAGGGCGTCGATCCCGGCCGGGCGTACGGCGACAGCGGGAAGCCGCCGAAGGCCGTGCCGGAGCTGGCGCGCAACCCGCTGCTCGGCGCCGGCATCAGCCCCGGGCCCGCCACCTGCACCCTGCCGGACCTCGGCCGGGCGGCCGAGCAGCTCAAGGCCTACTACCGAGCGCTCGTCACCTGCCTGGAGCAGTCGTGGCGCCCGGCGCTGGAGAAGGCGAACGAGCCGACGCTGACCGCCACCGTCTCGGTGACGCTGCCGGAACACAGCTCGTGCGGCAAGGCACCGACGGAGAACGAAGCCGTCGCCTACTACTGCGGCGGCGACACGACGATCTACGCCCCGACCGACTGGATGCTCTCGGACGCCGGCCTCAACAAGGCCCGGCACATCGCGACGATCGCCCACGAGTACGGCCACCACGTGCAGCGCGAGAGCGGCATCCTCTCCGCGGCGGCGGACAAGATGACCTCGCCGGACGAGGACAGTGCGGCCGACAAGGAGGTCGTGCGCCGGATCGAGCTGCAGGCCAACTGCTTCGGCGCGCTGTTCCTGACCGCCGTCGCCGGCTCGGGCTCGATCAGCCGGTCGCTGGCGAACGCCGGGGTCGCCGACTACGGCCGGGCCAACGACAGCGACACCCACGGCTCGCGCGAGCACCAGCTGTCGTGGGCGAAGGCGGGCTACGACGGCAAGGCCACGAAGGCGTGCGACACGTGGAGCGCGCCGGTCGCCGAGGTCAGCTGAGCGTCCAGGCGGGGTCGCGGCCGAGGAGGGCGAGGAACCGGTCGAGTTCGCTCGCGCCCGCGGGCACCGCGAGGCTGCGGGCGAACGAGCCGTTCTTCTCGCGGCCTTCGTCCGGGATCCGCTCGGCCAGCTTCGTGGCGATGTCCACGGCTTCGGCGTCCGGCTCGTAGGGCAGCCCGAGCGCGCGGGCCAGGTCCCAGCCGTGCGCGACCGTGTCGACCAGGTGCATGTGCGCGGCGATCGCGCCGGGGAACGTGCCGAAGTGGTTGATGGTGAGCTGCCGCTCCAGCACGGCGTCGTCGGCGAAGGCGTCGAGGAAGTCGTCGACGGACGCCCGGTACGCGGCGTAGGGGTCGTCGCCGAGGACGCCGGCGTCCCAGTCCGGCGCCGAGCCTTCGCGGGCCGCCGTCGCGAAGGCGTGGTTCTCGCTGACCTGGTGGCGGAGCAGATCGGCGAGCGTCCAGCCGGCGCACGGGGTGGGGCGGGCGAGGTCGGCGGGGGTCACGCCGGCGACGAGCTTGTCGAGGACGAGCAGGGTGCGGCGGTCGAGTTCGCGAAGATTCATGCCGAGCACGGTAAGCCGGGCAGCGGACCACGGACAGTGCCAAAACCACCGCAACCTTCGTGGGCCAATCTAGACTGACGCGGTGGAGATCCACATCGACCTGGCCGGGGCGCGCGGCCACCGCGACGCGATCTACCGGCAGCTCCGCGCGGCGATCCTGGCCGGCCGGATCCGGCCGGGCGAGGCGTTGCCGCCCACCCGTGAGCTCGCGCAGCGGCTGGCGGTCTCCCGGACGACGGTCAGCGCGGCCTACGACCGGCTCACCGCGGAGGGCTTCCTCACCGGCCGCGTCGGCGCGGGCACGTTCGTCACCGCCTCGCCGGTGGAGCGCCCTTCGCCGGTCCCGGACGGCCCGGGCGTCCGGCCGCTGCCCGAGTGGGACGCCGTCCCGCGGCCGCCCGCGCCGTTCGCCCCGGCGCCGGAGTTCGACTTCCGGCCGGGCGTCCCCGACCTGTCGCTGTTCCCCTTCGACACCTGGCGGCGGCTGATCACCCAGCGGCTGCGCGCGGGCCAGGCCGACCTGATGACCTACGGCGACCCGCAGGGACACGCCGGGCTGCGCGCGGAAATCGCCCGGCACATCGGCGTTTCCCGGGACGTCCGCGCGAGTGCGGCGCAGGTCGTCGTCACCGCCGGCGCCCAGCAGACGACCGACCTCGTGGCGCGGGTGCTGCTGCGGACCGGCGACCTGGCCGCCGTCGAAGACCCGGGGTACCCGCCGCCGCGGCTGGTGCTCGGCGCGCGCGGCGTCCACGTCGCGCCGGTGCCGGTGGACGCGTCCGGGATCGTCGTCGACGCCATCCCGGCGGGGACGCGGCTGGTGTACGTGACGCCGTCGCACCAGTACCCGCTCGGGCTGTCGATGTCGCTGGAGCGCCGTCTGGAACTGCTCGACTGGGCCGAGCGGAACGACGCGGTGCTCCTCGAAGACGACTACGACTCCGAGTTCCGCTACACCGGGCGGCCGCTGGAACCGTTGCACAGCCTGGATTCCCGGGGCCGGGTCGTGTACGTCGGCTCGTTCTCGAAGGTGCTTTCGCCGGCGCTGCGGCTGGGTTTCCTCGTCGCGCCGCCGTCGCTCGTGCCCGCCCTCGTCAAGGCCCGCTACCTGACCGACTGGCACGCGCCGAACGTCGAGCAGGCGGCGCTGGCGGCGTTCATGGCCGAAGGCGGCTTCGCCCGGCACGTCCGGCGGATGCGGAAGGTCTACCGCGCGCGGCACGAACTGCTGTCCCGGTCGCTGGCTTCGTTCGCGGATTTCCTGACGCCGCTGCCGTCGACCGCGGGCCTGCACCTGAGCGCGGTCGCAGCTGCGGATTGCGGCCCGCTGGTCCGTGCCGCTCGCCGTCGTGGCGTCCGGCTGTACTCGCTGGGCGACTTCGGGGCGGGCGAGCGGCGGCACGGTCTCGTCTTCGGTTACGGTGCGATCGCGGCCGAGCGGATCGAGCCCGGACTGGCCCGGCTGCGGGCACTGGCGGACGAAGGAGCGGCATGACCGACGACGTGATGGTGGCGATCGACGCCGGTCTGCGGCAGCACATCGGCGGGGACCGCGCCGGCGCGTACGCGACCTTCGCCGAGCTGTGGTCTTCGATCGGCGAAGACGGCGACCCGCTGCACCGCGTCGCGCTGGCGCACCACATGGCCGACGTCTGCGACGACCCCGCCGAAGAACTCGAGTGGGACTTGCGAGCCCTCGCGGCGGCCGACTCGCTGACCGACTCGCGGGCCCAGGAGTACCACTCGTCCCTGGCCGTGCGCGGGTTCTACCCGTCACTGCACCTCAACCTGGGCGAGGACTACCGCAAGCTCGGCGACCTGGCGGCGGCCCGCGAGCAGCTGGCCCTGGCCCGCGCACGCCTGACCGACCTCGGCGACGACGACTACGCGGCCGGGATCCGGCTGGCCCTCGACGGCCTGGCCGAACGCCTCGGCTGAATCGGTTCGAATACCACGAAGACGCCCCATTTGCCGGACTTTCGCGGGGCGCCGCCGGGCCCTAACCTGTGGTGATCCAGCTCACCGACGGGAAGGATCGCCATGCGGATTGCGGATCTGCTGCGCAAGAAGGGGTCGGCGGTCGCGACGGTCACCCCCGAGACCACGGTGACCACGCTGCTGGCCGGCCTGGCCGAACACAACGTCGGCGCGATGGTGGTCGTCGCACCGGACGGCTCGATCGCGGGAATCGTCTCCGAACGCGACGTCGTCCGCCGCCTGCACGAGCACGGCCCCGGCCTGCTCGACGGCCCGGTCTCGGAGATCATGACCACGCTGGTGGCCAGCTGCACCCCCGACGATTCGGTGGACCAGCTGTCGGTGCTGATGACGGAACGGCGCATCCGCCACGTCCCCGTCCTGGCCGACGGCCGCCTGGCCGGGATCGTGTCCATCGGCGACGTCGTGAAGAACCGGATGGAACAGCTGGAGCAGAGCCAGGAACAGCTGCAGGCCTACATTTCCCAGGGCTGATCGTCCTCCGTGGCCGACGCTCGTCCCGTCGGCCACGGACCTACTCCCGCCACCCCGACAGTTCCACGCCCTTCGCGACATCGACCCGATAGGACAGCGTCACGGTCTTGGTCTCACCGGCGGCCAAGGTCAGCTTCCACGTGAACTCGCCCAGTGCCGACGTCTCCACCGGGTCCGGTGACGTCTTGACGTCCCGCACCGTGATCGTGTCGTCCCGCGAAACCGGCGCCTGGTCCAGCACCGTCACCACGGCTTCCCGAGGCCCGTGGTTGCCGACCGAAATGCGGTACTCCGCCTCCCGCCGCTTCTGTCCCGACAACGTCGCCTTGGACGCCGTGCGCCGGACCAGTTCCCGCTCGACCCGGATCCGGTCGTCGACCCCCAACGCCAGCTCCAGCTCTTCCCCGGGCGCCCACGGTTCGAGCATCGTCGTCCCGACGAACTCCGCGTCGTGGAACACCGAAGCGCGGCCGGGCCGCAAGGCGTACTCCGACGTGTTCTCCACCGTGGCGCGCAGGTACGCCTCCTCCGCCAGCACCGGTGCCGTCACATAACCCAAGGCTGCCGTGAGCGAAAGCTGCGCCAGCGTGGTCCGATGGCCGGAAGCGCCCGACGGCACCGCGACCGGCCGCGAAGGCCGGTAGGTGACCGCCGTCGTGCCCTGCTCGACCGCGGCCAGCTTGTTCACCATCGCCGGAGCCGCCGGCGCGAACTGCCTCCGTGCGCCTTCCGGGATCCCGCCGCCTGAACCGCCGTAGGCCGCATTGGCCGAGAATCCGCCCGGATTCGGCAGGACGCGGTCCAGGTACCACGGCTGCAGTTCCGGCACCACCACCGACACCGCGGGCCGGGCCGTCGACAGCGCCAGCTCGCACTCCGGCCAGTCCTCGCCCGTGTGCTGGCTGACCAGCCCGTACGAGACCACGGTGACCTCGGTGCCGCGCACCCGGATGTCGTAGCCCGGCTCCCAGCTCGCGCCGGGGACCACATAGGACAGTTCCAGCTCCGCTTCCCCGGCGGGGTCCGAGATTTCCAGCTCGACGATCACCGACGTACTGTCCTGTCCGGACTGCGCGCTGTGCGCTTCGATCCGCCGGTCGAGCGCGGCGAGGTCCTCGCGCAACCGCGCGATCCGCTCGCTCAGCACCCGTCGTGCCTTCAACGCGGAGGCCAGCCGCGCACTCAGCGCGTCGGTGACTTCGGCGACGCGCGCCGGCTCGGTGGTGCCGGCGGCCAGCGCCTTCGCGAAGCTGCCGCCGCTGCGCTTCGCGAGCGAAGTCAGCAGATCCACCTTCATCGTTTCGGCCGCTTCGTCGTCGAGGACGCCGTCGAGCGTGGCCTGATCGGCACGCCGCTGCCCGACGAGCGTTTCCAAGGCCGCGTCGGCCGGGGCGGCGTGCCACTCGGTGCGCACGTCGACGCCGGTGATCAGCGCCGGCCCGGTACCGGTGACGCGCACCGAGCCCGGGTCGAGGGCCGGGGGCAGCCCGGCGAACTCCAGGCGCGGCCCGCCGCCGAGCGGGGCCGTGCCCCGGCGGGTGATCCGCGCCTGCTGCGGGTAGACGGTCACGGCGGTGATCGGCGCTTCCACGGTCGGCATGCCTCCGACGTTAGTCTCTTGACACCCCCGCGGGCGGACCGGAAGTGTCTTCAGGCGTCCGCTTCGCCCGGCTTGGGGGTCCTGAGTGAAAGCCGCAGTCCTGCTCGCCGCCGTCCTCGCGCTGCCGCTGACCGCGGGCATCGCCGAAGCCGCGCCGCCCGCCCCGGTGTTCACCGGCGGCCAGGCGCAACCGGTGTTCGACCCGGCCGACGTCGTCCGCGAGGACGTCTGGGTCACCGCGCCGGTCGACAGCGACCACGACGGCGCCGACGACCTCGTGCACGCCCAGGTCGTGCGGCCGCGCGCGACCCAGCAGGGCCTGAAGGTGCCCGTCGTCTACCAGGCCAGCCCGTACTACGCCGGCGGCAACGACGTCGCCAACCACGACGTCGACGTCGAGCTGTCGGTGCCCGGGTACGCCCGCGGTCCGGAGGGCCCGCGCGTCGCCGCGCACGGCGTCGGCCCGGCCGCCCCGATCACCTGGCGCTACCAGGACTACTTCACCGCGCGCGGGTTCGCCGTCGTCTACGGCGAATCGCTCGGCACCGGCCTCTCCACCGGCTGCCCGACGACCGGTGACGTCAACGAGACGGTCGGCGCCCGCTCGGTCGTCGACTGGCTCAACGGCCGGACCTCCGCGCGGGACGTCACCGGTGCCGCGGCGAAGGCGGACTGGACGACGGGCAAGACCGGCATGATGGGCGTCTCCTACAACGGGACGCTGCCCAACGCGGTCGCCAGCACCGGCGTCGAAGGCCTCGAGACGATCGTGCCGATCGCGGCCATCTCCAGCTGGTACGAGTACTACCGCCACGACGGCGCGGTCGTCGCGGCCGGCGGCTTCCAGGGCGAGGACGCCGACGTGCTCGCCGAGTACGTCTACACCCGCGAAGACCGGCAGATCTGCCGCCCGGTGATCGACGGGCTGACCCGCGACCAGGACCGCGTCACCGGCGACTACACGCCGTTCTGGGACGTTCGGAACTACCGCAACGACGTCGGCAAGGTGCGCGCGTCGGTGCTCGCGGTGCACGGCCTCAACGACTGGAACGTCAAGACCGAGCAGGTCGCGACCTGGTACGAGGCGCTCAAGGCCCGCGGCGTCGAGCACAAGATCTGGCTGCACCAGTCCGGGCACGCCGACCCGTACTCGCTGCGGCGCGACGTCTGGCTCGCGACGCTGAACAAGTGGATGTCGCACTACCTCTACGGCATCGACAACGGCATCCAGAACGAGCCGAAGGCGACGATCCAGCGCGAGGACAAGTCGTGGACCGACGAGGCCGACTGGCCGGCGCCGGGCACCGCCGACGTCCGCGTGTACCCCTGGCCGGGCGGCCGGGCGAAGGGCACGATCGACACCCGCAACCCGGTCCCGGGCACGGCGGCCGCCGAAACGCTCGCGGATGACTCGTCGAAGACGATCGAGCAGCTGGCCGCCCTCGCCTCCTCCGGCAACCGCCTGCTGTACGCGACTCCGGCGGCGAAGCAGGCCGTACGCCTCTCCGGCACGGCCCGCGCCGATCTGGCTTTGGCGTTCGACCGGCCCGCGGCCAACGTCTCGGCCATCCTGCTCGACCGCGCCCCCGACGGCACGTCCCACGTGATCACCCGCGGCTGGACCGACCCCCAGAACCGAACGTCGCCCGCCCGCACCGAGCCGATCACGCCGGGGCAGACCTACCGGATCGGCGTCGACCTGATGCCGAAGGACTACGTCCTCGCGGCCGGCCACCGGCTGGAGTTCCTGGTCGCCTCCAGCGACCACGACTACACGCTGCGGCCGAAGCCGGGCGCCGGACTCGCGCTCGACCTCACGAAGACGTCGGTCACGCTCCCGGTCACGGGCGGCAAGCCGGCGCTGCGGGCCGCGTTCGGCTGATGCTGCCGGAGCACCTCCGGGCCGACGTCCGCACGCTGTGGAACTACCACGACCTGCGGCACGAGCCGCGGCGGTCGGACGCCGGGATCGGGCTCGGCAGCCGCGATCCCGGCGTGGCCGTGCACGCGGCGGAGCTGTTCCACGCCGGGTGCTTCCCGCTGCTCGTGTTCACCGGCGCCAACGCCCCGACGACGGTGGACCGCTTCCCGCGCGGCGAGGCGGTCCACTACCGCGAAATCGCGCTGGAGCTGGGCGTGCCCGACGACGCGATCCTCGTCGAGCCCGAAGCCCGCAACACCGGGGAGAACATCGTGTTCACCCGCCGGCTGCTGGCCGGCCGTGACGTGCGGTCCGTGACGCTGGTGACGCGGCCGTACCAGCAACGTCGTGCGTACGCGACGGCCAAGCGGCTCTGGCCCGGTGTCGACGTCGTGTGCGCGTCGAAGGCGGCCTCGTTCGAGGACCACCTCAGCGAGGAAGAAGACGCCGACCGCGTGATCGGCATGCTCGTCGGCGAGACCCAGCGGATCACCGAGTACGCCGAGCGGGGCTTCGCGATCCCGCAACGCGTCCCGCCCGGCGTCGAGCGCGCCTTCGGCAGGCTGGTCGAAGCCGGATTCACGCAGCGGCTCGTCGCTTTCCGCGGCGAGGGTGACTCAATGTAACGATTTTCGCCGGTCAGGAACGGCGAGACCGACTGGTCTCGGCCGAGGTCGTCACCGGCGTTCGACAGGGGCCGCTTGTACGGAAAATGTACCGACGCGGGCTTTCCTTCGTGCCGTCAAGTTGTCCCGTTTGTCAGGAGGTTCCCCCATGTCCAGGTTGCGACGGCTCGCCCTGCTCGCCGCCGCCGCGGCGCTGCCCGCGCTCGGCCTCACCCTCGCCGGTCAGGCGCCCGCCTCGGCCGCGCCCAACTTCCAGGTGCCGTTCAAGTGCGGGGTCACCGTGGACGCGGCCACGTTCAGCGGCCACAGCCCGGAGTACTCGGTCGACTTCCAGAAGTCCGGTATCACCGGAATGCCCGTGCTGGCTTCGGCTTCCGGCACCGTGACGCGGGTGGAGAACGAGGGCAGCGCGAGCTACGGCCGGTGGATCGAGCTGGACCACGGCGACGGCTGGCGCACCCGGTACGCGCACCTGTCGACCCAGTCCGTTTCGGTCGGCCAGTCGGTCACCGGCGGCAAGCAGCTGGGCACCGCGGGCGCGACCGGCCACGTCACCGGCCCGCACCTGCACTTCGAAGAGCGGCTCAACGGCACCGTGCAGAAGGCCAAGCTGAACGGTGTCGCGGTGCCGTACTACGGGCACACCAGCTTCACGAGCAAGAACGCCTGCGGTGGCAACCCGTACTCCGCCGAAGAGGTGTGCGGCGACGGCTTCGACGTCGTCGACCAGCAGGCGCTGGCCAACTCCTCGGGCACGGCTTACCTGCTGTACAACGCTTCCACCAAGGCGAACTGCGTCACCACGCTGAAGTCGACGTCGCTCGGCACCGCCAGCGCGGTGTCGGCGTTCCTGGAGGTCGAGGGTGCGGCGCGGGTGACCGATTCCGGCGACTTCACCTACTACGCCGGTCCGGTCAAGAAGACCGCCGACTCGACCTGCGTGAAGTGGGGCGGCTCGGTGGGCGGCAACACCTACGAGAGCGGGTTCGAGCACTGCGGCTGAGCCTGTCCGGCCGGTGGGGCCGGGCAGCATAGCCCGCCCCACCGACAGGAAAGTCCCGCCCGGCCCCGGCCGGGCGGCTTCCGTCCACATCGGTCCCCGCCATCCACAGATTTCCCGCCACCGCCCCACCCGGCCCCGTCGTGCCCCACAGTGGAGGCATGACCACAGCCACCCCGCCCGGCCCGACGCCGGTCGACCTCCGAAACCCCGCGCAGCTGCTGGCCGCGCTCCCGTACCTGATCGGGTTCCGGCCCGCGAAGTCCGTGGTCCTGCTCGGCCACCGGTACCCGGGCCACCGCCCGGGCCTGATCCTGCGCGGCGACCTGCCCCGTCGTGAACACCGCGCCCACCAGGCGCGGGCGCTGGCCGCCCGGTTCGCCGCGGACCACCACGTCGGCGTGACCGTGGTGGTCGTCGGCGGACGGCGAAGACCCGAGAAGGCACCGCCCCACGCGCCCTTCGTCGGCGAATTGACGGAAGCGTTGGGAGACCTGGGTCTCCCGGTGCTGCACGCCCTGTGGACGCCCGCGATCAGGGCGGGCGCACCATGGGCGTGTTACCGCATCGAAGAATGCGGCGGCACGTTGCCGGACCCACGCGCAACGGTGGTGGCGGCCGCCGCCACCGAATGCGGCACGGTGGCGTTCGACAGCCGCGAAGAGCTCGAAGCGCTGCTGGCCCCGCGGTCCCCGGAGGCCCTCGCCCGCCGCGCGGATCGCTTGTCGGGTGCCGAATCCCCGCCGTGGCCCGCGTCAACGTGCGTCAACGACGCGGCATCGGTGGTCCACGCGGCATTCGACCGCCTACGCCGAGGCGAAGGACCGCCGACGGACGAGCAAGCGGTCCTGCTGGCGCACGCGTTGAAGCTCCCGGACATCCGCGACCTGTGCTTGGCGATGGCGGTCCCTCCGGCCACGGCGGCGGCCCGGGAAGCCGAACGTCTCTGGCTGACGCTGGTCCGGGAACTCCCACCCCCGGAGAGAGCGGAACCGGCGGCCCTGCTGGGCTTCACGGCCTACCTCCGCGGCGACGGAGCCTTCGCGGGCATGGCCCTGGACAACGCCCTCGAGGCGGCCCCGGATCACGTACTGGCGTCGTTGCTGAAGAGGGTCCTGGACAGCGGAACGCCCCCCGAGGTCATCCGCGGCTTGGCAGTCGCGGCAGCAGGTCCGCTGGCGGGTTTCGGCATGGATCCGGCGGACTTCGACGTAGGCCAGGCAGCGTGAGGGCGAGGCGGCGCTGATCCACTGTGGACAGCGGCCGGGGAGCCCAGCCGGAGGAGGTGGCCGTCCTGGGCCGGGCGGCGGGCTGAGGCTGAGCTTAGGTCGCTTCTGGTCGGCGCAAGGTCAGCCCCGCCGCGTCTGGGTGAATTCTTGGGCTTCCACCCGATCCCGGCTGGGGCGCGGTCCGTGCAGGCTTGCCGCGCAACCGCTTCGGTGTCCGGGTCGGTGGCCGCCACGAGCCGGCCCGCTACGGCCGTCGGGTGGCTGAGCACTCTCCAATCCGGCGCGAGCCACCGGCCCGATCGGCCCTGCGGCATGCCCCGACCCGGCGGCCCGAAGCACCGAGGCCCCATCCGCCACAAATCGGCGCGAGATCAGCTCCGTCGCGACTGGGTGAACTCCCAGGCGTCCCGCACGATGCCGGCCAGGTCGGTCCGCTCGGGCTTCCACCCGAGCTCTTCCCGAGCCCGGTCGCTCGCCGCCACGAGCACCGACGGGTCGCCGGCCCGTCGCGGGGCCACCGCCGCCGGCACCGGGTGGCCGGTGACCTCGCGGCAGGCCTCGATCACCTCGAGAACGGAGAACCCGGTGCCGTTGCCCAGGTTGTAGATGCGGTGCTCGCCCGCGGTGGCGTGCTTCAGCGCCAGCAGGTGCGCGTCCGCGAGGTCCACGACGTGGATGTAGTCGCGCACCGCCGTGTGGTCCGGCGTCGGGTAGTCGTCGCCGAAGACCTGGATGCGCTCGCGGTCGCCCGAGGCGACCTGCAGAACGAGAGGGATGAGATGGGTTTCCGTGGTGTGGCGCTCGCCGAAGGCGCCGTACGCGCCCGCGACGTTGAAGTAGCGCAGGCTCACCGCCGCCAGACCGTGCGCGACGGCGAAGCTGGTGATCGCGGCGTCGATGGCGAGCTTCGTGGCGCCGTAGGTGTTGGTCGGCCGCGTCGGCGCCGTCTCCGGGATCGGCGACTGCTCCGGCTCGCCGTAGGTCGCCGCCGTCGAGGAGAACACCAGCCGGGGCGTGCCGTGCTCGTGCATGGCCTCGAGCAGCCGCAGCGAGGTGACGACGTTGCCTTCCCAGTACTTCGCCGGCTCCGTCATCGACTCGCCGACCAGCGACTTGGCCGCGAAGTGCAGCACGCCGTCGAAGCCCTCGCGCAGCAGGCTGCCCGCCGCCTCGGCGATGTCGCCTTCGATGAACCGCGCGTCCGGGTGGACGGCGTCGGCGTGCCCGGTGGACAGGTCGTCGACGACGGTGACCTGGTGCCCGGCTTCGACCAGCCGGGCGGCGCAGACACTTCCGACGTACCCGGCTCCGCCCGTCACGACCAGCTTCAGGGCGTTGCTCTGCTCCGACACATCCAGGCCTTCCTGCCGACGGTGACTGTGCCGCCCAGTCTTCCCCCTCGCCGACGCGCGGGTCCGCGCGGGGGTTGCCCCGGGCGGACCCGCGCGGCGTCAGAGCTCGTCGCGGCCGGCGCCGCGGGAGGGCACCGCCGTGAACATCCGCGGCCGCCGGTAGCCGGCCTTTTCGTAGGCCGCCTCGACGGCCTCCTTGACCCCCTCCAGGTCGGCGTCGCGGACCAGCGCGATCGCCGAGCCGCCGAAGCCGCCGCCGGTCATCCGCGAGCCGAGCGCGCCGGCCGCCCGCGCCGCGTCGACCGCGAGGTCCAGCTCGGCCGTGGAGATCCGGTAGTCGTCGCGCATGCTGACGTGCGAGGCGTCCAGGTACGGGCCGATGTCGGCCAGCCGCCCGGCGCGCAGCAGCTCGACCGTCTCGAGCACGCGCTGGTTCTCGGTGACGACGTGCCGCACCAGCGGCACCAGGTCCTCCGGCAACCGGTCGAGGGCCGCGGAGAGCCCGTCGGGGGTGACGTCGCGCAGCGCCTTCACCCCGAGCAGCTCGGCCGCCCGTTCGGTGCCGCGCCGGCGCTCGCCGTACCCGCCTTCGGCGTGCGAGTGCTTGGTGCGGGTGTCCATGATCAGCACCTGCAGCCCGGCCTCGGCGAGGCCGAACGGCACCTGCTCCTGCTCGCCCGACCGCACGTCGAGGAACAGCACGTGGGACTCGGTGCAGCAGAGGGACGCCGTCTGGTCGAGCAGGCCGGTGGGGGCGCCGACGAAGTCGTTCTCCGACCGCTGCACCCACCGCGCGACCTCGGGCCGCGTCGGGACGTCGTCGCGGCTGCCGTCCAGCTCCAGGCCGGCCAGCCCCAGCAGCGCCAGCGACACCGCGCACTCGAGCGCGTGGGAGGAGGACAGGCCCGCGCCCGACGGCACGTCCCCGGCGATGACCAGGTCGGCCCCGCTCGCGAAGCCCTGGTCGCGCAGCACCCAGGCGACGCCCGCCGGGTACGCGGCCCACCCCTCGACGGTGCCCGGCGCCAGGTCGGCGATCTTGAGCTCGCCGGAGCGCTGGAGCTGACCGTCGTCACCGAGGGTGGCCACGGACAGGATGCCGTCCTCGCGGGGCGACGCCGCCACGGCGAGCCGGTGCGGCAGGGCGAACGGCAGCACGAAGCCGTCGTTGTAATCGGTGTGCTCGCCGATCAGGTTGACGCGGCCCGGCGCCGACCAGACGCCGGCCGGCGCGGTGCCGTGCACCGTGTGGAACGCCGCGACGGCGTCCGAAGCGGGGCTCATCGAGCCTGCGCCAGGACGGCGTGCAGCGCGGAGCTGGCGACCTGGGCGGTGGTGTCCCCGCCGGTGACCTCGATGGTGCCGCCGGTGGCCTTGCCGACGGTGACGGTGCCGCCCGGCACGATGCCGACCGACTTGAGCTCGGTCATCAGCGACTCGTCCAGCTGGACGTGCTCGGCGATGCGCCGGATCTCGACGCGGCCGCCGCCGGTGCGGGCGAACTCGTCGAGCCGGACCAGGTCGGCCTCCGCGGGCGGCGCGGGTTCACCGTCGCCCAGCTTGTCCAGGCCCGGGATCGGGTTGCCGTACGGGGAGGTGGTCGGGTGGTCGAGCAGCTTGACCAGCTTGCGCTCGACGGCCTCGCTCATCACGTGTTCCCACCGGCAGGCCTCGTTGTGCACGTGCTCCCACTCGAGCCCGATCACGTCGACGAGGAGACGTTCGGCGAGGCGGTGCTTGCGCATCACGGCGATGGCCAGTTCCCGGCCGTGGTCGGTGAGCTGGAGATGCCGGTCGTCGGCGACCACGACCAGGCCGTCCCGCTCCATCCGGGCGACGGTCTGGCTCACGGTCGGGCCGCTCTGCTGCAGGCGCTCGGCGATGCGGGCGCGCAGCGGAACGACACCTTCTTCTTCGAGCTCGTAAATCGTACGCAAGTACATCTCGGTGGTGTCGATGAGATCGTTCACGCTGTCCCCTTCGTCCGCGTTGCTCATCGTAGTCGTTGACCCGGGCCGTGGCGGGGGGCCTCGGGAGTAACAACTCGCCGGTGGGGGATATGTCCGCACCCCGGCGCGGCCGGGCGGGTGGCCGCTGGAAGATGGGAGGCATGCGTCCGCTGATCAGCACCACCGACCTCGCCGCCGCGCTGGCCGCCCCGGCCGGGGCCCGCCCCGTGGTCCTCGACGTCCGCTGGCGGCTCGCCGGTCCGCCCGGCGCCGAGTCCTACCGCGAGGGACACGTGCCCGGAGCGGTGTTCACCGACCTCGACAGCGTGCTCGCCGGCCGTCCGGGCGAGGGCGGCCGCCACCCCCTGCCCGACCCGGCCGACCTGCAGCGCGACCTGCGCGCGGCCGGCGTGCGCGAGGGCGTCCCGGTGGTGGCCTACGACGACGCGGACGGCTCGGTGGCGGCGCGGGCGTGGTGGCTCCTGCGCTGGGCGGGCCACGACGAGGTGGCGGTCCTCGACGGCGGTTACGCGGCGTGGACGGCCGAGGGCCACCCGGTGAGCACGGAGGAGACGCACCCGGAGCCGGGCGACATCACGGTCCGCCCGGGAGGCATGCCGGTGCTCGACGCGGACGAGGCGGCCGCCCTGGCCCGCGACGGCCTGCTCCTCGACGCCCGCGCGACCCCGCGCTACGCGGGCGAGACGGAGCCGGTGGACCCCCGGGCAGGCCACATCCCGGGAGCGGTGAACGCCCCGTTCGCGGCCCACACCGGCGCCGACGGCCGCTGGCGAGCCCCGGCCGAGTTGGCGGAGAGGTTCGCGAGCCTGGGCCTGCGCCCGGGCGAGCCGGTGGGCGCGTACTGCGGCTCGGGCGTGACGGCGAGCTCGGTGGTCCTGGCCCTGGAGCTGGCGGGCCACCCGGGAGCGGGCCTGTACGCGGGCTCGTGGTCCCACTGGTCCCGAGACCCGAACCGCCCCGCGGCGACCGGCACCCTCCCGGGCTGAGCCGAGCCGGCCGGGGAGAGATGGCCGGGGAGAGATGGCCCGGCCGCGCCGAGCCACGGTCACGCCGACCAGCTGAGCCGCCTGGGCTTGGGCGAGCCCGGCGATGCCACCCAGCCGAGCCGGTCCGCGCCCGCTCCACCGGCTGCCTGCGCCTCGGCGCCACGCGCGCTGGGCCACGCCCGCCCCAGCTATGCCGGCCACACCCGACCGGGCGGGGGCACGGCTCGCGCGGCCGGGTCAGCCCGCGCCCCGGGTGGGGCGCCTCGCTCGGCTGAGCCAGTCCCGCGCCCCGGGTGTGGAGCGGCTCGCTCGGCCGGGCTACCCCGCGCCCCGGCGCGGGGCACCGCGCTCGGCCGGACCAGCCCGCACCCCCGGCGAGGCACCCGGCGCCCCGCCGGGCCGAGCCGTATCCCCGGCCCCGCACCCACCCGAGCCACTTTCGACTCCACGCGTCCGGCCGATCGGCACTAGAGTCGGACGGTATGTCGCCGGCCGTTGTTTGGGACCGTGCCCTGCTGGGCTATGACCTGGGTGCGGATCACCCCTTCAATCCCGTCCGGCTGGAACTCACCGTCCGGCTGGCCACCGAGCTCGGCGTGCTCCGGGACGTCGAACTGCTCGTCCCGACCGGGGCCGGGGACGAAGAACTCCTCCGGGTCCACGCCCCCGAATACCTCGCCGCCGTGCGGGATGCGCCGCTGGTCGGGTGGGATGTCGGGCACGGGCTCGGGACCGCCGACAACCCCGTCTTCTCCGACATGCACGACGCCTCCGCCCTCGTCGTCGGATCCACCTTGCTCGCCGCGCGGAAGGTCGCCGAGGGCGAGGCGAAACGGGCCGTCAACATCGCCGGGGGGCTGCACCACGCCATGCGCGACCAGGCCGCCGGCTTCTGCGTCTACAACGACTGCGCCGTCGCCATCTCGTGGCTGCTCGACCACGGCTTCGACCGCATCGCCTACATCGACACCGACGTCCACCACGGCGACGGCGTGCAGGCGGCCTTCTACGACGACCCGCGCGTCCTCACCATCTCGATGCACCAGCACCCCTTCACGCTCTGGCCCGGCACCGGCTACTCCGCCGAGACCGGCCGCGGGAAGGCCGACGGCACCTCCGTGAACGTCCCGCTGCCGCCGCGCACGCGGGATCCCGGGTGGCTGCGGGCCTTCCACGCCGTCGTCCCGTCCCTGCTCGCCGATTTCGAGCCGCAGCTGCTGTTCACCCAGTGCGGTGTCGACTCGCACGAAGAAGACCCGCTGGCCGACCTGTCGCTGTCGGTCGACGGGCACCGCACCATCTACGCCACCCTGCGCGACCTCGCCGAGACCTACGCCGGCGGGAAGTGGATCGCCGTCGGTGGTGGGGGCTACCAGCTGATCCGGGTCGTTCCCCGCTCCTGGACGCACCTGATCGCCACCGTCCTCGACCGGGACGTCGACCCGGCGACGCCGCTGCCGGCCGGCTGGATCTCGACCGTGAGCCGGGCCGCGCCGCACGCCGAGCTCCCGCAGACCATGACCGACGACCGCGACACGGAGTTCAAGCCGTGGGGCGACGGCGAGGACGACCCGGTGGACATCGCCGTCCGGGACACGCGCCGCGCCGTCTTCCCGCTGCACGGCCTCGACCCGGACGACCCCAGGGACTGACCATGGCCGGACGGGACCCCTTCGACTACCCCCGCGACTGGGAGGCCGACGTCGTGCTGTCCGACGGCGGCACCGTCCACCTGCGCCCGATCGTGCCCACCGACGCCGACGGCCTGGTGGCCTTCCACGCGAAGCTCTCCGAGCGCACCCGCTACTTCCGCTACTTCGGCGCCTACCCGCGGATCCCGGAACGGGACCTCAAGCGCTTCTCCACGGTCGACCACCACGACCGGGTCGCGTTCGCCGCCTTCCTGGGCGACGACATCGTGGCCGTCGGCCGGTACGAACGGCTCGACCACGGGCCGTCGGCCGAGGTCGCCTTCGTCGTCAGCGACGCCCACCAGGGCCGCGGGCTCGGCTCGATCCTGCTGGAGCACCTCGCCGCGGCCGCGTCCGAATGCGGGCTGCGCCGGTTCGTCGCCGAGGTGCTCGCCGAGAACTCCGCCATGGTGCGCGTCTTCCGCGACGCCGGCTACCAGGTCAGCCGCGAGATCGAGGAAGGCGTGCTGCACCTGGAGTTCGACATCGACCCGACCGAGGAGTCCCTCGCCGTCGCGCGCTCGCGGGAGCAGGCGGCCGAGGCGCGCAGCGTGCACAACCTGCTGCACCCGTCCTCGGTCGCGGTGATCGGCGCCTCCGCCGAGCCGGGCAAGGTCGGCCACGTCGCCTTCGTGAACCTCCTGGCCGCCGCGTTCACCGGCACCGTCTACCCGGTCAACCCGGAGCACCGGGCCATCCGGGGCGTCCGCGCGTACCCGTCGGTGCTGGACATCCCGGACCCGGTCGACCTGGCCGTCGTCGCGGTGCCCGCCGAGGCCGTCGAGTCCGTTTTGGACGCTTGCCTGGCCAAGGGCGTCAAAACCCTGCTGATCCTCTCCAGCGGGTTCGCCGAAGCCGGCCCGCACGGCCTGCACGCCGAGCTGCGGCTGGTCGGGGAGGCGCGGGCGCACGGCATGCGCGTGGTCGGCCCGAACGCCCTCGGCGTGCTGAACACCGCGCCCGGGATCCGCCTGAACGCCACCCTCGCGCCGCGGCTGCCCGGCCGCGGGCGCACCGGCTTCTTCTGCCAGTCCGGCGCGCTCGGCACCGCGATCCTCGCCGACGCCGAGGCACGCGGCCTCGGCCTGTCGACGTTCGTCTCGGCCGGCAACCGCGCGGACGTCTCGGGCAACGACCTGCTCCAGTACTGGGAAACCGACCCGGACACCGACCTGGTGCTGCTGTACCTTGAGTCCTTCGGCAACCCGCGCAAGTTCGCGCGGCTGGCCCGCCGCCTCGCCCGCACGAAGCCCGTGGTCGCGGTCAAGTCCGGGCGGCACGCGGTCCGCCCGCAGCTGGCGGCGACGTCGACGGAGATCGACGAGGCCAGCGTCCAGGCGCTGTTCGAGCACGCCGGGGTCGTCCGGGTGGAGTCGCTGGCGCAGCTGTTCGACACCGCGCTCGTGTTCGCCCACCAGCCGCTGCCCGCCGGGCCGCGGGTGGCCATCGTCGGCAACTCCAGCGCGATCGGGCTGCTGGCCGCCGACACCGCGCGGATGCAGGGCCTGCGGCTGGCCTCGGACCCGGTGGACGTCGGCCCGCAGGCCGGGCCGGAGGAGTTCGCCAAGGCGGTCCGCGAGGCCCTCACCTCGCCGGACACCGACGCGCTCGTCGTCGTGTTCGCGCCGCCGATCGCCATCCCCGGCACCGCGTACGCCCGCGCTCTGCGGGAGACCGTGGTCGAACTGGGGCAGCGCAAGCCGATCGTCTCGACGTTCCTCGCCGCCGAAGGGGTCCCGGACGAACTGGCCGTGCTGTCCGGCGACGGCGTGCCGACGCGGGGCTCGATCCCGTCGTACCCGAGCCCCGAACGCGCGGTGAACGCGCTGGCCCGGGTCGTCCGGTACGCGGCGTGGCGGCAACGCCCGCAGGGCACGCTGGTGCGGCCCGCGGGCATCCACACCGAGCAGGCGCAGGGCATCGTGCGCGAGTTCCTCGAAGCCGACAGCGGCAAGACGACCTTGCTCTCGGACGCCGAAGTCGTGCGGCTGCTGGACTGCTACGGCATCGACGTCGTCCCCTTCCGCATCGTGTCCACTGTGGACGCGGCTGTCGCGGCGGCGGCCGAGCTGGGCTACCCGGTGACGCTCAAGGCGGTCGACGAGCGGCTGCGCGGACGGCCCGACCTGGCCGGCGTCCGCCTCGACCTGGCCTCCGAGGACTCGGTGCGCCGGGCTTACGAGACGTTGCGCGAGGTCTCCGGCGACGACGAGGTGTACGTCCAGCGGATGGCGCCCAAGGGCCTGTCGTGCGTGATCGGGCTGCAGGACGACCCGTCGTTCGGCACGCTCGTCTCCTTCGGGCTGTCCGGGCTGGTCAGCACGCTGCTCGGCGACCGCGCCTACCGGGCGGTGCCGCTCACCGACGTCGACGCCGCGACCCTGCTGCGCGAGCCGCGGACGTCGCCGCTGCTCACCGGCTACCGCGGCGACGAGCCCGCCGACCTCGCCGCGCTGCAGGACATGGTGCTGCGCGTGGCCGCGCTGGCCGAGGACAACCCGGAGGTGCGGTCGCTGGTGCTGGACCCGATCCTGGCCTCGCCGGACGGCGCCTTCGTCGCCAACGCCCGCCTGGTGCTGGGCGCCCCGCCGTCCCGGCCCGACACCGGCCCGCGCCGGCTGCGGGCGATCAACCCCCAGGACTGAGCATGCCGTCGCTGACCGGGCTGCTGACCCGGCACACCGGTGACCTGCCGGGCGCGGTGGCCCTGGTCGCCCGCGGCGAGCAGGTCGAAGCCGCGGTCGCCGGCTCGGCCGACGCCGAGGGCAGGGTGCCGATGGCGCGGGACTCGCTGTTCCGCATCGGGTCGCTCACCAAGCCGATCACCGCCGCGGCCGTCCTGCTGCTCGTCGACGACGGCGCACTCGCCCTGGCCGACCCGGTCGCGCGGTGGCTCCCGGAACTGGCGTCGCCGGTGGTCGTCCGGACGCCTTCGGGGCCGGTCGACGACGTCGTGCCGGCCGTCCGCCCGATCACGGTCGCCGACCTGCTCACCTTCCGCTGCGGGTACGGCCTCGCCGCCGACATGACGCTGCCCGCGGCCGACCTGCTGCGGCAGGTGCTGGGCCGCCCGGCGGCGTCGCCGCGGGCGCCGGCGCCCGACGAGTGGCTGGCGGCGCTGGCGCAGGTGCCGCTGCTGCACCAGCCGGGAGAAGCGTGGCTCTACGACACCGCCTCGGACCTCCAGGGCGTGCTGATCGCGCGGGTCGCCGGCCGTCCGCTGCCGGAATTCCTGGCGGAGCGGCTGTTCGAGCCGCTCGGCATGGCCGACACCGGGTTCACCGTGCCGACCGCGGCGCTCGGCCGGTTCACCAGCGCCTACCGCCACGGCGAGGAGGGGCTGCGGCTGATCGACTCGCCGGAGGGCCGGTGGAGCGCCTCGCCGCCGTTCCCGTCCGGAGCCGGCGGGCTGGTCTCGACGGCCGACGACCTGCTGGCGTTCGCCCGGTTCCTGCGCGACGAGGGCACGGCGGGCGGCCACCGCCTGCTGACGCCGGAGTCGGTCCACCGGATGACGACCGATCACCTGACGCCGGCCCAGCGCGAGGCGGCCCGGCCGTTCCTGCACGGCCAGGGCTGGGGATACGGCGGATCGGTGGACGTCGACGCGAAGCAACCCTGGGAGGTCCCGGGCCGCTACGGCTGGACCGGCGGGGGAACGGTCCTGCACCTGGTCCCGGCGACGGGCACGATCTCCGTCCTGCTCACCCAGGTCGAGCCGACCAGCCCCGAGCCCACCCCGCTGATGAAGGAGTTCTGGACCTACGCGGCGGGCGGCGCCGGCGGACCTGGGTAATCCCGAGTGGCCGAGGTCGGGCCCGCGAGGAGGTCGCCGAGGGTGAGGAGCTGGGGAGTCGCGGAGCCGAGCTCGAACTCCAGGCGCTTCGCCGCCGTGAAGTAGCGGTGCACCACGTGGTCGACGTCGATGCCGACGCCGCCGTGGACGTGCACGGCCGTGTGGGCCACCCGGTGGCCCGCCTCCGCCGCCCAGAACTTCGCCGTCGCCACGGCTTCGGCAGCCGAGGCGGCCGGGACGGCGGGGTCGGCGGTCAGCTGCCAGGCCGCCTGGAGCGTCGTCAGGCGGACCGCTTCGACGTCGAGGTAAGCGTCCGCCAGGCGCTGGCGGACCGCCTGGAACCCGCCGATCACGTGGTCGAACTGCTTCCGCTCGGCCGCGTACGCCGCGGTCAGCTCCAGCGCCCGCTCGACCACGCCGAGCTGCTGCGCGCACACCCCGACCGTCCCGCGCAGGCGCAGCCACTCGCCGATGTCGCCCAGCGGTACCCCCGGCACTTCGGACAGCGAAAGCAGCGCGGCGTCCGCGTGGTCGGTCGCCTGCTGCGGCCGCACCGACACCCCCGCCGCGGCCGCGTCCACCAGGAACACCTCGCCGGACGCCGCCACCAGGAACCCGTGGGCGAACGCGCCGAACGGCACCGCGGTCCGAGCCCCGGAGACGCGGCCGTCCGAAGCGGTGAACCCGGACAGCGCCACCGCCAGCACGCGCTCGCCGCGCAGGACCGGCAGCACCCAGCGCTCGACGAGCTCCGGCGTGCCGAACTCCGCCAGCGCCGACGCCGCCATCGTGATCGACGACAGGTACGGGACCGCCGCCACCGCGCGGCCGATCTCGGTCAGCACCGCGCACTGCTCCAGCAGGCCGTACCCGCCGCCGCCGAGCGACGACGGCAGGGCCGCGTCCAGCACGCCCGCCTGGCCGAGCGCCGTCCACGAGACCGTGTCGAAGCCGCCGGTGCCGTGCGGGTCGTGGGTGGCCTTGTCGGCCAGCAGCCGCCGGGTCAGCGCGGCGAGGTCGGCCGACGCTTCGGAAGGGGTGAAGTCCATCTTTTCTCCTGACTGAGTGCTCCTAGCGCGTGACGGGCAGGCCGAGTGCGGTCGCGGCGATCATGTCCCGCTGGATCTCGTTGGTGCCGCCGCCGAAGGTGAGGATCAGCGCCGACCGGTGCAGGCGCTCGATCCGCCCGGCCAGCAGCGCGCCCGGCGAGCCTTCGCGGACGACGGCGGCCGCGCCGAGCACCTCCATCAGCAGCCGGTAGGCCTCGATCGCGAACTCCGTGCCGAACACCTTCGTCGCCGACGCCTCCGCCGGGCCGAGCTCGCTGGCCGCGGCCGCCCAGGCGATCCGCCAGTTCCGCAGCTTCAGGTACTCCGCGCCCGCGTGCACCCGCGCCAGGTTCAGCCGCACCCATTCGTGCTCGGTGGCGCCGGTCTCCTTCGCCCACGCCAGCACGTCGGCGAGGGCCTTGCGGATCGGCGCCGACGACGTCAGCGCGACGCGCTCGTGGTTGAGCTGGTTGGTGATCAGCGGCCAGCCCGCGTTCTCCTCCGCGACGCGCGCCGACACCGGCACGCGCACGCCGTCGTAATAAGTCGCGCTCGTCCCGGCGCCGGCGACCGTGTGCACCTTGGTCCAGGAAAAACCGGGAGACGACGTCGGCACGATGAGGATCGACAGCCCGCGGTGCTTCTTCGCGTCCGGGTCGGTCCGGACCGCGAGCCAGACGTAGTCGGCGTACTCGATCAGGCTGGTCCACATCTTCTGGCCGGTGACGACGTACTCGTCGCCGTCGCGTTCGGCGCGCGTCCGCAGTGACGCCAGGTCGGTGCCGGCCTCCGGCTCGGAGTAGCCGATCGAGAAGTGCAGCTCGCCGGCGGCGATCTTCGGCAGGTAGAACGCCTTCTGCTCTTCGGTGCCGTAGCGCATGATCGTCGGGCCGACGGTGTTCACCGTCAGGAACGGGACCGGCACCCCGGCGACCGCCGCTTCGTCGGTGAAGACGAGCTGGTCGAGCATCGACCGGTCCTGCCCGCCGTACTCCTTCGGCCAGCCCAGCGCGAGCCAGCCGTCCTTGCCCAGCTGCCGCACGATCTCCTTGTACGCCAGGCCATCGCCGTATTCGCCGCCGCCCGAGCGGAGGCCCGCGCGCCGCTCCGGCGTCATCAGCTCGGCGAAGTACTCCCGAAGCTCCGCGGCCAGCGCGCGCTGCTGGAGCGTGTAATCGATCCGCACCCGTCACCTCCACCCGGTCCGGCTCGTTGTGGTGCCGTACCGGCTCCCGGCGTTACAGTAGAACCTGTTCTAGTTGTACCAGGGCTCGAGTGGCGGAGGAAGCATGGAGATCGGCGTCGACCGGCTGCTGTGCGAGGCGAACGCGGTGTGCGTGGGGCTCGCCCCGGACGTCTTCGACCTCGACGACGAGGAAGAACTGGTGATCCAGCCGGGCCCGGTGCCGGACGATGAGGTAGAACGCGTTACCAGCGCGATCAAAGGATGCCCGAAGAATGCCCTGTTCATCACGGGTTAGCACCGTTTACTCAGGGGCTTGCCTTGAACGAGAACAAATTCTAATGTAGGCGCCACATCCAGGACTCGACGAGGAGGTCCGCGGTGAGCTTGACCGGCAGGACAGCGATCGTAACCGGCGCCGCCGCGGGGCTGGGCCGGGCCGAAGCGCTCGCGCTCGCCGCCCAGGGTGCCACCGTCGTCGTCAACGACATCGGCGAGCCGAAGGACGTCGTGGCCGAGATCGAAGCGGCCGGCGGCAAGGCCGTCGCGGTCGCCGGCGACGTCGGCGACCGCGCCACGGCCGACGCGCTCACCGAGGCCGCGCTCGACCTCGGCGGGCTCGACATCGTGGTCAACAACGCGGGCGTGCTGCGCGACAAGATGCTGTTCTCGATGTCCGACGACGACTGGGACACCGTGCTGCGCGTGCACCTGCGCGGCCACTTCCTGTTGTCCCGCAACGCCGCGAAGCACTGGCGCGACCAATCCAAAACGGACGGCGCGCCGGTGTACGGGCGGCTGGTCAACACCGCGTCCGAGGCGTTCCTCATCGGCTCGCCGGGCCAGCCCAACTACGCCGCGGCGAAGGCGGGCATCACCGCGCTCACCATGTCGGCCGCCCGGAGCCTGGCCAAGTACGGCGTCCGCGCCAACGCGATCTGCCCTCGCGCGCGGACGGCGATGACCGAGGGCGTGTTCGGCGCCGCCCCTGCCGAAGGCGCCGATCCGCTCTCGGTCGAGCACGTCGCCCCCTTCGTCGCCTACCTCGCCTCCCCGGCGGCCGAGCACGTCAACGGCCAGGTGTTCGTCGTGCACGGCGGCACGGTCGCGCTGGTCGAGCCGCCGAGGATCGAGCAGCGCTGGAAGCTCGACGAGCTCGAGACGTCCTTCACCACCTTCTTCGCCGACCGCGACCCCGGCCGGATGTTCGCCGCCACCGAGATCCTGGGAGAGTCATGAGGCTGGACGGGAAGATCGCCCTGATCACCGGCGCCGCGCGCGGGCAGGGCGAGGCCGCCGCGCGCGCGTTCGTCGCCGAAGGCGCGAAGGTGGTGATCGCCGACATCCTCGACGACGAGGGCAAGCAGCTGGCCGCCGACCTCGGCGAGCAAGCCGTCTACCAGCACCTCGACGTCGGCGACGAGGACGGCTGGGCGGCCGCGGTCGAGCGCGCGACCACCGAGTTCGGCCACCCGAACGTGCTGGTCAACAACGCGGGCATCCTGCACTTCTCGGAGCTCGGGCAGACGACGCTGGCCGATTACGAGCGCGTGATCCGGGTGAACCAGATCGGGGCGTTTCTCGGCATGCGCTCGGTCGTTGAACCGATGACCGCCGCCGGCGGTGGCTCCATCGTCAACGTGTCCTCTGTGGAGGGTCTGGCCGGGATGCCCTACCTCGTCGCCTACACCGCGAGCAAGTTCGCGATCCGCGGCATGACCAAGGTCGCGGCGATGGAACTGGGCCGCAAGCACATCCGCGTCAACTCGGTGCACCCCGGCGCGATCGACACCAAGATGGTCGAGACGGCGGCGGGCGGGCAGAAAGTCGACATGTCGTACGTCGGGAAGAAGGTCGCCCTGAAGCGGGTGGGGCAACCCGAGGACATCGCCAAGCTGGTGTTGTTCCTGGCCAGCGACGAGAGCGCGTACTGCACGGGTGCGGAGTTCGTGGCGGACGGCGGCGCCACGGCGACGCACGCCCTCAACTTCTGACGGAGAACTGCCGAAGGATTCAGTGAACACCGCTAACGAAAAGCGGTCACCGGGTGTGGAGAAGACTCGGAGGGCGACGGCGAGCTACGGGGAGGTGTGGTGAGCGGAGGCACGGGCACGCTCCCGGGAACCGCGGCCCTGACCCAGGTCGGGCGCCTGGCGACGCTGTCCTGGGAAGTCCTGCGCGCGATCTTCAAGCGCCCCTTCCAGGCCCGCGAGTGGATCCAGCAGTGCTGGTTCTTCGCCAGCGTGACCATCCTCCCGACCGCGCTGGTCGCCATCCCGTTCGGCGCGGTCATCGCCCTGCAGCTCGGCTCGCTCACCGCCCAGATCGGCGCCCAGTCGTTCACCGGCGCGGCCAGCGCCCTGGCCATCGTGCAGCAGGCCAGCCCGCTGATCACCGCGCTGCTGGTCGCGGGCGCCGGCGGCAGCGCGGTCTGCGCCGACATCGGCGCGCGCAAGATCCGCGAAGAGATCGACGCCATGGAGGTCCTCGGCGTCAACCCGATCCAGCGCCTGATCGTGCCCCGGGTACTCGCCGCGATGGTCGTTTCGGTGCTGTTGAACGGCTTGGTCAGCGTGGTCGGCGTGCTGGGCGGCTACTTCTTCAACGTCGTGCTCCAAGGCGGCACGCCCGGCGCCTACCTGGCCAGCTTCAACGCCCTCGCGCAGGTGCCGGACCTGTGGGTCAGCGAGATCAAGGCGCTGCTCTACGGCTTCGTCGCCGGGGTGGTCGCCGCCTTCCGCGGGCTGAACCCGGCTGGCGGGCCGAAGGGCGTCGGCGACGCCGTCAACCAGGCCGTCGTCATCACGTTCCTGCTGCTGTTCCTGATCAACGTCGTGCTCACCGCGATCTACCTGCGGATCGTCCCGCCGAAGGCGATGTGATGACCGCCGAACCCGTGGACGCCGACCGGACGCTCGAGTACCTCGCGCGCCCGGGGCAGAGCCTGGAGGGGCTCGGCAAGCAGCTGGCGTTCGCCGCGAAAGCGCTCGCCTGGTCGCCGCGCACGATCCGCCGCTACAGCCGGGAAACCCTGCGGCTGCTCACCGAGGTCTGCTTCGGCACCGGCGGGCTCGCCGTCATCGGCGGCACGCTCGGCGTGATGATCGGGATGACGCTGTTCACCGGCCTCATCGTCGGCCTGCAGGGCTATTCGGCGTTGAACCAGCTCGGCACGGCCGCGCTCACCGGGTTCATCTCCGCCTACTTCAACACCCGCGAGGTCGCGCCCCTGTCGGCCGGGCTCGCGCTGAGCGCGACCGTCGGCTGCGGCTTCACCGCCCAGCTCGGCGCGATGCGCATCTCCGAGGAGATCGACGCGCTCGAAGTCATGGGCGTGCCGAGCATGCCGTACCTGGTGACGACCCGGGTGCTCGCCGGCGTCGCCGCGGTGATCCCGCTGTACGCGGTCGGCCTGCTGTCGAGCTACCTCGCGTCCCGGCAGATCACCATCTGGCTCTACGGGCAGTCCGCGGGCACCTACGACCACTACTTCACGCTGTTCCTGCCCCCCGGCGACGTCCTCTGGTCGTTCGGGAAGGTGATCGTGTTCAGCGCGCTCGTGATCCTGTCCCACTGCTACTACGGCTTCCACGCCAGCGGCGGCCCGGCCGGCGTCGGCGTCGCCGTGGGCCGCGCGGTGCGGACGTCGATCGTGCTGATCTCGGTGCTGGACTTCTTCTTGTCCCTGGCGATCTGGGGCGCGAACACCACGGTGAGGATCTCGGGATGAGGCGCGAGCTCTGGCAGCGGCTCCGGTACCAGGTGCTGGGGCTCGTCTTCCTGCTCGTCGCCGCCCTGTTCATCGCGCTCACCCTCGCCGTCTACCACAAGGCGTTCACGCCGGTGACCCTCGTGAAGCTGGAGACCGACCGCGTCGGCAGCCAGCTGCGGACCGGCGGCGACGTCAAGGTCCGCGGCATGCTCGTCGGCGAAGTCCGGTCGGTGCTGGCCAAGGGCGACCACGCCGAGCTGGAGCTGGCCCTCGACCCGGACAAGACGCACGTCATCCCGAAGAACGTCGCCGCGCGGCTGCTGCCGAAAACCCTGTTCGGCGAGCGGTACGTCGCCCTGCAGCTGCCGGAGCGCAAGGATCGGCCGATCGAAGCGGGTGACGTCATCCCGCAGGACCGCAGCAGCGCGGCGATCGAACTGCAGAAAGTCCTCGACGACGTGATGCCGCTGCTGCAGGCCGTCCAGCCGGAGAAGCTGTCGAGCACCCTCACCGCGGTGGCGACCGCGCTCGACGGACGCGGCAAGCAGCTCGGGGAGACCCTGGCCGGGCTGTCGGACTACCTCGGCAAGCTCAACCCGTCGCTGCCGGACGTCAAGGCCGACATCACCGGCCTCTCGAACGTCGCGGACACCTACGACAAGGCGGCGCCGGACCTGCTGCAGGCGCTGTCGGACCTGACGACGACGAGCCGGACGATCGTCGACCAGCGCGCGCACCTGGCCGACCTCTACGCCACCGTCACCGCGGCTTCGGTGGACCTCACGAGTTTCCTGCGGGTCAACAAGGACAACCTGATCCGGCTCACCACGGCGATCCAGCCGACGCTGGACGTGCTCGCGAAGTACGCGCCCGAGTACCCGTGCCTGCTGCGGCAGCTCGCCGAGTCCGTGCCGCGGGCGGAGCTGGCGTTCGGCAAGGGCACCGCGCACCCCGAGGTCAGCCGGGTCACCATCGAGTTCGCCGCCAGCCGCGGCAAGTACCTCCCCGGCGTCGACGAGCCCCAGTACGAAGACAAGCGCGGGCCGCGCTGCTACCCGACGGTCCCGAAGCCCGGCGTGTGGCCGCAGTACCCGCCGGACGGCGCCATCCGGGACGGCTCCAGCAAGCCCCCGCCGCCGAAGTACCCGCCCGAAGAGCTGCCCGCCGGGGGTGGCGCCGTGGGCGGGGACGGCACGATCGTCGGCTCGGCCTACGAGAACGACCTGATCGGCCTGCTCGCGTCGCCCGCGCTCGGCACCTCGCCCGGGAACGTGCCCGGCTGGGCGGGCCTGCTCGTCGGGCCGCTCTACCGCGGGGCGGAGGTGGAGCTCAAATGAGGAGTATCGCCGGATCCCTGCTCAAGCTCGGGGTGTTCGCCGTCGTCACGGTGCTGCTCACCGGGATTCTCGCGGCCACCATCGCGAACACCAACTTCGGCGTGACATCCGGGTACCTGGCGAAGTTCACCGACGCGTCCGGGCTCAAGGAAGGTGACGACGTCCGCATCGCCGGCGTCAAGGTGGGCCAGGTCGACACGATCGACGTGGTCGAGGGGGAGCGGAACCTCGCCGAGGTCCGGTTCGACGTCGAGCACACCTACCGGCTGCCGGAGACGGTGACCGCGACGATCAAGTACCGCAACCTCGTCGGGCAGCGCTACCTCGCGCTCGGCACCGACGTCCCCGGTGACAAGGCACTGCCCGAGGGCGGCACCATCCCGCCGGAGCGCACGAAACCCGCGCTGAACCTCACCGTGCTGTTCAACGGCTTCAAGCCGCTGTTCAAGGCGCTGAGCCCGCAGGACGTCAACCAGCTCTCGGCCGAGATCATCAGCGTCTTCCAGGGCGAGGGCGGCACGATCACCAGCCTGCTGCGGCACACCGCCTCGCTGACGTCGGCGATCGCGAGCAAGGACCAGGTGATCGGCCAGGTCATCGCCAACCTCAACACCGTCCTCGGCACGGTCAACGCCCACGGCGCCCAGCTCGGCGACCTCGTCGAGCAGACCCAGAAGCTCGTCAGCGGCCTGGCCGAGCAGCGCAGGCCGATCGGCGACGCGGTCAGCGCGCTCGGCGACCTCGCGGTGTCGACCACCGGGCTCCTGGCCGACGCGCGCCCGGTGCTCAAGGACGACGTCGCCCGGCTCGGCGTGCTGTCGCAGAACCTCGGCGACTCCGGCGAGCTGCTCAACCACCTGCTCGAGGTGCTGCCGGGCAACCTGCAAAAGTTCACCCGGACCCTGAGCTACGGCAGCTGGTTCAACTACTACCTGTGCGGGATCACCGGCACCATCGGCATTTCCTCGCTCGACATCACCCTGCCGATCATCCCGATCCCCGGCACGCAGCGCGCGGAGAGGTGTGGTCCGTGAAGCCGCTGAAGGAACGCAACCAGGCCGCGGTGGGCGCGGTCGCGCTCGTGCTGATCGTGCTCGTCACGGCCACGACGTACTTCTCCGACCAGCTCCCGTTCTTCGGCAACGGCACGACATACTCGGCGTACTTCGGCGAGTCCGCCGGGCTGGCGCCGGACAACGAGGTCGAGGTCGCCGGCGTCAAGGTCGGCACGGTGTCGTCGGTGAAGCTGGCGGGCAAGCAGGTCCTGGTGAAGTTCCGGGTCAAGGGCGTCCGGGTCGGCGACGCGACGACGGCGTCCATCGAGATCAAGACGCTGCTGGGGGAGAAGTACCTCGCGCTCGACCCGAAGGGCGGCGGCGCGCAGGAACCGGATTCGACCATCCCGCAGGCCCGCACGCGCACGCCGTTCCAGCTGCAGGACGCCTTCGAGCAGCTGTCGACGACGGTCGGCGACATCGACACGAACCAGCTCGCGGCCAGCTTCAACGCGCTCTCGAACAGCCTCAAGGACAGCCCGCAGTACCTGAAGGACACTCTGAACGGCCTGTCGTCGCTGGCCCGCACGGTGTCGTCCCGTGACGCGGACCTGCACACGCTGCTGGCCAACACCAGCCAGGTCTCGAAGACGCTGTCCGATCGCAACGCCCAGCTGCAGCGCGTGATCAGCGACGGCAACCTGCTGCTCACCGAGCTGCAGAACCGGAAACAGGCGATCAACGCGCTGCTCACCGGCACCCAGCAGCTTTCGGCGCAGCTGACCGGGCTCGTCCAGGACAACCGCGACCAGCTGAAGCCGACACTGGAGAAGCTCGGGAAGGTGACCGACATCCTGCAGCGCAACCAGGGCAACCTCGACAAGAGCCTGCAGCTGATGGCGCCGTTCGCGCGGGTCGGCGCCAACGCCACCGGCAACGGCCGCTGGTTCGAGGGCTACCTGTGCGGGCTGCTGCCGCCGACGATCACCGTGGGCGGGCTGCACATCAACCCCGAAGGCTGCACCCCGCCGATCGCGGCGCCGAACCAGGGGGTGGGTGGCCGATGACGATCCACACCGCCCGCGGCCGCAGCCTGGTGACGTGGCTGGCGTTCGCGTGCATCCTCGCGCTGATCGTCACCGCGGGCCTGTACCTGGTGTTCCGGTCTTCGAACGGCACCAAGCTGTCCGCGTACTTCGGCAAGACCGTCGGGCTGTACGCCGGTTCGTCGGTGCGGGTGCTCGGCGTGCCGGTCGGCGAGGTCACCGACGTCACGCCCGAGGGTGACGCGGTCCGCGTGGACATGCGGGTCGACGACGTGCCGCTGCCGGCCGACGTCGGCGCGGTCGTCGTCGCGCCGAGCCTGGTCAGCGACCGGTACGTCCAGCTGACCCCGGCCTACGACAGCGGCCCGGTGCTCGCCTCGGGGACGGTTCTCGCGAAGAACCGCACGGCGACTCCGGTCGAGCTGGACGACCTGTACTCGAGCCTCGACAAGCTGTCGACGGCGCTGGGCCCGAACGGCGCCAACTCCGACGGCGCGCTGTCCGGCGTCCTCGACACCGCGGCGAACACGCTGAAGGGCAACGGCGCTTCGCTGAACTCGACCGTCGGACAGCTGGCCGAGCTCGCCAAAACCCTCGACGGCTCGAAGGACGACCTGTTCTCGACCGTGCAGAACTTGAACTCCTTCACCGGCGCCCTGGCCCAGAGCGACCAGCAGCTCAACGAGTTCTACGGGCGCGTCGCCGACGTCAGCCGGTTCCTCGCCGCGGACTCCGACGACGTCGGGACCGCGCTGCAGTCCCTGGGCGGAGCGCTCGGGGACGTCCAGCAGTTCGTCAACGACAACAAGGCGGTGCTGGAGTCCAACGTGGACAAGCTGGCGTCGTTGTCGAAGGTCCTCGTCGACCAGCGCGCCGCGCTCGCCGAGGTGCTCGACATCGCGCCGACCGGCGCCACGAACTTCATCAACTCCTACGACGCCGCGTCGGGCACCATCGCCGTCCGCGACAACCTCAACGAACTGACCAACCCGCCGATCCTCACCGTGTGCCGCCTGATCAGCTCGTTCACCCCGAAGGAAGTCCCGGACACCCTCGGCGGCATCTGCAAGCAGCTGGCCCCCATCCTGGACGGCGCGCTGAAGCTGCCGACCATCCCGCAGGTGCTCAACTCCCTGCAGAACGGCACGCTGCCGCCGTTGCCGCTCCCGCTCGTCGACGTGATGGAACAGCTGTCGGGCGGTGCGAAGTGAAGGGACGCAGGCGGATCGCCGGCGCGCTGGCCGGGGTGCTCGTGCTGGCCGGGTGCAGCGACGGCGGGTTCAACGGCCTCTACGGCACGCCGCTGCCGGGCGGCGCCGACGTCGGCGACCACCCGTACCACGTCACCGCGCTGTTCACCGACGTGCTCGACCTGGTGCCGCAGTCCAGCGTCAAGGTGAACGACGTCGCCGTCGGACGGGTCGACAAGATCACCCTGACCCCGGACACGCGGTCGGCGCTGGTCGTGATGACCGTCAACGGCGACATCGCGCTGCCCGCGAACGCCCGTGCCGAGCTGAAGCAGTCTTCGCTCCTGGGGGAGAAGTTCGTCGAGCTGGGCGTGCCCACCGCCGAACCCGCGTCGGGGAAGCTCGCCGACGGCGGGCAGATCCCGCTCGGGCGCACCAACCGCAACCCCGAGGTCGAGGAGGTGCTCGGCGCGCTGTCGCTGCTGCTCAACGGCGGCGGCGTCGAGCAGATCCAGAAGATCAGCCACGAGCTCAACGACGCGCTGTCGGGCAACGAACCCGAAATCCGCGCGCTGCTGTCCCGGGTGGACGAACTGGCCACCCAGCTCGACGGGCACAAGGCCGAAATCCTCCGCGCGATCGACGGGCTCGCGAAGCTGTCGCACACCTTGACGGGCCAAACGCAGAACCTGACCACCGCGCTCGGCGACCTCGCTCCGGGCCTGAAGGTCGTCACCGACCAGCGCGACCAGCTGGTGGGCATGCTGAACGCGCTCAACACCCTGTCCGGGGTCGCGGTGGAGACCGTGACGAAGAGCCGCGACCAGCTCGTCGCGAACCTCAAAGCCCTGCAGCCGACGCTGACGAAGCTCGGCGAGGCCGGCCAGAACCTGCCGAACGCGTTGCAGATCCTGCTGACCTACCCGTTCCCGGACTACGCGGGCAACGTGATCAAGGGCGACTACGCGAACGTCGAGGCGAACGTCAACCTCGACCTGGACGTGCTGATCTCGAACTTCACGAACTCGTCGCAGCCGCCGATCGCGCTGCCTTCCGGGCCGTCTGCCGCCGCCGCGCCGCCCCTGCCGCTGCCCGACCTGGGTTCGGTTCCGCCGGCGGCCGGTCCCGGCCTGCTGGGCGGGCTGCTCGGCCTGATCGGGAGCGGCCGGTGACCCGCAAGATCCGGATCCAGCTGTTCGCGTTCGTGGTCATCGCGGTGGTTTCGGTCGTCTACGCCGGCGGTCGGTACGCCGGGCTGGACCGGCTGTTCGGCAACCGCGGTTACGTCGTCACCGCGCAGCTGACCGACTCCGGCGGCATCTTCGTCAACTCCGAAGTCGCCTACCGCGGGGTGACGGTCGGGCGGGTGACGTCGATGACGCTGACCGAGCACGGCGTCGACGTCGCCCTCGACATCGACGCGGGCGCGCCCGACATCCCGGCCGACGCGCACGCGCAGGTGGCGAACCGGTCGGCGGTGGGGGAGCAGTTCGTGGATCTCCTCCCCCAGCACAACGGCGGCCCGTTCCTGAAGGACGGCTCGGTGATCACGGCGGACCGGACGTCGCTGCCGCCTTCGCCGGACACCGTGCTCTCGCACCTGGACGACCTCGTGGCGAGCGTGCACCCGGAGTCGCTGCGGACGGTCGTCGACGAGACGTACAACGCGTTCGCGGGGGCGGGACCGGAACTGCAGCAGCTGCTGGACAGCACGGGATCGCTGACGGCGGTGGCCGCGCAGTACGTGCCGCAGACGCAGGGGCTGCTGGCCAACTCGCGGATCGTCCTCGGCACCCAGGACCGGCAGGCGGCGAACATCACGGACTTCGCGGCCGGCCTTCGCACGATCGCCGGCCGGCTCAAGAAGTCCGACCCGGACCTGCGGCGGGTGATCGCGGAGGCGCCGCGGCTGAGCCGGCAGATCAGCGACGTGCTGGCCGCGTCCGGCACCGACCTGGGCGTGCTGTTCGCCAATCTGCTGACCACGGCGCAGATCACGACGTCCCGGAAGGACTCGATCGAGGAGCTGCTGGTCGCGTACCCGATCATTTCGGCGTTCTCCCCGTCGACGTCCCCGGACGGCACGGGACACCTGGGCGTGGTGTTCAACTTCTTCGACCCGGCTTCGTGCACGAAGGGCTACGAGGGGACGAAGCAGCGTCCGGCGAACGATGAGACCGAGGCCCCGGTGAACATGAACGCCTACTGCGCCGAGCCGCCGGGCAGCCCGACCGGGGTGCGCGGGGCGCAGAACGCGCCCTACGCGGGGAAGCCGCCCGCGATCCCGGCGGTACCTCAGCAGCAAGCCGCCTCTTCTTCGCCCGCGCAGCTGCCGGGGATGCTGAGCTTGCTCACGGGGCCGTCCGCGGGTGGTCTCGGCCGGCTGCTGGGTGCGCCGTGACGCAGCGGTTGCTGGTCGTGCTGGCCGTGCTCTCCGTGCTGGCGGCCGCGTTCTCGGGCTGGTCCTGGTGGCGCGCGGCATCGGATGATGCCTCGGCTCGCGGCCGTTCGCGTGATGCGGTGCTCGCCGCGGCGGGCCCTTCTCTGGTCACGCTGAACACGATCGACTACCGCACGGCGGCGGCGGACGTCGACCGCTGGATCGCGGCGACGACGGGCCAGTACGGAAAGGACCTGTCGGGCGACCGCCAGCTCCAGATCGACCGAGCGGTGACGGCACGCACGGTGTCCACGGCATCCCTGGTCCAGGCGGCGGTGACGGAGATTTCCCCGGACTCGGCGCGTTTGCTGGCGGTCTTGGATGTCCGGGTCTCGACGGGTGGTGCCCCCGCCGCTCCTCGGATGAGCCGGTTGACCGTGGACGTGTCCCGGTCCCCATCCGGCTGGAAGATCAGCGGCGTCCAGGCGGCGGGCTCATGACCCGGGTGCTGGTCCTGGTGGTGGCGCTCGCCCTGGGCTGCACGGCGTGGTTCGGCATCGAAGCAGCATCGCTGTCCCCGGGCGACAACCGGGCGCTCGTCGACCTCTCGGCGACGTCGGACGTTTCCTCTTCGGTGAGCGACGCGGTCAAGGCGGTGTTCTCGTACGACTACGCGAACTTGCCCCGCACCGAGCGGGCGGCCGCGGAGGTCCTGACCGGAGATGCGGTCCGGCAGTACCAGGCCCAGTTCGCCGCGGCCCGCACGCGGGCGTCGGCGGAGAAGCTGACCCGGACGACCACGGTCCGGGCGATCGGGGTCCGGTCGTTGCGGGGGGACTCCGCGGATCTGCTCCTGTTCCTGGACCAGCAGACGGTGGCTCAGGGCGGGGGAGTACCGGCGTCATCGGTGGCCCAGCTGGCCGTGACCGCCAAGCGGGTGGACGGGCGTTGGAAGCTGGCGTCGTTGACGGCGCTTTGATCATGCTAGCCGGTTGCGTCCGTTTCCAAGCGGAGCTCTTCACGGGCCAGGCTCAGAAACAGTTCGCGGTACTCGGCGATTTTCTTGAGAACTTCCTTCGGCGTCGAAGGGACAACTCGTTCTCTGGTGCTGGGGTCTTCGGTGTCGAGCCCGTACATCGCCGCAGGCAGCATCGGACACTCTGCTCTAACCGTCCCACACCGCCGCGCCCTGGCGGAGAACCTCCACATCGGACCGCCCGGCGACCGGCCACAGCTCCACCACGTACCGGTAGTGCTCCCCGTACTCGTGCTCGTTCCACGTCACCGACGGCGCCGCGGCCGGCACGTACGAAACCCGTGCCCGGTACAACCCCGGTAGTACCGAGAAAAACTTTTCCTGCGACGGGTAGTCCGCCGGTCCGGAAATCACCAGGCGCCCGCTCGGAACCGGAAGATCCGCCTCCACCACGTGTTCGGCGGAAGAATCCACGGGAGGCGGCGAAGGCAGCAGCTCCACCGAAGATTCGACCACGTCGGACCGCGCCGTCGCGATCGCGATGCCGCCAGGCTCGGCCCCGATCCGGTGAAACTCCACGGCCACCGGTGTCCAGCCGCTGCCGTCCAGCCGGGAGGCCGAATCCCGGATCGAGAACTGCCGCTGGTCGGCGTGGACTACGAGGTGCACACGAACCACCCTAGCCAGGACCCGCCCCGAAATGGTATCGACGGCGGGTTTAGCGTTGACGGCATGACCACAGCTTCCGTCGACGTCGACACGGCCCGCAGCGACTACGCGGCCCTGGTCGGCCGAGGCCTCTCCCTGGACATCACCCGCGGCAAGCCGTCCCCCGAGCAGCTCGATCTCTCCAACGGGCTGCTCTCGCTCCCCGGCGACGGCACCTTCAAGGCCGAGGACGGCACCGACGTCCGCAACTACGGCGGCCTCAACGGCCTGCCCGAGCTGCGCCGCATCTTCGCCCCCGCGCTGCAGGTGCCCGCCGGGCAGCTGCTCGCCGCCGGGAACTCGAGCCTCGAGCTGATGCACGACGCCGTCGTCCAGGCGCTGCTGAGCAAGCTGCCCGGCGCCGAGCGCCGGTGGGCCGACGAGCCGCAGGTGAAGTTCCTCGCCCCCGTGCCGGGCTACGACCGCCACTTCGCGCTCACCGAGCGCTTCGGCATCGAGCTCGTCGGAGTCGCGATGACCGACGAGGGCCCCGACATGGACGTCGTCGAGACGCTGGTCGCGGAGGACCCGAGCGTCAAGGGCATCTGGTGCGTGCCCAAGTACAGCAACCCCACCGGTGTCACGTTCAGTGACGACGTCGTCAAGCGGCTCGCCACCATGCGCACCGCGGCGGGCGACTTCCGGATCTTCTGGGACAACGCCTACGCCGTGCACCACCTCACCGACGACGAACCGGAGCTGGCCGACCTCCTCGCGCTGGCGACCGAGGCGGGCAACGCCGACCGCGTCTTCGTCTTCGGCTCGACCTCGAAGATCACCCTCGCCGGCGCCGGCGTCGGCTTCTTCGGCGCGTCCGAGGCCAACCTCGCCTGGTGGACCGGCAACACCGGCAAGCGCACCATCGGCCCGGACAAGGTCAACCAGCTGCGGCACGCCCACTTCCTCAAGGACGAGGCCGGCGTCCGCGCCCACATGCGCAAGCACGCCGCGATCATCGGCCCGAAGTTCGCCGCCGTCGACCGCATCCTCACCGAGGAGCTGGCCGACCTGGCGTCCTGGACCAAGCCCACCGGCGGGTACTTCATCACGCTGACCGTCCCGCAGGGCACCGCGAAGGAGGTCGTGCGGCTGGCGAAGGAAGCCGGTGTCGCGCTGACCCCCGCCGGGGCGACCCACCCGCACGGGAACGACCCGGCCGACGCCGTCATCCGGATCGCGCCGACCTTCCCGAAGCTCGAAGAGGTCGAGGAAGCCGTCCGCGCGCTCGCCGTGTGCGTCCGGCTCGCCGTCGCCCAGCGAGGCTGACCAGGGCAAACGCAAGTCGATCAAAATTTTTCCCGGTTTGACCGAGCCGGGGGGCGCCCCGGTACGTATGACCGGTGGGTGAGGTGGACGAACTCGTCACGAGAGGACGTCCCCCGGTGTTCGGAAAACGCTACACAGAGCAGCTGATCGAGCGCAGCGCGGAGAACGCGACCGACCGCCGCCGCTTCCTCAAGGCTGCGGGAGCGGCGGGGCTCGGCGTCGCGGGTGCCGGTGCGCTCGGCACGGCGCTGTCGCTGGGCCTCGGCTCGGCCGGTGCCACGTCGCAGTACGGGCAGCAGGGAGGTGACGCGGCGAAGGAGGCGGCGAGCGACGCCGCCGTGCTGAACTTCGCGCTCAACCTCGAGTACCTCGAGGCGAACCTGTACTCGTTCGCCGCCTACGGTTACGGGCTGAACGAGAAGTACGTCAACGGCGTCGGCAACCTGGGCAAGGTCTCCGGCGGGCACGGCGTCAAGTTCAAGAGCGAGCACACGAAGCAGATCGTCCAGGAGATCGCCGGCGACGAGGTCGCCCACGTCACCTTCCTGCGCAAGGCGCTGGACAAGGCGGCCGTGGCGCAGCCGGAGATCGACTTCCAGTACAGCTTCACCGCGGCCATGCAGGCCGCGGGGGTGATCAAGCAGGGCCAGACCTTCGACCCGTTCGGCAGCGAGAACAACTTCCTGCTCGCCGCCTACCTGTTCGAAGACGTCGGCGTGTCCGCCTACAAGGGCGCGGCGCCGCTGGTGAACAACAAGACGTTCCTCGACGCGGCGGCGGGCATCCTCGCGGTCGAGGCCTACCACGCGGGCATCATCCGCTCGGCGCTGTTCGAGCGCGGCCTGGGGGACATCACCAACAAGATGTCCGACGCCCGCGACAGCCTCGACGGCAAGGCCGACGACGACGAAGGCGTCATCAAGGACGGCAAGGCGAACCTCGTCCCGACCGACGCCAACGGCATCGCGTTCGGCCGCTCCGCCGAGCGCGTGCTCAACATCGCCTACCTGAACCCGGACAAGGTGTCTTCGGGTGGCTTCTACCCGCGCGGCCTCAACGGCGACATCGCCACCAGCGGTGCGAAGGAGAAGTAGGCACCGCGTGCCGCCGCCACGGTAACGTCACCGGCGGCGGCACGCGGAGTCGACGGGGGGCGCGAAGTGCGGGTACTGGTCGCGGGTGGCGGGATCTCGGGCACGGTCACGGCGATGGCGCTGAAGCTGGCCGGGCACGAACCCGTCGTGTACGAGGCGTATCCCGCCGGGGGCGACGACTCCGGCGCGTTCCTCACGATCATGCACAACGGCATGGACGCCCTGCGCGCGATCGGTGCGGACCGGCCGGTGATCGACAGTTCCTTCGCCGCCTACGGGGTCGAACTCGTCGCCCCGACGGGGGAAACCGCCGGGCGGCGCGAGTTCGACACCGAAGGCCTCGACAGCCCGCGCACGCTGACCCGCGCGACGCTCTACCGCGTCCTGCAGGACGAGGCCGCGCGCCGCGGTGTCCCGCTGGAGCGCGGCAAACGGCTGGTGGGCGCGAAGCCCGGTCCGGGCGGCGTCACGGCGGAGTTCGCCGACGGCACGACCGCGACCGGCGACGTCCTCGTCGGCGCGGACGGCCTCCGCTCGGTCGTCCGGCGGCTGATCGACCCGGCGGCCGACGAGCCGCGTTACACCGGGCTGACCGTCGTGTACGGCTACACGCGGGCGGGCGGCCTGCCCGCCGCGCCGGGGATCTACCGGATGATCCGCGGCAGCCGGGCGGCCTTCGGGTTCACCACGGATCCCGGCGGCGCCACCTTCTGGTTCGCCCGCGTGCCGGACGCCGAGCGGTCCCGCGAGGAGATCGCCGCGGTCACCCCGGCGGGCTGGCGCGAGTTCGCGTACGCGGCGTTCGACGGCGATCCGCTGCCCTGCGCGGACATCATCGCGGCCACCGGCGACGAGGTCTTCGGCGGCCACTCCTACGACGTCCCCGAGACGCGGGTGTGGTCGACGCCCGAGATGGTCCTCACCGGCGATGCCGCCCACGCCGCGTCCCCGGCCGCGGGCCAAGGCGCGTCGATGGCCCTGGAAGACAGCGTCGTGCTGGCGCAGTGCCTGCGCGACCTGCCGGACCCCGCGTCGGCTTTCGCGACGTACGAAGGACTTCGCCGCGAGCGCGTGGAGAAGCTGGTCGCGGCGAGCGCGGGCGGGGACGTGGGCGAGAAGCCGGGCTGGCTGTACGCGCACCACATCGACTGGAACGCGAAGATCCCATGGACTGGGTAGCGGAGTTCTACTCGACGACCGGCGGGTGGTGGGGCCGGGCCGAAGCCGAGATCACCGAGCGGGACCACCGCCGCCTGCGGCTGCTGCACGAGCACGCCGGGGAACGCCCGCTGCGCGTCCTGGAACTCGGATCGGGCTACGGAACGACGGCCGCGGTCATGGCGCGGGCCGGCCACGCGGTCACCGCCGTCGAAGTCAGCGACCGGGTGGAGTTCGCCGGCCGGTTCACCCGGGACGTCGAACCCGGAGCCCTCACCGTCGTGCGAGCGGACTTCTACGAAGTCGACCTGCCCCGGGACTTCGATGTCGTCTGCTATTGGAACGGCTTCGGCGTCGGCTGCGACGCCGACCAGCGCCGGCTCCTGACGCGGATCGCCGGCGAGTGGCTCCGGCCGGGCGGGACCGCGTTGATCGACGTCTTCAACCCCTTCGTCTGGGCGCGCTGGGACGGCGACGAGGAACACCGGCTCCCGGATCCGGCGGCCGGCTACGACCACGAACTGCGGGAGCGGATCCGCTTCGACCCGGTCACGTGCACCGCGATCGACACGTGGTGGCCGGTGGCGGACCCCGAGCGCGCGATCAGCCAGGTGCTCCGCTGCTACTCGCCGGCCGACCTGGCCCTGCTGCTCACCGGAACCGGGCTGGCGCTGGCGAAAATCCACGTCGGCGAGCACGCGTTCGCGCCGGCCGCCCGGCCCGGCCCGCGCGACCTGCTCCACGACCACCACGAGTACCTGGCGGTCTGCCGCTCGTCCTGAGGGCCGAGGCGGGTTCCGGCCCCGCCCCGGCCCTCACGACCGGGCGCCGCAGGAGTCGCGGACCACCAGCTTCGTCGGCAGCAGCACCGGTTCCGGGGCCGCCGCGTTCTCGAGCATCGCCAGCAGCGCGCCGGCCGCCGCCGTGCCGAAGCCCGGTTTGTCCTGGGCCACCGTCGTCAACGCCGGGTCCACCAGGGACGCCACCTCGATGTCGTCGAACCCGACCACGGCCAGGTCCGCTGGCACCTTCAGCCCGGCCGCGCGGGCCGCCAGCAGCGCGCCGACCGCCATCTCGTCGCTGGCCGCGAACACCGCCGTCGGCGGGTCCTTGCGGGCCAGGAGCCGCCGCATGCCGACGAACCCGCTCTCGCGGTAGAAGTCGCCGCCGATGACGAGATCCTCCGCCACCGGCAGCCCGGCTTCGGCCAGCCCGCGCCGGTACCCCTCGGTGCGGGCGGCCGCCGGCGCGTTGCCGCGGGGACCGGTGATCGTCGCGATCCGGCGGTGGCCGAGGGCGGCCAGGTGCCGGACGGCTTCCGCGGCGCCCCCGGCGTTGTCCGACGTCACGTGCGTCGCCCGCGGCCCGGACAGGGCGACGTCCAGCGCGACGCACGGCAAGCCGGACTGGGCGAACGCGGTGAACGCGTCGGCGTCCGTCCCGCTGTCGATGAGGACCAGTCCGGCCAGGTGGTGCCGGCGGGTCATGCTCACGTAGCCGATCGGGTCGGCCAGCGACACGCCAGGGTGACGATCGCGGGCGTCGTCGCTCGTGGCGAGCATCAGCAGGTGGTAGCCGTGCGAGCTCAACGCGGATTTGAGGCCCAGCAACAGGTCCTGCAGGAACGGGTGCCGCCAGCCGGGCCGCCGGTGGTCGGTGTCCCAGACCAGCCCGACCATCGCCGACTGCTGCCGCGACAGCGCGCGCGCCGACTCGTTCGGCGAGAAGTCGAGGTCCCGCGCCACGCGTTCGACGCGTTCGCGGGTCGTCGCGCTGACCGTGGCCGGGCGGTTGAACACGCGCGACACGGTGGCGACCGAAACTCCGCAGAGCTGCGCGACCTCGCGGGCCGTGACCATGGTGACCTCCGATGCTGCTTTTCGGGGGTTCCGGGTGGCGGAGCCCCCCGGCCCGAGGCGAAGCCTCGGAGGTTGTTGTAACCGGTTACATCTGTAGCACACCACCTCAGACTGCGTAAACGCCGAGGTGCGTTATTGTTTCGTTACTTGACGGGAGCCGGGTGGGAGCGCTCTCATGGGACCCGCGTTTTCCGACCGGCCCGTAGAACAACGGAGATCTCATGCGCCCGAAAACGAGGAACCGCCGCGTCCGCCTGCTCGCCGGGGTGGGCGCCACCCTGGTGGCGCTCACCGCGCTGAGCGCCTGCGGGGACAGCGGCGCCGCCGGCGGCAAGGTCAAGCTGAGCCTCGGCCTGTTCGGCAACTTCGGCTACGCCGACCTGATCAAGGAGTACCAGGCGGCGCACCCGGACATCGAGATCACCGAGCGGACCGCCAGCTACTCCGACCACCACAAGAACCTCGCCGCGCACCTGGCCACCGGCGCCGGCGCCGCGGACATCGAGGCCATCGACACCGGCTACGTCGCCCAGTTCAAGGCGTCGCCGGACAAGTTCGTCGACCTCAACACCGCCGGCGGCGACAAGCTCAAGGACCGCTGGCTGGGCTGGAAGTGGGCCGCGTCGCTGGGCAAGGGCGGGCAGCAGATCGGTTACGGCACCGACGTCGGCGGCCTGGCCATCTGCTACCGCCGCGACATGTTCAAGACCGCCGGGCTGCCCGAGGACCGCGACGCCGTCTCCGCGCTCTGGCCGACCTGGCAGGCGTTCTTCGAGACGGGCAAGCGCTTCCAGGAGAAGGCGCCGAACGGCGTCAAGTTCATGGACGGCGGCCCGACCGTGCTCAACGCGATCGTCGGCCAGGCGCCGCAGGGCTACTACGACCAGAACGACCAGATCATCGTGGGCAGCAACCCGGCGCTGCGCCAGGGCTGGGACCTCGTGGTCGACGCGGTCAAGGCGAACCTCAGCGCCGGCCTGCTCTACAGCACGCCGCAGTGGAACACCGGCTTCACCCAGGGGCAGTTCGCCACCGTCACCTGCCCGGCGTGGATGATGACCAAGATCAAGGACCAGGCGCCGGACACCGCGGGCAAGTGGGACGTCGCGAGCGTGCCCGGCGGGGGCGGCAACTGGGGCGGCTCGTACCTGACCGTGCCCAAGCAGGGCAAGCACACCAAGGAAGCCGCCGAGCTCGCCGCGTGGCTGACCGCGCCCGAGCAGCAGGCGAAGGTGTTCACCAGCAAGGGCCTGCTGCCGTCGGCGCCGTCGCTCTACGCCGACCCGAAGATCACCGGCTACACGAACCCGTTCTTCAACAACGCGCCCGTGGGCAAGGTGTTCACCGACGCGGCGAAGAAGCTGAACCCGCAGTACCAGGGCCCCAAGGCCGGCGACGTCCAGACCGAGTTCGGCAACGCGATGCAGCGCGTCGAGCAGGGCAAGCAGGACGGCGCGGCGGCGTGGGAGCAGCTGGTCGGTGACGTCTCGAAGATCAAGTGATGGCGGTCAAAACGCTGACCTTCGCCGAGCGGCGGCAGAAGTGGGACGTCAAGCTGTCGCCGTTCGGCTTCATCAGCCCCTACTTCCTCATCTTCGGCGTCTTCGGGCTGTTCCCGCTGCTGTACACGGCGTTCGTGTCGCTGCAGAAGCGGAACCTCATCGACGCCGAGGGTGCGCAGTTCATCGGGTTCGGCAACTACGAGCAGCTGCTGTTCCACGACCCGTACTTCTGGAACGCGATGGGGAACACGGTCAGCCTGTGGCTGCTGACCACGATCCCGCAGATCCTCTTCGCGCTCGGCATCGCGCACCTGCTCAACCGGCGGCTGCGCGGGCGGATGTTCTTCCGGATGGGGATGATCCTGCCGAACATCACCTCGGTGGCGGCGGTGACGATCATCTTCGCCCAGCTGTTCGGCCGGGACTTCGGCCTGGTCAACTGGGTGCTGAGCTGGTTCGGCGCCGGGCAGGTCGACTGGCAGGCCGGCACGGCCAGCTCGCACACCGCCATCGCGGCGATGGTGGTGTGGCGCTGGACCGGCTACCACGCCCTGATCTTCCTGGCGTCGATGCAGGCGATCCCGTCGAGCATGTACGAGGCCGCCACCCTCGACGGCGCCAAGGGGTGGCAGCAGTTCTGGCGGATCACCGTCCCGCTGCTGCGGCCGCAGATCATCTTCTCCACGGTGATCGCGACGACCGGGAACATGCGGCTGCTGGCCGAGCCGCTGCTGTTCAACCCGGGCACGGCGGCCGCGACCGGCGGTTCGGACCGGCAGTTCCAGACCGCCGCGCTGTACCTCTACGAACAGGGTTTCGCCAAGTACGACTTCGGCTACAGCTCGGCGATCGCGCTGATCCTGGCCGTGGCCACGATGCTCGTCGCGGGCCTGTCGTACCTGGTGACCCGGCGGATCTCGACGGACTGAGGAGCGGACATGACCACCGTGCTGACCCCGGCGGCGCCCGCGCCGCCGTCCGCTTCGCCGGGCCGGATCCGGCGCGCGGCGAAACGCGTCGCGAGCCCGTGGACCTACGCCGCGCTGATCGCGATCCTGGCCGGTTCGGCGTTCCCGGTGTACTGGTCGTTCGTCGTCTCCTCGCAGACGACGGAGGCGGTCGGGAGCGTGCCGCCGGTCCTGGTGCCGGGCGGGCACCTGTTCGAGAACATCGCCCGCGTCTTCGACGAGACGGACTTCGCGCTGGCGCTGGGCAACTCGCTCATCGTCGCGGGCACGATCACCGTCTCGGTGGTGCTGTTCTCGACGCTGGCCGGGTTCGCCTTCGCCAAGCTGCGGTTCCGCGGGCGGACGGCGCTGCTGCTGGTCGTGGTCGCCACCCAGGCGATCCCGACCGAGCTGGGCGTCGTCCCGCTGTACATGATGATGGCCGACTTCGGGTGGGCCGGGCAGCTGCAGGCGGTGATCGTGCCCGGCCTGGTCACCGCGTTCGGCGTGTTCTTCATGCGCCAGTACTTCGAGCGGGCGCTGCCGCTGGAGCTGCTGGAAGCCGGGCGGATGGACGGCTGCGGTTCGCTGCGGCTGTTCTGGCACGTGGCGCTGCCGGCGGCCCGCCCGGCCGCGGCGGTGCTCGGGCTGTTCACCTTCATGCAGGCCTGGAACGACTTCTTCTGGCCGCTGGTGGTGCTCGTGCCGGAGAACCCGACCGTCCAGACCGCACTGTCCACACTGGCCAGTGGCTACACCACCGACTACACGCTCGTGCTCACCGCCGCCACCATCGGCACCGTCCCCGTCCTGATCGTGTTCCTGCTGTTCGGCCGCCAGATCGTCGGCGGCATCATGCAGGGCGCGCTCAAGGGCTGACCCATCCGGAGTTCACCGTGACTTCCAGTTTCCCGCCCGCCTTCCGCTGGGGCGTGGCCACCTCGGCGTTCCAGATCGAGGGCGCCACCACGGCCGACGGCCGCGGACCGTCCATCTGGGACATTTTCGCGGCGGTCCCCGGCGCGGTGGCCGGCGGCCACACCGGCGAACCGGCGGCCGACCACTACCACCGCTGGGCCGCCGACCTCGACCTGCTCACCGAACTGGGGGTCGACTCCTACCGGTTTTCGGTGTCCTGGCCGCGGATCCAGCCGTCCGGGCGCGGCCCCGCCGAACGCCGGGGGCTCGGGTTCTACCGGCGGCTCGTGGACGGGCTGCGGGAGCGGGGGATCGAGCCGTTCCTGACGCTCTACCACTGGGACCTCCCCCAGGCCCTGGAAGACGAGGGCGGCTGGCGCTCCCGCGACACGGCGTACCGGTTCGCCGAGTACGCCGCGCTGGTGCACGAGGAACTCGGCGACGTCGTCGACTTCTGGACGACGCTCAACGAGCCGTACCCGTGCGCGGTCGCGGGCTACGGCGAAGGCCGCCACGCGCCGGGGGCCAGGGAGGGACACGGCGCGCTGGCGGCCGCCCACCACCTGCTGCTCGGCCACGGCCTCGCGGTCCGGGCGATGTGCGAGCGGGCCGCGCTGCCGCACCAGTTCGGCATCGTCCTCAACCAGTCACCGGCGGTCCCGGTGACGTCCTCGGCCGCGGACGCGGCGGCGGCCGCCCGCCAGGACACGCTGCTGCGCCGCCAGTTCACCGACCCGCTGTTCGGCGGCCGCTACGCCCCGGGCCTGCCGGCGATGTTCGACGGCGTCTCGGACTTCTCGTTCCGCCGGGACGACGACCTGGAGATCATCGGGGCACCGCTGGACTACCTGGGCGTGAACTACTACTACCGCCTGCACGTGGCGGACGCCCCGCACCGCGAGCCGGACCCGGCCCTGCGCACGGTGGCGGACATCGGCGTGGACACCACGCGCCTGCCGGACGTCCCGCGGACCGGGATGGGCTGGCCGGTCGAGCCGGAGGGCCTGACGGAAGCCCTGGTGGGCCTGCACAACAGGTACCCGGGACTGCCGCCGGTGTACGTCACGGAGAACGGGTGCGTGTACGCCGACCGCAGTGATTTCGCGGACTACGAGCGCATCAGCTTCTTGAACGAGCACATCGAGGCAGCCCGCGCGGCCGCCACGGCGGGGGTCGACCTGCGCGGCTACTTCTGCTGGTCGTTGCTGGACAACTTCGAGTGGGCGCACGGGTACAAGCACCGGTTCGGCCTGGTCCACGTCGACTACGAGACGCAGGAGCGCACGCCGAGGTCGAGTTACCGCTGGTACCGCGACTTCATCGCCGCCCAGCGCACCCCCTGAGAAAGTCGGTGGATCGCCGCGGCCGGGCCGCTCTACGGTGACGCCATGAGCGATCACCCGGACGCCCCGGTCGAGGCCTTCGAACCGCCCTACTACGTGGCCGTCTTCACCACGGTGCGCACCGGCGAGCAGGGCGGCTACCCCGAGACCGCCGCCCGGATGGAGGAGCTGGTCAAGCAGGTCCCCGGGTACCTGGGCATGGACCACGCCCAGACGCCCGGCGGGCTCGGCATCACCGTCGGGTACTTCCGCGACGCCGAAGCGCTCGCGCAGTGGCGAAGCAATGCCGAGCACCGCGGCGCCCAGCAGCGGGGCCGGGCCCAGTGGTACGAGAGCTACACGCTGCACGTGGCGAAGGTGGAGCGCAGCACCGGCTTCACCCGGCCCTGAACCCCTCGCTACTTCTTGTACAGGCCTTCGATGTCGTCGGCGTAGTTCTTCGAGACCACGTTGCGCTTGAGCTTCAAGCTCGGCGTGATCTCGCCGCCGGCCTCGGTGAAGTCGTTGGCCAGGACCGTGAACTTCTTGATCGCCTCGGCCTTGGACACCGACTTGTTCGCCTCGTCGACCGCGGCCTGGATCTCCGCGAGCAGGTCGGCGTCCGAAGCGAGGTCCGCCACCGTGGCCGAAGCGGGCTTGCCGTGCTGGGACTTCCAGGACGGGAAGTACTCCTCGTCCACCGTCACCAGCGCCGCGATGAACGGCCGCTGGTCGCCGACCACCATCGCCTGGCTGACCAGCGGGGACGCCTTGATCGTGTCCTCGAGGCCGGACGGGGCGACGTTCTTGCCGCCCGCCGTCACGATGATCTCCTTCTTGCGGCCGGTGATCTTCAGGAACCCGTCCGGATCGAGCTCGCCGAGGTCGCCGGTGTGGAACCAGCCGTCGGTGAGCGCTTCCTTCGTCGCCTGCGGGTTGTTGTAGTACGCCCGGAACACGACGTCGCCCTTGAGCAGCACTTCACCGTCGTCGGCGATGCGGACCGACGTGCCGTTGACCGGCTTGCCGACCGTGCCGACGCGGAACGCCGTCTGCGTGTTGACGTTCGCCGCCGCCGAGGTTTCGGTGAGGCCGTAGCCCTCGAACACCGGGACGCCGATGCCGCGGAAGAAGTGCGCCAGCCGCGCGCCCAGCGGGGCACCGCCGGAGACGGCCGCGACGCAGCGGCCGCCGAGGGCCGCGCGCAGCTTGCCGTAGACGAGCTTGTCGAACGCCAGGTGCTTCAGCTTCAGCCCGAGCCCGGCGCCGCCGTGGTCCTGCGCCTCGCTGTAGGCGACCGCGGTGGCCTCGGCGGCGTCGAAGATCTTGCCCTTGCCCTCGCTGTGGGCCTTCTGCTTCGCCGAGTTGTAGACCTTCTCGAACACGCGGGGCACGGCGACGACGAACGTCGGCCGGAACGTGCCCAGGTCGGCGACCAGGTTCTTGACGTCCGGGGTGTGCCCGAGGGTGACGCGGGCGGTCAGCGCGGTGACGGCGATCGCGCGGGCCAGCACGTGGGCCAGCGGCAGGAACACCAGCAGCGAGTTGCCCTGCTCCATCAGCTGCGGGAACGCCTCGATGTCGGCGCGGATCTCCGCCAGCAGGTTGCGGTGGGTCAGCTCGACGCCCTTGGGGCGGCCGGTGGTGCCCGAGGTGTAGACGATCGTGGCGAGCTCGTCCGCGGTCACCTCGCGGCGCCGGTCGTGAAGCTCGTCGTCGGACAGCGAGGCGCCCAGCGCGGACAGCTCTTCGACGGCGGGGGAGTCACCTTCGATCTGCCAGATGCTGTCCAGGTCGGTGAGCCGGTCCCGGACCTCTTCGACCGTCGCGGCGTGGGCGTTCGTCTCGACGAACACGCCCTTCGCGGCCGAGTCGGACAGGATCCAGTGCACCTGTTCGGGGGAGGACGTGTCGTAGATCGGGACGGTCACCGCGCCGGCCGCCCAGATCGCGAAGTCGATCAGCGTCCACTCGTAGCGGGTCTTCGACATGATCGCGACGCGGTCGCCGCGGCCGATCCCGGCCTGGGCCATCCCCTTCGCCACGGCCAGCACCTCGGCCGCGAACTCCTTGGCGGTGACGTCGAGCCAGCTGCCCTCGACCTGGCGGCGGAAGCTCACCACGTCGGAGAACCGCTCGGCGTTCGCCCAGACGACGTCGGACATGTTCTCGTCGTCGGCCACCGGCTTCCCGGCGGGAGCGCTGTATTCGCGCACGTGGACCTCCGTGTTCAACGCGTGCGGCGGGCGACACCGCTGTTACCCGCCAGTCAACTTAGCGTGGTGAGCACCTTAAGACCATGCTGATCGACGCCGCGAGGCGAGGCCGTGACATTCTTCGCACGTGAACGCGCCACCCTCACTCGACATCGTCGACGAGACGTTCCTCGCCGTTCCGCCCGCCACCGTGGCCGCGGTCTTCGCCGAGCCGGCCTCCTGGCGGCGCTACTGGCCCGACCTGGTCCTCGAGGTCTACACCGACCGGGGGGACAAGGGCCTGCGCTGGACCGTGACGGGTGCGCTCGTCGGTACGATGGAGGTCTGGCTCGAGCCGGTGCTCGACGGCACCCTGCTGCACTACTTCCTGCGGGCGACGCCCGCCGACGCGGCCGGGGCGCCCCGGGAACTGGCGCCGCGCGAGCTGCGCCGGGAGTTCGACCGGCGGGCCCGCGCGGCCAAGGCGATCGCGCTCGGGCTCAAGGAGATCCTGGAGGACGGGCGCGAGCCCGGAGTGCCTCCGCGCCGCGAGAACGAGAACTAGGGGAGCAGGGTGCGGGTACACGTCGTCTCGGACGTGCACGGCAACGCGGACGCGTTGAAGCGGGCGGGCGACGGGGCGGACGCCCTGGTCGTGCTCGGCGACCTGATCGACTTCGTCGACTACCACGACCACGAGAAGGGCATCATGGGTGCCCTGTTCGGCGCGGAGAAGGTGGCGGGGTTCGCCCGCCTGCGCCGCGAGGGCACCCGTGACGAAACCGTTGCCTACTCACGGGAGCTCTGGGCGAGCCTCGACGACCCGGCCGCCGCGGTCGACGAGGCCATCCGCGCCCAGTACGCGACGCTGTTCGCGGCGATGACCGCGCCCACCTACGCCACCCCCGGCAACGTCGACACCCCGGCGCTGTGGCCGGAGTTCACCGGCGAGGGCGTCCGGGTGCTCGACGGCGAGGTCGCCGAGATCGGCGGCCTGCGGTTCGGCTTCGTCGGCGGCGCGCTGCTGCCCGACGGCGTCGTCCCGCGGCCCCGCAAGGGCGCGGCCTGGCGGCCCTACCTGCGGGATCGCGAAGACTACGAGCGCGGCGTGGCCGAGCTCACCGAGGTGGACGTCCTCTGCACGCACGCCCCGCCCGCGCTGCCGGAGCTCACCTACGACGTCGTCGCCCGCCGCAGCGAGATCGGCTCGGCGGCGCTGCTGGAGCTCATCCGGGAGCAACGGCCGCGCTGGTCGGTGTTCGGGCACGTGCACCAGCCCCTGGCGGCGCGCGCCCGGGTCGGCCTGACCGAGTGCCGCAACGTGGGTCACTTCAAGGAGACCGGGCAGCCCTACGTGCTGCGCTGGTGACCAACCGCGGCGGCTACGCTTCGACCATGGCCGAGCAGTCCACACAGTCCATCGAGGTCGACGCCGAGCCCAGCCGGGTGATGGCCGTGATCGCCGACTTCCCCGCGTACCCGGAATGGGCCAAGGCCGTCCGGCAGACCGAGGTCCTCGACACCGACGCCGAAGGCCGGGCGAAGCAGGTCAAGCTGACCCTCGACGCGGGCCCGATCAAGGACGTCTACACCCTCGAGTACGACTGGGACTCAGACGGCCTCGGCGTGAGCTGGCACCTGGTCAAAGGCCAGATGCAGAAGGCGCAGAACGGCCGCTACGCGCTGGCCGACCTCGGCGGCCGGACGCGCGTCACCTACACGCTGTCGGTCGAGCTGGCGCTGCCGATGATCGGCCTGCTGCGCCGCAAGGCCGAGAAGATGGTCATGGACACCGCGCTGAAGGAGCTCAAGAAGCGGGCCGAGGGCTAGCGTGCGGATCCTGCTGTGCACCGGCAAGGGGGGTGTCGGGAAGACCACGCTGGCCGCGGCCACCGGCGCCGCCCTCGCCGCCCGCGGCAGGAAGACCCTCGTCGTGTCCACGGATCCGGCGCACTCGCTCGGTGACGCCTTCGCCCGTCCCCTCGGCACCGAACCGTCCGAAGTGGACGCCCTCCTGTCGGCCGTGCAGGTCGATTCGCGCACCCTGGTGGACGCCGGCTGGGAGCGGCTGCGCGGCGAACTGCGGGCCGTGCTGGCCGGCGCGGGGCTCGACACGCTGGACGCCGAAGAACTGACCGTGCTGCCCGGCGTCGACGAACTGCTCGCCCTCACCGAGGTCCGCCGGCTGGCCGAGGACGGGCCGTGGGAGACCGTCGTCGTCGACTGCGGGCCGACGGCCGAGACGCTGCGGCTGCTCGCCCTGCCCGAGGCCGTCTCCGGCTACCTGACCCGCGTGTTCGGGCCGCGCGGCCGCGTCACGGACTCGGTGCGCCGCCTCGGCGCCCACCTCGACGGCCTGCGCGCCCTGCTCACCGACCCGGCGGTGACGACGGTCCGGCTGGTCCTGACCCCGGAGCGGGTGGTCGTCGCCGAAGCGCGGCGCACGCTCAGCTCCCTGGCCCTGCGCGGCATCGCCGTCGACGGCCTGATCGCCAACCGGCTGATGCCCGCGCCCGGCCTCTGGCGCGGGGGCGCCGCCTCCTGGCTGCGCACCCGCCGGACGCAGCAGGACGCCGTGCTCGCCGAGCTCGCCGCGGCCGGCATCGCGCCGGTCGCCCGGGTGGAACACCGGGCCGTCGAGCCGGTCGGGCTGCCCGCGCTGCTGGAAATCGCCGCCGAGCTCTACCGCGGCGAAGACCCGTTGGCCGGCAACGGGACGCCCGTCACACCGCTGCTGCGCGTGCGGCTGGCCGACGGCGGGTACACCCTGCGCGTCGCGATCCCGCTCGCGCGGGACGCCGAAGTCGACCTCGCCCGTGTCGACGACGACCTGGCGATCACCGTGGACGGCTTCCGCAGGCTCATCGCCCTGCCGGAGCCGCTGCGGCCGTGCCGGATCACCGGGGCGGAATCCGACGCCGACGGCCTGGTCGTGCACCTGGCCGGGAACCGGGGACGCGGGTGAGCGAAGAGCAACACGGGCCGCGCCTGGCGGAGGAGATCCGCCTGCTCGCCGAGATGGTCGCGGACAAGGCGGCGCCCTGGCTCGAGGGGGTGCTCGCGGCCGGGCACGGCAGCGTCTTTTCGGGGGTTCCGGGTGCCGAGGCCCCCGGTGGTTACGGGACCCCTGACGAGGCGAAACCGGACGGCTCGGCGTGCGGCTGGTGTCCGCTGTGTGCGATCGTCGCGGTGGTGCGCGGGGAACGGCCCGAGCTGGTCGCGCGGCTGGCCGAGCAGCTGGCGCAGCTGGTCGCCCTGCTGCGCGCGGTGCTCGCCGACCGGTGGGAGCCCGAGGAGGGCGTGCACATGCCCGGGTTCCGGCCCGCGCCGCGACCCGCCGCGGACGCCACGGCGTCCACCAGGGTGCAGCACATCGCGGTCCGCCGGCGCGACGAGTGGGAGAGCTGAGTGCGGACGATAGGGGTGGACGTCGGCGGGACGAGCATCCGGGCCGGCGTGGTGGACGAACGCGGCTCGCTGCTCGACACGGCGCGCGTCGCGACGCCGACCGAGGAAGGCGCCCTCGAAGACGCCATCGCCGGTGTCGTCGAGGACCTGCGCAACCGCCACGACGTGGCGGGCGTCGGCCTGGCGGTGGCCGGCTTCGTGGCGCGCGACCGCCGGTCGGTGATGTTCGCCCCGCACCTGGCGTGGCGCGGCGCCCCGGTCGCGGACCGGATCGAGAAGCGCGTCGGCCTGCCGGTGCTGCTGGAGCACGACGTCAATTCGGCCATCGTGGGCGAGCACCGCTTCGGCGCGGCCCGCGGCGCCCAGGTGGCGGCCCTGGTGGCGCTGGGCACGGGCATCGGCGCGGGCCTCCTGCTCGACGGGAAGCTCTACCGGGGCGCGTACGGCGTGGCGCCGGAGCTGGGCCACCTGACGGTGGTCCGCGGCGGCCGCCCCTGCCCGTGCGGCAAGTACGGCTGCTGGGAGCGCTACTGCAGCGGAACGGCACTGGCGGCGACGGCGGTGGAGCTGCTCGCCCGGCACCCGGGCCGCTCGACGGTGCTGGCCCCGCAGGTCGCGGGCGACCCGGGCTCGGTGACGGGCCGCCGCGTGGCCGGAGCGGCCCGCGACGGCGACCCGATCGCCCAGCTGGCGATGGCGGAGCTGGCGAAGTGGCTCGGCGAGGGCCTGGCGCTGGTGGCGGACGTGTTCGACCCGGAGATCATCGTGATCGGCGGCGGAGTTTCGGAGTCGGCGCCGCTGTTCCTGGACGAAGCCCGAGAGCACTACGCGGGCGCGATCACGGGCGCCCGGCACCGGCCCCTGGCCCGGATCAGGACGGCCCACCTGGGCGACGACACGGCGATCGTCGGTGCGGCGGCCCTGGCCCTGGAAGCGGCCAAGACCCCGGTCTGACCCCGGCGGAGGTCTTGAGTGACTCGTTCAGGACCTCCGGAGACCGGAAGGAGTCACTCAAGACCTTTCGGCGTGTCGGCTGGCGGGCTCTGGCCGGGAGCCGGACTTTCCGGCGTGCCGGCTGGCGGGCTCTGGCTGGGAGCCGGACTTTCCGGCGTGCCGACTCGCAGGCTCCGGTTGGAAGCCGATCTGACCGCCTGTGGATGGCATCGGACGGTGGACGTCCGCTCGCCCGGAACTGTCGGTGCCTCCCGGTAGCGTGGAAACCGGGGGCGGGCCCGCGAGGGTGTTCGGCCATCCACCCGCGGGTACCTCACCCCCATGGGGATCGCGATCGGGCTCGCCGGCGTGCTGCTGGTGGCCGCGGCGGCGGTGCTGCGCCGGAAGGCGCGCCACCGGTGGGTGGCCGTGGCTGCTTCTTTCGCCGTGATGGCGGGCTGGGCACTGGCGGCCCAGTTCCTGCTCAAGCCCCTCGTCCCCGGTCCGGTCCTCGCCGTGATCATCCTCGGCGGCCTCACCCTGGGCATCCTCTTGGCCGCGTTCCTCGGTGGCCGCCGGGGTGCTACGCCGCCTCCCGGGGCCAGTACTTCCGCAAGCTCGCCGCGGCGACCCGGTCGAGCGCCCGGTCCGGGATGACGCGGGCCAGCCGGGTCAGCAGGCCCGCGTCCCGGCCGATCGGGTAGCGCGTGCGCGGGCGGCGCGCGGTGGCCGCCTCGGCGATGACGGCCGCGGCCTTGTCCGCGGCCAGACCGGCCCGGGTGAACGCCAGCGAGTGGGCGACGACGGCTTCGACGAGCCCGCCGTAGCGGCGCCGGTGTTCGGAGCTCATCTTCCCGGCGAGGTCGTGGGCGGTGGCGGCGCCGCGTTCGCCCATCTCGGTCCGCACCGCGCCGGGCTCGACCACGACGACCTGCACCCCGTGCGGGGCGAGTTCGCGGCGGAGCGCGTCGCTGACCGCTTCGAGCGCGAACTTCGTCCCCGCGTAAGGACCGTAGGTGGCCATCGCGACCTTCCCGCCGACCGAGCTGATGTTCACGATCCGGCCGCGGCTGCGGTGCAGCGACGGCAGCAGCGCCTGCGTGACGGCGACGTGCCCGAAGAGGTTGACCTCGAACAGGTTCCGCCATTCGGCCAGCGGCAGCGCCTCGACCGGGGCGTTGACCGAGACGCCGGCGTTGTTGACGAGGGCGCGCAACGGGCGTTCGTCCGCGCCGACCCGGTCGGCGAGGGCGCGGACGTGCTCGGGCCGCGTGATGTCGAGGAGCACCGGTTCGACGCCGCCGGCGCGGATCGCGTCCGCGTCGCGCTCCCGGCGGACGCCGGCGAGGACGTGGTGGCCGCGGGCGGCGAGCGCCCGCGCGGTCGCGGCGCCCATGCCGGTCGAGGCACCCGTGACGACCATGAGCGAGGTTTGATGTGACGCTGTCATATGAACCACTATGGGCAACTCGTGTGACACTGTCAACTATGCTCGGCGGCATGGTGACGCGAGCGGAAGCGGCGGCGGCGACCCGGGACGCGCTCGTGCGCGCGGCGTCCGAGCTGCTCGACGAAGGCGGTCCCGACGCGGTGACGCTGCGCGCCGTGGGCGCCCGGGCCGGGGTCTCGCGCGGCGCGCCCTACGGGCACTTCGAAGACAAAGCCCACCTGCTGACCCGGCTGGCGATCGACGCGTGGAACGCGGTCACGGACGAGGTCGAACAGCTGCGGGGGGAGCCGGCCGAACGGCTCGAACGGGCCCTGCTCACCCTCATCGAGGTCGGCCGGCGCTCCCCGCACCGGTACGCGCTGATGTTCGCCACCCCGGCCGACGACCCGGCCGCCGCCGTGGCCGCGAGCCGCTTGGAGAACCAGTTCCTCGCCATGGTCGCCGACGTGGTCGGAGAGCCCGACGCCCGCCGCTACGGCGCCCTGCTGATGGCGAGCGCGCACGGCATCGCCGGGCTGGAGCTCAGCGGCCACCTGGCGCGGGAGAAGTGGGGCGTCGACGGCGACCAGCTCGTGCGCACGCTGGTCGACGGCATCGTTCCCGGAACCAGCGGTCCCCGGCCGGCGTGTGACACGCTGGACGGGTGAGTCCCCCGTCCGCGAGCGTCTTCGTCCGCTGTTCCGGCGGGCACCTGCACTGGGGCCGCTACGGCGCCGCCGGGTTGCTGCTCGTCGACCCCGCCCGCGGCGTCCTGCTGCAGCGCCGGGCCTGGTGGGTGCACCACGGCCGCACCTGGGCCTTGCCCGGCGGCGCGATCGAGGCCGGCGAAACCGCCGTCACCGCGGCCGCCCGTGAAGCGTTCGAAGAGACCTCCGTGCCCGCCGAAGCCTTCCGGACCGTCTCCGCCTCCGTGGTCGACCACGGGGAATGGAGCTACACCACCGTGCTCGCCCTCGCCGAAGGCGCCGAGGCGCGGGTCGCCAACACCGAAAGTGCGGAGGTGCGCTGGGTGGATCCCGACGACGTCCCCGGTTACCCCCTCCACCGCGACTTCGCCGCCGCGTGGCCGGACCTGCGCGACCGCGTCGGCCGCGAACTCGTCCTGGTCGTCGACGCGGCCAACGTCGTCGGCTCGCGGCCCGACGGCTGGTGGCGCGACCGGCACGGCGCCGCCGAGCGCCTCCGCGACCAGCTCGGCAAGCTCGCCGAGGCCGGCCTGCCGGACCCGGACGACGCCGCCGTGTCCTGGTGGCCGCGGATCGTCCTGGTCGTCGAAGGCCAGGCCAAGCACGTCACCGGCGCACCCGGCGTGGAAGTCGTCGCCGCCGAGACCGACGGCGACTCGAAGATCGTCGAGGTCGTCGCACAGCAGCAGCGGGCCAAGGTCCTCGTCGCGACGGCCGACCGCGAGCTGAAACGGCGGGTCGAAGCGCTCGGCGCGTCGATCCTCGGCCCCGGCACGCTCCGCCGGCAGCTCGACAAGCTCTAGTCCTTCCGGATCCCGTCGCGCATTTCCGCCACGAGCGACGCCATCACGGCCTTCAGGCTGCCCTTGTGCTGCTCGGCGACCGCGCGCTGCCGCCGGTAGCTGGGCCCGTACCGCAGGATCGTCTCGACGTCGCGCAGCTCGGCCACGCAGTCCAGCCGCCGCGCCACCGGCTCCAGGCGGTCCAGCAGGTCGGCCACGTCGTCGGTGACCAGCCGCTCGCGCCCGGCCGCGTCCAGGATGACGATCGCGTCCGTGCCGTAGCGGGCCGCGCGCCACTTGTTCTCCTGGACGTGCCACGGCGGCAGGGTGGGGAGGATCTCGCCGTCTTCGAGGCGCTCGGCGAAGTCGTCCACCAGGCACTGCGTCAGGGCCGCGATCGCGCCGACCTCCTCCAGCGTCGGCAGGCCGTCGCAGACGCGCATCTCGATCGTGCCGAGCTTCGGCGACGGCCGGATGTCCCAGCGGATCTCCGAGAAGCTGTCGATCACGCCGGTGGTGAACATGTCTTCGACGTAGTTCTCCAGCTCCGCCCACTTCCGGAACTGGAACGGCAGCCCGGCCGTCGGCAGCTGCTGGAACATCAGCGCCCGGTTCGACGCGTACCCGGTGTCCTCGGCGCCCCAGTACGGCGAAGACGCCGACAGCGCCTGCAGGTGCGGCGCGTAGTTGAGCAGCGCGTCCAGGATCGGCAGCACCTTTTCGCGGTGGTCGACCCCGACGTGGATGTGGACGCCGTAGATCAGCATCTGCCGTCCCCACCACTGGGTCCGGTCGATCAGCTTGGCGTAGCGCTCCTTGTCGGTGACCTTCTGCTGGTACCAGTTGGAGAACGGGTGCGTCCCCGCCGAGAACATCTCGACGCCGAGCGGGTCGGCGACGCCGTGCACGACGTCGAGCGAGTCGTTCAGGTCCGCCTTGACCTCGGCGATCGTGTCGCAGACGCCGGTGATGATCTCGATCGTGTTGAGCAGCAGCTCCTGCTTGATCTTCGGGTGCTCGGCCTGCCCGTCGGGCCGGACGGCCTCGAGGATCTGCTCGGCCACCGAGGACAGCTCGCCGCTGCGCCGGTCCACCAGGCCGAGCTCCCATTCCGCGCCGACGGTCGATCGCCGCGAAGGACTGAACTCGATGTGCATCGCGTCCGCGTCAGACCTGGGCGCCGTTGCTGGGGTCCGCGCCGGGCGGCGGGCCCTGGCGCACGCGGAGCAGCAGCAGCGCGATCGCCGTCGCGAGCGCGAGGATGCCCAGCGGCGTCGCCACGGTCGGGCCGACGCCGATCACGCCGGGCAGGATCAGCAGGAACAGCCCGGCCAGGAACAGCAGCAGGATGAGGAACGCCCCCATCTTCGGCCGGGGCAGCGGCGGCGGCTCCGGCGGGACGTAGTGCTCGTCGTCGCCGGCCGGGTCGTCGGAGAAGATCGTGGTGTCCCACGACGTGCCCCCCGACCGCCAGCCGGGCTCCGGCGGGGCCTCCACGGCCGGCGGCTCGGCGGGCCGCTCCGGCGTCTTGCGCTCGGTACCCGGGGCCCCGGGCGGGTCGGTCGTGTCCGCGGTGTCCGGCTCGGGGAGCCCGAACCCGCCGGCCCGCAGGTCGGCGACGATCTCGGCGAACGTCGCGTCGACGTCCTCCGGCCCGTCCTTCCCCCGGCTCATGCGGTCTCCTCGGGCTGGGCGGCGTGCGCCTTCGCGAACTCGACGCTGCGGGTGAAGATCACTTCGGCGTCGTTGTCCTGCGTCGCCACGTGGTAGCTGTTCTCCAGCACGACCTCCGTGACGTCGGTGCTCGAGACGCCCTTCAGCACCAGCTGCGAGTTCACCGGCTCGACGACGTGGTCGACCGACGAGTGCAGCAGCAGCACCGGCTGGGTCACCTTCGCCAGGTCGGCGCGCACGACCGCCCACAGCTTCGCCAGGCTCGCGGCGGCGCGCACGGGCGTGCGCGGGTAGGCCAGCTCCGTCTCGCCCGCCTTCTTGATGTCGTTCGCGATCGCCGGCACCGACGGCACGATCCGGCCCAGCACCGGCAGCAGCCGCGTGTCCCACTTCAGCCGCGTCACCGACGGGTTGACCAGGACGATCCCGGCGATCCGGTCGCCGAACTCCTCGGCCAGGCGCAGGGTGAGGGTGCCGCCCATCGACAGGCCGCCGACGAAGACGTTCTTGCACGTCGCGAGCAGGGCGAGCAGCGCCTCGCGGACGGCGCCGTACCAGTCCTCCCACGTCGTGCGGTTGAGGTCCGGCCAGCGGGTGCCGTGGCCCGGCAGCAGCGGGCAGCGCACGGTGAACCCGGCCGCGGCCAGGTGGTCACCCCAGGCCCGCATGCTCGCCGGGGTGCCGGTGAACCCGTGGCAGAGCAGGAACCCGGTCTCGGCCGAACCGGTGTGGCCGAACGGTTCCGCGCCGGCGAGCACGCCCATGCGATCGCCTTCCGTGAGAGCGGGGCAGTCCTTCCATGCTCTCACGCCCGGCGGACGTTGTGGGGGTCCGCCCGGGCCCCGAATTCGCTGTGAGATCGATCGCTGCCGGAGCGGTAACCGGGTGGTCGGCGTTGTGCGGCGGCCGTCGGGGTTCGTAGGCTGTTCGTCTCGGGTGGACAGGGGCTGCGGCTGCGATGGAGGACTGAGGCACCGGTGCTGTACTGGCTCATGAAGTGGGTGTTCCTCGGACCGCTGCTCAAGGCGCTCTGGCCGACCAAGGTCGTCGGCGCGGAGAACATCCCCGAGACGGGTGGCGCGATCCTGGCCGGCAACCACCTGGCCGTCGCGGACTCGTTCTTCATGCCGCTGCGGGTCAAGCGCAAGGTGACCTTCCCGGCCAAGTCCGAGTACTTCACCGAGCCCGGCTTCAAGGGCACGCTCAAGAAGTGGTTCTTCACCGGCGTCGGCCAGTTCCCGATCGACCGTTCCGGCGGCAACGCCGCCCAGGCCGCCCTCGACACGGCGACCCGCCTGGTCCGCGAGGGGCACCTGCTGGGTATCTACCCGGAGGGCACCCGCTCCCCGGACGGGCGCCTGTACAAGGGCAAGACGGGCGTGGCTCGCATCGCCCTGGAGTCGGGCGGCGTGGTGATCCCGGTCGCGATGGTCGGCACGGACAAGGTCAACCCGATCGGCTCGAAGATGTGGTGGCCGCGCCGCCTCGAGGTCCGCTTCGGCAAGCCCCTGGACTTCTCGCGCTACGAGGGTCTGTCGGGTGACCGCTTCATCGAGCGGTCGATCACCGACGAGATCATGTACGCCTTGATGGAGCTGTCGGGCCAGGAGTACGTCGACATCTACGCGGCGAAGGCGAAGGAGCTGCTGGCGGCGGAGGCGGCCGGGGTCAAGCCCACGGTGCCCGCCCAGCCGTCCGCCCGCGACGCGGCCCGGGTGCCCGACTCCAAGGTCGGCTGACCCACTACTGTTCACCAGTGCGTTTTTTCTACGACACCGAGTTCATCGAAGACGGCGTGACGATCGATTTGGTGTCGATCGGGGTGGTGGACGAGCAGGGCCGCGAGTTCTACGCGGTCTCGACGGAGTTCGACCCCGCGAAGGCGGGACCGTGGGTCCGCGACAACGTCCTGGACAAGCTGCCCTCCCCGGCCGACCGGGCGTGGCGCAGCCGGGAAAAGATCCGCAACGACCTGCTGGAGTTCTTCGGCAAGCCCCCGGGCGGCATCGAGCTGTGGGCCTGGTTCGCGGCGTACGACCACGTGGCGCTGGCCCAGCTGTGGGGCCCGATGCCGGCACTGCCCCGGCAGCTGCCCCGCTTCACGCGTGACCTGCGCCAGCGGTGGGAGGACGCGGGAAAGCCAAAGCTCCCGGCGGCGCCGACCGACCAGCACGACGCTCTCGCCGACGCGAAGCACAATCTGGCTCGGTGGGAAGTGATCGAGAACTACTTCCCGCGCCGCTGACCCGCCGACCCGCCGGGCCGCCGGCCGCGGGGCACCCCCCGGTTTCCCCGTTACCGGCAGCGCCGAGGGCCTCCGGGACTTCGCCGAGGTGATCCGGGCATTCCTCCGGCGCGGCCGGTCGCGGGCGTGCGGGCCCCCGACCGGCCGCCGTGCAAGCCGCGGGTCAGCGGCGCGCCCGCACCGCCGAGGCGAGCTCGTCCAGCAGCGGTGCCGTGTCGTCCCAGGCCAGGCACGCGTCCGTGATCGACTGCCCGTAGGTCAGCTCCGCGGCGTGTCCCAGCGAAAGGTCCTGCCGCCCACCGGCCAGGAAGCTCTCCATCATCAGCCCCGAGATGCCGCGCTCGCCCGATGCGAGGCGCGCCGCCAGCTCGGACACCACCGCGCCCTGGCGCACGTGGTCCTTGCCGCTGTTGCCGTGCGAGGCGTCGATGATCACCCGCTCCGGCAACCCCGCCTTCGCCAGCCGCGCCAGTGTGTCGGCGACCGTGCCGGCGTCGTAGTTCGGGCCGCCGTTGTGGCCGCGCAGGATCACGTGGCAGTCCGGGTTGCCCGACGTCGTCAGCAGGGCCGCGAGGCCGTCCGTGTTGATGCCCGGGAACACGTGGCTCGCCGCCGCCGCGCGGGTGGCGTCGATCGCCACCTGGACGTCGCCCTCGGTCGAGTTCTTGATGCCCACCGGCATCGACAGCGCGCTGCACAGCTGGCGGTGGACCTGGCTCGCCGCCGTGCGCGCGCCGATCGAGCCCCACGTGACGATGTCGGAGATGAACTGCGGCGTGATCGGGTCGAGGAACTCGCACCCGACCGGCAGGCCCAGCCCGGAGACGTCGAGCAGCAGCTTGCGCGCCATCCGCAGGCCCTTGTTGACGGCGAACGTGCCGTCGAGGTCCGGGTCGTTGATCAGGCCCTTCCAGCCCAGCGTGGTGCGCGGCTTCTCGAAGTACACGCGCATCACGACGTGCAGGTCTTCGCGCAGCTCCTCGGCCTTCGCGGCCAGGCGGCGGGCGTAGTCGAGGGCCGCTTCCGGGTCGTGCACCGAGCACGGGCCGACGACGACGAGCAGCCGGTCGTCGCGGCCTTCGAGGATGTCGACCGTTTCGGCGCGGCCGTGGCGGACCACCTTCGCGACGGCGGCGTCGACCGGATGGTCTTCGCGCAGCAGTGCGGGCGAAATGAGCGGACTGATCGACGTGGTGCGCGCGGCGTCGAGGTCACCGATGGTGGCCGGCCCGGCGGAGAGCGTCATGGCGGGGGTGTTCCTTCCTGGTGGACACCGACCCGCGGGGGACTCGCCGAGCCGGTTGTGAGATCCGGCTCGGGGTGGGAGTCAGCGCAGGTTCACGCCGCCGTGCCCACCCGGGGCCGGCTTCGTAAACCAGAAATAGCGCTGCATGGGCGTCAACGTAGCACAGCGTCACCCGGACCGATCCGGCAGGTGGTAGGGGCTGCACCGATCAAGACGTGAGCCGCTACGCTGACGACTGACGAAATGTGACTGTCATCTCCCGAGAACAGACGGAGGCTTCTCATGCGTGTCGGTGTGCTGACCGGCGGCGGCGACTGCCCGGGGCTCAACGCGGTGATCCGCGCGGTGGTGCGCAAGGGCATCGAGGTGCACGGCTGGGACTTCGTGGGCTTCCGCAACGGCTGGAACGGCCCGCTGACCGGCGACAGCCGCCCGCTGGGCCTGAACGACGTCGAGGACATCCTCACCCGCGGCGGCACCATCCTGCGGTCCTCGCGCACCAACCCGTACAAGGTCGAGGGCGGCGTCGACAAGATCAAGCAGGTCCTCGCCGACCAGGGCGTCGACGCGCTGATCGCGATCGGCGGCGAGGACACCCTCGGCGTCGCGAAGCGGCTGACCGACGACGGCGTCGGCGTCGTGGGTGTACCCAAGACGATCGACAACGACCTCGGCGCGACCGACTACACCTTCGGCTTCGACACCGCGGTCTCCATCGCGACCGAGGCGATCGACCGGCTGCACACCACGGCCGAGTCGCACCACCGGGCGCTGGTCGTGGAGGTCATGGGCCGCCACGCCGGCTGGATCGCGCTGCACTCCGGCCTGGCCGGCGGCGCGAGCGTCATCCTGGTGCCGGAGAAGCACTTCAACGTCGACCAGGTCGTCTCCTGGGTCGAGCGCCGCTTCGAGAAGGAGTACGCGCCGATCATCGTCGTCGCCGAGGGCGCGCTGCCCGAGGGCGGCGAGGAGAAGCTGCTCACCGGCGAGAAGGACGCCTTCGGGCACGTCCGCCTCGGCGGCATCGGCACCTGGCTGGCCGACGAGATCGCCCACCGCACCGGCAAGGAGTCCCGCGCGGTCGTGCTGGGCCACGTCCAGCGCGGCGGCACCCCGACGGCCTACGACCGCGTCCTCGCGACCCGCTTCGGCCTCAACGCGGTCGACGCGGTCGCGGACGGCGACTTCGGCGTGATGGTCGCCCTCAAGGGCACGGACATCGTCCGCGTGAAGCTGTCCGAGGCGACGGCCGAGCTGAAGACCGTCCCGGTCGAGCGCTACCAGGAAGCCGAAGTCTTCTTCGGCTGAGCCTGCCGTCGAAGGGCCGCTCCGGGATTCCCCGGGGCGGCCCTTCGCGCGTTCAGGGGACGCTGCCGCACGGGCACCCTAGATGCGGGCCAGCCGGTCCAGGACCCCGACGGCGGCGGCGATGTCCCCGGTGAGCGGCCGGTCGTCGAGGCCGGGGTCCAGCACGGCCGAGGCGGCGTCGAACGCCTCCCGCACCGGCAGCTCCACCAGATCCGCCTCCCGCATCCGCAGCGCCCGGACCGCCGCCACCAGCTCGCACGCCAGCACCTGCTGGTACGCCGAACACGCCGCCGTGGCCGCGCGGGCCGCCTGGGTCGAGAAGCTCGCGTGGTCCTCGATGCCGCGCGAGACCACCGCCGTGCCGAGGGTCGCCGGAAGGGCCGCCTGACGCAGCTCCGTCAGCGCGTCGTGCGCCACGTACTCCAGGATCATCACGCCGGAGCTGCCCGGCGGCCCCGCCGCCAGGAACGGCCGCAGCCCGGTGAACTCCGGCTCCACCAGGTCGCCGAGGCGCGCCACCGACAGCTCGGCCACCTGGTGCACGGTCGCCCGCGCCTGGTCCAGCGCCGTCGACACGTACGCCGTGTGGAAGTGCGCGTGGTGGTAGGCGTCGTTGTGCACCGTGGAGATCATCGGGTTCTCCGTGCTCGCGTTGATCTCGACGGCGAGCACGTCCCGCAGGTAGTGGACCGCGTCCAGCGCCGGGCCCTGGACCTGCGGGAACGCCCGCAGCCCGAACGGGTCCTGGATCCGGCGTCCCGGCTTCGGGGTCTGGTGCATGCCCAGCAGCCGCCGCATCTCGGCCGCGCAGGCGACCTGGCCCGCGTGCGGACGCGCTTCGTGCACCGGCGTCGCGTACGCCTCGGGGTTGCCGTCGAGCGCGACATACGTCAGTGCCGCGACGGCGTGGCTCGCGCGGGTCAGCGTGTTCAGCCGCATCGCGGCAAGGGTCGCTTCGGCGAGCGTCGCCGCGTTGCTGCTCATGAACGCCAGCGCGTCGCCGGCCCGCACCGGCACCGGCGGGACGTGCCCGGTGACCCACGGCCGTTCGCCGGTGAGCGCCAGCGCCGCCTCGGCCAGTGGGGCCAGGTCGCCGGTGCCGATCGCGCCGAGCCGGTGCACCCGCGGCCGCGCGCCGGTGCGCACGGCTTCGGCCAGCGCGCCGATCAGCTCGGGGCTGAGCCCGGACCGGCCGGTGAGGAGCTGGTTGAGCCGGATCAGCAGCATGGCGCGGACCTGGCCGGGCGGCATCTCGTCGCCGCTGCCGCCCGCGTGGCTGCGCAGCAGCCGCAGGCCGTGCTCCACGGAGCTCTCGACCGGGTCGTCCTTGTTGGCGCCGACGCCGGTGGTCCGGCCGTAGACCACCCGGCGCGTGCTCAGTTCCCCGGCCAGCTTCCACGCGTGCTCGGCCGCCCGCAGCGCGGCGATCGAGACGTCGATCTCCAGCGGTCCCTCGGTGCGTGCCGCGGCGACGACGTCCGCGCACCTGAGGGTCCGGCCGTCCACCCGGATCAACGGCAGCCTCCTTCCGGCCGCCCTCACTATGCGGCTAAGGCGACGACGGCTGCCAGGGCGGTACCGGCCAATCCCACCGCGGGACCGGTTCGTGGAGGTTCGGCTCGGCGCCGGGCGCGGAGAAGATCACGGCCAGGCGGCTGCCCCACTCGAGGTAGCCGGCGAACGCCGCCCGGAACTCCGGGTCGGCGGGCAGGCCGGCCTCGTCGGCCGCGTCGAGCAGCAGGGACACCCACCGGCGGCGCTGCCGCTCGGTGATCCCGCGGCCGAGGTGGCGGCCGATCATGTGCGCGTGCCCGCCGTGGCTCGCGGAGTACCCGGCCGGCCCGCCGAACACCTCGCCCAGCCAGACGGCGACGTGCTCGGCGTGGTGCGGGTCCATGTCGCGGAAGACAGGTTCGAGCAGCGGGTCTTCGAGGACGTGGCCGTAGAAGATCGTCAGCAGCTCGACGAGGGCCTCGTGGCCACCGGCCCAGTCGTAGAGCGTGGGGGCGGGCGGGGGTTCTGGCACGATCACCGGATCAGGCAACCAGTGGTGCCCCGGCCGGGCAACCACGTACTTTCCGGTGCGTAGGGGGAGCGGGATGAAGCGGTACCACTGCGCGACGGAGCTGGCGGTCGACCTCATCGGCGGCAAGTGGAAACCGGTGATCCTGGCCCACCTCAAGGAGGGCGCCCACCGCTACGGCGAGCTGCGGCGCCGGATGCCGGGGGTGAGCGAGAAGATGCTGACCCAGCAGCTGCGCGAGCTGGCCGCGGACGGCATCGTCCGCCGCGAGGAGTTCGACGGCCGGGTCCCGCACGTCGAGTACCACCTGACGGCGGTGGGGGAGGAGCTGCGCCCGGCGCTGACGGCGCTGTACGAGTGGGGTGAGCGCCGGGCGGCGGAGCGGGGGATCGCGTTCGGCTGAGGGCTCAGGTTTCGTCCAGGCGGCGCTCCAGCGCGTCGAGCCGGTCCGACCAGAAGCGGCGGTAGGGCGCCAGCCAGGCGTCGACCTCGGCCAGGGGCTCCGGGCGCAGCGCGTAGCACCGCCGCTGCGCCGCGACGCGCACCGTCACCAGCCCGGCTTCGCGCAGCACCCGCAGGTGCTTGGACACCGCGGGCTGGCTCAGCTCCAGCTGCTCGACCAGCTCGCCGACCGAGCGCTCACCGTCGCGCAGCAGGTCGAGGATGGTCCGGCGCCGCGGCTCGGCGAGGACGTCGAAAGTCTGCATCACCCGTGAAATGTGCTCCGCCGGGCATATTCCTGTCAAGGAATGTGGACCTCCCATGGTCTGAACCATTGACCTAGTGGTCTAGTCCACTTACGGTGAGTGTGGTCCCCACCACTCCGGCACCGTGTCCGTGAGAAATTCCCGGAAGGGAGAACGCATGTCCCGTCTGCGCAGGAAGAGCTTCTCGGCCCTGCTGGCCGTGGCGGCCGCCGCGGGTCTCGTCGCGGGCGGCGCCACCGCCCCGGTGGCGGCCGCCGCGACCGACGCCTCCGTCGGCAAGGTGGTCGGCTACTTCACCGAATGGGGGGTCTACGACCGCAACTACCACGTCAAGAACATCGAGACGTCGGGCTCGGCGGCCAAGCTCACCCACATCAACTACGCCTTCGGCAACGTGACGAACGGCGGCTGCGCGATCGGCGACGCCTACGCCGACTACCAGAAGACCTACGACGCCGCGGGCAGCGTCGACGGCGTCGCCGACACGTGGGACCAACCCCTCGCCGGCAGCTTCAACCAGCTCAAGAAGCTCAAGGCCAAGCACCCCGGCCTGAAGGTCCTCTGGTCCTTCGGCGGCTGGACCTGGTCGGGCGGCTTCGCGCAGGCCGCGCAGAACCCGGCCGCGTTCGCGAACTCCTGCTACAACCTGGTCAACGACCCGCGCTGGGCGGGTGTCTTCGACGGCATCGACATCGACTGGGAGTACCCCAACGCCTGCGGCCTGTCGTGCGACACCAGCGGCGCGACGGCGTTCAAGAACATCCTCCAGGCCTTGCGTGCCAAGTTCGGCTCGAAGCTGGTCACCGCGGCGATCACCGCCGACGGCACGAGCGGCGGCAAGATCGACGCGGCCGACTACGGCGGCGCCGCGCAGTACGTCGACTGGTACAACGTGATGACCTACGACTACTTCGGCGCCTGGGCGGCGCAGGGTCCGACGGCTCCGCACTCGCCGTTGACGTCCTACTCGGGCATCCCGACCGCGGGCTTCTACTCCGACGCGGCCGTCCAGAAGCTCAAGAGCAAGGGCGTCCCGGCGGCGAAGCTGTTGCTGGGCATCGGCTTCTACGGCCGCGGCTGGACCGGCGTCACGCAGAGCGCCCCGGGCGGCACCGCGACCGGCCCGGCGCCCGGCAAGTACGAGCAGGGCATCGAGGACTACAAGGTCCTCAAGAGCACCTGCCCGGCCACCGGCACGGTCGCCGGCACCGCGTACGCCAAGTGCGGCGGCAACTGGTGGAGCTACGACACCCCGGCGACCATCGCCGGCAAGATCTCCTACGCCAGGACCCAGGGCCTGGGCGGCGCGATGTTCTGGGAGCTCTCGGGGGACACCGCGAACGGCGAGCTGATCACCGCCGTCGCGAAGTAGCGCGCACGGGGGCACCGGCGGAAGTCGTCGGTGCCCCCGTTTACTGTCGCGGGCGTGAAGTTCACCGGATTCGGCGAGTACGCCGTCGACTTCTTCGACGGCCTGGTGGAGGACAACTCCAAGCCCTACTGGGACGACCACGTCGAGACGTACAAGTCCGACGTCCGGGCCCCGATGGAAGCGCTGCTGGCCGAGCTGGCGCCCGAGTTCTCGGACGGCTTCGGCGAGCCCAAGGTGTTCCGCCCGTACCGGGACGTCCGGTTCGCCAAGGACAAGACGCCGTACAAGACCCACTGCGGCGGGGTGATCGAGCAGGGCCGCGGCGGCGGCGCCTACTACGTCGAGGTCGGGCCGGCCGGCCTGCGCGTCGGCGGCGGGTGCTTCCACCTGGCGTCCGACCAGATCGCGCGGTTCCGCCAGGCCGTCGACACCGAGCTGCACGGCGAAGCGCTGCGGAAGATCCTCGCGAAGCTGGAGCGGGCGGGCTGGGAGGTCCGGGGCGACCGGCTGAAGTCGAAGCCGCGCGGGTTCGACGCCGATCACCCCCGGCTGGAGCTGCTGCGCTACCGGTCGGTGTACGCGGTCCGGGGGTGGGAGCCGGATGACGTCCTGCACGAGCGGGGGGCGCTCGATCGGGTGAAAAAGGCCTGGCGGCAGGTACGCGAGTTCAACGAGTGGGCCCGCGACCGGGTCGGCCCCAGCGCACAACCACGCCGCTGACCAGGGCGGGTTCTGAACACTTTCTTGAACATTCGGGATCGGTACAGACGTACGAGCGAAGAGGGTCTACGCTATGTGGACGTGAGCCGACGCGCGAAGATCGTTTGTACCCTGGGCCCCGCCACCGCGACCCCGGAAAAGATGCGGGCCCTGGTGGATGCCGGCATGGACGTGGCCAGAATGAACTTCAGCCACGGCAGCCACAGCGACCACAAGCAGGTCTACGACCTGATCCGGGGCGCCGCCGCCGACAGCGGCCGCGCGGTGGGCATCCTCGCCGACCTGCAGGGCCCGAAGATCCGCCTGGGCACGTTCGCCGGCGGCCCGGTCGAGTGGCACACCGGCGATGTCGTCCGGATCACCGTCGAGGACGTCGCCGGCACCCACGACCGGGTCTCGACCACCTACAAGGGCCTGGCGAGGGACGCCAAGCCCGGCGACCGCCTGCTCGTCGACGACGGTAAGGTCGGCCTGGTGGTCAAGGGCGTCGAAGGCCAGGACGTGGTCTGCGAGGTCACCGAAGGCGGCCCGGTCAGCAACAACAAGGGCGTCTCGCTGCCCGGCATGGACGTCTCCGTGCCGGCGCTGTCCGAGAAGGACATCGAGGACCTCGAGTTCGCGCTCGAGCTGGGCGTCGACTTCATCGCCCTGTCCTTCGTCCGCTCGCCGGCCGACATCGACCTGGTCCACCAGGTGATGGACCGCGTCGGCAAGGGCCGGCTGCCGGTGGTCGCCAAGATCGAGAAGCCCGAAGCCGTCTACAACCTCGAAGCCATCGTGCTGGCCTTCGACGCGGTGATGGTCGCCCGCGGTGACCTCGGCGTCGAGCTGCCGCTGGAGCAGGTCCCGCTGGTGCAGAAGCGCGCCATCCAGATCTGCCGCGAGAACGCGAAGCCGGTCATCGTCGCCACGCAGATGCTTGAGTCGATGATCAACAACTCCCGGCCCACCCGCGCCGAGGCCTCCGACGTCGCCAACGCGGTGCTCGACGGCGCCGACGCGCTGATGCTGTCCGGCGAGACCTCGGTCGGCCGATACGCGATCGAGGTCGTGGAAACGATGGGCCGCATCATCGAGGCGGTCGAGACCGACTCGCCGATCGTGCCGCCGCTGTCGCACGTCCCGCGCACGAAGCGCGGCGTCATCAGCTACGCCGCCCGCGACATCGGCGAGCGGCTGAACGCGAAGGCCCTGGTCGCTTTCACGCAGTCCGGTGACACCGTGCGCCGCCTCGCGCGGCTGCACACCCGGCTGCCGCTGCTGGCGTTCACGCCCGAGGAGTGCGTGCGCAGCCAGCTGTCGATGACCTGGGGCACCAACACCCACATCGTCCCGCAGGTCAACTCCACCGACCAGATGATCCAGCAGGTCGACCACGCGATGCTGGAGATGGGCAAGTACCAGAAGGGCGACCTGGTCGTCATCGTGGCCGGTTCCCCGCCGGGCACCGTCGGGTCGACCAACCTGATCCGCGTGCACCGCCTCGGTGAAGACGACCACGCATAAGGGACGCGTCACCCGTTCAGCACATAAGGTCTGGCCATGACTGAATTGGCCAGGACGGCCGCCACCGAACTGGAGATCCCGGGTGGCGGCCAGCCGGTGCTCGACCGCTTGGTCGCGCTGCTCGACCTCGAGAAGATCGAAGAGAACATCTTCCGCGGCGTCTCGCCCGCCCACTCGCCGGTGCGCGTGTTCGGCGGTCAGGTCGCCGGCCAGGCGCTGGTCGCGGCCGGCCGCACGGTGCCCGAGGAACGCCGGGTCCACTCGCTGCACGCGTACTTCATCCGCGGCGGCGACCCCAGCGTGCCGATCGTCTACGAGGTCGACCGGATCCGCGACGGCCGGTCGTTCACCACCCGCCGGGTCGTGGCGATCCAGCACGGCAAGGCGATCTTCTCGCTCTCGGCGTCCTTCCAGACGGACGAACCGGGCATCGAACACGCCGAAGCCATGCCCGAGGGCGTCCCGGCGCCGGAGACGCTGCCGACGCTGATGGAGCGCGCCGAGGGCTACGCGATCGGCGCGCACGCCCGGCCGCGGCCGATCGACCTGCGGTACGTCAACGAGCCGCCGTGGGTGACCCGGCAGACCGGCGAGCGGCCCGCGCGCAACCAGGTGTGGATGCGCGCCGACGGGAAACTGCCCGACCAGCAGCTGCTGCACGTCTGCGTGCTGACCTACGCCTCGGACATGACCCTGCTGGACTCGGTGCTCGCGCGCCACGGCGTCTACTGGGACACCGACAAGGTGCTCGGGGCCAGCCTCGACCACGCGCTGTGGTTCCACCGGCCGTTCCGCGCGGACGAGTGGTTCCTCTACGACAGCGCCTCGCCGACGGCGTCCGGCGCCCGCGGCCTGGCCACCGGCCGGTTCTTCGCCCAGGACGGCACGCTGATCGCGACGGTCGTCCAAGAAGGACTCCTGCGCGTCCTGTGAAGTTCGCCGGGAAATCACCCTCACGGGCGACTAATAGCTCGAATATCCGACGCCGCAAAAGGGCATTCGGGCCGGGTGAGGGGGCCGGGACCGATCGGGGGACGGCCCCGGACCCCTCCGTCGGATGACCGCGCGGCATTTCGCCCGATCATCGTCTACCCTGCTCAGAGGCCGGTCGTAGCCACGGCTGGCCGACGGTCAGGCGCCCGACGCAGTGCAGGGTGCGAGGATACAAGAGCATTCTGCAAATTGCAGATCCGGCGCCGGAATCGACTCGTGTTATTGCGTCACCGACTCCGCGCCCGGATGGTTGGATACAGGAGCACTCGACATCCGGAGGTGCCGCGATGGCAAGGGGACAGAGCCCCACGGTTCGCCGCCGGAGGCTGGCGGGCGAGCTGCGCCGGCTTCGCGAGGCCGCCGACCTCACCATCGACGAGGTGGGCGAGAAGCTCGAGTGCTCGGCCTCGAAGATCAGCCGCATCGAGACCGGCCACGTCGGCGTCACCCCGCGTGACGCCCGGGACATGCTGGCCCTCTACGGCATCACCGGCGACGAGCAGGAGGCGCTCGTCCAGCTGGCCAGGGAGGCCCGCAAGCGCGGCTGGTGGCACGCGTACAACGAGGTGTTCACCGGCACCTTCGTCGGGCTCGAAGCCGACGCCAGCTCGCTGTGCGCGTTCCAGGCGCTGCTGGTGCCCGGGCTGCTGCAGACCGAGCGGTACGCCCGCGCGGTGATCCGCGCGCTGCGGCCGGACGCCGAGGACGCCGAGATCCGCCGCCGCGTCGCCGCCCGGATGGCCCGCCAGGAACTGCTGTCCGAGACCCCGCCACCGGAGTACTGGGCGGTGATGGACGAAGCCGTGCTGCGCCGCGTGGTCGACGGCCCCGAGGTGATGGCCGAGCAGCTCTACCGGATGGTCACCGTCGCCGAGAAGCCGAACGTGACCATCCAGGTCGTGCCGTTCGGCGCCGGCGCCCACCCCGGCATGGAAGGCCCCTTCCTGATCATGGGCTTCCCCGAGCAGGCCGACCCGGACGTCGTCTACGTCGACGACAGCACGTCCAGCGGCCTCTACCTGGAAGAACCCACAGACGTGCGGCGCTACGGGCTGATGTTCGACCATCTGCGCGCGGCCGCACTGAAACCGGACGACTCGGTGGACCTGATCGCCGAGGCGGCCGGTCGGTTCGCCGAACAGGCGGCCGTACCGGGTCCGGTGCACCATCCGGAACCGAGGAAACAGTAAGGAGTGGGACCCATGGAAGCAGAACTCTCCGGGGCGCGGTGGCGCAAGAGCAGCCACAGCGGCGGCGGCAACGACTGCGTCGAGGTCGCGTTCGTCGGCGGTGGGGCCGCGGTGCGCGACTCGAAGGACCCCGAGGGGGGTGCGTTCCGCCTGCCCGCGTCGGGTTGGCAGGGGCTGCTGGCCGCGGTGCGGACCGGCGGCCCGGCGCGCGGCTGAGTCGCTTGGAGAAGACCCCTTACCCCCGCTGAGCTGGGCTCGGTCGGGAGTAAGGGGTCTTTTCGCGCCCAGCCCTACGTGATCACCCGATGCCCGTGGCGTGCCCTCAGGACGAACCTGGGTGTCACCAACCGCCAAGGACAGGGGAACACGATGCACAGCGATCTGATGCTCGACGCGGTCCGCGCCGAAGCGGCCTACCGGGCCGAGGAACTGCGGAAGGCCGGGCGCAGCGCCTGGGCCGCCCGCGCCCGCCGCGCCGTCCGCCACGTGCGGGCCGCGCGCACCGACGTCGACGTACCGAAGCAGGAGCGCCGGGAGGCCACGCGGGAGACCGCGGGCGCCGGCAAGACCGCCCGGTAAGGGGCGGGTGATGGTGTCGATGGCGATAAGCGGTCGGAAACCGTCGGTGACATCTGGGGCTTCGCCCCAGGTCGGGGGCTTCGCCACCCGAACCCCTGAAAAAATGTCGGTGACATCTGGGGCTTCGCCCCAGGTCGGGGGCTTCGCCACCCGAACCCCTGAAAAAATGTCGGTGGGGTGAGCCACAATGCTCCTCGTGCCCCGACTCGGCTCCGGAATCCCGCTCGTCGCCCGTACCCACGAGATGCGGCGGCTCCGCGCCGCCTTCGCCAGGGCCGAACGTGGCGAAGCCGGCGCGGTGCTGCTCTCGGGGGACGCCGGGGTGGGGAAGACCCGGCTGCTGACCGCGCTCGGCGAGCACGTCGCGGCGTGCGGTGGGCTGGTGCTCACCGGCCGCTGCATCGACGTCCGCGAGGGCGGTCTTCCTTATCTTCCGTTCGCCGAGGCGCTCGCCCCGCTGGGCAGCGCGACGGACCCGGAGGTCGCCGCCGCGGTGCGGGCCCGGCCCGCGCTCGGGCGGCTGCTGCCGCAGGGCCCGGGCTTCGAGGAGCCCCGGGCGGCCGAACACCCGCCGATGACCTCCAACGACCGGGAAACCATGGTGCGTCCCCGGCCGGAGCAGGACCTCGGTCAGCTGCAGTTGTTCGACGCGGTACTGGGGGTGCTGACCGAGATCGCGCAGGCGCGCCCGGTGGTGATCCTCCTGGAGGATCTCCACTGGGCCGACGCCTCGACCCGCAACCTGCTGTCCTTCCTGCTCACCCGGCTGCGGGCGCAGCGGCTGCTGGTCGTGGGCAGCTACCGCGAGGAGGACGTGCACCGGCGGCACCCGCTGCGCGGCGTCCTGGCGGAGCTGGTCCGGCTCGCCACCGTCGAGCGCGTCGACCTGCACCCCTTCGGCGCGGTCGACGCCCGCAAGTTCGTCGAGGCGCTGGCCGACGAGCCGCTGCCGGCCGACGTCGTGGCCGACATCGTCAGCCGTTCCGAGGGCAACCCGTTCTTCGCCGAGGAGCTGCTCGCCACCAAGACCGAGTGCAACGACCTGCCCGCCGGGCTGGCCGAGGTGCTGCTGTCCCGGCTCGAGCGGCTCTCGCCGGACGCCCGCCGGGTCGCGCGGGTGATTTCGGTGGCCAACGAGCCGGTCATGCACGCCGCCCTCGCCGAAGTCTCCGGGCTGGGGGAGCTGGAACTCGACGAGGCGCTGCGCGAAGCCGTCCAGCACCACGTGCTGGTGGTGCTTTCGGACGGCTCGTACACGTTCCGGCACGCGTTGCTGCAGGAAGCGGTGTACGGCGACCTGCTGCCGGGGGAGCGGTCACGCACGCACGCGGCGTACGCGGCGCGGATCAGGGCGCGGCCCCAGGGCCGCGGGCACGACGCGAAGCTGGCCTACCACTCGATGCAGAGCAGCGACCTCGTCACCGCGCTGCCGGCGTTGCTGCGCGCGATGGACGAGGCCGAGAAGCTCGGCGCGCCCGGGTCGGCGCTGCAGCACGTCGAGCAGGCGCTGTCCATCTGGGACGCCGTCCCGGCGGCGGACCGGCCCGACGGGTTCGACGAGCTGAAGCTGCTGTACGAAGCGTCGTACTTCGCCGGGACGTCCGGCGAGCCCGAGCGGGCCGCGGCCTTCGCCCGCTCCGCCACCCAGGCGCTGACCCCGGACATCCCGAACGACCGGGCCGCGAAGGTGTGGCGGCGGCTGGCGGACGCCCTGCTCGCGCTGGAAGGCACCTTGGACGAGGCGGTCGCCGCCATCGACCGGGCGTGGGACCTGGTGAAGGACACCGAGCCCAGCTCGGCGCGGGCGTGGGTGCTGGCCAGCCGGGCCGGCTTCCTGCGGGTCCTCGACCAGCCCGAGGCGGCGCTCGACAGCGCGCTCACCGCGGTCGCCGACGCGCAGGCGGTCGGCGCGGCGGGGGCGGAGGCCTCGGCGCTGGTCACCCTGGGCACGCTGGCCGACTCACGCGGCGACGCCGCCGAGGCCCGGGAGCGGCTGCGGCAGGCCCAGCGCAAGGCGCGGGACGTGGGCGCGTACAACACCGAGATCCGCGCGACCTACTTCCTGGCCCTGAGCCACGACGACCAGGGCGAGTTCGCCGAAGCGCTGGAGCACGCCACGCACGGCGTCGCCCGCGCCGAGGAAGCCGGGCTGAGCTGGAGCGTCTACGGGCTCGAGCTGCGGGCGCGGCAGCTGATGCTGCGCTACCTGATGGGCGACTGGCCCGACGAGAGCGCCGGACGCGCGGGGCGCGGGGTGTCCAACGCCGTCGCCGCGCGGATCCTGGCCATCTGGTCGCTGTTCGTCGTCGCCCGCGGCCGGTTCGACGAGGCCGCGAAGCTCCTGTCCGGGCTGCGGCAGCACTGGACGGCGGACATGCAGATCCCGCTGTCGGCCGGCGGCGCGGGCATCGAGCTGGCGTACTGGCGGGGCGCCCACGCCGAAGCCGTGCGCCAGGCCGATGACCTGATCGGCTGGCTGGAGCGGATCGAACCCGGCCTGCTGGCCGGGATCCGGGTGGCCGCGCTCGGCGTGTCCGCGGCGGCGAAGCTGGCCGCCGACGCCCGCGTCCACGGCGACCCGGCCGCGGCCGAAGCCGCGGTGGCGGCCGGCGAGCGGTTCCTGGCGCACGGCCGGATGTGCGCGGTCGTCGGCCAGCCGCGCTCGGGGGCGCTCGGGCCGGAGGGCCGCGCCTGGCTGGCCCGCCTGGAGGCGGCGGCGTCCTGCCTGTCCGGTCGCGGCGACGCGGAGAAGTGGGCGGCCGCGGCGGAGGCGTTCGGCTACGGCGCGGTGTACGAGCAGGCCATCTGCCGCTGGTACGAAGCCGAAGCCCGTCTGGCCGCGGACGCCGACGCGGGTGAGGCCCTGGAAGCGGCCCACGCGGTGGCGGTCCGGCTCGGCGCGCTCCCGCTGCGCGACGCCGTCCGCGACCTCGCGCACCGCGCCCGCGTCGAGCTGGCCGGCGTCGAACCCGCGGCCCCGGCCCGCACGGTCACCGACCCGCTGACCGACCGCGAGCGCGACGTCCTCGAGCGCGTCGCCCTGGGCCGCACGAACCGCCAGGTCGGCGAAGAGCTCTACATCAGCGAAAAAACGGTGAGCGTGCACCTTTCCCGCGTCATGGCCAAACTGGGCGCCAGCCGCCGCGCGGAAGCAGTCGCGATCGCCTACGACCGAGGCCTCCTCACCGCCCCCACCGCGTGATCAGCAGGTCAACTCACGTGATCCAGAGGTCGACACGCGTGATTGAAGGGTCGACACGGCTGAGCCTGTGGGGTTCGCCGTGTCGACCCTCGAATCACGAGTGCTGACCCTTCAATCACGCGTGCTGACCCTTTGATCACGTCAGCGGGGGAGGCGGCGGAGGGCTTTGAGGCCGAACGTCATGCCTCGGGACCACAGCGAGCCGGGGACCGCGCGCGGGGGACGCAGGGCCAGGCCGCGCTGGAGCGCGATCGACTGGGACTCCGTGTACTTCAGCAGGCCTTCGGCGCCGTTGCGGCGGCCGACGCCCGAGTCCTTCATCCCGCCCATCGGGACGCCGACGCTGCCGAACGTCGCCGCGTAACCCTCGTTGACGTTGACCGTCCCGGCCTTCAGCCGGGCCGCGACCTCCCAGCCCGCTCGGCCGTTGCGGGACCAGACGCTGGCGTTGAGCCCGAACGGCGTGTCGTTGGCCCGCTCGATCGCGTCGGTGACGTCGGTGTAGCCGTAGATCGACACGACCGGCCCGAACGTCTCCTCCGCGAACGGCCGCATCTCCGGGGTGACGCCGGACAGCACCGTCGGCTCGTAGAACAGCGGGCCGAGGTCGGGCCGCGCGCGGCCGCCGGTGAGCACCGACGCGCCCTTCGCGCGGGCGTCCTCGACGTGCGCCGACACCGTGGCGAGCTGCTCCTCCGACGTCAGGGAGCCCATCTGGGCGTGGTAGTCGAGCGCGCCGCCGAGCCGCAACGCCGCCGTCCGCGCCACGAACGCGCGGGTGAACTCGTCGCGGATGTCCTCGTGGACGTAGATCCGCTCGACCGACACGCACAGCTGCCCGGCCGAGGAAAAGCACGCCGTCACCGCGCCCGTCGCCGCCTTCGCGACGTCGGCGTCGGGCAGCACGATCATCGGGTTCTTGCCGCCGAGCTCCAGCGAGTACGACGTCAGCCGCTTCGCCACCTGGCCGGCCAGCTCCTTGCCGGTCGGCGTCGAGCCGGTGAAGCAGAGGTAGTCCGACTCCTCGACCAGCGCGGTGCCGATCTTCGAGCCGCGGCCGAGCACGATCTGCCAGGTGCCGGCGGGCAGCCCGGCCTCCTCGGCGAGCTCGTGCAGCCACAGCGCCGAAAGCGCGGTCTGGTTGTCCGGCTTCTGCACGACGGCGTTCCCCGCGGCCAGCGCCGGCAGGACGTCCATCGCCGTCAGGGCCAGCGGGTAGTTCCACGGCGAGATGATCCCGACGACGCCCTTGGGGTGGCGGATCTCGCCCGCGCGGGTCAGGCCGGGGATGACACCGGCGACGCGGCGCGGGGCGAGGAACTTCGCCGCGTGCCTGCCGTAGTAGGCGGCGACCAGCGCGGTCGCGCTGACCTCGTCGAACGCGTCGAGCCGCGCCTTGCCCGCCTCGACCTGGACCAGGTCGAGCACCTCGTCCTGGCGGGCGAGCACCAGGTCGTGCAGGCGGGTGAGGACGCGGGCGCGCTCGGCGGGGGAGCGGTCCGCCCACGCGCGCTGGGCCGTCCGGGCGCCGGCGAACACCGCGCGGACGTCGGCGTCGGTGGCCTGGGGCAGCGTCGCGATCGGCAGCCCGGTGAAGGGCGCCCGCATCCGGACCGGGGCCGAGTCGGCGCCGCCGGTCACGCGGGCGACGAGCTGGGCCGCCCGCGCCGAGCCCGGCGCCCCGGCGACGCCGCCGACGGTCGGCGGCAGCGAGGTGTCTTCGACGGCGTTCACGGGGGTCGTGCTGGTCATGACGTCTCCGTTCCGGCGGAGTCCGCGCGACGTCGCGCGGGGGTTACCGACGAGTACACCATACCGTCGGTACGTCAGATGTCCAGCCTGATATGAATAAGATTCACGTATTGGGCGGGTGCAGCGGCGGGAGCTGGTAGTTCGGCTCGGTCGGGTCCTGCTGCGCGGGATGCCGCTGGGCCTGCGTCACGCCGCCGTAGGGATCGTCGGGTTGCTGTGCGGGGAACGGCTGCGACGCCGGAGCGCCGTACGCGGGCGGCGGCTGCGGGCCGGTCTGCGGCGCCTGCGCCGGGAACGGTTGCGACGCCGGATATCCCGGGTGAGGCTGCGCGTACTGCTGGGGCGGCCCCGGGTACGGCCGTGACGGCTGCTGGTACGGCCCCGGTGGCGGCCCGGCCGGGGCCGCGGCGGGTTCCCGCCGCCCGGCGAGCGCCGCGGACACCAGTGCAAGCAGGGCGACGACCCCGCCGCCGACCAGCAGCCAGAACCCGATCCCGGTCGTGTAGTGGGACTTGATCGTCCCTTCGTCGGTCTCGTAGCTCAAGGTGGCCGAGACGTCCATGCCGAGCATCCAGACCGCCGCGGTCACCCCGGCGGCGCCGGCCACCAGGGCCGTCCGGGCACCCGAGCGCACGCCGGGTCCGGCCGAGCGGCGCGCGCCGGCGAACGCCAGCCCGGCACCGGCCAGCAGGACGACCGAGGCGGCCGTGAGCGGGATGCCGTACCGGGCGACGTGGGTCTGGTCGTAGAACTTCTTCGCCTCCTCGCCGGGTTCGACGGCGAACGAGCGCGACCAGGCGCTGATCGTCTGGCTGCTTTCCGTCTTGCCGTTCACCACCTGCTCGAACGACGTCTGCGGCAGGAAGGACCCGGCGATCACCAGCGCCGCGGCGAGCACGCCGAGGATCCCGGCGAACAGCCGGAACAGGGCCCCCGGGTCGGCCGGCGGCGGAGTGGGCGGCGGGCCGTAGGAGTACGGATACGGGGCGGCGGTCATCGGAACTCCCCTCGTCGGAGGGATTGGACCACGAAATCCGCCTGCGGGATAAGGGGCAAAGCACCCTGGCGGCGCCGCGCTGGTCAGCTCGGCGCAGTGGCGGCGTCCTGGTAGAGCAGAACGGCGATGCGCTTCCACTCCTCGAGCAGCTGCCGCCGCCGGTTCGGGTCGCCGCCGAGCTCGGCGTCCAAGGCCAGCCCGCGGGTGAGGTTCACGGTGAGCCAGAACAGCATCTCCGCGCGTTCCGGCGGGAGTTCGCCGGCGACCTGGGTGACGTGCTCGAGCGTGGCGCGGCCGAGCGCCCGGTCGACCGGGCGGATGGCCGCGCGCAGTTCGGCGTCGGTGCGGGCGGCGACCCACAGCTCGGTGACGGCCGTGGAGAGCGTGCCGGAGTACCCGGCCCACAGCAGGTCGATCGCCGCGGCGACGCCGGTGCCGCCGCTGGGCAGGTCGTCGAGCGAGGCCGCGAGCTGACGGCGCAGCTTCGTCGTCAGGTGCTCGACCGCGGCCGCCATCAACTCGGCCTTCGCGGTGAAGTGGTGCTGGACCGCGCCTTTCGACACCCTCGCGCGGGCGCAGATCTCCTGCACTGACGTGCGCGCGTAGCCGACCTCGACCAGGCAGTCGATGGTGGCGTCGAGCAGTGCCGTGCGGGTCTGTTCCCGGCGCTGCGCCTGGGTCCGGTGCGCCGTCTCGGTCACCGCGGCCTCCCTGCTTTACCTACCGGACGGAATGGATGTACATTCCGATTAGAACTTACATGCCGATCGTCATGTTTGCCAGTACCGTCAGCAGGAGGGGTCCCGTGCCACTGCAACTGCCGAAGAGCTCGTGGAGCACGACCGAGCTCGATGACCTCCGCGAGCTCGCGCGGTCCTTCCTGCAGAAGGAAGCCGTCCCGCACCAGGAACGCTGGGCGGCGGAGAAAAAGGTCGACCGCGAGCTGTGGACGAAGGCGGGTGACGTCGGCCTGCTCTGCCTGTCCATCCCCGAGGAGTACGGCGGGGGCGGCGGCACCTTCGCCCACGAAGCCGTCCTCTACGAGGAGCAGGCCCGGGCCGGCGACAGCGCGTGGGGTGTCACCGTCCACAACGGAATCGTCGCGCACTACCTGCTCGCCTACGCCTCGGAAGAGAAGAAGCGCGAGTGGCTGCCGAAGCTGGCCAGCGGCGAGCTGGTCGGCGCGATCGCGATGACCGAACCCGGCACCGGCTCCGACCTGCAGGGCATCAAGACGCGCGCGGTCCGCGACGGCGACCACTACGTGATCAACGGCGCCAAGACCTTCATCACCAACGGGTTCCACGCCGGCCTCGTCGTCGTCGCGGTGAAGACCGACCCGGACGCGGGCGCGCAGGGCGTCTCGCTGATCGTGGTCGAGACCGACACGCCGGGCTTCCGCCGCGGCCGCGTCCTCGACAAGGTCGGGCTCAAGGGCCAGGACACCGCCGAGCTGTTCTTCGACGACGTCCGGGTGCCGGTCGGCAACCTGCTCGGCGACGCCGAGGGCCAGGGCTTCTTCCAGCTCATGCTGCAGCTGCCCCAGGAACGGCTGATCATCGCCGTCACCGCGGTGGCCGGGCTCGAGGCGGCCGTCGACCTCACGCTGGAGTACACCAAGGAGCGCACGGCGTTCGGCCGGCCGATCTTCTCCTTCCAGAACACCAAGTTCACCCTCGCCGAGGCGGCCACCGAAGCCGCCGTCGCCCGGGCGTTCCTCGACCAGTGCATCGAACGCCACCTCAAGGGGGAGCTCGACGTGCAGGGCGCGGCGATGGCAAAGCTGTGGACCACCGAGCGCGTCAACAAGGTGATCGACGACTGCGTGCAGCTCTTCGGCGGCTACGGCTACATGACCGAGTACCCGATCGCGCGGGCATGGGCCGACGTCCGGATTTCGCGGATCTTCGGTGGCACCAGCGAAATCATGAAGGAAATCATCTCCCGCTCGCTCTGAAAGGACCCGTTATGAAGGCAGGTCCGCTCAGCGGCCTGAAGGTGGTGGAGCTCGCCGGTCTCGCGCCCGGGCCGTTCGCCACGATGATCCTCGCCGACCTCGGCGCCGACGTCGTCCGCGTCGACCGCGCGCAGCCGGGGGAAGACATCCTCGGCATCCAGACCGACCCCCTCGCCCGCGGCCGGCGGTCCGTCGGCATCAACACCAAGACCCCCGAAGGCGTCGAGCTGGTGCTGAAGCTGTGCGACACCGCCGACGTCCTCATCGAGGGCTTCCGGCCGGGTGTCGCCGAACGGATCGGGCTCGGCCCGGACGTCGTGCACGCCCGGAACCCGCGGCTGGTCTACGGCCGGATGACCGGCTGGGGCCAGGACGGCCCCCTGGCCACGGCCGCCGGGCACGACATCAACTACATCGGCATCGCCGGCGCCCTCGAGCCGATCGGGCGCGCGGGCGAGCGGCCGGTGCCCCCGCTGAACCTCGTCGGCGACTTCGGCGGCGGCGGGCTGCTGCTGGCGATGGGCGTCCTGGCCGCGCTGTACGAACGGAACACCTCCGGCCGCGGCCAGGTCGTCGACGCGTCCATGGTCGACGGCGCCGCGCTGCTGACCACCAGCCTGCACGGCATCAAGGCGGCCGGCCTCTGGTCGGAGGAGCGCGGCGAGAACATGCTCGACGGTGGCGCGCCGTTCTACGACACGTACGAGACCGCGGACGGCAAGTACGTCGCCGTCGGGGCGATCGAGATGCGGTTCTGGGGCGAGCTGGTGAAGGTCCTCGAGCTGGATCCGGCGGAGCTGCCGCTGCACATCGACCGGACGCAGTGGCCGCGGCTGCGCGAGATCGTGGCGGGGGCGATCGCCAAGCACACGCGCGACGAGCTCGTCGCGCGCGCCGAAGGCACCGACGCGTGCCTGACTCCGGTGCTGTCGCCCGAAGAAGCCGCGTCGCACCCGCACAACACGGCGCGCGGCACGTTCGTCGAGATCGGCGGCATGGTCCAGCCGGCGCCGGCACCGCGGTTCGACCGGACGCCGCCGTCGACGCCGGAAGCGCCGCGCGCGAAGGGATCCGACACGGAGGCCGTGCTGGCCGAACTGGGCGTCACGGACCTCGACGCCCTGCGCGCGGCGGGGGCGATCGCCTAGCGCTTCGCTCAGCTCTTCGCCAGGTCGGAGCGCACGACCGAGTAGATGACGTGGTCGCGCCACTCGCCGTCTCGGAAGCCGTAGCCGCGAAGCACGCCTTCGCGGGTGAAGCCGGCTTTCTCGAGCGAGCGCTGTTCGGCGCGGTTGCCGGCTTCGGTCGTCGCTTCGACCCGGTTGAGCTGGGTGTGGGCGAAGAGGTAGCCGACGAGCAGGCGCTGGGCTTCGGTGCCGTAGCCGTGGCCGCGCGCTTCCGGCGCCAGGACGAGGCCCATGTTCCAGCAGTACGAGGCCGACCCGGTGCGGGTCCGGTGCCAGGAGACGAGCCCGAGGACGCGGCCGCCGAGCGTCGGCACGAGCATGCCGGTCTCGGCGGTGAGCATCCCGGTCTCCAGCCACCGGCGGCGCAGGTAGCCGGGATCGTGCCAGCCGAACCACTGGTGCTCCCCGGCGGCGACGGGATCGTTGGTCAGCCGTTCCAGCAGCTCGAGATCGCTTTCGGCCACCGGCCGCAGCTCCACTCTGACACCGTCGTCATCCATCCGGAGACCTTATCGGCCGCTTGACCGGAACTGCCGCGGCTTCCCGCAAGACAACTCGCTAGAGGCATCCCTCGTGACCCAGAGGTCGACACGCGTGATCCAAGGGTCGACACGCGTGATCCAAGGGTCGACACGTGTGATTGAAGGGTCGACACGCGTGATTCGGGGGTCGACACGGCGTGGGCCGCCGAGTTGCGGCGTGTCGACTCTCCGATCACGCGTGTCGGCTGCGCAATCACGCGTGTCGACCCTTCGATCACGTCACGTGAAGGTGCCGTGGCGGCCTTCGCCGGCGGTGAAGCGGGCGGCGCCGTCGACCGCTTCCGCCGCCAAGACGCCGGTGCCCATTGCCGCGGCGAACTCCGCTGTCAGGGCTTCCTCTTCGGACGCGCCCCACTGGGCCAGCGCCGAGCGGCGGTCGCCGCGCAGGCAGGCCTGGGGGAACGCCGCCAGCTGCCGGGCCAGCTCCTGGGCCGCCGTCACCGCTTCGCCCGCCGGCACCAGGCGGTTGGCCAAGCCGATGTCGAAGGCCTCCGCGGCGTCGACCGGCCGTCCGGTGAGGATGAGGTCCATCGCCCGGGACTGGCCGATCAGGCGCGGCAGCCGCACCGTCCCGCCGTCGATCAGCGGGACGCCCCAGCGGCGGCAGAAGACGCCGAACACCGCCGTGGCGTCCGCGACCCGCAGATCGCACCACAGCGCCAGCTCCAGCCCGCCCGCGACGGCCGGCCCGTGGACGGCCGCGATCACCGGTTTGCCGAGGGTCATCCGGGTGGGACCCATCGGGCCGTCCCCGTCCGGGTGAGTTCGGTTCACCCGGTCGGTGCCGATCGCCTTGAGATCGGCCCCCGCGCAGAACACGCCGCCGGCGCCGGTCAGCACCGCGACGGCCGCGTCCGGGTCGGCGTCGAAGGCGCGGAAGGCGCCGGCCAGTTCCGCCGCCGTGGGCCCGTCGACGGCGTTGCGGGCCGACGGCCGGTCGAGGGTGATCGTCGTCACCGGGCCGTCCCGCCGCACCAGCACGTTCCCGGACATCGCCGCTCCTGGGGTCGATCGAGGTGTCTTCCGTACCCGCCTTCCCTACAGTATTGGGGTGGCCACTCCCAGGACGGGGACGGCGAGCCGGGGAGGAAGCGCATGTCGGGTGGCGTGAAGAAAATTCTCATCGTGGGTGTGGTCGCGCTCGTGCTCTTCCTCCTGATCACCCAGCCCACCCAGTCCGCCGACTTCGTCCACCGCGTGCTCGGGTGGCTCAAGGACGGCGCCGAAGCGATCGTCACGTTCTTCCGCGCCCTCTTCTCCTGACCTGGTGCTTCTCCGTACCGGCGCCGCCACGGGCGGTGCCGGTGGCCACCCGCGTCTTAACGGACGGTAAATCACCCAGTGTCACCAATCCCGGATTTCGGACTCCGGCACTCGACCATCCGGGTGGATTGCGGCCGAAAACACGCAGGTCGTCGAATTCGTGGCACCCGGGGTCTGGCGAAGACGACCACCCCGGCCCTACGGTGCTCACATTGCGTGATCGGGTGGTTCGCCCTCCCCCCGGAGACCCCCGGTACGCAGGCAGTTTCCACTCAGCAAGGTGCAGGTTGGTGCGTGCGGCACCACCGCGTGGGACAGGCGTCAGGGCCTGTCCGTCGGGGACCTACATAGGAGGCAGGGATGACCGGAGATCCCGGAGTGGACGCGTTGATCCGGCAGTGGGCCGCCGAGCGCGAGAGGACTCCCGAGGAGCAGGAGGTCGACCGCATCGCGTCCGCGTGGCTGGCCGACGCCCCCGCGCAGGCCCCGGGGATTCCCGGCCAGCGCGCCCGGACCGGGCAGTCCCGGTTCGTCCCGGTCGAGTCGGCCGATCCCGGCTACCTCGCCGCCATGCGCAGCCGGCTGCCGGAGGTGCCCGAAGAGCTCCTCACCGCCGCCGCGGGCTGGTGGCAGATGGTCGGCGGCGTCGCCGAGGCCGAGGAGTGGTGGGACGCCGGCATCAGCCCGCTCGACCAGCGGGCCCTCGACTACCGGGCGGCCGGCCTCGCGCCGTCCGACCTGAGCCGCCGGCTCGGGCCGATGACCGTCCTGCAGCACCTGCGCCGCGGCAGTGCCCCGGCGTGGTGCGTGGCGCGGCTCGCGCGGCAGCAGAAGTCCGCCTGACGAGACGTTTTCCACTCGGCCGGGTGACCCGGGGTGGTGTCACGATCGAAACGGCCCGCGTAACGCTAACCTGCGCGGGCTCGTTGACCGTTCGTCGACACCACGCTGGAGGACCGGAGTTTCGTGCGCACCAGGACCGGAGAGACCGAGGACGACCCGATCGACGCGAGCGTCGAGGAGGCCGCCCCCGCCACACCGGCACCGCGCTCTCCGGGCGTCGCCGTGCTCACCCGGCTGCTCGTGGTCCTCGCCGTGCTGGCCGTGGCCGGCGGCGGGATCTGGCTCGTCACCCGCGCCGCGACGCCGTCGGCGAGCCCGACGACCACCGAAATCCCCGCGTTGCAGGTCAAGGCGGCCGACGTCCGCCCGGGCTCGGTCGCCCCGGCCGGCGGTGCGGTGGCGGGCGGGGCCGAGCAGCAGACGAGCCCGCAGCAAGCGCGTCCGCAGACCTCGGGGCCGGCGACGCTGTCCCAGTGGGCGGCCCAGGTCGCGGCGGCCACTGGCGTCCCGGCGCGGGCTCTGCAGGCGTACGGCAACGCGGAACTGGCCCTGCGCGCGGACCAGCCGCGCTGCAAGATCTCGTGGGCCACCCTGGCGGGCATCGGCCGCATCGAGTCCAACCACGGCCAGTACGCCGGGGCCGTCCTCGGCGCCGACGGCCGCCCGTCCAAGCCGATCATCGGGGTGCCGCTGGACGGCTCGGCGGGAGTCCAGGCGATCGGCGACACCGACGGCGGCCGCTACGACGGCGACACCGGGGTCGACCGGGCGGTGGGCCCGATGCAGTTCATCCCGGGAACGTGGCGCAAGTGGGCCTCGGACGGCAACGGCGACGGCCTCGGCGACCCCCAGCAGATCGACGACGCGGCCTTGGCGGCGGCGCGGTACCTCTGCGTGGGCGGGCGGGACATGGCCAGTCCCGGCGGGTGGTGGGCGGGGATCCTGTCCTACAACAACTCGACGGAGTACGCGCAGAAGGTGTTCGGCCTGGCGGACGGGTACGCGAAGGCGGCCCAGTCGGTGCGCAAGCAGGGCTGAGAGCCCGGCCACCCCGGCCGCGACCGCGCGTCGTCTCTCAGCCGGCCAGTGCTAGCGTCGAAGCGTGCCAGCTTCGGAGACCGCGTCCCCGTGGGGACGGCGGATCGCGATCGTCGCGACCTGCCTGGTGAGCCTGCTCGTCTGCTGCGGGCTCGCCTGGTGGCAGTGGGACCGGTTCACGTCGGCGAACGGCACCTTCCAGAACCTCGGCTACGTCCTGCAGTGGCCGCTGTTCGGGCTCTTCCCGGCCTTCATGTTCTGGCGGATCCGCAAGCTGCGCCGCCAGGCGGAGGCCGAAGGAACCGCGGGACGGCCCCCGGCCCCGGCGCCCGTCGCCGAGGTGCCCGCTCCCCGTCCCCGGCCCGACGTGCCGCCGTCGGACGAGGACGAGGAGCTGGCCGCCTACAACCGTTACCTGCGCGAGCTGAACGCCCGCGACCAGCAGGCCGCAGAGTGAGGACGACGACCCGATGACCACCAGCACCGAAGGCGCCCGGACCGCCGTGCCGCTCGCCGGCCCCCTGGCCCGGTTCCGCACCGCCGCCTACGTCACCGGCGTCGGCCTGCTGGGCCTCTGCTTCGTGATGGTGCTGCGGTACGGGTTCGACAACCCCACGCCGTCCGCGGTCTACTCGCCGATCCACGGCGTCCTCTACATGATCTACCTGGTGCTCACCATCGACCTGGCCATCAAGGCCCGCTGGTCGATCAAGGGCACCGTGCTGGTCCTGCTGGCCGGCTGCGTCCCGTTCGTCTCGTTCCTCGTCGAACGCCGGGTGACGCACAAGGTCAAGGCCGGGCAGAAGCTGTAACGCGCCGGAAGGTCAGCGCCACCAGCACCGTGCAGGCCGCGAACACCGCGGCCGTCGCGAACGCCGCCGTCATGCCGTCGACCGTCAGCTGAGCGCCGGTCGCGGCCGACGAGCGGGTCACCGAGCCGAACACCGTGACCAGAACGGCCAGCCCGAGCGTGCTGCCGACCTGCTGCATCGTCTGCAGCACGCCGCCCGCGGCGCCCGCGTCCTCGCTCGGCACGGTGGCCATCACGATCACGTTGAGCGGCGCGAACGCCAGCCCGCCGCCGAGTCCCATCAGCAGCAGCGGCCCGAGCAGCGCCGGGAAGTACGTGCTCCCCGTGGTGAGCAGCGCGAGCCAACCGACGCCGGTGACCATCAGGATCGAGCCGCTGACCGCCAGGGGCTTCGGCCCGTAGCGGGGGAGCAGGCGCGGCACGAGCCGGCTCATGGTGAAGATCAGCGCCGCCATCGGGAGGAACGCGAACCCGGTGGCCAGCGCGGCGTAGTGCCGGATGTCCTGCATGAACTGGGTGAGGAAGAAGAACATCGACATCATCGCCATCGGCCCGAGGAAGAAGTTGACGTAGGCCGCGCTGCGGTTGCGGTCGGCGAACAGCCGCAGCGGGACCAGCGGCAGCGCGGTGCGAGCTTCGATGGCGACGAAGCCGGCGAGCAGCACCAAGCCGGCGGCGAGCGAGCCGAGCGTCACCGCGTTGCCCCAGCCGTCGGACGCGGCGTGGGTGAAGGCGAACACGAGCGCGCCGACGCCGAGGGTGCCGGTGACCGCGCCGGGCAGGTCCAGGTGCGCGCGACGGCGCTCGGGTTCGGCCACGAACCGCGGGGCGAGCAGGGCGATCGCCAGGCCGAACGGGACGTTGATGAACAGCGCCGCCCGCCACGAGATCCACTCGGTGAGCAGGCCGCCCACGATCAGGCCGATGGCGAAGCCGCCGCTGGACATCGCGGAGAACAGCGCCAGCGCGCGGACGCGGGCCTTGGCCTCGGTGAACGTCGTCGTGACCAGCGCCAGGGTGCTCGGGCCCGCCATGGCGGCCCCGACTCCCTGCAGGACGCGGGCGGCGATGAGCAGCGTGGCCGAGTCGGCGAGCCCGCCGGCCAGCGACGCGAGCGTGAACACGACGGTGCCGGCGACGAACATGCGCCGCCGTCCGAACAGGTCGCCCGCCCGGCCGCCGAGCAGCAGCAGGCCGCCGAAGACCAGGCTGTATGCGGTCATCACCCAGGACAGGCCGGTGGCGGAAAACCCCAGGTCGGACTGGATGCGCGGGAGAGCGACGTTCATGACCGTCGCGTCGAGGACGAGCATGAGCTGGCAGGTGAGGATGATCGCGAGGACCAGCCCGCTGCGGTGGGGGCGCGCCGCCGTGGGCGCGCGGTCGATCGTCTGCTGCGACAAGGAATACTCCCCCGAGGAGTAAGAGAAGAAGCGGAGATGTTCTCCGGTTGACTGTGATCCGATAATATGGAGAGCGTCTCCGGATGCGCAAGCGAATTCGGAGAATCTCTCCGGTTAAGTGGCGAGGAGGCCGGGATGCCGGACACCGAGCGGCCGATGCGCGCGGACGCGCGGCGCAACTACGAACGCATCGTCGCGACGGCGAAGGACCTCTTCACCACCCACGGCGCCGACGTGCCGCTGGACGACGTCGCCAAGAAGGCCGGCGTCGGCGCGGGCACCCTCTACCGGCACTTCCCGACGCGCGAGAAGCTCTTCGAAGCGGTCTACCGCGACGAGATCACTGTGCTCGCCGACCGCGCGCTCGTCCTGCACGACGAACTGCCGCCGTGGGAGGCGCTGGAAGCGTGGCTGCTCGCCCAGGTCACCTGGGTCGTCGAGCGGCACAAGCTGGCGATGATCCTCAAGGAGTCGATCGACTCGGGCTCGGAAACCTTCCAGTACTGCCAGAAACGGCTACGGGAAGCGACGGGCGTGCTCGTCGCAACGGCGCAGGAGGCCGGCCTCGTCCGGCCGGACGTCGTCGGTGCGGACGTCCTGCGGCTCGGCCACGGCGCCGGGATGGCGGTGCGCAACTGCAGCCCGGAAGACGGCCGCCGCGTGCTGACCGTGATCTTGGACGGCCTGCGCGCCTGAGGAGCTCAGCCGCCGATCCCGGTCATCGAACGGACTTCCATCTCCGCCTGCTTTTCCGCGTCCGCCTTCGGCCGTCCCACCAGCGTCCCGACGAACCCGCAGAGGAACGAGAACGGGATCGACACCAGGCCCGGGTTCTTCAGCGGGAACCAGGCGAAGTCGAGGCTCTTGAAGATCGCGTCCGGGGCGCCGGAGACGACCGGCGAGAACAGCACCAGCAGCAGGCACGCGATCAGGCCGCCGTACATGCCCCACAGCGTGCCGGTGGTGTTGAACCGCTTCCAGAACAACGAGTACAGCAGCGTCGAGAGGTTGGCCGACGCCGCCACCGCGAACGCCAGCGCCACCAGGAACGCGACGTTCTGCCCGTTGGCCAGCACCCCGCCGGCGATCGCCAGCACGCCCACCACGATCGCGGTCAGCCGCGCCACCCGGACCTCGTCCGCCGGCTCGGCCTTCCCGCGCTTGAAGATGTTCGCGTACACGTCGTGGGCGAACGAGGCCGACGCGGTGATCGTCAGCCCGGCCACCACCGCGAGGATGGTCGCGAAGGCCACCGCGGCGATCACGCCCAGCAGCAGCGTCCCGCCGATGTGCAGGGCCAGCAGCGGCGCCGCCGAGTTCTCCCCGCCCGGGGCGTTCTTGATCTCGTCGGCCCCGACCAGCGCGGCCGCGCCGAAGCCGATCACCAGCGTGCACCCGTAGAAGATGAGCATGCACACGGTGGCCCACACGACCGAGCGGCGCGCCTCCAGGGAGTTCGGCACCGTGTAGAAGCGCATCAGCAGGTGCGGCAGCGAAGACAGGCCGAGGACCAGCGCGAGGGCGAGCGACACGAAGTCGAGCTTGGTCGTGCCGTCCTTGCCGTAGGAGCCGCCCGGTTCCAGGAGGCGCTCGCCCAGCGGGCTCTTCTCGGTCGCGGCCGACAGCAGGTTCGAGAAGCTGAAGCCGTACTTGCCGAACAGGAACACCGCGATCAGCACGACGGCGAGCATCAGCACGCCGGCCTTGATGATCTGCACCCAGGTGGTGCCCTTCATCCCGCCGACGAGCACGTACAGGACCATGACCAGGCCCACCACGCCGATGATCAGCGCCTGCCCGAGCCGGGTGTGGATGTCGAGCAGCAGGGCGACCAGGCCGCCGGCGCCCGCCATCTGCGCCAGCATGTAGAAGAAGGAGATCACCAGGGTCGACGTCGCCGCCGCGGCCCGGACCGGACGCGGGTTCATCCGGAAGCTGATGACGTCGCCCATCGTGAACCGGCCGGTGTTGCGCGTCAGCTCGGCGATCAGCAGCAGGTCGACCAGCCAGGCGACCAGGAAGCCGATGGAGTAGAGGAAGCCGTCGTAACCGTGGACGGCGATCGCGCCCGCGATGCCGAGGAACGACGCCGCCGAGAGGAAGTCCCCGGAGAGCGCGATGCCGTTCTGGCGCCCGGTGAAGGCGCTGCTCGCGGCGTAGTAGTCCGACGTCGAGGAGCTCCGGCTGCCGGCCCGGTAGACGACGTACAGGGTGATCGCCACGAACAGGGCGAAGACGGTGGTGTTGACGATCGGGTCGCTGGCGGCCAGCCCACCCGCGGCCAGCGCGGTCATCGGCCCTTCTCTTCCGCCAGGCCCGCGCGCGCCCGCAGTTCGGCCACCCGCGGGTCGAGCCGGCGGCGCGCGTAGCGCAGGTAGAGCCAGGTGATCAGCGCGGTGCTGACGAACTGGCCGAGGCCGAGCAGGATGGCCACGTTGACCTCGCCGAACACCTTGCGGCTCATGAAGTCGTGCGCGTACGCGGCCAGCAGCACGTACGTCATGTACCAGGCGAAGAACGCGAAGCTGAGCGGGAAGACGAACCCGCGGAACCGGCGGCGCAGCGAAACGAACTCGGGGCTGGCCTGGATCGCGGTGTAGTCGGGGCCCGCGGGGGCGGACCGGTGGGGCGGGCCGCCTGCCGGGCCGGGCCCGGCGGGCAGGACCGGGATCCGGCTCGTCTCCTCGAGGGCGTTGCCCGGCGTGGGCCGCGCTACGTCGTACATGGTGCCTCCGGCAGGGGTGCCTCCGTGGCGGCGGGCCCCGGGGCGTCTGCGGACAGGGCGCCGGGCCGCCCTTGCGGACTGCGAGGGCACATCGTAACTACGCCATCCGGTGGCCGGCGAAGGTGGCCGACCGTCCGGTCGGTCCGGATGCGGGTATTCGTTTTCCTTCCGGCGGCGTCGAATGGGTGACCGGCGACGACGCCGTGCGGAGAACGCCCCGGAATGCCGAAAAGAATTGTGACGGCACGTTGTCAAGGCGGCACTTCGCTGCAGCGAACGGAGTAACGGCGTTGATTCTCCTGTCAGGATGGTCACTCAAAGTAGTGGAAAGCGGGGTGGCGAAGGGGTGGCGGGTGTCCCCGCGTCCCGGGAAGATGGGGAAGATCCACTGGTCAGCATGGGGTTCCGAAAGAAATCACCGGGTCGGGTCGGGGGACTGCGCAACGCCACAACATCGGGCACATCTTGAGACTTGACCCACCCGTTGGTGGTACGCAGTGTAGATCGACCGAGGGATGCTGCTACCCTGCCTGGGCTAATCGGGTGACCGCCGGATGCGACCGGTCCGCAGTCCGGTAACCGGAATTGCCTCTTCGGCGGCGGTGACACGGAATGTCCGGTGCCGTGTCCGGCCGGGAAAGCACTTTTCGCAGGTCAGCGCCCGAACGGGGAAGACAATTGACCGGCATGGCATCGGGGGTACGATTCTTTGGCCCAGCTGACCGCAGCGATCGATTGGCACCGATAAAGTTGATCTCGATCACCGTGCACAACGCAAGTTGCGACGTGCACGTGCAGAGTCCCGGGCACCGTCCCGGGCACGGGACGGCGAGGCGGTGCCTGCCCGGCGACGGGCGCGCGGACGGCGGGGCGGCCCGGGACGAGCGAGGGCGCCGGGGAAGCGGCAAGGTGGGGACGGCACGGCCGTCCGACGGCCCGTCGCGACCCGGGACGCCGCGCCGCCGACGCGGATCCATGACGCCGGACAGGGAGTCACTCACGTGACCGTTGCAGGAGAAGGTCAGGTGCCCGTCGGGGAACTGCTCGGCCGAGCGCCCCGGCGGTCGAAGGGGCAGGCTTTGTGGCGCGCGCTCGTGCAGTGGCGCGACTGGAGCCTGCCCGTCAAGCTTTCGGCCGTCACGGTCGTGCCCATCGTCCTCGCCCTCGTGCTGGGCGTCGCCACCATCGCCGCGCAGGTCGGCCGCTCGGACGAGTACCAGCGGCTCGACCGGCTCGTCGCGCTCGGCGCCGGGGTCCGCACGCTCACCGCCGCCCTCCAGCAGGAGCGCACGGTGACCTCGGCGATGCTGACCGAGGGCACCGTCGGCGGCACCCCCGAGCTGGCCGCGGCGCGCAAGGCCACCGACGCCGCGACCGGCCCGTTCACCGCGGAGCAGGCTCGCGCCGCCGAAGCCGAGCCCGGCGTGGCCGGGGCCGCGGGCGCCGCGTCGGCCCAGATCGGCAACCTCGCCTTCCTGCGCCGCCAGGTCGACGCCGGCCAGCTCGACCCCGGCCAGGCCATCACGGCGTACTCCGGCCTCACCGGGTCGCTCATCAGCCTCGACACCGCGGCCACCGCGGGCGCCGGCGACGGCACCCTCGGCGGCCTGCCCGCCGGACTGCACGAACTGCTGGTCGCCGGCGAGCAGGTGTCGCTCAGCCAGGCCCTCGTCTCCTACGGCATCGGCCGCGGCGGGCTGACGCCGAGCGAGCTGGCCACCCTGCGCGCCGCCGAGCTGCGGCTCGCCGACCGGCTCGTCGACTTCCGCTCCGCGGCGGGCGACACCCTGCAGCGCGACTTCGCCGCGATCGCCGAGGGCACGCAGGCGCAGAGCCGCGCCCGGATGGTCGAGATGGTGCTGAACGCGCAGAGCAGCGCGGTGGACGACGCGTTCCGCGCGCTGCCCGCCGCGGACTGGGCCGCCGCCTCCGCGGCGATGCGCGCGCAGATCGCCGGCGTCGCCGACCGGCTCGGCGCGTCGGCGTCGCGGACCGCGGCCGACCTGGTCGACTCCTCCAGCAGCGGGGCCGGCCTGCTCGCGGTGGTGCTGTTCGCGGCGATGGTGCTGGCCGTCGCGGTCGTCTTCCTCATCACCCGCCAGCTGCTGCGCTCGCTGAAGGTGCTGCGCCGCAGCGCCCTCGACGTCGCCGAGACCGCGCTGCCGGAAGCGGTCCGCAACATCCAGGAGGGCCGCGCGCAGGGCACCGACGTCCGGCCGGTCGGAGTGCACACCGACGACGAGGTCGGCGAGGTCGCCCGGGCCTTCGACAAGGTGCACCACCAGGCGCTGCGGCTGGCGACCGAGCAGGCCGCGATGCGGACCGGCTACGGCAGCGTCTTCGTCAACCTGTCGCGGCGCAGCCAGAGCCTGGTGCAGCGGCAGCTGCAGCTGATCGAGCAGCTCGAGCGGGACGAGGAGGACGCCGACCAGCTGGCGACGCTGTTCCAGCTCGACCACCTCGCCACCCGGATGCGGCGCAACAACGAGAACCTGATGGTGCTCTCGGGCGCCGAGCCGGGCCGCCGGTCCGGGAAACCGGTCGGCACCACGGACATGCTCCGCGCCGCGGTGTCGGAGATCGAGCAGTACCAGCGCGTGCAGGTGCAGCCGCCGCCCCCGGCGCGGATCGTCGGCTACGCCGCGAGCGACCTGATGCGCCTGGTCGCCGAGCTGCTGGACAACGCCGCGGCGTTCTCCGCGCCGGAGACCACGGTGACCGTGGCGTCGCGGCTGGGCGAAGACGGCTCGCTCCACATCGACATCCTGGACAAGGGCATCGGGATGAACGAGTGCGAGGTCATCGAGGCCAACACCCGGCTGACCGAGGCCGGGTCGGTCGACCTGGTGACGTCGAGGCGGATGGGCCTGTTCGTCGTCGGCCGGCTGGCCAGCAGGCACCGGATCGGGGTGTCGCTGCACGGCGGCAAGGACATCGTCGGCGTGCGCGCCACGGTCGTGGTCCCGGCGGAGCTGGTGATGCCGGTGACCGACGGCCCGGCGACCGGCCCGATCGGCGCCCTGCAGCGGCACCCGGCGAGCCCGTCGGCGGGCAACCAGCTGCCGCGCCGCCCGGTCAACGGCGCGGCCCGCCCGCGGCCGGTGGTGCCGCAGCAGCCGGCGATGGGCGAGGAGCGGTGGCCGTCGGCGAGCGACCTCGCCGGGCTGTCCGGCGGCCGCCCGCCGTCGGACCTGGAGATTTCCGGCACGGCGCTGTTCGCCCCGATCGAGAAGGACGACGACGTCCCGCCGCCGCGCCCGGCGGTGCCGCAGCTGCCCGCGGTGCTGCCGCTGCCGCCGGGCCGGCCGCCGCGCGAGGACGTCCTCCCGGCGGGCAAGGACCTGTTCACGGCCAACGAGACGACGCTCAGCGACTGGTGGCAGGAGGCGACCGCGGGCCAGGAGCCGCCCCCGCCGGCCCCGGCCGCGGACCGGTCGGAGACGACGCCGATCTTCGACGAGATGCTGTCGGCGTGGTTCCGCGAGGACAAGCCGGCCGCGGACGAGGAACCGGCGGCCTCCCCGGAGGCGCCGCCGGAGGAGCGCCGCAGCTGGGACTTCGCGAGCGACGAGAACTTCCGCACGGTCCAGGAGGTGACGAAGGCCGAGCCGACGGCGTTCACGGAGGCGGGCCTCCCGCGCCGCCGCCGCGGCGAGCAGCTCCTCCCGGGCAGCGCGATCCCGCCCTCCCCGGCGGCCACCCCCAAGCCGGCCCCGGCCCGCCCGGACCTCCCGGTCCGCGACCCGGCGGACGTGCGAGGGCGCCTCAGCAGCTTCCAGCAGGGCGTGAACCGCGGCCGCCGCCAGGCCGCGGCCAAGCGAACCCGCCCGACCCAGCCGACGCCGGGCTCGGCGGGGACGCCGGTCCAGGGCCTGGGCACGGCCCAGTCCGCGGCCCAGGCGGCCGAGCTGGCCCAGCCGGCGGCCGAGCAGAGCGCGGGTTCGGCTCAGCCGACGGCCGCGCAGGGCGCTCCGGCGGGTTCGGCGCAGGCTGGGCCGGCGGTGTTCGGCCAGCTGGGGCAGCCCGTGGGTTCGGCGCAGCAGGCAGCTGGTCCGGCGGCTGCGGAGGGCTCGGCGCAGGGCGCTCCGGCGGGTTCGGCGCAGGCCGGGCCGGCGGCGTTCGGTCAGCCGGGGCAGCCCGTGGGTTCGGCGCAGCAGGCAGCTGGTGCAGCGGCTGCGGAGGGCTCGGCGCAGGGCGCTCCGGCAGGTTCGGCGCAGCAGGCTGGTCCGGCGGTGCTCGGTGAGCCGGGGCAGCCGGTGAGTTCCGACCAGCAGGCCGTGGACTCGGCGCACACCGGGGCGCAGGCACAGCCGACAGCCGAGCAGGGCGCGGGCCCGGCCCAGCAGGCAGCTGGTTCGGCTGCCCAGAGCTCGGCGCAGGCCGGTTCGGCGCACCGGCCGGTCGCCGCCGGGCAAGGCGTCCCGCAGGAGCCGGGCTTGGGCGAGCAGGAGCCGGGTTCGGAGCAAGCCGCGCCGCAGGCCGCTCAGCAGGCACCTGCAGCCGCCCCGGCGGCGCCCGCGGCCGCTCAGCAGGCACCCGCGGCCGCTCCGGTGGCACCCGCGGCCCCGCAGGCGCCCGCAGCCACCCCGCAGCAGCCCGACGAGACCCCCCGGCCCCCGGCAGGCGGCGCCCTCCCCGTCCGCCGTCCGGCCGGAACCGCCATCCCGGCCGCGAACGCCGCGAACGCCGCGAACGCCGCGAACGCCGCGAGCACCGCGAGCGGCTCCACCTCGGGCACCCTCCCGCAGCCCGGCGGCCGCCACCCGGACGTCTTCCAGGAGTCCGGCCTGCTGCCGGTCGGGAACGGCCGTCCCGCTGTCCCGCCGTCCTTCCTGCCCAGCCGGAAGGGGCCCGAGACGCCCGCTCCGCGCGGCGAAGAGACCGCCGTCGAGGCCACCGCCGAGTGGAACTTCGGCCCGGATGACAGCTGGCGCGCGGTGCAAGCGGTGTCCCAGTCGACACCCTCCACCTTCACTTCGGCAGGATTGCCCCGGCGCCGTCGCGGGGAGCAGCTGCTCCCGGGCAGCGCCGGACCGTCCACCGGGGCCACGGCCCCCCGACCACAACGGGACGCACACGACGTGCGCGGCCGCCTGCGGAGCTTCCAGCAGGGCATCGAGCGCGGGCGCCACCGCACCGCACAGGCGGCCGAGACCAACCACGAGACCTTGGAGGGTGAATGACCTCGCCGAGTAGCGCTCAGCCGACGCAGAACCAGTTCGGCTGGCTGGTGAACGACTTCGCGGAGCGGGTGCCCGGCGTGGCCCACGCCGTGGTCGTCTCGGCGGACGGCTTGCTGCTGACCGCGTCGAACCGGCTCCCGCTCGACCGGGCCGACCAGCTCGCCGCGGTCGCTTCCGGGCTGGTCAGCCTCACCCAGGGCGCGGCCCGCTGCTTCGAAGCCGGCGCGGTCAACGAGACCGTCGTCGAGATGGAGCTGGGCATCATGGTGCTCATGTCGATCAGCGACGGCTCCTGCCTGGCCGTGCTCGCCGCCCCCAACTGCGACATCGGCCAGGTCGCCTACGAGATGACGATGCTCGTCGACCGGGTCGGCCAGATCCTCACCCCGGAGCTGCGCGCTCAGCTCCAGGGCTCCGGGGGGTCGCTGATCGGCGAACCGGTGGGATGATGGCGCGATGAGCACGGGGTCCGGATTCGACGGCGAACCACCCGCGGGGCACAGCTCCGCCGGGCGAGGGGACGACGGCACGTTCGCCGACGTCCTCAACGGGTTCACGCTGGATTCCGGCCGTGCCCGCCGGAAGCGCAAGAAGAGCAAGGAGTCCCCGCAACCCCCGGCCGCCGGTGCGTACGCGGCCGCGGATCCGCCGGCGCCCGCGCCGTCGGCCGACCAAGGAGATCGTGTGACCTCGTTAGTCTCGCCACCCGGCAGTACCGACGGGGACAGCCCCAGACCGGGCGGGCTGTTCGACCCGGGGCCACCCAGCGGCGAGTTCGTCATGCCCGCGGTGTTCGAGCAGCCGCCCGCGCCCGAGGAGCTGACGGCGATCGTCCGCCCCTACGCGCTGACCGGCGGCCGCACGCGCGCGAATTACGCCCTGGAGCTGGAGACACTGATCTCCGCGAAGGACTACGCTGCCACCGGTGGCTTCCCCGAAGTGGCCGCGGAGCAGATCGAGTGCATCTCGATCATGGAAGAGTGCCGGACCCCCCGTTCGGTCGCCGAGATCGTGTCGGCGCTGCGGGTGCCGCTGGGGGTGGCCCGGGTACTGATCAGCGACGCGGCGGACGCGGGGCTGGTCACGGTGCACAAGACGATTACGGGCAATGACGGCGCCGAGGCACATCTGGTGTTGATGGAAAGGGTTTTGAGTGGACTCCGTCGGCTTTAAGGCACCGCGGGACACCGCGCCCCCGACCATGACATCCGCCAAGATCGTGGTGGCCGGCGGCTTCGGTGCGGGGAAGACGACCTTCGTCGGGTCGGTGTCGGAGATCGTGCCGCTGACCACCGAGGCGATGATGACCGACGCCAGCGTCGGGGTCGACAACCTCGACCACACGCCGGGCAAGTCGACGACGACGGTGGCGATGGACTTCGGCCGGGTGTCGCTGGACGCGGACCTGATCCTGTACCTGTTCGGCACGCCCGGGCAGCAGCGGTTCTGGTTCATGTGGGACGACCTGGTCCGCGGCGCCATCGGCGCGGTGGTGCTGGCCGACACGCGCCGGCTGGCCGACTCGTTCGCGCCGATCGACTTCTTCGAGGACCGCGGGCTGCCGTACATCGTCGGCATCAACACGTTCGACGGCGTGCTGGAGCACGACATCAACGACGTCCGCGAGGCCCTGTCGATCGACCCGAACATCCCGATCGTCCGCTGCGACGCCCGGGACCGCGAGTCGACCAAGCAGACGCTGATCACGCTGGTCGAGTACGCCATGCGGCAGTGGATCGCGCTGCGGGCGGCCAACGCGCGCTGAGGCCGCCGGGGCCCGGGACACGCCCGGGCCCGCGGAGGCGCCGCTCACGCGCGGCGGAAGCGCAGCAGCACGACCTGGCCGTCGAAGGTGCGCGATTCCACCAGCTCCAGGCCGAGCCGCGCGGTGCCCTCGGCGAACGGGCGCTTCCCGCCGCCGAGGACGACCGGGTGCACGAACACCTGGTATTCGTCGACGAGGCCGCGCGCGGTGAGTTCGGCGGCCAGGTCGGCGCCGCCCATGAGCAGTACGTTCTCGCCCGCTTCGGCCTTCAGGGACGCCACCGCTTCCGCCAGGTCGCCGCCGAGGACGCGGGTGTTCCAGTCCGCCTTCTCCAGCGTCCGCGAGAACACCACCTTCGGCTTCGCCCGCCAGACGGGCGCGAACGCGATGTCGTGCGGGTGGTCCGAGATCGACTCCGCGGCCGGCCAGTACGCGGACATCATGTCCCAGACCTTCCGCCCGTAGGCGAACTCGCCGGAGCGCGCGCTCAGCTCCTGCGAGTAGGCCGACAGCTCCGGGCCCATGACCGGCCAGTCGAACTCGCCGTTCGGTCCCTCGACGCAGCCGTCGAGCGAAGTGTGGACCGCGTAGACGATCTCGCGCATTTTCCGTCTCCTCCTGTTCGGGGCCTGACACGGGGAGGTCGGAGCCGCGACCGGCGACCGGACACGGCCGGCGGGGAAAACTTTCAGTACTCGTCGTGGCGGCGCCACCACGAGCTGGGCGCGTCGTCGCCGCGGCTCTCCTCTTCCCACGCCTCCTGCCGGCCCAGCGGCGTGACGTCGAGGTACCGGTGCGACGACAGGAACATCTCCCCGCCGCGGCCCGAGGTGAAGTAGGTCCGGTAGACGTCGTCGCCGTCGCGGAGGAAGACGCTGACGCCGAAGCCCATGCCGACGCCGCAGTCGTCGGGGAAGTCGTTGCCGTGCGCGGACACCCACGGCACGTCCCAGCCCATGCGCGTCTTGTACCGCTCGATCTCGGCGAGCGTCGCGGGCGCGACGACCGTCAGCGTGACGTCGCGGGCGTGCAGGTGGGCCAGGTGCGGCAGGTTGTCGACGACCAGCGAGCAGCCGGGGCAGCCGTCCTGGTCGCCCGGGTGCAGCATGAAGTGGTAGACGATCAGCTGCGAGCGCCCGTCGAACAGGTCGAGCAGGCTCTTCCTGCCCTCGGCCGACTCGAATGCGTACGGCTTGGTGAAGGGGACCATCGGCAGGCGGCGGCGCTCGGCGGCGAGGTGGTCGCCCGCCTTCATGTGCGCCTTCTCCTTGGCCAGCAGCGCGTCGCGCGCAGCCTGCCACTCTTCGGGCGAAACGATCGGGGGCAGGGCTCGCTGGGTCGCCGTCATCGGTCTTCCTCTCTTCGGTGGTGGATGAAGCCGGTCAGGTCGGCGAAGCTGGAGGTCCAGCCGTCGTGGTGGCCGTCGCGGTCGGCGGGGGTGGGGAAGCCGGTCTGGACGAAGGTCATCTCGGTCTTGCCGTCGAAGTCGGCGAAGTCGATCGTCACGAGGGTCTCGGTGCGCAGGTCGCCCTCGGTGTCCCAGACGAAGGTGAACACCAGCCGTGCGGGGGCGGTGATCTCGCGGTAGACGCCGTGCATCCAGTGCTCGTCGCCGTCGGGGGAGCGGATGCAGGCCCGCCAGGCGCCGCCGGGCCGGGTGGCGAGGGTGACGGCGGAGCCGGTGTAGCCGTGCGGTCCGAGCCAGCTCGCCAGCTGGTCGGGGTCGATCCAGGCGGCGAAGACGAGCTCGCGCGGGGCGTCGAAGACGCGCGTGATGGTGAGGTCAGGCATCGCCGGTCAGGCTCCTCAGGTGGTCCTCGAGGCGGTCGAACCCGCCCTCCCAGAACCGGCGGTAGGTCGCGACCCAGTCGGCGACGTCTTCGAGGGGCTTGGCCGCCAGCCGGCAGGGCCGCCACTGGCGGGTGCGGCCGCGGGTGATCAGCCCGGCCTCTTCCAGCACCTTCAGGTGCCGGGACACCGCGGGCAGGCTCATCGGGAACGGCTCGGCGAGCTCGTTCACCGTCGCTTCGCCGGCCGAGAGGCGCGCGAGGATGGCGCGCCGGGTCGGGTCGGCGAGGGCCGAGAACGTCCGGCTCAGCGTGTCGGTCATTTCACCATCCTGTTAATTAACGAACTCCTTAAATATAGGTCCGAGCTGGCGGAAGTCAAGGTTCTCGCGGGCTGCCGTGAGAGCCGCGTCACTGGTCCTCGGGTTTCCAACAGTAGGAAGCCAAAGTATTTTGGAGGGATGAGCAGCGACCTGTACCGTCCCGTGCACCCCGTCCGGTTCGTGACGGCGTCGAGTCTGTTCGACGGCCACGACGCGTCGATCAACATCATGCGGCGGATCCTGCAGTCGCAGGGCGCGGAGGTCGTTCATCTCGGCCACAACCGATCGGTCGACGAGGTGGCGACCGCGGCCATCGCCGAGGACGTCCAGGGTGTCGCCATCTCTGCTTACCAGGGCGGGCACGTCGAATACTTCTCCTACCTGGTCGAGCTGCTGCGCGAGCGCGGCGCCGGCCACATCAAGGTCTTCGGCGGCGGGGGCGGGGTGATCGTGCGCGAGGAGATCGAGCTGCTGCACTCGCGCGGCGTCGCCCGCATCTTCTCGCCCGAGGACGGCTACGAGATGGGCCTGCCGGGCATGATCAACTTCATGATCAAGGCCTGCGACGTCGATCTCGCGGCCGAAGCGCCCTCGCTGGACAAGGTGCTCTCCGGGGACGTCGCCGCGCTCTCGCGGGTCATCACCCAGTTGCAGGCCGAGCGGCTGTCCGGCGACCTGCTGAGTGGCCTCACCGAGGCCGCGGGCCGGCGCGAGGTGCCGGTGCTCGGCATCACCGGCACCGGCGGCTCGGGCAAGTCGTCGCTCACCGACGAGCTGATCCGCCGCTTCCGCCTCGACCAGGAGGACAAGCTGCGGATCGCGGTGCTCGCCGTCGACCCGTCGCGGCGCAAGGGCGGCGGGGCGCTGCTCGGCGACCGCATCCGGATGAACTGCCTGGACGGCTCGCCGGTGTACTTCCGCTCGCTGGCCACGCGCACGACGTCGGGGGAGATCCCGGCCGGGCTGCGCGAGTCGATCCTGGCCTGCAAGGCCGCCGGGTACGACCTGGTGATCGTCGAGACGCCGGGTATCGGCCAGGGCGACGCCGGGATCGTCGACTTCGTCGACGAGTCGCTGTACGTGATGACGCCGGAGTTCGGCGCCGCGTCGCAGCTGGAGAAGATCGACATGCTCGACTTCGCCGACGTCGTCGCGATCAACAAGTTCGAGCGCCGCGGCGCCGAGGACGCCCGCCGCGACGTCGCGCGCCAGCTGGTGCGCAACCGCGAGGCCTTCTCTTCGGCGCCGGAAGACATGCCGGTGTACGGCACGAGCGCGGCGAAGTTCAACGACGACGGCGTCACCGCGCTGTACCAGCACCTGCGCGGGATGCTCGCCGAGCGGGGTCTCGGCGTGTCCGCGGGGACGCTGCCGGAGGTCGAAGGCAAGGTCTCGACCGATGCCTCGACGATCATCCCGGGCCACCGGTCCCGGTACCTGGCCGAGATCTCGGAGACCGTACGCGGCTACCACGCGAAGACCGCGCAGCAGGTTGCCGCCGTCCGCAAGCGCGACGCGTTGGCTGTCGCACGCGAAGAACTGGCCAAGGTGGACGCCTCGACCGACGCCCTCGACGGGCTGCTCGCCGCCGCCGAGTCCGATGTGGACGCCGAATCGACGAACCTCCTCGAGCGCTTCAAGGCTTTGTCGCAGGAGTACCGCCAGGACGAGCTGGTCGTGAAGGTCCGCGACAAGGAACTGCGCACGCAGCTGTGGCGCGAAACGCTGTCCGGCAACCGGATCCCGCGCGTCGCCCTGCCGCGCTACGCCGAGTCCGGCGAGCTGCTGTCGTTCCTCCGCCGCGAGAACCTGCCGGGTTACTTCCCTTACACGGCGGGTGTTTTCCCGTTCAAGCGCGACGGGGAGGACCCGGCGCGGATGTTCGCCGGCGAGGGTGACGCGTTCCGCACCAACCGGCGGTTCAAGCTGCTGTCGGCCGACTCGGAGGCCAAGCGGCTGTCCACCGCGTTCGACTCGGTGACGCTCTACGGCCACGATCCCGACACCCGCCCCGACATCTACGGCAAGGTCGGCACGTCGGGCGTGTCCATCGCGACGCTCGACGACATGAAGGCCCTCTACGACGGTTTCGACCTGACCGCGCCGAACACGTCGGTGTCGATGACCATCAACGGTCCGGCGCCGACGATCCTCGCCTTCTTCCTCAACACGGCGATCGACCAGAAGCTGACGGCGTTCCGCGACGAGCACGGCCGCGAACCGTCCGACGCCGAAGCCGCCGAGCTGCGCGAATGGGTGCTGCGCACCGTCCGCGGCACGGTCCAGGCCGACATCCTCAAGGAGGACCAGGGCCAGAACACCTGCATCTTCTCCACCGAGTTCAGCCTCCGGATGATGGCCGACATCCAGGAGTGGTTCATCGAGCACGGGGTCCGCAACTTCTACTCGGTGTCGATCTCCGGCTACCACATCGCCGAGGCCGGGGCGAACCCGATCTCGCAGCTGGCGTTCACGCTGTCCAACGGCTTCACCTACGTCGAGTCGTACCTCGCGCGCGGCATGGACATCGACGACTTCGCGCCGAACCTGTCGTTCTTCTTCTCCAACGGCATGGACGCGGAGTACTCGGTGCTGGGCCGGGTGGCGCGGCGGATCTGGGCGGTGGCGATGCGCGAGCGCTACGGCGCCAACGAGCGGTCGCAGAAGCTCAAGTACCACGTGCAGACGTCCGGGCGGTCGCTGCACGCGCAGGAGATGAGCTTCAACGACATCCGCACCACGCTGCAGGCGCTCTGCGCGCTCTACGACAACGCGAACTCACTGCACACCAACGCCTTCGACGAGGCGATCACCACGCCGTCGGAGTCGTCGGTGCGCCGCGCGATGGCCATCCAGATGATCATCAACAAGGAGTGGGGCCTGTCGAAGAACGAAAACCCGCTGCAGGGTTCGTTCATCATTGACGAGCTGACCGACCTGGTCGAGGAGGCCGTGCTGGCCGAGTTCGACCGCATCTCCGAGCGCGGCGGCGTGCTCGGCGCGATGGAGACGGGCTACCAGCGCGGCCGGATCCAGGACGAATCGATCCTGTACGAGCGCAAGAAGCACGACGGCTCGCTGCCGATCATCGGCGTCAACACGTTCCGCAACCCGCACGAGGGCGAATCCGACGCCGAGGTCGAACTCGCGCGGGCCACGGAGGCCGAGAAGCAGTCCCAGCTGGACCGCCTCGCGGACTTCCAGCGCCGCCACCACGAGGAGGCCCAGCAGGCGCTCAAGGCGCTGCGCGAGGCGGCCACCCGCGGCGGCAACCTGTTCGGGGTGCTGATGGACGCCGCGCGGGTGTGCTCGCTGGGGCAGATCACGGAGGCGTTCTTCGAGGTGGGTGGCCAGTACCGGCGCAACGTCTAGCTTCGGCGACGCCAGAAGGTCGGCCGCCACCAATAGAGCGCGGTCGGGTCGGCCGGCCATGGTGCGTGACCGGTGCCCATGGGCTCGAAGTCGTCGACGGTGAGGTCGATGGGACGCCAGCCGTCGTCGAGCGGTTCGTCGGGGGCGGCCATGCGGACGATGCCGGTGAAGCGGTACTCCATCGCCCCCATCTCGGCGTAGGCGCGCTGGGCGTCGATCAGCGAAAGGGAATTCGCCCCACCGGGCCGGTCGGGCCACCGCAGCTGGATGTCGTCGTCTTCCCAAAAGCACACCGAGCAGATCTCGTAGCTGCCGGGGCGCTCGGTGTACGTGCGGTGCCCGCAACACGGGCACGGGTACTTGGCCGGGGTGTCCACAACTGATCACTCTGGACACCCCGGCCGTGGCCGGTCAACTTGGTTGGCGCACGGCCTTCAGCTGCCAGACCGGCACCAGGACCCGGCCGTCCGCGTCGGTGTCCATCCCGGTCAGGTCGGCGGCGTCCGCGCCCAGCACCACCCGGACGCTCTGCCGCAGCTCTTCCGCCGTCATCGACGTCGTGTAGAGCGTCCGCTCGAGGCGCTCGATCGTCCACTCCCGGCCGACCGTCTCTCGCAGGTTGGCCTCGCTGATCAGGTACGGCGCCGGGAACCCTGCCGGCACCTCGTCCGAGAAGCAGAACAGGTGCAGCGTCGCGCCCGGCCGGGTCGCGCGGGTCAGCGCCGCCAGGTACGCGCGGCGCTGGTCCTCGTCGAGACAGTGGTAGAGCGCGCTGTCGAGGACCGTGTCGAAGCTGCCTTCGTACCCTTCGAGCTTCGTCGCGTCGGCGACGGCGAAGGTGACGCCCGGCGCGCGGGTGCGGGCCTGTTCGATCGCCGACGGCGCGCCGTCCAGGCCGGTCACCTGCAGGCCGCGTGAGGCGAGGAACGCCGAGTTGTCCCCGAGGCCGCAGCCGATGTCGAGGACGTCGCCGGTGAATTCGCCGGCGTCGGCGAGCGCGACGACCGCGGGTTGCGGAGCGCCGAGGTCCCACGGCATCTTGCGGCCCATCGGCGTGGTGCCCTGGTAGAGCTGCTCGAAGTCGACGTCCTGGACGTCCATGACGACCCCCTATTCAACATATGATGAGATAACTCCATCGTGCGGCTGTTCGTGGCCGGCTGTCAACCCGCGTGATAGACGTGGGGCATGAAATTCGGGATTTCGACGTTCGTGACCGACGAGGGCATCCGCCCCGATGTGCTGGGTGCCGCGCTGGAAGAACGCGGCTTCGATTCGCTGTGGCTGGCCGAGCATTCGCACATCCCGGTGAGCCGGGAAACCCCGTACCCGGGCGGCGGCGAGCTGCCGCGCGTCTACTACCGCACGCTCGACCCGTTCGTGGCGCTCACCGCCGCGGCCACCGCCACGTCGGAGCTGCTGCTCGGCACCGGCATCGCCCTGCTGATCCAGCGCGACCTGATCCACACGGCCAAGGAGGTCGCCTCGCTCGACCTGATCTCCGACGGCCGCGCGCTGTTCGGCGTCGGCGTCGGGTGGAACCGGGAGGAGATGCGCAACCACGGCACCGACCCGAAGACGCGCGGCGCGCTGATGGACGAGCAGCTGGCCGCGCTGAAGGAGATCTGGACCGAGGACGAGGCCGAGTTCCACGGCGAGCACATCGACCTCGACCCCATCTTCAGCTGGCCGAAGCCGGTGCAGAAGCCGCACGTCCCGATCTACATCGGCGGCGAGAGCGAAGCGGCCCTGAACCGCCTGGCCAAGTACGGCGACGGCTGGCTGCTGCGGGGCTACACGAAGTACCAGGAGGCGCAGCGGGTCCGCGGCTGGCTGGCCGAGCAGGGCCGGGAGGACGTCCCGTTCGCGGTCTTCGGCGGCCCGACGACGCCGAAGGTGATCGACGGCTTCCGCGAGGCCGGCGTCGAGCGGTACACGTTCCTGCTCGACACGTTGCCGGAAGCCGAGACGCTCAAGGCGCTCGACGAGCTGGCGGAGGTGGCCGCCGCGCACCGCTAGGCCACGGGCCCAGCTCCGGGAGATCGCCGGTGAGGCCGTCGCCGGAACTCCGGCCGGACAGCCAGGCGGCCAGGTCCCGCACGGGCCCGGTGACCTGGGCCTCGCCGGAACCCCAGCGGCGATCGCCGGCCCGGACCGCGACGCCGCCGGGCAGCCGGTCGGCGAGGAAGTCCACGGCGTGGACGGCGAAGTCCTCGGGCCAGTCGGCCACGCCGAGGCCGACGTCGAGGTCGACGGCGTGGATCCAGACCTCGCGCCAGCGCGCGAAGACCGTGCTGGAGAGCTTGCCGTCGCGGTAGTCGACGTGCTGGTCCCAGTCGCGGACCCGGGCCCAGGCGTCCTCCAGGCGGACGGAGTGCCGGAGCAGGGCCCGCCGGTGCTCGTCGGCGGTGCGGCCCGCGGTCGCCTCGATGATGCCGTCGCGGTCGTGCGTGCGCGGGTCGTAGAGCGGGACGAGCACGCCGAGCAGGGCCTTCTCGACCAGGTCGGCGAGCGCGCGGCCGGCGTCGGTGACGTGGGCCAGCACGTGGCCGCGCGTCCAGCCGGGCAGCGGCGACGGCTCGCGGACCTGCTCGTCGGTGAGCCCGTCGAGCGCGCGGTGCAGCCGGCGGTGGGCTTCGGCGACCGCCGTCGTCGGGATCATTTGTCGAGCAGCAGGTGCACCGACAGTTCGAGGCGGTTGGCGACGTCGGCGGCCGAGGCGCGGCGGGTCACCCAGGCCACCAGGTTCGCCATCCAGACGTCCGCGACCACGTGGAAGATGTCCCGGTCGGCCTCGGTGGGCTCGGCGATGCCCATCGCCTTGGCGAACATGTTCTCCATCAGCCGCCCGACCTGCTCGACCTCGGCGGCGGCGGAGGTGTCGGCGAACATGAAGGCGCGCACCATCGCCTCGGTCAGGTGCGGGTCGCGCTGCATCAGGCGCGTGTTGCGGCCGAGCACGAACATCAGCCGCTCGGCGGGCGTGTCGCCCGGGATGGCCTGGCGCTCGAGCTTCTCCTGCGCGCGTTCGAACTCGCGGGCCAGCCCGGAGACGAGCAGGTGGATCTTCGAGGGGAAGTATCGGTAGAGCGTGCCGAGCGCGACGTCGGCCTTCTCGGCGACGGCCCGCATCTGGACGGCGTCGTAGCCGCCCTTCGAGGCGAGCGCGAGGGTGGCGTCGATGATCCGGCGGCGGCGGTCGCGCTGGGCGGCCGAGCCGAGCTCGTCCGCGCCGATCGCGCCCAGGCCGTTGCCGCGGGCCTTGGTCTTGCCTGGCATCGGCATTCCCCCGTCCTTCGGAACTTGTTCCAGTTCACGACGTAGATTACCGGTCCTGGCGAACCGCGCGACAACGGACCCACTGGCCGGAAAACTGTAACACGTTCTACACTCGCGAGTAGTGTCGCCGATTCGCGAGGAGACCCCATGCCGGTCGCGCTCACCGAGGAACAGGCCGCGCTGGCCGAGGCGATCCACGCCTGGTCCGCGGCACACCACCCGCGGCAGGCGGTGCGCGCGACGGAAACCGGGCCGGCGGCGGGGATTCCGGCCGGCTTCGCCGCGCTCGGCCTGTTCGGTGTCGCGCTGCCCGCGGCGGCAGGCGGGGCCGAGGGCGGTGTCGCCGACCTCGCCGCCGGGCTCGCCGCGGCGGCGGAAGAACTCGTTCCCGGACCGGTGCTGGGCACCGCGCTCGCCGGGCTCCTGCTCGCCGAAGTCCCCGAAGCGAAGGAGCTGCTCCCGGCCCTGGCCGAGGGGGAGGCCACGGTCGCGGTCCTGCTCGACGCGCCGTCCCTTGACGACGGCGTCACCGGGCCGGTGCCCGGCGCGGACGCCGGGACCTGGCTGCTGGTGCCGGCCGAGGGCGGCCACGTCCTGCTCGCGCCCGGTACGCCCGGGGTGAGCGTCGAGCCACTGGCCGCGTTCGACTTCTCGCGCCCGCTGGCGCGCATCCGGTTCTCGGGGGTCCGGGCCGACGTCCTCACCTTGCCGCCGGTCACCGACCTGGCGGCGACGCTGGCGGCCGCCGAGGCGGCGGGCGTGGCGCGGCGGTGCCTGACCGTCGCCGTCGAGTACGCCGGCGTCCGCGAGCAGTTCGGCAAGCCGATCGGGGCGTTCCAGGCGGTCAAGCACCTGTGCGCCGAGATGCTCTGCCGCGCCGAAGCCGCCGAAGCGCTGGCCTGGGACGCGGCGTCGGGGCAGCACCCGCTTTCGGTGGCGGCCGCGGCCGTCGTCGCCCTCGACGCGGCCGTCGCCAACGCCAAGGACTGCGTCCAGATCCTCGGCGGGATCGGGTTCACCTGGGAGCACGACGCGCACCTGTACCTGCGCCGGGCCGTGGCGTTGCGGCAGTGGCTCGGCGGCGCGTGGCGGCGGCGGGCGGCGACCCTGGCGCTCTCCGGGACCGAGCGCACGCTGGGCGTCGACGTCGGCGAGGATCCTGCGCTGCGGGAGGAGGTCGCGCGGATCGCCGCGCTGCCGCCGGGGGAACAGCGGGTGGCCTTGGCCGACGCCGGCTTGCTGACGCCGCACTGGCCGTCGCCCTACGGCCGGGGTGCCGGTGCCGCGGAGCAGCTGCGGATCGACGCCGAGCTCGCCGCCGCCGGGGTGCGCCGTCCGGACCTGGTGATCGGGGCGTGGGCGGTCCCGACGATCCTCGAGCACGGCAGCGACGAGCAGCGTGCCCGGTTCGCCCGGCCCACCCTGCGCGGCGAGCTCACCTGGTGCCAGCTGTTCAGCGAACCCGGCGCCGGGTCCGACCTGGCGGCGCTGCGGACGGCGGCCCGGCGCGTCGACGGCGGCTGGCGGCTGTCCGGGCAGAAGGTGTGGACGTCGCTGGCCCGCGAAGCCGACTGGGGCATCTGCCTGGCCCGCACCGACCCGGACGTGCCCAAGCACAAGGGCATCACCTACTTCCTGGTCGACATGCGCGCGCCGGGGATCACGACGCGGCCGCTGCGCGAAATCACCGGCGAGGCGGTGTTCAACGAGGTGTTCCTGGACGACGTGTTCGTCCCGGACGCCGACGTCGTCGGCCCGCCGGGCGGCGGCTGGCGGCTGGCGCGCACGACACTGGCCAACGAGCGGGTGGCCATCGGCAGCGGTTCGGCGGTCGGCGAGAGCGTGCGGACCCTCCTGTCCACAGTGGACGCTTCCGTCCTGGACGACGTCGCGCTGGACCGGCTCGGTGCGCTGGTGGCGGCCGGCGTCGCGGGCTCGGTGCTGGACCTGCGGGCGGCGCTTCGCCGCCTGGACGGGCAGGACCCGGGCGCGGAGTCGAGTGTCCGGAAGCTGCTCGGCGTGCAGCACCGCCAGGACGTGGCCGAATTCGCGCTGGAGCTGGCCGGCTCGGCCGCGCTGCGCGCCGACGGCCCGGCCCAGCACGAATTCCTGCTGACCCGCTGCCTGTCGATCGCGGGCGGCACGACGCAGGTCCTGCGTTCCCTCACCGCCGAACGCCTGCTGGGCCTGCCCCGCGGCTGATGCCCCGCCAATCACGCGTGATGCCCCTCCAATCACGGGTGATGCCTCTCGGCGCACGGGTGATGCCTCTCGGCGCACGGGTGAGTTGCGTCGAGCAACGGTGCGAAAGGACCGTTCGCGCCGCCGAGGGCAAAACTGTCGGGGTCGTGTTCTAGCGTTGCGGTCGTGGAGTTCAGCGCAGGCACCCAGGCCACCTACCTCCCCGCGGATCCCCCGCGGGACGGGGTGCTGGCTCTGTGGGGCGAAGACGTGGCCGGCGGGACCACGATCGAGCTCGTGCTGCCCCGGGGAGCCAAGTTCGCGCGGACGAAGGTCGACGCCGAGCTGGTGCCCCTGGAGCGGGCGCTGCCCCGGCTGCTGTCGGTGGGGGAGGAGGCCAGCCCGGCGGTCGCGGCGTGGTCGGCGGCGGTCAACGCCGGGGTCAACCTCGTCGCCCGCGGGCGGCTGCGGCCGGCCGCCTCGCCGGGCGGGGCGGCGGCCTGGCGGATCGGCCCGCTGGACGCCGCGGACGAGGAGTTGCTCCGGGGCCTGGCCGGCGCCCTGCCCCCGGAGGCGTACGCGCTGCCGCTGACGGGGTTGAAACGGATCCGCCTGCACTCGCCGGATTCCCTGGTCCGCGCGCTCTGGGACGCGACGGCCGACCTGCTGGTCCGCAGCCCGGCCGCCCCGGTCGGCGCGGGCGACCCGGCGTTCGCGGCCCGCGAGCCGGCCCTGCTCGGCCCGGACGGCGCGGCGTGGCTGGCGGAATTGGAGGCCCGCGAGCCCCGCGGCGTCCAGGTGCTGCTGCGGGTCGAGGGCCTGGACGACGATTCGTTCGCCGGGGTGCTGGCGGTGCGCAGCATCGCCGAGCCGAGCCTGGTGGTGGAGGCGGCGACGCTGTGGGACGCCCCGGACGCGGTCTTGCACCGCCTCGGCGACCAGGTCGAGACCCAGCTGCTCCTCGGCCTGCGCCGCGGCGCGCGGGCCTGGGCACCCCTGGGCCGGGTGCTGACCCAGGCGACGCCCGATTCCCTGGCGCTGTCCGACGAAGAGGTGGTCGACCTGCTCACCGACGGCGCCCGCGAGCTCGGGGGCGCCGGCATCGAGGTGCTCTGGTCGAAGGGGCTGTTCGCGGGCGAGGTGAAAGCGAAGGCGAGCGCGACGCAGGCGCCGGCGAGCGTCACGGAGGCGGAGTTCCGCCTGCGGAGCCTCCTGGAGTTCCGCTGGCAGCTCAGCCTGGGCGGCGAGCAGCTGACGGAGGCCGAGGTCGCGGCCCTCGCCGAAGCCAAGCGGCCGCTGGTCCGCCTGCGCGGCCAGTGGGTCCGCGTCGACCCGCAGCTGCTGGCCCGCGTCCGCGGCCGAACCCGCAAGCTGGAAGCGGGCGAAGCCCTGGCGGCGGCCCTGACGGGCGAGCTGGAACTGGACGGCGAGCGCGTGGAGTTCGCCCCACCGCCGGCCCTCGGCGGGCTGGCTTCGCGCCTGCGCGACCGGGCGGAGGGTTCGGTCGCCCCGCCCCCGGGTTTGCGGGCGACGTTGCGGCCGTACCAGCAGGCGGGCTTGTCGTGGCTGGCGACGATGACGGGGCTCGGCCTGGGCGCCTGCCTGGCCGACGACATGGGCCTGGGCAAGACGATCCAGCTGATCGCCCTCCACCTGCACCGGCGCGAGCTGGCTCGGGCCGGGAAGTTGCCGGCGGGCCCGGCGCAGGGCGAGGAGGCCGAGGTGCCGGCGGCCGGTGCCGAGGCGGTGTCCCCGGCCGGCGAGCCTCTCTCAGCGGCGGGAAACCCGCCGATGGCCGGAAACTCGCCGGTGGCCGAGCCCGCGAAAGCCGGCGGCGGGCCGGCCCTCGTCCTCTGCCCCACCTCCCTGCTCGGCAACTGGGAGCGCGAGTTCGCCCGCTTCGCGCCCGAAATCCCCGTCCGGCGGTTCCACGGCGGCAGCCGCCACCTCGACGACCTCGCCCCCGACGAGGTCGTCCTCGCCACCTACGGTGTCCTCCGCCGCGACCGCGAAACGCTGTCCGCAGTGGACTGGGGGCTCGTCGCCGCCGATGAAGCGCAGCACGTCAAGAACCCGCTCTCCGCCACCGCGAAGGAACTGCGCAAGATTCCCGCGCAGGCCAAGGTCGCCCTCACCGGCACGCCCGTCGAGAACCGGCTCACCGAGCTGTGGTCCATTGTGGATTGGACCACCCCCGGCCTGCTCGGCCCGCTCGACCGGTTCCGCCGCACGGTGGCGCGCCCGATCGAACGCGACCGCGACAAGGCGGTCACCGAGCGGCTGGCCGCCACCGTGCGGCCGTTCCTGCTGCGGCGGCGCAAGACCGATCCGGACATCGCCCCGGAACTGCCGCGCAAGACCGAGACCGACCGGTTCGTCCCGCTCACTGCCGAGCAGACCACGCTCTACGAAGCCGTTGTGCGCGAAAACCTCGCCGAAATCCGGGAAACGCAGGGCATCAAGCGGCACGGACAGGTCCTGCGGCTGCTCACCGAGCTCAAGCAGATCTGCAACCACCCCGCGCAATTCCTCAAGGAACCGCACGGCGCGCTCACCGGCCGCTCCGGCAAGCTCGCGGCGTTCGAAGAACTGCTGGACGTGATCCTCGACGAAGGCGAAAGCGTCCTGGTGTTCAGCCAGTACGTCCAGCTCTGCCGCCTGCTCGAACGGCGTCTCCGGGACCGCGGCCTGCCCACCGAACTGCTCTCCGGTGACAGCTCGCCGGCGAAACGGCAGGACATGGTCGACCGGTTCCAGGCAGGCGAAATCCCGGTTTTCCTGCTCTCGCTGAAGGCCGGCGGCGTCGGCCTCAACCTCACCCGGGCCACCCACGTCATCCACTACGACCGCTGGTGGAACCCGGCGGTCGAGGACCAGGCCACCGACCGCGCCTACCGGATCGGGCAGGACAAACCGGTCCAGGTGCACCGGCTGATCGCCGAGGGCACCCTCGAGGAGCGGATCGCGCAGGTCCTCGAAAAGAAGCGGGGGCTCGCCGAGTCGATCGTCGGCGCGGGGGAGGACTGGATCACCGAACTCTCCGACGACGAGCTCGCCGACCTGGTCCGGCTCGGGAGCGGGTGATGCCCCCGAGGCGGAACTTCGGCACGACGTGGTGGGGCCGGGCCTGGGTCGAGGCGCTGGAGCAGCGCGCGAAGCTCGACCCGAACCGCCTGCCCCGCGGGCGGACGTACGCGCGGAAAGGCACCGTCAGCGAGCTCCACTTCGGCGCCGGCGGGATGACTGCCCGGGTGCGCGGGAGCCGGCCGGAGCCGTACAAGGTGACGATCACCATGCGCACCTTCACCGACGGCGAATGGGACACGCTGCTCGGCGTGGTCGGCACCCAGCTCGGCCACGCGGCCGCGCTGCTCGACGGCGAACTGCCGGGCGCGCTCACCGAGCAGGCGCGCGAGGCGGGCGTCGACCTCCTGCCGGGCCCGGGCGACCTGCGGCCCCGGTGCTCGTGCCCGGACTCGGCGAACCCGTGCAAGCACGTCGCCGCGGTGTACTACCTGGTCGCCGACGAGGTGGACCGCGACCCGTTCACGCTCTTCCTGCTCCGCGGCCGCCCGCGGGCGGACGTGCTGGCGGAGCTCCGGGCTCGCCGGTCGCCGGCGCGCGGCGAGAAACCGAAGCTCCCGAAGCCCGCCGACGAGGGCCTGACCCCGCGAGCGGCTTACGCACGCCGTCCGGGCGCGATCCCCGCCCTGCCGCCGCCTCCGCGGGTCCCCGGGCCGCCGGCGGTCCTGGACCTCGACCCACCCCCGGCCACCGGCTGGACGGCGGCGGCGCTGTCCGCCCTGGCCGCGGACGCCGCCTCGCTGGCCCGCGACCTGCTGACCGCCGGACCGGCAGCGGTGGAGCTGACGTTCGAGGAAGACCTCGCCCGCCGCGCGGCCGGCCGCCCGGCCGCGGAAATCACTGCCCTGGCCACGGCGGCCCGGGTGCCACCCCGTGACCTGGCCCGCTGGGCCGAAGCTTGGCGCGAAGCCGGCCGTGGCGGCTTGGCGGCCCTGCGGGAGACCTGGCAACCCGGCCCCGGCCCGTTGGCGGAGGCCGAATCGGTGCTGGCCGAAGCGGGCCTGCCGGGCAAACCGAAGATCTGGCGCAACCGCTTGACCCACGGAGAGCTGCAACTGCGCTACGGCCGTGACGCCCGCTGGTACCGCTTCGTGCACGAAGGGACGGAGTGGCGCCTCGACGGTCCGCCTTCGGCGAGCCCGGTGGACCTCGCCTACTGACCGCGCCGCCTTGTGGCGGTCAGCGGGGAGCCGCGGTCGACACCGGTCAGCCGGCTCTCCTCGTCCAGAGCGCGGCGGCGGCCCGGGGCCGGTCAGGGGCGCGTGCGGCCTCTTCGACCCGCGGCGCAGGTCGAACTGCCGTGGGCCCAGAGCTCGCCGCCGCCGATGCCGGGGTCGAGGACGGCGCACCGCCGGCAGCCCGCCGGGCTCGGTGGTGGCGTAGGACGGCTACCGGTGCTCCGCCTTCCAGGCGTTGTACGTGTGGTCCAGGAACCGTGCCACCCCGCGCACCACGTGCGCCGACCGCACCGACGTGAACACGTCGAACGCGTGCTGCGCCCCCGCCAGCTCCGCGTACGCCACCGGCTGCCGCGACTTCTCCCGCAGCCGCGAGACGAACTCGCGCGCCTCGCGCACCGGCACCAGGGAGTCGTCGCGGCCGTGGATCACGAAGAACGGCGGTGCGTCCGATGTGATGCGGTCCAGCGGGGACGCCGCGATGTAGTCGTCCAGGTGGGACACCGGGTCCCGGTCCGGGGCGAACACCCGGCGCGCGATCAGGCTCTCCAGGCGGTACTTGCTCGCCGGTGCCCCGGACGTCGCCGCGAAGTCGTACACCCCGTAGTGCGGGACGCAGGCCTGGATGCTCGTGTCCGCGTCCTCGAAGCCCGGCTGCAACGCCGGGTCGTTCTGCGACAGTGCCAGCAGCGCCGACAGGTGCCCGCCCGCCGAACCACCCGTCACCGCCACGAACCGCGGGTCGCCGCCGTACGAGGCGATCGACGAGCGGATCCACGCCAGCGCCTGCTTCGCCGCGACGATGTGCGCCGGCCACCGGTGGGCCGGCGACAGCGGGTAGTTGATCGCGACGCACACCCAGCCGCGGCGGGCCAGGTAGCGCATCAGCGGACGGCCCTGCTCCTCCTTGTTGCCGATCACCCACGCGCCGCCGTGGACCTGCAGCAGCACCGGCGCCCCGGACACCTCCTCGAGGGGCCGGTACACGTCCAGCAGGAACCGCTTGCCGCCCGGGGCGTACGCGATGTCGCGGTCGACGCGCACGTCCGGCGCGCCCATCCGGAACGGCAGCGCCAGCTCGCCCCACGGCAGGCCCAGGTCGGACCGGCCCAGTTCCGCCGCGTAGTCCTCGCCCAGCGCCGACGTCAGCGCCTTCTCGATCTCCTCGCGGGCCCCGTGCCCGGTGCGGATCAGCGTGGCCAGCCCGGCGGCGGACGCGGCCGCCATCGCCAGGCCCGCCTTCGTCGACCGGTCGCCCACGCCGTGGCGGGCCACGTGCCACGCCGCGTCCGCCGCCGTCAGGGCCAGAAACTGGGGCGCCAGCTCGCCGGTCAGCCACCCGGCGAAGAACGCCGGGATCGTCGTGGACCGCGCCCGCAGCGGGCGGAGGGCGTTGGCGGTGAGACCGAGCTGGACCGCGCGACGGATCAGGAAATTCGGCTGCACCACCGCGATGATACCGGCGAGTAGGGTGACGCGCCGCTCACCGGAAGTGGCTTACCCTGACGCCATGCAGAGACTGAGCGGCCTCGACGCGAGCTTTCTCTACCTCGAGACGTCGTCGCAGGTCCTGCACGTCTGCGGGCTGCTCGTCCTCGACGGCTCGACCGTCCCCGGCGGCTACAGCTTCGCGAAGCTGCACGCCAAGCTCGGCGAACGTGTCCGGCAGATCCCGGCGTTCCGCCGCAAACTGCACAACCCCCTCTGGAACCTCAGTCACCCCGTCTGGGTGGAAGACGAGGACTTCGACCTCGACCACCACGTGCACCGCATCGGCGTGCCCGCCCCCGGCGACCGCGCCGAGCTGGCCGAGCTGTGCGCGCACATCGCGGGGCAGCAGCTCGACCGCGCGCACCCGCTGTGGCAGCTGTACGTCATCGAAGGGCTGGCCGACGGCCGGCTCGCCGTGCTGCTCAAGATGCACCACGCGAGCGTCGACGGCGTGAGCGGCGCCAGCCTGATCTCCTACCTGGCCGGGCTCGAGCCGGACGGGCCGATGCCGGAAGTCGAGGAACACCGGAACGCCGGGATGCCGTCGCCGCTGGACCTGATCCGGGCCGGCGTCGAGAGCGCCGTGCGGCGGCCCGCCGAGGTCGCGCGGCTGCTGCCCGACCTGCTGGGGCTGATGCCGCGGTGGGTCGGCCGGGCGTTGCGGGGCAAGGGGATGCCGATCCCGTTCACCGCTCCGCGGACGTCGCTGAACGGCACGATCACCGGGCACCGCAGCGTCGCCTTCGCCCAGCTCGACCTCGACGACGTCAAGGACGTCAAGAACGCCTTCGGGGTCACGGTGAACGACGTCGTGCTCGCACTCGTCGCCGGTGCGCTGCGGGAGTTCCTCGCCGCGCGCGGCGAGCTGCCGGAGGACCCGCTGGTGGCGACCGTCCCGGTGTCGGTGCACGAGCGGACCGAACGCGAGCACGGCAGCAACAAGGTTTCGGCGTTCTTCGCCTCCCTGCCCACGCACCTGCCCGACCCGGCCGCGCGGGTGTTCTTCCTCGCCGAGGCCAACCGGCGCGCGAAGGACCACCACCACGACATCGACGCCGACATGCTGCAGGACTGGGCGCAGTTCTCGGTCGCGTCGGCGTTCGGGCTCGCCGTCCGCGCGTACTCCGCGCTGCGCCTGGCCGAGAAGCACCCGGTGGTGCACAACCTGGTCGTGTCGAACGTGCCCGGCCCGCCGATGCCGCTGTACTTCCTCGGCGCGCGGATCACCGGGTTCTACCCCCTCGGGCCGGTCTTCCACGGCGCCGGGCTGAACGTCACGGTCCTGTCGAACGCGGGGAAGGTGCACGTCGGCCTGCTCGGCGCGCGAGAGCTCGTGAAGGACCTGTGGCCGCTCGCCGACGCGCTCCCGGACGCCCTCGCCGAGCTGCTGAAGGCCTCGCCTACCGGGGGCTGAGCACCACGACCGGGATCTCCCGCTCGGTCCACGCCTGGTACTTCGCGAAGTCCGCGTACAGCTCGACCAGCCGCGGCCAGAGCCCGGCGCGCTCGTCCGGCCCGGCCACCCGGGCGCGGACCGGCACACCGCGCCGTCCCTTGAGGTGGATGCGGGTTCCGGGTGCGCCAGCAGGTTGCGGTACCACTGCGGGTGCCGGGGCAGGCCGCCCTGCGAGCCGACGACCACGACGTCCTCGCCGGACCGCAGGTACAGCAGCGGGGTGGTGAACAGCCGCCCGGACCTGCGGCCGCGGTGTTCCAGCAGCAGCGTCGGGACCGGCTTGCGGAACCCCGCGCCGATCCGCCACGTGCTGCCGACGCGGCCGCCGGTCAGCCGGAAGACCGCCACCTGCGCCCGGGCCGCGTACTTCATGACCTTGGCGGTCACCGGCGAATCGAGGCCGCCGGGTTTCCGGTCGGGCAGGCTGAAGCGTCCCATCAGGGATTCCTTCCTCGGAGGGAGTGGACCGCGGCGAGCAGGGCGGGCACCCAGCGGTCGGCGGCCAGCACGCAGGCGGCGTGCCCGGCCTCGACCTCGTAGGTGGCCGCACCGGGGATCCGGCGGGCCAGAGCCCGCTGGTGGGCGGGGGCGATGAACCGGTCCCGGGCGGTCACGACGACCGCGGCCGGCAGCCGCAGCGTGTGCAGCCACGGCGTCGAGTCGAACCGGCCGATCTCGTCCACGGCCACCGCGATGGCCCACGGGGTGGTCGACCGGAACTCCCGCAGCCCCCACCGCCGGTCGGCCAGGCGTTCGCGGGGGAGCACGGCGGGCACGGCCGGCGGCCGCAGGTGCTCGCGCAGCTGCCGCAGCGTCCGGCCGAAGACCGCGAGGGCGGCGCGCTGCCGGAGCCCGCGGCCGAACCGGTCCGCGGTCGAGCACAGCACCAGCCCGGTAACACGTTCTGGTTCCGCGCGCGCCACGAGCTGGGCGACCAGCCCGCCCATCGAGTACCCGGCGACGGCGAACCGGCCGACGCCGAGCGCGTCCGCGACGGCGGTGACGTCTTCCGCGCAGTCGGCGAGCCGGAACTCCGGCGACCGGATGCCCCGGCCGTGCCACCGCTGGTCGAACACGATGACGCGGTGGTGCCGCGCCAGCCGCGTGAGCGCCGGGTACCAGGTCAGCAGCCCTGTGCAGGCCACGGAGTGCAGCAGGACGATGGCCGGCGCGTCCCGCGGGCCGACGTCGGCGACCACGGTCCGGCCGCGGCCGGGCAGCTCCACCGGGACCGGCTCGGGCACGCCCGCGGTCGGCGGCACGGTGATCAGCCGCCGCGTCCCCGCCATCGCGCCACCCCCGGGGGTTGCCGTGCCCACCCTTTCCGGTTAAGACTAGAACAGGTTTCACTATTGCGCCCGATCCGGAGGACAGGCGTGGACTTCGCTCTTGACGAAACGCAGACCGAGATCGCCGCCCTCACCGCGAAAGTGCTCAGCGGCTTCGGGGGTGCGGCCGGCTCCGCTCCCGCGGCCCCCTCGAAGCGGGTGGCGCCCGACGACCCTTGGCGCGCGCTCGCCTCGGCGGGCCTGCTCGCCCTGGCCCTGCCCACGGAACTGGAAGGCGACGGCCTGGGCGTCGCCGAGGTCGCCCAGGTTCTGACCGAGACCGGCCGGGCCGCCGCGCCGGTGCCCGCGTACGCCGCCCTCGCCCTCGGCGTCCTGCCGATCGAGTCGCTCGGCACGCCCGCCCAGCGCGCGGAGTTCCTGCCACCGGTCGCCGCCGGGGAAGCGCTGCTCACCGCGGCCCTGCACGAGCCCTCCGCGCCGCTCGCCGCGGAGCCCGCCGCGATCGCGCGGCCGGGCGACGGGAAGTGGCTGATCAGCGGCGTGAAGACGGCGGTCCCGTACGCCGCCGAAGCCGGCCGGATCCTCACGCCGGTGACGACCGCGCACGGCAGCGCCGTCTACCTCGTCGACCCGCACGCCGAAGGCGTCACGCTCGTCCCGACACCCACCTCCTCCGGGGCACCGGAGTACACGGTCCGGCTCGACGACGTCGCCGTCGAGGAAACGGACCTCCTGTTCGACCGCGGCGCGGTCGCGGCGCTGCACCGGTTCGCGCTGGCCGGTGCCCTGGCCCTCGGCGACGGCCTGCTGGCCGGTGCGCTCGCGCTCACCGTGAAGCACGTCGGCGAGCGGACCCAGTTCGGCAGGCCGCTCTCCGCCTTCCAGGCCGTGGCGGGCCAGATCGCCGACGTCTACGTGGCCGCGCGGACCGTGCACCTCGCCGTGACGTCCGCGGTGTGGCGGCTGGCTTCGGGCCTCGACGCGGACGCCGAACTCGACATCGCCGCCTACTGGTTCGCCTCGCGGGCGCCGGAAGCGCTGGCGACCTGCCACCACCTGCACGGTGGGGTGGGTGTCGACGAAACCTATCCGCTGCACCGGTATTCGTCGGCGGTCAAGGATCTCGGCCGGACGCTCGGCGGGGCCGCGCACCGGCTCGGCCGGCTCGGCGAACGAGTGGCGGGGGTGAGCGGATGCACGTCGAACTGACCAGCGCGCAGCGGCAGCTGCGCGCGGAACTGCGTGCGTACTTCGCCGGCCTGATCAGCCCCGAGGAACGCCGGGCGATGCGGCGCGAGCGGCACGGTCCGGTCTTCCGCGAGATCGTCCGCCGGATGGGCCGCGACGGCCGGCTCGGCGTCGGCTGGCCGGTCGAGTACGGCGGCCAGGGCTTCGGCGGCGTCGAACAGCACCTGTTCGTCGACGAGGCCGCGCGCGCCGACGTCCAGCTGCCTTCGGTCACGCTGCAGACGGTCGGGCCGACCCTGCAGGAATTCGGCACGGACGAACAGAAGTCCTTCTTCCTGCCGAAGATCCTGGCGGGAGAGATCCACTTCGCGATCGGGTACAGCGAACCGGAAGCGGGCACCGACCTCGCGTCGCTGCGGACGACCGCGGTGCGCGACGGCGACGGATACGTGGTCAACGGCCAGAAGATCTTCACCACCGGCGGGCACGACGCCGACTACGTCTGGCTCGCCGTGCGGACCGCGCCGGACGCGCCGAAGCACAAGGGCATCTCGATCCTCATCGTCGACACGAGCGACCCCGGCTACTCCTGGACGCCGATCATCACCTGCGACGGCGCCCACCACGTCAACGCGACGTACTACTCGGACGTCCGCGTGCCGGCGAACCGGCTGGTGGGGGCGGAAAACGCGGGCTGGCGGCTGATCACGACGCAGCTCAACCACGAGCGGGTCATGCTCGGGCCGGCCGGGCGGATCGGCGGCCTGTACGACCGCGTCCGCGCCTGGGCGAGCGCGCACGGCCTGCTGGACCTCGCCGACGTGCGAGCCGTGCTCGCCGAGGCGCTGGCCGTGACCCGCGTCAACGAGCTGCTGAACTGGCAGGTCGCGGTGTCCTCGGCGAGCGCGCCGGTGGGCGTCGCGGACGCGTCGGCGACCAAGGTGTTCAGCTCGGAGGCCATCCAGCGGATCGGCCGGAACCTGGAAGAGGTCGTCGGGCGCCACGGCGACCTGGCCGATCCGGACACCGCCGAGCTGGCCGAATGGCTGGACCTCACCGCGAAGCGCAACATCGTGCTGACGTTCGGCGGGGGCGTCAGCGAAATCCAACGGGAGCTGATCGCTTCGATCGGCCTGGGCCTGCCGAGGGTGCCGCGATGAACATCGAAGAGGCCGCCGCGCGGATCGCCGCGCGCGGGGAATGCGCGCCGCGCCCGGCCCGCGACCCCGTCAACCAGGCCATGGTCAACAACTGGGTGGAGGCGATCGGGGACCGCAACCCGGTCTACACCGACCCGGAGTTCGCGGCGGTGAGCGTCCACAAGGGACTGGTGGCGCCGCCCGCGATGGCGCAGGTGTGGACGATGGGCGGCCTGAACGTCCCACGGGGCACCGACGATCCCCTCGGCCTGATGATGGAGCTGCTCGACGAGGCGGGGTTCACGTCGGTCGTGGCGACGAACTCGGAGCAGACCTACCACCGCTACCTGCGGCCCGGCGAACAGGTCGAGGCGCGGACGCGGCTGGAGGAGGTGACCGGCCCCAAGAAGACCGCCCTCGGCGAGGGCTGGTTCGTCACCACCCGGATGACCTGGTACGTCGGCGACGAGGCCGTCGCCGAGATGATGTTCCGGGTGCTCAAGTTCCGCCCGCCCGCGCCGAAGCCGCCGCCGTCGCCGGTGCTCGGGCCGGTGATCAGCCGGGACACGGAGTTCTTCTGGGACGGCCTCCGCGAGGGTGAACTGCGGATCCAGCGGTGGGGCGAGACGCTGCGGCACCCGCCCGGGCCGATGCCGCCCGACGGCTCGCTGGACACCAAGCCCGACTACGTCGTCGCCAGTGGCCGGGGGACCGTGTACTCCTACGTCGTGCACCACCACCCGCCGGTGCCGGGCAAGGAACTCCCGTTCGTCGTGGCCTTGGTCGAACTGGAAGAAGGGGTCCGCGTGCTGGCCGAGCTGCTGGGCGCGGCGCCGGAGGAAGTCCACATCGGACTGCCGGTCGTCGCGGCGTTCGTCCGCGTCGACGACGACCTGACCCTGCCCGCGTGGAAGGTGGCCCGATGACCGTCGCCGAAGGGACCGAGCTGCCGCCGCTGACGATCGAGGCGACGCCGACGTTCGTCGTCAGCACGGCCCTGGCCACCCGCGACTTCCAGGACGTCCACCACGACCGCGACTCGGCCGTGGCCCGCGGCTCGAAGGACATCTTCCTCAACATCCTCACCGACACGGGCCTGGTCCAGCGGTTCGTCTCGGAGTGGGCCGGCCCGGAGGCGCTGATCCGGTCGATCAAGATCCGGCTCGGCGTGCCCTGCTACGCCTACGACACGCTGACGTTCACCGGCCGGGTGATCGCCCGCGATGGCAACGACGTCGTCGTCTCCGTGTCCGGTGTGGACAGTCTCGGCGAGCACGTGGCCGGGACGGTGGAGGTGACCCTGCCGTGACGCTCCCGGGCAAGGCGGCGATCGCCGGGATCGGCGCGACGGAGTTCTCCAAGGACTCCGGGCGCAGCGAACTGCGGCTGGCGGCCGAATGCATCTCGCACGCACTGGCCGACGCGGGTCTCACGCCGTCCGATGTGGACGGTCTGGTGTCCTTCACCATGGACGGCAACGCGGAGATCGCGGTGGCGCGTGAGCTGGGGATACCCGAGCTGAAGTTCTTCAGCCGCGTCCACTACGGCGGCGGGGCCGCGGCGGCGACCGTGCAGCAGGCCGCAATGGCCGTGGCGACCGGCGTCGCGGACGTCGTCGTCGCCTACCGGGCGTTCAACGAGCGGTCCGGGCACCGGTTCGGCCAGGTGTCGTCCGCGGCGGCCGGCCAGGTCAACTCCTCGGGCGTGGACAACGCGTTCCACTACCCGATGGGCATCGCGACCCCGGCGGCGACGGTGGCCATGGTGGCGCGGCGCTACCTGCACGACTACGGCGCGACGAGCGAGGACTTCGGGCGCGTCGCGGTGGTCGACCGCAAGCACGCGGCGACCAACCCGAACGCGTGGTTCCACGGGCGCCCCATCACCCTCGAGGAGCACCAGGCGTCGCGCTGGGTGGCCGAGCCGCTGCACCTGCTCGACTGCTGCCAGGAAAGCGACGGCGGGGTCGCGCTGGTCGTCACCGGTGTCGCGCGGGCGCGTGACCTGGCGCGGCCGACGGCGGTGATCGCGGCGGCGGCACAGGGGAGCGGGCCGGACCAGTACGTGATGACCAGCTACTACCGCGACGACCTGGCCGCGCTGCCGGAGATGGGGGTCGTCGGGCGGCAGCTGTGGGGCCAGTCGGGTCTCGGTCCGTCCGATGTGGACGTCGCCGTGCTGTACGACCACTTCACGCCGTACGTGCTGATGCAACTGGAGGAACTGGGGTTCTGCGGCCGCGGCGAGGCGAAGGACTTCATCGCCGACGGGGCGCTGGAGCTCGACGGCGCGTTGCCGCTCAACCCGCACGGCGGCCAGCTCGGCGAGGCGTACATCCACGGCATGAACGGCATCGCCGAGGGGGTCCGGCAGATCCGCGGCACGGCGGCCAACCAGGTCGCGGGCGCGTCCCGGGTGCTGGTCACGGCGGGGACGGGCGTGCCGACCAGCGGCCTCATCCTGACGGGTGACCCAGCGTCACCTCAATGACGGCTGGTGCCCGGACGGCGTGGGTGTCACGGTGGAGACACCACCCACGACGGAGAGTGAGGCCATGGCGGTCGACTGGGCGCTCACGGCGGTCTTCGCGGCGCTGGTGCTCCCGTGCGTGCTGCGCCTGGTCCGCCTGGACTACGCGCGGCTGGGCCACGGCGTCCGCCACGGCGACCTGGCGGAACTGCTCCTGGTGCTGGCGATGGTGGCGATGTCCTCGCCGGTCGGCGGCCCCATCCCGGCGGCGGGCTGGCAGGCGGTGCTGGCCCTGACAACGGGCTGGTTCGCCGTGTCCTGGTGGCGGAACCGCACGTGCGCCCACCACGCCCTCTCGGCGGCGGCGATGCTGTACATGGTGACGGCGATGCCCCACGGCGGAGCCGGCCACGGCCCGTGGCTGACGATGTCGGCCATGGACGCCCGGCTGGCGTTGCCCCTGATCGCGGTGGTGGCGGCGGGGTACTTCGTGGCCGACGCGGCGTGGTCGGGAGTGCTGGCGCTCCGGGGCTCGACGGTCTCGACAGTCTCGACGGCGGACCCGGGCCAGGAGCCGGCGCCCGCGGCGTCCGGCCACGCGTCCCGCGCGGTGTGCCGGGCGGCGATGGGCGCCGGGATGGGCTACATGCTGCTGGCCGCGGCTTTGTGAGCGCGGCTCCGAGAGGTCCCCGGCCTGGGGGTCCCCCGCCGGTGCCGGGGCGAGCCGGCGCCGACCGCGCGAACCGTCGGGTTCGGGGCCGCGGCGGGCAGGCGACCTCAAACCGTGAGCCGGCGGACCTCACCGAGCGGGCTCTCGCCGGGCTCCGGGAGCGAAGCCGCCGGGTGGTCGGCCGTCCACTGGGTGGCCGCCGCGATGTCCTTCTTCAGTGCCGTGATCAGGTCCTCCGCCGAGGCGTACTTCTGCTGCTCGCGCAGGTGGGCGCCCAGCCACACGACCAGCGTCTCGCCGTAGAGGTCGCCGGTGAAGTCCAGGACGTGGGCCTCCAGCAGGCGGTACCCGTCCGCGCCGTAGTACGTCGGGCGGCGGCCGACCGAGATCGCCGCCGGGAGCCTCGTTCCGTCCGGGCGGCCGATCCAGCCCGCCCACACCCCGTCGCCCAGGCTGCCGTCCTGGTCGCGCAGGGCGATGTTCGCCGTCGGAAAGCCCAGCTCGCGGCCGCGCTGGTCACCCGGTTCGACCGTGCCCCGCACCACGAAGTATTCCGGCATTCGTCCTCCCGAAGTCTCCCACCCACGTTAGCGGGCCGGCGAGCGGAGTTCAGGAAGTGGACACCAGCACCGTGTCCGCCAGCACCGGCGCGTCGTCCCGCTCGATCGCCGACGTCGTCACCAGGAGCCGGCCGTCCCCCGCGCGCCACACCCGGATCCGCAGGGTCTCGCCCGGGAACACCACGCCGGCGAACTTCGCCGCGAACGACGCCACCCGCGCCGGGTCGCCGTCCAGGAACTCGTTCACCAGTACCCGCGCGACGATCCCGTACGTGCACAGCCCGTGCAGGATCGGCCGCTCGAACCCGGCCGCCCGGGCGAACGCCGGGTCCGCGTGCAACGGGTTCCGGTCGCCGCACAGCCGGTACAGCAGCGCCTGCTGCGGCAGTGTCGGGACCTCCAAGACGGCGTCCGGCGCCCCCGAAGGCCACGAGAGGGTTTCCGAAGGCCCGCGCGAGCCGCCGAAGCCGCCCTCGCCGCGGGCGAAGATGCTCGACCGGGCCGTCCACAGTGGATCGCCGGCCGACGACGTGACGGCCACCTCCTGGACCACCACCGCCGCCTTGCCCTTGTCGTACACGTCGGCGATCCGCGACCGGGCCACCGCCTTGCCCTCGACCGGGATCGGCTTGTGCAGCCTGATCTCCTGCTTGCCGTGCAGCACCTTCGCCAGGTCGATCTCCACCCCCGGGAACGACAACGCCGGCGGGTCGAACACGCGCAGGTTGGCCGCGACCGTCGCGAACGTCGGCAGCACCACCAGGTCCTGCTCGTAGGTGTAGCGCAGCTCGTCCGGTCCGGCGCCCAAAGCCAGGTGGTACAGCAGCACGTCCGACGACGTCCAGGCGAAGCTCACCTCGCCGATCTCGGCACCGATGGCGACCTCGGGATCGATGGGCACGCGGGAACTCCTATTCGTAGCTGATCGAGACCGCGTCGGTGACCGGCAGCGACTGGCAGGCCAGCACGATGCCGTCCGCCATGTCCTCGGCGTCGAGGACCTCGTTGTGCAGCATCTTCACCTCACCCGAGACGACCCGGCACGCGCAAGCGCTGCACTGCCCCTCGCGGCACGAATAGGGCGCGTCCAGGTCCGCGTCCAGCAGCCGGTCGAGGAGCTTGCGCTGCCGCGGCCAGGTCAGCGTCCGCGTGTCGCCGTCGAGGGTCACCGTCAGGGCGGCGGGGGACGAGTCCGAAGCGGGCTCCTCCTCGGCGACGACGTCCTCGAACGGGTTCCCGGTCAGCGACGTGAACTTCTCGACGTGCACCCGCTCGCGCGGCACCCCGAGCTGTCCCAGCGCCTCGCGCACGGCCGCCATGAACGGCGCCGGCCCGCACAGGAACGCCTCGTGCGCGGTGTACGCCGAAGCCAGCCCGCGCAGCTGCGAGACGTCCGGCAGGCCCTGGACGCTCTCCAGCCAGTGGATGACGACCAGCCGGTCGCCGTACCGCTTGGCCAGCGACGCCAGCTCGCCCGCGAAGATCACCGACCGCTCGTCGCGGTTGGCGTAGACCAGCACGACCCGCCCCGAGCCCTGCTCCAAGGCCGTCTTCAGGATCGCCATCACCGGCGTGATGCCGCTGCCGCCGGCGAACAGCAGGAAGTCCTCGTCCAGCGACGCCGGGCTGAACACCCCGGCCGGCGCGAGCACGTCGACCTGCATCCCCGGCTTCAAGGACGAGCAGATCCAGCCCGACCCGTACCCGCCGTCGGTCCGCTTGACCGTCACCTGCACGCGGTGTTCGTGCGGCGCGCTCGAGAGCGAATAGCACCGGGCCACCGAACCGGTCCGGTCGCTGGGGATCTTCAAGGTCAGGAACTGCCCGGCCGCGTAGGAAAACGCCGCGGCGTGCTCGGGCGGGATCTCGAAGACCACCGACCGCGCGTCCGGCGTCTCGACGACGACGTCGGCGACGGTCAGCGTGTAGACCCGCTCAGCCATCGGCCACCGCCAGCGTGCCTTCGCGGACCGCGGCGGAAATGCTGTCGGCCAGTTCCGGGCACGTGTCGAGCAGCGCCGACGGGCCGTCGGAGCCCGCGAACACCGGGCAGGTGTCGGCGGGCCGGGACGTCCACTGGATGCTCGTGTGCTGGATGCTGTTCTTCTTCACCAGCACACACGTCCCGCAGCTGCGGCACTCGTGCGGCCGCAGCCCGCCCGACAGGAACTCGGTCTGCTCGGCGGTGGTCACACTTCCGCCTCGGTCTTCTGCCGCGCCAGGTTCTCGGCGACCTCCGCCGCCCACGCCTCGTTCGCCTTCGTGGTGTCCACTTCGAACTCGAACCGCTGCGTCATGTCCTCGGTGACGTCGGCGACGTCGACGTAGAACTGCTGGTACCACCGGCGAAGCTGGTAGACCGGACCGTCCTCTTCGCACAGCAGCGGGTTGTCGATCTGCGTCTTGTGCTTCCAGATCTCGACGTCCTGCAGGAAGCCGGCGCCGATCCCGCGGGCGAGCTTCGCGGCGATCTTGTCCGCGTGCTCGTCGGAGATCCCCGGCAGCTTCTTCACCTTCATCCCGTACTGCAGCACGAACGACGTCGGCGTCACGGGGTAGTGGCAGTTGATGAGCACGCTTTCGATTTCGTAGCCCTGGAACGAGTTCACCAGCTTGTTGATCATGTACGACGGCCCGAAGTACGACGCCTCCGACCGCAGCAGGTTGTCCTCGCCGCCGTAGTTCGAGGCCATGCCCATGTCCGGGCGGCCCTTGGTGTTGAGGTACTGCGTGGCGATGTGGCCTTCGAACACGTTCTTGAAGTACGTCGGGTAGGCATAGTGAATGTAGAAGAAGTGCGCCATGTCCACGACGTTGTCGATGATCTCCCGGCAGTTGGAGCCGTCGATGAAGATCCGGTCCCAGGTCCAGTTGCTCCACTCGGCGCTGCCGTCGGCCTCGATCCGCGGGATCGCCAGCTCCTCGGGCGGCGGGTTGCCCTCCGGGTCGTGCCACACGAGCAGCTGCCCGTTGCGCTCCTCCGTCGTCCACGCCCGCGTCCGCGCGCGCAGCGGGACCCGTTTGGCGTAGGGGATCGAGACGCACTTGCCCTTGCCGTTCCAGCGCCAGTCGTGGAACGGGCAGGCCACCTCGTCGCCCTTGACGCTGCCCTGGGTGAGGTCGCCGCCCATGTGCCGGCAGTAGCCGTCGAGCACGTGCAGCCGCCCGGCCGAGTCCGCCCACACCACCAGCTTCGTGCCGAACGCGGTGATCGCGTGCGGTTTCCCGTCGCGGAAGTGTTCCGCCAGGCCCAGGCAGTGCCAGCCGCGGGCGAACCGGGCCGGCGGCTCACCGGCGTAGATGGTGCGTACCGAATCCTGCGTCATCGCTGCCCTCCCGTGCTCGGTCGATCTTCGTGCGCCAGCCGCGTCGCCGCAAGGTAGCCGAACACCATGGCGGGACCGATGGTCGCGCCGGGCCCGGCGTACGTCCGGCCCATCACGGCGGCGCCGGCGTTGCCCGCGGCGAACAGCCCCGGCACCACCGAGCCGTCCTCGCGCAGCACCCGCGCGTGCTCGTCGGTGCGCAGCCCGCCCTTGGTGCCCAGGTCGCCCGGCACGACCTTCACCGCGTAGAACGGCGCTTTGTCGAGCGGGCCGAGGCTGGGGTTCGGTTTGTTGCGCGGGTCGCCGTAGTAGTGGTCGTACTTGCTGACGCCACGGTGGAAGTCCTCGTCGACACCCCGGCGGGCGAAGCCGTTGAAGCGCTCGACGGTCGCTTCCAGTGACTGAGCCGGGACCTCGATCTTCGCGGCCAGCCCGGCCAGCGTCGACGACTTCGCCGCGATCCCGGCCTTGAACCAGCGGCCGGGCAGCGGCTGGCGCGGCCCGATGCCGGTGAACATGTACCGGTCCTTGTAGCGCTGGTCGAACACCAGCCAGGTCGGGATGTGCTCGCCCGGCCCGTCCCCGGGCCCGTACATCGCGTGCACGGCTTCGACGTACGGCGCCGACTCGTTGACGAACCGTTCGCCCCGGGCGTCGACCATGATGCTGCGCGGCCGCGACCGCTCGGCGAGGGCGAACCACGGGCCGCCGGTGAGCGGCAGCGTCGGCCCCCACCAGGCGTCGTCCATCAGGTCGAGGGCCGCGCCCAGCTGGAGGCCCGCGGTGATGCCGTCGCCGGTGTTGGCCGCCGCCCCGACGGTCCAGTCGACGCCGATCGGCGCGCGCTGGTACTTCTCGCGCATCTCGAGGTTCCGTTCGAAGCCGCCGCTGGCGAGGATCACGCCGCGCCGGGCTTCGGCCACACCGTGCGAGGTGACGACGCCGGTGACGCGGTCGCCGTCGACCTGCAGGTCGACCAGGGGCGTGGTCAGCCGGACCTCGACGCCGGCCTCGGCCAGGCCCACCCGCAGGCCCGCCGCAAGCGCTTGCCCCATGCTCAGCAGCCGCTGCCCGCGGAGCTTGCCGACGAGCCACTGCCGGCCCAGCGACAGCAGCCGGACGGCCCCGCGCGGGTGCCTCGCGAGGAGGCTGAGCCAGCGGTAGTCGGCCTGGGTGATCGGCACGCCGAGCGGGGGAGCGCTGTAGGGCGGTTCGAGGTGGGCCAGCTCCTCGCCCAGCAGCTTGCCGTCGAGGGCGACCGGCTCGACCGACCGCCCGCCGGGGCGACCGCCGGGGGCTTCGGGGTGGTAGTCGCTGTAGTCGCGGACCCAGCGGAACTCCAGCGGCGTGTGGTCGCAGACGAACCGCAGCACTTCGGGGCCGTGCGCGAGGAAGGTGTCCCGCCGGACGGCCGGGACGGCGTCCCCGACGATCGAGGCCAGGTACTCGCGTGCCCGTTCGGGTGGTTCGTCGATCCCGGCGGCCCGCAGGGCGTGGTTGCCGGGGAGCCAGACCCCGCCGCCGGAGCGCGCGGTCGAGCCGCCGAAGCAGGCGGCCTTCTCCAGGACGACGACGCTCAGGCCGTGGTGGGCCGCGGCCAGCGCGGCGGTCATCCCGGCGGCGCCACTGCCGACCACGACGACGTCGAACTGCTCCGTCATGCCACCTCTCCTGCAACGTGTTCCAGGTAACGAGTATCCAGTTGGGAGCCGTGCTGGTCACCATAGACGAGAACGTGTTTCAGTTCTAGGGTAGCGACCATGGACGCACTCGTCGCGGACGTGGTCATCGTGGGGTTCGGGGCGGCCGGCGCCTGTGCCGCCCTCGAAGCGGCCGACGCGGGCGCCGACGTCATCATCGTCGAGCGCTTCGCCGGGGGAGGGGCCAGCGCGGTCAGCGGTGGCGTCGTCTACGCCGGCGGCGGCACCGGCCAGCAGCTGGACGCGGGCGTCGATGATTCCGTCGACGCGATGTACGCCTACCTCCGGCTGGAAACCGGGGACGTCGTCTCCGAGCGGACGCTGCGGCGGTTCTGCGAAGGCAGCCGCGAGATGCTCACCTGGCTGGAGGGCAACGGCGTGCCGTTCGAAGGCAGCCTCTGCCCGTACAAGACGTCGTACCCGAGCGACCGGCACTACCTCTACTACTCCGGCAGCGAGGCCGCCGGCGGGTTCCGCGACGCGGCGAAGCCCGCTCCGCGCGGTCACCGCGTCAAGGGCCCCGGGACCTCGGGGAAGATGCTGATGGCGCGGCTGCAGGCGGCCGTGCGCACCCGCGGCATCCGCGTGCTGACCCAGACCACCGCCCGCACCCTGATCCGCGACGACGCCGGCCGCGTCACCGGGCTCGTCGCCGACACCCTGAGCGACGCCTCCGCGTCGGTGCGGGCGCGGCACCAGCGCTTCGCGCAGTACGCGGCGAAGCCCGGGATCTACGTGCCGTCGCTGCGCAGGTCGCTGCACCGCCGGGTCGAGCGCTTCGAGCGGGCGCACGGCCGTGAGCTGCGGATTTCCGCTCGGCGCGGAGTCGTCCTCGCCGCCGGCGGGTTCATCGCCAACCGGGAGATGGTGCGGGAGCACGCCCCGGCCTACCGCGGCGGGCTCCCGCTCGGCACGTCCGCCGACGACGGTTCGGGGATCCGCCTCGGCGTCGAAGCCGGGGCCGCGACGGGCGAACTCGGCCGGATCTCCGCGTGGCGGTTCATCACGCCGCCGAGCGCGTTCCTCGGCGGGATCATCGTCGACGCCGCGGGCCGCCGGGTCATCGACGAGTCGCGGTACGGCGCCGCGGTCGGCGAGAAGCTCATCGAGGAGCACGGGAGCCGCGGCTGGCTGCTCGTCGACGCGCCGATCGTCGCCGAGGCGCGGCGGGACACGAAGGCGCAGAGCCAGTGGTTCCAGGGTCTGCAGCTGCGCTACCTGCTGCGGCGCGGCCGGGTGACCGGGGCGACGGTCGAGGAGGTGGCCCGCAAGGCCGGCGTCGACCCCCAGGGGCTGCGCGCGAGCGTCGAGGCCTACCACGGCGACCGCGACCCGGTGGGCAAGCCGGCCGAGTTCGCGCGGCGCCTGGACAACCCGCCGTACTCGCTCATCGACATCTCCGTGCGGCCCAACCTCGGGTACCCGACGCCGATGCTCACGCTCGGCGGGCTGGTCGTCGACGAGGACACCGGCGCGGTGCGGGACACGGCGGGAGGGCCGATCCCCGGGCTGTACGCCGCCGGCCGCACCGCCGTGGGAATCTGTTCCAGGTCCTACGTGAGCGGCCTGTCCCTGGCCGACTGCGTGTTTTCCGGCCGCAGAGCGGGGATCAACAGTGCCCTGGCGCAGGGCGTTCTCGACAAAAACGAGAACGTGTTCTAGTCTTCTCGGGAGTGGAAACGAGAGAGGAACTGCGCATGAGCGAGCAGGTGATCGCCGGGGTCCGGGACCTCCTGCCGGTCCTGCGGGAACGGGCTCAGGACACCGAGGACGCGCGCCGCGTCCCCGAGGAGTCCGTCAAGGCCCTGCAGGAGACCGGGTTCTTCAAGCTGCTGCAGCCGAAGCTCCACGGGGGTCTCGAGGCCGACCCGACCAGCTTCTACACCGCCGTCAAACTGATCGCGAGCGCGTGCGGGTCCACCGGCTGGGTCGCCTCCATCCTCGGCGTCCACCCGTGGCACGTGGCCCTGTTCGACGCGCAGGCGCAGCAGGAGGTCTGGGGCGAGGACCAGGACGTGCGGATCTCCTCGTCGTACGCGCCGATGGGCAAGGCCGAGGTCGTCGAAGGCGGCTACCGCCTGTCCGGCCGGTGGAGCTTCTCCTCCGGCTGCGACCACTGCACGTGGGTGCTGCTCGGGGGACCCGCGTTCGCCGACGGCAAGCCGGTCGACTTCTGCACCTACCTGCTGCCCATCTCGGACTACTCCATTGTGGACGTCTGGGACACCATCGGCCTGCGCGGCACCGGCTCGAACGACATCGTCGTCGAGGACGTCTTCGTGCCGCAGCACCGGGCGCTGAGCTTCATCGCGACGTCGAAGTGCAAGGTGCCGGGCCAGGCCGTCAACCCCGGCCCGCTGTACCGCCTCCCGTACGGTTCGGTGCACCCGACGACGATCACCGCGCCGATCATCGGCATGGCCCAGGGCGCCTACGACGCCCACGTCGAGCACCAGCGCAAGCGCGTGCGGGCCGCGTACGCCGGCGAGCAGTCCAAAGAGGACCCGTTCACCAAGGTGCGGATCGCCGAGGCGGCCAGTGAGATCGACGCCGCCTGGCTGCAGCTGACCCGCAACATCGAGGAGCTGTACGAACTCGCCAAGCGCGAGCAACGGCTGCCCGCGGACCTGCGGCTGCGCGTCCGGCGCGACCAGGTGCGCGGCACCGAGCGCGCGATCGCCGCCATCGACCGGCTCTTCGAGAACTCCGGCGGCCGGGCGATCCAGCGCGGCACGCCGATCCAGCGCTTCTGGCGCGACGCGCACGCGGGCCGCGTCCACGCGGCCAACGACGCCGAGCGCGCCTACGTCATGTACGGCACCGGCGCCTTCGGGCTCCCCGTCGAAAACGCGATGTACTGATGGCGGCTCCCGAAGGCAAGTACGTCCAGGCCGGTGCGCTGAACCTGCACTACCACGAAGCCGGCGCGGAACACGCCGAGACGGTGATCCTGCTGCACGGCGGCGGGCCCGGCGCGTCGGCGTGGAGCAACTTCGGCCGCAACCTGCCGGAGTTCGCCAAGCGCTACCGGACGATCGCGGTCGACCAGCCCGGCTTCGGGCGGTCGGACAAGCCGGCCGAGCACCCGCAGTACTTCCGGCACAGCGCGGACGCCGTCGCCGGGCTGATGGACGCGCTCGGCATCGAGCGCGCACACTTCGTCGGCAACTCCCTCGGTGGGGGCGCGGCGGTGCGGTTCGCGCTGAACCACGGGAAGCGCGCCGGGCGGCTGGTGCTGATGGGGCCGGGCGGGCTGAGCGTCAACCTGTTCGCGCCCGACCCGACCGAGGGCGTCAAGAACCTCGGGCGGTTCGCGGCCAAGCCGTCGCGCGAACGCATGGAAGCCTTCCTCCGCATCATGGTCCACGACCAGGCGCTCGTCACCGACGAGCTGATCGACGAACGCTTCGCCGCGGCGAACACGCCCGAGTCCCTGGCCGCCATGCGGGCGATGGGGATGTCGTTCGCGCAGCCGGGCACGTACGAAGAGGGCATGCTCTGGCGCGAAGCCCACCGCCTGCGCCAGCGGGTCCTGCTGATCTGGGGGCGCGAGGACCGCGTCAACCCCCTGGACGGCGCCTTGGTGGCGCTCAAGACGATTCCGCGCGCGCAGCTGCACGTGTTCGGCGGCTGCGGGCACTGGGCCCAGCTGGAGAAGTTCGACGAGTTCAACCGGCTGGCCCTCGACTTCCTCGGGAGTTCCTGATGGGCATCCGGTCACTGGGCTACCTCCGCATCGAAGCCACCGACATGGCCGCGTGGCGCGAGTACGGGCTCAAGGTGCTCGGCATGGTCGAAGGCAGCGGCACCAATCCGGATGCGCTGTACCTGCGCATGGACGACTTCCCGGCGCGGCTGGTCATCTCACCCGGTGACGCCGACCGCCTCGCCGTCACCGGCTGGGAGGTCGCCCACGCGGGAGAGCTGGCCGAGTTGCGGTCGCGTTTGGACAGCGCGTCGGTGCCCTACAAGGAGGGCACGCCGGACGAGCTGGCCGACCGCCGCGTCGACGAGCTGATCAGCTTCGACGACCCGTCCGGCAACACCCAGGAGGTGTTCCACGGCGTCGCGCTGCAGCACCGGCGCGTGGTGAGCCCGTACGGCCACAAGTTCGTCACCGGGGAGCAGGGGCTCGGCCACGTCGTGTTGTCCACCAAGGACGACGAGGCGTCGCTGCGGTTCTACCGGGACGTCCTCGGCTTCCGGTTGCGCGACTCGATGCGCCTGCCGCCGCAGCTGGTGGGCAGGCCCGCCGACGGGCCACCCGCGTGGCTGCGGTTCTTCGGCTGCAACCCGCGCCACCACAGCCTGGCTTTCCTGCCGATGCCGACGCCGTCCGGGATCGTGCACCTGATGGTCGAGGTGGAGAACACCGACGACGTCGGCCTGTGCCTCGACCGCGCGATCCGGCGGAAGGTGCCGATGTCGGCCACGCTCGGCCGGCACGTCAACGACCTGATGCTGTCGTTCTACATGAAGACGCCGGGCGGCTTCGACGTCGAGTTCGGCTGCGAAGGCCGCCAGGTCGACGACGACAACTGGATCGCGCGCGAGAGCACCGCGGTCTCGCTGTGGGGCCACGACTTCTCGGTCGGCGCGCGGCCTCCGGGCGCATGACCTCCGTCGCGGTCGACCAGACCGAGTTCCGCAGCGTGCTCGGGCACTTCTGCACGGGCGTCACGGTCGTCACCGGCCGCGACGGCGACACGCTCGCCGGGTTCGCCTGCCAGTCGTTCGCGGCGTTGTCGCTGGACCCGCCGCTGGTGCTGTTCTGCCCGGCGCGCACCTCGCGCACCTGGCCGGTGCTGGCCGCGGCGGGCCGGTTCGCGGTCAACGTGCTGGCCGAGGACCAGCAGGAGGTCAGCGCGGTGTTCGGCGCCCGCGGCGAGGACAAGTTCGCCCGGTTCGCCTGGACGCCGGCGCCGTCCGGCGCGCCCCTGCTCGACGGCGCGCTGACCTGGATCGACTGTGCCCTGGAAGCGGTGCACGAAGCGGGGGACCACTACGTCGTGATCGGCCGGGTGACGGCGCTGGGCGCGCCTTCGGAGGCCCGCCCGCTGCTGTTCCACCGCGGCCGGTACGCGGTCACCGAGCCGGCCCGGGACGCGCTCGCGGCCCTGATGCCCTGGCCCCGCCCCGACGACTGGCTGTGACCGGCGGTCGCACGACCGGGTGGTTGTGCAGGGATTCACAGGTGGGCCGCATCCCATTGACGAGAAAAAGCCGAGCCCCGGCGCGCACACTGTTACCGAGAAGAAATCTTCCCGGGAGGAGTGAGTCGCGCATGCGTGGGCCCAGCGGACGGATCGCCCGGTTCGGGCGGCGGGTGCACCCCGGCCGCAACCCGCTGGCCCGGGCGGGCGACCGCGTCGAGGCCTTCCTGCTGCTCCTGGCCATCGCCGGCGCGGTGCTGGCCCTCCCGTTCGCGGCGGCGTTCGGCTCCGAGACGTACGCGGCGCAGAACGCCCGCGCGGCGCAGGAGCGCGCCACCCACCACCCGGCAACGGCGGTCACCCTCGCGGCGGCGTCCGGCCAGCCCTTCAGCACCGACGGCGCCGGCGCCCCGGCCGCCCAGACGACGGTCCGGGCGGCCTGGTTCGACGCGCGCGGCGCCCGCCACACCGGCGACGTCCTCGCCGACCCGGCCACCCCGGCGGGCGCCCGCGTCCCGATCTGGCTGGACCCCCGCGGCGAGCTGACGGGCGAGCCCCTGACGGCCTCGACCTCGGCGGCGGACGGAGTGTTCGCGGCGATCCTCCTGTGGTCGGCGATCACCGGAGCGTTGGCGGCCCTGTACGCGACCGCCCGGTTCATCCTGATCCGCTGCCACGCGGCGGCCTGGGACCGCGCGTGGTCGCAAGCCCGCCACGACAGCCGGTTCTGACTTCGTACGCCACCACGGCGCCGGCCGGCTTCCCGGGCCGGAATCACTTCCAGCGGAAGTGCACGAACACCCGGCCGAAGTTGTCCTTGTCCTTCTCGACCCGGTGGTAAAGCGCCTTGACGTCCTTGCGCTCGAGGAACCGCAGCACGTGCTTCTTCAGCTGACCCGAGCCCTTGCCGGGGATGATCTCGACGAGGGGGGCCTTCTTGGCGACGGCCTCGTCGATGATCGCGCGCAGCGCCCGGTCGATCTCGCCACCGCGGTTGTAGACGTCGTGCAGGTCCAGCTTCAGCTTCACAGCGCCTGCCACCAGCCGTTGACCGCCGGGGGCTCGGTGGCGTCGATGCGCTCGCCCGGGCGGGGGATGGCCAGGGGCAGGTCCGCCTCCTTCGCCTCGGTCCACACGCGGTCGGCCGGCTCGCCCCACGGGTGCATCGCCAGCTGGAACGTCGCCCAGTGGACCGGGACCAGCAGCTTCGCGCGGACGTCGAGGCCCGCCGCCACGCCTTCCTCCGGGGTCATGTGGATGTCGGGCCACAGCGGGGCGTACGCGCCCACCTGGATCAACGCCACGTCGAACGGGCCGTGCTCCGCGCCGATCGCCGCGAAACCGGCGAAGTAGCCCGTGTCGCCGCTGTAGAACACCCGGTGGGACGGCCCCAGCAGGGCCCACGACGTCCACAGCGTGCCGTCATTCGTGAGGCCGCGGCCGGAGAAGTGCTGGGCCGGCGTCGCGACGAAGCGGACGCCCGCCACCGTGGCCTCTTCGTGCCAGTCGAGCTCGATGATCCGGGCGGCCGGGACGTGCCAGCGTTCCAGGTGGGCGCCCACCCCGAGCGGCACGAGGAAGGGCGCCTCGGTGGAGGCGACCAGCTCGCGGACCGTGGCCAGGTCGAGGTGGTCGTAGTGGTCGTGCGAGATCACCACGGCGTCGATCCGGCCGAGCCCGGACAGCGGCACCGGCGGCTCGTGCAGCCGCCGCGGGCCGGCGAACGCCGCCGGGGACACCCGGTCGCTCCACACCGGGTCGAGCAGCACGCGGGCGCCGTCGAGTTCGACCAGCGTGGACGCGTGGCCGTACCAGGTCAGGTGCAGGCCGTCGGCCGCCTCGACCGGCGCCGAGGCGACCAGCGGCACCGCGCCGGCCGGTTTGCGCAGCTCACGGTGCTCGCCGAAGAACATCTCGCGGAAGATGGTCCGCATCGACGCCGCGGTCATCGGCTGCCGCGGCGCCGCGTTGCGGAACACCTTGCCGTCGAACTGCGGCGAGGAGCGGACCCGCTCGGCCCGGGCGCCGGTGGCCTTCGCGCCGAACGCCGCCGGCAGGTCCCGCAGGGCCGTGATCTTCTTCCTCATGCCCCGAGTCTACGAACGGTTCCTGAGAGGGGCCCCAGCTTCATGCAGGTGGGCCAGCGCCTGCCGGTAGGACTCGACCAGGCTCGTCTGCAGGTACGGGACGCCCAGCTCGGCGCAGTAGGCCCGGACGATCGGCTGCGCCCGCCGCAGGTGCGGCGACGGCATGCTCGGGAACAGGTGGTGCTCGATCTGGTAGTTCAGCCCGCCGAGCGCGACGTCGGTGACGACGCCGCCGCGGACGTTGCGCGAGGTCAGCACCTGCTTGCGGAGGAAGTCGAGCTCGGTCCGCCCGGTCAGCGTCGGCATGCCCTTGTGGTTGGGCGCGAAGATCGATCCCATGTAGACCCCCCACAGTCCCTGGTGGACGGCGAAGAACAGCAGCGCCATCCCCGGGCTCAGCACCGTGAACAGCGCGCTGAGGTACAGGACGAAGTGTCCGGCGAGCAACGCGGCTTCGACCTTCCGGTGGCGCAACCCCGGCTTGCGGACCGCGCGGATCCCGGACCAGTGCAGGTTGAGCCCTTCGAGCGTGAGCAGCGGGAAGAAGAGGAACGCCTGGTACCGCCCGATGAACCGCGGCACTGGTCCGGGATTCGCGCGCGCCTGGTCCTTCGACCAGACGAGGATGTCCGGATCGACGTCGGGATCGAGCTCTTCGTGGTTCGGGTTGGCGTGGTGGCGGGTGTGCTTGTCCATCCACCAGCCGTAGCTCATCCCGATCCCGAGGTTCCCGGCGAGCATCCCGGCGACCTCGGTGGGCCGCCGTCGCCGGAACACCTGCTTGTGCGCGAGGTCGTGGGACAGCAGAGCGATCTGCCCGAACATGACGGCCATGAAGGCGGCGACGCCGAGCTGCCACCAGGAGTTCCCCAGCAGTGCGAAGGCCACCCACCCGGCGGCGAACAACCCGGTCACCAAGGCGATCCGGGCGGCGTAGTAGCCGGGACGGCGTTCCATCAGCCCGGCGGCGGAGATGCGCTGGCTCAGCCGGGCGAAGTCGCTGCCGACGGAGTTCTCTGTGGTGGTCACCCACCCGAGTCTTCGCGCCCGCGACGTACTCCGGAATCCGGTGCGCCCCAGACGGTTTGCGGGGGCCAGCCCTACCGGCCGCGCTGGTATGCGCGGCCGCCGGACGATCAGCCCACGTACTCCGCGAGGTGCTTCCCCGTCAGCGTCTTCTTCCGCGCCTTCACCAGCTGCGCCGGCGTGCCCTCGAACACGATCTTGCCGCCGTCGTGGCCGGCGCCCGGGCCCAGGTCGATGATCCAGTCCGCGTGGGCCATCACCGCCTGGTGGTGCTCGATGACGATCACCGACTTGCCCGCGTCCACCAGCCGGTCCAGCAGGCCCAGCAGCTGCTCGACGTCCGCCAGGTGCAGGCCCGCCGTCGGCTCGTCGAGGACGTACACCCCGCCCTGTTCCGCCATGTGCGTCGCCAGCTTGATCCGCTGGCGCTCGCCGCCCGAGAGCGTGGTCAGGGGCTGGCCCAGGGTCAGGTAGCCGAGGCCGACGTCGGACAGGTGCGTCAGGATCTTGTGCGCCGCCGGCAGCGCCGCGTCACCGGCGGCGAAGAACTCGAGGGCCTCCGCCACCGGCATCGCGAGCACCTCGCTGATGTCGCGGCCGCCGAAGGTGTACTCCAGCACCTCCGCGTTGAAGCGCTTGCCCTCGCAGACCTCGCACGGCGTCGCCGTTCCGGCCATGATCCCCAGGTCCGTGTACACCACGCCGGCGCCGTTGCAGTTCGGGCACGCGCCTTCCGAGTTGGCGCTGAACAGCGCCGGCTTCACGCCGTTGGCCTTGGCGAACGCCTTGCGGATCGGCTCCAGCAGGCCCGTGTACGTCGCCGGGTTGCTCCGGCGCGAGCCGCGGATGCCGGTCTGGTCGACCGTCACCACGCCCTCGCCGCCGGACACCGAGCCGTGGATCAGTGAGCTCTTGCCCGACCCCGCCACCCCGGTCACCACCACGAGCACGCCGAGCGGGATGTCGACGTCGACGTCCCGCAGGTTGTGCGTGGCCGCCCCGCGCACCTCCAGGAAGCCCGACGGCGAGCGCACCGACGACTTCAGCGACGCGCGGTCGTCCAGGTGCCGACCGGTCAGCGTGCCGCTGGCGCGCAGACCGTCCACAGTGCCCTCGAAGACGATCTCGCCGCCCTCGGTGCCGGCCCGGGGGCCGAGGTCGACGACGTGGTCGGCGATCGCGATCGCCTCCGGCTTGTGCTCCACGACCAGCACCGTGTTGCCCTTGTCGCGCAGCTGCAGCAGCAGGTCGTTCATGCGCCGGATGTCGTGCGGGTGCAGGCCGATCGTCGGCTCGTCGAAGACGTAGGTGACGTCGGTCAGCGACGACCCGAGGTGGCGGATCATCTTCGTGCGCTGGGCTTCCCCGCCGGAGAGCGTCCCGGATGGACGGTCGAGCGAGAGGTAACCGAGCCCGATTTCGACGAACGAGTCGAGCGTGTGCTTCAGCGCGTCCAGCAGCGGCGCGACTGACGGCTCGGCCAGCTTCCCGACCCACGCCGCCAGGTCGCTGATCTGCATCGCGCAGGCGTCGGCGATGCTGATCCCGTCGATCTTCGACGACCGCGCCTCGTCCGACAGCCGCGTGCCGTCGCAGTCCGGGCAGGTCTGGAAGGTTACCGCCCGCTCGACGAACGCGCGGATGTGCGGCTGCAGCGCGTCGACGTCCTTGGACAGCATGGACTTCTGGATCGACGGCACCAGGCCCGAGTAGGTCAGGTTGATGCCCTCGACCTTGATCTTGGTCGGTTCCTTGTACACCAGGTCGTCGAACTGCTTCTTGGTGAACTTCTTGATCGGCTTGTCCGGGTCGAAGAAGCCGGAGCCGCGGAAGATGCGCCCGTACCAGCCCTCCATGCTGTAGCCGGGGATGGTGATCGCACCCTCGTTGAGGGACTTGTTCTCGTCGAAGAGCGCGGTCAGGTCGATGTCGTTGACCTTGCCGCGGCCCTCGCAGCGCGGGCACATGCCGCCGGTGATGCTGAAGCTGCGGCGCTCCTTGATCTGCCGGCCGCCCTTCTCGATGGTCACCGCGCCGGCGCCGCTGATCGAGGCGACGTTGAACGAGAACGCCTGCGGGGAACCGATGTGCGGCGTCCCGAGCCGGCTGAACAGGATGCGCAGCATCGCGTTGGCGTCGGTCGCGGTGCCGACCGTCGAGTGCGGGTTGGCGCCCATCCGCTCCTGGTCGACGATGATCGCGGTGGTGATCCCGTCGAGGACGTCGACGTCGGGTCTCGCCAGCGTCGGCATGAACCCCTGCACGAAGGTGCTGTAGGTCTCGTTGATCAGCCGCTGCGACTCGGCGGCGATCGTGCTGAACACGAGGGAACTCTTGCCGGATCCGGAGACCCCGGTGAACACCGTCAGCCGCCGCTTCGGCAGTTCGACGCTGACGTCCTTGAGGTTGTTCACGCGCGCGCCGTGGACGCGGATCAGGTCGTGACTGTCGGCCACGTGCTTGCTCATCGGGAACTCCAGTTTTCGGTTCGAGCCTCGGCGGCTTGCCGGTATTCGTGCGGTGAAAGGCCATAGGCGTCCCGGAAACGGCGGACGAATTGCGCGACCGGCAGGTCCACCGCGCTCGCGAGCGTTTCCAAGTCCAGGGGTCTGGCGTATTCGCGGTCGATGCGGTCGCGGACGCGACGCAACAGCACCAGTTCACGCAGGTGATGGTGCGCGGCGGCTTTCAGGCTGAGACACATGTCGGATTTCCTTCCGGAATGCGCCCGAGCACCGCCCGGGCCGCGATCGGGAGCAGCAGGAGGGTCAGCACGCCGGACAGCACGAGACCACCCGTGCTGCCGGCCAGTTCGATCAGCGGCCCGCCCAGGGCCAGGCCGAGCGGAGCGGCCACGGTGGCACCGGTCGTCCACAGCGTGACGACCTGCTGCTGCTCCCCGGGCGCGAGCCCGGACTGCAGGAAGCTGTACGCGACCGGCGTGAACGGCGCGTACACCAGGCCGCCGAGGCCGAAGACGAGCAGCGCCACGGTGAGGTCGCCGGTGACGGCGAGCGCGATCGGGCACAGCGCCCACAGGCCGATGATCGCGACCAGCAGCGGCCGCTGCGGCAGGTTCCGCAGCCGGCTCACGAGCGCGGCACCGACGAACGCGCCGGCCCCCAGCGCGCCCCACAGCATCCCCAGACCGGACGCACCGGCGTGCAGCGACCCGCTCACGTACAGCGGGAGCGCCACTTCGACCGGCATGTACAGGAAGTTGAAGAAGAACTCGACGACCAGCAGCCGCGCGGCGACCGGACGGCGCCGCAGGATCCGCCAGCCCGATTCGTGGGTTCCGCCGTCACGCAGCGCGTCCCGGCCCGCGGTTCCGCGGGGGACGCACGCGAGCGTGGCGGCCAGGAGGACCAGCGCTCCGCCGGCGTCGACGAAGAGCGCGAAGCCCGCGCCGGCGGTCGCCACGACCACCCCGCCCAGCACCGGACCGGCGATGTAGAGCGCGAACGTCGTGTTCAGCCCCAGCAGGCCGTTGACCGAGAACCGCCCGGCCTCGCCCGCGGCCGACGTCGCCAGCAGGCGGCGGCTGCTCGAGCCGGCCAGCCGGAACGTCGCGCCGCAGAGGAGACCGGCGATCAGCACCGGCAGCGTGAGCCGGCCGGTGACGGCCAGGACGCCGAGCACGGCGAAGGTCAGCGACCGCAGCAGGCAGTCGGCGACGAGCAGCGTGCACGGCGGCACCCGCACCCGGCCGAGGCCGATGGCCAGCGCCAGCACGGTGGACAGGACGAACGGCGCCGCCTCCACGAGCCCGATGGCGATCGCCTTCGGCACGTCGCCGTGGCGGGAGAGCGTCTGCACCGGCATGGCCACCAGCAGCATGCCGGTGCCGACGTTGGCGAGCAGGTCGCCCAGCAGGAGCCCGGCGATCCGCCGGTCGCGCAGCACCTCGCGGTAGCCGAGCGCCGCGGCGGCGGTCGCGGTCAGCGCAGCTCCTGGATGCGCAGGAGGTTGCCGGCCGGGTCGCGGAACGAGCAGTCGCGGATGCCGTAGGGCTGGTCGACCGGTTCCTGGACGACTTCGGCGTTGCCCGCCTCGAGCTTGGCGAAGAGGGCGTCGAGGTCCTTGGTGGCGAGGTTGACCCCGGCGTAGGTGCCCTTGGCCATCATCTCGTTGACGGTGCGGCGCTCGTCGTCGGTCAGGCCGGGCATCGCGGCCACCGGCGTCAGCACGATGGCGGTGTCGGGCTGGTTCGGCGGGCCGATGGTGATCCACTGCATGTCGCCGTACTTGACGTTCTGGCGGACCTCGAAGCCCAGCAGGTCGCGGTAGAAGGCGAGGGAGGCTTCCGGGTCGGTGTGGGGGAGGAAGCTCGAGTGAATGGTGACGTCCATGGCGGTCACCCTAGGTGGCCGCCGACGGCCGCGCTTCTCGATTCCTGATCGGCCTGGTGACCTGTTTGGCGACGCACGGCGGCATCCCGGCGGTGGCCTCGGCCTGCTGCTCGCGGTAGACGCTCGGGGGCATCCCGACCAGCTCGGCGAACCGGGTGCTGAAGGTGCCCAGCGACGAGAAGCCGACGGTGAAGCACACCTCCGTGACGCTCAGTTCGCCCTTGCGCAGCAGGGCCATGGCCCGTTCGATCCGCCGCGTCATGAGGTACGAATACGGTGACTCTCCGTACGCCCGCCGGAACTGCCGGCTGAGGTGCCCGGCGGACATGTTCACGCCACGGGCCAGCGCCTCGACGTCGAGGGGCTGGGCGTACTCCCGGTCGATCCGGTCCCGGACCTTGCGCAGCAGCGCGAGGTCGCGCAAATACTGGGCCGCGGCGGCTGGGCTGGTCACGCACGAATCGTCCCACATCGGACCGATCCCGCGGAGGGAATCGTGTCGACCCCCGAATCACGCGTGTCGACCCTCCGATCACGCGTGTCGACCGTTCCCGCACGGCGTCCGCGGTGACCCAAGAGGCATCTCGCGTGATCGGAGCGGCATCTCGCGTGATTGGAGGGGCATCACGCGTGATGGGAGGGTCGACACGGTCAGCGGAGGGCGTCGCGGAGGGTTTCGCGCAGCCAGCGCTGGGCGGGGTCGGCGTCCAGGCGGGCGTGCCAGGACAGGCGCACCTCGAGTCCGGGCAGGTCCGCCGGGACCGGGAACCAGCGGAGGCCGAGGGTGGGGCCGTACTGCTCGGCGAGGCGCTGGGGCAGGAGCCCGGCGTACTCGCTGGAGGCGATCACGAGCGCGGCGACGGCGGAGGTGGGCACCACGGCCACGACGTGGCGGCGCAGGCCCGCCGCGTCGAGCACGTCGTCCAGCGGCCCGCGGGCGAGGCCGCGGCGGGACGCCGACACGTGCGGGTGGCGGCACAGCTGCGCGAGCGTCGGGCGGCGGTGCCGGCCCAGCGGACTGTCCGCGCGCACCGCGGCCACCAGCCGGTCGCGGTACAGCACGGCGGTCCGGATGTCCGGGGCCGGGTGCTCGCCGACGCCGATGTCCAGGTCGATCGAGCCGTCCCGGAGGGCCTCGGCGCTCTCGGCGCCCTCGGCCACGAACCGCAACGTCACGCCCGGAGCCGCGGACGAAGTGGCTTCGGCCGCCGCTGACGCCAGCGTCGCGGCCACGCCGTCGTTGATGCGGATCGTGAAGGTGCGCTCGAGGTCCGCGGGCGACAGGTCGGTGTTGACCAGGGACGCCGCCTCCTCCAGCAGCGACCGCACCCGCGGTGCCGTGCGCAGCGCGAACGGCGTCGGGGCCAGCCCGCGGCCGGCGCGCACCAGGATCGGGTCGCCCATCGCCCGCCGCAGCCGGCCCAGCGCCCGGCTGGTCGCCGGGATGGACAGGTGGAGGCGCTCGGCCGCGGCCGTCACGCTCCCCTCCCGCAGGAGCGCGTCGAACACGCGCAGGAGGTTCAGGTCGAGCTGCTCGGGCATAGTTGCAGCCTACGCAAAAGAGCCTTGCCAAAGTTGCGTCGCGCGCAGTACTCCGCCGTTCCTACCGTCGGGCTCATGGATGTCAAAGAACGCACGGGCCTGCTCCCGCTCATGTGCGCCTGCGTCGTGCTGGTCGTCGGCATGGTCGCGGCGGTCAACCTCGCCGTCCCGCTGCTCGCCGCGAGCTCGCTGCACCCGTCCGCGTCCACGCTGGTCTGGATCGTCGACACCTACGTCATCGTGTTCGCCTGCCTGGTGATCCCCGGCGGGGCCGCGGGCGACCGGTTCGGCCGCAAGGGGATCCTGCTGGCCGGGCTGGTGCTGTTCGCGGCGGGCGCGCTGCTGTCGGCGGTGGCGCCCGGTGTCGCCGTCCTGCTCGCCGGCCGGGCGCTCACCGGGATCGGCGCGGCCGCCGTGCTGCCCAACTCGCTCGCCGTGCTGCTGCACGCCGTGCCCGCCGGCCGCCGGACGGCGACCGTCGCGACCTGGGCGTCGATGACCGGCATCGGCGGGGTCGCGGGCAACGCCGGCGGCGGGCTGCTGCTGGCCGGCGGGTCCTGGCGCTGGCTGTTCGCCGCCGCCGTGCCGGTCGCGCTCGCGGCCGCCGCCCTGGTCGCGCGCACCGCGCCGGTTTCGGCGCGCCACGACCGGCCGCTCGATCCCGTGGCCGCGCTCCTGCTGGTCGGCGCGTCGGTCGCGCTGCTGCTCGGGATCGTCCAGGGCCCGGAAGCGGGCTGGGGCAGCACGCTCGTCCTGACCGGGTTCACCTGCGCGGCCGTGCTGTTCGCGGCGTGGGCGTGCACCGAACTGAGGTCGGCGCACCCGCTGCTGGACCCGCGGCTGTTCCGGATCGCCGGCCTGCGCAGCGCCTGCCTGGGGATGACCACGATCTTCTTCGGCATGTTCGCGCTGTTCTACGTCAACGCGTCGTTCCTGCAGTACGCGAAGGGGTACGGCGTGGTGGCGACCGGCCTCGGCATCGTCCCGCTGACCGTGCCGATCGTCCTCGGCGGACGGCACACCGGGCGCCTGGTCCGGCGGATCGGCCTCGACGCGACCGTCGCGCTCGCCTTCGCGTGCGTCGGAGCCGGCTTGCTGGGACTGTCCACGAGCGACACGCGGACGCCCTACCTCGCCTATGCGGCTTGGCTCGTCGTGACCGGGACCGGGGTCGCGCTGGCGCTGCCGGCGCTTTCGGGGGTCATCGCGGGCTCGCTGCCGCCGTCGCAGGCCGGGGCCGGCACCGGGTTGCAGGCCACGACCCGCGAGTTCGGCAGCGCGCTCGGCGTCGCCGTCATCGGCACGGTGTCCACGGCGGGGTTCACCGCCGCGCTGCCGCCGGACGCCCGCGGGGCGCACACCGTGGCCGAGGCGCTCGCGCGGACCCCTCGCGCGGCCGACGTCGTCACGGCGTTCGTGGCGGGCACGGACGCCGGACTGCGCGCCGCCGGGGTCGCGGTGCTGGTCCTCGGCGGGCTCGTCGTGGGGGAGTCGTGGTGGGCACGGCGGACGCGGTAGAAGCCGCCCCGGGGGTTCCCGTGCCCCCGGGACGGCTTCGCACCGGTGCTTCAAGACCGTGGAGCCCCTTCCGGCGGCATACCCTTCCGCCGGAACGACCTCCACGGCCCGTGTGCCCCGGCGGAGTGACCCGCCGCGGCACCCGGCCCCGGGCCCCCGCCCGGTGCGCCGGAAGAGGGCCACCCCGGGGGCGTCGGGTTCCCTCGGGATGACCTTCTCCCGGCCCGCCGGGCGCTCGCTCGACCCACCCTCTTCCGAGGGGCCGGGGGCGAAGCCCCGATGGAGACGGACGCGAGGCGGGCTGGGGGACGCTGGGGGCCGGCCACCACACCACCCAGCCGCGGAGGGGGTGTGGTGGCCGGCATGGGACGGAGACCGCCGCGCGCAGTCCCGTCCCGGCTTCTCTACCTCCCCATCGGGATGGCCATGGTCGGCAGCGCCGCCCCGGGCTGGGCGGCGAACGCCGTGGTCGGCGGGGCCGGCAGCGACTGCGCGGGGAACGCCGTCGTGGGGATGTCGTTGGCGAACTCGCTTTCGAACTCGCGCTCGAAGGCCTGGTGGTCGAAGCCGCTGTCGAACTCCGGCGGCACGTCGGCCGCCAGTGCGGCGAGTGACGGCTCGATCGTGGGCACCTCGGGGACCTCCGCGACGGGCGCGGGCTCCGGCTCCGGCACGTAGTCGGGCGCGGGCAGCCGCCGGTCGAGCTCGGCCATCCAGTCCAGCATCGCCCTCGGCTTGTCCCACGCGGAGATGCCGACGAGCCGTCCGTCGCGGATGAAGCCGGTGATGCCGTCGGCCAGTGACACGGTGTCCTCGGCCAGCGACGGCATCCCGCACATCTGCAGCCGGGTGTCGTACAGCGTCGACCAGGCGCGGGGGAGCGGGGTGAACGGGATGGCGCTGGAGTGGCCCATCAGCAGGTTGTCCGCCGCGTGCCGGGCCGACTCGACCGCGTTGATCCAGTGCTCGACCCGCCGCGGGGTCTCGTCGAAGCGCAGGTTCGGCCAGCGCGCGATGTCACCGGCGATGACGACGTCGGAAGCGCCTTCGGCGAACAGCTTGGAGTCGCAGAGGACGCCGTCGCTGATGTCGAGGCCGGAGCCGCGCATCCAGTCGACCGACGGGACGCTGCCGATGGCGAGCACGACGACGCTGGCGACCAGCAGCTGGTTGTTCGTCAGGTGCAGCCCGACGGTGTCCTTCGTGCTGATCCAGTGCCGGACTTCGCTGCGCATCGCCAGGTTCGCGCGGTGCTCGTGGTGCGCCTCGACGATCCCGCTCGAGACGCGGTCGCCGAAGCGGTGCAGCGGCGCCTTCGCGTGCCCGATCAGGGTGACGTCCCGGCCGATGTGCCGCATGCTCGCGGCGAACTCGTTGCCGATCAGGCCGGCCCCGATGACGACGGCCGGCTTCTTGCTGGCGTTGAGGCAGCGCCGCACCGCCATCGAGTCCTCGACCGTGCGCAGGATCCGCACCCGCGGGTCGTGCCGCGGTGCCCCGGGCAGGTGCCGCGGGTAGACGCCGGTCGCGGCGATCAGGCCGTCGTACCAGAGGGACTCGCCGCCGGGCAGGTGCACGACCCGCTCGGTGGTGTCGAGGTGCGTGACCCGCGCCCCGAGCCGCCAGTGGACGTCGAGGTCGGGCAGGTAGTGCGAAAGGCCCACGTCGCTGGGCCGTTCGGTCCCCATCACCAGCGCCTTGGAGACCATCGGCCGGTGGTAGGGCCGCCGGGCCTCGTCGCCGATCAGGACGATCTCCCCGTCGAACTTCTGTTCCCGCAAGCGTTCCGCGGCGCGCAGCCCGGCGACGCCCGCACCGACGATGACGATCCGGTCGCCGTCAGCCATCGAGGTCCCCTCTCATCACGACCGCCTGCATCGGGCAGCAGCGGGCGGCCATCTTCGCCTGTTCAATGGTGGTTTCGTCCAGCAGCCGCGTGTGGAAGCGCAGGCGGCCGTCCTGACCGAGGTCGAACACGTCGGGCGCCTCCATGGCGCAGATGCCGTAGAGCTCGCACCGGTCGTTGTCGACACTGATCCGGGGCCCGCTACCGGGCAGACGGAAGGGCATGTCAGGCCACCTGCTCTTCCACGAGGCCGATGCGCTCGAGCGTGCGGGCCGGCATGAACCGCAGCATGGACACCGTCACGGCCGGGACGAGCAGCGTGATGCCGCCCAGCCAGGTGACCGAGAGGTGGCCGTTCGCGATGGCGCCGAACCAGGAGTGGATCGCGATCAGCCCGACGGCCGGGTACGCGCAGCGGTGCAGCCACAGCCACCGCCGGTAGGACGTGAAGCGCTGCAGGCCGGCGGTGAGGAAGATGGCGAACATGACCTCGAAGCCGACCATGCCCGCGATGTGGCGCGTTTCCTGGCCGGAGCCGAACGGGATGAACATGTAGGCGAAGCTGTACGGCTGGACCGTCAGGTAGGTGAAGCCCAGCGCGTGGACCAGGCCGAAGATGATCGTCGCGGTGGCCAGCACCATGTGGGTGCTGCGCAGGGCCTTCCGGCCGGTGACCGAGCGGATCCAGCCGGTCGCGGTGAGCACGCCCCAGGTGAGCGTCAGCATCGCCGCCCCGTACGACGTCCGGGCGGCGAAGGCGGCGAGGCCGCGGGCGGCCGGGTCGGTCTTCGGCTGGAACTGCTGGGTGAGGAAGATCGTCGCTTCGTGCCATGTCTCAACCATGGCTACCCCCGGTTCTCGCGGTGGCCGGCCGGGCTGCCCTGGCGCGGCCACGGTTGCTCTTGATCTGGCGCAGCACGTAGAACAGGCCGCCGCCGACCAGCAGGAACAGCGCCGCCACCACGGCGAGCTGGGACGTGTCGAGGCCGAGCTGGATCCCGGTGGGCGCCGCGGTCGTGGAGACGACCGGCGCGGGCAGCGCGGTGTAGTCGACCATCCCGGTGCTCTCGAGCATCGTCATGTGCCGCATCACGGCCTGGTTGCCGACGGTCGCGAAGGCCCGCACGTCGTCGTTGCGGGTACCGGCGCGCAGCTGCGCGAGGACGGCGAACACCTGGCCGTGCGCCGCGCGCAGCCGGTTGGCGAAGACGCGGTCGAACTCCGGGCCGGGGGAGGCGGCCATCTGCTCGGCGAGCCAGCCGCGCTGTTCCTCCGACGGCTGGTCGGGGACCGGCGAGTTCAGCTTCTGCGAGAGGGCACGGGTCGCCACGTCGAGGCGGCCGTGGTCCATCATGATCGCGAAGCCGACCTTCTGGACGAGGGGGCTGCCCTTCTCCATCGCCATCATGCCCGAGGGCATCTCCCACAGACCGGCCTGGCGGACCTTGGTGAGCAGCACCGCGTCGGTGTCGGAGACGGCGGTCGTCTGGGCGAGCGAGGTCGAACCCGGTGCGAGCAGCGACAGGACCAGGGCCAGCACGAACAGGATCCGGACGAGCGGCCGGGAGCGCTCGAAGACCGACGGCGACCCGGTCTCCAGCCAGGCGAGCTCAGACGCCGAACGCATTTTGCCTCCACTCGTCCTGGGTCAGCGTGATCTTCTTGCCGTCCGGCGCGATCGGGTACCACGCCTGGTCGAGGCCCTGACCGGAGGTGTCGGCGGGTTCGGTGTCGCCGGTGAAGTGGTAGAGGGGCCAGCCGGCGAGGGTGAGCTGCTGGCTGCCGTCGTCGCGGGTGATCTCGCCGATCAGCGACTGGTCGACGTCGATCGGCGGCAGGGTGCCGCCGGCCTTGACCGGGATCCACTTGGCCGCGCACGCGCCGGTGCAGTTCGACCGCGGGGGATTGGGGGTGTCCCGGTCGTAGCGGTAGATCGTGTACCCGGTCCCGTCGACGAGCAGGAGCCCGAGGTCGAACGTCTTCGCTCCCCTGAGCTGGCTCTTCGCCGGGTTGTTCGGGTCGGCGGTGATGCCCTGCGGCATCGGCAGGACGACCTGTCCCTGCTGCATGCCGGGCATCTGCATCCCGGCGGCGCCGCCGGCGGCGTAACCACCACCCGAGGTGGTGGCCGCGCCGGCGGTACAGGCGGTGAGCAGGGCGAGTGCGGTGAGGCACACGGCGGCGGGGACCACCGGGCGGGGAATGCGGATCACTGCTCCTCCGTGGGGCATGACTACGCGCTGTTGCCGGTAGTGCAACGGAAAAGGGCGCGAAAGATCCACAGTGGACATTCGGTCCGGAGTGGATGCGGAGCGTTGCGGGGGACAACGCCTGGTCGGGGTCTTCGGTAGGGGATACGGACACGGTACGGAAACGGTTCAAAAAAGTTTTGCTCCCGGTTTGCGGGCCCGGGGGCTGGACGTAGGCCGTCCGGCCCACCAGGATGTCCCGCGTGGGACGGCACACCCGGGCGCTGAGAGCCATCGGAGATCACGATGCCGTCGCCGAACCCGGCGACGGCCACGACGATCTGGCGAAGGCGCTCTACCAGGAGTTCGGCGGGTCCCTGATGGCGTTCGCGCTGCGGCTGACCGGCCACGACCGGCAGTGGGCCGAGGACGTCGTGCAGGAGACCCTGATCAAGGCGTGGCGCAACGCCGACAAGCTCGACCGCCAGCCCGAGATGCTGCGTGCCTGGTTGTTCACGGTGGCCCGGCGGATCGTCATCGACGGCTGGCGCAGCCGCAGTGTCCGGCCGCAGGAGCTCGAGGAGATCGAATCCGACGCGATCGCGGTGTCCGACGAATCGGACCGGACGCTCGCCGCGATGATCGTGTACGAGGCGCTGCAGGGCCTCTCGCCCGAGCAGCGGGAGGCCATCCAGCAGACCTACCTGCGCGACCGGACCGTGAACGAGGTCGCGGCGACCCTCGGCGTGCCCCCGGGCACCGTGAAGTCCCGCATCCACCACGCCGTCCGCGCGCTGCGCCGGGCCTTGCGCGAGCGGGGGTGAACTGAGCGTGGCCGGATCCGCACACACCGACGTCGCCGCCTACGTGCTGGGCGTGCTGAGCGAGGCCGAGAACACCCAGTTCGAAGCCCACCTGATGAACTGCCCGCACTGCCAGCTCGACCTGATCGAGCTCTACCAGCTGCCGGACGTGCTCGACCTGGTGAAGCGCAGCTGGCCGGAGCCGCCGATGCCGGCGCCCGGCCCGCGCACCCTGTCGCCGGGCCCCCGGGTGCTGCGCGGCCTCATGGAAGAGGCCGCCGTCAAGCGCCGCCGCCGTCGCCGGATCGGCATCCTCGCCGCGGCCGCGGCCGCGGCGGCCGTGATCGCCGGCCCGCTGGTGACCCTGGCGGTCCGGCCGGCCGACGCCGTCCCGCCCGCTTCGCTGGCCGCCCCGAGCAACAAGCAGCCGCCGCCGGCGACGAGCGTTCCGGCGACGTCCACCGCGCCGCCCGGCGGTGCGCAGGGCCAGCCCGGCGGCGGCCAGACCTACGGCCGCGGCAGCGGCGGGTCCGCCGTCAGCGCCCTCGTCACCGTTTCGCCGGTGGAGTGGGGCAGCCGCGTCGAGCTCGAGCTGCGCGGGATCGTCGGGCCGGTGAAGTGCCAGCTGGTCGCCGTCCCGGCCACCGGTACCGAGCGCGTCGTCTCCAGCTGGTCGGTGCCGCCCAAGGGCTTCGGCATCCCCGGCTCGCCCGAACCGTTGCGGCTGCAGGGTTCGGTCTCCCTGGCGATGGACCAGATCAGCCGGTTCGAGGTGCGCGGCGAAGACGGCACCGTCCTCGTCGTCGTTCAGCGCTGAATCTCTTTCTTTTCGGTAGAACGCCGTGACCTGGATCGATGCCGTCCGGTTGCGTTCTGGTAGATAACGAACAGATAACGAGCCGGTCGCTTTTGAACCTCAGGGCGCCCATGTCCGTATCCCCCAATGCATCCCCCGATGCGATCCGACAGCCGGAACCGCAAGCATCTCCACTCCGGTTCCGAGCGATCTCGAGCTCCATCAACGGTAGTTCTTGCCCGGGCTGCCGCGCTGCCAAAGCGCGCGCCCGGAAAAACGAACGAGGTGAACTAGTCTATGGCCCGGAATTCTCGGTCCCCCGTGACGGGCAAGCACCGCGTTGCCCGCCGAACCAAGATCGCGATGGGTGCGATCGGCCTGGCGATCGCCGTCGGCGCACTCGCCGTCGCGGTCACCACGGGCCGCACGGGCGAAGCCAGCGCGGACCAGGCGGACCCGTCGTTCTTCATCGACATCACCAAGGTCCCCGCCGGCACCAATGTGAACGCGGCCTTGAAGCAGAAGGGCGCCAAGGGTTCCTTCACCGTCGACTGTGGAACGAACGCGGACGGCTCGCACCACAACCCGGACAACTTCATCGCGCAGCCCGGGATCAAGAACGGCGCCCAGCACCTGCACGACTACGTCGGCAACGTGACCACCGACGCGGATTCGAGCCTCAAGAGCCTGCTCGCCGGCGGCACGACCTGCAAGAACGGTGACAAGTCGGCGTACTTCTGGCCCGTCATCCGCATCGACCGCGAGGACGCGGCGGCCGACCAGAGCGAGAACCAGAAGGCCAAGCAGGAGCAGCAGGGCAAGACGGGCGACGTCCAGGAGGACAAGAGCGCGCAGGACGCCCAGGACGCGCAGGCGCAGAACCAGCGCGAGCGCGCGGGCCAGGGCGGCGGCCGGACGGGCTTGAGCGCCCAGCAGCAGCAGGGCGACCAGAACGACGGCCGGCAGCAGGACCGGCAGCGCCGTCAGCAGCAGCAGAATCAGCAGCAGGACCAGAACCAGCAGCAGGACCAGAACAAGAACCAGCAGAACCAGACTCAGGGTCAGCAGCAGGAGGAGCTCGGCGGCCCGCAGGGCGAGAACGAAGAGGTCGGCGACAACGACGGTGAGATCGTCGAGCCGGAGTCCGCGGAGCTGAAGTTCATCGGCGGTGGCGCGCAGAACGTCGTCGCGATGCCGCTCGGGCTGAAGATCCTCTACGGTGACGCCAAGCAGAGCACCAACGGCCCGGCGAACGCCCGGCCCAGCTGGACCTGCACCGGGTTCGAGGACCGGCTGACCGACAAGTACCCGATTTGCCCGCAGGGCAGCAAGGTCGAGCGCATCCACGCCTTCCCGAACTGCTGGGACGGCAAGAACACCGACAGCGCCAATCACCGCACCCACATCGTGTTCGCTGACCAGCAGGGCAAGTGCCCGCAGGGCTTCAAGAACGTCCCGCAGCTGCAGGTCACCCTGGTGTACGACATCCCGCAGGACGTCCAGCAGAACAAGCAGTACAAAGTGGACGCTTTCGCGCAGGAAGCGCACAACCCGCGGTCCGACCACGACGACTTCGCGAACGTGATGAGCAGGCAGATCATGAACCGCCTGGTCAACTGCGTGAACTCCGGCAAGGTCTGCGCCGAATAACGCCACCCGGCCACCTCGAAAGCAGGAGGGAGAACTTCCGATGAACCGTGCTCGCCCGGCCGCCGCCGCGCCGATCGCCCTTGCCGGACTCGCGCTGGTCGCGGCCTGCGGGACCAACCCGTACGCCGCTTCCGGTGCCGTCCAGCCGGTGGTGCTCGGGGCGCAGCAGCAGCCGGCGAGCGCGGTTCCGGCCGGCGCCGCGACCCGGCTGATATCGTCCACTGTGGACGGGTTGGGCCCGGTGCTGGCCGATGCCGAAGGGCACACGCTCTACCGGTACGCGAAGGACTCGGCCGAGCCGCCCGCGGCCACCTGCGCCGGCCCGTGCGCGATGACGTGGCCGCCGCTGGTGTCCGACGGCCCGGCGATCGCCGCCGGGGTCGACGGCGAGCTGGTCGGCCTGGTCACCCGGCCCGACGGCCGCAAGCAGGTGACGGTGGCGGGCCGGCCGGTCTACCGGTACGCCAAGGACACCGGCCCGGGCGTCGCCCTCGGCCGGGAAGCGGGCACGGACTGGACCCCGGTCACCCCGCCGGGCCAGAAGGCGGACCCGGCCACGGTGCAGACAGCGGAGGTCGACGGCCTCGGGCCCGTCCTCACGGACGCGGACGGCCGCACCCTCTACCTCTTCACCAAGGACGCCAAGGGTTCCGGAAAGTCCACCTGCGACGGAGCCTGCGCGCGGAAGTGGCCACCGCTCCCGGCGGACGGCCGCGTCACGGTCGCCGGCGGCATCGACCCCGGACTGGTCGGCCGCATCACCCGAGCGGACGGCACGAGCCAGGTGACGGTGGGCGGCTGGCCGGTGTACACCCACACCGCGGACAGCGCACCGGGCGAAGCGAGCGGCCACGGCGCGGGCGGCACCTGGTTCGCGCTCGAACCCAACGGCTGCAAGGCCGACCCGGCCAGCAGGCCGACGGTCCGGCAGGCACTGGCCACCACAACCGGCGGGTAAGCCCGCCCCACGATCCCCGGCCCGGCGGACCCTTCCCTCCACCTCACCCCCTTCGGTCCGCCGGGCCGGTCGCACCACCCCGAAACCGCGGGATCCCTCCCGCACCCCGGCCCCGGCCCGGTGGACGCTTCCCTCCACCTCACCCCCCCCAGTCCACCGGGCCGGTTGTTTCACCGCACGAAACCGCGGGAGCCTCCTCCCGCACCCCGAAACCGCGGGATTCCTCCCGCACCCGAGCCCCGGTCCGGTGGACGCTTTCCCTCCACCTCACCCCCCCAGTCCGCCGGGCCGGGATTCTTCACCCACCGATCCGGTCCAGCCGGATCAGCGAAGGAGGAGAAAGGCGGGACCCCTCCCGCCCGCGAGTTCCGGCCCGGTGGACGCTTCCCTCCACCTCACCCCCGTCCACCGGCCGGAACCCTTCCCCCCAACCTCAAGCCCGCAACCCACCCCTCCAGACCCGCAGCCGAGCCCAGATCCGCGAGATGCCCTCCCACCCACGCGAGATGCCCTCCCAATCCCGCGAGATGCCTCTCCAGTCACGCGAGATGCCTCTCTAGTCACGCGAGATTCGCCCCCAGTCACGAGATGCCCTTCCGATCACGCGAGATGCCTCTCCAGTCACGCGAGATTCGCCCCCAAGCACGCGAGATCCCCCTCCCGTCACACAAGCTCCTCGGCTGATCACGCGACTTCCGCCCCAGCCACGCGAACCCCGCCAAGCCCCAGCCAGGTGGCCGCCCCTCGATCACCCGGCCGCCGGCACCGAAGGCTCCGCGGTCCCGAACCCCGGTCCGGGGGATGCTTCCCTCCACCTCACCCCCTCATCCCCCGGATCGGTGAACGCTGCGGTCCCCGTGCTCCGGCACGGGGACCGCGGCCCAGAAGTCCAGCGGCACCCGGCCCGTTCCCCGGCCCGCGGAGTCGAGCAGCCGCCCCATCAGCTTGATGCTCCGCAGCGTCACCGCCCGGCCGGTGATCTCCAGCCACGGCAGCTTCGCCGCCAGCCGCGCCTCCACCGCCAGCACGTCGGGCGGGGAAGCCAGCCACAGCACCAGCATCAGGTTCTCCGCCCCGGTCAGCGCCGCGCACATGCGGACCTCCGGCACCATCGCCAGCGACCGGGCCGTCGTCTCCAGCTTGTCCGGCGGCACCCGCAGCCACAACGTCACCGTCACCGGCGCCGGGGACACCGACCGCGCGATCTCGCAGCGGACGCGGATCGCGCCGCGGCCCAGCAATCCGTCCAGACGGCGGCGCACCGTCGTCGCCCCGACGCCGAGCGCGGCCGCCAACGCCGCCGCCGACGCGCGGGCGTCCGCCCCCAGCGCCAGGATCAGGGCCCGGTCCGCCGCGTCGAAGCGCAGCGGTGCGCGGTGGCGAGCCGGCTTGGCCGACAGCGCCTCCCGCTGACGCGGCGAAATCGCGCGGACCCGCCAGCGGCTGCCCTCGGTGAACATCCGCGGGGACAGCGTCGTCCGCACCCGGGCCACGCCGGGCACCGCCGCGATCCGGTCCGCCACGTGCGCCGCCAGCTCCCGCAGCGACGGCGCCACGACGTGGACGAGCAGATCGCACGGGCCGGCCACGTACTCGACGGTGGCCACGTGGCCGTCCGAGGCCAGCGCGGCGGCCACCGGAAGGGCCGCGCCTGGCTCGCAGTCGATCGCGACGAAGGCCAGCGTCAGCTGCTCGAGCAAGGCGCCGCCGGGGTACGCGGTGAGCCAGGCGTCCCCGCGCTCCACGAGCGCGTCCCAGCGCCGCGCCACGGTCACCGCGCTCAGGCCGAGCGCGTCCCCGAGCGTCGACCACGACGCCCGCGGCGCCGCCTGGAGCGCGTCGGCCAGTTTGAGGTCCTGCTCCGCCAGCATGGCGGACTCTTCGCTCATCGGCCCTCGAAACGGTGGTTTCGGCGATTTTACCCGGCCATTGTGCTCGACTCTCGCATGATCGGCGGATGAGCCTGCACTCCGACGCCGCCGCCCTGCTCGACGAACTGGTCGCCCTGCGCCGTGACCTGCACCGCATCCCCGAGATCGGCCTGCAGCTGCCGCGCACCCAGGAACGGGTGCTCACCGCCCTGGACGGCCTGCCCCTCGAAATCACGCTCGGCGAGAACCTGTCCTCGATCACCGCCGTCCTGCGCGGCGGCCGGCCCGGCGGCACCGTCCTCCTGCGCGGCGACATGGACGCGCTCCCGGTCACCGAGGCCAGCGGCGAAGAGTTCACCTCGATCCTCGACGGCGCCATGCACGCCTGCGGCCACGACCTCCACACCGCGGGCCTGGTCGGCGCGGCCCGGCTGCTCGCCGCCCGCAAGGAAGACCTCCCGGGCGACGTCGTCTTCATGTTCCAGCCCGGCGAAGAGGGCTGGGACGGCGCCGGCCTCATGATCGACGAAGGCGTGCTGACGGCGTCCGGCAAGCACGTCGACGCCGCGTACGGCCTGCACGTCTCGGCCGCGAGCTACCCGAAGGGCCAGTTCACCGCCCGGCCCGGCACGCTGATGGCGGCCTCGGGTGCCCTCGAAGTCCGCGTCCTCGGCGACGGCGGCCACGGCTCGTCCCCGCACGACGCCCGGGACCCCATCCCGGCCGCGTGCGAAATGGTGACCGCCCTGCAGACGATGGTCACGCGCACGTTCGACGTCTTCGACCCGGTCGTGATCACCGTCGGCTCGTTCCACGCCGGCACCCGGCGCAACATCATCCCCGACGACGCGGTGTTCGAGGCGACGCTGCGATCGTTCTCCCCGGAAGTCGCGGCGCGGGTCGGCGAGCGCGCGGTGCGGGTCTGCCGCGGCATCGCGCAAGCGCACGGCCTCGACATCGAAGTCACCTACGAACCCGAATACCCGGCCACGGTCAACGACGCCGGCGCGTACGAGTTCGTGGCCGCCACGATCCGCGACGTGTTCGGCGAGGAGCGCTTCACCGAGATGGCCGATCCGATCACCGGCTCGGAGGACTTTTCCCGTGTCCTGGAACGGGTTCCGGGCGCTTACCTCTTCCTCGGCGCGTGCCCCGCCGACCCGGCGACGGCCCCGGACAACCATTCGCCGCGGGCCCGCTTCGACGACAGCGTGCTCGGCGACGGCGCCGCGCTGCTGGCCGAACTGGCCGTCCGCCGTCTCGCACTCCTGGCCGGGTGACACGCGGGTACCCTGGCCCTCGTGCTCGGCATCTTCCGGCCGGATCGGCCGGTCGAACACCCTGCGGTTCCGGTGACTTCGGAGGAGGCGGCGTGACGCGCACGGTGTTCACGGGCGGTTCGGTGTTCGACGGCACCGGGGCGGACCCGGCACCGGCCGACGTCGTCGTCGAGCACGGCCGGATCGTCGACGTCGGGACGGACCTCGACGGCGACGAGGGCGTCGACTGCACCGGCACGGTGCTGCTGCCCGGGCTGTTCGACTGCCACGTGCACGTCACGATCTCCGACATCGGGCTGCTGTCCCGCGTGCAGAAGCCGTTCTCCTACCAGTTCTACGAAGCCGCGCGGAACCTGTGGGCGACGCTGGGGCTGGGCATCACGACCGTCCGCGACGCGGCGGGCGCGGACCTCGGCATCAAGCAGGCGGTGGACGACGGCCTGATCCCGGGCCCGCGGCTGCAGATCTCCATCGGGCTGATCAGCCCGACCGGCGGCCACGGCGACGCGTGGAACCCGTCGGGGCTGTGCGTCCCGCTGATGGTCCCGCACCCGGGCCGGCCGGAAACCACGGTCGACGGCCCCGACGAGATGCGCCGGGTGGCCCGGACGCTGCTGCGCGCGGGCGCGGACGTGCTCAAGGTGTGCACGACGGGCGGCGTGCTGTCCCCGCGCGACGACCCGCGGCACTCGCAGTTCACCCCGGAGGAATTGGACGTCCTGGTGACGGAGGCGGCGATGCAGGGCCGCCCGGTGATGGCGCACGCCCAGGGCGCGGCGGGCATCAAGAACGCCGTCCGCGCGGGCGCGCGTTCGATCGAGCACGGCATCTACCTCGACGACGAAGCGATCGAGCTGATGCTGGGCCACGGAACCTGGCTGGTGCCGACGCTGATCGCCCCGGTCAACGTGGTCCGCGCGGCCGACGCGGGCGTCGACCTCCCGCCGGCGGTGGTGGCGAAGGCGCGCGAAGTGGTGGAGGCCCACCGGGACTCGGTCCGCCGCGCGTACGCGGCGGGCGTCCGGATCGCGATGGGCACGGACAGCGGAGTGGGCCCGCACGGGACGAACCTCGAGGAACTGGCGTTGATGGCGGCGTGCGGAATGCCGCCGGGCGACGTCCTGGAGGCGACGACATCCTCGGCGGCGCGGCTGATGGGCCTGGACGGCGAACTGGGCCGGCTGGAGCCGGGCCTGCGCGCGGACGTCGTGGTGGTGGCCGGGAACCCGTACGACTTCCCGGCACTGGCGGCGAACATCCGGGAAGTGTGGAAGGACGGCATCCGCGTCGTCTGACACAGCGGTTAGCCCTTTCGGCGCTACTCAGCGTCATGCGGAGGCGGCAACCTGTGACGCGTGAAGTTCTTCCGCTCCGAAGACCCCGTACTGCGGCCCTCGGCCGTCGTCCTGTGGGCCACAGCGGGCATTCTCCTGGCCGTCGGGTTGACTGCCGGCCTCCTCGTCGTCTACCGGAACATGGACCCGCAACGCGTGTCCACGTGGTTGGACATCGTGCGGATCGGCCTCAGCGTCGGTGCGGGCACCGGCGGCCTGTTCGCCCTGTGGCTGGCGTCCAGACGCCAGCGCTCGGCCGAGCAGACGCTCGTGCTGCAGCGGGAGGTGTCCCGCTCGACGGTCACCGACAGCACGGAACGCCGGATAACCGATCAGTACAGCAAGGCGATCGACCAGTTGGGACACGAGAAAGCTGCGGTGCGGCTCGGTGCCATCTATTCGCTCGAACGCATAGCGCAGGATCACTCCGGGCATAGGCAGACCGTCGTGGACGTCTTCTGCTCGTATCTTCGCCTCCCTTTTGCTGTCCCGGGTGGTATCGGTGAGGGTGGTGAACCAGTAAAAGGTGAGTACGATGACGCCGACGAATTGGAGGTCCGCCGCACTGTTCAGAGTATGATCTGGGCGCATCTCGGCGATCCGGAAAAGCGCAATTTCAAGGACAAGTTCTGGCCTGGAATCTCACTGGATCTGTCGCGGACAATTCTCGTCGATCCGATCTTTCGGCACTTGTCGGTCCGTAGTTTGAAGTGTGAGGGCACGGTTGTTCACGGTCTGGCGGACTTCCAAGGTATCAAGGCCGCGGAAGTAAGCGGCTTCGGCAAGGTGAAGTTCTATGGGAAGACGACGCTGGCCGGGAGTGTGTTTCGTAATGGCCTGGCGTTGATCTCATCGAATTTCAGTGACGAACTCGACCTGTCGGGAGTCAGTGTCTCGCGACCGTTCTCTGTAGGGCACTGCCACTTCGGCGGCAAGGTCGTGTTGACGGGTAACCCGTCGGGTGGCCTGATGTTGAACAATTGTGTTTTCGAAAAAGATCTATTCTTGAACGATGGCAAGTTCGATCTTCTATTTGTATATAAAAGCGAGTTTTGCGGCCGTTTCATCACCGATAATTTATATCTCGAGACTGTGGCGTTGGTAGTTGGTTCCACTTTCCATACTCCGCCTGATCGGCATGACCGTGTGGTGCATGTCGCAAACCTGGAGAACTCCGACGAGCTGCTTCGGTCCATGATCGAGCAACTCGGCGCCGACGACAGTTGAAGCACGCGTGTCGTCCGTCAGAGGTCCGGGTTCAGCAGGTCCTTCAACGCGGCCGCGAACTTCGCCGGGTTGCGCTGCGGGGCCAGGTGCGCCCCGGGCATCTCGGTGAACGGCAAGCCCAGTTCCAGGGCCAAGATCTTCGCCGGCTGGTAGTGGTAGCGGCCCCGGCTGCCCTCGCCCGCCACCGGGAAGATCTCCGTGCTCGCCCTGCGCAGGGCCCGCAGGTCCGGCAGGTAGTCGAAGAACGCCGTCAGCTCGCGGTCGAACAGCCGGATCCACTCGGCTTCGTGGGGGAGGCGCAGGTTCGGCAGGTTCGGCAGCGCCGCGCCGGCGATGGCGTCCGCGAAGCGGGTCACCGCGGCCATCAGCTCACCCGAACGGGCCAGCCGGACCTGTTCCGCCGCCGCTTCGAGCCAGCCGCCCGCGTCCGGCATCAGGTGGACCGCCGGGGGTTCGTGCGCGACCAGCGTCGTCACGCGGTCCGGGTGGCGGGCGACGAGGTCGAGGCCGATCAGGGCGCCCGCGCTCGAGCCGAACACCTGGGCCGGGCCGTCCGCCGCGTGGTCCAGGACCGCCAGCGCGTCGTCCGCCTGGCGGGCCACCGGGACCGGGCCCGTCGTCGTGTCCGTGCTGCCGAAGTGACCGCGGCGGTCGTAGGTGATCACGGTGTAGTCCGCGTACAGGTGCTTCGCCAGCGCGCGGTAGGCGTCGCCCGCTCCGGTGCCGCCCGCGATCAGCAGCAGTGCCGGGCCCTCGCCGCCGCGGCGGACGAGGAGCTCGCCGTCCTCCACCGGGCAACGGCTCTCCGAGATCATGCCCCGAAGTGAAGCACAAGCTGCTCACCCGACGGCGTGGTGGTCGATCCCCTGAGGGGCTAGAGCCGTTCGATGATCGACGCGGTCGCCAGCGCGCCGCCCGCGCACATCGTCACCAGCGCCGTCGAGGCGTCCCGGCGCTCCAGCTCGTGCAACGCCGTCGTCAGCAGGCGGGCTCCCGTGCTGCCCACCGGGTGGCCGAGGGCGATCGCGCCGCCGTTGACGTTCACCCGCGACGGGTCCGGCGAAACCACCTGCTGCCAGGACAAGGCGACCGACGCGAACGCCTCGTTGACCTCGAACAGGTCCACGTCGCCCACGGTCATCCCGGCCCGGGACAGCACGCGTTCCGTCGCGCGGATCGGGCCGTCCAGGTGGTAGTACGGCTCCGCGCCGACCAGCGCCTGCGCCACGATCCGGGCCCGGGGACGCAGCCCCAGCGCCGCGGCCCGGTCCGCGTCCAGCAGGAGCAGGGCCGCCGCGCCGTCGGAGATCTGGGACGACGTGCCCGCCGTGTGGATGCCGTCTTCGACCACCGGCTTGAGCCGGGCGAGGCCTTCGACGGTCGTCTCGCGCAGGCCCTGGTCGCGGGCGACCAGGTGGGTTTCGCCCGTCGGTTCGCCCGAAGCGGAGAGGACCGGTGCCTTCACCGGCACCACTTCGCGGTCGAAGTGGCCCGCCGCCCAGGCGGCCGCCGCCTTCTGCTGGGAGGCCGCGCCGAACGCGTCGACGTCGGCCCGCGTCAGCCCGCGGCGGACCGCGATCCGCTCGGCCGCGCCGTACTGGTCGGGCAGGTCGATCGACCACGACGACGGCCGCGGGGACGCGCCCGCGCGGTTCGTGCCCAGCGGCACCCGGCTCATCGCCTCGACCCCGCACGCGACACCGGCCTCGATGGCGTCCGCGGCGATCAGGCCGGCGATCAGGTGGGTGGCCTGCTGCGCCGAGCCGCACTGGGCGTCGATCGTCGTCGCGCCCGCCGTCTCGGGCAGGCCCGCGTGCAGCCACGCCGTGCGCGTGACGTTGTTCGACTGCTCACCGGCCTGCGTGACGCAGCCGCCGATGAGCTGCTCGACGAGGGCCGGGTCGATCCCGGCCCGGTCCAGCAGGGCGAGCTGCGCGGCGCCCAGCAGTTCGGCCGCGTGCAGGCCGGCCAGCAGCCCGTTCCGCTTGCCGATGGGGGTCCGCACGGCTTCGACGATGACCGGCACGCCCATGTCGTCCCCTTCGTCGGGAAACACTGTTCACTACCGCAGAAACTAGAACAAGTTATCGTTTCCTGAAAGTCTGCGCAGGTTTGACCCCTTGTTGATCTTCCAGCGGTGAACGCACGCTCACCTGGCCTCATCGGTTAAGTAAACGGGTTTCACTGACGGTCTTCCGTTGGTTAACGCCGTATGCTTCAATCCAACCTAGAACGTGTTCCAAGCCGAACCGTGGGAGGCAACGTGGCCGCTCCGCTCATCCCCGCCGGGTTCGACTTCACCGATCCCGATCTCCTGGCCGAGCGACTTCCCGTCGCCGAGTTCGCCGAGCTGCGGCGGACCGCCCCGGTGTGGTGGAACCCCCAGAAGCACAACACCGCCGGCTACCGCGACGACGGCTATTGGGTCGTCTCGCGCCACGCGGACGTCAAGGAGGTCTCCCGCGACAGCACGCTGTACTCGTCGCGCGAAAAGACCGCCATCATCCGCTTCGACGAGAACATGACCGAGGACAACCTCGAGGCGAACCGCCTGGTGCTGCTCAACATGGACGCCCCGCAGCACACGAAGCTGCGGCGGATCGTGTCGAAGGGCTTCACCCCGCGGTCCATCGCGAAGCTCGAGGACACGCTGCGCGACCGCGCCGAGCGGATCGTGCACGAGGCGCGCAAGAAGGGGTCGGGCGACTTCGTCACCGACGTCGCCTGCGAGCTGCCGCTGCAGGCGATCGCCGAGCTGATCGGCATCCCGCAGGCCGACCGGCTCAAGATCTTCGAGTGGTCCAACCAGATGGTCGCCTACGACGACCCCGAGTACGAAGTCGAGCCTCTGGAAGCGTCCACCCAGCTCGTCGGCTACGCCTGGAACATGGCCGAGGACCGGCGCCGGTGCCCGATGGACGACATCGCCACCAAGCTGATCCAGGCGGACGTCGACGGCGAATCACTCGGCTCGGACGAGTTCGGCTTCTTCGTCATCCTGCTCGCCGTCGCCGGCAACGAGACGACGCGCAACGCCATCACCCACGGGATGAAGGCGTTCCTGGACCACCCGGACCAGTGGGCGCTGTTCAAGGAGCAGCGGCCGAAGACCGCACCCGACGAGATCGTCCGCTGGGCCACCCCGATCGTCGCCTTCCAGCGCACCGCCACCCGCGACACCGAGCTCGGCGGCGCGCGGATCCGCAAGGGCGACCGCGTCGGCATGTTCTACAGCTCGGCCAACTTCGACCACGAGGTCTTCGAAAACCCGGAGAAGTTCGACATCTTCCGCGAGGACAACCCGCACGTCGGCTTCGGCGGCACGGGGTCGCACTACTGCATCGGCGCGAACCTGGCCCGGCTGGAGATCGACCTGATCTTCAACGCGATCGCCGACGTGATGCCGAACATCTCCGAGGCGGCGCCCCCGGTGCGGCTGCGGTCGAGCTGGATCAACGGCATCAAGCACTACCCGGTGCGGTACGCCTGAGGAACTCCATGACGCGTTCCCCGGTGAGCCCGGCCGCGGCCTCGTCGTACTCGGGGCCGTCCTCGTCGGTGTAGAAGTGCCCGATGCCCGGGTAGGTGTACACCCGGGCATCGGCGCCCGATCGCGCTGCGGCTTCTCGCCAGGCCGCCACCTGCGCCGGAGGCGCGATCGGATCGGGGTCGGCGACGTGGACCTGCACCGGCAGGCCGGCGCGGATCCCGGCGGGCAGGTCGCCCAGCGCGTGCAGCAGGAGGACACCGGCGGTGCCGAGCCGGTGCGGCAGCACGGCCTGGACGACGCCGGCCCCCATCGAAACTCCCGCGAGCACGGTCTCCGCGGGCAGCTCGCGCACGGCGTCGAGGGCCCGCCCGGCGATGGTCTCCCACCCGACGGCGTCCTTCAACGCGAAGCCCGCGTCGAGGGCCGAGGCCGTCCGGCCGTCGTAGAGGTCCGGGGTCACCACGCGGTGCCCGGCCGCCCGCAGCCGGTCGGCGAAGCGGAGCTCGGCGGGCCGCAGCCCCAACACGGAGTGGAACACCACGATGTCGCTCATCCGGCGATCCTGCCAGGGGGTGACATGATGGGGCGATGGCCCCGCGAGCGACCGTGGACGTCGAGTTCGCCATCCGCGTCACCGAACCCGGGCCCGCGGCGATCTCGGTCGCCGCGGCGCACGCCGACACCGAGGAGCTGACCGTGTCCTGGCACGGGACCAGCCGGACCGTCGAGTTCGCGCACGGTACCCGGGCCGAGGTCTTCGACCTCCCCGACGGCGAACACCGCGTCACCTACCACGCCGAGCGCGTGCTGACCGAGCCCGAACCCGAGCCGGTCACCCTCGCCGACGTCGCCGTGTTCACCCGGCCGAGCCGGTACTGCCCGTCCGATCGCGTCGCCGGGCTCGTGCCGCCGGAGATCGTCCAGCTCGGCAACGCCCGCGGGCAGGTCGAAGCCATCGTCCGGCACGTCCACCGTCGACTGTCCTATGTGGTCGGTTCGAGCCGTCCCGTCGACGACGCGATCGACACCCTCCTGGCCGGCGAAGGCGTCTGCCGGGACTTCGCGCACGTCTGCGTCACGCTCTGCCGGTTCCTCGACATCCCCGCGCGGTACGTCGGCGTCTACGCGCCCGGGCTCGCGCCGATGGACTTCCACGCCGTCTTCGAAGCCGCGGTCGACGGCCACTGGTCCGTCTTCGACGCCACCCGCCTCGCGCCGCGGCAGACCATGCTGCGGATTTCCACCGGCCGCGACGCCGCCGACACCGCTTTCCTCGCCACGCTCGGCGGCGAGCTCGACTTCCTCGGCAGCACCGTGTTCGCGACGACGGACGCCCCGCTGCCCGTCGACGACGGCTCCGGGTTGGTCGTTCTGGGCTGACCCGCGTGTTGCCTGCGCAAAGACGGCCCCGGCTGGGTAGACAGTCTTCGTGAAGAGTTCCCCCAAGGCGCCGAGCCAGTGGGCCCGGGCGCGCGCCCGGTACCGGTGGCTGGACCACATCGCCCGCGCGGCCAACCGGTACATCGACTCCGGTGGCTACCACTACGTCGCCTCGATCACCTACTTCAGCCTGCTGTCGCTGGTGCCGCTGCTGATGGTCGCCTCGTCGGTCGCCGGGTTCGTGCTGGCCACCCAGCCGCACCTGCTCGACACGCTGGTGCACGCGATCGTCAGCACGCTGCCCGGCGGGCTCGGCGACAAGGCCACGGAGCTGCTCACCGGCTTCGTCGAGCAGCGGACCAGCGTCGGCGTCGTCGGCCTGGCCATCGGCCTGTACTCCGGCTGGAACTGGATGAACGCGCTGCGGGACTCGCTGACGGCCCTGTGGGGGCAGAACCGGTCGGACCAGTCGCTGCTGCGGCTCATCCTCGTCGACCTGCTCGCCCTGCTCGGCCTGACCGCGGCGCTGCTGGTGTCGTTCACGCTCACCATCTCCGGGACCGCGCTCGGCGGCTACCTGCTCCGGCTGGCCGGTCTCGACGACACGAGCTGGGGGCACCAGCTCGTGTCGGCGTCCTCGGTGCCGCTGTCGCTCGCCGCCGACTGGCTGGTGTTCCTCTGGGTGCTCACCCGGCTGCCGCGGCAGAAGGTCGGCGTGCGCAGCGCGGTCCGCGGCGCGGTCGCCCTGGCCGTCGGGTTCGAGGTGCTGAAGCTGCTCGGCGGGTTCTACCTGCGGCTCATCGGCGACTCGCCGACCGGCATCGCGTTCGGCTCGATCATCGGCCTGATCTTCTTCATCTCGCTCGTCGCCCGGCTGCTCGTGTACGTCACGGCGTGGACGGCGACCGGCTCCGACGCGCCCCCGAAGCCGGTCCAGCCGCCGGCGCCGGTGGTGCTGAAGCCGACGGTCGTGGTGGACCCGCCGATGGCCGTGCCCGCCACGGTCGGCGTCGTCACCGGCGTGCTCGGCACCCTGCTCGCCCTCCGCCTGCGCCGTCGCTCCCGCCCCTGACAAGCGGGGCACTTTCACGTGAAAGTGCCCACCAGGAGACGGCACTTTCACGTGAAAGTGCCCACCAGGGGACGGCACTTTCACGTGAAAGTGCCGTTCACGAGCCGGGCTTCTCCGCACCCACCAGCCACATCGAGAAGTACTGGGACCCGCCGCCGTAGGCGTGGCCGAGGGCGCGGCGGGCGCCGTCCACCTGGTAGTCGCCGGCCCGGCCCATGACCTGCTTCGCCGCTTCGGAGAAACGCAGCATGCCGGACGCGCCGATCGGGTTGGACGAGAGCACCCCGCCGGACGGGTTGCACGGCAGGCGGCCGCCGATCGCCGTCTCGCCCTTCTCGGTCACCTTCCAGCCTTCGCCTTCGGGCGCGAACCCCAGGTTCTCCAGCCACATCGGCTCGAACCACGAGAACGGCACGTAGATCTCGGCGACGTCCACTTCGGACATCGGGTCGGTGATCCCCGCCTCGGCCCACAGCGCGGCCGCGGCCTCGCGCCCGGCCCGCGGGTTCACCTGGTCGCGGCCGGCGAACGTGGTCGGCTCGGTGCGCATCGCCGTCGCGTGGATCCAGGCCGCGCCGCCTTCGACGGCGTCCCCGGCGGCCTCGTCGCCGAGCACCATCGCGCAGGCGCCGTCGGACGACGGGCACGTCTCGTCGTAGCGGATCGGGTCCCACAGCATCTGCGACGCCCGCACCGACTCGACGGTGATGTCCGGCTGCCGCAGGTGCGCGTACGGGTTGAGGGCGCCGTTGCGCCGGTCCTTCGCCGCGACGATCGCCCCGACGTGCTCCGGCGCGCCCGAGCGGCGGATGTAGGACCGCACGTGCGGCGCGAAGTAGCCGCCCGCGCCGGCGCCCACCGGCATCTGGAACGGCGGCAGGATCGACAGGCCCCACATCGCGTTCGACTCGGACTGCTTCTCGTAGGCCACGGTCAGCACCCGGCGGTGGACACCGGACTGGATGAGCGACGCCGCCACCAGCGCCGTCGAGCCGCCGACCGAGCCGGCGGTGTGCACCCGCAGCAGCGGCTTCCCGGTCGCGCCGAGCGAGTCGGCGAGGAACAGCTCGGGCATCATGACGCCCTCGAACAGGTCCGGCGCCTTGCCGAGCACGACGGCGTCGATGTCGGCCCACTCCACCTGGGCGTCGAGCATCGCGCGGTCGATCGCCTCGCGCAGCAGGCCCGGCATCGAGACGTCTTGGCGCTTGGCGCGGTGGTGGGTCTGGCCGGTGCCGAGCACGGCGGTGAGCTGCTTGGTCATCGGGCCTCCAGCACGGTCACCAGGTTCTGTTGCAGGGCGGGCCCGCTCGTCGCGTGCGCCACGGCCTTGCGGGATTCGCCGCGGTGGATCCGGACCGCCGCTTCGCCGATCCTGGCCAGCCCGGCGGAGAACATCGGGTTCGCGGCCAGTGCCCCGCCGGAGGGGTTGATCTTCACGCCGTCGCCGAGCCCGAGCGCGGTGCGCAGGATGAGCTCCTGGTGGGTGAAGGGCGCGTGCAGCTCGGCGAGGTCGGCGCCGTCGAGGTCCAGCGCCTTCGCCGCGGCTTCGGTGGACGGCGACCGCGTCAGGTCACGGGCCCCGAGCACGGGGGAGTCGACGCGGTGCTCGATCCCGGTGATCACCGCCGGGCGCTCGACGATATCGCGTGCGCGTTCCACAGTGGACAGAATGATCACGGCGGCGCCGTCGGTGATCGGGGCGATGTCGTGCCGGCGCAGCGGATCCGCGAAGTACGGCGTGTCGAGCAGTTCCGCGACGTCCTTGCCGGTCCCGCGCGCGGCGACCTCGGCGAGGTCCTTTTCGGACCAGATCCCGGCCTCCAGGCCCAGCCGCGCCTGGATCCCGGCGATGGAGATCGAATCGGGCCACAGCGGCGTGACGACGTACGGGTCGAGCTGCAGGGCGAGCACCCGGCGCAGCCGCCCGGCGCTGGACTTGCCGAAGCCGTAGACGAGCGCGGTCTCGACCTCGCCCATCTTGATCTTCAGCCACGCTTCGTAGAGCGCCCAGGCGGCGTCCATCTCGACGTGCGACTCGTGGATCGGCGGGAACGCGCCGATCGCGTCGACGGCGGCGATGAAGGAGAACGCGCGCCCGGCCAGGTAGTCCGACGAGCCGGAGCACCAGAAGCCGATGTCCTTTTTGGATAACCCGGTCTGCGCGAAGACCTCGGCGAAGATGGGGACGAGCATCTCCACGCCGTTGGTGGTACCGGGAGTCTCGCGGACGTTGGGGGCCTTCGCGAAGCCCGCGATCGCGACGTCTGGCATCAGGACCTCACAGGTGGTGGGCGAAGGTTTCGTAAGCCGCGTCCGGCTCGCCGGTCGGCTCGAAGTGGCTGATGTTCTCCAGCGACGTCCACCACTGCTCGCGCGGCTTCCACGCGGCACGCACGCGCAGGCCCATGCGCACGTCTTCGGCGGCGCAGCCCAGCACGAGGTGGAGGAAGGCGATGTCGGCCCCGTCGAGCAGGATGTACGCGGCGACGTACGGCGGCTTGATCCGCTGGCCGAGGAACGGGACGTTGACGATGCAGAACGTCGTGACGATGCCGGTGTCGGGGAGTTCGACCTCCTCGGTGGTCGGCACGCCGTCGGTGGGGCACGCGCCGCGCGGCGGGATGTAGACCTTGCCGCAGGCGGGGCAGCGCTGGCCGATCAGCTTCCCTTCGGCGAGCCCGCGCAGGTAGGTGCTTTCCTCGGGCGACGCGGAGTGCGTGTACTCGAGGTGCACCGGCGTGATGACGACGCTGACCGGCGCGCCCTCGTCCCGTTCGGCGACCGGGGGAGCGGGCTCGGTGGGCGTGGTGTCCGCCGCGTCGGCGGGCAGGAAGTAGGCGATGTCCCGGATGTGCCCGACGACCTCGTCGGCCCACCGCACGCGCACCCGCTGTCCACTGTGGATGTTCTCGGGCGAGCCGGCGTCGACGGCGTGCAGCATGGGCGTGTCGGCGCCGTCGAGCTTCACCAGCGCCCAGGCGAAGGGCCGGCTCAGCGGCTGCCCGTCGAGGGGTTCGGGGCACCACGACCAGGAGACGACGGTGCCCTCTTCGCTCACGGGGACGAACTCGCCGAGCTGTTCGGCGGTCACCGGGTCGTACTCGACCGGCGGGACGTGCACCCGGCCGTCGCTGCCGCGGATGCCTTCGATCCGGCGCTCTCGCAGCGCGTTGACGAACCGCCCGAGGACGGGCCCGGTCGAGCGGGTGTAGTCGAAGCCGACGTTCAGCGGTGCCGCAAGCGGTGTCTCGGTCACGTCTTTGAGTGAAACATGTTCTTGTTCTACCGACAAGGTTCCTCCGCGGGCCGGTTCAATCCAACTGGAACGCGTTCTACGTCAGCGACCATCGAAGTCCGGCTTCCGCTTCTCGGAGAAGGCCCGCGGCCCCTCCTTGGCGTCCTCCGACGCGAAGACCTCGATCCCGTACTGCGAGTCCAGCTTGAAGGCCTCTTCCTCGTGCAGCCCCTCCGTGTCCCGCATGGTCCGCAGGATCGCCCGCACCGCCAGTGGTCCGTTCGCGTTCACCAGCGCGGCCAGCTCGAGCGCCTTCGCCAGCGCGGAACCGTCGGGGACCACGTGGCCGATCAGGCCGATCGCCAAGGCTTCGGAAGCGGACAGATGACGTCCGGTCAGCAGGATGTCCGCGGCCACCGTGTACGGGATCTGGCGCGGCAGCCGCACCGCCGAGCCGCCCATCGGGAACAGGCCCCATCGCGCCTCCGACACGCCGAAGCGAGCCGACTCGCCCGCCACCCGGATGTCGGTGCCCTGGAGGATCTCCGTCCCGCCCGCGATCGCCGGCCCTTCGACCGCCGCGATCAGCGGTTTCGTCAGGCGGCGGCCCTTCAGCAGGCCCGGGATGCGGGCCGGGTCGAACTTGCCCGAGGCGAACGACTCCGACGGCGAGTGGCGGGACATCGACTTCAGGTCCGCGCCCGCGCAGAACGCGCCGCCCGCGCCGGTCAGGACGCAGCTGCGGATCGAATCGTCGGCGTCGACCCGGTCCCAGGCGTCGACCATGATCGACATCATCTCGCCGGTGATCGCGTTGCGCGCCTCGGGCCGGTTCATCGTGACGACGAGGGTCTGGCCCTCCTGCGACACCAGCGCGTGCGGTTCACCCACGGAAGACCTCCTGAAGGAGCAGTGCCATTGCCCAGAACGATAACATGTTCTACTTTGAGGGCGTGGCACTCAACATCGCGGATCTTCTGGAGCACGCCGTCGACGCCGTGCCGGAGCGCGTCGCGGTCGTGTGCGGTGACCGGCAAGTCACCTTCGCCGAACTGGAGGCGCGGGCCAACCGGCTCGCCCACCACCTCGCCGCGCACGGCGTGGGACGCGGATCCCACATCGGGGTCTACTCCCGCAATTCGATCGAGGCCCTGGAGGCGATGGTCGCGGCGTACAAGCTGCGCGCGATCGCCGTCAACGTCAACTACCGCTACGTGCACGGCGAACTCGTCTACCTGTTCAACGACGCCGAGATCGTCGCGCTCGTGCACGAACGCAGCTACGCGGACAAGGTCGCCGCGGCGCTGCCGGAAGCGCCGAAACTGAAACACGTTGTCGTGATCGACGACGGCAGCGACGGCGACTACGAACGCTACGGCGGCGTCGACTACGAAGCCGCCCTCGACGCGCAGAGCCCCGAGCGGGACTTCGGGGAACGCAGCAACGACGACCTCTACATCCTCTACACCGGCGGCACCACGGGCTACCCGAAGGGCGTGCTGTGGCGGCAGGAGGACGTCTGGCGCGCGCTCGGCGGCGGCATCAACTTCGTCACCGGCGAGTACATCCCCGACGAGTGGACGCTCGCCGAGCAGGGCAAGGCCGGCAGCCTGAGCCGGCTGCCCGCCGCGCCGCTGATCCACGGCGCCGCGCAGTGGGCCGCCTTCGGCGCGCTGTTCACCGGCAGCCCGGTGGTCTTCGTGCCCCGCTTCGACGCCCACGAGATCTGGAAGGCCGTGCAGGAGCACAAGGTCCAGGTCCTCACGATCGTCGGCGACGCGATGGCCCGGCCGCTCATCGAGGCCTACCGCGAGGGGGATTACGACGCTTCGTCGATCGTCGCCGTGTCGAGCCACGCCGCGCTGTTCTCCCAGTCGGTGAAGCAGGAGTTCGTCGCGCTGCTGCCGAACGCCGTGATCACCGACGCCATCGGCTCGTCGGAGAGCGGCTTCACCGGGATCGGCATGGTCGGCAAGGACTCCGACCACAGCGCCGGGCCGCGGGTGACCTTCGGCAAGGACGCGATCCTGCTCGACGAAGACGGCAACGTCGTCGAGAAGAAGCCCGGCGCGGTCGGGCTGATCGGCCGCCGCGGCCACGTCCCGCTCGGCTACTACGGCGACCCCGAGAAGAGCAAGAAGATCTTCGTCGAGGTCGACGGCGCCCGGTACGTCGTCCCGGGCGACTACGCCCGTTACGAAGAGGACGGCACGGTCACGCTGCTCGGCCGCGGCTCCCAGTGCGTCAACACCGGCGGCGAGAAGGTCTACCCCGAGGAGGTCGAAGGGGCGCTCAAGTCCCACCCCGACGTCTTCGACGCGCTCGTCATCGGCGTCCCGGACGAGCGGCTCGGCCAGCGCGTCGCCGCCGTCGTCCAGCTGCGCGAAGGCGCCGAACCGGATCTCGCCGCCATCGAAGAGCACGTCCGCGGCGAGGTCGCCGGGTACAAGGTGCCGCGCACGATCTGGCTGGCCGGCGAGATCGGCCGCTCGCCCAGCGGCAAACCGGACTACCCGTGGGCCCAGCGCTACGCCGCCGAGCACGAACCGGCCGCGGCCCAGCCCGTCTGAGCCCCTGACTACCGACCCAGAAGCGTCACTTTCACGTGAAAGTGGCGCTCGGAGGAGGACGAGAGAGTGCGGACACCCCTGTGCGACCGGCTCGGCATCGACCTGCCGATCATCGGGTTCACCCCGTCGGAGCACGTCGCCGCGGCCCTCAGCCGCGCCGGCGGGCTCGGCGTGCTCGGCTGCGTCCGGTTCAACGACGCCGCCGAGCTCGACCGGGTGCTCACCTGGATGGACGAGAACACCGGCGGGAAACCGTACGGCGTCGACATCGTCATGCCGGCCAAGGTGCCCGCCGAGGGCACGCAGGTCGACCTGGCGAAGCTCATCCCGGACGGTCACCGCGCGTTCGTCGACCGCGTGCTGAAGGAGCTGTCGGTGCCGCCCCTGCCGGACGACACCGACGAGCGCGCGGGGGTGCTCGGCTGGCTGCACTCGGTGGCCCGGTCGCACGTCGAGGTCGCGCTGAACCACCCGATCAAGCTGATCGCCAACGCGCTCGGCTCGCCGCCGCCGGACGTCATCGGCCAGTGCCACGACAAGGGTGTCCCGGTCGCGGCGCTCGCCGGGAAGGCCGAACACGCGGTGCGGCACGTCGAGACCGGCGTCGACTTCGTGGTGGCGCAAGGCTACGAAGCCGGCGGGCACACCGGCGAAATCGCGTCCATGGTGCTGGTGCCGGAGATCGTCGACGCCGTCGACGTGCCGGTGCTCGCCGCGGGCGGGATCGGCTCCGGCCGCCAGGTGGCCGCGGCGCTCGCGCTCGGCGCGTCCGGCGTCTGGATGGGCTCGATGTGGCTGGCGACCGAGGAGTACCTGCAGACGATGGGCGAATCGGTCGCGATGCAGCAGGCCCTGGTCGCGGCTTCGTCGTCGGACACGGTGCGGACCCGGATCTACACGGGCAAGCCGGCCCGGTTGCTCAAGACCCGCTGGACCGAGGCGTGGGCGGCGCCGGACGCGCCCGAGCCGCTGCCGATGCCGCTGCAGAACCTGCTGGTTTCCCACGCCCACAACCGCATCCACGCGGCGAGCGACCCGAGCGTGGTGTCGATGCCGGTCGGGCAGATCGTCGGCCGGATGAACGCGGTCCGGCCGGTCGCCGACGTCGTCGCGGAGCTCGTCTCCGGCTACGAAGAAGCGCTTTCCCGGTTGGACAAGACCCGCTGAAAACCATGAGGGTCGCCTTCACGGACGCGATGTCCGTGCAGGCGACCCTCATGGCATGTGGGCACCGGCTGCCGGGGGAGGATCAGCAGAGGCCGGTGTACCAGGCCGGTGTGTTCGGCTTGATGCGCGTTCCGGCGGGTCGAAATCGTTCCGATGAAACGAGTCGTCGATTTCGTGATGCGCCGGACATCAATGAACCTAGAAGGGGAGCCAAGATCTCGGCAAGCCGTTTCAGGCAGGCTTGAAGCGCCGTTCCGCGCGCCGGCGGGTTGGGCTCGAGGCGTGAACGAGTCGATCCCGCGTGACGGAACACGTCACGCGGGATCGATGTCGGTGGTGATCCGGCAGGGAGCGCTACAAGCCGGCGGCCGCCGCGGCGATCTTCGACGCGAACGTGCTCACCTCGGTGTAGACGCCGGGCGCGTGCGGCCGGGCGCAGCCGTCACCCCAGCTGACGATGCCGACCTGGATCCAGGCACTGTTGTTGTCCCGGCGGAACATCGGGCCACCGGAGTCGCCCTGGCAGGTGTCGACACCGCCGGAGGCGAGGTTGCCCGCGCAGATCTCGGCGCTCGGGATCAGGTCGGGGTAGCTGCCGCCCTGGGCGGCGCAGGTGGCGTCGTCGACGAACGGGACCGTCGCCTTGAGCAGGTACCGCTGCTGGGAGCCGCCTTCGGTCGCCGCGCCCCAGCCGGCCACGGTGAACGTGCCCGAGTTGTACGCCGTGGTCGTCGCGATCGGCAGGGTGGACAGGCCGCTCACCGGGCTGGCGAGCTTGATCAGCGCCCAGTCGCCGCCGGTCGAGGTGCCGTACGTCGGGGACCGGTAGACGTAGGTCGAGCGGATCTTCTGCGCGCTGGAGCTCTGCAGGTCGACCACGCCGACGGTCGCGGTGATCGAGGTGTTGCTCCCGGTCCGGCTGACGCAGTGCGCCGCGGTCAGCACGATCTGCTTGGTGTACAACGCCCCGCCGCAGCCCATCGAAAGCCGGACCATGAACGGGAATTCGCCCTGGGCCGCCCGGGTTCCGCCGACGACGTCGGTGGCGGGCGGCTGGGCCGCGGTGGCGATCGCGGGGGTGGCGAACGAAGCCGCCGCGGCGACCGCGGCGAGTGCGGTGGTGGCGTTTCTCAGCAGGGTGAACCAGCGCTTGGGAGCCAAGGGGATCAGTCCTTCCAGTGTCCACAGTGGAAGTGGAGCTCGAGAGCGGCCCCATGACTACACCAGGTGTTCACAGAGCGGGACAACCAACTTTCTTCGGATCTTTCGGGCGGTTGGGTGATTTCTCACCGCCGGATCCGACGAACGCCGTAGGCCAGACCGCCCAGCAACAGCGCGCCGCAGCCGGCGAGCACCGACGGCAGCGGCAGGCTGAAGGCCAGCACCACGCACCCGGCCAGCCCGAGCACGGCGATCGGCCGCGCCTTCCCGCTCAGCGTGAACGCCGCGGCGTTGGCGACGGCGTAGTACGTCAGGACGGCGAAGGACGAGAAGCCGATCGCGGCGCGCAGGTCGATCGACGCGGCGAGCACGGCGACGACGACCCCGACGGCGAGCTCGGCCCGGTGCGGCACCTGGTAGCGCGGGTGCACGGCGGCGAGGAAGCGAGGGAGGTGGCCGTCCCGGCTCATCGCCAGCGTCGTGCGCGAGACGCCGAGGATGAGCGCGAGCAGCGAGCCGAGGGCGGCGACGGCGGCGCCGACCCGGACGACCGGGGCGAGCCACCCCGGGACGGCCGCGGCGATCGGGTCCGGGCTCGCGGCGAGCGCGGCCGGGCCGAGCCGGACGAGCAGCAGCACCGCCAGCGCGGCGTAGACCACGAGCGTGATGCCGAGGGCGAGCGGGATGGCGCGGGGGATGGTGCGGGCCGGGTCGCGGACCTCCTCGCCGAGCGTGGCGAGCCGCGCGTACCCGGCGAAGGCGAAGAAGAGCAGCCCGGCCGCTTCGAGCACGCCCCCGCCACCCGGCCAGGCGACGAGCGGGCCGCCGCCGGCGGGCCCGGCGGCCATCGCCACGCCCGAGACCAGGAGCACGAGCAGGGTGCACGACACGATCACCCGGGTGGCGAGCGCCGACCGGTGCACGCCGAAGTAGTTGACGGCGGTGAGCGCGGCGACCACCGCGACGGCGAGGAGGCTCCGCCACGGCTGTCCGAGCCCGGGCGCGGCGTAGGCGACGACGGTCAGCGTCATCGCGGCGCAGCTGGCCGTCTTCCCGGTGACGAATCCCCACCCGGCCAGGTATCCCCAGAATTCACCGAGCCTTTCCCGGCCGTATACGTAAGTACCCCCGGATTGCGGATAAATCGCGGCCAGTCGCGCCGAAGACGTCGCATTGCAGTAGGCGACCACGGCCGCCAGGACCAAGGCGATGAGCAATCCGGCTCCCGCGGCGCGGGCCGCCGGGGCGAACGCGGCGAAAACGCCCGCCCCGATCATCGAGCCCAGGCCCAGGAAGACGGCGTCGGCGAGGCCGAGCCTGCGGGTGAGGGAAGTCGGGGGCATCCGGGTGATCCTCCAGGTAACGGCCGTGTTGCGTGCCACAGCGAACCACGGCGCACGGCAAACCGAATAGGGTCGGTTCCGTGCCCGCCCCTTCGCGCCTTTTCCGCCTGTCCGCCGACGGCCCCGTCCTCGACGGGATTCCCGAACACGGCCGCGTCCCGCGTTACTACGCGGTCAAGGTCGAACTGCTGGCGGTGATCGCGGAACTCGGCGAGGGCGCGGTGCTGCCCACGGAACGGGAATTGTGCGAACGGTTCGAAGTGTCGAGGGCGACCGTACGGCAAGCGGTCGCGGAACTGGTTCTCGAGGGCAGGCTCAGCCGCCGCCAGGGGAGCGGCACGTACATCGCCGGCCCGAAGCTCGTCCAGCCCCTGGCCCCGACGGGGCGGCGGCCGGGCATCCGCCCCGGCCGCACCGCGATCACCCTGGAGCGGCGCCCGGCCGGACGCGCGCTGGCGGCCGACCTGCGGGTGACGTCGGACGCCGAGGTGTTCCACCTCGAGCGCGTCCTGCTGGCCGGCGACGAGCGCGTCGGGCTCGAGTCGACATATCTCCTGGCGTCGCGGTGCCCGGACCTGCTCGAGGTGTTCGTCCCGGAGCAGCCGTTGAACGAGCAGCTCGGCGTGGAGCCCGCCGGGGCGGAGGAGCGGGTCGAGACGGTGCTGGCCACGCCGCGCGAGGCGCTGCTGATCGGGACGAACCCGGCGCTGCCGATGCTGCTGACGCACCGGATCTCGTGGGGCCCGGACGGAGTGCCGTTCGAGCGGGTGCGGTCGCTGTACCGCGGGGACCGGCTCAGCTTCACCACCCGCCTCGGCGGCTGACGGCGGTCACGGTCCGCGCGGTTTCCGGTTCGCCGATGCAACCCGGGGCCGGTCCGCTCCGTCTGGCAGGTATGCGTACCACGGTGAAACTGCTGGGTGCGGGCCTGCTGCTCGTCATGGCGACGGCCTGTGCGGCGAACTCCGGCGCGGGTGCTCCGGCGGGCACCGGTCCGGGGCCCTCGGCGACCACGACGTCGGCGAGCGCACCGGGAACCGTCACGCCCACGCTCGGCCCGCCTCCGTCGCAGACGGTCGGACGGCCGACGCAGGGCATCGCGCCGGGTGACGACGTCGTCGCCGAAACGCAGGTCAACGCCCGCGCGCTGCCCGAGGGCTACCCGCGCAGCCTCACCCGCGGCCTCGACGGGCGAACCCTGCTCCTGCAGGCCGAGGAGGGCGGCTGCCGCCGCATCTCGGCCCGCGTCGGCGAGCAGACCGCGCAGCAGGTGGTCGTGCTGATCACCGTGCTGCCGGCCCCCAAGGGCCAGATGTGCCCGGACTACCTCCGGGAGATCAAGATCCCGCTCGCCCTCGCGGCGCCGCTCGGGACACGCACGGTCGTCCTCCGCCAGGGCTGAGCACCACCGACGCTGGGAGGGCCGCCCCGGGGTGCCCGGGAACATCTCCGGGTGCAACCCACGGGCGTCCCCGTTCCGTCCTGACACCATGAGGTACTCAGCGAAGGTGGTCGGGACGGGCGCGCTCCTGCTGATGGTGACGGCCTGCGCCGGCCACGACATGGCCACCAACCAGCCCGCGGGTTCGACCGGCAGCGTGTCGGTCCCCGCACCGGCGTCTCCGTCGCCGACCGAATCGACGCCGCCCGGGGCGAACCCGCCGGGCAAACCCCGGCTGACCGTGCCCGAGGGCAGCACGCCGGTTCCGGCGGACCGGATCGACGCGACCGCGCTGCCCGCCGGGTTCCCGCGCGAGGTGTGGACGGCCAACGGCGGCACCGTCCTCAACATCCGCGCCCAGGAAGGCGGCTGCGGTCACGCGCTCGGCGAGGCGGCCGAGCAGGCGGGCGACCGCGTCGTCGTCAACCTGAGCGAGACGAAGGCCCAGACGAACCAGATGTGCACGATGGACATCCGCTACCCGGTGATCTCGGTCGCGCTGGCCGCCCCGCTCGACCAGCGCACGGTGGTGCTGAAGACCACGCCGCCGAAGTAAAGGCGGGCACTTTCACGTGAAAGTGCCCACCTGCGGGCGGCACTTTCACGTGAAAGTGCCGCGGTCCGGACCACGGCCTGCGCGTGGTCCGCTTTGTCGAAGCTGTCGAAAATTGTCGGGGCTCCCGCTGAACCGCCGCCGTGACCGGGCCGTGTCCCGGGGTGAGGTGGCGATCAGAGAGGAGGGGCCCATGCCCCGGTTGAGCAGTGGCCGGCACCGCAAACAGGCGACCGTCGGACTGGCCGCGTTGCTGGGCGTCGCCGGGATCACCGCGACCGCCATCGCGCTGAGCAGTCCCGCGGGCAACGCGGCCGAAGCGCCCAAGGAGAATTGCGGGGGACTCGACACCGCCCTGCAGAACAACCTGACCTTCATCGCGGGCCAGCAGGCGAACCCGGACGCGCAGTCGGCCGCGCGGATCGCCAACCGGCAGGCCGTGGTGGACCTGATCCAGCAGCGGCGGCAAGTGGCGGGCTGCACGGCGAACGTGGCGGCGGGCAACGGCCAGGCGGCCGCGGCGCCGGGCAATTCCGGCAACGCGCCGGGCAAGGCGCAGGCGCCCGGCCAGCAGAAGAAGCAGGAGCAACCGGCCGCCGGTGGCGCGGCGGGTGAAGTCGTCTGCGCCGGTTCCACCGTGACGCTCTCGGGCGAAGGCGGCGCGCCGGCCGCGTCGAGCAACCAGTTCCCGGCCGGGACGAAGCTGAAGGTGACCAACCTGGACAACTCGAAGTCCACGACGGTGGAAGTGACGTCGGTGTCGGGCAGCTGCACGCTGCTCAACAACGCGGCCTTCGAACAGGTCCGGGAGCCCGGCAAGTTCCTCATCCGGCGCGCGCGGATCGAGCGCGTCGGCTGAGGGAGGAGGGGACACCGGCGGCGGGCCGGTGTCCCCTTTCCTCTGTGGACTAACGGAAACTGATCTGCAGCACCGGATCACCGGTGCTGGCGAAGAAGTCGTTGCCCTTGTCGTCGATGACGATGAAGGCGGGGAAGTCCTCGACCTCGATCTTCCAGACGGCTTCCATGCCGAGCTCGGCGTACTCGAGGACGTCGACCTTCTTGATGCAGTCCTGCGCGAGCCGCGCCGCCGGGCCGCCGATGGAGCCGAGGTAGAACCCGCCGTGCGCCTGGCACGCGGTCGTCACCTGCTTCGAGCGGTTTCCCTTGGCCAGCATGACGAGCGAGCCGCCGGCGGCCTGGAACTGCTCGACGTAGGAGTCCATCCGCCCGGCCGTCGTCGGGCCGAACGAGCCGGACGCGTAACCTTCGGGCGTCTTCGCCGGGCCGGCGTAGTAGACCGGGTGGTTCTTGAGGTAGTCCGGCATCCCCTCGCCGGCGTCGAGCCGCTCGGCGATCTTGGCGTGCGCGATGTCCCGCGCGACGACCAGCGGCCCGGTGAGCGAAAGCCGCGTCTTGACCGGCAGCTGCGAGAGCTGGGCGCGGATCTCGGCCATCGGCCGGTTGAGGTCGACGGCGACGACGTCGTCGGAAAGGTCTTCCTCGGTGACGTCGGGCAGGAAGCGGGCCGGGTCGCGCTCGAGCTGTTCGATGAAGACGCCGTCGGCGGTGATCTTGGCCTTGGCCTGCCGGTCGGCGGAGCAGGAGACGGCGATGCCGACGGGGCAGCTGGCGCCGTGGCGGGGGAGCCGGATGACGCGGACGTCGTGGCAGAAGTACTTCCCGCCGAACTGCGCGCCGATGCCGAACTGCCGGGTCATTTCGAGGACCTGCTGCTCGAGGTCCGGGTCGCGGAAGGCGTGCCCGAGTTCGGAGCCTTCCTGCGGCAGGTTGTCGAGGTAGCGCGCGGAGGCGAGCTTCGCGACCTTGAGGTTGAACTCCGCGGACATCCCGCCGACGACGACGGCGAGGTGGTAGGGCGGGCAGGCGGCGGTGCCGAGGCTGCGCAGCTTCTCGTCGAGGAACCGCGCGAGCCGCTTCGGGTTCAGGACGGCCTTGGTCTCCTGGTAGAGGAACGTCTTGTTGGCGCTGCCGCCGCCCTTGGCCATGAAGAGGAACTCGTAGGTCGGGTCCCCCTCCTTGTGGTAGAGCTCGATCTGCGCGGGCAGGTTGGTGCCGGTGTTGCGCTCGTCCCAGAAGGTGAGGGGAGCCATCTGCGAATACCGCAGGTTCAGCTGCTGGTAGGCGTCGTAGATGCCCTGCGAAAGGGCGCGTTCGTCGTCCCCGCCGGTGAGGACGCCTTCGCCGCGCTTGCCGATGACGATGGCGGTCCCGGTGTCCTGGCACATGGGCAGCACGCCCCCGGCCGAGATGGCGGCGTTGCGCAGCAGGTCCATGGCGACGAACCGGTCGTTGCCGCTGGCTTCGGGATCGTCGACGATGGCCCGCAGCTGCCGCAGGTGTGACGTGCGCAACAGGTGCTGGATGTCGGTGATGGCGGTGCGGGCGAGCGTGGTGAGCGCCTCGGGGGCGATCTTCAGAAAGGTCCGCCCGGCGGCTTCGACGGTTTCGACGCCCTCGTCGGTGACCAACCGGTATTCGGTGGTGGTGTCCTTGCCCAGCGGGAGGACTTCGGTGTGCTGAAACGTGGTGGACGGCACTGCCAGGCTCCTTTGCCAGCTCCGGGATCGGTCCACCCTACGCAGCGGCGGCGGCAACGCCGAAGAGGCATGCGGTCACTGTGGGCCACCCCACGCCCCCGAAAACTCCCCCGCCCTCCCAGGGGGGCGTGCCCTTGTCCAGCGTATCGGGCGCGCCTGACGAAAAGCCGGGAAAAGCGCGCTCAAGGCCTGGTTGTCCCCACCTCGGCCGAGTTGTGGACAACGCAACGCCAGCCGCCCCGGTCCCGGTGCGCGAGCAGCGAACCGGAAGGGTCGCTCGCGCGCCGGAACGAGGTCGCCTCACGTATCGGGACGGCGGCCGGTGGGCCGGGTGTGCCGCGGAAGCTGGTCGGGAGGCCGGGTCCACCCCGACGGACCCGACCTCCCGGGGAAAGCTCCCGGATGCGTGCACACCCGGTCGCGAGGCCTGCGCCGGCACTGGTCGTTCCGTGGCCGTCTCCACGAGGCTGGCGTGACGCACGTCATAAGTCAACGCCGCCGAACGGGTGCTGGCGGAGGGTTGCTACCCAGGCCTGTGAACGACGAAACCCGGCTTTCGTGGAAAATTTTCACGCCCCGCCGAGCACCTGGTCAGCGCGGTGCGAAAACGGCCGAGGGCGGGTGCACGATGTGCACCCGCCCTCGGCCGGGAACCAGAAACCGATCAGCTGGCGTAGGCGCGCAGCCGGTCCGCGCGCTCGCCCTGGCGCAGCTTCGACATGACCTCGCGCTCGATCTGGCGGACGCGCTCGCGGGACAGCCCGAAGTGCTTGCCGATCTGGTCGAGCGTGCGCGGCTGGCCGTCGTCGAGGCCGTAGCGCAGGCGGATCACGTGCTGCTCGCGGTCGTCCAGCGTGGCCAGCACCCGGCGCAGGTCGTCCTGGAGCAGACCCGAGATCACGGCGCTCTCCGCGTCCGTCGCCTCGGAGTCCTCGATGAAGTCGCCCAGCGGGGCGTCCTCCTCCGTACCGACCGGCATGTCCAGGCTTACCGGGTCACGCGAGTGGTCGAGCAGGTCCGAGATCTTGTGCGCGGGGATGCCCGACTCGGCGGCCAGCTCCTCGTGCGTCGCGTCGCGGCCGAGCTGCTGGTGCAGGTCGCGCTTGATGCGGGCCAGCTTGTTCACCTGTTCCACCAGGTGGACCGGCAGCCGGATGGTGCGGCCCTGGTCGGCCATGCCCCGGGTGATCGCCTGCCGGATCCACCAGGTGGCGTAGGTCGAGAACTTGAACCCCTTGGAGTAGTCGAACTTCTCCACCGCGCGGATCAGACCCAGGTTCCCCTCCTGGATCAGGTCGAGCAGCGGCATCCCCCGGCCGGTGTAGCGCTTGGCCAGCGAGACCACCAGGCGGAGGTTGGCCTCCAGCAGGTGGTTCTTGGCCACGTGGCCGTCGCGGACCAGCGCGGCCAGCTCGGTGCGGCGCTTGGCCGTGAGCTCCTCGGCGGTGTCCAGCATGTGCTGGGCGAACACGCCGGCTTCGATGCGCTTGGCCAGCTCGACCTCGTCGGCCGCCGACAGCAGGGCCGTCTTGCCGATGCCGTTGAGGTAGACGCGGACGAGGTCGGCGGCGGGGCTCTGGGCGTCGAGGTCGGCGTCGGTGAGCGTCCCCACGCTCAGCGGCTCCTCGGTCGTCTGAGCCGGGATGCGCTCGCGAATCCCGCGCGACTCGCGTTCGAGAGTCTGGACTGACATTCTGCCTCCCCGGTCACGGGCTGAACGTGCTGCTGCGGTCGTCCACCGGGTGCGTACCCGCGAACCGGGGCCTGTGGATCCCGGTACGCCGGTCCGGCCGGCTTGGCTGGACATCTGGCACAACGCTCCGGGTTCCCAAAACGTTCCCGGCTCGTCACAGGAGAAGACGGATGCCGGAGCGATCCGGTTGCTCAACCAATGCTGAGCTTTTGCTGAGAACGTTCCGTGACCGGGGAACCTGAGAATTCCCTATGAATCCGGTCAGAAATCGAACCGGATCTCAATGGTTTAGACCTCTACCAGAACCGTGAATGGACCGTCGTTGACGCTCGAGACCGCCATCATGGCGCCGAATCGTCCGGTCGCCACGGTGGCGCCGCGGCCGCGCAGCTCGGCCACGACGGCGTCCACCAACGGCTCGGCGACCTCCGGCCGGGCGGCCTGCGTCCACGACGGCCGGCGCCCTTTCTTCGTGTCGCCGTAGAGCGTGAACTGGCTCACCACGAGCAGCGGCGCATTCGCCGTGGCGCATGATTCCTCGTCGCGCAGCACCCGCAGTTCGTGCAGTTTGCGCGCCATCGTGGCGGCCTTCGCGATGTCGTCGTCGACGTGAATTCCCAGCAATACCAGCAAACCCGGCTCGTCGATCGCGCCGACGACCGCACCGTCGACGGTGACGTCCGCCCGCGTGACGCGGGCCGCGACCGCCCTCACCGGCCCGCCGGAACGAGCATTCCGTGCCGCACCAGCTCCCGGACGACGGGCAGCGCGGCGGCCGCCAGTTCCTCCGGCGACAGGCCCTGCGCGGCCGCCAGCAGCTCGATCAGGTCCGCCAGCGGCAGCGCGCCGCGGCAGCCCGCCAGCAGCCGGGTCGCCAGTTCGTCGACTTCGTGCTGCCAGCCGGGCCCGTCGGTGCGGTGCAGCCGCCGGATGGTCGTCTCCCAGCCTTCGTCCCCGGGTTCGTCGACGCTTTCGAGCAGCACCGTGTCCGGCACCACAAATCGGACATCGAGCAATGAATCACCGGATTCGCGCAACCATTCCACCCGGTCCAGCCAGCCCGCCGCTTCCGGCCCCAGCGGGTCGTCGTAGGCCTGCCGCAGGTCTTCGCACACGACGGTCGGTGTCCGCCCGGACGCCCGCCGCAGCGTGACGAACCCGAATCCCACGCCCTGGACGTCGTTCGCGGCGAACCAGTCGAGCCACGCGGCCGCCTTCGCCCGGCCCTCGGGCGAGCGCGGGTCCAGCCCCGCGTCCCGCAGCCAGGTGCCGACGTACAGCGCCGGATCGGCGACGTCGCGCTGGACGAACCAGGCGTCGGTCTCGGCGGGCAGCCAGCGGCTCACCCGATCGGCCCAGTCCTCGCGGGAGGTGTGCAGCCAGGACGCGAGCAGGTGGCCGGTGCCGCCGTCGTTGAGGAAGCCCGGCAGCTGGCGCACGACCAGCGCGCTCGCGTCGTCGCCGGCCAGCCCGGAATCCCGGTACGTGTAGTCGACCCGCGCCGGGCCGACCACGAACGGCGGGTTGCACACGACCTGGTCGAACTTCCGCCGCGCGACCGGCGCGAACCACTCGCCGCGGACGAGCTCGACGGCCAGCTCGTTCAGCCGGAAGGTCGCCGCGGCCAAGGCGAGCGCCCGCGCGGAGACGTCGGTCGCGGTGACGCGCCGCGCGTGCCTGCTCGCGTGCAGCGCCTGCACCCCGTTGCCGGTGCCCAGGTCGAGCAGGGTGCCGACCGGACGGCGGCTGGTGGCGCGGATCAGCGACAGCGACGCGTGGCCGACGCCGAGCACGTGGTCTTCGGGCACGGTGTGGCCCAGCAGGTCGGCGTCCAGGTCGGAGACGACCCACCAGGAGCCCTCTTCGTCGCCGTGGGGCCGGATGTCGAGGGCGGCGCGGTAGCCCTCGCGCGCCGAAGCCAGCACGCCCGCGGCCACGGCTTCTTCGGGGGAAAGCGGCGCGAGGGCGGCCTTCACGGCCGTCTCCGGCTCGGTGCCGCCCAGCAGGAACAGCCGGATCAGCGTGCCGAGGTCGCCCGCGTCCCGGCTCGCGCGCTCCGCCGGCACCGGCTCGCCGCGGCCCAGCGCGGCGTGCGCGGCCCCGCCGAGGGCCGCCACCACGCCGTCGGCGTCGTAGGAGGTGCGCCGGAAGGCCTCGCGCAGCCGCGCGCAGACGTCGTCGGACAGGTCGGGCAATGCCTCTCGCGTGCTCACGGTGGGTAATGCTGCCACGATGGCCCCCGTGACCCTCGAACGCGTCCTCGCCCCGCTCGACGCGGCGCTGCCCGAACTGGAAGCGCTGTACATCGACCTCCACCGGCACCCGGAGCTGTCCTTCGCCGAGACGCGGACGGCGGCGGAACTGGCCCGGCGGCTCGAGGGCGACGGCTACGAGGTGCACACCGGCATCGCCGGCACCGGCGTCCTCGGCGTGCTGCGCAACGGCGAGGGACCGGCGGTGCTGCTGCGGGCCGACATCGACGCCCTGCCGGTCGAGGAGAAGACCGGGCTGTCCTACGCCAGCACCGCCCGCGCCACCGACGAGCACGGCACCGACGTCCCGGTCATGCACGCCTGCGGGCACGACATGCACGCCACCTGGCTCTCCGGCGCCGCCGCGCTGCTCGCGAAGGGCCGCGACACGTGGTCCGGCACGCTGCTGGTGGTGTTCCAGCCGGGGGAAGAGGGCGCGGGCGGCGCCGCGGCGATGGTGCGCGACGGCCTGTTCGACGTCGCGGGCAAGCCCGACTTCGTCTTCGGCCAGCACTTGGTGCCCGGCCCGGCAGGCTGGGTGCTCACCCGGCCCGGCGTGATCATGGCCGCCACCGACACGCTGCGCGTCACCCTGCACGGCCGCGGCGGGCACGGTTCGCGCCCGGAGACCACCGTCGACCCGGCCGTGCTGGCCGCGTCCGTGGTGCTCAAGCTGCAGACCGTCGTCTCGCGCGAGATCGCCGCCACCGACTCGGCCGTGGTCACCGTCGGTTCGCTGCACGTGGGCACCGCGGCCAACGTGATCGCGGACGACGCCGTCATGGAGGTCAACGTCCGGTCGTTCGACCAGGCCGTGCGCGAGCGGGTGCTGGCCGCGGTCGAGCGGATCGTCCACGGCGAGGCCGCCACCGCCGGCGCGCCGAAGCCGCCGGTGATCGAGCGGTCCGGCGCCTACCCGGTCACCGAGAACGACGAGGCCGCCAACGAGGCGCTCACCGAAGTCTTCCGCGAGCGCTTCGGAGCCGACGTGGTGATGCCGGCCCCGCTGATCACCGGCAGTGAGGACTTCAGCGAGTTCGGCCGCGCGGCGGGCGTGCCGTCGGTGTTCTGGCTGGTCGGCGGCTTCGACCCGCCGACGGTCATCTCGGCGATCACCGAGGGCCGGTTCGAGCGCGACATCCCGTCCAACCATTCGCCGCGGTTCGCCCCGGTGCTGCACCCGACCCTGCGCACCGGCATCGAAACCCTCGTCGTCGCCGCGTTGAGCAAGATGCGTCACCCCGGTGTCGGATGAACCGCGCAGGTGGGACGATGGACGGCGGAGGTGGTGCAGTGACCACGCCCGCCAAGGATTCGGACCCGGTGCTGATCACCGGGGCGGCCCCGTCGTACGAAGAGCAGTTAGCGGCACGCAAGCGCAAGTACGTCATCATGATGGCCTGCCGCATCCCGTGCCTCATCCTCGCCGGGCTGACCTACCACACGTGGTGGCTGGCGCTGGGGTTCCTGGCGATCTCGGTGCCGCTGCCGTGGATCGCGGTGCTGATCGCCAACGACCGGCCGCCCCGCAAGTCCGAGAAGGTGAACACCTACCAGCGCGAGGCGACGGCGATCGAAAGCACCACCCACCGCGTCATCGACGGCTGAAAGGCGCCACTTTCACGTGAAAGTGGCGCCTCCAGGTGGGCACTTTCACGTGAAAGTGCCGCCTCAGGTCGGCTGGGGGCCCACCTTGCCGACGGCCAGCGCGCCCAGGCGCGTTCCGTGCCGGAGGGCGTCCACTGTGGACTGGCCGGCCAGCCAGCCGGTGAGGACGCCCGCGTCGAAGGCGTCGCCCGCGCCGGTCGAGTCGATGCAGTCGGCCTCGACCGCCGGCACGCTCGTGACGCCGTCCGCGCCGACCCAGCTGGCGCCCTCGAGCCCGGCGGTGACCACCACCGCGCCGACCGTGCCGAGCAGGTCCTTCGCCGACGCCGGGTCCGCCGAACCGGTCAGCGCGACCAGTTCTTCGGTGTTCGGCATCAGCAGGTCGACCCCGCGGACGTCGGCCAGGAACGCCGCCGGGTCGGTGATGTGCGCGGCGGCCTGCGGGTCGACCGACGTGGTCAGCCCCGCCTCGCGAGCGGCCGCCAGCGCGGCGAGGCCGGCTGCCCGCGACGGCGGGTCGAGCAGCACGTAGCCGGACAGGTGCAGGTGGCTCGCCCCGGCGAGCGCCTCGGGGGTGACGTCCTCGGGCGCGAACCGCTGGTTCGCGCCGCGGTCGGCCAGCATGCTGCGCTGCCCGGACCCGTCGACCATGACCACGACGCAGCAGGTCGGCGCCTCGGGGTCGACGGCGAACGCGCACCGCACGCCGGCCGCCTCCAGCTCGGCCCGGATCAGCCGGCCGCCCGGGTCGTCGCCGATCCGCGCGACCAGCGTCGTCTCCGCACCGAGGGACCGCAGCCACAGGGCCGTGTTCGCGCCCGCGCCGCCGCCGGTGAACCGGATCTTCGCGCGGGCGTCGCCGCCGTGCGGCAACGGCTTGTCGTGCCGGGCGATCACGTCGAGGGCCGCGTCACCGACCACCACGATCCCGGTCATGCCAGCGCCACCGCGACCTCGGTGGCCAGCTTCGCGTTGTTCAGCACCAGCGCCTCGTTCGCGTCGATGCTCACGCCGCCACTGGCGGTGTGGAAGTGCTCCAGCAGCACCGGCGTGACGTCGGCGCCGTGCACGCCCCGCTCGTCGACGAGCGCGAGGCCCTCGGCAAGCAGCCGGTCGTGCAGCTCTTTGTCCATTTCGGACGCTTCGGGGATCGGGTTCGCCAGCAGGACACCGGAATCCGCGTACGCACGGTGCGCGTCGATGACGGCGGCGGCCTGCTTCGGGTCGTCGACCCGCCAGCCGACCCGGTGCCCCGACGAGCGGAGGTAGAACGCGGGGAAGTCGTCGGTGCGGTAGCCCAGCACCGGCACCGAATTCGTCTCCAGCACCTCGAGCGTGGCCGGGATGTCGAGCACCGACTTCACGCCGGAGCAGACGACCACGGTCGGCACCTTCGCCAGCACGCCGAGGTCCGCCGAGACGTCCCAGGACTGCGCGGCGCCGACGTGCACGCCGCCGAGCCCGCCGGTGGCGAACATGCCGATCCCCGCCGCGGCGGCCAGCGCGGCCGTGCTCGCCACGGTCGTCGCGCCCGAGCGGCCGAGGCCGACGGCGGGACCGAGGTCGCGCAGCGAGAGCTTGTCCAGGCCGGCGTCCGGCGCGCAGACGCGCTCGAGCTCGGCGGGGGACAGGCCGACGACGACCCGCCCGTCGAGCACCGCGATCGTGGCCGGCACGGCGCCGCCGTCGCGGACCACGCCCTCGAGACGGCGGGCGACGTCGAGGTTGCGGCCCGGCGGCAGACCGTGGGACAGGATGGTGCTCTCCAGCGCGACGACGGGGTGCCCGTCACGCAGCGCCGAGGCGACCTCTTCGTGCAGCGAGAGTGCGGTAGTCACGAGGAACCATCATCGGTGATCGCCCCGCGCCCGGCGCCAGTGGGTCAGCTCGGCGGTCAGGTTCTTTCCGGCGGCGCTCGCCCAGCGTGTCCGCGCGGCTTCGCTGCGGTAGAGCGGCCGGGACAGCAGGCGTTCGAGGACGGCGATGCGCCCTTCGCGCCAGACGTCGTCGGGGTACTTCGCGTACTCCTCGCGCACTCCGCGGGCGTACGCCGCGTACTGCTCTTCGGACGCGCCGAGGACGGCGAGGTCGGCGTCGAGCAGGGCGGTGGCCAGGCGGTCGTCCGGCGGTGCGTCGTGCTCGATCGTGGCGAGGACCAAGCCTTCGACGCGCTCGATGTGCGCTTCGGCCACCCCTTCCAGCGCTTCGCGGGCCCAGGCCGCGCTGGCGCGCTCGTCTTCGCCGGGCTTCGCGTCGTACACGACGTCGTGCGTCCAGGCCGCCACGGCGACCAACGCGCGATCGGTGGTGCTCAGGTCTTCGGCCAGCCACGCGGAGTCGCGCGCGACGGCGGCCGCGTGGTCCAGCGTGTGGTACCGGCGGTGGGGCTCGCCGTAGCGGGCTTCCAGCCGCGGCCAGGCGCCGGACGTGCCGCCGAGCGCGGCGACCGCGTCGGGCCACTCCATCAGTCGAAGATCCCGCGCGGCCGCGCCACCTGGTCGAGCCAGTCCTCGAGCTGCTTCTCCCAGTCGACGCCCGGCTTCATGGTGAACATCCCGAGGAAGTCCTGGCCGCGGCCGCCGAACCCGCCGGTCTTGCTCACCCGGACCCGCTTGGTGACCTCCAGCACGACGTCGGTGCGCTCGGCCGAGGTCAGGAAGGTGACCGCGACCTGGGAGAAGACGCTCGCGAAGCGCGGCGAAGGCGTGAAGCGGATCTCCTGGAAGAACGGCAGCTGCTGGCGGGCGCCGTCGACCCGGCCCCGCTCGAGGACCGCCTCGCGGAAGGTGAAGCCGACGCGGCTCAGCGCGTCGAGGATCCGCTTCTGCGCGGGGAGCGGCTCGATCGCGACGGCGTCGGCGTCGAACGGGTCGCCGACCGCGGCGGCCAGGTCCAGCTCGGCCCGGACGCCGACCGCCGTGCCGGGCAGCGGCTTGGCGTAGACGCTGGTCACCGGCGTCTCCCAGGGCAGCGGCACCTCGAACGGCACCCGGACCTGCTGCCCGGCCCGGATGACCTCGTTCCCGACCAGCTGAGTGGTGCCGAACGGGAGGTCTTCGGTCCTGCCGCCGGGGACCTGGACGCGGGCGAGCAGCGTCACCGCGAGGCCGTTGATCTCCTGGTCGACCTCGCCGCCGAGCAGCAGCACCTCGCCGTGCAGGGGACGGCCGGGAGCGGCGGTGCGGTCGAGGAGGCGGGCGTCGATCTTCGCCCCGCCCGAGCCGAACGTCGCGAGCACCTTCTGGAACATGCCCGGGATCCTGCCAGGTGGAGGGGCCGATCGCGGGAGGTTCGGCGGGAGTCGGGCACAATGGCCGGGTGAGCACCGAGACGCTGACGAAGCCGGAAACCACGCCCGAGGGCACGGACACCACCGACGACGACTCGCCGAAGATGTTCCACTACGTGAAGAAGAACAAGATCGCCGAGAGCGCGGTCATGGGCACTCACGTGGTGGCGCTGTGCGGCGAGGTCTTCCCGGTGACGAAATCGCCGAAGCCCGGGTCGCCGGTCTGCCCGGCCTGCAAGGAGATCTACGACAGTCTCCGTCCGGGGAAGTGATCCCGGCCTGAAGCCCGGCGGGTGGACCCGCCGGGACTTCTTGCTGTCCGGAATCGGACAGATCGCCGAACAAATGTGAAAAACCTTCATTCGGCGGGTGTGCCGGGTGTCCGGGTCCTGGTAAATCCAGCGGGCCAGGTTCCCTCACCCACCGGAGTCGCACATGCGCAGAACCGGGATCGTGCTCACCCTCGCCGCCCTGCTCGCCGTGGTGTCACCCGCGCTCGCCCAGGCCGTCACGGGCTGGACGGAAGTCGGATCCGACAACGCCAGGGCCCTCGACGAGAGCCAGGGCCTCGCCACGATCGTGCGCTCGTCGGGCACCACGATCCGCTACACCGGGATCGGCACGATCCCGGCCGACCTGAACTCGCAGGGCTGGAACCACGTCGGCGACCCGGGCTCGGCCCAGGGCTGGTACGTCGAGCCCTACCAGCGTGACGACCGCGGCGCGAAGCTCTTCCGCGTCCAGGCCCCGGACGGCTCGTGGGCGAACTACCGGCACACCCTCGAGTCGTGGGAAGCGAACAACAACTCCTTCGCCGCGGTGTCGCCCGACGCGCGCTGGCTGGTGGCGGGGGAGTGGGGCACGATGGACCGGCTCTTGGTGCACCCCATGCCGGGCGTGGTGGCCACCAACCCCGCACAGAACCTGCCGTTGGCCGGCGCGATCCGCCTCGATCACCCGGTCCGCGACGTCCAGGGCTGCGACTTCCAGACCGCGACCCGCCTGCTCTGCGCGTCCGACGACCCGGACGGCAGCCTCTTCGGCACGACGAAGCCCCTGCTCCAGGTCGACCTGGCCGGCCCGCTGTCCGGTTCGGACGTCACCGGCCACGTCACGTCGCTGGGTCAGCTCCCGCTCCGCAGCGGCTGCTCGGGCTCCTTCGAGGTCGAAGGCATCGACTTCGACGAGCGCGACAACACGCTCCGCGTGATCGTGATGTCCCCGAGCATCTGCATCCTCTTCGACAGCAAGACCTACCGCTTCCGCCAGTGACCCGAAACGGGCATCACGCGTGACTGCCGGGGCATCACCCGTGATCCGGGAGGCATCACCCGTGATTGAGCGGGCATCGGCGTGATGCCCCGCCCATCACGCGTGATGCCCCTCTGATCACGGGTGATGCCCCTTGGCTCACGCGAGTTCCGGGTTGAGGGACTCCGATTCGGGGGCCTGGGCGGGGGTTCGGCGGGCGTCGCGGCGGGCCTTGCGGCGTTCCTTGCGGGTCTCGACCATCGTGTAGAGGGTCGGGACCAGGACCAGGGTCAGCAGCGTCGAGCTGACCAGGCCGCCGATCACCACGATCGCCAGGGGCTGGCCGATGAACCCGCCCTGGCCGGTGATGCCCAGCGCCATCGGGACCAGCGCGAAGATCGTCGCCGCCGCGGTCATCAGGATCGGCCGCAACCGGCGCCGGCCGCCTTCGGTGACGGCGTCGGCGACGCTCATCCCCTCGGCGCGGTACTGGTTGATCAGGTCGATCAGCACGATCGCGTTGGTGACGACGATGCCCACCAGCATCAGCATGCCGATCAGCGCCGGCAGGCCCAGCGCGGTGCCGGTGGCCAGCAGCAGCCCGATCGCGCCGGTCGCCGCGAACGGGATCGACACGAGCAGGAGCAGCGGCTGGATCAGGCTCCGGAACGTCGCCACCATGATCAGGAACACGATCGCGATGGCCGCCAGCAGCGCCAGGAACAGGTTCGAGAACGCCTCCTGCTGGTCCTGGCTGACCCCGCCGAGCGAGTACGCCGCCCCGCCGGTGAACGTCAGGCCGTCCAGTGCGGACTTGATGTCCGCGGTGGTCTTGCTCAGGTCGTCCCCGGTGTTCTTGGCGGTCACCGTGGTGCTCAGGTCGCCGCCGGTGCGGTGCACCGACGCCGGGCCGTCCACAGTGGACACGCGAGCCACCTCGTCGAGCCGGACGACGCCGCCCGGCCCCGGGATCGGCAGCCCGCGAACCTGGTCGACCGTCACCGGAGCCGTGCCGGCGCGCAGGACGATGTCGGTGCGCTGCCCGCCGACCGGCAGCTGCGTCACCGTGCGCCCGGCGATCGCCTGGTTGGCGACCTGCCCGATGGTGCTGGCCGACAGCCCGCGCGCGGCGGCCGCGGCGTCGTCCACCTCGACCTGCACCCGCGGCGAGCCGACGCTCAGATCGCTGGACACCTCGGTCAGCCCGGACACCCCGCGCAGGGCCTGCACCACCTGGTCGGACGCCGGCTTCAGCGCGGCCTCCGACGGCGCGGTCACCGTCACCGACACCTGGTCGGAGTTGAAGCCGGACGCGTCCGCGCCGATCTTGATCTCGCCCAGCTCGGGCCGCGACGTCAGCTTCGCGCGCAGGCGGTCCGACAGCGCGTCGAGGTCGGTGTCCTTGGCGACGGTGACCGAAATGCTGGTATTGGTCCCGCCGCCGAAGCCGAACGCCCCGCCGCCGCCGATGCTGACCTGGTAGGTCTGCACCGCGGGCTCGGCCGCGAGCGCCTGCTCGACGGCCGTGGCCGCCTTCTCCTTCGCCTCGACGCTGGTGCCGGCGGGCAGCTTCTGCGTCATGTTCAGCGTGGTGCCGCCGGACTGGTCGAGGAAGTTGGTGTTGAGCCGCGTCGCGAGCCCGACCGTGCCGGCGAAGATGAGCAGGGCCAGCAGCACGACGGTGAGCCGCCGCCGCGTCGCGAACCGGATCACCGGCAGGTACGCGCGCTGCAGGATGCTGCGGCGCTCCTTCTCGACGGCCGCTTCGCGCGCCCGCTCGGCCTCGACGGCGTCCGCCGGGACCTCGGGCCGCTTCAGGAACCAGTACGCCAGCACGGGAACCACGGTCAGCGAGACGAGCAGCGACGCCAGCAGCGCCACCGTCACCGTGATCGCGAAGGGCGAGAACAGCTCGCCGACGAACCCGCCGACGAACGCGATCGGCAGGAACACCGCGACGGTCGTCAGCGTGGACGAGGTGACCGCGCCGGCCACTTCGCGGACGCCGTCGAGCACCGCGCGGTCCTTTTCCTCGCCGTAGGCCAGATGTCGTTTGATGTTCTCCAGCACGACGATCGAGTCGTCGACCACCCGGCCGATCGCGATGGTCAGCGCGCCGAGGGTGAGCAGGTTGAGCGACAGGTCGCCGGTCCACAGCGCCAGCAGCGCGACGACCACCGACAGCGGGATCGACACCGCGGTCACCAGCGTCGAGCGCACCGACAGCAGGAACAGCAGGATGACGACGACGGCGAAGGCCAGCCCCAGCAGGCCTTCGGTGGTCAGGCCGCTGATCGCGTCCTTCACCGGGGTGCCCTGGTCGAACACGACGCTCATCTCGGCGCCGGTCTTCTTCGCCAGGTCCGGCAGCTTGCCGCGGACCGCGTCGGAGATGGCGACGGCGTTCCCGTTGTCCACCATGGTGATCGACAGGCCGAGGCTGGGCTTGCCGTTGGTGCGCGTGATCGACGTCGGCGGCGCGAAGCCGGCCTGGACGTCGGCGACGTCACCCAGCTTCACCGGGCCGCGCGCCGGGGCGCCCGCCCGCGCGGCCGGGGTCAGGTACAGGCCGCGCAGCGTGTCCACAGTGGTCTGTCCGCCGCCGACCTGCACCGACAGCGTCTTGCCGTTCTCGGTCAGCGTCCCGGCCGGCACCGTGGCGCCCGCCGTCTGCAGCGTGGTCGCGATCGACGCCGGGTCGACACCGGCCGCCGCGAGTTTCGCGTAGTCGAGCGTGATCGTGACGCGCGGCTGCTGCACGCCGGTGACGGTGACCGTGCGGACGCCGTCGATCTTCCGCAGCTCCGGCGCGACCTGGTCGGTCAGCGCGGGCGCGAGTGCCTGGGGGTCGCCCGTGGTGCCCGCGGCGACCAGGACCACCGGCAGGTCATCGGTGCTGCCCGCGGACACGGCGGGCTCGGTGTTCTGCGGCAGCCGCGACCGGACCTGGTTCACCACCTGCTGGATCTGCGAGACGGCGGCGTCGATGTCCGTGCCGAACTCGAACCGCGCGACGACCCGCGAAACGCCGTCCGACGAGGTCGACGTGATCTGCTCGAGGCCCTTCAGCCCCTGGAGCCCGCCTTCGAGCGGCTCGGAGACCTGCCGGTCGACCGCGTCCGGGGACGCTCCCGGGTACGAGGTGACGATCTGCGCCTGCGGGAACTGCAGGGACGGGAACAGCTGCTGCTTGAGCTGCGGCAGCGCGAAGGCCCCGAAGCCGACGACGACCAGCGCGAGCAGGCCGATCAGGCTCCGGTTGCGCAGGCTCAGTCTGGCCAGCACGGACATGACGTGAAAACCCCCTCGGGAACGACGCGGCGACCGGTGCCGCGTCAGTGACCGGGAGAGCTTTTCACGGCATTGCTGAGGAGCGACTCAGCCTGCGGGTGGATTCCGGGTCGTCCCTTCGGGGGACCCGCGGCCGGGAGCTGCGCTGGGTGCCGGCTCCGGCGCGTTGCGTGACGGGATGTCCTCTTCGGACGGCTCGGCGGGCACGTCGTCCGCGCGCGGGCGCCGCAGCGGCGTGGTCGAGCGGTCCCAGAGCTTGCGGCCGTCCTCCGAGCGCAACCGCTCGGACGCGCGTTCCATCTCCAGCCGCCGCCACTTGCGCCGCTGCCGTCGCGTCGCCTTCGCCGGCCACAGCTCCTGGATCGCGCTGTTGAAGTACGCGCCGCCGACCACGGCCAGCCCGATGAAGAACATCAGCAGCAGGAACGCGATCGGCGCGGCCAGCGCGCCGTAGGTGTAGCCGGTCTTGGTGATCCAGTTCAGGTAGACGCGCAGGCCGACCGAGGACAGCAGGAACACGACCATGGCGAGCACCGCGCCGGGCAGCCCCCGGTGCCACGGCAGCTTCCGCGGCAGCGCGAGCTTGTACAACGTGGTCAGCGCGAGGGTGATCATGGCGCCGAGGGCCGGGAAGTACAGCGTGCTCACCCACGACGACACGGTCGGGCGCCAGTCGGTGGGGAAGAACTCCGGCAGCAGGTCCGGGCCGATCGCCAGCAGCGGCAGCCCGACCACCAGGATCACCAGGCCGCACAGGTACAGCAGGAGCGCGAAGATCCGCTGCCACACGTCGTTGCGGACGCCGTACTGGTCGTGCGCGACGGTGATCGCGTCCACGAACGACGACATCGCCGAGGAACCCGCCCACAGCGAGATGAGGAAGCCGACCGAGACGATCTCGCCCTTGCCGACGGTGAGGATGCTGTTCACGGTCGGTTCGATGATGTCCTGGACGGCGTTCGTGCTGAAGACCGTCCGGCAGAAGCCGATGATGCGGTCGTGCACCGCCGTGACGACGCCGGCGCCGAACCACTCGCCGACGAAGCCCAGGCTGCCGAGCAGGCCGAGCAGCAGCGGGGGCAGCGACAGCGTCTGCCAGAAGGCCGCCTCGGCGGCCTCGGAGAAGATGTTGCCCTCCCAGGCCTTGGCGAACGTGCGCGTGACGAGCCGCCACGGCCCCTTGCGGGCCACCTTCGTCGCTGCGGACGGCTGCACCTCACCCATGACGTGTCCAGCATGGTCCATCCGTGCTGATTTGGCTCGTCACACCCCCTGCGGCCGGGCGTGTCGGCGGGCCTCACCCGTGCCGGTGCCCGGAACCGCCGGACCCGGCCGGTAGACTCGCTCCAGTGCCCTCACCGCAAGTCGCCGGCCGCCCAGCGCAGCAGCAGCCGGTACCACAGTGAGGGTTTTCGCACGTCACAGCACTTGAGCGAGGGGGAGGACCGGCGATGACGGAGACGCAGCTCGGGGCACCTCCCGCGGAGAAGGACTCGACCGCGCGCCCGCTGCGGGCGTGGCAGCGGCGGGCGCTCACGAAGTACCTGACGCAGAAGCCGAAGGACTTCCTCGCGGTGGCGACGCCCGGCGCCGGCAAGACGGTGTTCGGCCTCCGGATCGCCGCGGAACTGCTGAGCGACCGCACGGTCGAGGCGATCACCATCGTCACGCCGACCGAGCACCTCAAGCACCAGTGGGCGGCCTCGGCCGCGGCGGCCGGCATCGCCATCGACTCGAACTTCCGCAACACCACCGGCGTCACTTCGTCGGACTACAACGGCGTCGCGCTGACGTACGCGCAGGTCGCCGCGCACCCGACGCTGCACCGGGTGCGCACGGAGAACCGCAAGACGCTGGTCATCCTCGACGAGATCCACCACGGCGGCGACGCGAAGAGCTGGGGTGACGCGATCCGCGAGGCGTTCACCCCGGCCGTGCGGCGCCTGTGCCTGACCGGGACGCCGTTCCGGTCCGACGACTCGCCGATCCCGTTCGTCACCTACGAGCCGGACGCGGGCGGCTTCCAGCGCAGCAAGGCCGACCACGCGTACGGCTACGCGGACGCGCTGGCCGACGGCGTGGTCCGGCCGGTCGTCTTCCTGGCGTATTCGGGCGAGGCGTCCTGGCGCACGAGCGCGGGCGAGGAGTTCACCGCCCGGCTCGGCGAACCGCTGACCGCGGAGCAGAACGCCCGGGCGTGGCGCACGGCACTCGACCCGGCGGGCGAGTGGATCCCGGCGGTGCTGCAGGCCGCCGACACGCGGCTGTCGCAGGTCCGCCAGAGCGTGCCGGACGCCGGCGGCCTGGTGATCGCGACCGACCAGGAGTCGGCGCGGGCGTACGCGAAGATCCTGGAGCGCATCTCGGGGGAGATGCCGACGCTGGTGCTCTCGGACGACCCGAAGGCCTCGGGCCGGATCAAGGAGTTCTCCGAGACGAACGAGCGCTGGATCGTGGCGGTCCGCATGGTCTCCGAAGGCGTCGACGTCCCGCGGCTGGCGGTGGGCGTGTACGCGACGAGCGCGTCGACGCCGCTGTTCTTCGCCCAGGCGATCGGCCGGTACGTGCGGGCCCGCAAGAAGGGCGAGACGGCGAGCGTGTTCCTGCCGTCGGTGCCGGTGCTGCTGGAGCTGGCCAGCGAGCTGGAAGCGCAGCGCGACCACGTGCTCGGCAAGCCGCACCGCGAAAAGGAGGGCTGGGAGGACGAGCTCCTGGCCCAGGCCAACCGCACCGAGGACGAGCCGGGCGAAGAGGAGAAGGCGTTCACCTCCCTGGGCGCCTCGGCCGAGCTCGACCAGGTCATCTACGACGGCAACTCGTTCGGCACGGCGGTGTTCTCGGGCTCGGACGAGGAGCAGGAGTACCTCGGCCTGCCGGGGCTGCTGGAGCCGGACCAGGTCCGTGCCCTGCTGCGGAAGCGGCAGGAAGAGCAGATCGCGGACGAGAAGCGCCGCAAGCCGGCCAAGGAGGAGGCTCCGCCGCCGACGGCCCGTCCGCAGTCGGTGAGCGAGCGGCTCAATGCGTTGCGCAAGGAGCTGAACGCGCTGGTGGGGATGTACCACCACCGCACGAAGAAGCCGCACGGCGCGATCCACAACGAGCTGCGGCGGGTGTGCGGGGGACCGGTGACCGCGATGGCGACGGTCGAGCAACTCGAGGAACGGATCGTCACGCTGCGGTCCTGGTGAGGGCGGGCGGGCCCGCGCCCTGTCGCCCGGGAGGCTGAAGTTCCGGTGGTCACCGTCCGTCCCCGGGACGGCGGCATCACCGCACCGCCGAGACTTGTGACGCTGCGTATAGCGCTGTCACCGTCGGCCGCCCGTGCGTCCCTCCCGAAATGGCCTTCCGGGCACTTCACGGCCCGAAGTCCGCAAGTCGGCGACCGATCCCGCGGCGCAGCCGTGGATTCGCCACGGGTCGCGCTGGGTGCACACGACCGGCCTAACGTCACGCCTTGATGAAACTCCGATGTAACTTACCGTGAGTGCTGGCGATCACATCGTCAGCGGATCTACTCTTTCCGGGCGAGGTTCAGCCCGTGTTGCCGAACCGTGTCCAATTGGTGTCATTTAATCGATCCAGCTATCTTCCCCGCAGCCGCTCAGCGGCATATGTTGTCGCCCACAACATATGCGCGACGGTGCGCCGGGCCTCTCCGGATCACCGTCTCGCCGGCCCGACGCACACGCCGACGGCCACTCGTCACCAATGCTTGGATCCGGAAGGAACGAGGATGCGCAGCAGAACCCTTACCCTCCTCGCCGCCACGGTGAGCACCGGCCTGGTGCTCACCGCTTGCGGTGCCAACAGTTCGAACAGCGGGGGCACGGGGAGCAACTCCGCTTCCTCGTCCGCCCCGGCCGCCGCCGGCGGCGGCGCCAGCGGCAAGGTCGGCGTCATCCTGCCGGAGACCGCCAGCTCGGCCCGCTGGGAAGCCTTCGACAAGCCGATGCTGCAGGCCGCCCTCGCGGCGCAGGGCTTCGACGCCGACGTCCAGAACGCCCAGGGCGACAGCCAGAAGTTCAGCAGCCTGGCCGACGGTTTCATCAGCTCCGGCGTCAAGGTCCTGATCATCGCCCCGTCCGACCCGGCCGTCGGTGCCGCGGTCGAGGCGAAGGCGAAGACCGCGGGCATCCCGGTCATCAACTACGACCGCCCGAGCCTCGGCGGCAGCGCCGAGTACTACGTCTCGTTCGACAACGAGAAGGTCGGCCAGCTCCAGGGCCAGGCCATGGCCGACGCGCTGAAGGACAAGGCCGGCGCGGGTGTCGTCCAGATCGAGGGCGCCCCGACCGACAACAACGCCACGCTCTTCACCAAGGGCCAGGACTCCGTCCTCGAGCCGCTGTTCACCTCCGGCAAGCTCAAGCGGATCCAGAAGCAGCCGATCAACGACTGGGACAACCAGCTCGGCGGCACGACGTTCGAGCAGATCTTCACCGCCAACGGCGGCAAGGTCGACGGCGTCGTCGCGGCGAACGACGGCCTGGCCGGCGCGGTCATCACCATCCTCAAGAAGAACGGCCTGAACGGCAAGATCCCGGTCACCGGCCAGGACGCCACGGCCGACGGCCTGATGGCGGTCATGCGCGGCGAGCAGTACATGACCGTGTTCAAGCCGATCAAGGAAGAGGCGGAGGCGAGCGCGAAGCTGGCCGCCGCACTGGCCAAGGGCGACAAGGCGGGCGCCGACGCCATCGCGACCGGCAAGCTGCACGACCCGCAGAACAACCGCGACATCAAGTCGGTGCTGCTCACGCCGACGACGATCCTGGCCAAGGACGTCAAGACCGTCGTGACCCAGGGCTACGTGAAGGCGACCGAGATCTGCGGTGGCGACCTCGCCGCCAAGTGCAGCTCGCTCGGCATCTCCTGAGCCCCCGCAGTACCCCATGAACAGCCGGGCCGGGACGCGCACCCCGACGGCGCGTCCCGGCCCGGTCCCCACCCAGGAGAAAAGCCAGCCATGAGTGAGCCCATTCTCGAGATCAAGGGCCTGAACAAGAGTTTCGGCCCGGTCCACGTCCTCCACGACGTGGACTTCGACGTGCGTGCGGGCGAAGTGACCGCACTCGTCGGCGACAACGGCGCCGGCAAGTCGACCCTCGTCAAGTGCATCGCCGGCATCCACCCGTACGACTCGGGGGCCGTGCGGTTCAACGGCGAGGACGCCCACATCCGCGGCCCGAAGGACGCGGCCGAGCTCGGCATCGAGGTCGTCTACCAGGACCTCGCGCTCGCCGACAACCTCGACATCGTGCAGAACATGTTCCTCGGCCGCGAGCGCGGCAGCTCGTGGAAGCTCGACGAAGCCAGCATGGAGAAGGCCGCTCGCGAGACGCTGGCCTCCCTGTCGGTCCGGACCGTGAAGTCGGTCCGCACGCCGGTCTCCTCGCTGTCCGGTGGCCAGCGGCAGACCGTCGCCATCGCGAAGTCGGTGCTGTGGAACAGCAAGGTCGTCGTGCTCGACGAGCCGACCGCCGCCCTCGGTGTCGCCCAGACCCGCCAGGTGCTCGACCTGGTCCGCCGGCTCGCCGAACAGGGCCTCGGCGTCGTGCTGATCAGCCACAACATGGCCGACGTGTTCGAGGTCGCCGACCGCATCGCGGTGCTCTACCTCGGCCGGCTCGTCGCCGAGGTGCACACAAAGGACGTCACCCACGGCCAGGTCGTGGAACTGATCACCGCCGGTCGCTCCGGCGACCTCGGCCTGGCCCGGCCCGAAGCCGTGGTCCTGTGAGCGGGAAGAAAGAACCCGAAATGACTGAGACCCCTGCCAAGCACGAGGTCGGCACCCCCGCCGACGCGCTCGCGCAGACCCAGAACCCCTCCGCGGCGATCTCCGACTTCGGCATCGACACGACATCGATGTCAACCGGCGAGGCCGTCCGCGACTACTTCGCGCGCCTGCGGGCCGGCGAACTCGGCGCGCTGCCGTCGCTGTTCGGCCTGCTCGTGCTGGTGATCCTGTTCAGCGCGCTGTCAGACAACTTCTTCACCCTGGCCAACATCGCGAACGTGTTCCCGCAGGGCGCGGGCGTCATCATCATCGCGATGGGCATCGTGTTCGTGCTGCTGCTCGGCGAGATCGATCTCGCCGCCGGTGTGGCCTCCGGTGTCGCCGCCTCCGTGATGGCCCTGCACTACGTGCACACCGGGAACCTGCTGGGCACCCTGGGCACCGGCGTGTTCATCACGTTCATCGGGGTCCTCGCCGTGGCCATGCTGCTGTCCGCCTACCAGCGGATCTGGGCCGGTTCCGCGCTTTCCCTGATCGGCCTGCTGATCGTCGCGATCGGCGTCCCGGCCAACGCCTGGCTCGAGATCCTGCTGGCCATCTGCGTCGGCACCGCGATCGGCTGCATCACCGGGTTCCTCGTGTCGAAGATCGGCATGCCGTCCTTCGTCGTGACGCTGGCGCTGTTCATCGTGTGGCAGGGCGTCCTGCTGCAGTTCATCGGTGAGGGCGGCACGATCGGCATCAGCAACTCGGACGTCCTGTACAAGATCGCCAACGGCAACCTGAACATCCTGGGCAGCTGGATCTTCTTCCTCGTCGCCGCCGGCGGGTTCGCGGTGATCACGCTGACCAGCCACTTCAAGCGGCTCCAGCGCGGCCTGGTCGTCCAGCCGACGGCACTGGTGATGATCAAGGTCGGCGCGCTCGTCGTGCTGTCGGCGATCGGCACCTGGCTGCTGACGATCGACCGCTCGCCGAACAAGACGGTCGTGACGATCCAGGGCGTCCCGTACGTCATCCCGATCATGCTGGCGCTGCTGGTGGCCGGCACCTACGTGCTCAACCGCACCAAGTACGGCCGGTACGTCTACGCGGTCGGCGGCAACAAGGAAGCCGCCCGCCGCGCCGGTATCGACGTGCCGAAGATCCGGGCGAGCGTGTTCGTCATCGGCTCGGCCGTCGCGGCCATCGGCGGCATCGTCGCCGCGTCGAAGGTCGGTTCGGTCAGCCCGCAGTCCGGTGGCCTCAACACGCTGCTGTTCTCCGTGGGTGCCGCGGTCATCGGCGGCACGTCGCTGTTCGGCGGCAAGGGCCGGGTGGCCGACGCCGTGGTCGGCGGGCTCGTGATCGCCGTCGTCATCAACGGTCTGGGCCTGCTCAAGCAGCCCGCCGCGGTGGTCAACATCATCACCGGTCTGGTCCTGCTCCTCGCCGCCACGGTCGACGCGCTGTCCCGGCGCCGCGCGGCTGCGTCGGCGCGCTGACCGCCCGTGGGATGATCAAACCCGTGACCAGCTCGCCCGTTGCTCGACCTGACGAGGTGCGCCGGCACAACCGCACGACCCTGCTTCGCCTGCTGCACGTCGGCGGGCCGAGCACCCGGGCGACCCTGGCCACCCAGCTGGGGCTCAACCGGAGCACGATCAAGACCCTCGTCGACGGGCTGGCGGAAGCCGGCGTCGTCGAGGAAAAGGTGCCGAGGCCGGGACGAGGGGCGGGCCGCCCCTCGCTCCTGGTCCTGCCCCAGCCGCACGCGGCGGTCGTGCTCGCGGTCGACCTGCAGGTCGAGCACGTCGCGATCGCCCTGGTCGGGCTCGGCGGGCAGATCCTGGGCCGCAACAGCTGGAACCTGCGCGGCCGGATGGGCCAGCCGGACGAGGTCATCACGCACGTCATCGAGTCGACGGCCATCCTGGCCGGCGACCTCGACGTGACCCCGGTGGCGGCCGGGGTGTCGGTGCCCGGCGTCGTCCGGCGGGCCGACGGGTACGTGCACGAGGCGCCGAACCTGCGCTGGACCGACGTCGCCCTCGGCGACCGGCTCGGCGGGGTGCTCCAGATCCCGATCCTGGTCGGCAACGACGCCGAGTTCGGCGCGGTCGCCGAGCACCTGCGCGGCGCGGCCCGCGGGGCGTCCGACGTGGTGTACATCTCGGCGGACGTCGGGGTCGGCGGCGGCGTCATCGCCGAGGGTTCGGCGCTGCGCGGCGGCTCGGGTTACGTCGGCGAGATCGGGCACATGGTCATCCGGCCGGACGGGCGGCCCTGCTACTGCGGCAGCAGCGGCTGCTGGGAGACCGAGGTCGGCGAGGCGGCGCTGTGCCGGGCGCTCGGGCTGGCGGAGGACACCCCGCGCGGGGCGATCCTGTTCGAGCTGCGGGAGCTGGGGCGCGACCCGGAGGCGGCGCTGACGCGGCTCGAGGAGTTCGCCGAGTGGCTGACGCTGGGGCTGATCAACGTCGTCAACCTGCTGGGACCGCAGCTGGTGATCCTCGGCGACCTGCTGACGGTGCTGCCGGAGGCGGTGCTGCGGCACGTCGGCGCCGAGGTGCGCCGGCGCAGCCTGGTGAGCCGGGCGGTCGGGGGCACGCGGATCGTCAGCTCGGCGCTGGGGGCCGACGGGAAGCTGCTCGGCGCCGCCGAGGTGGCGTTCGAAGTCGTGCTGGATTCTGTCTGATTTTCTGTCCGGTTCCGTGTCCGGAATCACCGCCTATCGAGGCGAAACCGTGATTTATGACACGCAATCTGCAAGATGCAGAAAGGCGGTCGGCGCCTGTGCGCACCGGCCGCCTTTCGGCGTCTGCAGGGTTACCGCTGGATGTCGGCGGACAGTTCCTTGAGCTTGGCCTCGTGCTCGCGGGCGTGGTGCCCGCAGAAGAGCAGTTCGCCACCGGTGCTGAGGATGGCTCGTACCTGAGCTGCTGCTCCGCACCGGTCACAGCGGTCGGCGGCGGTCAGTTCGGGGCGGGTGAGCGTCGGCGATGTCATGGGGGTCTCCCTCCGTCCCGGCACCGGTCGCCCGGTGCCATCGATCCAGCTACGCCCACTTGGCACTGATGCCGGTGGCGGCGATCGCCTCCGGCTCCGCGTGTTCGTGCTTCCACTGTTCCAGACGTTTCGCGGCTCGCAAGTGTTCCCGCGCCGGTGGGACCTGAGTCACGCCGATTTACCCCGGATGCCGTAGCGAAGTCCCGCATTCCAGGAGACGATTACCCGGAGAGTTACATTTTCCGTGGTCAGGCACCATGAGCTGGTGAGTACGGTGACTTCCCCACGACGGCTTTCCTCCGTCCCCGCTCCGCTCTTGTTCGTTCTCAGCGGAATTTCGATGTACGCCGGAGCGGCGGTGGCGGTCGACCTTTTCGGCCACGCGACCCCGGCGGGCGTGGCCTGGCTCCGCTGCCTGGGCGCGGCGGTGGTCCTGCTGGCCTGGCGCCGCCCGGGCCGCGCGGCCTGGCGGGGCAGGCGCCTGCTGCTGGCGGTGGTGTTCGGCGTGGTGACGGCGGGCATGAACGTCCTGTTCTACGAGGCGATCGCCCGGCTGCCCCTGGGCACGGCGGTGGCGATGGAGTTCGCGGGCCCGGTGGTGGTGGCGGCCCTGGGCTCCCGCACGCTGCGCGACGTGCTGGCCCTGGTCCTGGTGGCGGCCGGGGTGGTGGCGATCGCGGACGTCCGCATCGGCGGCAGCTTCTGGGGCGTGCTGTTCGCCCTGGGCGCGGCGGCGGCCTGGGCGGGCTACATCCTCCTGGGCAAGCGAGTGGCGGTGGGCGGCGACGGCCTCGACAGCCTGGCGATCGGCTTCCTCGCGGGAACGGTGGTGTTGTCCCCGCTCGCGCTGGGAACGGGCCCGGTGTGGTCTTCGCCACGGCTGCTGCTGTGGGGGATCGGGGTCGGGGTGCTGTCGACGGTGGTGCCGTACGCGCTGGACCAGGTGGTGTTGCGCCGGCTGGGCCAGGCCCGCTTCGCGACGCTGCTGGCGCTGCTGCCGGTGACGGCGGGGGTGATGGGGTTCGCGCTGCTCGGGCAGGTGCCGAGCGTGGCGGAGGCGGTGGGGACGCTGGCGGTGGTGGCTGGGGTGGCGTTGAGGGGGCGGGA
>NZ_JMQI01000048.1 GCF_000695625.1 Amycolatopsis rifamycinica
GAGAACATGTGCTCCTGGGTGCCGTACCGATACGACGCCGACGCCGCAATCCCCTCATCGCCCATCCGGGCCGGCTGGCCGATGTCGTCGACGATGTTGCGGTAGCGCATCGGGGTGAACGTGCGGATGTAGGACTGCGTGGTCCACGCTCGCTCGACCGCGGGGTTGCCGAAGTCGAACTCCTCGCGGACGATCGGCTGCGTCTTGGCGGCGTCGTTCCAGGCGAGGAAGAGCGCGATGTGGCCGTTGCGCCACAGCGCGTCACCGGGCTGCAGGTCCGCCCAGCCGATGGCGTCCATCCGCGTCGGCAGGGTCGCGGTGGTCAGGCTCGTGCTGAGGTTCCAGGCCATCGAGACGAACCCGGAGCAGTCCTGGCGGTAGGTGCCGTACTGGTTGGTGTGGGACGCGGACTGGCTGTACATGACGTGCTCGTCGATCCACGACCTCGATCTGGTCAGCACCTCGGAGCGCGTGATCTGGCCGTTCTCGACCGAAGTCGTCGAAGTCATCGCCCGCACGCCGGTCTTCGGATGGCTCGGGACGCCGGCGGTGCCTTCGTGCGGTAGCGGGCCCGGCTTGGCGGGGTCGTAGTAGCCGTTCTGCGCGGCCGCGGCAGCCGGACCGAGCGGGTGGGCTTGGGCGGTCGCGGGAGCGGCGCCGACGATCGCGAGCGAGGTGAGCACGGCGGCCAGGACGGCGCCGGTGCGTTGGACGGTCATGGGTTTCCTCCCGGGTGGACGCTCCGCCGTTCTCGGTGCGGCGGACTCGCTGGGCAACCCTCCCGAGGCACGCTTCAAGTCCGCCCCAAAACCGCTTCAACAGCGATTGCAGACGGCTTGAAGTCGACTTGGAGACCTGGGTTCCAGGCTTTGCCCATCGCCAGGACCTGGAGGACACCATGACCCGCACCACCACCCGGATCACCGTCGGCGGGCTCGGCGCGCTGATCAGCACGCTGGCCCTCGTCGCACCCGCTTCGGCCGGTCAGCCGACGACCAGTGACCCCGGGACGAGCACCACGACCCAGGAACAGCAGCGGTCAGCGGCGATGAGAGCCGCGGCCGTCAAGGACGGCTCCCAGGACGATTACGTCGCCGCGGCCGGCCCCGCCGCCCAACGGGTCCGCGACGACTTCGACATACCGGCGTCGGTGACCGTCGCCCAGTCCATCCTCGAGTCGAACTGGGGCCGCAGTTCGCTCTCGGTCAACGACCGGAACTTCTTCGGCTTCAAGTGCACTTCGCCGACCAACCCCGGCCCGTTCGCCAAGGGCTGCGCCCCGTACCCGACCACCGAGTGCGTGCCGCCGCCGTGCCATACCGTCAACGCGTACTTCCGCTCCTACGACTCGATGGAGAACTCGTTCCGCGACTACGGTCGGCTCCTCACCACCAGCTCGACCTACCAGAGCGCGCTCCCGTACCGCCACGACCCGGACGCGTTCATCCGCGAGGTGGGCCGGCACTACGCCACCGACCCGGACTACGTGAACAAGGTCATCTCCCTGATGAACACGTACAACCTCTACCGCTTCGACTCCGGCACGGCACCCGGTGCGTCACTCGGCGATGAGGGGATTGCGGCGTCGGCGTCGTATCGGTACGGCACCCAGGAGCACATGTTCTC
>NZ_JMQI01000049.1 GCF_000695625.1 Amycolatopsis rifamycinica
ACCGGGTGGTCCCGGCAGATTCACAGCAAATTCCACGAGCTCGCTGCTACTCGGGAACACCACCAAGGTCGGTGAAACTGGTTTTCGCGTACGGGGCTCTCACCCACTCCGGCCCGCCATCCCAAGCGGTTCCACTAACCAGCACAACAACCCGAAAAGATGTCAGTCCTTTCAAGGCGGGTCCCACAACACCGTCTGCACAACGCCTGACAGCTTGACATGCAAACGGTTTAGCCTCTTCCGCTTTCGCTCGCCACTACTCACGGAATCACGGTTGTTTTCTCTTCCTGCGGGTACTGAGATGTTTCACTTCCCCGCGTTCCCTCCACACACCCTATATATTCAGGTGCGGGTAACACCACATCACTGGTGCTGGGTTTCCCCATTCGGAAATCCTCGGATCACAGCTCGGTTGACAGCTCCCCGAGGCTTATCGCAGCCTCCTACGTCCTTCATCGGCTCCTGAAGCCAAGACATCCACCATGTGCCCTTAACAACTTGACCACAAAGATGCTCGCATCCACTCTACAGTTCTCAAACACCACACCAGAAACAAACAACGTTCCAGGGCGTAAGCCCCGAGGCGTGTTGCCTCAGGACCCAACAGCGTGCCAACGAACAATCCACCACCCGACATCAGCGAGCGCCTTCCACGATCCGAAGATCAGTACTAACGCCGGCATCCATCACCGCGATGAACCATAACCAGTAGTTCCACAATTCCTTGAGCAACCATCGCAGAGCCACATTCGGACTCTAAGTGACGGCCACTCCCAACCGAGGCTGGGATGTGTTGTGCTCCTTAGAAAGGAGGTGATCCAGCCGCACCTTCCGGTACGGCTAC
>NZ_JMQI01000050.1 GCF_000695625.1 Amycolatopsis rifamycinica
GGGCGTGTCCTGTAAGTGGTTGAGCTGGTCTTCTGGTAGTCGTGTTCGGTGGTTGGTCGCGGTGAGTTGACGGACAAGGCATGGGCAGTGATCGAGCCGTTGCTGCCGCCGCAGCAGGGCGGCGGGCGGCGATGGCGGGATCACCGTCAGGTGATCAATGCGATCCTGTGGAAGCTGCGCACCGGTGCTCCGTGGCGTGACCTGCCCGAACGCTATGGCCCGTGGAAGACCGCGCATGAGCGGCTGCGGTTGTGGACCAAGGACGGCACCTGGAACAAGATCCTTGACCGCGTGATCGTCAAAGACGACGCCGTCGGCGACCTCGAATGGATCATCTCGGTGGACTCGAGCGTGGTCCGGGCCCACCAGCATGCCGCTGGTGCCCGGAAAAAGGGGGATGCAGCGACGGAATCGAAGCCCTCGCACTCGACGGGGAAGGGCTCGGCCGGTCCCGAGGCGGGCTGAGCACGAAGATCCACCTCGCCGTCGAGGGGCGTGGCCTGCCGATGCGGTTCCTGCTCACCCCAGGCCAGGCCGGTGACAACCCGCAGTTGCTGCCGTTGCTGGATGGCATCAGCGTCGCCCGGATCGGACCGGGCCGGCCACGCTGCCGGCCGGAGACGGTGATCGCGGACAAAGCCTATTCGCATCCTTCGACCCGCCAGGCGATGCGAGACCGCAGGATCGCCTTCGTCAGTCCCGAGCGGGACGATCAGATCACCCGCCGCGCGGCCAAGGGCTCCCGCGGCGGGCGACCACCCACGTTCGATGCTGAGGTCTACAAGCAGCGCAACGTGGTCGAACGGTGCTTCAACCGGCTCAAGCAGTTCCGTGACCTAGCCACCCGCTATGCCAAACGCGCCGCCTACTACCAGGCCGAACTGACCATCGCCGCCATCGTGCTCTGGCTCCGATGACTTACAGGACAGCTCCGCGGACGTCGACGTTGATGCCGAGCTGTTCGGCGAGCAGGAAGGCGACCGCGAGCACCGGCCCGATCCACAGCAGCCGGTCGTCCCAGTGGAACGGCAGCCACGAGCCGACCGCGAACGCGGCGACGAGCCCGAGGCTCAGGACGGCGAAGGTGTAGACGCGGAAGCGGCGTTCGTCGGTGCGGGCTTCGGCGGAAACGGGTGGTGCCCCGGAGGCGGCTCCCGGCCCGGGCTGCGCCTGCGCGACGGCGTCGCCGTGGGCGTTCGTGTCCGGCATCCGACCTTCCCTCCCGGCTTGTCCACCGGTGCTGATCCGTGACTTCGGGTGTGGACAGGGGCCATACCGTACCCCGTAGGGCGTACCCGTGTCCCTTTCGAGACAGTAGGAGATCACCCCAGGGTTAACAATGCCTCGAACGCGCTGACCTGCGTGGACCAAGGGGTGAAAGGCCGGGTGTACGAACTCGGCCGGTTCCCCGCACACGGCGGCCCGGGTCGCGCTTCAATGGGGCGCATGCACAGCGATGTGATTGCCACCGAGCACGCGGCGCGGCTCGCGGCGGTGGATTCCCTCCTCCCCGGCTCGTCCCCTTTCGAAGCGGCGGAAAACGCGGTGGTCCTGGAGGTCGCGACCGGCGGCTCGGCGGCGTCCGGGCTGGCTTCCCGCGTCCAGGTCGACCGCGACGCCCCGAACGCGCCGTGGCGCGCGCTCACCGAGCACCGGCTCGACGTCCAGCTGGCCGGTCCGGAGCCGGCGGCCGTCCTGGACGCCCTCCTCACCCGATGGGATGAACATCTGCGCGCGGTCGCTGAACCGGGTGACACCGAGACGGCGGCGATCGTGCCGCGCGCGAGCCGGGACGCCGCCGGGGCGCGGGAAATGCTGCACCACGGCTTCGCGCCGCTGCGGGTGGTCGCGGTCCGCCCGGCCCAGCGGATGGTGCCGGCGGCCCCGCTCGGCACCCCCGGCGTCAAGATCCGCCGCGCCGAGCCCGGCGACCTCGAGACCGCGGTGGCGCTCGGCATGGAGCTGCACTCCTACGACGCCCAGTACGGCACGGTGAACTGGCGCACCGGCGTCGAGGAGATCCTCGCCAAGGACCTCGCCGAGCAGCTGAAGCGGCCGGAGCCGCCGTTGTGGATCGCCGAGCTGTACGGCCGTCCGCTCGGCATGGTGAGCGTCCAGCACCCGGGCGAGACCGGCTGGATCAGCGGCCGCGTCGCCGCGTCCCGCGTCGGCTACCTCTCGTCGCTGGCCGTGGCGGAGGCCGCGCGGTCGTCCGGTGTCGGCACGGCGCTGGCGACGCACGCCCACCAAGTCCTCGACGAAGAAGGCGCCGACGTCGTCCTCCTGCACCACGCGGCGGCGAACCCGCTGTCGACGCCGTTCTGGTACGCGCAGGGGTACCGCCCGCTGTGGACGTACTGGCAGCGTCGACCGGCTGTTCGGTGAACCACCGGAGGATTTCCGGGCGTGCGCGGGGCTTATAGGCTGGGCCCCGCCGCCAGCGAGGGGAGCCTGAAGTGACCGACCAGCGGGATTCGGCGCCGAGAGCGCCCGAGGGTGTCGACACCGAGAAGCCGTCCGCGGCCCGGATCTACGACTGGTACCTGGGCGGTACCCAGAACTGGGCCGTGGACCGCGAGTTCGGCCGGCGCATGGAGCAGCAGTGGCCGCTGGTGCGCCCGGGGTCGAAGCAGAACCGCGAGTTCATGAACCGCGCGGTGCGAGCGGCGCTGCGGGCCGGCGTCCGGCAGTTCATCGACCTGGGCTCGGGCGTGCCGACGGCCGGCAACGTGCACGAGGTCGTCGAGGCGGAGCTGCCCGAGGACCACGACGCGAAGGTCGTGTACGTCGACTACGAGCCGGTCGCCGTCGCCCACGCGACGCTCATCCTCGAAGAGGGCATGGCGACCGACTGGGCCGGCATCGTCCAGGCCGACATGCGCGACGCGAAGTCCGTGCTGCGCGCCCCGGAGACGCGGCGGTTGATCGACTTCTCCCAGCCGGTCTGCTTGATCATGGCGGCGGTGCTGCACTTCGTCGGCCCCGACGACGACCCGGAAGGCCTGCTCGCGGCGTACCGGGACGCCCTGGCGCCGGGCAGCTGGCTGGCGATTTCGCAGATGAGCGAAGGCGACGGGGCCGGCGAGATGCTGGAGGGGCTGCGCTGGTTCGTCGAGCAGTACCGGAAGACGAGCAACCCGGTCTGGCTGCGCGACCGCGACGAGATCGAGCCGCTTTTCGGGGACTGGCCGCTGCTCGAACCGGGCATCGTGCACCTGCCGGACTGGCGGCCGGACCGGAAGATCAACGCCCTCGAGGCGGAGGCCCGGCCGTTCGCCTGGTGTGCCGTCGGCGTCAAACCAGGGGCCTGACCTGCGGTTTTCGCGATCGCTGTGGGCGAACGCACCATCGGAAACAAACACACCCATCGGAGAGTTGAGCTAGGCAGACTCAACTAACCGAGGAGTGCACATGTCCGACACCCGCCTCCTGCCCGTCCTCCCGCTCGATGACGACGTCGTGCTGCCGGGCATGGTCGTCCCGCTCGACCTGACCGACACCGAGACGCGGGCCGCGGTGGAGTCCGCCCAGGCCAAGACGCCGAGCCAGGCGTCCTTCCCCGGCATCCGCTCGGCCGCGGCCACCAAGGCCGAGGTCCTCATCGTCCCGCGCGTCCACGGCGAGTACGCCGAGTTCGGCACCGTCGCCACGGTCGAGCGCATCGGCCGCGTGCCCGGCGGGAAGGCCGCCGTCCTGCTCCGCGGCACCGCCCGCGCCGCCGTCGGCCGGATCGCCGACGGCCCCGGCGCCGCGCGCTGGGTGCACGCCGAGGACGCCCCCGAGACCACCGACGACCGGACCGCCAAGCTCGCGGCCGAGTACAAGGCCGTCGTCATCTCGATCCTCCAGCAGCGCGGCGGCTGGCAGCTGATCGACGCCGTCCAGCAGGTCGAAGACGCCTCCGCGGTCGCCGACCTGTCCGGCAACGCGCCGTACCTCGACACCGACCAGAAGCTCACCCTGCTGTCCACTTTGGACGTCAGCGCGCGGCTGGAGAAGGCGCTGGAGTGGAGCAAGGAGCACCTCGCCGAGCTCGAGGTGACCGACACGATCCGCAAGGACGTCGCCGAAGGCATGGAGAAGCAGCAGAAGGAATTCCTGCTGCGCCGCCAGCTCGAGGCCATCCGCAAGGAGCTCGGCGAGCTCGACGGCACCGCTGACGAGACGGACTACCGCGCCCGCGTGGAGGCCGCCGAACTGCCCGACGCCGTCAAGAAGGCCGCACTGGCCGAAGTGGACAAGCTCGACCGGACGTCCGACCAGTCCCCCGAAGGCGGCTGGATCCGGACCTGGCTGGACACCGTCCTGGAGCTGCCCTGGAACGAGCGCACCGAGGACGTCTACGACATCGCGGCCGCGCGGGCCATCCTGGACGCCGACCACGCCGGCCTCGACGACGTGAAGGAACGCATCATCGAGTACTTGGCCGTCCGGAAGCGCCGCGCGGAATCGGGCCTCGGCCCGGTCGGCGGCCGCCGGTCCGGCGCCGTGCTCGCCCTCGCGGGCCCTCCCGGGGTCGGCAAGACGTCGCTGGGTGAGTCCGTCGCGAAGGCCATGGGCCGCAAGTTCGTCCGCGTGGCGCTGGGCGGCATCCGCGACGAGGCGGAGATCCGCGGCCACCGCCGCACGTACGTCGGCGCCCTGCCCGGCCGGATCGTCCGCGCCATCAAGGAAGCCGGTTCGATGAACCCGGTCGTCCTGCTCGACGAGATCGACAAGGTCGGCGCCGACTACCGCGGCGACCCGACCGCGGCGCTGCTCGAAGTGCTGGACCCGGAGCAGAACCACACGTTCCGCGACCACTACCTCGAGGTCGAGCTCGACCTGTCCGACGTCGTGTTCCTGGCGACGGCCAACGCGCTGGAGACCATCCCCGGCCCGCTGCTGGACCGCATGGAGCTCGTCACGCTGGACGGCTACACCGAGCACGAGAAGGTCACCATCGCCCGCGACCACCTGCTCCCCCGCGAGCTGGAGCGCGCCGGGCTGGGCACTTCGGACGTCGTCCTGACGGACGCGGCGTTCAGCCGGATCGCCGCCGAGTACACCCGCGAGGCGGGCGTGCGCGACGCGAACCGGACGATCGCCAAGGTGCTGCGCAAGGTCGCGACCAAGGTGGCACTGGACGAGGTCGCGCTGCCGGTTTCCATCGACGCCCCCGACCTTCCGGACTACCTGGGCCGCCCGCGGCACATCCCGGAGTCGTCGCTGCCGGCGTCGACGCAGCGCACGGCGATCCCGGGCGTGGCAACGGGCCTGGCGGTGACCGGCGCGGGCGGTGACGTCCTCTACATCGAGGCGTCGCTGGCCGACGAGGAGTCCGGCGCGTCCGGGCTGCAGCTGACCGGCCAGCTCGGCGACGTGATGAAGGAGTCGGTGCAGATCGCGCTGTCCTACCTCAGGTCGCACGGAGCGGAGCTGGAGCTCCCGGTGGGCGACCTGCGCAAGCGAGGCATCCACGTCCACGTGCCGGCGGGCGCGGTCCCGAAGGACGGACCGTCGGCGGGCGTGACGATGACGACGGCGCTGGCCTCGCTGCTCTCGGGCCGCGTGGTCCGCGCGGACGTGGCGATGACGGGCGAGGTGTCCCTGACCGGCCGCGTCCTGCCGATCGGCGGCGTCAAGCAGAAGCTGCTGGCGGCCCACCGGGCGGGGATGAAGACGGTGATCATCCCCCAGCGCAACGAGCCGGACCTCGACGACGTCCCGGCCGAGGTGCTGGCCGAGCTGGACGTCCACGCGGTGGCGAACGTCCGCGAGGTCCTCGACCTGGCATTGACCCCGGCTTCGACGCCGGTTTCCCAGGCGGCGTAACCCCGAGCGCCGCCGACGGCCGGTTCCCCCTTCCCGCGGGGGAACCGGCCGCTCATCCGGATGAGGCCCCGTGACCACCCCCCGGTCACGGGGCCTCCGGCTGCGCGCCTGCCGCTTGCGGGACAACCGCACGACTGTCGCGTGGAGCTGACAGGCCACCCGGGAGTGGTCGTCCCGGCGGAGCCGCACGAAGGCCTCTTGGGCGACGTCCTCGGCGTCGTCGGCACCGAGCAGGCGCGCCAACCACACGAGGCGGCCGAAGTACTGCGCGAACAACACCTCGTCACTCGGAGCTTCGCTGGTCACGTCACCCCCACGCACGGCCGGGCCTGCCGGTTTAGTCCGCGTCGGGGTGGCAGCGCACGCGCGAAGAAGCCCCGTGACCACACAGTGGTCACGGGGCTTTCTCGCTGGGTGGCGGGTGAGGGATTCGAACCCCCGTAGGCAATGCCAACTGGTTTACAGCCAGTCCCCTTTGGCCACTCGGGTAACCCGCCCAGGCCGGTCTCACCGGCCGGGGTGAAGCTTACCCAAGGCCTCCCGGCGGGGAGCAACCGGGTTACCCGGGGCTAGTCTGGGAGGCCCCGACAAGCGAGTACGAGGTGTGAGGACACGTGGCGGATCCCTCTTTCGACGTCGTGAGCAAGGTCGACCGCCAGGAGGTGGACAACGCGCTCAACCAGGCGAGCAAGGAGCTGGGCACCCGGTTCGACTTCCGCGGCACCGGCACGACGATCAACTGGGCCGGCGAGGAGGCGCTCACGATCGAGTCCGAGACCGAGGAGCGCGCGCTGGCCGCGGTCGAGGTGTTCAAGGAGAAGCTGATCAAGCGCAACATCTCCCTGAAGGCCTTCGAAGCCGGCGAGCCGGCGCTGTCGGGCAAGATCTACAAGATCTCCGGCAAGATCCTCCAGGGCATCGCCTCGGACAAGGCGAAGCAGATCGCCAAGTTCATCCGCGACGAAGGCCCCAAGGGCGTCCAGGCCCAGATCCAGGGCGACCAGCTGCGGGTGTCGGGCAAGAAGAAGGACCAGCTGCAGGACGTCATCGCCCTGCTCAAGGGCAAGGACTTCGAGATCGCGCTGCAGTTCACGAACTACCGGTGACGCCGCGGGCACCCGCGCGCCGGGTGCCCGCTCCCGGCGGCATCAGCACCACGAGCGGTTACCCGAACGCGTGAATGCGCCCCGAAACCAACGGCAACCCGTGTTGTAATCGCGCGGTCACCGCGTGGAGGGGGTCGAGTTGCGCCGTTCGCTGGCCTTCCTGCTGACGCTCGCGGCCGTCGCCTCCCTGCTGACCCCGGCGAGCGCCGCAAGCGCCGCGAGCGCCACCGAGCGACAGCAGCTCGTCCCCGGCTTCGGCGCCTACCCGCGCCTGATCCGGCTGGCGAACGGGCACATCGTCGCCACCCTGACCAGCGAAGACGCCGATGGCAAGTTCACACCCGTCATGGAGAGCACCGACGAAGGCGAGTCGTTCCACCGGATCGGCGTGATCCGCGACCCCGACGGGCGGTCCGGCATGTGCTGCGGCACCGTCTACGAACTGCCGGAACGGGTCGGCAGGCTGCGCGCGGGCACCCTGCTGTGGGCCGCGTCCTACCGGCAGGACGCCGGGCCGCGGCGGCGCATCGGGATCCGCGTCTGGGCCAGCAAGGACGGCGGCCGCTCGTGGAGCTTCCTGTCCGAAGCCGCGCGGTCGCACAACATCGACGGCATCTGGGAGCCCGAGTTCACCGTCGACGCCGGCGGCACGCTCTGGCTCCACTTCGCCGACGAGACGCAGGCGCCGAAGTACGCGCAGGTGCTCAACCGGGTCGCCTCGACCGACGGCGTCCACTGGGGCACCAAGCAGCTCACCATGGCCATCCCGCCCGACCGCGTCCGGCCGGGGATGCCGATCATCCGGCGGCTGCCCGACGGCCGCTACTACTTCGCCTACGAAATCTGCAACTTCCGCGACCGCTACTGCGACCCGTACTTCAAGATCTCCACCGACGGCGCCAACTGGGGCGACCCGGCCGACCCCGGCACCCGCGTCGAGACCGCCACCGGCAACTACTTCCAGCACGCGCAGACGATCACGCTGTTCCCCGGCGGGCCGAACGGGGTCCGGATCGTCATGGTCGGGCAGATCTACACCGACGCCAAGGGCGTGCCGCAGCCGCAGAACGGCCAGGTCCTGCTCGCGAACGACGACTTCGGCAGCGGCCACTGGTACGAACTGCCCGCTCCCGTGCACATCAGCGGCATCTCGAACAACTTCTGCCCCAACTACTCCTCGACGCTGCTGCCGGTCGACGACGGCCGGAACGTGCTGGAGATCGCCACCGAGGACAACGGCGGCTGCAAGGCCTACTTCGGTAAAGGATCCGCCCTCTAGTGACGGCCCGTAGGGTGGGCGACGTCGCGGCCACGGGAAGAGGGAGGCAGTTCATGAAGGGGATCGTGCTGGCCGGAGGCAGCGGGACACGCCTGCACCCGATCACCCAGGCGGTGTCCAAGCAGCTGCTGCCGGTCTACGACAAGCCGATGGTCTACTACCCGATCTCGGTGCTGATGCTGGCCGGGATCCGCGAGATCCTCGTCATCTCCACCCCCACCGACCTGCCGATGTTCCGCCGGCTGCTGGGCAACGGCGACCAGTTCGGCGTCTCGTTCTCCTACGCCGAGCAGCCGAGCCCGAACGGGCTGGCCGAGGCCTTCGTGATCGGCGCGGACTTCATCGGCGACGACGACGTGGCCCTCGTCCTCGGCGACAACATCTTCTACGGCCAGGGCTTCTCCAGCCGGCTGCAGCAGGCCGTGCGCGAGCTCGACGGCTGCGTCCTGTTCGGCTACCCGGTCAAGGACCCCGAGCGCTACGGCGTCGGCGAGGTCGACGACACCGGCAAGCTGCTCACCATCGAGGAGAAGCCGCTGAAGCCGCGTTCCAACAAGGCGATCACCGGCCTGTACTTCTACGACAACCAGGTCGTCGACATCGCCCGCGCGCTGCAGCCCTCGAAGCGCGGTGAGCTCGAAATCACCGACGTCAACCTGACCTACCTGCGCCAGGACCGCGCCACGCTGGTCGAGCTCAGCCGCGGGTTCGCGTGGCTCGACACCGGCACGCACGACTCACTGCTCGAAGCCGGCCAGTTCGTGCAGGTGCTGGAGCACCGCACCGGCGTGCGCATCGCCTGCCTCGAGGAGATCGCGCTGCGCATGGGCTTCATCGACGCCGACGAGTGCTACGCGCTGGGCGCGAAGCTGGCGAAGTCCGGCTACGGCGATTACGTGAAGGCAGTCGCCGTAGCGGCGGGAGCGTCGGCCTAGCGGAGCGCATCCGGTCAGATCTGGCGGCGGGCGATTTCCTCCAGGCGGGCGATGCGGTCGGCGATCGGCGGGTGGGTCGAGAACAGCTTGCTCAGGCCCTCGCCCGGGCGGAACGGGTTCGCGATCATCAGGTGCGACTGCGACACCAGCTGCGGCTCGGCGACCAGCGGCCGCGCCCGCGTGCCGGCGTCCAGCTTCCGCAGCGCCGAGGCCAGGCCCAGCGGGTCGCCGGTCAGCTCGGCGCCGGACGCGTCGGCCTGGTACTCCCGCGACCGGCTGACCCCCATCCGGATGACGGCGGCCGCGATCGGCCCGACGAAGATCAGCAGCAGGCTGAGCAGCGGGTTCCCGTCGCGGTTGCTGCCGCCGAAGAACAGCGCGATGTTCGCCAGCACGCTGATCAAGCTGGCCAGCGCGCCGGCGACGCAGGAGATCAGGATGTCGCGGTTGTAGACGTGCGACAGCTCGTGGCCGAGCACGGCCCGCAGCTCGCGCTCGTCGAGCAGGTCGAGGATGCCGGTGGTGCAGCACACCGCCGCGTGCCGCGGGCTGCGGCCGGTCGCGAACGCGTTGGGCGCGACGGTCGGGCTGATGTACAGCTGCGGCATCGGCTGGCGGGCGACCTGCGCGAGCTCGCGCACGATCCGGTACATCGCGGGCTGCTCGACCTCCGACACCGGCCGCGCCCGCATCGCTCGCAGCGCCAGCTTGTCGGAGTTGAAGTAGGCGAACGCGTTCATCCCGAGGGCGACGAGCAGGCCGATCACCAGCGCGCCGCGGCCGAAGAGCCCGCTGATCGCGACGATGATCGCCGACAGCAGGCCGAGCAGCATGGCCGTCTTCAGTCCGCTCTGGTGCCCGTGCACGCTCGCCTCCGTCCGCTCTGGCAGTGGGTTACCCAGTGGAAACAACGCGATCGGGGGACGCGAAGTTCCTTCACGTGAGGATGGCGCGGGTTACGCTCGCACGGGGGATGATCAGGAGCGGAGGCGCCGATGCGAGGTGGCCGGCTACCCCGGCGGACCCTGTTCGCCCTGGTCACGGCGGGTGCCGGTGCTCTGGTCCTGCCCGGGACGGCGCGCGCGGAGAACGTCCGGTCGATCGAGCTGGGCGGGGCGCCGGCCGCGGTCGCGGTGAACCCGGTCAACGGGCTGGGGTACCTCACCGACGCCCAGGCCGGGACGGTTTCGGCGGTCGATCCGCGCAGCGCGTCGGTCGTCGACGTGGTCCACGTCGGCGGCGAACCCGGTGACGTCGCGATCGACCCCGACGCCGGCCGGATCTACGTCGCGAACCCGCCGGCGGGCACCGTGGTGGTCCTGGACGGCCGGACCCACGACCTGGTGAGCGTGATCGGCGCGGGCGCCGGCGCCTCGGCGCTGGCGGTCGACGAGGCGACCGGCCGCGTCTACGCCGCCAGCGGCACCACCGGGACGCTCGCCGTGCTCGACGGGGTGAGCTGCACGCTGGCGGCCCTCGTGCCGGGCCCGAAACCGGGGTTCGCGGGCATCGGCGTCGACCCCGGCCGCAAGCTGGCCTACTGCGCGAGCCCCGCCACCGATTCGGTCGAGGTGTTCTCGACTGACAGCGGGCAGTTCGTCGCCTCGGTCAAGGTCGGGCGCAACCCCACCGACGTCGCGGTGCACCACGCGAGTGGCACGGTCCACGTCGCGAACTCCGGCATCCACCACATGTCCATTGTGGACTCCGCGACGCTCGCCGAGCGCAAGACGGTACTGCTGCGCAGCGAAGCCTCGGCGCTGGCCGTGCACCAGGGCACGAACACGGTGTTCACCAACGGCGGCCAGAACGGCCTCGCCCGCGTCGACGGCACGGCGGGCACGCTGAGCGGCGAGCTGTCGCTGGGCGTGAACCCCGGCGACGTCGCCGTCGACCAGCGGAGGCGCGCGGTGTGGGTCACCGACCCCCTGCACGGCCGGGTCTTCGTGGTCCGCGATTTCTGACCGGCCCGGGCGCGGTCAGCCGTCCTCGGCGAGGGCCCGGGAGCAGGTCCACTGTGGACGTTACGGGTACGGACGAGCACGGTTGGTGATTCTCACCACAGTTAGCCCATTCAGGTTGCGGTTCCGAATCGGTCCACCAGCGGGTCCCGCGTCGCTGTAACGACCTCCCGGCGCCGGTCGACGTGTCTGGTGCACATCGCGACCGCGAGCCAAGGAGCCTGGTAGATGACCACATGTCGACTCTGCGGTTCGACAAACACGGCCAGCGTCGTCGACCTCGGCGCGACTCCCCCGTGTGAGCGATTTTTGACGGCCGAGCAGCTCGACGAGCCGGAAGCCACCTTCCCGCTCCACCTGAAGGTGTGCACCGACTGCTGGCTCGCCCAGATCCCGCCGCTGATCGACCCCGACGACACCTTCACCGAGTACGCGTACTTCTCGTCCTTCTCGACGTCGTGGGTCGAGCACGCGAAACGTTTCGTCGACGGCGCCGTCGACCGGCTCGGGCTCGGCGAGAAGTCGTTCGTCGTCGAGGTGGCGAGCAACGACGGATACCTGCTCAAGCACGTCGTCGGGCACGGGATCCGGTGTCTGGGCGTGGAACCTTCGGTGAACGTCGGGCAGGCGGCGCGCGACGCCGGCGTGCCCACCCTGACGGCGTTCCTGTCCGAGGAAACCGGCCTGAAGGTGCGCGAAGAGCACGGGCCGGCCGACCTCGTCGCCGCGAACAACGTCTACGCGCACATCCCCGACGTCCTCGGCTTCACCAAGGGCCTGCGGGCGCTGGTCGCGGACGACGGCTGGGTCTCCATCGAGGTCCAGCACCTGCTCACGCTGATCGAGAAGAACCAGTACGACACGATCTACCACGAGCACTTCCAGTACTACACGGTCGAATCCGCACGCCGGGCCCTGGCGACCGGCGGGCTGACCGTGGTCGACGTCGAGCTGCTGCCCACGCACGGCGGGTCGATCCGGCTGTGGGCGCGGCCCGCCGAGGTGGCCGGTGAGCCCAGCGAGCGGATGACCGACGTGCTGGAGCGCGAAAAAGCCGCCGGGCTGCACGAGCTGTCCGGGTACACCGAGTTCGCCGAGCGCGTCACCCGAGTGCGGCTGGACCTGCTGAAGTTCCTCATCGAGGCGCGGGGCGACGGCAAGACCGTCGTCGGTTACGGCGCCCCCGGCAAGGGCAACACCCTGCTCAACCACTGCGGCATCCGGACGGACCTGCTGCAGTACACGGTCGACCGCAACCCGTACAAGCACGGCCGGTTCACCCCGGGCACCCGGATCCCGGTGCTGCCCCCGGAGCGGATCGAAGCGGACCGGCCCGACTACGTGCTCGTCCTCCCGTGGAACCTCCGGGACGAATTGACCGAACAGCTTTCGTTCGTGGGTGTCTGGGGCGGAAAGCTCGTGTTCCCCATCCCCCACCTGGAAATCGTCGAGGTGCAGTGAAGTGAAGGTCGTCCTCTTCTGCGGTGGTTACGGGATGCGGATGCGCAACGGCGCGGCCGACGACGTCCCGAAGCCGATGGCGATGGTCGGTCCGAGACCGCTCATCTGGCACGTCATGCGCTACTACGCGCATTTCGGCCACACCGAGTTCATCCTGTGCCTCGGTTACGGCGCGGCGCACATCAAGAACTTCTTCCTGAACTACCAGGAAACCATTTCCAACGACTTCGTCCTGCGCAACGGGCAGGCGGAGCTGTTGTCGACCGACATCGCGGACTGGACGATCACGTTCGTGCAGACGGGCATCGAATCGCCGATCGGTGAGCGGCTGCGCCGGGTGCGCCCGTACCTCGACGGCGAAGAAATGTTCCTCGCGAACTACGCCGACGTCCTTTCCGACGTGCCGCTGCCCGACATGATCGAGCGGTTTTCGAACTCGGACGCCGGCGCGTCGATGATGGTCGTGCCGCCGCAGTCGTCGTTCCACTGTGTGGAAATGGACGAGGGCGGCATGGTCGGCTCGATCACCGCGGTCAGCGAAATGCCGCTGTGGGAGAACGGCGGGTACTTCGTGCTGCGACAAGAGGTGTTCGACCACATCCCGGAGAACGGCGACTTGGTCGCCGACGGCTGCGGTGAGCTGGCCAAGCGCGGCCGGCTGCTCGCCTACCCGTACCGCGGCTTCTGGAAGCCGACCGACACGGTCAAGGAGCGCGCGGCGCTGGACTACGCCTACAGCCACGGCGAACGGCCCTGGGCGCTCTGGGAGAAGCAGCCCGCGGCGAGCATCGCGTGATCGGGCTGCGCCCGGACCGGCTCGGCAGCGTCGTCACCCTCGGCGCCCACTGCGACGACATCGCGATCGGCGCCGGTGGCACGCTGCTGACGCTGTGCTCGTCCCGGCCCGGCCTGCGGGTCGACGCCCTGGTCCTCAGCGGCGGCGGCACGCCCCGCGAGGACGAGGAGCGGGCGGCGCTGGCGGCGTTCTGCCCGGGCGCGGACGTCGCCGTCACGGTGCTGAAGCTGCGGGACGGGCGCTTCCCGGCCCACTGGGAAGAGGCCAAGGACGCCCTGGAGGAATTGCGGCGGCGGACCGACCCGGACGTCATCCTGGCCCCGCGCACCGACGACGCCCACCAGGACCACCGCGGGCTGGCGAAGCTGGTGCCGACGACGTTCCGCGACCACCTGACGCTGGGGTACGAGATCGTCAAGTGGGACGGCGACCTCGGCCGTCCATCGGTGTACCAGCCGCTGTCCGACGAGCTCGCGGAGGAGAAGGTCCGGCTGCTGCAGGCGCACTACGCCTCGCAGCGGCACCGGCCATGGTACGACCGCGAGGCGTTCCTCGGGCTGGCCCGGATCCGCGGGATCGAAGCCGCCGCGAAGTACGCCGAAGCGTTTTTCGTCAAGAAACTCACTCTCGATCTGAAGGGCTGAATCCGATGCGGGTGTTGCTGACGGGGCACAAGGGCTACCTGGGGACGGTGATGGCCCCGGTGCTCGCCGCCGCCGGCCACGAAGTCACCGGCCTGGACTCCGGGCTGTTCGAGGACTGCCTGCTCGGGCCCGCCCCCGCCGACCCGGCCGGGCACGCCGTCGACCTGCGGGACGTCACGCTTTCCCATGTCGAAGGCTTCGACGCGGTCATCCACCTGGCCGCCCTGTCGAACGACCCGCTGGGCTCGCTCGCGCCGGAGCTGACCTACGACATCAACCACCACGCGTCGGTGAAGCTCGCGAAGCTGGCGAAAGAGGCCGGCGTCAAGCGGTACATCTACGCGTCGACGTGCTCGGTGTACGGCGCCGGCGGCGAGAACCTCGTCGACGAGGACGCGCCGCTGCGGCCCGTGACGCCGTACGCGGAGTCGAAGGTGCGCGTCGAAGCCGACGTCCACGAGCTCGCCGACGACGACTTCACGCCGGTGTACATGCGCAACGCGACCGCGTTCGGCTACTCGCCCCGCCTGCGCGGCGACATCGTGCTGAACAACCTGACCGCGCACGCCCACCTGTCCGGTGAGGTGCTGGTGCTGTCGGACGGTACGCCGTGGCGGCCGCTGGTGCACGCCCAGGACATCGCGCGCGCGTTCACCGCGGTGCTGACGGCGCCGAAGGAGGCCGTGCACGACAAGGCCTTCAACATCGGCACCGAGGAGAACAACGTCACCGTCGCCGAGATCGCGCAGGAGGTCGTCGAGGCCGTGCCGGGCTCGACGCTGAACATCACCGGCGAGGCGGGGCCCGACCCGCGGTCGTACCGGGTCGACTTCTCGCGCTTCCGCGCGGCGATCCCCGGCTTCACCTGCGAGTGGTCGGTCAAGGACGGCGCCGTCGAGCTCATCGAGGCCTACCGCAAGTTCGGGCTCACCCGCGAGTCGTTCCAGCAGCTGTTCACCCGGCTGGCCTGGCTGAAGAGCGAGGGCGAAGCGGGCCGCGTCGACACCACCATGCGGCGGAAGTAGTGGCGGCCCCGCAGCTGCGGACCGGGGCGGAACTGCACGCCCTGGTCGAGCGGCTGTACCCGCTCTGCCGCAGCATCACCGGCGACGGCGTGCGGCAGACCCTGGACATGATCGGCGAGCACATCGCGCTCGAGCGGCACGAGGTCCCGACCGGCACGGCGGTGCTGGACTGGACGATCCCGCAGGAGTGGAACATCCGGGACGCCTACGTCGCTTCGCCTTCGGGCGAGCGCGTGATCGACTTCCAGGAGCTGAACCTGCACGTCGTCGGGTACAGCGTCCCGGTGTCGCGGCGGATGCCGCTGAGCGAGCTGCGGGAGCACCTGCACACGCTGCCCGACCAGCCGTCGTGGGTGCCGTACCGGACCAGCTACTACGCCCCGGCCTGGGGCTTCTGCCTTGCGCAGGAGAAGCTCGACGCGCTGCCCGACGGCGACTACGACGTCGTCATCGACTCGACCCTTTCCGACGGCTCGCTGACCTACGCCGAGCACGTCGTGCCGGGGCGCGTCACGGACGAGGTCATCGTGTCCTGCCACGTGTGCCACCCGTCGCTGGCCAACGACAACCTCGCCGGTATCGCGGTGGCCGTCTCGCTGGCCCAGCAGCTGGCCCGTTCCCAGCCGCACTACACGTACCGCTTCCTGTTCATGCCGGGCACGATCGGCTCGATCACCTGGCTGGCGCGCAACGCCTCCCGGATCGAGAAGGTGCGGCACGGGCTGGTGCTGGCGTGCGCCGGCGACCCGGGCTCCTTGACGTACAAGAAGTCCCGCCGCGACGACGCCGAGATCGACCGGGTCATGCAGCACGTGCTGCGCTCGCGCGAACACCAGGTCGTCGACTTCTCGCCGTACGGCTACGACGAGCGCCAGTTCTGCTCACCGGGCTTCAACCTCGGCGTCGGCTCGCTGACGCGCACGCCGTACGCGGGCTACCCGGAGTACCACACCTCCGCCGACAACCCGGGTTTCGTGTCGCCCGCGGCCATGGAGGACACGCTCGGTGTGTTGAAGGACGCGTTCGGCGTCCTGGACCGCAACCGCCGGTACGTCAACCTCAGCCCGTACGGCGAGCCGCAGCTCGGCAAGCGCGGGCTGTACGACTCGCTCGGCGGCCGCAGCGACGCCAAGCAGGCCCAGATGGCGATGCTGTGGGTGCTCAACCTCTCCGACGGTTCGCACAGCCTGCTCGACATCGCCGAGCGCGCCGGGCTGCCCTTCGACATCGTCGACGTCGCGGCCCGTGCGCTCCACGACGCCGGTTTGGTCAAGGAGTGAGCGACGTGGCCGACCACCGCCGTGCACCGCGCTCGATCTTCCGGTCGGGCGCGGTGCGCGCGATGGCGGGGAGGTTGAGCTGGGGCCTCGGCGACCAGGCGGTGTCCAGCCTGACCAACTTCGCCGTCGGGCTGTACGTGGCCCGCTCGCTCGGCACGTTCGCGTTCGGCATCTTCAGCCTCGCCTGGGTCACCTACGGCGTGGTGCTCAACATCTCCCGCGGCCTCGCCACCGACCCGCTGATGGTGCGGTTCAGCGCCGTGCCGGAGGACCGGTGGCGGACGGGCGTGGCCAGCGCGTCCGGCACCGCGATCGGCGTCGGCTGCGTGACCGGGCTGGTCAGCCTCGTGGCCGGGCTGGCCGCGGGCGGCCCGCTCGGCAACGCGTTCGTCGCGCTCGCCGTGGTCCTGCCGGGCCTGCTCCTGCAGGACGCCTGGCGCTTCGCGTTCTTCGCGCGCGGCGCGGGCAAGAAAGCGTTCGTCAACGACTGCGTGTGGGGCGTGGCCCTGATCCCGGCGCTCTACGTCGCCGCGCAGATCCACACGGTGGTCGCGTTCGTGCTGGCCTGGGGCCTTTCCGGCGCGGTCGCCGCCCTGTACGGCGGGTTCCAGACGGGCATCCTGCCGCACCCGCGGGAGACGCTCGGCTGGCTCCGGACGCAGCGTGATCTCAGCGTCCGGTACCTCGTCGAGAACGTCAGCAACAGCGGCGCGTCGCAGCTGCGCGCGTACGGCCTCGGCGCCATCACCGGGATCACCGCCGTCGGCGCGGTCCGCGGGGCCGAGCAGCTGCTCGGCCCGTTCCTGGCCCTGCTCATGGGGCTGTCCCTGGTCACCGTCGCCGAAGGCGCGCGGGTGCTCCAGCGGGCCCCGCACCGGCTGAAGCACTTCTGCGTGATCCTCGGCGGCGGACAGGCCGCCGCCGCGCTGTGCTGGGGCCTCGGCCTGCTGCTGCTCGTGCCCGACGCCGCCGGCCGCTGGGTGATGGGCTCGGTCTGGGACTCGTCGTCCCCGCTGATCCTCCCGGTCACCCTCGCCGTGGTCGGCGCGAGCTTCGCCACGGGCGCGGCCGCCGGCCTGCGCGCCCTCGGCGCCGCTCCCCGCAGTTTGCGGTCCCAGCTGATCGCCTCCCTGTTCTACGTCACCTTCGGCATCACCGGCGCGTTCCTCGGCGGCGCGGCCGGCTCCGCGTGGGGCGTCGCGACGGCCACCCTCAGCGGGTCCGTCGTCTGGTGGTTCCAGCTCCGCCTGGGACTGCGCGACTACGTCCCGCCGGGCGCCGACGAGCCCACCGTGGTCTTCGAGCCGATCAAAGAGCCGATCAAGGAATGAGGACTCCATGACCACCGCCCCGCGGCTGAGCCTCGGCCTCCCGGTGTACAACGGCGAGGAGTACCTCGCCGAGTCGCTGGACGCCCTGCTCGGCCAGACCTACGAAGACTTCGAGCTGATCATCTCGGACAACGCCTCCACCGACGGCACCGACGAGATCTGCCGCCGCTACGCCGAGAAGGACTCCCGGATCCGGTACGTCCGCCAGCCGAAGAACATCGGCGCGACGCCGAACCACAACTTCGTGTTCGACGTCTCCCGCACCGAGCTCTTCAAGTGGGTCTCCCACGACGACCTCTACGCCCGCGACCTGCTCAAGCGGTGCGTCGAGGCCCTCGACGAGCACCCGGACATCATCCTCGCCCACTGCGACCAGGCGATCATCGACGGCGACGGCCGCATCGTCCAGCGGCTCGAGTACACGCTGAACACGGCGTCCCGGCACGCGCCGGACCGCTTCCGCAGCATCCTGTTCGAGCCGGGCGGCGACGACTTCTACGGCGTCATCCGCGCCGACGTCCTCCGCCGCGTCAAGCCGCTCGACAGCTACCACCACGCCGACCGGACGTACTCGGCCGAGATGGCCCTGCACGGCCCGTTCCACCAGGTGCCCGAGCTGCTCTACTTCCGCCGCGACCACCCCGGCCGCGCGGAGCGGGCCAACCCGACCATCCGGAGCCGGTGCGCGAATCTGGACCCGCGGCGCGCGAACCGGCTCCGGAACCCCACCGTCCGCCTGCTCGGCGAGTACGTCTACGGGTTCGCGGACCTGATCCGCCGCGCGCCGATCTCGGCCGCCGACAAGCGCGAGTGCTTCGGCCACCTCGGCGCCTGGCTGACCAACCGGGCCCGCTCCGGCCACGGCGAGCGCGTCGAGGACCGCGCGCCGACCGCCTCCGACGTCGCCACGGTCAACGAGATCGTGGCCGGCCGCGAAGGCAGGCTCGCGTGAGGCGTCCACCCCGCGTCGGCGTGTTCGGCCTGCTCGGCTCGGGGAACCTCGGCAACGACGGTTCCCTCGAAGCCGTGCTCGGCTACCTGCGCGCCGAGTACCCGGACGCGGTGCTGAGCGCCCTGGTCGGCGGCCCGGACCTCGTCCGCGACCGGTACGGCCTCGACGCGACGCCGCTGCACTGGAACCAGTCCGAGTACGAGACGGCGTCCGGCCTGCGCTCGATCGTCCTCAAGGGACTCGGCAAGCTGGTCGACGTCGGCCGCACGGCCGCCTGGGTCCGGAAGCAGGACGTCGTCATCGTGCCCGGCATGGGCGTGCTCGAAGCGACGCTGCCGCTGCGTCCCTGGGGTTTCCCGTATTCGCTTTTTCTCCTCTCCGCCACCGGGCGCCTGTTCGGCACCAAGGTGGCACTCGTCTGTGTCGGCGCCAACGAGATCAGCGCCCGGGCGACGCGCACCCTGGTCCGCTGGTCCGGCCGGCTCGCCGCCTACCGCTCCTACCGCGACGACATCTCGCGCGACGCCATGCGCGCCATGGGCGTCGACACGAGTGCCGACGGGGTCTATCCCGACCTCGCGTTCTCCCTTCCCACCCCGGCCGCCGACGGCAAGCCGGGCACCGTCGGCGTCGGCGTGATGGCCTACTACGGCGGCAACGACGACCGCGCCGAGGCCGACCGCATCTACCGTCACTACGTCGACACGATGAACCGTTTCGTCGCGTGGCTCGTTGACCAGGGCAGACCCGTCCGGCTGTTCATCGGTGACCGGATCGACCGGCAGGTCGTCGACGAGATCATCGAGCAGACCGCTTCCCCGCTGGTGACGGCGGCTCCGGCGGAGACCCTGGACGAGCTGATGCACGAGATGGCCGCGGTGGACAGCGTGGTGGCCACGCGCTACCACAACGTGCTCTGCGCCCTGAAGGTCGCGAAGCCGACCGTGGCGATCGGCTACGCACCGAAGAACGACGTCCTCATGGCGGAGATGGGCCTCGAGGGCTTCACCCAGCGGGCGAAGACCGTCGGCTTCCACCGGCTTGTCGAACAATTCACCGAACTGGAGAACCGTTCGGCCGAACTTCGCCAGACGCTCCAGGAACGGAACGAGATGAACGCGCAACGGCTCAAGGACCAGTTCGCCGCGCTTTCGGCGGCCCTCTTCGGGGGTGGGCGATGAAGGCCATTCCGGTGCCCGAGATCGACGGTGCGTATCTGTTCGAACCCACCCCGCATACGGACCAACGCGGATTTTTCAGCCGGACGTTCGACCGCGACGTCGTCGCGTCGGTCGGGATCGACCCGGACGGCTTCGCCCAGGACAGTCTTTCCCGCTCCCGCAAGGGCGTCGTCCGCGGGATGCACCTGCGCGGCGGGGCCGGCGAGGCGAAGCTGGTGCGGTGTTCGCACGGCGCGATCTTCGATGTCGTCGTGGATCTCCGACCGGATTCGCCGACATTCCGGAATGTGAAAACCTTCGAACTCTCCGGTGAGACGCAGGTTTCCGTGTACATCCCGGCGGGCTGCGCGCACGGATTCCAGTCACTCACTGATCCCTCTGACGTTTCGTACCGTATCGATCGGCCGCATGATCCGAACGAAGACATTACGATCTCGTACAAAGACCCCGAACTGGACATTTCCTGGCCACTTTCGGTCACAATGGTCAGTGACCGGGACGAACGGGCGCCCTCCCTCGGAGAGGCGTTGAAATCAACGAGGTGAGCCACGACATGGGAACGAACCTGCCCCGCTCCACGGAGGCGAACGAGCGGTTGCACCGGGTCATCCCGGGCGGTGCGCACACCTACGCCAAGGGCTCGGACCAGTATCCCGAAGGGATGGCCCCGGTCATCTCCCACGGCCGCGGCGGCCATGTCTGGGACGTCGACGGCAACGAGTATGTCGAGTACGGCGCCGGGCTGAGAGCCGTCAGCCTCGGCCACGCCCACCCGCGGGTCGTCGAAGCGGTGCGCGGCGAGCTGGACAAGGGCAGCAACTTCATCCGCCCGTCGATCATCGAGGCCGAAGCCGCCGAGCGGTTCCTCGAGAACGTCCCGACGGCCGACATGGTGAAGTTCACCAAGAACGGCTCCGACGCGACGACCGCCGCGGTCCGGCTGGCCCGCGCCGCCACCGGCCGCAAGCTCGTCGCCAAGTGCGCCGACCACGCCTTCTTCTCCACCGACGACTGGTTCATCGGCACCACGCCGATGAACGCGGGCATCCCGGAGGAGACGACGGAAGCGACGGTGTCCTTCCCGTACGGCGACCTTCAGGCCGCGGAGGAGCTGCTGCAGCGCCACGAGGGCGAGATCGCGTGCATGATCCTGGAGGCGGCCGCGGCGGTGGAGCCGCCGCCGGGGTACCTGCAGGGCCTGCGCGAGCTCGCCACCCGCCACGGCGTCGTCCTGGTCTTCGACGAGATGATCACCGGCTTCCGCTGGTCCGCCCACGGCGCCCAGGGGCTCTACGGCGTCACGCCCGACCTCTCGACGTTCGGCAAGGCCCTCGGCAACGGCTTCGCGGTGTCGGCGCTGGCGGGCAAGCGGGAGCTGATGGAGCTCGGCGGCCTGCGCACCGACCGCGAGCGGGTGTTCCTGCTCTCGACCACGCACGGCGCGGAGACCCACTCGCTGGCCGCCGCGATGGCGGTCATGGACGTCTACCGCGACGAGGACGTCATCGGCAGGCTGCACGCCCTCGGCGACCGGCTCGCCGCCGGTGTCCGCGAGGTGGCGGCCGGGATCGGCGTCGAGGACCACGTGGTCGTCCGCGGCCGGGCCAGCAACCTGGTCTTCGGCACGCTCGACGAACAGGGCAAGCCGTCGCAGCCGTACCGGACACTGTTCCTGCGCGAGCTGATCAGCGGCGGCGTGCTCGGACCGTCCTTCGTGGTCAGTGCCGCGCTCACCGAAGCCGACATCGACAAGACCATCGACGTCGTCGCCCAGGCCTGCACGGTGTACCGGAAGGCCCTGGACGCGAACGACCCCACGCCGTGGATGGGCGGGCGCCCGGTGCAGCCCGTGTTCCGCAAACACGCCTGATCCCCGCACGGGCGGGCCGGATTCACCCGTTGGGTCCGACGAGGACACTTGAGGGTGACTGTTTTCCGGCCCGTTCGTGCGTAACTTCCTGCCATGGGCAGATCTCGTGCGGTACTCGTCGCTGCTTGCTCGCTCCTGATCGCCGTCGCGTGCCCGGCGGTCGCGCGCGGCGCGGAGGGGCCGGGCCCGGTCTGCGGCCACCAACCCGCCGAACACCAGCGGCCACCCTCCGGAGCCGTCGCCGTCGACCCGGCCGTCGACGGCGACCTTTCCGCCAAGACGGCGGCGCACCCGGCGGGCACGACGTTCTGGCTGGCGCCCGGCACCCACACGCTCGGCAAGGACGAGTACGGCCAGGTCGTCCCCAAGGACGGCGACGTCTACCTCGGCGCGCCGAACGCGGTCGTCGACGGCCGCGGCGTCAACCGGGCGGCCTTCACCCAGCAGGCCCGCGACGTGCAGATCCGCGGGCTCACCATCCGCGGCTTCGTCGCGCTGCAGGACCAGGGCGTGGTCAACCACGACTCCGGCGACGGCTGGCTCATCGAGAACACCACGATCGAGGACAACGCGGGCGCGGGGCTGATGGCCGGCGCCGGCCAGGTCGTGCGGCACAGCTGCCTCCGCGACAACGGGCAGTATGGGCTCAACGCGTACCAGGCGGGCGACGGCATCACCGGGCTCGTGCTGGAGGGCAACGAGATCACCGGCAACAACACCGGTGACTGGGAAGCGAAGGTGCCGGGCTGCGGGTGCAGCGGCGGCGCCAAGTTCTGGGCCGTGAACGGGGCCGACATCCGCGGCAACTGGGTGCACGGCAACCACGGCGCGGGCCTGTGGGCCGACACGAACAACAACGACTTCCTCGTCGAGGACAACCTGTTCGAGGCCAACGACGCCGAGGCCCTGTTCTACGAGACCAGCTACAACCTCGTGCTGCGCGGCAACACGTTCCGCCGCAACACCCTGGTCCAGGGCCGCACGTTCGCGGGCCGCGGCGACAACTTCCCGGTGGCGACGGTGTACCTGTCGGAATCGGGCGGCGAGCCGCGCGTGCGGGCCCGGACGTCGGCCATCGACATCAGCGGCAACACGTTCGAGGACAACTGGGCCGGGATCACGTTGTGGGAGAACGCCGACCGCTTCTGCAACAGCCCGGCGAACACCTCGACGGGCTACTGCACCAAGACGGCGGCGAAGTCTTCGTGCACCGCGGGCGCGATCGAGAAGGCCCCGGCGTACGACGACTGCCGCTGGAAGACGCAGCGGGTGGAGATCCACGGCAACACCTTCCGGCTCGATCCCGGCCGCATCGGCTGCACGAGCCTGTGCGGGCGGATGTCCCTGCTGTCCAACTTCGGGACGTTCCCGGACTGGTCGCCCTACAAGGGAACGGTGGTCGAGGAGGCCATCACGTTCCGCCAGGCCAACCGCTGGCACGACAACACGTACGCCGGGCCGTGGGCTTTCGTGGTGCATGACACCTCCATGACGGTGGATGCTGCGGGCTGGCAGGCGAAGCCCTACGCGCAGGACGAGTGCTCTTCGTTCGGCGGTGGGTCCGCCGGCTGCTGATCACGAGCATGCCGACGGGGTCCGACACTTTCAAACGCCATTTCCGTCGAAGACACAGATTTCCGTTGTGGCATAAGGGAAAAGTCGCGAACGGAGAATTTCGGCGCGACTGTTCACCCGATTCAGCGACTGGCATTCGCACGGGTGTTCGGTACCGTCGAAGACATGACCGCATCGACAGCCAGCATGTCCACAGTGGACTCTTTCGCCCACCGCCCCGGCGGGCGACCGACTCTCGACTCCGCGCCCTGGCGCGCGCTCAGAGCCGGTCGGCCACCCGATCCACCACCCAAGCCGTAGCCGGGACGGCGGCCAGCGCAGCGCAGAACCCGCCGAGGGCGTCTGTCGGGTAGTGCGCGCCCAACGCCACCTCGGCCCAGCCCATCACCAGCCCGGCCACCACCGCCAACCCCAGCGCCAGTGCGGCCCCGGCGGGGCGCCCCAGCCCCAGCCGCTGGGTGAGCACCAGCGCGATGATCAGCGCGAGCGCCGTCGCCAGGGCCGTGTGCCCGCTCGGGTACGACAGGAACTCGCCGTGGATGGTGCGGCCGACCACCGGCTTCAGCACCGTCGTCACCGCGACCGTCACCGCGACACCCAGCACCGTCACCACGGCCGTCCGGACGAGGCGGACCAGCCAGCACACTGCCGAAAGGAGCGCGATCAGGATCACCGACCCCACCGGCTCGCCACCGAAGTCGACGACCAGGGCGACGTACCGCCATGGCGGCTGGACCGGATAGAGCGAAGGGAGCACAGCCGCGTCGATGCCGGTCAGGCTCGCGTCGCGGAAGTGCAGGATGCCGAGCGCCACGACGACCGCGGTCGCCAGGGCGGCCGTCATCGCCAGCGGGGCGCGCAGTGCGGCCGGCAGGGCCGCGGGCGCGGTCCGGACCAGCTGCCTCACGCCTCGATCGCCGCCTCGTAACCGGCGATCAAGCGGTCCAGGCCGACCGCGGGGGTGAAGTCCTTCTCGTACCGGACGCGGGCCGCGTCGCCCATGTCGCGGTTGCGGTCGCCGATCACCGCGCGCAGGCGGTCGGCGAGTGAGGCCGCGTCGTTCGGGACGTGCAGCAGGCCCGTCACTCCGTCGTCGACGAGTTCGGGGAACGCGCCGTGCGCGGCCGCGACCGTCGGCACGCCGGCGGCCATCGCCTCGACCACCACCAGGCCGAAGGCTTCCAGCCACGTCGAGGGGGCGACCACCGCCACCGCGTCGGCGGTCAGGGCACGGCATTCCGCCTTGTTCTGCAGGCCGACGTACGAGACGTCGTCGCGGGTGGCGGCCCAGGCCGCGACCTGGTCCTGCATCGGGCCGGTCCCGGCGATGACCAGCGGCACGCCCAAGGCACCGTCGAGACGCTCCCAGGCGCGCATCAGCAGGCCGACCCCCTTCTCCTCGGTGACGCGGCCGAGGAACAGCACGTGCCGTCCGGCGCCGGTCCGGCGGACACCGGGGTCGGTGACGAAGTTGTGCTTCACCGCCATCCGCTCGCCGGGCATCCCGGCCGACACCAGGAGGTCACGTTGGGCCGCCGAAATGCAGAAGAACCGGGAAACGCCCGTCCACCACCGGCGCCGGTTCGCGACCATGCTCGCCGCCATCGGGAGCGTGGCCGCGCTGGAACCGCGGTAGCAGCCGTGCTTCACCGCCGGCAGCGGTGAGCCGCCGACGCACTCGGTGCAGATGCGGCCGTCGCGGTGGAGCGTGCCGGGCGGGCAGACCATCGTGTAGTTGTGCAGTGTCGCGACCGCGGGCACGCCCGCGTCCGCGCACGCGGCGACCACCGACGGCGACAGCAGCGGGAACGTGTTGTGGATGTGCACGACGTCCGGGCGCGACGCCCGCAGCCGGCCGGCGAGCTCCTTCCGCACCGCCGGGTTCCACGGCACCATCAGCGGCACCGCGGCCTTGCGGGGCAGCGGCATCTCCGCGATGTCGTCGCTGCGGCGTTCGAACAACGACACCTGGTGACCGCCCTCGGCGAGGAGCGTCACCTCCGCGTCGACGACGTTGTTCTCGCCGCTCGGCTGCTCGGACCGGTACCGGTTGTGCACCACGAGCACCTTCACGCGCCTGCACCTCGCACGTCTGCCCCCTTCGCCGGGATGAATGCTTGTTCGTCGTACTGCGGCACCCCGCGGACCAGCAGTGACGCGGCGACCGCCAGGTGCAGCAGGTACGGCGACGCGTCGCCGAGACCCGCTTCGGTGTAGGAGGCCGAAACGCAGTAGGTGATCAAAAAGATCGCGCACGCCCTCGCCAGCGAAGGCGGCCGCAGGACCGCGACGACGCTCAAGGTGAGCAAGAACGCGGCGACCAACGCAATGCCCAGGAAACCCTGCTCGTGGTAGATCGCGAGCCAGCTGTTGTCGATCGGGAGGCCGTCGTAGGACTTGTCCGTCAGGCCGACGCCGAAGATGTACTCCGCCGTCGTCCGCGGGGCCTCCAGCAGCGCGTCCCACACCTTCGCGCGGCCGGTCAGGCTGGAGAAGTTGTCGGCGCTCTGCCCGCGGAGGAACCACGTCTGCAGCGCACCCGCCAGGACCACGCCGGCCACCCCGCCGATACCGACCGTCCACGCGAACACCTTCCGGGCGCGGGCACTGGTCAGCACCATCGACAGGAAGGCCACCGCCAGGCCGGCGACGAGGCCGAGCGTCGCCGTGCGGGTGTGCGTGAGCAGCAGCAGTCCCAGCACCGGTACCACGATCCCCAGCGCGCTGCGCCAGGTCGTGCGGCGCCCGAACCAGAGGAGGAGCGTGAGCCCGGAGATGACCGCTGCGTACTGGCCGATCTGCGGCGGGGTCAGCGGCCAGACCGCGCCCGAAAGCCGGCCGCCGTACTCCTCCGGCATCGCGTTGCCGGGCGAGATCACCAGGCCGACCGCCACCGACGCGAGCACGACCGCGTACGTGCGGATGTGGTACCGGACGAAGCTGAACCCGCCGTCCCACCAGCGGGTCAGCAACCAGAGCGTGGAGACGAACACCGTGAGCCGGAAGCACCGGAACAGCGCGCCGAAGCCCTCCTGGAGGTCGGCGCTGGAGAGGATGCTGGCCCCCAGCAACACCGTCAGCAGGGTCAGGTACGCGCTCGGGCGGATCCGCAGGTGCTTGTTCAGGGCCAGCGCGATCACGAAGGCCGTCATCAGCGAGCCCATGGTGACCAGCTGGCTGACCGACCGCGGCAGCGGGAGGACCGTCTTGGCGCCGGTCGAGCCGAGCGTGTTGAGGATCAGGAGCGCCCACGCCAGGCCGGCCCACTTCGGCGTCGAAGACGCCGGCTCGGGCGCGGCGTCGCCGCGGAGGCCGCTCAGCCCGGTCGATCCGGTCGATCCGGCCCGACCGGCCGGTCCGGTGTGTGCGGTCATGTCAGCCCCCGCCCTGCGCGGTGAAGGTGCTGCCGCTGTCCTGCGAGTACGGCGCACCCTCCCACTCGCCGATCTGGAGGACGCGGTCGGCCGAGTAGGCGATGAACGTCCAGGGGCCGGCGTAGCTGTTGTCGTGCCAGCGGTTGTCCTGCTTGAACGTGATCGCCTCCTGGACGACGTCGCCGCGGTACGGCGACCAGTCCGGGTAGCTGCCGAAGTTCGACAGCAGGCCCATCCGGCCGCAGGAGGCCTGACATCCGACGACCGCCGGGTCGAGGACGAACTTGTTGTCGTGGATGTCGACGTGCTGGGTCTTCCAGCGGCAGTCGGCCAGCAGCGCGCCGCTGGTGATCGCCGGGGCCGCGCACTGCTTGACCGACGGCACCAGCCGGGTGCAGTCGCCCGAGGAGGTGTTGGCCGGGCTGTTGCAGAACCGGTCGGCGTTCTCCCACAGCGTGATCCCGGACCAGTTGTTCTCCAGGTAGTTGCGGGAGACGTCGATCTTCGCCGTGCGGGCCTTGATCCGCGGCTCGCCACCGGACTCGGAGATGTAGATCGCCGAGGTCGGGAAATTGTCGCTCTTGTCGGCGTACCGGCGGCCGTCGGCCCAGTTGTTCTTGCGGATCGTGTTGTCGCGGATGACCGCGTTATAGCTGATCTCGTAGATCAGCGCGGCGCTGTCGTTGTTCTCGATGAGGTTGCCCTCGATGAGGAAGTCGTTGTTGTTCGTGTCGGCCCACAGCCCGGTGCCGTGGTTGTCGTGCACCCAGTTGCCCCGCACGTCGGCGCCGTTCACGGCCCAGAACTTGACTCCGCCGCTGCAGCCGCAGCCGTCGATCTTCGCTTCCCAGTCGCCGGTGTTGTTGCCGGCGATCTCGTTGCCCTCGACGACGAGCGCGGTCAGCGGCGTGCCGCCGGAGTAGGCGTTCATGCCGTACTGGCCGTTGCGGCGCAGGCAGTTGCCGCGCACCTGCTGGCGGGCGCCCGCCATCAGCCCGGCGCCGTCGTTGTCCTGGACGGTCGAGTGCTCGATCGCCCAGCCGTCGCCGGAGTCGTGGTTGACCACGCCTTCGTCGTGCGGGGCGGCGAAACCCTGCACGGTCAGGTAGGTGATCTTGACGTTGACCGCGTGGCCGGTGAAGGCGTACTGGTTGATCTTGCGGCCGTCGAGGACAGCGCCGGGGGCGCCGACGTAGACGTCACCGTCCTTGGGGGACACCTGGTCGTACTTGTCGTCGCCGAGGATGTGCTTGCCGGGCTTGAGCCAGAACGTCGTACCGGGAGCGGCCGAGCGTGTCTTCGCCGCCAGGTCCCCCGGCACGGCGGGATCGACGACGACGGCCCCGGCCGGCGCGGCGGCCGGACCGGCGGGCTGCTTGTCGCACACGGCGGCGACCGACCCGCTGGGAGCCGCGGTGGCCTGGGCCGGGCCGCCGTCGGTATCGGGCCCGCCCGAGCACGCCGCGACCGTGAGCAGGACACCGAGCAACGGAGCTGCACGGCGAAGTCGGAAGCGGCGGACTGTCACGGGCGGGTCCTAACTGAAGCGGAGCAGGGTGGTGAGAAGTCCGGGCGACCCGGAGCCGACAAGGGTGGTGGCGGGTTCCTTGCGCCCGAACCCCGCGGAGTACCAGCCAAGCGGCGGCTCGGTATCCCCGCGGTGCACGGTCCACGAGAGCTCGGAAGGCAACTCCATGACGGCGGTGCGCACGGCGCCGGCAAGAGAACCGGAGACCCGCCCGACAAGCGGATCGCCGGCGGCACCCGCCGAAGCCCCACCGCCGGTGGCAGGACCGACCCGGCCGGCGGCAGCAACGGAACCGGCCGCCCGGCCCCCGTCGCGAACCGGGGAGCCGGGCTGCCCAGCGCCGGCGGGGGAACCGATGAGGCCCTCTCCCCCAACGGCGTCGGGCGCACCGGCAACCGAGGAACCGAGGTGCCCAGCGCCGGGCGCACCGGCAACCGAGGAGTCGGGCCGCCCAGCGCTGGGCGCACCGACGAGCGGCGACTCCGGCGCGGCCGTCCAGCGGAGGCGGGCCGTGGTGCCGTCCAGCATCACCGTCACCGATGGGCCGAAGTGGAACGCCAGGCGTGCCTCCTCCGGTGGCTGGTCGCCCAGGACCTCGTCGACGATCTTCAGCACGTCGCCGTCCAGGTCGACCGTGCGGCGGTGGAGGGCCGGGGCGTAACCGTCGTGGGCTGCGGACCAGCGGGCCGGGCCGTTGTCCGGGGTGTGGACCTCCAGGACCCTCGTCACCGCGTGGCGGGTCCACAGGAACGGGCCGCCCGAGACCGACTGGTCGCGGCCGGCCAGCTCGAGGGTGTTGTGGCCGAGGGTCGAGCGGAAGTACTGCCGCCACCGCGGTTCGCCGTGGTAGCAGAACGTGCCCGGGTCGGCCAGGATGTCCACGCCGTCGTGGCGGACCTCCAGCGACAGTGCGTCCGCGTGGGCGTGCGCCGCGATCGACAGGAACCCGTGGGGGCCTCCGTCGCAGCGGACCCATACCGGGCCCGAGCGCAGGATCGTCATCCCCGCGTCCCGCAGGTGCGCCTGCCGGCGGCCGGGGCGGGCACCCGATACCCGCGGGGTGCGCGACACCAACGACGCCAGCAGCGGTGTCCGCACGTCGTCGGCCGGGACCGGTGGCCACCAGTCCAGGCGGCCGAACAGCGCGTCCCCCGAGGCCAGCAGCGAGGCCCAGCGGTCCGTCGCCGTGCCGTCGACGATCAGGCCGAAGCCGTCGTCGGCGTCGCCCTGGCGGGGCGGGCGCAGCCTCTGGTCCACAATGGACGCCAGGGCGTCGGTCATCCGGAGCAGGACGTCCCACGTCGAGTCCGGCGCCGGGGTGCCCGCGGCGTCGGCCTCGGCCGCCGCCGCCAGGCCGAGTTCCAGCACCAGGCCGTGGTACTCGGACGCCAGTTCGGCGTTGAGGCCGGAATCGAACGTGTTGCGCCCCAGCTGGACGTCCAGCGAGCGCATCGCCGCGGCCCGCCAGCCCGCCGACTCCGGGAACCAGCCGAACGCGCACGCCGCGGCCAGCAGACCGGCGTCCTCGGCGATCACGTGGTTGTTCGCCGACGAGCCGTGGCTGCGCAGCGTCGCGAGCCAGTTCTGGTGGTGCCACAGCTGGAGCTGGAAGTCCGGGTTCTCCTCGAACAGCTCCGCCACGCCCGGCCAGCCGTCGAGCAGCCGGCGCGTCCAGACCCACGACAGGAGGCGGATACCCAGCTCGATGCCGCTCACCCAGTGCGGCCCCCGCAACGGCGGGTTCGCCGCCCACCACGACCGCAGGTGCTCGGCCGCGCGCGCGGCGTACGCCGAAGAGCCGGTCAGGGCGTAAGCCGCGGCCAGCACGGTGAGGTGCTGGTGGCGCGACGGCTCCCAGATCTGCTTGATGTCGCCGACCGTGTCCTCCGACCGGTACGGGACGTCGAACGCGTACACGGCCGAAGGCGCGCGACGCCCGGTCTTCGGGTCGAGGAACCAGTCGGGCGCCTCGAAATCCGTGCGCTCGACGCCGAAGTACTCCGCGCGGCCGGCCATCAGCTCGTCGGCCGTCGCCAGCAGCCGCTTGGCCGCTTCGCCGGACACCTTGTCCAGCGCCCCGGCGGGCAGCGTGGCCGTGAACCGGGGGTGCGACGGCCAATCGGGGGGCGTCGGCGGCGCGGACCGCCACTGCCGCTGGACGACGGCGTGCCGCGCGCGCCCGACGACCTCCGCCGGCCCCATCCGGGACAACCGGCGCAGGTACCAGCCGGGACCCATCATGCCGGGGCACCCGCCTTCCGCGGCAGCTCGATCCGCACCGGCGCCGCGTTCGCGACGCTCGTCTGCGCGGCCAGCGTCGCCAGCGTCGTCGCCGCCAGCGAGGTGATCGAGATGGGCATCGGGCCGCCGGTCCGGACCGCCTCCAGGAAGGCGTTCACCTCCGCGGCCTGCCCCTTGTCCCGGCCCTTCGGGATGCGCGAGCTGGCCCACTTCTTCCGCGAGTACACCGACGCGCGGACGAAGTCGTCGAACTTGAGGACCTTGCCGTCCGCGGTGAGGTCCAAGGTTTCCTTCGGGAAGCCCGACGAGCCCGTCTCGGCGTAGGTGATCACCGCCGTCGAACCGTCCGGGTAGCCGAGGGTCACCTGGAGGTCGCCGGTGGCGTACACCGAGACCGGGTCGGCGTCGAGCAGCCAGCTCACCGTGTCGATGAAGTGGCCGCCCTCGCCGGCGAAGCGCGACCCCTCCGACTCCGTCTGGTTGTACCAGCTGCCGTGGTCGAGGCGGCCGGCGTTGACCAGGTACCGGACGGTCGCCGGTCCGACGCGCGGGCCGAACTGGTCGCGGGCCTCGTGCAGCAGCGGCGCGAACCGGCGGTTGAAGCCGACCTGCAGGCGGTCGTTGCCGGACTCCTCGATCGCGTCGAGGACCTTCTGCAGCTCTTCGGGAGACAGCGCGAGCGGCTTCTCGACGAACACCGTCTTGCCCGCCAGCAACGCCTGCCGGGTCAGCTCGGCGTGCGAGCTGTGGCGGGTCACGACGAACACCGCGTCGATGGACGAGTCGCCGAGGACGTTGTCGATGTCCGTCGACGCCTCGGCGAAGCCGAACTTGCGCCGCGCGTTGGCGCCCGACAGGGCCGACGTGGTCGCGACGTGCTTGAGCTGGACGTCGTCCCGCTCGACCAGGTGCGGCAGCAGCATCGACGACGCGTAGTTCCCCGCCCCGACGAAGCCCAGGCGCACCGGCTGCCCCGCCGGGAGGGCGGTTGCCGAAGACGACGCCACCGCGACCCGTGCGGAGGTCACCACGGGCTCCGTCCGGGCGACCGCGTCCGGGTAGCGGAACAGCACCGCCACGGCCTTCAACGCGCCCTCGTTCAGCGACTGGTACGTCGAAACCGCGTCGGAGAAGTCCGAGACGTGCGTGATCAGCGGCTCGACGTCCAGCCTGTCGCGCGCGATCAGGTCGAGGACGCACTCCAGGTTGCGGCGCTCGGTCCAGCGGACCTGGCCGATCGGGTAGTCACGGCCTTCGAGCTCGTACGACGGGTCGTAGCGGCCCGGCCCGTAGGAGCGCGAGAACCGGACGTCCAGTTCCTTCTCGTAGTAGGCGTTCCACGGCAGGTCGAGCTTGCACTTGCCGATGTCGATGACGCGGCCGCGGTCGCGCGACAGCTTCGCGGCCAGCTCCACCGGGTCGTTCGTGTTGCCGCCGGCGGCGAGGTAGGTCTGGTCGACGCCCGCGCCGTGCGTCAGCTCGTCCACGGCCGTGTCGACGATGCCGGACGCCGGGTGCGCGCAGGTCAGCGCGCCGAGGCTCTCGGCGAGCTTGCAGCGCTCCGGGTCGGGATCGACGCCGACGACGCGCACGCCGGACGACGACAGCAGCTGCACCACCAGCTGGCCGATCAGGCCGAGGCCGATGACCAGGGCGACGTCGCCGATCTGGGGCTCACCGCGGCGGACGCCCTGCATCGCGATGGACCCGACCGTGCCGAACGCCGCGTGCCGCGGGTCGACGCCGGCCGGAACGCGCGAGTACAGGTTCTTGGGCACCCAGTTGAGCTCGGAGTGCAGCGCGTGCTCGTTGCCCGCGCAGGCCACCAGGTCGCCCACCGCCACGTCGGTGATGCCGTCGCCAACCCGCTCGACGATGCCACACAGCGAGTAGCCGAGCGGGGTGTAGGAGTCCAGTTTGGACGTCACCTTGCGGTAGGTGGCCGAGAGGCCGTTGGTGGCCACGCTCTGCATGACCTTCGCGACCTGGTCCGGCCGCGCCTTCGCCTTGCCCACCAGCGACATGCTGGCCTCGGACACCTTCATCATCTCGGTGCCGGTCGAGATCAGCGAGTACACCGTCCGCACCAGCACGCCACCCGGCTTGCACGCCGGCTCGGGCACGTCGAGGAGCGCCAGTTCCCCGCTCTTGTAGTTCTGGACTACCTGCTTCACTTCGCTCCCGCTCCAGACATCGCGTTCCGGTACCAGTATTCGAGGGTCAAGACGTGCCAGAGGTGCTTGCCGCGGTCTTCCTGACCGGCGGCGTCCTCGGCGACCATGCGCTGCAACGCCTCGCGCTGCAGGAAGCCCGACGAGACGAGCACCCCTTCGTTGACGACTTCGCGCACCAGCGGCGCCAGGTCACGGCTCATCCAAGCCCGCAGCGGCGCGCTGAACAGGCCCTTCGGCCGGTGCACGATCTCGCTCGGCAGGATGTTCAACGCCGCGTTCTTCAAGGCCATCTTCCCGGCGCGGCCGACGATCTTCTTGTTCCCCGGGATCTTGAACGCCGCCCGCACGACCTCGACGTCGACGAACGGGGTCCGCACCTCGGTGGACGCCGCCATCGTCGAGCGGTCGGTGTAGGTCAGGTTCAGCCCGGGGAGGAACATCCGCGAGTCCGCCAGGCACATCCGGTTGACGAAGTCGTCGAGCGCTTGGTCGTGGTAGGTGTCCGCGTGCTCGGTGAGGACGTCGTCGACCAGCGGGGCGAAGTCCGGGTTCAGCAGCGAAACCAGCTCGGCGCGGTCGTACATCGTGTAGCTGCGCCGGAACGCCGTCTCCTCGGGCAGGCCCGCGAAGGACAGGAACCGCTTCGCGAACCGCACCGACCGGTAGCCGCGCTTGGCCGACGCCACCGGCAGTCTGTCCACAAGGGACTCGACCGGCTTCCGGACCGCACCCGGCACCTTGTGGTAGCGCAGGGCGATCAGGTTCGCGAGGTGCTTGCGGTAGCCGGCGAACAGTTCGTCGGCGCCCATTCCGGACAGCATCACCTTGACGCCGGCCTCGCGCGCGGCCGAGCAGATCAGGAACGAGTTGATCGCCGCCGGGTCGCCGATCGGCTCGTCGAGGTGGTAGGTCATCTTCGGCAGCAGGTCGAGCACCTGCGGCGCGATCTCGATTTCGTGCAGGTCGACGCCGAACTGCTCGGCCACGATCCGGGCGTACTTGAGGTCGTCCGGCATGGCTTCGAACTTGGCGTCTTCGGCCCGGAACCCGATGGTGTAGGCCGAGATCCCGGGCTGCGACCGCGCGGCCAGCGCTGTCAGGTAGCTGGAGTCGAGCCCGCCCGAGAGGAAGGTCGCCACCGGGACGTCGGAGAGCAGGTGCTTGGCCGTCGACTCGGCGATCACGGCGTGCAGGTCGACCTCGCCGTCGAAGGCCGCGCCCTCCTCGGCGACCTCCCGCAGCGACCAGAACCGGCCGCGGTCGACTTGGCCGTCCGGGCGGCAGCGCAGCCACGTGCCCGGCTGCAGCTTCTCCGCGCCCTGGTAGGCGCACCGGCTGTCCGGCACCCAGTAGTAGAGCAGCGACGCGATCAGCGCGGCGTTGTCGACCTGCAGCGACCCGCCGAGCTCACCCGCGAGGGCTTTGAGCTCGGAGGCGAACGCGACCCCGCCGTCCCGCTGCACGAAGAACAGCGGCTTGATGCCCAGCTGGTCGCGGACCAGGAACAGCTCGCCGGTGCCTTCCTCGAACAGCGCGAAGGCGAACATGCCGCGCAGCTTCGGCAGGCAGTCGGTGCCCCAGCGCCGCCACGCCTGCAGCAGGACCTCGGTGTCGGACGTCCCGCGGAAGCGGACGCCGGCCGCGGACAGCTCGGCCCGCAGCTCGGGCGCGTTGTACAGCTCGCCGTTGTAGCTCAGCGCGAGCCCGTCGAGGACCATCGGCTGGGCGCCGGTCTCGGACAGGTCGATGATCGAGAGCCGCCGGTGTCCCAAGTGGACTTCACCGGGGCCGGCGCGGTGCTCGTAGCGGCCGGAACCGTCCGGGCCGCGGTGGGCCAGCGTCTTCGTCAGCCGGTCGGTGAGCGGCCCGCCGTCCGGCCAGAGGTAGGTGCCTGCGATGCCGCACATCTCGGGTGCGTTCCCCTTCGGTCGCGGCGCGGGTCGGGAGACTCACGCACTCTTTTCGGGGGTCTGGGTGGCGGAGCCCCCGGTCCGGGGCGAAGCCCCGGTTGTCACAGCACTCTTTTCGGGGGTCTGGGTGGCGGAGCCCCCGGCCCGGGGCGAAGCCCCGGTTGTCACAGCACTCTTTTCGGGGGTCTGGGTGGCGGAGCCCCCGGCCCGGGGCGAAGCCCCGGTGGTCACACTGCTCTTTTCGGGCTCGAGTCCGGCGTTCAGTTCGCCCTGGTGGGTCGGTTCGGCTTGGTCGCGCTTGAAGGGCGTCGGCCGCCGCTTCGGGGGCTTGACCGGCGCGAACTTCTTCGTCGGCGCGTTCAGGTGGTCCGGGACGCTCACCCGGCCCGGTGGCGGCAGCGGCGACGCCGGCGGCCGCGGGGTGGCGAGTGCGGGCGGGAGCACCGGCCGGACCGGGGTGAACCGGCGCGTCGGCTGTTCGGTGGTGGCGACGCGCTCGGCGACGCGGGCGACCAGCTCGTCCAGCCGGTCTTCGCGCTCGGCCGAGGCCGGCGGCGCCGCGGCGGCGGCGGCCGGGCGGCCGCGTCCGCGCAGGGCCGTGTGCAGGCCGTCCCACAGCGTTCCGTCGGACTTGTCGCGCGGGTCCGGGTCGACCAGCACGACGCCGATGATCGGGATCTGCTGGTCGGCCAGCTGCCGCGCGACCGTGTGCAGCCACAGCGTGTTCGCGTGCCCGGCCTTCACGACCAGCACGGTCTCCTTGCCGAGATGCTCCAGGTCGGTCCACGCCGTGCCCGGCGAGACCGTGCCGACGCCGACGCGGCGCTCCTCCGGCGTCCCGGCCGGGTCGCCGGCTCCGACGACCGGGACGTCGCTCTGGGTTTCCTGCGCCAGCTTGCGGACGTCCTCGCCCGGCAGGTCGTCGACGACGCTCGCGGCGCCCTCGGTGGCCAGCTCGCTCGCGATGTCCAGGCCGAGTGCGGCGGCGACCTTCGGCGCGCCGAGCTCCAGCAGCGACACCTCGCGCGGGTCCTGCTTGATCAGGCGGACCAGCGTCGTGGCGACGCGCCGGCGTTCGGTGACCGCGCGCGAGCGCCGCCACAGCCGGGCGGGCCCGCGCGGCTTCGACGGCAGCTGCGCGATCACGGACGCGCCGAGGTGCGTCGAGATCTCGCGGCGCAGCACCGGCCGGTCGCGCGAGACCGCGCCGACGGCGACGAGCGCGAGCCCGAGGGCCAGGCCGAGCGCGAACCCGATGCCGGCGTTGGTCGCGGTGGTCTTGAGGAACGCCTTGGGCAGCACGCGGGCCGCGTCGACGATCTGGGTCCCCGCGGCGACCTGCGGGCTGCCGATGCCGGCCTGCTGGGCGCGCGAGGTGAAGTCGGTGATCTGCGCGGTGAGCGCCGCGCGGCGGCTGTAGAGGTTCTCGAGGGCGGGTTGGCTGGCCTGGCGGCCCTTGCCCTCCTCGGCGACGATCTGCTGCTCGACCTTGGCCAGCTCGTCCTGGGCGTTCTTGCGCTGGTCGAGGATGGCCTGCGACTGGGCGGCCGCGGCCGCCTGGCTGCGCTTGACGTGGTCGGCGATGAACGTCTCGGCCAGCGCCTGCGCCCGCGACACGGCCTCTTCGTTGCTCTTGGCCTTGACCGTGATCTGCAGGATGTTGTTCGTCAGCCCGAGGCCCGCGTAGTTCTTCATGAAGTCTTCGGGCGAATCGGTGCTGCCCAGCTTCTTCAGCGCCGCCTCGGCGACCTGGGTCGTCTGCAGGACGGCGACGTCGGTGCGCATCAGCGTGCCGCTGTCGGTCGGCGAGTCGTCCTGGTGGACCACGATGACCTTGGCGACCGCGGTCGGCGGCGCGGGCAGCGCGACGGCCAGTGCCGCGCCGGCGATGAGCCCGAGCAGCGCGGTGGCCAGCCAGATGCGCTTGCGGCGGCGGATGGCGACGAACAGGCGCTGCAGATCGATCAGCGGGGCGGCCTGGGCCTGCGAGGAGGGAGTCGTCACGCCGAACCTGCCAGAGCTTTCTCGGGGGCTTCCGCCGCGGGTCCGGGGTCCTCCGGCGCAGGCGGCCGGACGGGGTGGGTGAGGACGGCGCCGACGATCTCCTGGCCGGCGTCGGCGGCGGCCTCGGCGAGCCGGACGAGCTGCCACGCGGTGCGCGTGCCGGCACCCAGCACGACCAGCACGCCGGAGCTCGCCGTTGCGTCCGGCACGGTCGGCCGGTCGGGCGAGAACTCGAAGACCCGCAGCGGCACGGAGAGCCGGTCGGCCAGTTCGGCGAGCTGCGCGGCGGCCAGGCGGCCGGTCTCGTCGTCCTCGGCCACCAGCAGCAGAACGTCGGCGGGACCGGTGGCCACCCGGGCCAGCACCCGGCGGTAGCGGATGTCGCGGTTGACCTCGTCGGCCGAGGTCGCGACCGGCGGCAGCACCCACGGCCGGTCGCCGCCGAGCAGGTGCCGCACCTTGCCGAGGAAGCCGGTGGCCGGGCGGCGGTCGCCTTCCGGGGTGGTGACGTCGACGCCGGCCAGGATCGGCGCGCCGAGCGCGGCGGCGATCTGCGGCTCGCCGCGGAGGCGCCGGTCGGTGCGGGCGGTGAACAGGTGGCCGATCAAGCCGGCGAGGAAGAACAGCACCGCACCCCCGGCGACGAACTGCGTCATCGTCGGGGCCGCCGGTGACGTCGGGCGCTGCGACGGCCCGAGCACGACGGTGTTGCCGACGCCGGTCGCGAGATCGGCTTCGTTCAGGTCGTTGATCGCCTGCTCCAGCGACGACTTCAGGCCTTCGAGCTGGGTGCGGACCTGCACGCTCTCCACGGTCAGGTCGCCGCCGACGTTCTTGGCGAGGTCGCTGATCTTCTCCGTGGTGAGCTTGACCTGCTGGCGCAGCGACTCGCGCTGTTCCTGGGCCAGCTGCACCGAAGCGTCGGCGGAGTTGCTCGCCAGCTGCCCGGCGAACTTGACGTACTGCTGGGCGACCTGGTCGGCGAGCTGCTGGGCGTGTTCGGCGGTGTCGGCGGAGACGGTGATCGTCACGACGTTGCTCTGCGCCACCGACGTGCTGACCTGGTCCTTCAGGTCGGCGCCGCTGGGGTGCCACGGCAGCATGGCCGCGGCGCGGTCGAGGACGACCGAAGCCTTCGCGATGTCGGCCTGGGTGAGCAGCTCGTCGGCCTGGCGCGGGCCCTGGAGCAGCACGCTGGCCGTCGTCTTGTAGCCGGGCGAGAACAGGACCGACGCTCCGGCGCCGATCAGCGCGCCCAGCACGGCGATGGCGGCCAGCAGCCGCCAACGCCGTCGCAGGACCTGCCCGACCAGGGCCAGGCGCACCGTGTCTTCAGTCAACGGCGGGATCTCCATTCCTGAGACGGGTACGCCGAACGGATCCAGTTGATCGGCCGGTTACCCCAACCGTCGTCGGACCGGAGGCATTGGTTACACGTCCGGGTGACTTCTTGACCGAATGGCGATCAAGACTTCACGGCGTGCTCATACGCGGCGAGCAGGTTCTTCGCGGAGTTCTCCCAGGAAAGGGGCCCCGCCACCCTGGCCTGGCCGAGCTTGCCCATGCGAACCCGTTCCTCCGGGTCGTCGAGCAGCTGGGCGACGAGCTTCGCGAACGCCGACTCGTCGTTCGCCGGGGCGTAGACCGCCGCGTCACCGGCGGACACCCGCGCTTCCCGCAGCTCGAACGAGACGATCGGCTTGCTCATCGCCATGTACTCCATGACCTTGTTCATCGTGGAGACGTCGTTGAGCGGGTTCAGCGGGTCCGGCGACAGGCAGACGTCGGCGGTGGACAGGTAGCGGACCAGGTCCTCGTCGGAGATCCGGCCGGTGAACTCGACCTGGTTGGCCAGCCCGAGCTTCGCCGACAGCGCGACCATGTCGTCGAACGCGTCGCCCGAGCCGACGAACACCGCGTGCCAGTCGGTGCGGCCGATCTCGTCCCGCAGCTTCGCGAGCGCGCGCAGGGCGTAGTCGACGCCGTCCTGCGGGCCCATCACGCCGAGGTAGGCCAGCAGGTGCGGCTTGCCCTTCTTCAGCTCGGGCTCCGCGGGAACCTCGTGGAACCGCTCGACGACCGGCGCGCTGCGCACGACGAAGACGTCTTCGGGCTTCTTGCCGCCGCGGATCCGGGCGACCTGCTGGTAGCTCTCGTTCGTCGAGATGACGACGTCGGCGGCGCGGTAGGTGGCGCGTTCGAGCGCGCACACCCCGCGGTAGAGCAGGTCCTGCCCGCGGTCGAACCGCGAGAGGTACAGCTCGGGGCACAGGTCGTGCTGGTCGAAGACGAACTTCGCGCCCTGGCGCTTGAGCACCTTCGCGACCAGGTACAGCAGGTCCGGCGGGTTGCAGGCGTGCACGACGTCGACCGGCCCGACCTTGCGGGCCAGCCGCAGCGTGTGCCACAGCGCGGTGCCGTACTCCTGCAGGTAGCCCGCCGGGCCGCCGGTCGCCGCCTTCAGCGGGTAGCGGTGGATGTGGACGCCGTCGACGACGGCTTCGGCCTCGGTGTCGCGTTTCGTGCCCTGCGGGCAGATCACGTGGACTTCCCACCCGGCGTCGCGCAGGGTCGTGGACTCCTGCCAGACGCGCCGGTCGAAGGGAACGGAGAGGTTTTCGACGAGGATGAGCGCTTTACCAAGCAAGGCCGGCGTATCCCTCTTCAAGGCGACGCTCGGCGGCGTCGGGCAGGCGGACGAGGTCGACGATCTCCCGGCCGTGCGGCAGGGCCGCCAGGACGTCCGGGTCTTTGGTGCCCACGAGCAGGACGTCGGCGTGGTTCACCACTTCTTCGACGGTCCCGGCGAGCAGCTGGCCGAGGTGCGGCAGCCGGCCCTCGATGTACTCGCGGTTGGCGCCCATCAGCCGCGAAAGGCTGACGTTGGCGTCGTAGATCTTCAGGTCGTAGCCCTTGCCGAGCAGCTTCTCGGCCAGCTCGACCAGCGGCGACTCGCGCAGGTCGTCGGTGCCCGGCTTGAACGACAGCCCGAACAGCCCGACCTTCCGCTTGCCGGTGCGCGCCACCAGGTCGAACGCGCGCTGCAGGTGGTCGTCGTTCGACGCGAGCACGTGCGACAGGATCGGCACGCTGACGTCGGCGCGGTGCGCGGCGTAGACGAGCCCGCGCAGGTCCTTCGGCAGGCACGAGCCGCCGAAGGCGAACCCGGGCTTGAGGTAGGCGGGGCTGATGTTGAGCTTGGTGTCGGCGAGGAAGACGTCGATCACCTGGTGCGAGTCGAGGCCCAGTGCCCGGCAGATGGCGCCGAGCTCGTTGGCGAAGCCGATCTTCAAGCCGTGGAAGGAGTTGTCGGCGTACTTCGTCATTTCCGCGACCGGGATCGGCACGCGGAACACCGGGCCGGGCAGCCCCTCGTACAGCCCGGCGACGGCGTCCCCGCTCGCGGTGTCGATCTCGCCGATCACCGTCTTCGGCGGGTCGAAGAAGTCGCGGACGCTGGTGCCCTCGCGCAGGAACTCCGGGTTCACCGCGACGCCGAAATCGACGCCGGCCGTGCGGCCCGAGGCTTTCTCCAGGATCGGGACCAGCAGGTCCAGGCAGGTGCCCGGCAGCATCGTGCTGCGGAAGACGACGGTGTGCCGCTCGCTCTTCAGCGCGAGCGCTTCCCCGATTTCCTCGGCGACGCGCTCGAGGTAGACGGTGGAAAGGCTGCCGTTCGGCGCCGACGGCGTCCCGACGCAGACCAGCGAAATCTCGCTGTCGGCGACGGCTTCGGCGACGTCGGTCGTGGCTCTCAGCGCGCCGCTCGCGACGACCTCGGCGGTCAGCTCGCCGATCCGCTCCTCGACCACGGGGGCGTTGCCCTGCGTGATGAGGTCGATCTTCACCGGGTTGACGTCCACGCCGACCACCCGGTGCCCCTGCCCCGCCAGGCACGCGGCGGAGACACAACCGACGTAACCGAGCCCGAAGACACTGATCTTCACGCCACAACCTCCGCTATTCCGCGCGACCCTCAAGTTGGTCGGCGGGCGCCCCTGGATCGTTACCGCGGGCGTGGCGAACGGGGGACAGCGTGAGACTGCGGTGAGACGCAAGGGATTCCGGTGCGAATCACGTTTCGATTCGGCGGCGGACCGTGGCCGGGAACCACGATCCGCCGCCGGCTCGTGAATAGGTGTCAGTTGTTGTTCACGAAAGTGGTGGCGAGGCTTTGGCCCTTGCTCACCGCGTTCGCGTGGTTCTCGATCGGCGAGACGGCCGAGTTCTTGAAGCAGATGTACGTGACGCCGGAGTCGGTGCCGCCGTTGGACGGGTCGGGGTTGATGCCGAGGTCCTTCGCCGTCGCGTAGGAGGCTTCGCCGATGATCTGCGACGGGCCGGTGTCGCCGATGACCGCGTACTCGACCTTGCCGTTGTAGATCACCGCGCAGGAGCCGCCGCCCTTGAGGCCGGAGGAGGAGTACTTCCAGATGCTGCTGGAGCTCGGCACGACGATGTAGGGCAGCTTCGCGGCGTTGAGCGGCTTGCCGTCGGACTGGTGGAACGCCGTGTCGGCCTGGAAGCAGCAGTCGGTGTCTTCGTTGCACTCGGTGGTGCGCTGGCCGTCGCAGTCGATGTCCATGTCGGCCTTCCAGAAGACCGCGCCGTTGGCGTCGCAGACCGCGACCGTCTTGCCGGAAACGTCTTCGTCGGTCTTGTACTTGCCGTTCGAGATCTGGTTGCAGCCGGCGGTTTTGGCGAGCAGCTGGGCTGCCGTGGGGGCGGCTTCCGCGGCGGCCGGGGCCGCGGCCGGGGCGGGCGACGCCGACGCGAGGGCCGACGGCAGCAAGGCCGCCGCCAGCGCGAGCGTCGCGAGCAGGATCAGTTTCCGCATTCCTGGTGCTCCCTTTAGTTAGGAAACTTTCCTTACGGCGGCGGGGCACCAGGATGCACCCCGGAACCGTGCTCACTCAAGCCCCGCAGGTGCGGGAATTTCCCATCACGTGGCCGAACTTGACGAAAACGCTGCTCATCGGTCCAGGTGCGCGGAGGCCGGTGTCCCGTTGGCCGGGACGCCCCAGCCGCCATCCACCCAGAGTCATGAGTGTCGAGGCGGGTCGGAAGCGGCCTTACCCCTCACGAGGGTTCAGCGGGCGGGGCGGCGGAAGAGGCGGTTCGTCCAGCGCGGGGTCCGCCGCCGGGAGCCGGCGAGCACCGCGTCGAGCCAGTCGCCGTCGAGGTCGTGCGGGAGCTCGGTGCGCGCCTGCAGCCAGCCGTCGCGGCGGACCTCCCCGCCGTCGCTGGAGTAAACCCGGGTGGCACCCGCCTGCCGCAGCCGCGCGAGCACGCGCCGGTCGTAGGCGCCGAACGGCAGCGAGTACCGCCGCACCGGCCGGCCGCAGAGGTCGCCGAGCAGCTTCGGCGCGTCCCGCAGTTCGCGGTCGGCGTGCCGGTCGTCGAGCCGCCGCCAGTCACGCGGTTCCCAGCCGTGCGAACCGATCTCCATCCCGGCCCGCGCGAGCTCGCACAGCCCGTCGCGGTCGAGGTAGCCGCGCTGCCCGAGCCGGCCGGCGAGCGGGAAGAACTCCGCCGTCAGCCCGCGGTCGACCAGCCGCGGCAGGACGATTTCGACGTCGGAGTCGTTGCCGTCGTCGAAGGTCAGGTGGACGTCTTCGCGCTCGGCGGCGACGTCGAGGACGCGTTCGAACTGCTCGACGGTCAGCCAGCGCTCGTCCTCCCCCGGATCGAGCGGGCGCGCCGGCCGGCCGACTCCGTGCACGGCGAGGATCACCGTCACCACTCCCACCGCCTGCCACCGTGAGTAGTCGATTTGTTACTTCGATTAATCGCGCTGGCAAACGGGTGAGTTACACGTTTTCGGGAGTTGATCAGCCTTTGCGGATTTCCAGCGTGCAGCACTTCGGGCCGCCGCCGGCTTTCCGCAGCTCGGAGATGTCGACGTAGACCGGTTCGTACCCCTGTGCGGCCAGAAGTTCACCCAGCCGGGTGGCTTCGACCGGAAGGACCACGTTGCGGCCGTCGGACACGCCGTTGAGGCCGAAGCACTCGGCGTCTTCCCTGGTCGCGAGGACGGCGTCCGGGAACACCCGCTCCAGGACGCGGCGCGAGCCGGCCGAGAAGGCCTCCGGGTAGTAGACGATCTGCGCGCGGGTCGTGTCCGTCGCTTCGGCGAGCACGAACAAGGCGGTGTCGAGGTGGTAGTAGCGCGGGTCGACCAGCTGCAGCGAGACGACCGGGACGCCGAGGACCTCCTGCGCCTCGGCGTGCGCGGCCGGGTCGGTGCGGAAGCCGGTGCCGGCGAGCAGCAGGGAGCCGGTCCAGGCGAAGTCGCCTTCGGCTTCGTTGATCTTCTCCGGCATGGTGATGTCGCGGTAGCCGTGCTCGACGAACCAGCGGCGGAAGTGCTCGGCCTCCGCGGTGCGCTGCGGCGCGCGGAACCGCGAGCCGAGCACGCGGCCGTCGACGACGGTGCCGGAGTTGGCGGCGAAGACCATGTCGGGCAGGCCGGGCTGGGGCTCGATCTCCTCGACGGTGTGGCCGAGGCGGCGGTAGGTGTCGCGCAGCTCGGTCCACTGCGCGACGGCGACGTCCGCGCTGACCGGCTGGGTCGGGTCCATCCAGGGGTTGATCACGTAGTCCACCGCGAAGTAGCGCGGAGGGCACATCAGGTATCGACGGGTGGTCGGTACGCGCATCGCCTGCATGAGTGCAGGGTAAGGCGGACCTAATATCGCAATCAATCGCTGTTCGCTGCGCATATCTGTGCTAAATGTTGCGTGTGAACACCATCGACCAGCGAATCGTTTCGTGTCTCGTGGCGAACGCGCGAAGCAGCTACGCGGAGATCGGCAAGGTGGTCGGCCTCTCGGCGCCGGCGGTGAAGAGGCGCGTGGATCGCCTGCTGGAGACCGGCATCCTGCGGGGCTTCACCGCGGTGGTCGACCCGGAGGCCCTGGGCTGGGGAACGGAGGCGTTCGTCGAGGTCACCTGCCAGGGCAACATCACGCCGGCCCGCATCCGGTCCCGCCTGGAGCCGTTGCCGGAGGTGGTGGCGGCGTACACGGTGTCGGGCGCGGCGGACGCGATCGTCCACCTGCGGGCGGCCGACATCCACCACCTGGAGACGGCGCTGGAGCGGCTGCGCGGACTGGAGATCGTGGACCGGACGGTGTCGACGGTGGTGCTTTCCCGGCTGCTGGAGCGACCGCCGACGCCGGAGCAGTGAGGACTCCCCGCGAAAAGTTCCGGGGTGGCTGTCGGATCGGGCCGGTGGCGTTCGTAGCGGGAGTGAGGCGCCGCCCGGCGCGACCGACTTCCGCGAGGAGCCCCACGATGACCGCCACCTACACCTTCGACATCTTCTCGACGCTCGACGGCTTCGCCAACCACAACGGCGACTGGGGCGGTTACTGGGGCAAGCAGGGCCCCGAGTTCCTCGCTCACCGCGCGGCCGCCCACCGCGACCCGCTGCGCATGGTGCTCGGCGCCCGCACCTACGCGGGGAACGCGCCGTTCCTCGACGCGGGCTTCGACCGCGGCCTGCTCGACACGTGGATCGTGCGCATGTTCGCCTCCCCGGTGACGGTGCTTTCCAGCCGGCTGACCGAACCGCTCGACTGGCCGGGCACGACCATCGAGCCCGGCGATCCGATCGACGTCGTCCGGCGTCTCAAGGTCGAATCGGCCGTGCCGCTGCGCTCCCACGGGAGCCTGACGCTCAACCGCGCGCTCCTGAACGCCGGCCTGGTCGACACCATCGAGGTGACGGTCTTCCCGGTGATCTCCGGGGACACCGGCGTGGACCGGGTCTTCGACGGAGTGGCCGACTTCGACCTCGAGCTGCTCGGGGCCCGGACCTTCGACGGCCACACGCAGGTGCTGACCTACCGCCCGGCCCGGCACTGAGCAGCACGGCCCCCGGAACTGTCGGCCCTCGCCGATACGCTGATCACCGGGGGCCGGAGGCCGGAGGCCGCCCTCAGCCGCCCAGCGCGCGCAGCACCGCCGGCGCTTCGTCCGGGTGCAGCCGCAGCTCCGTGCGGCCGCCGGCCGCGTGGAACGTCACCGCCTGCCGGTCCACCGCCTGCATCGTCAGCTCCCCCGGCGCGAACACCACCGGCTCCTCGCGCGGGGACCGCCACCGCACCGGGCCCTCCCCGGCCACCAGCCACCCGCGCCGCTCGCGGCCCGCCGTCTGCTCTTCGGAGCGCAGCACGCACGGGTACTCCACGCGCTCGCCGCGGGCCGCCGCCGCGGCGCGGGCCCGGCGGCGGCGGGCTCCGAACAGCTCGACCGTGTCGATCATCGTCAGGAGGTGGCCCACCACCACGACGATGCCCTTGACCAGCACCCCGACCAGTTCCCCCATGCACCCGAAACTACCGGAGCGTGCCACGCTGAAGCCATGACCGACAGCATCGTCAGCGAGCACTCCGGCGGCGTCGCCCTCCTCACCGTCGACGCGCCCGGCAGCCGGAACGCGCTGACCCTCGACCTCTCCGCGCAGCTCGCCGCCGCCGTCGCGGCGGCCGAACAGGACGAGTCCGTGCACGCCGTCGTCGTCACCGGGACGCCGCCCGCCTTCTGCGCCGGCGCCGATCTGTCCGCGCTCTCCGCCGCCGACGAAGCCGGCCTGCGTGCCATCTACGAAGGCTTCCTCGCCGTCGCGCGGTGCGCGCTCCCGACCATCGCCGCCGTCGGGGGTGCCGCCGTCGGGGCCGGGCTGAACCTCGCGCTCGCCGCGGACGTCCGGCTCGCCGGGCCGCGGGCGAAGTTCGTCGCCCGGTTCCTCGAGCTCGGCCTGCACCCCGGGGGCGGAATGACCTGGATGACGCAGCGGCTCGCCGGCCCGCAGCAGGCCGCCGCGATGACGTTGTTCGGCCAGCCCCTCGACGCCGAGGCCGCGGTGCGCGCCGGGCTGGCGCTGCGCGTGGTCGACGGCGGCCACGACGAGCTGCTGACGGCCGCGCGTGAGCTCGCTCACCCCGCCGTCGCCGCTCCGCGCGAAGCGCTGATCGCCACCAAGCGCAGTCTCCGCACCACCGCCGGCCTGGCCGAACACGCCGACGCCGTCGACGTCGAGATCCGGCCGCAGCTGGCCTCGCTGGCGTCACCGGAGTTCGCCGAGCGGGTTTCCCGGTTGCGGGACCAAATCCGTTCTCGGCCGTGACTCGAGCCGGCGGATCTACCCTTCGGGAGACACGCATCACAACGCGGCGCAGTGGGTACCCGTTACCATCAGTTACAGGTATCTGGCGTACCTGCGCAGAGACATTGAAGAGCATCAATGAGGTCGCCCAAGAGCCGGGACACTACCAACATCGGTGTTGAGGGCGAGCTAACCTCGAGGGTAGACCTGGTGAGCGCAGCCGCGGCACCGGCAGGTGAACGGAAGCCGTACCGTCGGGAGAGAGGGAATCCCTGACCCATGAGCACGAGTGCGAACGGCAACGGCGCTGGCCACGGCTCGCTCGCCGCAACCAGGCCGACCGAGGTCAGCAAGCTGGACCGGGTGGTCATCCGGTTCGCGGGCGACTCCGGTGACGGCATGCAGCTGACCGGCGACCGGTTCACGTCCGAGGCCGCCGCGTTCGGCAACGACCTGTCGACGATGCCGAACTTCCCCGCGGAGATCCGCGCGCCACAGGGCACCATCCCCGGTGTCTCGAGCTTCCAGGTGCACTTCGCCGACTACGACATCCTCACCCCCGGCGACCGGCCGGACGTGCTGGTGGCGATGAACCCGGCCGCGCTGAAGGCGAACCTCGCCGACGTCCCGCACGGCGGCACGATCATTCTCAACACCGACGAGTTCATCAAGCGGAACCTCACCAAGGTCGGCTACGCGACGGACCCGCTGGACGACGACACGCTCGCGCCGTACCAGGTGCACCGGGTCGCCATGTCGACCCTGACCCAGGGCGCGCTCGCCGAAACCGGCCTCGGCAAGAAGGACGCCGAGCGCTGCAAGAACATGTTCGCGCTCGGCCTGCTGTCGTGGATGTACCACCGGCCGACCGAGGGCACCGAGCGGTTCCTGCGCGAGAAGTTCGCGAAGAAGCCGGACATCGCCGAGGCGAACATCCTCGCCTTCCGCGCGGGCTGGAACTACGGCGAGACCACCGAGTCGTTCGCGACGACGTTCCAGGTCGCCCCGGCGAAGCTGACCCAGGGCACCTACCGGCAGATCACCGGCAACACCGCGCTGGCCTACGGAATCGTGGCCGCCGGGCAGCGCTCCGGCCTGCAGATCCTGCTCGGCACGTACCCGATCACCCCGGCGTCGGACATCCTCCACGAGCTGTCCAAGCACAAGCACTTCGGCATCATCACCTTCCAGGCCGAAGACGAGATCGCCGGCATCGGCGCCGCGCTCGGCGCGTCCTACGGCGGCGCGCTCGGGGTCACCTCGACGTCCGGGCCCGGTGTCGCGCTGAAGTCCGAAGCCGTCGGCCTCGGCGTGATGGTGGAGCTACCGCTGGTCGTCATCGACGTCCAGCGCGGCGGCCCGTCCACCGGGCTGCCGACCAAGACCGAGCAGGCCGACCTGCTGCAGGCGATGTTCGGCCGCAACGGCGAATCGCCGGTCCCGATCGTCGCGCCGCTGTCGCCGGCGGACTGCTTCGACGCGGCCGTCGAGGCGACCCGGATCGCGCTGAAGTACCGCACGCCGGTGCTGCTGCTCTCGGACGGCGCGATCGCCAACGGTTCCGAGCCGTGGCTGATCCCGGACGTCGACGAGCTGCCCGACCTGCGGGTCGAGTTCGCCACCGAACCCAACGCGGACAACGACTCCGGCGAGTTCTGGCCGTACGTCCGCGACCCCGAAACGCTCGCCCGCGCCTGGGCGATCCCGGGCACGCCGGGGCTGCAGCACCGCATCGGCGGGCTGGAGAAGGCCGACAAGACCGGCCACATCTCCTACGACCCGGACAACCACGACAAGATGGTCCGGCTGCGGCAGGCGAAGATCGACGGCATCGACGTCCCCGACCTCGTCGTCGACGACCCGAGCGGCGGCAAGGCCCGCGTGCTCGCGCTCGGCTGGGGCAGCTCGTTCGGCCCGATCGGGGCGGCGTGCCGCCGCGTGCGCAAGCTCGGCCTGCCGATCGCGCAGGCGCACCTGCGCCACCTCAACCCGCTGCCGGCCAACCTCGGCGACATCCTGCGCAGCTACGACAAGGTCGTGGTGCCGGAGATGAACCTCGGGCAGCTGGCCCTGCTGCTGCGGGCGAAGTACCTGGTCGACGTCCACTCGCACACCAAGGTCGCGGGGATGGCGTTCAAGGCCGAAGAGCTGCAGAACCTGTTCTCGGAGATCATCACCAGCGTCACCACGGAGGCGGCGAAATGACCGCGATCGATCTGGGGATACCCAACCTCGGCGGCCTGGACCTCGTGCCCACCACCGACGAGCCGCAGAAGGCCAAGGACTACAAGTCCGACCAGGAAGTCCGCTGGTGCCCCGGCTGCGGCGACTACGTCGTCCTCAACGCCGTCCAGTCGTTCCTGCCGACGCTGGGCCTCAAGCGCGAGAACATCGTGTTCATCTCGGGCATCGGCTGCTCGTCGCGCTTCCCGTACTACCTCAACACCTACGGCATGCACTCGATCCACGGCCGCGCGCCGTCGATCGCGACCGGCCTGGCCACCACGCGGCCGGACCTGTCGGTGTGGGTCGTCACGGGTGACGGCGACGCGCTGTCCATCGGCGGCAACCACCTGATCCACGCGCTGCGCCGCAACGTGAACATCAAGATCCTGCTGTTCAACAACCGGATCTACGGGCTGACCAAGGGCCAGTACTCCCCGACGTCCGGGCAGGGCATGGTCACCAAGTCGACCCCGATGGGTTCGGTGGACACGCCGTTCAACCCGCTGTCGCTGGCGATCGGCGCGGAGGCGTCGTTCGTGGGCCGGGCCCTGGACTCCGACCGCAAGGGCCTGACCGAGGTCCTGCAGGCGGCGGCGCAGCACCGCGGCTCGGCGCTGGTCGAGATCTACCAGAACTGCCCGATCTTCAACGACGGCGCGTTCGACGTCCTCAAGGACGCCGACGAAGCCGCGACGCGCCTGATCCCGCTGCGCGCGGGCGAGCCGATCCGCTTCGGCCCGAACCAGGAGTTCGGCGTCAAGCGCGGCGACTGGGGCGGCCTGGACGTCGCCAAGGTCGCGGACATCGGCGAGGACAACATCGTGGTGCACGACCCGTCGATCGCGGACACGTCGTACGCGTTCGCGCTGTCGCGCCTGGGCGACCAGAACCTCAACCACGTCCCGACGGGCATCCTCCGCCAGGTCGAGCGCCCGACGTACGACGACGGCGCCCGCGCCCAGGTCGAGGAGGCCCGCGCGGCCCGCAAGCCGGACCTGCAGGCCCTGCTGCGCGGCAAGGACACCTGGACCGTCGCGTAACCCGCCGCTTTTCGAAGGCCGCCATGCCCCGGGCATGGCGGCCTTCGGCGTTTCCGGGCTTGCCCCAGTTGGGACATGTGTCCTAAGTTCTAGTCCATGCGACCTGACTCACCGTTCGTCTTCTTCGACGTCCGCACCGCCGACGCGGCGGGCAGCAAGCGGTTCTTCGCCGAATTGCTGGGCTGGGAAACCCGAGACGCCCTGCTGACGTCCGGCGGCGCGCCCTGGGGCGGCCTCACCGAGCTGGCTCCCGGCGACGACCGGACGCCGCAGTGGCTCCCCTACGCGCCGGTGTCCGATGTGGACGCCGCCGCGGCGAAAGCGCGGGAGCTGGGCGGAACCCTGGTGCGCGAACGCACCGACCTGCCGTTCGGCTCCCTGGTGGTGGTCACCGATCCCGGCGGCGCGGCCCTCGTGCTGTTCCAGGCCGCGCCGGGGCTCAGCTGAGCGGCCGGAACCCGACCCGCTCGGCGTCCTCGGCCGTCCGGAACCAGACCTCGGCGACCATCTTCGGGAACTGCGCCGATTCTTCGGTGCAGTAGCGCAAGGCTGTGACGCTGGCCTTCACGGCGAAGCTGTCGCTGGGTGCCCCGCCGCCCGGGCGCGGCATCGCCGAACCGGGGCCGAACGGGCCGGGCGGGACGGCGTCGCCCGCCACCTGGCGGGCCGGGGGCGGCTCGGGGGCCGCGACGCCGGCGGCCGCCTGGTTCGGCTGCACCGACGGCTCGAACAGCGAGCCGCTGTGCGCGCCGGCCAGGTCGGGCTCGCGGCGCTCGACCGTGCGCATCGACGGCTGGATCGGCTGCGGCGCGTCGAACCCGCCGCGCGCCGCTTCCCGCGGCTGCCGCTTCGGCAGCACCTGCGTCGCTTCGGCGGGGGTCTCCGGCGGCACGTCCAGGTCGGCTTCGTCGATGTCGCCGCCGAAGGCGTACTGCGGCGGCTCGGCCTCTTCCGCCTCGTCCTTGCGCACCGAGCCGAGGTAGCGCGTGCGCTCCACCGGCTCCTCGAACGCCGACCGCTCGGACGGCGCCTCGGGGTCGAACCAGTCCGGCACGGCCGCCGGCTCACCGGACGGCGGCTGGAACAGCGATCCGGCCGGTTCGGGGTCGGCCGTCCGGTCGAGCCGCGACAGCGTGGGCACCTCGAGCTCGTCGTCGTCGAACGAATCCCCGGCCGGGACCAGGTACTGCGTCGCGGTGGCGCGGTCGGGCGCCTCCGGCTCGGCTTCCGGGGTCAGGAACTCGGCGGCCGCGCTCCGGTACGGGTCGTCCTCGTCGGGCTCCGGCTCGGGCGCGCGGACGGGTTCCGGCTCCGGCGGGATCCGCGGCGGCACCTGGGCGTCCAGCTCGGCGAAGTCCTCGTCGATGTCGTCGTGGACGTCGTCGCGGTGGATCGGCGGCGCGGCGACCAGCGTGCCGGGGTAGGAGGTCTCCTCGCGGGTCGGCTCCAGCTCCGGCCGCCGGAACACCTCGGCGGTGGCGCTCACCGCGGCCGCGTTCGCGGGGGTGCGCGCGGCGTCGGCGTGGGCCTGCGCCAGCGAGCTCTCCAGCCGGCGGACGCTCTTGCGGAGCGGCAGCACGAGCACCAGCCAGGTGAGGAGGACCCCGACGAAGAACGCGGCCAGGCTCCACAGCCAGACCTGTCCGAATATGGACATCTTTCCCTGCCCCTGTTTAGTGCTTAGCGCGTGCGCGCGACCAGGTAGTCGGCGACCGACTCGCACGCGTCCCGGGCGGGTGACGCGGGCAGCGCGGTGAGCTCGGCTCGCGCGCGCTGAGCGTAGTCGGAAAGGGTGACGCGGGCTCGATCGAGTCCGCTACTGACCCGCAGCAGCTCCAGCGCCTCCTGCACGAGGGCGTCGTCGGCGATCGGGCCGGACAGCAGCTCGGTGAGCCGCGGGTCGGTGCCCGGGTCGGCCAGCGCGTACAGCATCGGCAGCGTCCGGACGCCTTCGCGCAGGTCGGTGCCCTGCGCCTTGCCGAGCTCGTCGGACGGCGACGCGATGTCGATGATGTCGTCGGAGATCTGGAACGCGGTGCCGATGATGTCGCCGAACCGGCGCAGCGCCTCGACGTGCTCCTCGGCGGCGCCGGACATCATGCCGCCGAAGCGGCCGGAGGTGGCGATCAGCGACCCGGTCTTCTGGGCGATGACGGTGAGGTAGTGCGCGACGGCGTCGTCACCCGGCCCCGGGCCGACGGTCTCCCGCATCTGGCCGGTGACCAGCTCGCCGAAGGTCTCGGCGATGATCCGCGCCGCGTCCGTGCCCAGGTCGGCGACCAGGCGCGACGCGTGGGCGAAGAGGAAGTCGCCGGTGAGGATGGCGATGGTGTTGTCCCAGCGGGCGTTGACGCTCTCGGCGCCCCGCCGCATGGTGGCCTCGTCCATGACGTCGTCGTGGTAGAGCGTGGCCAGGTGCACCAGCTCCACCGCGGCGGCGGCGATGATGACGTGGTCGTCCTGCTTGGGGCCGAACTGCGCGGAGAGCAGCGTGAACAGCGGACGGAAGCGTTTGCCACCCGCCTCGACCAGGTGCAACGCGGCGTCGTTGACGGCCTGGACGTCGCTGCGGACGACCTCACGCAGCAGCTTCTCGACCTCGGTCAGCCCGCCGGCGATCGAGCGCAGCAGGGTTTCGTCGGCGATCTGCAGCCCGACCGACGCCCGCAGGTCGTCGAGGGCGCCGCCCGGCGCAGCGGGGAGGGATCCCGCCCCGGGGGCTGGGGAAGGCACAGACACGTCGGCTCCGCTCTACTCGTGCACCGGTCGGTTGCCCCTTGAGCGTAGTGGCTACGCCGCGCGGTCGTTTACCCGCTGTCCAGCGGAAACGGTGATGAACATGACACCGCCCGCGGCCACCCACCGGGTGGTTCCCGATCCTCGAAAGGGTGATCGGCGATTCCGGGCGCAACGGACGTCTCCGGCGCGCGGATATCCAGTCGGGGAAAGAGCGGCCGCCCACGGCCGCGTTCCGCGGGTCGAGGAGGAAGAGATGCGCAGCACGATCGTCACCGCGCTGGCGGTGACGGCCCTGGCAGCGTCGGCGGCCACGCCGGCCGCGGCGGCGGCGGCCACCCAGCCGGGCGTGGCGGACATCGGGGAGGCGTCGTTCACGAAGGCGGGCACGACGGTCACGATCCCGGCCCAGGGTCACTGTTCGATCGACGGCCCGACGAGCGCGACGGCCGAAGCGGTGTCGAAGCCGGGCATCACGTTCGGCGGCGGAACGTCCTCGTGCACGACGGCGGACGCGACGACGAAGTCGACGGCAACGGGCAAGAACTTCGACCTGTCGGCGTTGGTGAGCGCGGGCGGCCCGAGGGTGAAGCTGGCCAGTTTCACGGTGACGTGCGAGGCGACCCGGACGCAGGCGAACGCGACCTGGACGTACGGCGGGATGACGGGGATCGCGAACCCGCCGAGCCCGGTCCCGGCCGGGTACGTGTCACCGCTCCGGAAAGCGGACGGAACGGCACTGGCGAACGCGGTGTTCAACACGCAGACCCTCCCGGGCGACGGAAGCGTCGGCTTGACGATGCTGCGCATCGAGTTCCTGCCGCCATCGGGCCTCACCGGCGAGGTGACAGTGGGTCGCACGAGCTGCACACCGACCCCGTAGACGTCCCGAGGGCCGCGGCATGGGAGAGCACCGAGAGGGTTGCCGCGGCCCTCGTGACCTTGGCTTTTGCCGAGAGGGAACCCTGGTAGGGTGCGAGACGTCGGATACGCAGGGTGCCCGGGAGGGAGCACACTGCAAGCTAGGGGAGAGCTGATGACGACGGTGGTGCACTGTGCCTGAGGGACCGGTTTACGACCCGGGCGGGAATTGGGAGCTGCCGGGGCCGAACGGGATTCCGGTCCCCGGGTCGTACGGTGGAGGTGGGTCCGGTGGGGGCTTCGAGTATGACGAGCAGACCCTTCGTGAGTTGATGCACGAGTGGAACGACCTGGCCAACGAGTTCCGCGACGACCAGCAACGTGCGCAATTGGTGGCTCAGGCGCAGGCACCCGGGCTCGAGTACGCGAGCGAAGGCAACGCCGAGCAGATCCGGAATTCCGGCTTGGCCCTCCTGACCACGCTCGACGCCCGGGAACAGTACTGCCGGGCAATGGCGAAGAAGTTCGAAGCAGCGTTAGGCAGGTACGCAGCCACCGAGGACGCGAACAACACGGACATCAAGCAGACCGGAGGCACGCTTTGATCCGCCGGACAGCCGTTCTGCTCTGCACCTCGCTGTTGACACTCGCGGCTTGCACCGACCGCATGGACGGCACCGCGTCACCGTCGGCTTCCGGACCTCCGCCGGCTACGACGCCTTCATCGATCGCGGCTGTTCCCGGCCCTGGCGTGCCGAAGGTCGACACCCCGCTCGACGTGCGCCATTTCCAGCAAGCGCCGTGTGACTCACTGACCCCGGAGCAGAGCAAGGAACTTCTCGGCGCAGGCGTCACAACCAATCCGGCGGTGGACGATCAGGCCGGACCCACTTGCCGGTGGAACGTCCCCGCGGTTTCCCAAGCCGGCGTCGGGGTGACCTACTTCAAGACGACCCAGCTCGGGTTGACCGGCGTCTATCGGGCGAAAGACACCATCTATCCGTTTTTCGAGCCACTCGACCCGATCGACGGCTACCCCACAGTCGCGTTCGGCCAGGTCGACGAGAGAAGCACCAAGGGACGCTGCCTGCTCGCGCTCGGGACGAGCGATACGCAACAAGTCGACATCGCCATCTCCCTGTCCGAAGCGAATGTCGGGAAAAAAGATCCTTGTGCAGCCGCCCACGACGTGGCGGCAAAGGTGCTGGAAAACCTGCGGAAGGCGACCTGATGGTCACCGAGGGCCCGTTGACGGCTGCTCAGATCTACGAGCAAGTCACCGGTGGAGCCGGAATCGATTCGCTCGCCAACGCACAAGACGGTGCTATCGACCTGACTGATCGGATGGCTGACCGGGCTCTGCGAATCGCGGCTCTCCGGGCCAAGACCACGTCCGGCTGGCGGGGGAACGCCGGAGAAGCGGCCGCTGATGCTACTCGGCCTCTTGTGGATGCTGCTGCTGATGATGCTGTTCATCTTCAGTATGCTCAGGCTGCTGTTGGGGCTCAGATGGATGCCTTCGGTACCGCCAAAAACTCGGTCAAGCCTGTTGCTCCTCAGCCGCCGGAGCTTGACAAGAATGATGTTCTCAATGTCATCACCGGTAAAGGGTGGGATTCCTACACCACCAAGGTTGCCGGGTGGCAGGCTGACAGCCAAGCCAACATCGATGCCTTCAGCGCCTATCACTCCGCCAGTACCACCAATGGCGGGCAGATGCCCGCGCAGTACGCGCAGCTTGCCGACTCCGGGGCTCCCGTTTCCATGACCGATCGCTCGGCCGGGGACAAAGCCGGGGACAAGGCCGGGTCCACCGATACCGGGACCACCGATACCGGGGAATGGGCTCGGAATCCGCGGCAGACCCAGGTTCCCGCGCAGCAGGACCGGCGGACTGTCCAGTCCTCACAGGACCAAGTTGCCGGGCAAAACCAGCAGAACTTCCAGAACCTGCAGAGCCAACAGCCCGGAAGCCCCGACGGCACCCACGCCAACAGTTACATCCCCAAGCCCGTCCTGCCCGCTGCTCAGGGTGGGTACGAGTTCGGACCTACCGGGCAGGCCGTAAACAACCTCGGAACGAACTGGCCCGGTGGGTTCGGTCCGGGCACCGGGCCGTACGTCGGCGGCGGGTACCAAACCGGACCAGGGACGCCAGGAACCGGACCGGGGACCAGAACCGGCACTCCAAGCACCGGCACCCCAGGCACCCCCGGCGGCAGCACGGGAACCGGCACCCCAGGCACCAGAACCCCAGGCGGCAGCACGGGGACCCCAGGCACCCCCGGAAGCCGCCCGAACCAGCCCGGCTTCCGCTCCCCCGGCGGCAGCACCGGCGCCCGACTCCCCGAGGAACGCCTCCCCGGCACGAACCGCTCGGCCGGCCCCCGCGGCGCCAACGGCCTCCCTGTGGGCGGCACTCCGCTCGCCGGCCGCGGCGGCAAAGAAGAAGACCGCGAGAAGAAAAAAGCCCCCTACCTCCAAAACCCCGATCCCGACGAAACCTTCGGCGGCTTCACCGAAAAGCCCATGCCGCCCGTTATCGGTGAGACCAAGAAACGATGATCGCCGTCCTCTCGCTGAACACGCTTCTCACCGCCATGCGGCACGTCGGCTGCGGGGATCCGCATCCCGTCTTCGCGAAAGGGCTTCGGTACGTCCCGCCCTCCGCCAAGGACCGGGTCCAGCGGGAAGCCTTCGAAGAGCTCAGCCCCTACGGCTTCATCGAAGGCGACGGCTTCACCCCCGAATTCGAAGAGCTCCTCCACCTCATCGACCACCCGGCCCGCGACTACGTCGCCTACGCCCGGGACACCTCGGGGCAGCGCAACGTGCTCGTCGCCCAACGCGGGCGCACCGCCGTCTGCGTTGTCTGCCAAGGCGATCAAGTCGAACTCAGCGACGTCGACACCCACCCCGCCGACGCCCTCGTCGCCCAACTGCCCGCGTACCGGCCTGCCGGCATCAGGCCCTTCTCGCTCCCGCAAGAAGACTTCCGGACCGCCGAGGTCAGTGACATCTTCGACGAAGAACGCAGCCGGGAAGCGCACGAACTCGACGCCCTGTTCCAGCAGCCCCACTACGGCGTCGGCCAACTGCACGCCGCGGGCAGCACCGTCAGCTACCTCGACCTCGATGCCGGGCGGGTCGGGATCGCCCTCGCCGACGGCTACATCAGCGTCGTGCCCGGGCATCCGAAAGAACTGAGCCACAAACTGAAGGCCGCCACCCCCGGTTAAGGGAGTGACGGCCCGGAATCAGCAAAACTCAGAAGGCGAACCCGCCGGCACCCGCCCACGACAGGGCGAACGCCGGGACCAGGCCCAGCACCAGCGTCACCGCCGTGCCCAGGAAGATCGCCGTCCCGGTGCCGAAGCCCGGGACCGAGACCGAGGGGCCGTCCGCGGCCGGCTCGGAGAAGTACATCAGCACGATCACCCGCAGGTAGAAGAACGCCGCCACCGCGCTGAACACCAGGGCGACCACGACCAGCGGGGCCATTCCGTCGGACAGCGCCGCCGAGAACACCACGAACTTGCCGACGAAACCGGACGTCAACGGAATGCCCGCCAAGGCCAGCAGCAGGAACGTGAAGACACCCGCCACCAACGGCGACCGCTTCGCCAGTCCCGCCCACGCCGAGAGGTGCGTCGCCTCGCCCGAGGAATCGCGGACCAGGCTGATCACGCCGAACGCCGCCAGCGTCGTGAAGCCGTACGCCAGCAAGTAGAACAGCGTGCTCGAAAGCCCGTCCTTCGTCATCGCGATCGCACCGACGAGCAGGAAGCCCGCGTGGGCGATCGACGAGTACGCCACCATGCGCTTGACGTCCGTCTGCGTCAGGCCCAGCACCGCGCCGATCACCATCGAGATGATCGCCACGCCCCAGAGCACTCCGCGCCACTCCCACGAAGTCGACGAGAACGCCACCGACAGCACCCGCAGGATCCCGCCGAACGCCGCCACCTTGGTGCACGCCGCCATGAACGCCGTCACCGGCGTCGGCGCTCCCTGGTACACGTCCGGGGTCCACGTGTGGAACGGGCCGACCGAACCCTTGAACAGCAGGCCGACCACCAGCAGGCCCAGCCCGGCGAACAGCAGCGTGTCCGAGCGGTCCGAACCCGCCGCCGCGGCCGCGATGTCGCCCAGCTTCACCGAGTTCGCGTAGCCGTACAGCAGCGCCAGCCCGTACAGGAAGAACGCCGACGAGAACGCACCCAGCAGGAAGTACTTGACCGCCGCTTCCTGCGACAACAGCCTGCGCCGGCGAGCCAGGCCGCACATCAGGTACAGCGGCAGCGACAGCACTTCCAGCGCGATGAACATCGTCAGCAGGTCGTTCGCCGCGGTGAACGCCATCATGCCGCCGAGCGCGAACAGCGTCAGCGGGAACACCTCGGTCTGCATGACCGTCGCCGTCTGGGCGCGGTCCTGGACCGTGCCCGGGCGGATGCCGGCCTGGGCGACCAGGGCGCCGCCCGGCTCGACCACGCGGTCCGAAATCAGCAGCACCGCGCCGACCGCCAAGGCCAGGAGCGTGCCCCAGAGGAACAGCGCCGGACGGTCGATCGAGATCGCGCCGCTGAACGTCGTGACGCCGCCCGCCGGCGCGCTGCCCGTCGCGTAGACGACCAGGCTGACGCCGGCCGCGACGATCGACGCCAGGCTCAGGCCCACCTGGATGCCGAACCGCGACCGCTTCGACGCGAACGCTTCGACCAGCACGCTGACGCACGCCGCGCCGAACACGATCAGCACCGGCAGCACCGCCTGGTAGTCGACCGTCGGCACCATGATCGGCGGCTCCGGTGCCTGGGTCAGGAGGATGTCGAGCACTTCTACTTGCCTCCCTGGACCGCGGACAGCGTCTGCTGCACCGTCGGGGTGACTGTGTCGAGCACCGGCTTCGGGTAGAAGCCGAGAACGAGGATCAGCACGACCAGCGGCGCGAGGATCGCGATCTCCTTGCCGCCGAGGTCACGGATGGCCTTCTTCGCGCCCAGCTCCGGCGCGATCGCCGTGCCCGGGCCCCCGCCGACGCCCACGAGGGCGTCACCGCGGACCGGACCCTGGAAGACCCGCTGGTAGAGCCACAGGACGTACGCCGCGGCCAGGACCATGCCCACCGTGGCCAGGATCGTGTACACCGGCTGGTCCACGAAGGACCCGATGAGCACCAGGAACTCGGAGACGAACGAGTTGGTGCCCGGCAGCGAAAGCGTGGACAGACCGGCGAGGAGGAACAGGCCCGCGAGCAGCGGAGTCACCTTCGCCATGCCACCGTAGTCCGAGATGCGGGACGACCCGCCACGCGCGATGACCAGGCCGATCACCACGATCAGCATGCCGGTGGCGAGGCTGTGGTTGAGCATGTACGTCGCCGAGCCGACCATCGCCTGCTCGTTGAACGCGAAGATGCCCAGCGAGATGAACCCGAAGTGCGCGATGGACACGTAGGCGATGAACCGCTTCATGTCCCGCTGCCCCGCGGCGAGGATCGAGCCGTAGAGGACGCCGATCACCGAGAGCACCAGCACCAGCGGCGCCAGGGTCCGGCTCGCGTCCGGGAACATCGGCAGGCAGTAGCGCAGGAACCCGAACGTGCCGACCTTGTCCAGGATGCCGACCAGCAGGACGGCGACACCGATCGGCGCCTCCCCCGCCGCGTCCGGCAGCCAGGTGTGGAACGGCACCAGTGGCGCCTTGATCGCGAAGGCCAGGAAGAACCCGAGGAACAGCCAGATCTGCGTGGACAGCGGCGCGTCGCGCACCACCGTCACCAGCGTGGCCCAGTCGAACGTGCCCTTGCCGAGCTTGTCCGCCGCCAGCGAGTACGCCCCGATCGCCGACGCCAGCATGATCAGGCCGCCGAGGAACGAGTACAGGAAGAACTTCACCGCCGCGTACTGCCGGTTCGCGCCGCCGTAGCCGCCGATCAGGAAGTACATCGGGATCAGCATGATTTCGAACAGCACGTAGAACAGGAAGACGTCGGTCGCGGCGAACACGCCGATCGTGAGCGCCTCCTGCAGCAGGATCAGCGACAGGTACCCGCCCGCGCTGCGCCCCGCCGGCAGCTTGTCCATCGTGCCGAGCCCGCCGACGACGATCGGCACCAGCAGCGCGATCACCGCGATCATGATCAGCGCGATGCCGTCGACGCCGAACGCGATGTGCACGCCGAAGCTGGGGATCCAGTCGAAGCTCGACGTCATCTGCAGCCGCGCGCCCGAAGGCGAGTAGCTGAGCCAGAACGGGATCACCAGCAGGAACTCGAGGATCGAGAACCCGAGCGCGGCCAGCACCGCGGCGCGGTCGTTCCCCTTGAGGAACGCCAGCACCAGCGAGCCGGCGAGCGGCACCAGGATGAGGATGAGCAACCAGGTCATCAGGAGAACCTCACCAGCAGGAGAGCCGCCAGAAGCAGGAACGTGCCGCCCAGCATCGACAGCGCGTAGGACCGGACGAACCCGGTCTGCAGCCGCCGCAGCCGGCCGGACCCGCCGCCGAGACCGGCGGCCAGGCCGTTGACCGCGCCGTCGACGCCGCGGTTGTCGACGAAGACCAACGCCCGCGAGAGCCAGGTGCCCGGACGGGCGACCAGCGTCTCGTTGAGGGCGTTGCCGTACAGGTCCTTGCGCGCGGCCCGGGTGACGAACGAGACCCGCTGGGGCTGCTCGACCGGGACGTCACGGCGGAAGATCAGGGCCGCGATCACCACGCCCAGCACGGAGAACACGATCGCGGCGGCGGAGATCACCCACGCGTCGAACGGCGCGTGGTGCGCCTCCTCCAGTTTGCCGACCGAGGGGGTCAGCCACTCGGCGAAGCGGTGGCCGAGTGCGAAGAACGCGCCGGCGCCGACCGAGCCGATCGCCAGCACCGCCATCGGGATCCACATGATCGCCTTGGACTCGTGCGGGTGGAAGTCGCGGCCGTCGGTGCTCTTGATGTCCTTCCAGCGCTCCTTGCCGAAGAACGTCATCATCATCAGCCGGGTCATGTAGAACGCGGTGAGCCCGGCGCCGAGCAGGGCCGCGCCGCCCATCACCCAGCCGCGCCAGCCGCCCTGGCCGAACGCCGCCTCGATGATCGCGTCCTTGGTGAAGAAGCCCGACAGCGGCGGGATGCCGATCAGGGCCAGGTAGCCGAGGCCGAAGGTGATGAAGGTGATCGGCATGTGCTTGCGCAGCCCGCCGAACTTCCGCATGTCGACCTCGTCGTTCATGCCGTGCATGACCGACCCGGCCCCGAGGAACAGCCCGGCCTTGAAGAAGCCGTGCGCGACCAGGTGCATGATCCCCAGCGCGTAGGCGATCGGCCCGAGGCCGACGGCCAGCATCATGTAGCCGATCTGGCTGACCGTGGAGTACGCGAGGACCTTCTTGATGTCGTCGTACGCGCAGCCGATGATGCACCCGAGCAGCAGGGTCACCGTGCCGACCAGCGTGACGATCAGCCTGCCGTCCTCGGTGGCGTTGAAGATGTCCTTCGAGCGGGCCACCAGGTAGACACCCGCGGTCACCATCGTGGCCGCGTGGATCAGGGCCGACACCGGGGTCGGGCCCTCCATCGCGTCCGGGAGCCACGCCTGCAGCGGGAACTGGCCGGACTTACCGCAGGCGCCCAGCAGGAGCAGGATCGCCATGGCGGTGATCGCGCCCGGCGAGAACTTGCCGTCGCCGACCGCCTGGAACACCTGCGCGTAGCCGGTGGAGCCCGCGTACTTGAACATGATGAAGATGGCCAGCGCGAGCCCGACGTCACCGACGCGGTTCATCAGGAACGCCTTCTTCGCCGCGGTCGCGGCGGACGGGCGGCCCTGGTACCAGCCGATGAGCAGGTAGGAGGCGAGACCCACGCCCTCCCAGCCCATGTAGAGCGTCACGAAGCTGTTGCCCAGCACCAGGACCAGCATCGAGGCGACGAAGAGGTTCAGGTACGCGAAGAAGCGGTACCGGCCCTCGTCGTCGGCCATGTAGCCGATCGAGTAGTAGTGGATCAGCATGCCGACGCCGGTGATGAGCAGCACGAACGTCAGCGACAGCGCGTCGATCCGCAGCCCGAAGTCGATCTGCAGCGCGCCGGCCGGGATCCACGAGTAGACCTTGGTGTCGGTCGTGGTGCCGGTGTCGGCGGTGAAGAACAGGATCAGCCCGTAGACGAAGGCGAGGGTGACGGTGGCACAGCCGAGCAGATGCCCCCAGGCCTTGGCCCGCTTACCCGCCAGCAGCAGGATCAGGGCGCCGAGGCCAGGCAGGGCCACCAGCAGCCACGATGATGCGGTCACTCGGTGTCTCCTAGTACTTCAGCAGGTTGGTGTCGTCGACCGAAGCCGAGCGCCGGGTGCGGAAGATGGCCATGATGATCGCCAGGCCGACCACGACCTCGGCGGCCGCGACGACCATGACGAAGAACGCCATGATCTGGCCGTCGAGCCCGCCGTTGATCCGGGCGAAGGTGACCAGCGACAGGTTCACCGCGTTGAGCATCAGCTCGATGCACATGAACACGACGATCGCGTTGCGCCGCACCAGCACGCCGACCGCGCCGAGCGCGAACAGCAGCGCCGACAGCAGCAGGTAGTACGTCGGGGTCATGCCCTCTCCCCTTCCGAGGCTTCCGGGGCTTTCGAAGCACCCTCGGAGCCGACCAGCGCGTGCGCGTCGGGGTGCGGGCCCTCGTCCGCGACGAGCTTGCGTTCCTTCGCCAGCTCGATCGCCGAGGTGGACTCGATGATCGCCGAGAGCGACTCCGGGGCGACCGAGCCGTCCGGCAGCAGCGCCGGCGTCGCCACCGAGTTGGCGGTGGCGAACACACCCGGGCCGGGCAGCGGCGACGGCCGGTCGTGCTCGCCGCGGAAGCGCAGGAGCACGAGTTCCCTCTGCGACAGCTTCCCGCCCTTGGCGTGCCGGTCGGTGAAGGCCAGCACCATCGCGCCGATCGCGGCGGTGATGAGCAGCGCCGACGTCAGCTCGAAGGGGAAGAGGTAGTCGGTGAAGATCAGCCGGCCCAGGCCCTTCGGCCCGCCGCCCGCCGGGGTGGCGGAGTCGAGCGGGACGGCCGGGGTGACGTTGGCCAGCGCCCGGTAGATGCCGGTGGCGAGCAGCGCGGCCAGCCCGATGCCGAGCACGGTCGCCGCCAGCCGCTGTCCGCGGAGGACTTCGACGACGGAGTCGGAGCTCTCCCGGCCGACCAGCATCAGCACGAACAGGAACAGCATCATGATCGCGCCGGTGTAGACGATGATCTGCGTGAAGCCGAGGAACGGCGCCGACTGGATCATGTACAGCGCGCCCAGGCTCAGCATCGTCAGGACCAGCCACAGCGCCGAGTGGACGGCGTTGCGGGAGAAGATCATGCCGAGCGCGCCGAGCAGCGAGAGCGGGCCGAGGATCCAGAACGCCACGGCCTCGCCGGTGGAGACACCCGCCGACGCGTTCGGCGCCTGGGCGAGGAGTGCGGAGATCACTTGACGCCCTCCCCGCGTGCCAGTTCGGGGCCGTTGACGTAGTAGTCCTGCTCGTTCTCGCCGAGCCGCATCGGGTGCGGCGGCTGCTCCATGCCGGGCAGCAGCGGGGCGAGCAGGTCCTCCTTCGTGTAGATCAGCCGCTGGCGGTCGTCGTCCGCCAGCTCGTAGAAGTTGATCATCGTCAGCGACCGGGTCGGGCACGCCTCGATGCAGAGGCCGCAGCCGATGCAGCGCAGGTAGTTGATCTGGTAGTCCTTGCCGTACCGCTCGCCCGGCGAGAACCGCGCTTCCTCGGTGTTGTCACCGCCCTCGACGAAGATCGCGTCCGCCGGGCACGCCCACGCGCACAGCTCGCAGCCGACGCACTTCTCGAGGCCGTCCGGGTGGCGGTTCAGCTGGTGCCGTCCGTGGTACCGCGGCGCGGCGGGGGCGCCGGCTTCCGGGTATTCCTCGGTGGCGACCTTCTTGAACATCATCCCGAAGGTGACGCCGAAGCCCTTGACGGGATCAAGAAACCCCATCTTGTGCCCCTTCCTGTGCGGTACCGACGGCCGCCGGCTTGCGGCGGGCCGCCTTCGCCTCGGCCTTGGCCAAAGCCTTCTGACGCGGGGTGGTCTGCGGGACCTTGAGGTCCAGCGGCGGGACCGGGAAGCCGCCGCCGGTCACCGGGATCGACTCGCTCTCCTCTTCGCGGCCCGCGGCGCGGACGTAGAAGAACAGCGCGACGACGATGAAGATGGCGACCGCGGCGATGATGATGGTCGTGGTGTTCCAGGTGATCACCTTCGCGAAGGTCACCATGACGATCCACACCAGGTTCAGCGGGACCAGGACCTTCCAGCCCAGGCGCATGAACTGGTCGTAGCGCAGGCGGGGCAGCGTGCCGCGCAGCCAGATGAACCCGAACAGCAGGACGAACATCTTCGCGAAGAACCACAGCACCGGCCACCAGCCGGTGTTGAGCACGTTGTTCCCGATCAGCGACAGCGGCCACGGGGCCATCCAGCCGCCGAGGAACAGCGTCGTCGCGAACGCCGAGACGATCACCATGTTGACGTACTCGGCGAGGAAGAACATCGCGAACTTCATCGAGCTGTACTCGGTGTGGAACCCGCCGACCAGCTCCGACTCGGCCTCCGGGAGGTCGAACGGGGCACGGTTGGTCTCACCGACCATCGAGATCAGGTAGATCACGAAGCTCGGGACCAGGTAGAGGAACCACGCGGGCTGCTGCTTGCCGACGATGTCGGCCAGGTTCAGCGACCCGGCCTGCAGGATCACCGCGACGATCGACAGGCCCATCGCGATCTCGTACGAGATCACCTGCGCCGCGCTGCGCATGCCGCCGAGCAGCGGGTACGGCGAACCGGATGACCAGCCGGCGAGCACGATGCCGTAGACGCCGATCGAGGAGCAGGCCAGGATCACCAGCGCGCTGACCGGCAGGTCGAGCAGCTGGAGCACGGTCCGCTCGCCGAAGATCGACACGACCGGGCCGAACGGGATGGCCGACAGCGCGATCAGCGAGGGCACCACGCACATGACCGGGGCGAGGAAGTACACCTTGCGGTCGGCGGTGTCCGGGATGATCTGTTCCTTGAACGGCAGCTTGATCGCGTCCGCCAGGGACTGCAGGTAGCCGCCAGGGCCGACCCGGTTGGGGCCGGGCCGGTTCTGCATCCGGCCGACCGCCTTGCGCTCCCAGACGATCAGGAAGATCGTCATGATCGGCCCGATCAGCAGGATGACCACGCACTTGAGCAGGATCAGCCACAGCGGGTCGTCCGCCAGCAGCGCCGCCCGCGTCGCCGCGTCCGGAACACTCCCGACGGCGGCTTCGGTCAGCAGCGGGGTCATTGCCCACCTCCAGCGAGGTTCACGACGGCGCCGTGCCCGGCGCCGAGCGTCTTGAACACGGCGGAGCCGTCGGAGTTGCCCGGCAGCCACACGACGCCGTCGGGCAGGTCGGCGATCTCCACCGGCAGCGTGATCGCACCGCGCTCGGTGCTGACCCGCACGGTGGTGCCCAGCCCTTCGGCGGTCTTCGCGGACAGCCGCGCGACCGGCGTGCGCTGGGTGCCCTTGAGGTGCGGTTCCCCGTCCTGCAGCGAACCGTTGTCGATCAGCTGGCGCCAGGTCGACAGGATCGCCTGGCCGTCACCCGGCGTCGCGGGCGGCGCGACCTCGGCGGCGACGTGGCTCCAGCGCAGCGCCGAGGCCTGGCCCAGCTTCTCGAAGTCGCCGCGGGCGGCGGCCGGCGTCTGCGTGAACAGGTCCGCGTCCATCTCGACGGCGAGGGTGTCGAGCACCCGGCAGTCCGGCAGGGCGCCGGTGCCTTCGATCGTCGTGTCGAACGGGCGGGTGCGGCCCTCCCAGTTGAGGTAGCTGCCGGCCTTCTCGTCCGACGTCGCCACCGGGAGCACGACGTCCGCGCGCTCGGTCACCGCGCTGTGCCGCAGCTCGAGGCTGACGACGAAGCCGGCCGCGTCCAGTGCGCGCAGCGCGAGGTCCGGGTCCGGCAGGTCGAACGGGTCGACACCGCCGACGACCAGGCCGCCGAGCTCGCGCGCCGAGGCGGCCAGCAGGATGTCGGTCGTGTCGCGGCCCGGGGTGGCCGGGAGCGGGACGCCCCAGGCGTTCTCGACGGCGACGCGGGCGGCGTCGTCGCCGACCCGGCGACCGCCGGGCAGCAGCGACGGCACGCAGCCGGCTTCCAGCGCGCCCCGGTCGCCGGCGCGGCGCGGGATCCACGCGAGCCGGACGCCGGTGCGCTCGACCAGGTCGTGCAGGGCGGCGAACAGGCCGGGGATCGCGGCGGCGCGCTCGCCGACCAGGACGACGGCGCCTTCGCCGCGCAGGGCCTCGTCGAGGTCCGGCGCGTGCTTGGCGATGCCTTCGACGGCCGCGGCCTCCTGGCCGGGGACGCAGGCGAGCAGCTCGCCGAACGTCTTGCGCACCGACGACGTCGTCCACTGTCCCAGGTGGACGACCCGGGTCTTGTTCCGGCGGGCCGCCTTGCGCAGCCGCAGGAACACGATCGGGGCTTCGTCCTCGGGCTCGAAGGCGACGCACAGGACCGTGCGGGCCCGCTCGATCTCGCCGAAGGTGACGCCGGACTCCGGCGTCACGCCCACGACGTGCGAGGTGAGGAACGCGAGTTCCTCGGTCGAGTGCGGGCGGGCGCGGAAGTCGACGTCGTTGGTGCGCAGGGCGACGCGGGCGAACTTCGAGTACGCGTAGGCGTCCTCGACGGTCAGCCGTCCGCCGGTCAGCACGCCGACGCCGCCGTTGCCGCGAGCCTCGGTGAGGCCCGCCGCCGCGATGCGCAGCGCGTCGGTCCAGGACGCCTCTTCCAGCTCACCGGTCGCCTGGTTCCGGACGAGCGGACGGCGGATGCGGTCCTCGGCGCCGGTGTAGCGGAAGGCGAACCGGCCCTTGTCGCAGATCCACTCTTCGTTGACGTCCGGGTCGTCGCCGGCCAGCTTGCGCTGGACCTTGCCGCGCCGGAAGTCGGTGCGCTCGGCGCAGCCGGACGAGCAGTGCTCGCAGACGCTCGGCGAGGACACCAGGTCGAACGGCCGCGACCGGAACCGGTAGGCCGCGCTGGTCAGGGCGCCGACCGGGCAGATCTGGATGACGTTGCCGGAGAAGTAGGACTGGAACGGCTGGCCGCTGGTCGTCCGCGAGGCCAGGTCCAGCACGTCCGCCGTCTCCGCGGTGCCGATCTGCTGGTGGGCGCCGCGTTCGAGGAGCTCGATGAACGGGTCGCCGGCGATCTCGCGGGAGAACCGGGTGCAGCGCTGGCAGAGCACGCAGCGTTCGCGGTCCAGCAGCACCTGCGTCGAGATCGGCAGCGGCTTCGGGAACGTCCGCTTGGTGTCGACGAACCGCGACTCCGTGCGGCCGTGGGCCAGCGCCTGATTCTGGAGCGGGCACTCGCCGCCCTTGTCGCAGACCGGACAATCCAGGGGGTGGTTGATGAGCAGGAGCTCCATCACGCCCTGCTGGGCCTTGTCCGCGACCGGCGACGTCAGCTGCGTCTTGACGACCATGCCGTCGGCGACGGTCATCGTGCAGGACGCCTGCGGCTTCGGCATCGGCCTGCCGCCCATTTCGACCTCGACCAGGCACTGGCGGCAGGCGCCCGCCGGGTCGAGGAGCGGGTGGTCGCAGAACCGCGGGATGACCGTGCCGAGGCGTTCGGCCGTGCGGATGAGCAGTTCGCCCTTGGGGGCGATGACCTCTTCGCCGTCGATGACCAGCTTGACGTGGCCTTCGGGGACCGGCGTCTCGGTGGTCTCTGGCTTGTCGGGCGCGATCGTCATGATGCCTGCGCTCCCACGAGTTCGGGCTTGGTCTGTTCGTGGCGGTTCGCTTCGCACAGCGCGAGGAACTCCTCGCGGAAGTACTTGATGCCGCTGGTGATCGGCGACACCGCGCCGTCGCCGAGTGCGCAGAACGACCGGCCGAGGATGTTGTCGCAGACGTCGAGGAGGGTGTCGATGTCCTCCTCGGTGCCGTGGCCGGAGACCATGCGCTCGAGGATCTGCGCCAGCCAGTACGTGCCTTCGCGGCACGGCGTGCACTTGCCGCAGGACTCGTGCTCGTAGAACTGCGTCCACTTCATCACGGCCCACGGCACCGACACGGTCTCGTTGAAGACCTGGACGGCGGTGGTGCCCAGCATCGACCCGGCTTCCGCCGCGCCTTCGAAGTCCAGGGGAACGTCGAGGTGCTCGGCGGTGAACATCGGGGTGGACGAGCCGCCCGGGGTCCAGAACTTGAGCGGGATGCCGTCCTTCATGCCGCCCGCCATGTCCAGCAGCTCGCGCAGCGTGGTGCCGAGCGGGCACTCGTACTGGCCGGGCTTCTCGACGTGACCGGAGATCGAGTAGATCTTCGGGCCGGGCGACTTCTCGCGGCCCATCTCGCGGAACCAGCTGGAGCCGCCGTTGACGATGTAGGGCGCGCTGGCGATGGTCTCGACGTTGTTCACCGTCGTCGGCGCGGCGTAGAGACCCGCGGCGGCCGGGAACGGCGGCTTGAGCCGCGGCTGCCCACGACGTCCCTCGAGGGAGTCGAGCAGCGCCGTCTCTTCGCCGCAGATGTACGCACCCGCGCCCGCGTGGACGGTGATCTTGAGGTCGAAGCCCGAGCCGAGGATGTTCTCGCCCAGGTAGCCCGCCGCTTCGGCCTCGCGCACGGCCGCGTTGAGCCGGCGGATGCAGTGCAGCGCCTCGCCGCGGACGTAGATGAAGCAGTGGTTGGACCGCATCGCGTACGAGGCGATGATGCAGCCCTCGATGAGGGAGTGCGGGTCCGCCATCATCAGCGGGATGTCCTTGCAGGTCCCCGGTTCGCCCTCGTCGGCGTTGATCACCAGGTAGTGCGGCTTGTCGAAGTTCGGCGGCATGAACGACCACTTGATGCCGGCCGGGAAGCCCGCGCCGCCGCGGCCGCGCAGGCCGGAATCCTTGATGAGCTGGACGAGCTGCTCCGGCGTCCCCGCGAGGGCCTTGCGGATCGCGGTGTAGCCCTCGAGCGCCTCGTACTGGCCGATCTGCCAGGAGTTCGGCGACAGCCAGCGCTTCGTGAGGACCGGAGTGATGGGGTCAGCCATTACTTCTTCTCCACTTCCGGAAGCGGGACGTCCTGGGCGGCGGGGGCGACCCAGCCGCGCTCCTGCGCGAGCTGGGCGCCCCGCAGCGTCTCGACGGCCTGCGAAGGGCCGTCGACGTCCCGGCGGTAGGTCGCCTCGTCCTCCGGGAAGAACCCGGCGAGCTGCAGCTCGGCGCCCTTGAAGTTCGTCAGCGGGGCCCCGCGCGTCGGGGCCGGCTTCTTGCCCGCCTGCAGCGCGTCGACCAGGGCGACGGCCTTCTCCTCGGTCTGGTTGTCGAAGTACTCGTAGTTGACCTGGATGACCGGCGCGAGGTCGCAGGCCGCGAGGCACTCGGCGTGCTCGAGGGTGATCGAGCCCGGCTCGTTCGGCGTGCCCGCGGTCTCGTTGTGCCCCAGCGGCCGCTCCTCGGAACCGAGGTGCGTCTGGAGCTTCTTGTAGATCGCGTCGCCGCCCATGGCCGCGCACAGCGTGTTGGTGCAGACGCTCACGAGGTGCTCGCCGCACGGACGCCGCTTGTACATCGTGTAGAACGTCGCGACCGCGCTGACCTCGGCGTCGGACAGGTCGAGCTGCTTCGCGCAGAACGCGATGCCTTCCTGGCTGACGTAGCCCTGCACCGACTGCACGAGGTGCAGCATCGGCAGCAGCGCCGAGCGGGACATCGGGTAGCGCGCGATCAGCTCCTGCGCCTTCGCGTGGATGTCCGCGTCGAAGACGTCTTCCAGCGGCGTCTCGGTGATGATCCCGGCGGCCACCGCGGAGTCCGGCGCGATGGCGACGACGTCGGTGTCCGCCGACGCCGCCGCGTACGTCGTCGCCGCGTCCTTCGGTCCCGGCTCGGGGAACGTTGAGGTCATCGGTCCACTCCCCCCATGACGGGGTCGATCGAGGCGATCGCGGCGATCACGTCCGCGACCAGGCCGCCTTCGGCCATTGCGGGCATCGACTGCAGGTTCACGAAGCTCGGGTCCCGCACGTGGACGCGGACGGGCCGGGTGCCGCCGTCGGAGACCAGGTGCACGCCGAGCTCGCCGCGCGGCGACTCCACCGAGGCGAAGACCTGGCCCGGCGGGACCTTGAAGCCCTCGGTGACCAGCTTGAAGTGGTGGATCAGGGACTCCATCGACTGGCCCATGATCTTCTTGACGTGCTCGAGCGAGTTGCCCATGCCGTCGCTGCCGATGGACAGCTGCGCGGGCCACGCGATCTTCTTGTCCTCGACCATGACCGGGCCCGGCTCGAGCTTCTCGAGGCACTGCTCGATGATCTTGAGGCTCTCGTGCATCTCGTGGACGCGGATCAGGTAGCGCGACCAGCAGTCGGCGCCGTTGTCCACGGGCACGTCGAAGTCGAACTCGTCGTAGCAGGAGTACGGCTCGGTCTTGCGCAGGTCCCACGGCAGGCCGGCGGACCGCAGCACCGGGCCGGTGACGCCGAGCGCGAGGCACGCGTCGACCGGCAGGTACCCGACGCCCTTGAGCCGGTTGCGCCAGATCGGCTGCCCGGTGAAGAGCTTGTCGTACAGCGGAAGGCGTTCCTTCATCGTCTTGACGAATTCGGTGACCTTCTCGCGGTAGTCGGCCGGCATGTCCTGCGCGAGGCCGCCGGGGCGGATGAACGCGTGGTTCATCCGCAGGCCGGTCAGGTGCTCCAGCAGGTGCAGCACCTCTTCGCGCTCGCGGAAGCCGAGCGTCATCGCCGTGGTGGCGCCGAGCTCCATGCCGCCGGTGGCGATGTAGACCAGGTGCGAGCCGATCCGGTTGATCTCCAGCAGCATCACGCGCAGCAGCTGCGCACGACGCGGGGCCTCGATCTGCAGCAGCTTCTCGACGCCGAGGCAGTACGCCATCTCCGTCGACAGCGGGGCCAGGTAGTCCATGCGCGTCACGAAGGTGACGCCCTGGGTCCAGGTCCGGTACTCGCAGTTCTTTTCGATGCCGGTGTGCAGGTAGCCGATGACCGACCGCAGCTGCGTGACGGTCTCGCCCTCCATCTCCAGCACGAGCCGGAGCACGCCGTGCGTCGACGGGTGCTGCGGGCCCATGTTGATGACCATGCGCTCGTCGTGCGCCGCGTCGGCGATGACGTCGTCCCAGTCGCCGCCGGAGACCGTGTAGACGCGGCCTTCGGTGGTGTCGCGGGAGTCGGCGTAGCCGACGTTGTCGGTGCCGGCCTTGTCGTCGGTGCTGTCGCTGCCGGCTTTGGTCGTCGACGTGCCCGTGGTGACGTCGGAAAGGTTCTCGGTGCTCACGAGTACGACCTCCGCTGGTCCGGCGGCGGAATTTCCGCGCCCTTGTATTCGACCGGGATCCCGCCGAGCGGGTAGTCCTTGCGCTGGGGGTGGCCGTCCCAGTCGTCCGGCATGAGGATCCGGGTCAGCGCGGGGTGGCCGTCGAAGACGATCCCGAACATGTCCCAGGTCTCCCGCTCCTGCCAGTCGGCGGTCGGGTAGGTCTCCACCAGCGACGGCACGTGGGCGTCCTCGACGTCGAGGGCGACCTCGAGGCGAATCCGGCGCCGGTAGGTCAGCGACGTGAAGTGGTAGACCGCGTGCAGCCGCTGCGGGACGTCGACGCCGTAGTCCACACCGGACACCGACGACAGCAGCTCGAAGCGGAGGCCGCCGTCGTCGCGCAGCGTCTTCGCGATGGCGGGCAGGTGCTCTCGGGCGACGTAGAAGGTGATCTCGCCGCGGTCGACCGTCGTCTGCAGGATCGCCTCGGCGGGGATCTTGCGCTCGGCCAGCGCGGCGTAGAACTCGTCGGCGAACTGGTCGAACCAGCCGCCGTACGGGCGCTCGGCCGGCGCCGGGCTGTACGCCGGGAGCCGGACGCCGCCGTAGCCGGAGGTGTCGCCGGTGCCGCGGACACCGAACATGCCCCGGCGCTCGCTACCGGTGACGACGGCTTCGGCCGAGCCCGGCCCCTTCGCCGTCAGGCCGGTTTCGGCTCGCTCGGCGCTGGACTGCTCTTCGCCGGGTTGGGGGTTCTCAGTCATCGCTCTACTTCTTCGCGTACTTGATCGACGACGCGACGAGCTCGGTGCGCTCCCCGCTCGCGGCGCGGATCGCGGCGCGGCGGGCGTTGATCGGCTCGTCCTGGATCTTGGCGTGCAGCTTGAGGATCGCGTCCAGCAGCATCTCCGGCCGCGGCGGGCAGCCGGGCAGGTACATGTCGACCGGCACGATGTGGTCGACGCCCTGGACCACGGCGTAGTTGTTGAACATGCCGCCGGAGGAGGCGCAGACGCCCATGGCGAGCACCCAGCGCGGCTCGGCCATCTGGTCGTAGATCTGGCGCAGGACCGGCGCCATCTTCTGCGTGACGCGCCCCGCGACGATCATCAGGTCGGCCTGCCGCGGCGTCGCGCTGAAGCGCTCCATGCCGAAGCGGGCGATGTCGTAGCGGGAACCGCCGACCGTCATCATCTCGATCGCGCAGCAGGCGAGGCCGAAGGTCGCGGGCCACAGCGAGTTCTTGCGCGCCCAGTTGACGAGGCCTTCGAGGCTGGCCAGCAGGACGCCGTTGGGGAGTTTTTCTTCCAGGCCCATGGGTCTAGTTCCAATCCAGGCCGCCGCGCCGCCACACGTAGGCGTACGCGAAGCCGACCGTCGCGATGAACAGCAGGATCTCCACCAGGCCGAACGTGCCCAGCGCGTCCGCCTGCACGGCGAACGGGTAGAGGAAGACCATCTCGATGTCGAACAGGATGAACAGCATCGCGGTGATGTAGTAAGCGACCGGCATCCGCCCGGCGCCGACGAGCGGCTGCGGGGACGGCTCGATGCCGCATTCGTAGGCGGACAGCTTGGCCCTGTTGTAGCGGCTGGGTCCGACGAGCGGGCCCAGCAGGACCGACAGCACGGCGAACGCCAGTGCCAGCACGAACAACAGGACCAGGGGCAGGTAGGGCTTCAGGCTCGGGGCCTCTTGCGCCAGCTGCACCGTGTCGGTCCGGGTCAGCAACGTCAGCACGGGGTCTTCGCCATCCTTTCCGCGCCGCTGCGGTTGAGCTTGGGGTGGGGAACCGCTGGGCCTCGTCGGCACCCTAAGGGACCTGGGTCACACCGCCGAGGGTCAGGGTCTCCTTACGGCCCGTGGCTGGACCTGGAGGGGAAACACAGCTCGCTTGTGAAATAGTTCACAAGCCACTCGTCGCGGATGTGAAGGGATTCACAAAGCATGGGGGGAGTCTAGGACGCGACTCACACTCTTGTCCCTAGTACCCCGTGTTATAAGGGTCGCCTAAGTTCTGTCGCCATCGTTGTCACGGGTCGGCAACGCCGCGCGCGCGACCTGCGCGAAAGCCGTCCAAGATCGCGTTCCGGCCGGACAAACCGGGCGTTGACCTGTGACTTATCCCACTGACCGCACGGCCAACTTGCTAGGCCACTCGTGTGTCCGCGCGCGAAACCCGCCGTGCCCCAACGGGCATCACGCGTGCTTGAAGGGGCATCACGCGTGTCTGCAGAGGCATCACGCGTGACTGACCGGGCATCACTCCGATGCCCGCCGGATCACGCGTGATGCCCGCCGGATCACGCGTGATGCCCCGCTGGTCACGCGAGATGCCTCTGGGAGCACGTGTGGTGCCCCGGAGCGCGCGGGGGGGCCAGGCCGGGCGAGCGGCACTTTCACGTGAAAGTGCCGCTTTGGGGTCAGCGCGGGCTGGGCGTCACCTTCGCCAGCGCTGCGATGAGGCGGTCGACGGCGTCGCCGCCCTTGGCGTCGTAGCAGCCTGAGAGGCCCTTGTAGACCAGCGGGAGGAGCTTGTTGACGCGCAGGCCGTACTTGGTGCACGCGTGCATGATCTTCGGCTTGCCGATGATCTTCGCGAAGACGTTGCCCAGCGCGTAGTAGCCGCCCATCAGCTCGCCGACCGCGCGCGGGTACGCCTCCAGGGCCCGCTCCCGCGAAGGGCCTTCGCGCCGGGCCAGAGCCTGCACGACGACCTCCGCGGCGATCTGCGCGGACTCCATCGCCGCCGAGATGCCTTCGCCGTTGAACGGGCTGACCATGCCGCCCGCGTCGCCGAGCAGCAGGAGGCCGTCGCGGTAGTGCGGGGTGCGGTTGAAGCCCATCGGGAGGCCGGCGCCGCCGACCTTGCCGATCGCGTTCTCCTCGCGGTAGCCCCACTCCTCCGGCGTCCCGTCGAGCCACTGGCGCAGCAGGGCGCGGTAGTCGGTGTTCCGGAACGAGGCCGACGTCGAGAGCATGCCGAGGCCGACGTTCACCGTGCCGTCGCCGAGCGGGAACGCCCAGCCGTAGCCCGGCAGCAGCTTCGGGTCCCGCGGGTCGGAGTGGTCCCACAGCTCGAGGTGGCCCTCGATGAACGGGTCGTCGTGGCGCGGGCTCTTGTAGTACTGGCGCACCGCGACACCCATCGGGCGCTTCTCGTTCTTCTGGATGCCGACGCTCAGCGCGAGCCGCGCGGACACGCCGTCGCAGGCCAGGACCAGCGGCGCGTAGTACTTCACCGGCGTCCGCTCCGGGCCGACCTTCGCCTCGACGCCGACCACGCGGCCGCCCGCGTTGGTGATCGCGCTGGTGACGGTGGTGCGCTCGTACAGCCGCGCGCCCGCCTTCACGGCGAGCTTCGCGAGCAGGTCGTCGAAGTCGTGGCGGGTGCGGGAAACGCCGTACGGCGGGTAGCTCGTCAGGTCCGGCCAGTCGAGCTCCAGCGTGAGGTCGCCGGTGAGGATCCGCAGGCCGCGGCTGTGCACCCAGCCCGCGTCCTCGCTCGTGTCGATGCCGAGGTCGATCAGCTGCTTGACGCCGCGCGGGGTCAGGCCGTCGCCGCAGACCTTCTCGCGGGGGAACTCGGTCTTCTCCAGCAGGAGGACGTCGACGCCCGCGCGGGCCAGGTAGGTGGCCACGGTGGAACCGGCGGGTCCGGCGCCGACGACGATGACTTCGGCGTCCTGGTCTGCGGTGCGTCGCGTCATAGGCGCGAGTTTAGGCAGGCTTTCGCGCGCGGTGGATCGCCACGACCCCGAATGTGAGGTTCAACCACTCGACGTCGGTCCAGCCCGCGCTCGCGATGATCTCGCCGAGGGTGCGCTGGTCGGGCCAGGTCAGCATGGATTCGGCCAGGTACTGGTACGCCTCCGGGTTCGACGACGTCCGGCTGCCGACCCAGGTCAGCAGCTTGAGGACGAAGTTCCGGTGGACGAACCGGATCGGCGCGAACGGCGGCGTCGAGACCTCGCAGATCACCAGGCGGCCGCCCGGCTTGACCACCCGGGCGATCTCGGTGAGCGCGGCCTTCGGGTCGACGAAGTTGCGCAGGGCGAGCGAGATCGTCACGGCGTCGAAGCTCTCGTCGGCGAACGGCAGGTGCAGCGCGTCCGCGGCGACCATCGGGACCTTGCGGTGCAGCCCGGCGCGCAGCATGCCGAACGAGAAGTCCGCGGCCAGGCACCAGGCGCCCCCGCGGGCGTACTCGACGGTCGAGACGCCGGTGCCGGCCGCGAGGTCCAGGACCTTTTCGCCGCGGCGGGCGTCGAGGACGCGGGCGGTCGTGGTGCGCCAGCGGCGGTCGAAGCCGAAGGTCATGAACGAGTTCGCCCGGTCGTACCCGTCCGCGACGCCGTCGAACATCGCGGCGACTTCGTGCGGATCCTTGTCCAGGCTTGCGCGTGACATGACTCGAATCTAGACGCCGGGCGCAGCTCGCCCGTCGAGGGTCGCGGTGGCCGGGCAAATCCGCAGCAAAGCGGTGGCAAAGTAACAGCAAAGCCGACCTCGGCAGTGTCTTCCTCACGGCAGGCGAACAGCCGGCCCCCGAGAAAGGCACTACGAGATGAGCTTCGTCAAGAAGGCGGCGGCCGTGGCCGCGCTGACCGGCGCCGTCGTCGGTGGTTCCCTGATCAGCTCGGCTCCCGCGATGGCGGGCACCGACGGTGTGGTGACGATCCAGGGCACCTGCGGTGACAAGTTCAGCCCCTCGGTCGGCGGTGGCTCCGCCGCGTGGACGATCACCTGCACCAGCGGCAAGGTCGCGGTCAACGGCTGGGTGAAGGACACCGACGCCGACGGCAAGGCCGCCGAGGTCTACGGCACCTGGGAGGACGGCACCAACTTCGGCACCGTCCGCGCCGGCGGCGAGGGCACGAAGAAGGAGTTCAACAAGACCCACGCCGGCTCGCACGTGTACCTCTACCTGCGCGTCATCTGATCCCGCCGGACGGGCCCGGTGCCGCGCGGGCGCCGGGCCCGTCCGCCAGGATCCGCCGTTCGAGGTCGCGCAGCGCGCGGCCCGGTTCCAGGCCGAGCTGCCGGACCAGCACCCGGCGGGCGCGGCGGTAGGCCTCCAGGGCCTCCGCGCGCCGCCCGTCCAGCGACAGCGCCATCACCAGCAGGTAGTGCAGCCGCTCGCGCAGCGGGTACCGCCGCACCAGCCCGGTCAGCTCGGCCACCACCGCGGCGTGCCGGCCGAGGTCCAGTTCGGCCTGGTGCAGCTGTTCGAACAGGGCCAGGCGGCGCTCGGTCAGCCGCAGCACCTCGTCCGCGAGGACCGGGACGTCCAGCCCGCCGTAGGGCGTGCCGTGCCACAGCCCGAGCGCCTCCCGGATCAGCGCGGTCCGCTCGGCGGGCCGCGGTTCCGCCGCCGCCCGCACCGCGAGCGCCTCGAAGCGCTCGGCGTCCAGTTCCCCGGGCCGCACGACGAGCCGGTAGCCGCCGTGCCCGGAGTCCAGCCGCTCGCGTTCGGGCAGCGCGGACCGCAGCTTGTGCACGTGCCAGTGCAGTTTCCGCGCCGCGCGCCGGTCAGGATCGCCGTCCCACAGCACGTCGGCGAGCACGTCGGCGCGGACGAAGTGGTTGGCGTCGGCCAGGAGCACGCCGAGCAGGGTGCGCCGCAGCCGTCCGGGCACGGGGATCGCCCGTGCGCCGGCCACCAGGGTGATCGGACCCAGAACCTCGAACTCCACCGGACTGTCCCCCTCCTCCGTCGAGAAGTTGACCTTGATCAGCCGGCGTACAAATCGCGTACAGAGCGGGCTCAGCCGTGGGTGGCCAGCATCCCGGCAACGGCCGCGGGCCAGGTGAACTCCTCGGCGCGGGCCCGCGCGGCCGCCCGCCGCAGGTCCTCCGGGCAGCCGAGCAGGTCGGTCACGGCGGCGGCGAACGCGGGCGCGTGGTCGTCGACCGCCGCCCCGCAGCCCGGCCGCACGATCTCCCGCAGCGCCGAGGACGCCGAGACGACCACCGGCGTCCCGGACGCCAGCGCTTCCAGGGCCGCGAGGCCGAACGTCTCGTGCGGACCGGGCGCGAGGGAGACGTCCGCGCTGGCCAGCAGCCGGGCGACGTCGCCACGGCCCGGCAGGAATCCCAGGAACGTCACCGGCAGGCCGCGCGCCCGGCGTTCGAGGGCCCGCCGCCGCGGCCCGTCGCCCGCCACCACCAGCCGCACGCGCGCCCCGGCCTCCGTCAGCTCGGCGACGGTGTCCACGCTGCGCTCCACGTGCTTTTCCGGCGATAAGCGTCCACAATGGACCAGCAGGGCGTCGGCGCCGGAGATGAGCCCGGCGCGCCAGCCGTCGTCGCGCATCGCGGGCCGGAACGTCGTGAGGTCGACGCCGAGCGGGACGCGGCGGACGTTCGGCGCGGCGATCCGGTCGAACTCCGCGCGGGCGAACGCCGTCGTGCAGACGACCGTGTCGTAGCTCGCGGCCATCCGCCGGTTCGCGGCGTCGGCGACGCGGCGGGCCATCGGCGCGGGCAGCAGGAACTGCTCCAGCAGGCGGTCCAGGCGCTCGTGGGAGATGACCGTGCTCGGCACGCCGTGGCGGCTCGCCCAGCCGCCCATCCCCCGCAGCGTCAGCCGGTCGGACACCTCCAGCCGGTCGGGCTCGAGCTTCCGCAGCACCGCGCGGACGCGGTGCGGGTCGACGGCGCGGTAGCCGCCGGTGCCCGGGATCCGCGGCGCCGGCAGGGTGAACCGGCGCACGCCGGTCGGCAGGACCTCGTCGGCGTACCGGCGGCCGGGCACCACGAGCGTCACCTCGTGCCCGCTCGTGACGTACCCGGCGCCGAGGTGGTGCAGCGCCGTCCGCAGCCCGCCCGAGCGCGGGCCGTAGAAGTTCGCGAGCTGGACGATGTGCACGTCAGGCCGCGCGGGCGGCCGGGCCCCGCACGGCTTCGTAGTGCCCGACCAGCTCGTGGCAGACGGCGGACCAGGTGCGGCCCAGCACCACCTTGCGCGCCTTCTCGCCGAGCCTCGCGCGCAACGCGGCGTCCCGGAGGGCGTCGACCTTCTCGACAAGCGCCGGGCCGAACCGCTCGCGGTCCGCCGGCAGCAGATAGCCGGTGCGGCCGGGCAGGACGAGGTCCTTCGGGCCGCCGGCGTCCGGGGCGAGCACCGGCAGCCCGGAGGCCATCGCCTCCTGCACCGCCTGGCAGAACGTCTCGTGCGGTCCTGTGTGGACGAAGACGTCGAGGCTCGCGTACGCCTTCGAGAGGTCTTCGCCGTACTTCGCGCCGAGGAAGGCCGCGCCGGGCAGCTGCTCCCTGAGGGGTTCGAGCTCCGGCCCGTCGCCGACGACGACCACCCGGACACCCGGCAGCCCGGCGAGCGCGGCCAGCCGGTCGACCTCCTTCTCCGGCGCCAGGCGGCCGACGAACCCGACGAGCAGTTCGCCGTCCGGGGCCAGCTCGGCCCGCAGCGCCGGGTCGGCGTGCGCCGGGGAGAACCGGTCGATGTCGACGCCGCGGGCCCACCGGTGCACCCGCGGGACGCCGTGCCGCCGCAGCTGCTCGACGGAGTCGCTGGAGGGCGCGAGCGTCCGGTCGGCGCGCGAGTGCAGCCGCCGCACCCACCGCCACGCGGCGCGGGCGGCGATGCCGAAGCCGTACGCGGCGGCGAACCCGGCGATGTCGGTCTGGTAGACGGCGATCGAGGGGACGCGCAGCCGTCTCGCGGCGGCGAGCCCGCGCGCGCCGACGACGAACGGCGAGGCCAGGTGCACGACGTCCGGACCGAACGCGGCCAGCGCGTTCAGCACCGTGCGCGTCGGCAGGCCGATCGGCAGGGAGCTGACCCCGGGGACGTCGAGCGCGGGGATCCGGACCACCGGGGCGCCGCGGTAGGAGTCCGGGCCCGGGCCGGGGGCGATGATCAGCACGTCGTGCGCGCGTTCGCGCAGGTGCTCGACGACCCGCAGGACGGAGTTGGTCACGCCGTTCACCTGGGGCAGGAAACTTTCGGTGACTATGGCGACTCGCACGTCTTGGACGATCGCACCCGATCCTGGCGCTGGTGTGACGTGTGAGCCAACGGTGCCGGAACAGATCGGCTACGACATGTCATCTCAAGGTCGCGTGCCGGAAACCCGGGTGACCCAGACTAAGCAGGCATGACCCTCTTGTCCTCACGGCCGCCGCGGCCCGTCGAGCCCGGCCTGCTGTCGAGGGCGCTCGAAGTGGCCGGGCGGCTGGCCAACGACGCCACCGACGTGATCACCGCGACCGCCGGCCGCGGCGCCCACCCGTCCACGCTGGACTCGCCGTTCGACTGGGTCACCGACACCGACCGGATCCTGGAGCGGCACACGCGGCGCGTGCTGACGGCGGAGTTCCCGGGCATCCCGGTGGTCGGCCACGAGTTCGGCGCCGACCACGGCGCGGACGTCGCGGAGTACCGCTGGGTGGTCGACTCGGTGGACGGCACGGCGAACTACGTGGCGGGGGTCCCGTGGTGCGCGTACAGCCTGGCGCTGGTGGACGCGGCGGGCCCGGTGGTCGGGGTGGTGGCGGACCCGTACCGCGCGCAGATCTACGCCGCGGCGCGCGGCCGGGGAGCCCGCGCGAACGGCAAGCCGATCCAGCTGACGGACCGCTGCGTGACGGCGGGAGCGCTGGTGTGCACGGAGCTGGCCCGCACGGGCCCGTGGCCGGGCATGGGCGGCTTCATCGAGCGCGCGGCGGCGGCCCACGCGGGGGTACGGGTGCTCGGGTCGGCGGCGCTGTCGATCGCCCAGGTGGCACTGGGTCACGCCGCGGCGGCGGTGCTGCACAGCTACCACGAGTGGGACGTGGCGGGCTCGGTGGCGATGGCCATCGAGGCGGGCGCGGTGGTGCTGGACAAGCACGGCGAGGACACGGCCCTGCCGACGGACGGCCTGCTGGTGGCGGCCCCGGGGGTGGCGGACGAGGTGCTCGGCTGGTGGCAGGAGACGGCGGGCTAATCCAGTTGCGGGCGCGGTGAAGATCGAGGCATGCCGGCCCTGCACACCCCACGGCTCAGGCTCGAGCCGCTGAGCGACGACCACCTGGAGCTGGAGTACGAGCTGGACTCCGACCCGGCGGTGATGCGCTACCTGACCGGCCGGGCTTCGACCCGCGAGGAGGTCTCCCGGGCGCACGCCCGCCGGATGGCCACCGCGCCCGGGTTCGGCTTCTGGATGGGCTTCGCGGGCGAGAACTTCGTCGGCTGGTGGCTCCTGCGGCCGCCGCACGGGCCGGACCAGCCGGAGGTCGAAGGCGAGGCGGAGCTGGGGTACCGGCTGCTGCGCCGCCACTGGCGGCAGGGATACGCCCGGGAAGGCTCGCTGGAGCTGATCCGGTACGGCTTCGAGGAGCTGGGCCTGAACCGGATCTTCGCCCAGACGATGGCGGTCAACACTCCTTCCCGCGCGACGATGGCCTCCGCCGGGTTGACGTTCGCGAGGGCGTTCACCTCGGCCGCGGAGTACGACGACCCGATCGAGGGGGCGGAGGAGGGCGAGGTCGAGTACGAGATCACGCGGCGCCGCTGGCTCGAGGTGGTGGGCTGAGTTGTCCACATCGGGTCCGGCTGTCCACAGATTCGCCGCGTCACCCGTTTGTGAAGCCACCCGCCGATAGACTGGAACAGGGCACGCCCCCCAGGGTGTGGCGGGGGAGCTCTTCGGGCGGTCGGCCGCCCCGGCGGTCAGCCGCCCCCGGCGATCAACCTGTCCCGGCGATCAACCTGCCCCGGCGGTCGACTGCCCCGGCGGTCAGCGGGCAGGGGCCGGAACTCGCTTGTTCTGCCGCCGGATCCACCACAACGCCGGGCCGGCCACCAGCCAGGTGAAGACCACGAAACTCCCCAGCGGCAGCACCGTCAGCGCCGCCGAGCGGCCGGCCACCCGGGCCAGCTCCGGGTCGGACGCGTCGTACTCGATGCGGACCAGCTGACCGGCCGCCAGGCCGTCCGGGTACAGCACCCCGTTCGCCGGGCTGTGGACGATCCCGTCCGGGGTCTCGAAGTGGATGATCGTCCGGTCGAACGCCACCGAATCCACCGTGGCCGTTGCCGTGCCGAGCTGGGCCGAGATCGCTCCGTCGTTGCGGATCGCCGCGAACAGGAGGCACACGCACATCACCGTGAGGAGCGAGGCGACGCCGAGGGTGGTCCACCACCCGACGCGCCTCGCCCGCTCACCTTTCGTGCTCACGCCGCGAGCGTAGCGGTCTTGCTCAGCCCGCGTGTTCGGCGGCGAGGAACCGGTGGTTCGCCTGGATCTGGTCGTACGAGCGCGGCTTCACCGAAGCCGGAGCCGGGGCCGCGGCGGCCCGGAAAGCGGCGACCGAACCGTTCGGGCCCACCGCCGGCTTGCCCGCCGTGTACAGCCATGTCTGGAACAGGTCGTGCAGCGGCTTGCCCGAGATCTTCTCCGCCAGCGCGATGAACTCCAGGATCCGGCCGTCCTTGCCCGCCTTCTGCGCGTGCCAGGTCTGCAGGATCTTGAAGAACGCCTCGTCGCCGACGGCGGTCCGCAGCGCCTGCAGGGTCAGCGCTCCGCGGTCGTACACCGCGTTGTCGAACTGGTTGTCCGCGCCCGGGTCGGCCGGGACGAGCTTCCACAGGTCGGCGTCGGCCGCGTTGGAGTCGTAGGTGTACTGCGCCAGCTCCGCGACCGTGCCCTCGCCCTCGTGCTCCGACCACAGCCACTCCGCGTAGGACGCGAAGCCCTCGTTCAGCCAGATGTCGCTCCAGCGCCCCAGCGAGACGCTGTCGCCGTACCACTGGTGGGCGTTCTCGTGCGCGATCAGCGTCGTGTTCGAGCCGGCGCGGAAGTTGCGGGCGCCGTACGTCGGGCGGGTCTGGTTCTCCAGGGAGAAGCCGATGCCGCTGGTCACGACGCCGCCTTCGGCCTCGAACGGGTACGGGCCGAACTGGGTCCCGAGGAACTCGTTGATCTCCGCCGTCCGCTCGACGCTGGCCTTCGCCGCGTACAGCGAGTCGCCGAGGTCGGCGCCGTAGGCGTTGATGTACGGCTTGCCGTCGGGCGTGGTCGACTCGACGACTTCGTACTTGCCGACGATGAACGACGTCAGGTACGTGGCCTGCGGTTTCGTGCTGCGCCACTGCCAGCGGGTCCAGCCGGCGCGCTGCTTCGTCTTGCGGACGAGGGTGCCGTTGGAGATGGCCGCGTCGCCGTCCGGCGCCTCGATCGAGACGTCGTAGGTCGCCTTGTCGGTCGGGTGGTCGTTGGCCGGGAACCACCACGCCGAGCTCTGCGGCTCGTCGATGCCGAGCGCGCCGAAGGAGCCCTTCTTCCACGCGTTGAGCCCGTCCACCGTCGCGGTCGACGGCGTGTCCGCGTAGGCGACGACGACCGTCGCCGTCTGGCCCTTGAGCAGCGGCTGCGCCGGCGTGATGACGAACTCGCCGTTGCCGGTCTGGTTCGTGAACTGCGCCGGCCGGTTGTTCACCCGCACGCTGGAGGCCTTCAGCGCGAAGTCCAGGTCGAACCGCGAGAGGTCCTGCGTGGCGGTGAGCAGCAGCGTCGTCGTGCCCGACAGGAGGTCGGTCGCGGGCTGGTAGGTGAGCCGGATGTCGTAGTGCAGCACGTCCGTGCCGCCGTTGCCGGCGTTCGGGTAGTACGGGTCGCCGACGCCGGGGGCGCCGGGCGCGGGCGCCGCGCTCGCGGTGCCGGCGAGCAGCACCGAGACGACGCCGGCCGCGAGCGCACCGAGACCGGTGCGCGTTCTTGCACGCATTCGAAATCCTCCAAAGGAGTGAGGAAGCAGCGCGCTCGAACGTAGCCAGCCAGGAACCACCCAGGAACAGCCGAAGGGAGGTTTCTTGCCTTTTGGGAATCCACCCGGAAAGCGGTTGACGTCAGCTCGCCGAGACGGCCGCCGACACCGCCGCCCGCAGGCGGGCGTGCAGGTCCCGGTGCCGTGACCGGTCCACCCGCACCTCGACGACCCGCAGCCCCGGCGCCGGTTCCAGGGCCGCCCGGAACTCCGTCAGCGTCTCCGCGACGACGTGCGGGACGCGGTAGCCGGCACACAGGGCCCCCAGGTCGGCGCCGTGCGGGGTGCCGAAGACGCGCTCGAAACTGGCCGAGTGCTCCGGTGCCCCCTGCTCCAGCAGGGAGAAGATGCCGCCGCCGTCGTCGTTGAGCACGACGATCGTGAGGTCGGGCCGCTGCTCGGCGGGGCCGGTCAGCAGCCCCGACGCGTCGTGCAGGAACGTCAGGTCACCCAGCAGCGCGTACGACGGCCCGCGGTGGACGTACGCGGCGCCGATGGCCGTCGAGACCGTGCCGTCGATGCCCGCGACGCCGCGGTTGCGGTGCACCAGGACGTCCGGGCGCAGCCGTCCGGCCAGCGCGACGTCCCGAGTCGGGTTGGACGAGCCCACGACCAGCAGCGAGTCCGGCGGCAGCACGTCCACCAGTTCGGTCGCCACCCGCAGGCCGCTGGGCCACGGCTCGTCGGCCAGCGTCGAAGCCACCGCGGCCGCGGCCGCGGCGTCGGCCCGGCGCCAGCTCGCCAGCCACTCCGGGTCGGCGGGCTTGGTCGGCTCGTCGAACCACTGCCCGACCTGCCGGACGTTGTGCGCGGGCGCCGGCCAGTCCGAGTCCGGGCGCACCAGCAGCACCTCGACCGAGGCGTCCGAGAGCACCTTCTGGATCTGCCGGAACACCGTCGGCCGGCCCAGGCAGAGCACCTGCTCCGGCCGGTGCCTGCTGATGAACTCCTCGACGGCCAGCAGCCACACGCCGGAGGAGATCGCCGTCCCGCCCGACAGCCCGAGCCCGCCGGTCTCCGAGATCACCGGCCAGCCGTGCTGCTCGGCCCACTCGCTGGCCGCCTGGACGCCGGTGTCGCACGCGATGACCAGGCCGTGCCGCGCCGAGGGCACCACGAACGACGGCAGCGCGCCGAAGTCCGGCAGCTCGGTCCAGCGCGAACCGTCGGCGCGGCCGTCGAGCGATTCGTACCACTCGCCGTCGTCGTCCAGGTCCGGGACGAGCGGCTCGCGGAACGGGATGTTCAGGTGCACCGGCCCGCAGCGCCACTCGCCGTAGGCGGCGTTCCACACCCGGCAGATCTGGCTGCGCCAGTACGAGTTCTGCCCGGCCCGCCGCTCGGCGACGGCCAGCTCGTCGAAGTAGCGGATGGCGTCGCCGTAGAGCCGGTGCTGGTCGATGACCTGCGACGCCCCCGCGGCCCGCAGCTCGGGCGGCCGGTCGGCGGTCATCACGATCAGCGGGACGCCGGCCCGGTCGGCCTCCAGGACCGCCGGGTGGAAGTTCGCGGCCGCGGTGCCGGACGTGCAGAGCACGGCCACCGGGCGGCCGGTGCGCGCGGCGATGCCGAGGGCGAGGAAGGCGGCGCCGCGCTCGTCGATGCGGACGTGCAGCCGCAGCTTCCCCGCGGCCGCCGCGTCGTACAGGGCGATCGACAGCGGCGCGTTGCGGGAGCCCGGGCAGAGGACGACGTGCGAAACGGTGTTGCGGACGAGTTCGTCGACGATGACCCTGGCCTGCGCGGTGGATGGGTTCACCGGCACGCCCCTGGTACACCCAGCTGGTTCATGTCCACACGTCCTATCCTCGCAAACGTGGATGACGCCCGAGTTTCCGAGCTGTTCGATCCGGCCGCGTGGACCGAGGTCGAAGGTTTCGCCTTCACCGACATCACTTACCACCGCTCCGCTGAGAGCCGCGGCGGCAAGCGCGTCGTGCGGATCGCGTTCGACCGTCCCGAGGTCCGCAACGCCTTCCGGCCGCACACCGTCGACGAGCTCTACCGGGCGCTCGACCACGCCCGGATGAGCTCGGACGTCGGCTGCGTCCTGCTCACCGGGAACGGCCCCTCGCCGAAGGACGGCGGGTGGGCGTTTTGTTCCGGTGGTGACCAGCGTATTCGCGGACGGTCCGGGTATCAGTACGCGAGCGGGGAGACCTCCGACACGGTGGACCCGGCGCGGGCCGGCCGGCTGCACATCCTCGAGTGCCAGCGGCTCATCCGGTTCATGCCGAAACCGGTGATCGCGGTGGTGGCGGGCTGGGCCGCGGGCGGCGGGCACTCCCTGCACGTGGTGTGCGATCTCACCCTCGCCTCGGCCGAGCACGCGAAGTTCAAGCAGACCGACGCCGACGTCGGCTCGTTCGACGGCGGCTACGGCTCGGCCTACCTGGCGAAGATGGTCGGGCAGAAGTTCGCCCGCGAGATCTTCTTCCTCGGCCGCGAGTACTCCGCCGAGCAGATGCACCGGATGGGCGCGGTCAACGCCGTCGTCCCGCACGCCGACCTGGAAACGGAGGCGCTGACCTGGGCGTGGGAGATCACGCGCAAGTCGCCGACGGCGCAGCGGATGCTCAAGTACGCGTTCAACCTCACCGACGACGGCTTGGTCGGCCAGCAGCTGTTCGCCGGCGAAACCACCCGGTTGGCCTACATGCAGGACGAGGCCGTCGAAGGCCGTGACGCCTTCCTCGAGAAGCGCGACCCCGACTTCAAGGACGTCCCCTATTACTACTGAGCTGCTCCCGGTCCACCTCGACGGCTCGCCCGGCGCCCTCGACGCGCTGACCAGAGCCGTCGCGGACGCGCTGGGCGGCGGCCCGGCGGTGCTGCCGTTCACCGACCCCGCGCTGCGTGACGCGATGGCGCCGGACGAACCCGCCGAGCCGGGCACGGCCGTGGTCATCGCCACCTCGGGCTCGACCGGCGCGCCCAAGGGCGTGCTGCTGTCGGCCCGCGCGCTGACCGCGTCCGCCGAGGCCACGCACGCCCGGCTCGGCGGGCCGGGCCACTGGCTCCTGGCGACGCCGGCGCACTACATCGGCGGGCTGCAGGTACTCGTCCGGTCGCTGCTGGCCGGGACGACCCCGGCCCTGCTGACCGGCGCCGGCTTCCGCCCGGACGACTTCGCGGCCGCGGCGGCCCGGCTCAAGGGCAGCCCGCGGTACACGGCGCTGGTGCCGACCCAGCTGGTCCGCCTGCTGGACGACGGCGGCGCGGGGCTGGCCGCGGCGAAGGCGTTCGACGCGATCGTGGTCGGCGCGGCGGCGACGTCGCCGTCCCTGCGCGAGCGCGCCGCGGACGCCGGGGTGCGGATCGTGCCGGCGTACGGGATGAGCGAGACGGCCAGCGGCTGCGTCTACGACGGCTTCCCGCTCGACGGCGTCCGGGTGGACGTCGACGGCGACCGCATCCGGATCGCCGGGGACGTCCTCGCCCACGGCTACCGCCGCCGTCCCGACCTCACCGCGGAGTCGTTCTCGGGTGGCTGGTTCACGACGTCCGACCGTGGCGTTCGCCACGGCGACGGCCGCGTCGAGGTCCTCGGCCGGGCCGACGACATGATCAACACCGGCGGCGTGAAGGTGTCGGCGACCGCGATCGAGCGCTGCCTCTGCGCGCAGCCGGGGGTGCGTGACGCGTGCGTCGTGGGCGTGCCGGACCCCGAGTGGGGCGAGGCCGTGGTCGCGCTGGTCGTCCCGGAAGGTGAGCACGGAGACCTGCGCGCGGCCGTTCGCGCGGAACTGGGCGCGGCGGCGACCCCCAAGCGCTTCGAATTCGGCCCCGAGCTGCCGTTGCGCGGACCGGGCAAGGTCGACCGGGCGGCGGTGAAGGCCCGGCTCGCCCCGCGTTCGACCGGCTGAATGGCGGCACTTCCTTGACATTCACGGGGCGCGGCCGCTTGGCTACTCACCATGACGCGCTGGATTCGCACTGCTCTCGTCGGTACCGCGGTCGCGCTGGGGATCCTCCTTCCCGCAGGCACGGCGCTGGCCGACGGCCCCTTCGCGGACCCCAACAGCGGCCAGCTCGTCTGGCAGCTGCCGACCACGAACTGACCCGGGAGAACCGGGACCGCGCCGCCCCCTCGGCGGCATGGGCCCGGCCCCGCTCCCGCGACCGCTCACGCGGTGTGTTCACGACTGTGCCGTGCGCATCGTGACAAAACCTTGCAGCCCGCTTGAACGAGCTGGTCGAATGCGGTGCCGGCTCGGCACGGGCCCGGCTGCGGGGAGGGTGCAGGGGTGGAGTTCCGGTTGCTGGGCACGATCGAAGCCCGCCAGGACGGCAGGCGGGTGGACCTCGGGCCGGTCCGGCAGCGGTCCGTGCTGGCGGCCCTGCTCGCCGACGCGAACCGGATGGTGCCGGTCGACCAGCTGATCGACCGCGTGTGGGCGGAGAGCCCGCCGTTGCGGGCGCGCGACACGCTGTACAGCTACCTGTCCCGGCTGCGTGGCGTGCTGGCGGGCGGCGGGCTGGAGATCGAGCGGCTCGGCGGCGGCTACCTCCTGCGCGTCGACCCGGACGCGGTGGACCTGCACCGGTTCCGCCGGCTTGTGGCCGAGGCACGCGAGGCCGGAGACAACGAGGCCGCCGCCGTCCTCTTCGACCGGGCCCGCGCGCTCTGGCGCGGGGAAGCGCTGGCCGACGTCGGCACCGAGTGGGCCGACGAGCTGCGCCGTGACCTGCGGGCGGAAAAGTGGGCGGCGGAGCTCGACCACACCGATGTGCGCCTGCGCCAGGGCCGGCACGCCGAACTGGCGGCGGAGCTGACGGCGTGGACCCGCGAGCACCCCTTGAACGAGCGGCTCGCGGGTCAGCTCGTGCTGGCGCTGTACCGCTGCGGCCGCCAGGCCGATGCCCTCGACCACTACGAGCAGCTGCGGCGAAGGCTCGTCCGGGAGCTGGGGACCGATCCCAGCCCGCCGCTGCGGGAGCTGCACCAGCGGGTCCTCCGCGGCGACCCGGACCTGATCGCGGCGCCGGCAGGCACTCCGGCCGGCGCCGACGCGGTGCCGCACCACTTTCCCGCGGCACCGCCGTCGTTCATCGGCCGCGCCGACGAGCTCGCCGCGCTCACCGCCGCGTCCCGCCCCGAGGCGGACGTGAGCCGCGTGGTGCAGATTTCCGCACTGGCCGGCGCCGGCGGGGTCGGCAAGACCTGGCTGGTCCTGCACTGGGCACACGCGCACCGCGAGCGGTTCCCGGACGGCAGGCTGTTCGCCGACCTGCACGGGTTCTCCCCGGCCGGTGCGCCGCTCGATCCGTCCGTCGTGGTGCGCGGGTTCCTCGGCGCGCTGGGCGTCGCCCCGAGCCGCATCCCGCCCGATCAGGACGCCCAGGTCGCGTTGTACCGGAAGCTCGTCGACGGCAAGCGGATGCTGGTCGTGCTGGACAACGCGGCGAACGCCGGCCAAGTGGTCCCGCTGCTGCCGGGCAGCCCGGCCTGCACGACCATCGTCACCAGCCGGCGGCACCTCGCCCCGCTGATCACGCGCTACGGTGCGCGTCACCTGCAGCTCGACATCCTCAGCCACACCGAAGCCCGCGCCCTGCTGGCCGAACGCCTCGGCGAGCCCCGGATCGCCGCCGAGCCCGCCGCGGCCGAAGCGCTGATCAGCCTGTGCGGGCGCTACCCACTGGCGCTGGCCATCATGAGCCGGCACGCCCAGACCCGGCCCCACATCCCGCTCGCCGAGTTCGCCGCCGAGCTGCGCGACCTCGGCCTCGACGCGCTGGACCACGAAGATCCCACCGTCAGCCTGCCGACGGTCCTGTCGTGGTCCCTGCGGGCCCTCACCGGCGAACAGCGCGCCTTGTTCGCCCTGCTCGGCATCGCGCCCGGAGCGGACATCGGGCTGCCCGCCGTGGCCGCGCTCGCCGGCTCGCCCCCGCGGCGGACCGCCAAGGTGCTGAGCATGCTGGAGGAGGCCTCGCTGCTGACCCGCCGCGCCGGTGGCCGGTACGCGATGCACGACCTCATCCGCGACTACGCCGCGGCCACCGCCGACCGGGACCTCCCGCGCGAAGAGCGTGAATCCGCGCTGCGCCGGGTGATCGACCACTACACCCACACCGCGCACGCCGCCGACCACCGGGTGGATCCGCACCGCAAGGTCGTCCCGCTCCCGGCCCCGGCACCCGGCGCCGAACCCGGCTCGCCGGCCGACGACTCGGGCGCCATGGCGTGGTTCGACGGCGAGCACGCCAACCTCCTGGCCGCCCAGCGCACCGCCGCGGCACTCGGGTGGCACGACGCGGTGTGGCACCTGGCGTGGGGCCTGCACACCTTCCAGAACCGGCGCGGGCTGCTCCACGACCGGCTCGCGGTGTGGCAGGCCGCACTGGACGCTGCCGCGCACCTGCCCGACCCGGCCGCGGGCATCCGGGCGCACCGGCTGCTCGGCGACGTCTTCCTCTACTGCCGGCGGCACGACGAGGCGGTCAAGCACCTCCACGAGGCCATCACCCTCGCCGAACAGCACGAAGACGCCACGGAAGAGAGCCTGGCCCACCACAGTCTTTCGTGGGCTTGGCAGCTGCGTGGCGACGACCACCGGGCACTCGCGCACGCCTCCCGCGCGCTGGAGCTGTTCCGCGTACTGGGCCAGCGGGTCTGGGAGGCGCGCGAGCTCAACCAGGTGGGCTGGTTCGCCGCCCGGACCGGCGACTTCGAGACCGCGCGCGGCCACTGCACGGCCGCACTGGCCCTGCACCGGGAGCACGGCGATTCCCACGCCGAGGCGGACACCCTGGACAGCCTCGGCTACATCGAGTTCCACACCGGCCACCACTCCTCGGCGATCCGGCGCTACCGGGCGGCGCTCGCCCTCTACCGCGACCGCGGCAACACCTTCCAGGTGGCCGACACCCTCGACCGCCTCGGCGAGCCGCACGCCGCTCTCGGCCACCACGACGACGCCCGCACGGTGTGGCGAGAAGCACTCGAGATGTACCGGCAGCAGGACCGGGCCCACGACGCCGGCCGCGTCCAGCGGCAGCTCGACGCCCTGGACGGCGACCGGTCACCGGGAGCGGTCCGGGAAGCGTCCGGGTTCCCGTCCCCCGGCTGATCACCATGGCGTTGAATGGCGCCATGGCGAGCTTGAGCGAGTGGATCGAAGGGGCCCGGCCGCGGACGCTGCCCAACGCGGTGGCGCCGGTGGTGGCGGGCGTCGGCGCGGCGATCGCGCTGGACGCGTTCTCCTGGTGGCGTTCGGTGCTGGCGCTGCTGGTGTCCCTCTCGCTGATCGTCGGCGTCAACTACGCCAACGACTACTCCGACGGCATCCGCGGCACGGACGAAAACCGCGTCGGCCCGCTCCGGCTGGTCGGCTCCAAGGTCGCCGCCCCCAAGGCCGTGCTGACCGCCGCGCTGGTCTCCCTGGGCCTCGCCGGGGTGCTGGGACTGGTCCTGGTGGCCGTCAGCGGCCACTGGTGGCTGCTCGCGATGGGCGCGCTGTGCATCCTCGGCGCGTGGTTCTACACCGGCGGCAAGAAGCCCTACGGCTACTACGGCTTCGGCGAGATCGCCGTGTTCGTGTTCTTCGGCCTGGCCGGCGTGCTGGGCACGGTGTACGTCCAGGCGGGCCGGGTCAGCTGGGCGGCGCTGGCGTGCGCGGTCGCGGTCGGCTGCTTCTCGACGGCGGTCCTGACGGCCAACAACCTGCGTGACATTCCGACGGACATCGAGTCCGGCAAGCGCACCCTGGCCACCCGCCTGGGCGACCAGGGCACCCGGCGGCTCTACCTGGCCCTGATCGCGGTGCCGTACGTGCTCAGCGGAGTCCTGCAGTTCACCACGCACTCGCTTGCCGCGCTCACGGTGCTGAGCGTCGCCCTGCTGCCCCAGTCGGTCAGGGCGATCCTCCAGGACGCGACCGGTCGCGCCCTCATCCCGGCGCTGCGGGACACCGGGCTCGCGATGCTCGCCTGGGCCGCGCTGGCCGCGTTCGGCCTCAACCTTTAGAGCGCCGGGAACTTCCCGGTGGCCAGGAACTCCTCGAACAACGCCGTGTGCGGCGCGAGGTCCAGGTCCTGCTGGGCCAGCCACTCGTCGTTGTAGTACGTGTGCGCGTACCGCTCGCCGCCGTCGCACAGCAGGGTGACGACGCTGCCCGCCTGGCCGTCCTCGACCATCCGGGAGATGAGCCGGAAGGCGCCGTAGAGGTTGGTGCCCGTCGAGCCGCCCGCCCAGTGCCCGGTGCGCTCGCGCAGCAGCCGGATGGCCGCCAGGGACCCGGCGTCGGGGATCTGGAACATCTCGTCGATGACGCCCGGGACGAACGACGGCTCGCAGCGCGGCCGCCCGATGCCCTCGATCCGGGACGGCATGCCGGTGCCGTAGTCCAGCGCGCCGGTCTCCCAGGCGCCGTAGAACGACGAGTTCTCCGGGTCGACGACGCAGATCTTCGTCGTGTGGCGCTTGTAGCGGACGTACCGGCCGAAGGTCGCGCTGGTGCCGCCCGTGCCCGCGCCGACGACGATCCACTTCGGGATCGGGTGGCGCTCCGCGCGCATCTGCGCGAACACCGACTCGGCGATGTTGTTGTTCCCGCGCCAGTCCGTCGCGCGCTCGGCGTAGGTGAACTGGTCGAGGTAGTGCCCGCCGCACTCGGCCGCGAGCCGCTCCGCCTCGGGGTACATCGCCGGGGCCTCGTCGACGAAGTGGCACTCGCCGCCGTAGAACTCGATGAGCGCGACCTTCTCCTTCGACGTGCGCCGCGGCACGACGGTGATGAAGCGCAGCCCCAGCATCCGGGCGAAGTAGGCCTCGGACACCGCGGTGGACCCGCTGGAGGCCTCGACGAGCACGGTGTCCGGCCCGATCTGGCCGTTGACCAGCCCGTAGAGGAACAGCGACCGAGCCAGCCGGTGCTTCAGCGAGCCGGTCGGGTGGACCGACTCGTCCTTGAGGTACAGGTCGATGCCCCACTCCGGGGGCAGCGGGAAGACGTGCAGGTGCGTGTCGGCGCTGCGGTTGGCGTCGGCCTCGATGATCCGGACGGCCTCGCGGACCCAGCTGCGGTTGTGCGGGCGGCTCACTCGGACTGCCCGGCGGCCGTGTCACCACGCAGCTGCGCGCGCAGCTGCGCCCGGGCGCGGGCGCGCTTCTCGTTGCGCTTCGCCAGGCCGGCGGTCACGCGGGCGTTGAGCGGGCGGAACAGCAGCAGGCCGAGCGGCAGCCCGACGACCAGGCCGATCACCAGGCCGACCAGCAGGGGCACGCCGGCCAGCGAAAGCGCCCACGCGATCACCCCGACCAGCACGAACCGCGCCAGCAGGTACAGCGTCAGGTCACGGGGCAGGTGGTCGGCCTTCACGTCGCTCACATCAACGCAGGCTACGCCCCGCCCGGCCGGTCCTTCTGCAGGCCCGCGTTGTTCGGGCGGCCCTCGAACCGCGTCGAGAGCACGACGGTGGTGTTCGTCCGCCCGACGCCGGGGATGCGGCGCAACCGGCCGAGCGTGCGTTCCAGCTCGTCGACGGTCGGCACCCGCACCTTGATGACGAAGGCCTCGTCGCCCGCCACCGCGTAGCAGCTCTCGACCTCGTCGAGTTCGGCGAGCGCGTCGGCGACGTCGTCCTCCGTGGCGGTGTCGGTCGGGTGGATGCTGACGAGGGCGGTGACGCCGAGGCCGACGGAACTGGGGTCGACGACCGCGTGGTAGCCGGTGATCACGCCGGCGGCTTCCAGCTTGCCCACGCGTTCGTGCACCGACGACGCGGACAGCCCGACGGCTCGTCCGAGATCGGCGTAAGTGGCCCGTCCGTTGATGCGCAACGCTGCGATGATCTTCCGGTCCAACTGATCCACGGCATCACTCTATGCGGTTGGACAATCCCCCATTGGCACCACGCCCGGCCGCCGTCGGCCACCGGAGCGCCGTCTCCGCACGTCAGGTCACCGGAGGGTAGTTGCATAGCGTGAACAAACTGTCCGTTTTGACCTTTAAGGGCTCTTTACTCGCGGACAACCGTTCGAGTACCCGACGGGTGAAGTGCAACGATTGCCTCGTTGGCTACCCCGGCGCGACGGGCAGAAGGGCCCGGACGCCTCCGGTATAGCAGTGAGTTCGTTAAGGAGGCGGAAAATGACCGCGACGATGGGCGGACGCCTGCTCACCCCTGGCGAGGTGGCGGCGCTGTTCCGAGTGGACCCCAAGACGGTGACGCGGTGGGCGACCGCGGGCCGGATCGGCTCGATCCGGACCCCGGGCGGGCACCGGCGGTTCCGGGAGTCCGAGGTGAACGAGCTCCTCGCCGAGCTGACCACCGACGCCAGCGAACCGGCGCGCAACGCCTGAACCATCCGGACGTCAGGGCCGTGTCGGGTACGGGAACACCCCGTCCCCGGCACGGCCTTCGTGCTTTCCCGGCCCGCTTCAGGCCCACCACACGGCCGGAGAGGTTAACCTCGGGGGACAGGCAGCCATACGGAAGGATCCGGCATGCTCGCTCTGCTCGCGGCGGTCGGCGCGCTGGTCGTCGCCCTGCTCCTGTGGCGGTCGTTCGCCGGTCAGCGGATCGGGGTGCCCTCGGCTCCGCGCCGCGCGCCCCTCGCGCCCGACGACGACCCCGACTTCCTGCGCCAGCTGGCCGAACAGCAGCGCAAACGCCGGGACGAAGACCTCTAGGCCCCTTTACCTTCGCCCACCCCCACGTGCCGAAGCCGGCACTTTCACGTGAAAGCGTTCCGGAGTTACGAACTCCGGGTCACTTTCACGTGAAAGTGCCGGGCCGGGGTCAGCGGTAGCCCTGCGAAAGCGGGGTGGCGAAGCCGTCGGCGACGGTGGCCGCCAGTTCCAGCAGGGCCAGGCGGGTGTCGCCGGACAGGCGGTCCAGCTCGATCTCCGCGCCTTCCTCCAGGTGCGGGTCGAACGGCACCTTGCAGACCGCGCGGACCTTCGCGCCGAAGTGCGCCGACAGCTTGTCGAGGTCGACCGAGCCGCCCTTGGGGCGAACCGAGTTGATCACCGCCACCGAGCGCTTGACCAGCTCGCCGTAGCCGTGCGCCTCGAGCCAGTCGAGCGTCGCCGAGGCGCTGCGGGCGCCGTCGACCGAGCCGGACGAGACCACGACCAGCGCGTCCGCGACGTCCAGGACGCCCTTCATCGCCGAGTGCATCAGGCCGGTGCCGCAGTCGGTGAGCACGATGTTGTAGAAGTGCTCCAGCAGGTTGACCGTGCGGCGGTAGTCGTCCTCCGAGAACGCCTCCGACACGGCCGGGTCCTGCTCGCTGGCCAGGATCTCCAGCCGGCTCGAGCCCTGGGACGTGTAGGACCGGACGTCGCTGTAGCGCGTGATGCGGGCCGCGTCGCGCAGCAGGTGGCGGACCGTCGCGGTCGTCTCCAGGGGGATCTTCTGCGACAGCGTGCCGCGGTCCGGGTTGGCGTCCACCGCGACCACGCGGTCGCCGCGCAGGGACGCGAACGTCGAGCCCAGCGTCGTCGTCACCGTGGTCTTGCCGACGCCGCCCTTGAGCGACAGCATCGCGATCTTGTAGCACCCGCGCAGCGGCTGGTTGACGCGGGCGATGAGCTCGCGGCGGCGGGTGTCCGCCGGGCTCTCCCCCGGGTTCACCAGCTTGCCCGTGCCCACGTAGACCGCCTTGCGCCAGCCGGACTGCGGCGGCCGCCTGGTCTGCTTGACCAGGTGCGCGGTCGACAGGTCGTGGCCGTGGCCCGGCTGCTGCGGGGCCGCGTGCCGGCCGCCCTGGGGCTGCGGGAGCCCGGACGCCGGCTGCTGCTGCGGGTACTGGGCGTGCGCCTGGTACGGCTGCGCCGGGTCGCCGTACTGCGGCTGCAGCGGCGGGAGGTTCCGGTCGTAGCCGTAGGGCACCTGGTGCGGCCCCGACACGGCCGGATTGGGCACTTGGTGCGGGCCCGACACAGCCGGGTTGGGCACCTGGTGCGGGCCCGAAACCGCCGGGTTGGGCGGCGGGGCCACCGCCTGCGTCGGCTGCACGTCGAACGCCCCCGACGTCTCGGGGTGCGGGTGCGAGTCCGTCCGATCGTCGGCGAACAGGCCCGGCTGCGGTGCGGCAGCGGCCGGTTCAGCCTGTTCGGGGTGGCCTGGAGCCGATTCTTCGCTGGGTCCGGTCACCGGTGAAAACCTCCACGCGCTCCGCCTGACACTCCGCCCCCGGTGACGACGGTAGTCGGCGGACGCGCGGGACGCTCAGCCCACCCCGGCGTAGGAGTGCAGGCCCGCGGTGACGAGGTTCACGAAGAACAGGTTGAAGACGATCGCGGCGAACCCGACGATGTTGATGGCCGCCGCCCGGGCCCCGCGCCAGCCCGCGGTCGCCCGCGAGTGCAGGTAGGCCGCGTAGACCACCCAGGCGATGAACGCGACGGTCTCCTTCGGGTCCCAGCCCCAGAACCGGCCCCACGCCGACTCGGCCCAGACCGCGCCGCAGAGCACGCCGAAGGTGAACACCGGGAAGGCGAAGATGGTGGTCCGGTAGGCGATCCGGTCGAGGACGTCGGCCGCGGGCAGCTTCGGCGCGAACCGGGCGAACTTCGTGTTGTCCTTGTCGTGGGCCGCGCGGAACAGGTACAGCACGCTCGCGACCCCCGGCACGAGGAAGACACCGGACCCGATGATGGCCGCCGAGACGTGGATGACCAGCCAGTACGACTGCAGCGCGGGCTGCACCGGCGCCGCGATCGTGTACAGCATCGTGCCGTTGACGAACATCAGGATCACGACGGGCAGCAGCAGGAAGCCGGTGAGGTGGCGGACCGGGAACTTCCCCATCACGACCAGCCAGGTCACCACCGTGATGAAGGTGACGGCCATGCCGTACTCGTACATGTTGCCCCACGGCGCGCGGTGCACGGCGAGCCCGCGCAGCACGATCGCCGACAGCTGCAGCAGCGCGCCGAGCACGAGCAGCGACGCGCCCATCCGGCCGATCCGCTCGGGGCGGCCGACCTCGCGCGGCGCGGCCGGGGCCTCTTCGACCGGCGGCCCGCCGGCGCCGACGAGCTCGCGCGAGCGCCGCTGGGCCCGCTCCATGGCGAGCCGGCCCTTGGCGCCGAAGCCCTGCTCGATCAGCGTCATCATCAGCGCGACGACGTAGATCGCCGCGGCGGTGGTGTACAGCCAGTCGCTGTAGCGCGACAGCGTCTCGTTGATCGGCATGCCTCAGCCCTTCTGCCCGCCGAGCAGGCGTTCGCTGACCCGGTGGAACTCTTCGCCGTACCCGGCCTGGTCGGTGCGGGCCAGCCCGGCAACCTCGATCACGGTACTCGGGTCGTCTTCGGTACCGGGCTTCACCCGCACCCACAGCCGGCGGCGCTTGACCAGCAGGGACGCGCCGAGACCGACGAACATCGCGATGGCGAAGCCGAGCACGAACCCCTGCGTCGGGTCGTGGGACACCTGCAGCGAGACCCACTGGCCGACGCCGTCGAAGCGGATCTTCGTGCCGTCGTCGAGCTTGATCTCCTGCCCGACCTCGAGGTTCTGCCGGGCGACCTTCTTCAGCCTGCCGTCGTCGACCCGCGATTGGTCGACCTCGAAGACCGACTGGCCGCGTCCGGAGTCCAGGCCGAGGTCGCCGCGCAGGACGTCGACGGCGACGGCCGGGTCCTTCGCCTCGGGCGCCGACGACGTCAGGACGGTGCCGTGCAGGAACGCCGTCGGCGCGAACAGGCCGGTGATGGCCAGCTGGCGGGTCCGCCGCTGCACCTCGTCCGTGATGCCGGGCTGGTCGAACTTCGTCGCGCCCTCGGCGAGCATCGTGGCCGGGTCGACGGTGCGCCACTGCGTGCTCTGGGTGCGCTGCGAGCCGTCCGGGAAGGTGACCGTGAACTTCGGCGAGTAGCCGTGGCCGAGCAGGTAGACGCGGTCGCCGGCGGTGCGCAGCGGCGAGTTGACCTCCAGGCCGTACGGGCGCCAGGTGCCCGTCTCGAGGTCCGGGCCGGACTGGTACTCGATGTTCGAGTGGTAGTAGTCCGGCTGGCCCGACGCGGTGTAGCGCGCGGTGAAGTCGTTCACCTTCACGCAGAACGGGTTCAGGTCGGTGCCGTCGACGCGCAGGCCGGCGTTGAACGAGTCGTAGTTGTAGATGCCGGCGTTGCAGAACGAGCTGCCGTCGGCCTGGACGATGACCTGGCCTTCGTAGCCGAAGAGCTTGCCGAGGGCGAAGAACACGATCAGGCCGAGCATGCTGAAGTGGAAGACGAGGTTGCCGGTCTCGCGCAGGAACCCGCGTTCGGCGGAAATCGTGCGGACGCCGCCATCCTCTTCACGCTCGATGCGCCGCCAGCCGGACAGCTGCTGGTGGGCGGCCGCGATCACGGTGGCGACGTCGGCGGTGGCGGCGCCGCGGCCGGGCCGGTAGTGCGGCATCCGGGCCAGGTTGCGCGGCGTCAGCACCGGCTTGGCGCGCATCGCCTTGACGTACTCGAAGCTGCGCGGGGTCAGGCAGCCGACGAGCGAGACCATCAGCAGCAGGTAGATCGCCGAGAACCAGATGCTGGAGTAGACGTCGTAGAACTCGAGCTGGTCGAGCAGCGTCCCCCACCAGCCGTGCGCGCTGATGTACTCGTCGACCTTGGGGGCGTTGAGCTTCCGCTGCGGCAGCAGCGCGCCCGGCAGGGCGGCCAGGGCGAGGAGGAACAGCAGGACGAGCGCGGTGCGCATCGACGTCAGGCCGCGCCAGGTGTTGCGGAGGAAGGCGAAGGTGCGCTTGACGGGCGTGTGGTGCGGCTTCGGCGCGGCGGGCGGCGCCTCGGTGGTCGTCACAGCGGCAGCTCCAGGTTGAGCGAGAACTCGTTGCGGAGCCAGCCCATCAGATCCCCCCAGACGCCGGTGACCAGCAGGATGCCGACAGCCATCAGCAGCACACCGCCGAAGATCTGCACCTGACGGCCGTGCCGGCGCACCCAGTCGGTGGCGCGCACGGCCCAGCGGGCGCCGAGCGCGATGAGCAGGAACGGCACCCCGAGGCCGAGGCAGTAGACGGCGATCAGCAGGTACCCGCGGGCCGCGGCGCCGCCGGTGGCGCTGGCCAGCGTCATGACCGCGGACAGGGTCGGCCCGATGCACGGCGTCCAGCCGAGCCCGAAGACCGCGCCGAGCAGCGGAGCGCTCCAGACCCCGCCGCGCGGCACGTGGTGCGAGCGGACCTCGCGCTGCAGGCCGGGGATCCAGCCGAGGAACACCAGCGCCATGGCGATGGTGAGCACCCCGCCGAAGCGCTGGAGGACGTCCTGGTTGAGGGTGAGGGTCGCGGTCAGCCAGACCAGCGTGCCGAGCGTGGCGACGAAGACGGCGGTGAACCCGAGCACGAACAGCAGCGCGGCCCCGACGACGGCCCAGCGCCCCTGCTTGCGCTCCTCGTCGGCGCTGACGGCCGGCGCGTCGGCCCCGACGAGCGCGGCGAGGTAGGCGAGGTACCCCGGCACGAGCGGCACGACGCACGGCGAGGCGAAGGAGACGGCCCCGGCCAGCAGCGCGACACCCGCGGCGAGCAGCAGCGGCCCGGAGATCGCCAGCTCGGTCACGGAGTTCACTCCGTTGAGGGTAGGCAGTGAGGTCCTGGTGAGAACGCCGGGGCCGCTTCACCGGACCTCGGTCACAGCAGATCAGGACCTTGGTCCCCCTGTCACGTCCCGCCCGAGCGCACCCAATGTGGCGTTCGGTGCTCCATCCATGCCCCCGCCACCGCCCTCAACGGAGGCGCTCCGCGCCGCAGTGCTGATTCCAGCGCACCCAACGCCACATTGGGGCGCTCGGGTCAGGCCGGAGCGCCGAGGATCAGAAGCGCACCTCGACGCACGGACGGCCGCGCAGGGAGTGGCCGCCGTCGGCGTTCTTCACCCAGGCTTCGACGCAGAGGACCGAACCGTTCGGCAGGTCACGCCGCGGGTAGATGGTCCAGCCGAGGCCGGGTGTCCAGTTGCCCGTCGAGCTGTTGGTGTCGATGCCGCCGCCGTAGATGTGGTAGTGGCCGTAGAAGTCCCTGCCCGACAGCGAGTCGGCGGTGATCGACTCGACGCGCAGGCCCTGGCCTTCGACCCCGATGCAGGTGCCCTCGTTGCACCCGCTCGCCGAGGCGAACGCGGCCGTCGGGACGAGCACGGTGGCAGCCCCCGCGACCAGCGCGGCGGCAGCGATCTTCTTCAGCATGGGTTCCCCCTTGGTCCGGTGAAATGATCAAGGGGAAACCTAGCCGAAAAATCACCCGTGCCGGTTAAAAACCGGCAAAAGCTCCGACGACTGCGGTCAGGCTTCCGCGGTCAGCCGCCGCGCCACCGGCAGCAGGTCCTGGGCCAGGACCGGCCGCAGGAACACCGCCGCCACCCGGTGCTGCTTGTCCAGCACGATCGTCGACGGGATGATGTTGCGCGGGTAACCGCTGAGCTTGAGCAGCACCCGGCCGTCCGGGTCGTAGATCGACGGGAACGTCAGCTTCCGGTCCCGCACGAAGTCCTGGGCCACCTCGCGCGCCGGGTCGCGGACGTCGATGCCCACCACCTGCACGCCCTGCTTCGCCAGCGACTCCATCTCCGGGGCCTCCGTGCGGCACGGCCCGCACCACTGGCCCCACAGGTTCAGGACGACGACCTTGCCGCCGAAGTCCGCCAGCGACAGCTGCTTGCCCTCGTTCATCAGGTCCTCGCCCGCCAGGACCGGGGCCGTCTGGCGCTGGGCGAGGTCGTAGGTGATGTCGACCTTGCCGCCCGGGGAGACGAAGCTGAAGCTGCTTCCCTGCACCACCGCGTCCTTGCCGGTGCTGCACCCGGCCAGCGCCAGCACCGCGGCCACCCCGGCGACCAGCCGCTTCATGCGCCGGTCACCTTCGGGTCGGTGGAACCCGCAGGCTCGCTGTAGACGATCTCGCGCAGCTCGTCGCCGTCGAAGACCAGGCTGGTCAGCGACGCGAGCGAGCACTGGCGGCGCCGCGGGTCGTGCCACAGGCGCTTGCCCTCGAGGAACCGCCGGAGCGTCCAGATCGGCAGCTGGTGCGACACGCACAGGGCCTCGTGCCCGTCGGCCGCCTCGCGCGCCCGGTGGACCGCGCCGAGCATGCGGTGGGCGATCTCGAGGTAGGGCTCGCCCCACGACGGCTTGAACGGGTTGACCAGCTTCGGCCAGTGCTTCGGCTCCCGCAGCGCGCCGTCACCGACGGCCACGTGCAGGCCTTCGAACTGGTTGCCCGCCTCGATCAGGCCTTCGTCGGTGGCGATGTCGAGCCGGTGCGCGGCGGCGATCGGGGCCGCCGTCTCCTGCGCCCGCTGCAGCGGCGACGCGACGACGTGCACGAGGTCGTGGCCCGCGACGGCCTCGGCGACCGTCAGCGCCTGCCGTTGCCCGCGCTCGGAGAGCCGGTAGCCCTCGAGACGGCCGTACAGGATCTTCTCGGGGTTGTGCACTTCGCCGTGACGCAGCATGTGGACGACGGTGGTCACTGGACGGCTCCAGCCGCCGCGCGTGCCGCCGCGGGCAGAGCCGCTTCGATCACCGAGAACGCTTCGTCGTCCATGGCCGCGTTGACGAACCAAGCTTCGTACGCGCTCGGCGGCGCGTACACGCCTCCGTCGAGCAACGCGTGGAAGAACGGCGGAAAGCGCCACGTTTCGGACGCCTGCGCGCCCGCGTAGTCGTGGACCGGCGTCTCGCCGAAGAACACGCTGACCAGGTTGCCCGCGTACTGGACGTTGTGCGCGACCCCCGCTCCGCTCAAAGCGGCGTGGAAGAGGTTGCCGAGACGCTTCGCGTTGGCGTCGAGAGCCGCGTACACGGCGTGGTCGGCCGCGCGCAGCGTCGCCAGGCCCGCGGCCACCGCGACGGGGTTCCCGGAGAGCGTCCCGGCTTGGTAGACCGGACCGCCCGGGGCGAGCTTGGCCATCACGTCGGCGCGGCCGCCGAAGGCCGCCGCCGGCAGCCCGCCGGACATCACCTTGCCGAACGTGTAGAGGTCGCCGGCCACGCCTTCGAGGCCGAACCAGCCCGCGTGCGAGACGCGGAACCCGGTCATCACCTCGTCCATGATCAGCAGCGCGCCGTGCTCGTGGGCGATCTCGCGCAGCCCCGCGTTGAAGCCGTCGGCGGGCGCGACCGCGCCCATGTTGCCGGCCGCCGCCTCGGTGATCACCGCGGCGATCTCGCCCGGGTTGTCCACAAAGGATTTCCGGACGGCGTCGAGGTCGTTGTACGGCAGCACCAGCGTGTCCGCGGCCTGTGCGCCGGTCACGCCCGGCGACGTCGGCAGCCCGAGCGTCGCGACGCCGGAGCCGGCCTGGGCGAGCAGCGCGTCGACGTGACCGTGGTAACACCCGGCGAACTTCACGATCTTCGACCGGCCGGTGAAGCCCCGGGCCAGCCGGATCGCGCTCATCGTGGCTTCGGTGCCCGAGTTGACCAGGCGGACCCGCTCGACGGGCCCGACGCGGTTGATGATCTCCTCGGCCAATTCGACCTCGCCGATCGTCGGCGTGCCGAACGAAAGCCCGGACGTCGCCGCCGTGCGCGCCGCCTCGACGACCGCCGGGTGCGCGTGCCCCAGGATCATCGGGCCCCAGGACGACACCAGGTCGACGTAGCGGTTGCCGTCGGCGTCCCACAGGTGCGGGCCCTCGCCGCGGACCATGAACCGGGGCGTGCCGCCGACCGAGTTGAAGGCCCGGACCGGCGAGTTCACCCCGCCCGGGATGGCCGTCTTCGCGCGGTCGAACCATGCCTTGGACTGCTCGGTTCCAGTGCTCACCTGCCCAGTGTGGCAAACCCGCCTAGGATGGCGGGCAGCCGCCCGGGAGGGGAACAGCCGGTGACCGAACGCGCCCCGCACCGCAACCAGTGGCTCATGCTGGCCGGGTTCCTGGGCGTCGTCGCCGTGGTGGCCGTGGTCGGCGGGCTGGCCGCGACGTCGGCGAGGGAGGTCTACGCGCGGCTCGAGCAGCCGCCGTGGGCGCCGCCCGCGTCCGTGTTCGGTCCGGTGTGGACGGTGCTGTACGTCACCATCGCGGTGGCCGGCTGGCTGTACTGGCGGACCGACGGCGAGACACGCGGGTTCGCCGCCTACGGCGTCGGCCTGCTGTTCAACCTGCTCTGGACGCCGCTGTTCTTCGAGAGCGGCGCGGCCAGGGTGGCGCTGGCGGACATCGTGCTGCTGGACGTCGTCGTGGTCGTGACGATCGCCCTGTTCGGCCGCCGGTCGAAGGCCGCCGCCGCGCTGCTGGTGCCCTACCTGGCCTGGATCCTGTACGCGACGGCGCTCAACACCGCGATCGTCGTCCTCAACTAGCGCGCGGCCTCCTGGGTGATGGCCTGGGCGGCCACCGTCCCGTCGCTGCCCGCCTGTCCCTGCACGACGACGGTCGCCCCCGGCTTGAGGTCCGACAGCTTGCCCTGCTGGGTGACCCCGACCGTGGTGGAGTCCGATGTGGACACCTTGACGTCGGTGCCCTGCGTGGTCTTGACGTACACGGTGGTGCCGTCGACGCGGTCGACCGTGCCCGTGGTGCCCCGGCCGCCGCGGAACCCGCCGCCCTGCTGGCCCGCACCGGCCTGCTGGCCGCCCGCCTGCCGGGTGGGTGCGGAAGGGGTCGAGGAGCCGAACGCCGCGTGCGTCCAGGCGCCGCCGCCGAACGCGATCGCGAGCACCACGAGCCCGGCGAGCACCAGCGTGGTGCGCGAAAACGGCTTCGCGGCGTGGCGCATTTCGGCGTTCAGGTCACCGTCGACCGCCGGGCTGGCGATGATCTCCTCAGCGCCACTTTCACGTGAAAGTGGCGCCCCCTGGTGGTCACTTTCACGTGAAAGTGGCGGCTGGGCGGATGGGGGCGTGGGAACTCCTTATTCGTGACGCAGGGCGTCGATGGGCCGGAGCTTGGCGGCCCGGTTCGCGGGGAAGCTGCCGAAGAACAGGCCGATCAGGGCGGACACCGCGAAGGCGAGCAGGATCGACGACGGCACGATGACGGGTTTGATCCCGGAGATGGTGAACCGGCTGCCGATCAGCCCGATCGCGACGCCGAGCAGCCCGCCGAACAGGCTGAGCATGGTGGCTTCGGCGAGGAACTGGCCGAGGATGGCCGAGCGCGGGGCGCCGATGGCCTTGCGGATGCCGATTTCGCGGATCCGCTCGGTCACCGTGACGAGCATGATGTTGGTGACGCCGATCCCGCCGACGAGCAGGGAGATCGCCGCGACGGCGGCCAGCAGCACGGTGAACGTCTCGGTCGCCGACGTCCGGGTCGCCAGCAGCTGCTCGGAGTTCTGGATCTGGTAGTCCGGGGTGCCGCCGAGGCGGATGCCGTGGCGGGCGTTCAGGATCGCGGTGATCTCGGACTGGGCCAGCGAGACGGAGTCCGCGCTGATGGCCTGGACGGCGATCTGGCTGAGGCTGCCGTAGCCGGCGAGGGAGTTCTGGACGGCCGAAATCGGCGCGATGGCGACGTCGTCGGCGTTCTGGAGGCCGGTGCTGCCCTTGGCCTGCAGCACCCCGATGACGGTGAACTGGATGCTGTTCAGCAGGACGTTCCTGCCGACCGGGTCGGCCGTGCCGAAGATCGACTCGGCGGTCGTCGGGCCGAGGACGACGACCTTCCGCGCGGCCGTGACGTCCTCGCTCGTGAACAGCTGACCCTGGGCGAGTTCGCGGTTGGTCGTGGTGAAGTACGCGGGTTCGGTGCCGGCGACGCTGGAGATGTCGTAGGACGTCTGCCCGTAGGTCGCGGTCGCCGTCGTGTTGACCACCGGCGACGCGGCCTTGACGTCCGGGGCGCCGACGGGGTCGACCAGGGCGTGCGCGTCCTGCACGGTCAGCGGCCGGGCGGTCGCGCCCTGCCCGCCGCCGCGCGCCGGGGAGACGTTGACGACGTTGGTGCCGAGGCCCTGGATGCTGGCGGCGATGGCCGCCGACGCGCCGTTGCCGACCGCGACCAGCAGGATCACCGCCGCGACGCCGATGGTGATGCCGAGCGTGGTGAGGGCCGACCGCAGCTTGTTGGCCGTGAGCCCGCGCACCGCGAACCGCAGGATTTCGAGGAGGTTCACGAGACGGCTCCGACCGCGCGCGTCACTTCGTCGGACACGATGAGGCCGTCGTCGACCCGGACGACGCGGTGCGCGTGCTCGGCGACCTCGTCTTCGTGGGTGATGACGACGATGGTGCGGCCGAGGGAGTTGAGCCGGTCGAACACGCCGAGGACGTCTTCGGTGCTGCGCCGGTCGAGGTTGCCGGTCGGTTCGTCGGCCAGCAGCATCGCCGGGCCGGTGACCAGCGCCCGCGCCACCGCGACGCGCTGGATCTGCCCACCCGAAAGCTCGCTCGGGAGGTGCTTGGCCCGGTCGGACAGCCCGACCATCTCCAGCGCCGCGAGCGCGCGCCGCCGTCGCTCGGACCGGCGTAGTCCACTGTAGACCAACGGCAGTTCCACATTGGACAACGCCGACGTCCGGGGCACGAGGTTGAACGACTGGAAGACGAAGCCGATCTTCCGGTTACGCAGCAACGCCAGCTGCCGCTCGTTCAGCCTGCCGACCCCGAACCCGTCCAGGAGGTACCGGCCGGACGTCGGCACGTCCAGGCAGCCGAGCATGTTCAGCAGGGTGGACTTCCCCGAGCCGGACGCGCCCATGATCGCGACGTACTCGCCGGGCCACACCGTGAGGTCGACGCCGCGCAGCGCGTGCACCGCCGTCTCGCCGTCCCCGTAGGTCTTGCGCAGCGCGGAGACCTCGATCACCGGGTTCATCCGCGCCCGCCGAAGCCACCGCCGGCGCCGGTGCCCGTGCCGCGCTGGCCACCGCCCGGGAACCCGCCGGTCCCGCCGCCGGGGAACCCGCCGGTGCCACCCGTTCGGCCGGTGGTCCCGGTCGAAGCCGTCCCGGTGAGCACGACGTTCTCGCCCTCGGTCAGCCCGGAGGTGATCTGGACCGTCGACTCGCCGCGCAGCCCGACCTGCACCTGACGCGTGACGTTCTGCCCGTTCTCCTGCACGGTGACGAGGTTGGTGCCGCCGGCCGTCTGCACCGCCGCGGCCGGCACGCTCAGCGCGTCGGCCGCCTCGGCGACGGTGATCACGACGCTCGCCGACTGGCCGGGCCGCAGCCCGTCCGGCGGGCTGGTCAGCGCCAGCTGCGCGCCGTACGAGACGACGCTGCCGCTGGTGGTCGGGGTCAGGTTGACGCTCGACACGGTGGCCTGGATCGGCTTGTCCGGCAACGCGTTGAGGGTCACCGTGGCCTTCTGGCCCGCCTTGACCTTGCTGACGTCGATCTCCGCGACGGAGGTGTTGACGACCAGGCCGGTCAGGTTCGTGATGGTGATGAACCCGCCGGAACTGCTGCTGCTGCTGCTCGCCGCGGCGGCGCCGGAGTTCGACGAAGAGCCCTGGCCGCCCTGGCCGCTGCTGCTGCTCGACGACTGGCTCGTGGCCGAGGAGCCGCTGGAGGACTGCTGCCCGACGGTGCCGTTGATCGCGGTGACCGTGCCCGCGCCGGGGGCGTACAGCACGGTGTTGTCGAGCGCCTGCTGCGCGGTCTGGACGTCGAGCTCGGCCTGGTCGAGCTTGGCCTGCGCGGACGTGACGCTGTTGGCCTGGCTGTTCTGTCCGGTCGCCGGAGCGGCTTCGGCGCTTTCGGCGGTGTCGAGGCCGTCCTGCGCGACGGCGAGGTTCGCCTTCGCGACCTGAAGCTGCTTCGCCGCCTGGGTGCTGTCGATGGTGGCGAGCTTCTGCCCGGCGCTGACGACGTCACCGACCTTGACGTCGATCGAGGTCACCTTGCCTGCCGTGGCGAAGTTCGCCGCGCCGGTGTAGCTGCTGGCGAGCGTCCCGGCGGCGGCGACGGTCTCGGTGACCGTCGCCCGGCGGACCGGGGTGCTGCGCGACTGCGCCTGCGCCGAGCTCGGCGCCGGGCTGAATGCCTGGTATATCCCGAATCCCGCTCCGGCCAGCAGGACCACCAGAGCTCCGTTGATCACCCATGCCTTCGAGGCACGCACGCGCGTCATGCGGCAAACTCTGGGGCCACTGCTTAGCAATGGACTGTTCGTTGCCTGTGCGCGAGCTGTGTATCAGGCCTTCGGCTGGGGGCTCCGCGCCCGGATGGCGAGCGCCAGCTGACGCACCGCGTCGACGAGCAGCAGCGCGGCCACGGTCCCGAGCCCGATGGCGGCGGCGAGCAGGCCGCCGAAGTACCGGTGCGACTCGAGCACGGCACCGTCGTCGGTCCGCGTGACCACGCTGGCGACGCTGTTGTGCCAGCAGGCGTAGGCGGCCCACCCGGCCAGAACGGCGAGCACGACCTCCACGACGGCGACGAGCGTTCGCCACGGCTTGTGCAGCCGGGCAGCCGGGCCGGCTTCTTCCGGCGGCCAGAGCTCGGCCCCGGTGGGCTGCGGAAGGTCGATCACGCCGCCGATTTTCTCATGCTTCGCGCGGCGTCGCCCGGACGAGCCGGTCCAGCGCGTCCCGCAGCGCCTCGACGTCCTTCGCCCAGGCCAGCACGACCGTGCCGTCCGCCAGCTTCACCGGCAGCGAGTCGTACTTCCGCGGCACCGACCAGCCGCCGCCGAGCACCCGCGCCCCGACCGGCGTCCCGACGTCCGTCACCGACGCGATCTGCGCCGCCGGCACCTGCTCGCGGCCCTGCCGCAGCTGCTCGGTCGTCACCTCCAGCGACAGGAAACGGCGGCGCGCGTACACCCACGGCATCGTGATGACGCCCAGCGCGAACCCGGTCATCAGCCAGCCCACCACGTGCACCGGACCGCCCGTGACCAGCTCCGCCAGCGCGCCCACCAGTGCGAACAGCGGACCCCAGCCGATCGCCGCCCAGCTCACGCCGGACTCGGCGTAGAGCCTCACGGCTTCTTGCCCACCTTGGGGAAGTAGCCGCTCACCGAAGGCAGGTACAGCAGCACCACCGCGATCACGAACAGCAGCACCGCCGCCAGCGTCAGGTACGTCAGCACCGGCGCGAACGTGAAGATCAGCAGCAGCAACACGAACGGCAGCACGGTGAGCACCGTCCGGGCCGAGCGGGTGCCTTCGCGGGCCTTGTACGCGAACAGCAGGAACAGGAGGGTGAACACGATCGCCCCGGCCAGGAAGAACCACAGCATCGCCGTGACGCCGTCCGTGATCATCTGCCGGGTGATCTTCGGGTCGGTGGTGCCCCGGACGAACTGGTCGATGACCGCGGACTTGCTGGCCATCAGCTGGACGTACCCGAGGATCAGCAGCACCCCGCCGGCCAGCCACAGCCAGAACGACACGGCCACCGGGCGCGGCGGAGCCGCCTTGGGGGCCCGTTCGCCGGGGAGCACCGGGTCGGGCGAGCGGCCGCGCTTGCGCCGTTCGTCGTCGGTCAGACCCGAGAGGTCCTCTTTGTCTTCCACGCGTGGACTATAAGCCTCAGTCCAGCCAGGCAGCGGCTTCGGCGGCCCAGTAGGTGAGGATCATGTCGGCGCCCGCGCGGCGGATCGACGTCAGCACCTCGAGGACCGTCCGCTCGCGGTCGAGCCAGCCGTTCGCCGCGGCGGCCTCGACCATCGCGTACTCGCCCGAGATGTTGTACGCGGCCACCGGCACCGGGGAGATGTCCGCCGCCGCCTTGATGACGTCCAGGTAGGCCAGCGCGGGTTTGACCATGATCATGTCCGCGCCCTCGGCGAGGTCCAGCTCGATCTCGCGCAGCGCCTCGCGGCCGTTGCCCGGGTCCTGCTGGTAGGTCTTGCGGTCGCCTTTGAGCTGCGAATCGACGGCCTCGCGGAACGGTCCGTAGAACGCGCTGGCGTACTTCGCGGAGTACGCGAGGATCGCGGCCTCCTTGTGCCCGACCTCGTCGAGCGCCCGGCGGATGACGCCGATCTGGCCGTCCATCATCCCGCTCGGCCCGAGCACGTGCGCGCCGGCTTCGACCTGCGCGATGGCCATCTGCGCGTAGATCCGCAGGGTGGCGTCGTTGTCGACCGCGCCGTCGGCGTCGAGGACGCCGCAGTGACCGTGGTCGGTGAACTCGTCGAGGCAGGTGTCGGCCATCAGCACGGTGGCGTCCCCGAGCTCGTGGCGCAGGTCGCGCAGGGCGACGTTGAGGATGCCCTTTTCGTCGACGGCTCCGGAGCCCTCGGCGTCGCGCGTGGCCGGGATGCCGAACAGCATCAGCCCGCCGACCCCGGCGTTGACCGCGTCGACGGCGGCCTTCCGCAGCGTGTCACGGGTGTGCTGGACGACACCGGGCATGCTCGAGATCGGCCGCGGCGCGTCGATCCCTTCGGCGACGAACATCGGGAGGATCAGCTGGCGTGGCCGCAGCGTCGTTTCGCCCACCAGCCTGCGCATGGCCGGGGTGGTGCGAAGCCTGCGGGGACGATGCTCGGGGAACACCCTTACCAAGTTACTCCGGCGGCTTTCGCCGGGGTTCCGCAAGGGTGCGCTTGACGCGGCTCCCGCGGGGACGCTTCGGTGCGGAGGTGTACGTCGAACGCCTGCCCGTGCCCGCGCTGGCCGGCCTCGTGCGGACGGTCTGGATCCAGCGCACCGGCGACGAGCCGTACGTCCAGCGGCACCTGCCCACCGGCGGCGCCGAGCTCCACTTCCCCCTCGGCGGCCGTCCCCGGCTGCTCGGCCCGCTCACCACCGCGCGGCTCGAGGTCATCCCGGCGCGCACGACCCTCGTCGGCGTGCGGTTCCGGCCCGGGGCCGCGCCGCCGCTCCCGGTGCCCCTCGGGGACCTGGTGGACCAGCACACGGATCTCGCGGACGACCGCCTGGCCGAAGCCGTGGCCACGGCCGGGTCTCCGGAGCGCGCGCTCGAAGTCGTCCAGGCCAGGCTGCCGGTGGAAGCGGCGGATCCGCTGGTGCGCGAGGCCGTCCGGCGGCTGATGCCGTGGCACCCGGTCGGCCTCGACACCCTGGCCGGGCACCTCGCGCTCTCCCCCAGCCAGCTGCGCCGACGGTGCCTGCGGGCGGTGGGCGTGAGTCCCAAGGTTCTCCAGCGGACGCTGCGGTTCCAGGGTTTCCTCGCGCTGGCCCAGGCGGGCGCGGTCAGCCCGGCCGGGCTCGCCGCCGACGCCGGGTACGCCGACCAGGCCCACCTCGGCCGCGAGTGCCTCCGCCTGACCGGGCTGACGCCGCGGGCGCTGCTCGGCGGCAGCGTCGAGGAGTGCGCCTGCGGCCACGACCACTCCGCGTCCTACCTGCCGTTCCTGCGCGATTCGTTCAAGAAACGGCGACCGGACGTCCCTAGCCTGGCGCGATGATCCTCGTCACCGGCGGGCTCGGCATGATCGGCGCCCACACCGCCCGCGCGCTCCTCGACCTCGGCCACGACGTGGTCGTGACGTCCCACCGGCGCACCGAAGTCCCGTCTTTCCTGGCCGGCCGGGTCACGGTCGAGCAGCTCGACGTCACCGACCGCGACGCGTTCCTGGCGCTCGGCTCGCGCCACGGGATCAGCGACATCGTGCACCTCGCGGGCAGCATCCCGGGCGGCGATCCGGTCGGGTTCTTCCGCACGGACACCTCCGGGCTGCTGAACGCGCTGGAGGCGGCCCGGACGTGGGGCGTCCGCCGGTTCGCGGTCGCGAGCAGCCTCGGCGTGTACATCGGCCGTCCCGAGGTCCCGTGGACCGAAGGCCTCGCCCTGCCCACGGCGGCCCTGCCGCACCTGATCATCGCCTACAAGAAGGCGGTCGAGCCGCTGACGACGCACAGCCTCGCCGGCAGCGGCGTCCAGCCGGTGGTGCTGCGAATCGGCACGATCTGGGGCCCGCTGGTCGACCCGGACTCCCCGTTCTGCCCCATCCCGTCGTTCGTCAACACGGCCGAGCCACCCCCGGACGTGCACGCGGACGACGGCGGCGACGTCTGTTACGCCCCGGACGCGGGCCGCGCGATCGCTCTCCTGACGACGGCGCCGGAGCTGCACCACGAGGTCTACAACGTGTCCAGCGGCCGCCCGTTCACGTACGGCGAGTTCGCTTCGGCGCTGGGCGTAACCCTCCAGCCAGGCGGCTCGAGCGGCCCGTACCTGGATATCTCCCGGCTTACCGAGGACACCGGGTTCGAGCCGCAGTTCGACGTCGCGGCGTCGGTGGCCGACTACCTGAAGTGGCGCGAGACCAACGCCCGCTGAAACGAGCGAAGGCCGCCCCGGCGAACCGGAGCGGCCTTCGTCGTGAAGAACCTCAGGAGCGGCGAGCCCGCTTCGCCTTCCGCGGCGGCGGCAGCGCACCCTCCGCGCGGAGCCGGGCAGCGTGCTCGGCGAGCGCGTCCACCAGGTGCGGCACGTCCGCCTTCTCCGGCTGGACGTCGACCCGCAGCCCGAACTCCACCGCGGTCTCGGCGGTCTTCGGGCCGATGCACGCGACCAGCGTGCGGGTGTGCGGCTTGCCGGCGATGCCGACCAGGTTCCGCACGGTCGAAGACGAGGTGAAGCAGACCGCGTCGAACCCGCCGGTCTTGATCATCTCGCGGGTCTCGGCGGGCGGCGGCGCCGCCCGGACGGTCCGGTAGGCCGTCACGTCGTCGATCTCCCAGCCGCGCTCGCGCAGGCCGGCCGACAGCGTCTCGGTGGCGATGTCCGCCCGCGGCAGCAGCACGCGGTCGACCGGGTCGAGCACGTCGTCGTACGGCGGGAACTCGGCCAGCAGCCCTTCCGAGGACTGCTCACCCGAGGGGATCAGCTCCGGGATGATGCCGAACGAACGCACCTTCGCCGCGGTCGATTCGCCGACGCAGGCGATCTTCACGCCGGAGAACGCCCGAGCGTCGAGCCCGAACTCCTCGAACTTCTCCCACACCGCGCGGACCGCGTTGGTGGAGGTGAAGACGATCCACTGGTAGCGGCCGTCGACCAGGCCCTTGACCGAGCGCTCCATCTGCGCCGGGCTGCGGGGCGGCTCGACCGAGATGGTCGGCACCTCGTGCGACGTCGCGCCGTGGCCGCGCAGGCGCTCGGCCATCTCGCCCGCCTGCTCCTTGGTGCGCGGCACCAGGACCTTCCAGCCGTACAGCGCCCGCGACTCCCACCACGACAGCTTCGAGCGCTGCCCGGCGGCCTGGCCGATCGTGACGATCAGCGGCCCGACGAGCTCGCCGGCGTCGTTGGCCAGCTTCTCGAGCGTGGTGTCGAGGGTGCGCTGGGTGTTGATGGTGCCGTTCGCGGTGACCGCGACCGGGGTGGCCGCCGGCACGCCGTTGCCGGTCAGCGCCGAAGCGGCCTCGGCCAGGTGCGCCGACGTCGCGTGCAGCACCAGCGGGCCGGGCGCGGCGGCCAGCGCCGCCCAGTCGACGTCGCCGCGGACGTCGACCTCGGTGTGCGTGCCGCCCAGCGCGACGCCCGCGTACGCCGGGACGGCCGCGGCCGGGGAGACACCCGGGATGACGTCGAACACGGCGCTCGTGCGCGCGACCGCCTGGACCTCGGCCACCACGGCCGGGGTGGTCAGCGGGTCGCCCGCGACCAGGCGCAGCACCAGCCGGCCGGCCTTGGCCTCGGTGGTCAGGTCCTTGGCGACCTCGGCGGCCTCGCCGACGGCGGGCCGGACCTCGGCGCCCTCGGCGGCCATGGCCAGGACGGTCTGCGGCACGTCGGGGTCGGTCACCACGACCTCGGCCTTGGCGAGCAGTTCCTGGGCACGGACCGTGAGCAGGCCGGCGTCGCCGGGGCCGGAGCCCACGAACGCTACGCGCCCTGTGGTCTTTCGCGCGGGGGTCATCTGTGCGTTTCTCCTCTTGCGGCGGCCGTGCCCGATCGCCAGGCCGCAGGTCTCCTACGTTCTGAAAGCGCTCGCGAGAGCGCTACTGAGCGGGACCGGAGAGTGCTCCGGCGCCCAGGTCCAGCAGCTCGGCGGCCAGGTCCTTGCCCAGCTGGGCGGCCTGGTCCTTGTCGGCCAGCGCGGAGGCCCGGACCATGTCCACCGCGCCGTTCCCGTCTTCCGCGGCGGCGGTGCCACGCAGCGAGATCCGTTCCACGACCTTGCCCTCGGCGTCGAGATCTTCGACGATCTCGGCGAGCGCGCCCACCGGCGCGCTGCACCCCGCCTCGAGCGCGGCCAGCAGGGCCCGCTCGGCCGTCACCGCGGCCCGCGTGCCCTCGTCGTCCAAAGTGGACCGGAGCAGCTGCTCGAGGTCCACGTCTCCCGTCCGGCACTCCACCGCCAGCGCGCCCTGCGCGGGCGCCGGCAGCATCTGGATCGGGTCGAGGGTCTCGGTGATCGCCTCGGCCCGGCCGATCCTGGCCAGTCCGGCACGCGCGAGCACCACGGCATCGAGCTCGCCGTCGGACACCTTGCGCATGCGGGTGTCGATATTGCCGCGAATCGGCACGATTTCCAAACCGAGACCCAGCGCGCGCAGCTGCGCGGTGCGCCGCGGGGAGCCCGTGCCCACCTTCGCGCCCGGCAGCAGCTCGCCGAGCGTCAGCCCGTCGCGCGCGACCAGGGCGTCCCGCGGGTCCTCGCGCGGCGGCACGGCGGCCAGCGTGATGCCCGGTTCGGGGGCGGTCGGCAGGTCCTTGTAGGAGTGGACGATGACGTCGACCTCGTTGCCCAGCAACGCTTCCCGCAGCGCCGACGTGAAGACGCCGACCCCGATCGTGGGAATCGGCGCGGAGGACTGGTCACCGGGCGTGGTCACCTGGACGATCTCGACCTCGGCGCCGGTGGCGCGCAGGGCGTCGGCGACGGTCCCGGTCTGGGCGAGCGCGAGCTTCGAACCGCGCGTGCCCATGCGAATGACTCTGGTCACTGCTACTTCTTCTCTGGTGGGGGCTTCGGGCTCGCCACCGCGGCGGGCGCCTGCGGGTCGAGGCAGAACAGTTCTCGCAACGCGTTCGCGTAGTCGGTTTCGGCCGTCTCGGCGGCCAGCTGCTTGACCCGCACCGTCGGCGCGTGCAGCAGCTTGTCGACCACCCGGCGGACCGTGCGGCCGACCTCTTCGCGCACCGCGCTGTCCAGCTCCGGCAACCGGTTGTCCAACCGCAGGAGCTCGGCGTCGACGACCTCGGCCGCGCGGCGGCGCAGCGCGGTCACCGTCGGCGTCACCTCGGCGCTGCGCTGCCCGGCGAGGTAGTCGCGCACCTCGTCGAGGACGATCCCGGTCGCCTTGGCGGTCTGGCGCTCGGTGGTCGGGGTCCCGGCTTCGCGCATCCGGCGCTGGATGGTGGCCAGGTCGACCACCCGGACGCCGGCCAGCTCGCCGACCGCGGGGTCGACGTCGCGGGGCAGGCCCAGGTCGCAGACGACGAGGTCCCGGCCGCCGCGCGGCAGCACGTGCTCCGGGCCGAAGACGGCGTCCTGCGCGCCGGTGCAGCAGATCACGACGTCGGCGTCGCGGACCGTGTCGGCGACGAGGGACAGCGGGACCGCGCGGGCCGGCACGCCCTGCTCGGTGACGTTCGCGGCGAGCCGGCGCGCGCGGGCGTCGGTGCGGTTGGCCACGGTGATCTCGCCGATCCCGGCCTTGCGCAGCTGCGACGCGCTCAGCGCGCCCATCGAGCCGGCCCCGACGATGACGGCGTGCTTGCCGGCGACGTCCCCGGCCGCGGCGAGCGCTTCGGACACGACCGACGCGCCGAGCTGGTCGAGCCCGGTCTCGCTGTGCACGCGCTTGCCGACGCGCAGCGTGGTCTGGATCAGCTCGTGCAGCGTGCGGCCGACGGTGCCGGCCTCGCGCGCGGTGGCGTAGGCGGAGCGGATCTGGCCGAGGATCTGCGTCTCGCCGACGACCATCGAGTCCAGGCCGGAGGTGACGGAGAACAGGTGCTCGACGGCGGCGCCGGCGTAGTGGACGTACAGGCTGTCGTAGAGCTCGGCGGGGGTCATCCCGGCCTGCCGGGCGAGCACCTCGGAGACGTCGTTCAGGCCGCCGTGGAAGGTCTCGACGACCGCGTAGACCTCGATCCGGTTGCAGGTCGAGACGAGCATGACCTCACTGACGTGCTCGGCCTGCTGCAGTTCGTCGAGGACCTTGCCGATTTCGGGCGCGGGGATCGCGACGCGCTCGAGCGTGCTCAGCTCCGCACTCCGATGCGAAAGCCCGACCGCCAAGACGCTCATGAGCGCACCACCATTTCCCGTCCGCCGTCCGGACCCGCGCCGTTCCGCCTGCCGTTCCCATTTTCGGACGGGAGCACCGGGCCGGGTAATCCGGAATTGCCCTGATTACCGGCGGCGTCGTCCGCACGGCGGGCCACATGGAACGAGAGTATCTGCAGCTCGACGGCCAAATCCACCTTGCGGACCTCGATGTGAGCAGGAACCTGCAGCACGACCGGAGCGAAGTTGAGGATGCACTGGACACCGCCCGCGACCAACCGGTCACAGACCGATTGCGCCGCGGTGGGCGGGGTGGCGATCACGCCGATGGAGATGCCGCGCTCGGCGCAGATCCGCGGGATGTCGTCCATGTGCGAGACGGGGAGGCCGCCGACCGGCACGCCGATCAGGTCCGGGTCCAGGTCGAACAGCGCTTCGACCGGGAAACCGCGCCCCGGGAAGCCGCCGTAGTTGGCCAGCGCGTGGCCCAGGTTGCCGATCCCGACCACGGCGACCTTGTGCTGGCGGGTCAGGCCGAGGATGCGCTCGATCTGGCTGACCAGGACGCCGACTTCGTAGCCGACGCCGCGGGTGCCGTAGGAACCCAGGTAGGAGAGGTCTTTGCGCAATTTCGCGGAATTGACGCCCGCGGCCTGCGACAGCTCTTCGCTCGAAACGGTCGTCGCGCCCTGTTCGGACATACCGGACAGCACCCGGAGATAGACGGCGAGCCGGGCGACGGCGGCTTCGGGGATGGATTTCGCCCGGACGGCCTCGGGGGCATCCCCGTTGCGGCCCGGCTCACCGGCCGGCACCGCGGGTATTTCGGCGGTCGGGGCGTTGTCGGCGTCGAGACCGGCCGGACGGCGGGGCCGCCGGGGCGCCCGGCCCGGGGAGTCCGCCGCGTCGCGCCTCCCCCGCTGTGTCACCACGCCGTCGTCTCCTGCCCGCTGTGCACGTCTGGCGGCCATCGCCATTCGGAACTGTGTCTTGACCCAGGACCCGGAGTCCGGTTCGATACCGGCCGCTCCGGGCGATGGCCCTACGGTAGACCACTTGTGAACGCACGCACAAAGTCACTGGTCGGAGGCGGTTCCGGCGCCGCACGCGCGGGGCCGCGATCACGACACGGCGTCAGAATCCTTGTCCGCCAGGCACTTCCGCGTTCACCGCGGCCGGACGGTGCTTCGCCGGTGATCGGCGGCGGCCGCACGGCGCGGCGAACGGACGGTCCCGCGCGGCGAGTGGCAACCCCCGATCGGTCGCGCGCTCAGCGGGCGTCGAGGGTCACCGAGTGCCAGCCGGTGGCGCCGTCGGGCACCGGGTCCGCGCGGTTTTCCGTCTGCGTGTAGCCGTCCTGGTCGGTGGCCCGGACCGACGCCTGGTGCGTCCCCTTCGGCACGTCCAGCTCGATCCACCACATCCGCCAGGTGTCCTTGCTCACCTCGGCCGAGAGCGTGGCCGGCTGCCACGGTCCCTGGTCCAGCCGGACCTCGACCTTCGCGATGCCCGTGTGCTGGGCCCACGCCGTGCCGGCCAGCCGGACCTTGCCCGCCGTGACGCCCGCGAACCCGCTCGGCGTGTCGATGCGCGATTCGGTCTTGATCGGCGCCTGTTCCGCCCAGCCGCGGCTGAGCCAGTACGCCTGCCGGGCGTCCCACCGGGTGAATTCCAGGGACTCGACCCACTTCGTCGCGGACACGTAGCCGTACAGGCCGGGGATGACGATCCGCGCCGGGAAGCCGTGCTCGACCGGCAGGGGCTCGCCGTTCATCCCGATCGCCAGCATCGCGCCGCGGGCCCGGTCGAGGGCGACGTTCGCCGGGGTACCGCACGTCCAGCCGTCGACGCTGGTGGCGAACATCTGCTCCGCGCCCGGCCGCACGCCGGCCTCGTCGAGCAGGTCGGCGAGGTCGACGCCGATCCAGGCCGCGTTCGAGATCAGCGGGCCGCCGACCTCGTTGGACACGCACGTCAACGTCACCCGGCGCTCGACCAGCGGCCGGTCGCGGATGTCGGCGTAGGAGAACGTCACCTCGCGGTCGACCATGCCGTGGATCTTCAGGCTCCAGTCCTCGGCGCGGATCTGCGGCACGACCAGGGCGGTGTCGATGCGGTAGAAGTCCGCGTTCGGCGTGAGGAACGGCGGTGACCCGAGCTTCGCGAAGTCGGCGTCCGCGGGCAGCGGCGGCTCGGTGCGCGCGGGGACGAGCGGCCCGACGGCGGCCCGGGAGTCCTCGGCGTTCGTGCTGGTCCCGGCGACCTGGCCGACGACGGCCGCGATCCCCGACCCCGCGGCCACCCCCACCCCGGCCCGCAGAAACTCCCGCCGCGACGCCCCCTGAGCGCCACTTTCACGTGAAAGTGCCGCCCCCTGGTGGGCACTTTCACGTGAAAGTGCCGCCCCCTGGTGGGCACTTTCACGTGAAAGTGCCGTCCGGTGGAGGTAGGTGAACACCGCCAGGCCGGCGACCAGGGCGGCGACCGGCGCCAGCAGCGAAACCTGGCCCAGGTCGCTGCGCGCGTACACCGCCGCGACGCCGGCGGCACCGAGGACGAAGACGAGCACCTGCCCGGCCCGCGGCGTCCGGCGGGAGAACTGCCCGGCCAGCAGCGCCAGCAGGACCAGCACCACGGCGAGCCCGGCCTTCAGCACCGGCTTGTCCCAGGTGCCCAGCGTCCGCTCGGCCCACTTCACGACGGCGGTCGGGCTGTGGTCGACGACGTAGTTCGCCACGGCGATGAACGGCGACGCCGTGTACCCGACGAAGCCCGCGACGAGGTGCCCGACGCCGAGGGCGGCGGCCAGCGCGAGGAGGCCGATCAGCGTCGCGACCGGCAGGGACAGGCGACGGGCCTCGGGCGGGGCTTCCTGCAGAGTGCTCACGCCTCCATCTTCGGAGCGCGAGCCGCCCGCGGCTGCCCGATGTGGCTTACGGACGTGTTACGGCCGCAGCGCTCGCCGCAGCCGGTCCTCTTCGACGCGCCAGTACCCGTGCTCGGCGCCGTCGACCAGGATCACCGGGACGCGGTCGCCGTACTCGGCACGCCACTCCGGGTCGGTGTCGACGTCCTCGGCCTTCCAAGCGACGCCGAGCTCCCCGCAGATCCGGGCGACGTCGGCCTCCGCGACCTCGCAGAGGTGGCAGCCGTCCCGGCCCATCACCGTCACTTCGTGCGCCATGCCGTCCTTCCTACCGCAGCCGCAGGCGGCGCAGCTTCCCGGTGGCCGAATGCGGCAGCGACTCGGCGAATTCCACCGCGTGCGGCACCTTGTACCCGGCCAGGTGGGCCGCACAGTGGTCGACGACCTGCTGCTCGGACAGCGAAGCCCCGGCCGCGGGCACGACGAACGCCTTGACCGCCTCGCCGCTGCGCTCGTCGACCACCCCGACGACCGCCGCCTCGGCCACCTCCGGCAGCTCGTCGATCACGGCCTCCACCTCGCGCGGGAAGACGTTGAAGCCGTTGACGATGATCAGGTCGTTGGCCCGGTCGACCAGGTGCAGGTCGCCGTCGGTGTCGAGGTAGCCGACGTCGCCGGTGCGGAACCAGCCCTCGTCGTCCGGCCCGTGGTCACCGTCGGGCCAGTAGCCGGAGAAGAGGTTGGCGCCGCGGATCGACACCAGCCCGGTCTCGCCCTCGGCCTCGAAGACGTCGTCGACGTCGTCCGGGTCGAGCGGCACGGCCTGGTCGCTGCCGTCGCTGTCGACCAGCCGCAGCTCGATCCCGGGCAGTGGCCGCCCGACCGAGCCCGGCTTCGGGTAGCCGGTGACCAGCGTCGAGGTCACCACCGGCGCGCATTCGGTGAGGCCGTAGCCCTCGAACACGTCGAGGCCGGTGGCCTCGCGGATCGCGGTCAGCACCTTCGGGTGCAGCGGCGCCGCACCCGAGGTCATCCGGCGCACGGTGGCCAGGCCGCGGCGGAGCTCGTCGGCGCCGAACGCGGCGAACTCGCCGTACATCGTCGGGACGCCGGTGATCGACGTGACGCGGTGTTCGGCGCAGTCGTCCAGCGTCCGCTGCGCTTCGAAGCGCTCCGACAGGACCGCGGTCGCGCCGACCGCGGTGGCCTGCAGGAGGCCGGGGCCGAGGCCGTAGACGTGGAACAGCGGGATGGTGATCAGCACGCGGTCGTCGTGCTCGAGGACGCCCTCGACCGCGCTGATCTGCTCGAGGTTCGCCAGCAGCGCGCGGTGCGACAGCATCACCCCGCGCGGCGGCCCGGTGGTGCCGGACGTGTACGAAACGACCGCGATGTCCTCCCCGGCCCGGCCGGCGTCGGGGACCTCGCCTCCTCCATCCGGGTCACCCACGGGCGTGAGACCGCTCACGCCGTCCGGGAGCTCTTCCGCCTCGTCGCGCTGGACGACGACCTTCGCGCCGCTGTGCTCCAGCAGCTTCTCGAGTTCGGGCCGGGGCACCTGCGGCGACAGCGGCACGACGACGGCTCCCGCCCGGAGCGCCCCGAAGAAGGCGACCACGAAGTCCACCGACGTCGGCAGCCGCAGCCCGACCCGGTCGCCCGGCCCGACGCCGGCGTCCGCCAGCCGGCGGGCCTGGGCCTGGGCGGCCGCGTCGACCTGGCGGTAGGTCAGGCCGCGTCCGGTGCCGGTTTCGACCACGGCCGGGTGCTCCGGCCACGTCGCCGCGGCCCGTGTGAGCAGCCCGCCGACCCCCGGCTGCGTCCCTCCTGGAGCACTCACCCGCGACCCACCTCTCCTCGCCCGGCGCCAACCGTTGCAAGTCTGTCATCTGAAGCGACGTCATGGGTGCTGACCGCGAGCGTTCCGTCTGCGCAACCCCGGAACCACTACCTACTTCGCGGTAACAACACGTATGCTGCACTGCGTCGCGCCGGTGGTGTTGATCACCGCCGCGGCCGGAGAGAGGGAGTCGCCGTGAGGAACTTGCCTGCCCACGAGGTCGTGGGGCACGCGAGCCTGCCGGCCCCTGCTCGTCCGGGTTCCGGGGGTACCGAGGCCCGCTGGGTCGAAGCCACCGCCGGAGGTGCCGCCCGATGACCGTCCCGACCGCCGTCAGCCGCAGGCCCGTCTTCATGTTCGCCGAGCGCGTCTTCGGACGGTCGGCGGCCGTGCCGCTGAGCAGGCAGGCCGCCGACGACGAACGCGCCGAGGCGGCGAAGGCCGAGGCCTGGGAGCTGGTGCGGGCCGCGCAGGACGGCGACTCGTCCGCCTTCGGCCGGCTCTACGACCGCTACGTCGACGTCGTCTACCGGTACGTGCTGTTCCGGCTCGGCGACCGCGACCTCGCCGAGGACGTCACCAGCGAGACGTTCCTGCGCGCGCTGCGCCGCATCACGTCGGTGAGCTACCAGGGACGTGACGTCGGGGCCTGGTTCGTCACCATCGCCCGCAACCTCGTGCTCGACCACGTCAAGTCGAGCCGGTTCAAGCTCGAAGTGGTCACCGACGAGGTGACCGAGCCCGGTTCGGCGCCGTTCGGCGTCGGCGCGAGCGCCCCGGCGGGCCCCGAGCAGGAGGCGATCAGCCGCGCCACCCGGGCCGAGCTGCTGCGCTGCGTCGCGGAACTGGGCGATGACCAGCGGGAATGCATTGTCCTGCGGTTCCTGCAGGGTCTGTCGGTGGCCGAGACGGCCGAGATCATGAACCGCAACGAGGGCGCGATCAAGGCGCTGCAGCACCGCGCGGTACGCCGATTGGCACAACTTCTGCCCACCGGATTGCGCTGAACCCGCGAACTTTCGCGTTCGTCGACCGAAACCGGTAACCCCGGCGGCTTCTGGATCGTTACCCACGCAGACCGGTGTCGGACCGGCCGAAGCCCGGGATGGAGACTAGCGCCGTGAGGTTTGCGCGTGAGCGAGCCGAGAGCGAGCGGTTCGCGCGTGCCCTGGAACCGTCGCCGGTACGCCGGGACGGCGAGTTCGCCGAAGAGCTCGCGCTCGTCGGCGCCCTGCGCGACCTCGGTGCGGCCGGTGCCCCGGACCTGGAGACGCGGCAGCGGATCCGCGCGGAGATCGCGGGCCGCCTGGAGACGGCGGCGGCCACCACTCCCCGTCGGAGGTGGCGGCCGCGGACCGCCGACCTGGTGGCCGCCGCGCTCTTCCTCGTCCTGATGCTGTCCGGGCTGACCCTGGTGCTCTCGCGAAGCGCGTTGCCCGGTGATCCGCTGTACAGCGTCAAACGCGCCGGCGAGTCGACCGCGCTGGGCCTGACGTTCGGCGAACAGGAGAAGGCGCGCAAGCACCTCGAGTTCGCCACCAACCGGATCACCGAGCTCGGCGAGCTGGCCGCCGAAGGCGCGGGCGAAGCCGACTACCGGACCGCGTACGACGACTTCGCCGCCGATCTGCGGGCCGGCGTCGCCCAGCTGGCCGCCGTGGCGACCAGCGACGGCAGCGGCACGCAGGCGCTCTCCGACGTCCGGCTGTGGGCCCGCAACCAGGCGGCGAGGCTGGCCGCGCTCCCGCCCCCGGCGGCCGCGGCGCCGGTGTTCGGCGGCGTCCGCGACCTGCTGGGCAAGGTGCAGGAGCGCACGAGCGGCCTGGTGGCGCGGATGAACTGCTACCAGATCACCACCGGCTCGGCCGACGACCTGGGCCCGCTGCCGGCGACCGGCGAGTGCACGCAGCGGCCCGCCCCGGCGGCCGGCGGCCGTCCGACGTCGGCGTCGTCGGACGCGCCCCCGCCGGCGGACAGCACGTCGCCGTCGCCGACGGGCACGCAGCTGCCGCCGTCGGACGCCGCGGCGACCCCGGGCATCCCGGCACCGAGCGGCGGGGTGACGCCGCCGCCGGTGTTCGGCCAGCCGTCGACGACGTCCCGGCCGCCGTCGACGCCCACCACGACGTCCCCGCCCCCGCTGGTGTCGATCCCGCCGCTGCTGCCGGGACTTCCGCCGATCGTGATCGGCTGAGGTCCGCCCCACACCTGCGACGGCGCGGTGGGCGGCTCGCTACGCTGTGCGAAGGACCGGGACGTGGCCAGACGTGGGCAAACGTGGAGGCGGTGGGCGTGTCAGCTTGGCGTGGCAGGGACAAGAGCCAGGAGCTCGAACGGCTCGCCGCGCTCGCGGGCGAGGCGTCGGCCGAGGCCGCCCACGCCCGGGTGGTCTCCGAGGCCGCCGAGCCCCCCGCCCCGCCCGCGCCGCCGGACCTGACCGCGGCCGCGTTCTTCGACGTCGACAACACGATGATGATGGGCGCGTCGATCTTCTACTTCGCCCGCGGGCTGGCGGCGCGCAAGTTCTTCACGTCGTCGGACCTGGCCGGGTTCGTCTGGGGCCAGATCAAGTTCCGCCTCGGCGGCCGGGAGAACAAAGAGGACATCAAGACCCACCGCGAGCGCGCACTGTCCTTTGTGGCCGGCCGCACGGTGGCGGAGCTGACCTCGATCAGCGAAGAGATCTACGACGAGCTGATGGCGGACAAGATCTGGTCCGGCACGCGGGCCCTGGCCCAGATGCACCTGGACGCGGGCCAGCGCGTCTGGCTGGTGACGGCCACCCCGATCGAGCTGGCGGCGATCATCTCCCGCCGCCTGGGTCTCACCGGCGCACTCGGCACGGTGGCGGAGACCCGCGACGGTGTGTACACGGGCCGTCTGGTCGGCGACCTGCTGCACGGCCGCGCGAAGGCGCACGCGGTGCGGGCGCTGGCGTCCCGTGAGGGCCTGAACCTCAAGCGCTGCACGGCGTACTCGGACTCGGCGAACGACATCCCGATGCTGTCGGTGGTGGGCACGGCGGTGGCGGTGAACCCCGACGGCGGGCTGCGCGACGTGGCCCGGGCGCGCGGCTGGGAAATCCGCGACTTCCGGACCGGCCGCAAGGCGGCGAAGATCGGCGTGCCGTCGGTGCTGGGCGCGGGTGCGCTGGCCGGCGCGGTCGCGGCCGGGATGGCCTACCGCCGCCGGTAGCGCCTGCGCTACCCCCTTTTCGGGTGCGCGCGGGAATGACCCGCCCGCCGCCGGCTGGTGTGCTTTTCCCATGGGAAAAGCAACTCCGGCGAAGGGCAGTGCGGTGGCGACCCGAGTGGACATCGAAAAGCGGGCCGGTGACGGGGGCAGGCTGCGGGACAGCATCCGCAGACACCCGCTCACCTGGTTCTTCGGCCTGGCCAACCTGCTGAGCTGGGTCGCGTGGACGCCCTACATCCTGTCGGAGAACGGGCTGGGCGTCCTGCACTTCCGCTTCCCGGAACTGCTCGGCACCGCCCAGCTCGCCGGCGTCCTGCCGGGCGCCTACCTCGGCCCGATCGGCGCCGCGTTCCTCGTCACCGCGATCGCCGACGGGCGGACCGGGCTCCGCCGCTGGACCGGGCGGCTGTTCAAGTGGCGCGTCCACTGGCTGTGGTACGTCGGCGTCGTGGTGAGCGTGCCGGCGCTGCTCACGATCGCCACGGTCGCGCTGTCGGAGCAGAACCCCCTGGTGCCGGCCGCGGCGACGCTGGTGGCCTACGTGCCGGGCCTGCTGCTGCAGATGGTCACGACCGGGCTCGCGGAGGAACCCGGCTGGCGGGACTTCGCCCTGCCTCGCCTCCAGCAGCGCTACGGCCCGCTCGGCGGCACGCTCATCCTCGGCCCGCTCTGGGGCGTGTGGCACCTGCCGCTGTTCTTCAGCGAGTGGGGTGGCTGGCCGGACGTCACCTGGTGGACGCCGATCGAGTTCATCGCCACCTGCGTCACCTTCAGCATCATCATGACCTGGGTGTTCAACCGCACCGGCCAGAGCCTGCCGCTGGCCATGCTGCTGCACACCAGCGTCAACAACTTCTTCTCCATCGCCTGGTCGGAGATGTTCCCGTCGCTGACGGCCCGGGACACGACCCACGCGTTCCTGCTCGCCTCGGCCGTGGTGGCGCTCGTCCTGCTCGTCGCGACCCGGGGACGGCTGGGCTACCGGCAGAAAGCCCGCGGGCTCGAGGCCTGAGCGCTCAGCCGCGGAAGACGGACTTCCGCTGGGAAAGCCGCTGGTACAGCGTCTGCTGGATGGACTCCCGGACCTGGTCGGTCAGCTGGAACACCAGCATCGGGTCGTCGACGGCGTCCGGGCCGTAGGAGTCCGTCTCGATCGGCGCGCCGAACTCGATGCTCCACTTCGTGGGGAGCGGGACGGCGCCCAGCAGGCCCAGCGCCGGGAAGAACGGCGTCACCGGGAAGTACGGCAGCCCGAGCATCCGGGCCAGCACCTTGATGTCGCCGAGTTTCGGGTAGATCTCCTCGGCGCCGATCACCGACACCGGGATGATCGGCACGCCTGCCCGCAGCGCGGCCGACACGAAGCCGCCGCGGCCGAAGCGCTGCAGCTTGTAGCGGGAGGCGAACGGCTTGCCGATCCCCTTGAAGCCCTCCGGCCACACCCCGACCAGCTCGCCCTTGCGCAGCAGGCGCTCGGCGTCCGCGTGGCAGGCCAGCGTCTGGCCGGACTTGCGGGCGAACGACCCCACCAGCGGGACCTGGAACACCAGGTCGGCGCCGAGGCCGCGCAGGTGACGGCCGCCCGTCTCGTCGTGGACGGCCACCGCCGTCATCAGGGAGTCGAGCGGGATCGTGCCCGAATGGTTGGACACCAGCAGCGCGCCGCCGGTCGTCGGGAGGTTTTCGACGCCGTACGTGTCGACGCGGAACCACTTCTTGTACAGCGCGCGCAGCGGCGGGAGGAACACGGCTTCGGTGAGCTCGGCGTCGAAGCCGAACTCGTCGACCGTGTAGTCGCCGGTCAGCCGGTCGCGGATGAAGCCGAGCGCCGAGCGCACGGCGTCCGAAAGCGGCTCGTCCGCGGCCGGCCGGTCGAAGCCGCCGCCGGGGAACGCCACGACCGGCGCGTCCACCCTGGCGGCTTCCGGCTCGCGGCGGTCCCGCTCGGCGTCCAGGGCCTCCGGCTTCTCCCGGCCCGGTCCGTGCAGGGGGATGACCTGCGCTTCGGCACCGCCCACCGTTCCCGCCTCGCTTTCGAAGTCGTCCGAGTCGTGCGGTTTGGTCACCGGCTCTGTCCCGTCGCGGCGGCGACGAGCACCCGGCCGGCCAGTCCGGCCAGCTTGCCGCCGTCGAGCACCGGACGGAGCCCGCGTCCCACGATGTAGTCGTCGAACGCCTCACGCGTGGTCCACCGCGGGGTGTACCCGAACTCCTGCTTCAGCTTGGCGATGTCGACGACCCGGCCGAAGTTCAGCAGCCGGACCTGGTCGGCGGAGAAGTCCACGACGCGGGCGCCGCGCAGGACCTTGCCGACCGACGGCACCACGCTCCGCGGCATCGGCAGCTCGACCCGGCCGGCTCGCCGGATCGCCTGTGAGAGGGTGAGTACCCCTTCCGCCCCGACGTTGAACACGCCGGGCTTGTCGTGCAAGGTCGCCCGCTCCAGCACGGACAGCGCGTCCGAAGAGTGCAGCAGCTGGATGCGCGCGTCGTAGCCGAAGACCGTCGGCACCACCGGCAGCGCGAAGTAGCGCGCGAGGACGGTGTCGGTCTCCGGACCGATGATGTTGGCGAAGCGGAACAGCGTCGTCGTGATGTCGGGGCGGCGGCGCACCAGACCGCGCACGTACCCCTCCATCTCGACGGCGTCCTTCGCGTATCCGCTGGTCGAGGTCGGGATGAGCTCGGAGTCCTCGGTGAACACCGCCTGCGAGCGGGCGCCGGCGCCGTAGACCGCGGCCGTCGACTTGACCACCAGCTTCCGGACCAGCGGCGAGCGCTGGCACGCGGCCAGCAGCCGCATGGTGCCGATGACGTTGACTTCCTTGATCGCCGTGCGGCGGCCCGGCCCGGCCGGGTGCGCGGTGCAGGAGGCGTGCACCACGGTGTCCACCTGGGCCGTGCTGATCACCTTGGCGATCAGCGGGTTCCTGATGTCCGCGCGGACGAACTCCGCGTGCCCCATGCGCTGCAGGACCGCCTTGTCCGGCGGCACGGTGTCGACACCGATGACCCGTTCGAAGTCGGGGTTGTTGCCCAGCCGGGCGAGCAGCTTGCCGCCCAGTTCGCCGGCGACCCCGGTGACGAGCACGATGTTCGACGGCATGCGACTCCCTGCGGCGTGGGGCAAGTGGGGGGTGGACGGTCACCCGAGGCGCGCGAACCTGCACTCGCTGGAGCATCGCGCGGACGCCATTGAGATGTTACCGCTCTTCAGTGGTAGCTCAGGGCCGTCTCACGTGCTATTAACACCGATTCCCCCGGAAAGCGACGAACGCCTCACTCGAACGGGGGGACCGGCCCACCACATGGACGTGGCCCGTCCAGAGACTGGACGGGCCACGATCACGCTCAGCTGAGCCGGCGGTCTTACTTGCCGGCCTTGCGCCGCTGCACTCGCGTGCGGCGAAGCAGCTTGCGGTGCTTCTTCTTGGACATGCGCTTGCGGCGCTTCTTGATCACAGAGCCCATGGGCGCTCCTTAGGTCGACGTCGGTCACGCTGCCCGGCGCAGCGTCCAACGGGTGGAGCGCACAGGCACGAGCGGTTTTCCAGGTTACCCGTCACCCGTGACGGACCGGTCGGGGGGCACACCGTAGCGCTGCGCGCCGCCGGCCACGGCGTGCCCTCCAAGGGTCAGCCCACGTCGTAATAGGCACCCTGCAGGTACTCGTGCACTGCTTTTTCCGGCACCCGGAAGGACTTCCCGACCCTGACGGCGGGCAGCTCACCCGAGTGCACGAGACGGTAGACGGTCATCTTGGAGACCCGCATCAGCGTGGCCACTTCGGCGACCGTCAGGAACTGGACCTGCCCGACAGCGGGCAAATCCTCCTTCTTGTTCGGCGACATGTTTACCGCGTCCTTCGACACGTGTCGCGCCACGAGGCTTCCCCACCTGTGGTATCGACACGCACGTGCTCTATCGAGAGTAGCGGGACTGGTGGGACTAATGCGACGCCTGTCACCGAGATGGGCCCCTACCAGCGCTAACGCACGAGCACCGGCGCGTGCAATACCCCGGCCATCGCCCTTTCCGGCGAAATCAGGCTTCTTCGTGCGCCTTGCCGAGCTCCACCGAACGGTCTTTCGCGGCCTCGATGGCGGCCAGCAGCGCCGCGCGGACGCCGTGCTTCTCGAGCTCGCGGATGGCGTTGATGGTCGTCCCGGCCGGCGACGTCACGGCCTCGCGCAGCAGCACGGGGTGCTCGTCGGATTCGGCCAGCATCTTCGCCGCGCCGACGGCCGACTGGATGATCAGCTGCCCGGCCAGCGCGCGCGGCAGGCCCAGCAGGATCCCGGCGTCGATCATGGCCTCGACCAGGTAGAAGAAGTAGGCGGGTCCGGACCCGGACAGCGCGGTGACGGCGTCCTGCTGGCTTTCGGGCACCTCGACGACCCGCCCGACGTGCGAGAGCAGGTCCCGCACGACGGCGAGGTGTTCGGCGGTCGCGTACCGGCCGGCGGAGATCGCGCTCATGGCCTCGTTGACCAGCATCGGCGTGTTCGGCATGACCCGGACGACGGGGACGCCCTCGGCGAGCCGCCGTTCGTACAGCGAGGTGGGCAGCCCGGCGCACAGCGAAACCACCAGCGAAGACGCCCCGAGCAGCGGCGCGAGTTCGTCGAGCACGGGCTCGATGTCCTGCGGCTTGACGGCGACGACCAGGATGTCGGCCCGCTTGGCGGCCTCCTCGACCTCGACGCCGCGGATGCCGTAGCGGCTGGTCAGCTCTTCGGCCCGCGCCGGGTACCGCTCGGTGAAGAGCAGGTCGCCGGGCTCGTGGCCGCCGTGCAGCAGCCCCGAGAGCAACGCCTCGCCGATCTTGCCCGCACCCAGCACCGCGATGACCGTCATGGGACCAAGCGTGCCAAACCCGCCCCGCCGGCCCGGGGCCGGGGCAACCCGGCAAACCGTGTCGTCCCCCCAATCACGCGTGATGCCCCCTCAATCACGCGTGATGCCCTCCAGTCACGCGTGATGCCCCTCCGGTCACGAGCCGCCGGGGGCCGGCGCCAGGCCCAGCTGGCGGGCCTGGCACACCAGCCGCCCCTGGGCGTCGACCACGGTCGCGTCCGAGTCGAACCAGGACTCGTTGACCGACCGTGACTCCACCACCACCCGCAGCCAGCCCGGCGCCGGGCGTGTCCGCAGCAACGCCGTCAGCTGGACCGTCGGCGCCCAGCCGACGCGGCCGAGGTTCATCACCACCGGCGGGTTCACGTCGGACGCCAGGAGCGAGAAGTACGGGTCGACCAGGCCGTACCGCGGCCGGACCCACAGCCGCATCCGGGGCGGCTCGCCCGTGCGGCCGGTCAGGTAGCCCGCCGTCGCCGGGTCCAGCCGGACCTCACAGCCCTTCGCCAGGTTGAACGGCCCCTCGGTGCTCTCCGCCAGCGCAAGCGCGCCCGGTGGCGGCTCGGCGGGCATCGACGGCACGTCGGTCCACTCCGGGCGCCGCATCGGCAGCCGTCCCGTCGTCACCCTGGCTTCGACGCAGCTGCGGCCGCGCTGCTCCAGGCGGACCTCGACCACCGTCGCGCGGCGGCCGACCTTGCGGACGTCCGTGCGCAGCAGCACCGGGCCGAGCGCCGGCGCGTGCAGGAACTCCGCGCTGACGACCAGCGGCTCCGCGTGCGGCTCACCGCGCTCGTGCAGGGCGGAGACCGCCGCCCGGGCCAGCAGAGCGAGCAGGAAACCCCCGTGCGGGTGCGAGCCGATGGCCCATTCCGCACGCAGCACCGCGGTGAAGGTGCCGTCCCCCAGCGACCGCGCCGCACTCGCCGTGTCGAAGGACACGGCGGTGCCGTCCATTGCGCTCACGAACGGCCCACGCCATTTCGGGAATCCGGGTGGGTGACAAGCAACGAGAGCGACGGGTTCACGGTCCGAACTTTACGGGTTGGACCGGCGGAAACGCACTCGGGAGTAGCCACGCGGGGCGTGGTTATTGCCCGAGGTGGAACCGCGCGAACAGCAACGCCTCGGCCAGATCCCGGACGCGGTGGGCCGCGGTGACGGCGTGCCGGGTGTTGATCTCCAGCACGATCTGGCCGGCGAAACCGTTGCTGACCAGCTTCTCGAGCAGTTCGGCGCACGGCTGGCCGCCGCGTCCGGGTACCAGGTGCTCGTCCTTCGGGACGCCGGTGCCGTCGGCCAGGTGGACGTGCGAGAGGCCGTCGCCCATCCGCTGGGCGAGCGCCAGCGCGTCCATCTCGGCCGCCGCGGTGTGGGACAGGTCGAGCGTGTAGTGCCGGAACCCGACGTCCGTCGGATCGATCGACGGCCGGAACGCGGACACCCGCGAATTCTTCGCGCCACCGGGCGGCCGGACCTTGAACATGTTTTCCACGGCGATTTCGACGCCGCTGGACTCCTCCAGTTCGGCGACCAGATCGGCGAACGCGTCCCCGTACCGGCGCTGCCAGCGGAACGGCGGGTGCACCACCACCGTGCGCGCGCCGAGCTCGAGCGCGGCGTCGACCGACATCCGCAGCCGCACGACGGGGTCCGGCGACCAGATCCGCTGGGTGATCAGCAGCGACGGCGAGTGCACCGACAGCACGGGCACGCCGGTGCGCCGCGACCAGCGCCGCAGCGCCGTGACGTCCTGGCTGACCGGGTCGGCCCAGACCATCACCTCGACGCCGTCGTAGCCGAGCTCGGCGGCCAGCTCGAAGGCCGTGCCCGCCTTGAGGGGCCACACGGACGCCGTGCTGAGGCCGACGGGGACCGGCTGCTCGTCTGTCACGCGCGCCATCCTGCCTCCCGCGCGGTGGGTGCGCGGCGCCGCCGGGCCGCCAACGCGACGCGGATCACCGCGTCAGCGGCCGACCAGCAGCAACGCAGCCGGCGAAACCGTCACCACCAAGCCCACCAGCACCGCCAGCACCGTGGTCTGCAGGTCTTCGGCGCGGCGGATCTTCCGCACGATCCAGACCAGCGCGACGACCACCAGCAGGGCGGCGATGAGCGCGGCGGCCGGGATGTTCACCCACAGCCAGTTGAAGCCGAGCCAGACGGCCGCGCCGCCGACGACACCCATCGCCAGCTGGCCGGCCAGTGCCAGCCACTGCTTGCCGGGCGAGGCCGCCGGCTCCGGCTCGGCGACCGGCTCGGGCGCGTCGTCGTAGTCGTCGTCCTCGTAGCCTTCGCCCTGCTCGTAGCCGTAGTCGTCCTGCTCGAAGTCCGGGCCGTCCGCGGGGTAGTCGTCGGTGAACTCGCGCTCGTAGGGCGCGAGGTCGTCCGGGATCGGGGCCCGCGAAGCCCGGTCGCCGGGCGCGAACGGCATCGGCGGCGGGTACGCGCCGGTCGGCGGGCCCGCGTCGTAGGCGGCCTGGTAGCCGCTGCTCTCCGGGGCGAAGCCGTCGGGCTCGAAGTCGTCCTCGGGGTAGCCGTCGTCCGGGGCGTCGGTGGGCACCGCCGGCATGACGCCGATCTCGGTGTCCTCCATCTGCTCCTTCTGGCGCCGCTTGCGCCAGTTCGCCAGCCCCGCGGGCGAGGACGGCTCCGGCGGCTCGGGCTTCTTGCCCTTCGGCGGCACCGGCGGCGCCGGCGGAACGGGCGGCTCGTCGTCCGGAACCGCCGAGAACTGCTCGGTGTGGTCCTCGCGCTTCGGCTCCGGACGGCGCGACGGGGCGCGGCGCGGGCGGCCGGGCGCGGCGGGCGGCGTCGCGAACGACCCGCCGGCCATCGGGGGTGGCGGGACGTCGATGTCGGCGTCCGGGGTGCCGTTGAGGCCGTCGAGGCGGGCCGACAGCGGGCCGCCGGGCGGCGGCGGGGGTGTCGGCAGCTGCTGAGACGGCTGGGGCGGCACGGGCAGCTGCTGCGAGGGCTGCGGCGGGCCCGGGCGGCGCCGGACCGGCGGGACGGCCGCGCGGGTCTCCTCGGCGGACGGCGGGATCGGCAGCTTCTGCGACGGCGGCGGCACCGGCAGCTGCTGCGACGGCTGCGGCGGCACGGGCAGCTGCTGGGACGGCTGCGACGGCGGGGGCTGGCGGCGCGGCGCGGCGCGCGGCGGCACCGGCGGCTGCGCCGGCTCCTGCGGCCGCGGCGGCACCGGGTGCGGCCCGGACTCCTGCGGGCGCGCGAACTGGCCCGATTCCTGCGGCGGCCGGGCGAACTGGCCCGACTCCTGCGGGACCGGGCGGGCGTACTGGCCGGACTCGGCGCCGCCGGGGGCGGGCCGCGCCGGGGGCGGCGGCACCGGCCGGGGCAGCGGCTGGGAGTCCTGCGGGACCACGCGGGGCGCGGGCGGCGGCGGGGACGGCGGCTCGGCACGGCGCCGCCCGGCGGGCCGGGCCGGCGGGGCGGGCGGTGGCGTGCCCTCGGCGGCCACCCGGTCGATGATCGCCTGGGGGCCGGTGTCGCTCACGCCGGGGCGCCGGTGCGAGCCGGTCGCCGCGGGCGGGGCTTCGGGGGTGCCGGGCTCGTCGTCGTCATCGGCGGCGCGCCGGCGGCGACGGCGTCCGCCGTCGACCTGGGCACCGTGCTGGGCGAGCAGCTCAGCCACGGTCTTCTGCGGCTGGTCGCCTCCGGTCTGGTCCGTCATACCTGGTGATCCCCTGCGCGCTCTGGGTTCTCGGCACTCGGCGGAGCGGTACCCGACGGCACACCGGCGGCGCCGCGCGCGCTGTACACCGACCTCTGCATGTCCGTCACCTCTCCACCGTGCCCGTTGTCCGTCCGGGAAGTCCAGCCGCGTGCTTTCACCGGTCCTCCTGTGCGCCGAAGCGCCCCACGAGGGCGGCTCCAGTCTCATCCGCGCCGTTCGAATGGTCCAGCCGCCGCAGGATGACACCCTCTCGCAGAGCCCACGGGCAGATCTCGAGTTCCGGCACACCGAGCGCCCGCATCGTGGCCTGCGCGACGAGCGCACCCGCCACGAGCTGGTGCGACCGGCTCGAACTGACGCCCTCGAGCTGGGCGAGATCGGCCGACGGCATCCGCGAGATGAAGGCCAGGAGCTGGCGCAATGCGGTGTCCGAGAGCGTACGTCGGACACGCGGGCCCGCCGCCGAGGGGGCGGCGCCGGTCAGCCGGGCGAGCGAGCGGAACGTCTTCGACGTCGCCACGACCCGATCAGGTTCACCCCATTTGGTGACCTTGCGCGCGAGGTCGGTGAGCTGGTCGTCCAGCCACGCCGACGTCGAGACGAGTTCCGAGCGCGTCGGCGGGTCGTGCCGGAAGCGGGTCCGCGTGGTGCGGCCGGCGCCCAGGGGCAGCGATTCGGCCAGCACGGGCTCTTCGTCGCGGCCCATGGCGACCTCGAGGGAGCCGCCGCCGATGTCGAGCACCAGCAGCTGCCCGGCCGACCAGCCGTACCAGCGGCGGACGGCGAGGAACGTGAGCCTCGCTTCGTCGGTGCCCGAAAGGACCTGGAGGTCGACGCCGGTTTCCTCGGCGACCCGCGCGAGCACCTTGGCGGAGTTCTTGGCCTCGCGGACCGCGGAGGTGGCGAACGCCATGACCTCTTCGCAGCCGAGCCGCGCGGCGGCTTCCTTCGCGGACTGGACCGCGGTGCAGAGCTCGTCGGCCCCGGCCTTGCTGAGCTCGCCACCGCGGGTGATCCGCTCGGCCAGCCGCAGCACGGACTTCTCGGAATGCATCGGCGTCGGGTGGGCGCCACGGTGGGCGTCGACCACGAGCAGGTGGACGGTGTTGGAACCGACGTCGAGTACCCCTAGGCGCACGGGGGTCCAGCGTACCGGCCCCAGCGCCAGGTCTCGAACATGTAACCAACAACACTCGGTGCGGCCTCGTCCCGGCGCGCCTTCCCGCCTCCGGAGCGGCACTTTCACGTGAAAGTGACCTGGAGCGCCCACTCCGGATCACTTTCACGTGAAAGTGACCGTCCTACGTCTCGAACTTGTAGCCCAGGCCGCGCACCGTGACGAGGTGCCGCGGCGAGCCGGGGTCCGGTTCGATCTTCGAGCGCAGCCGCTTCACGTGGACGTCGAGGGTCTTCGTGTCGCCGACGTAGTCCGCGCCCCACACCCGGTCGATCAGCTGCCCGCGCGTCAGCACCCGGCCGACGTTGCGGAGCAGGTACTCCAGCAGGTCGAACTCCTTGAGCGGGAGCGACACCTCGGCGCCGTCCACGGTCACCACGTGCCGCTCGACGTCCATCCGCACCGGTCCCGCCGAGAGGACCAGCGGGGCCAGCTCCCCTTCGGAGCCCGGCTCGCCGCCGCGCCGGAGCACCGCCCGCACCCGCGCGATGAGCTCGCGGGCCGAGTACGGCTTGGTGACGTAGTCGTCCGCGCCCAGCTCCAGGCCCACGACCTTGTCGATCTCGCTGTCGCGCGCGGTCACCATGATGACCGGCACGGCCGAGCGCTGGCGCAGCTGCTTGCAGACGTCGGTGCCGCTCATCCCGGGCAGCATGAGGTCGAGCAGCACGATGTCGGCGCCGTTGCGGTCGAACTCCTCCAGTGCGGCCTGGCCGGTGCCGGCCACGGCCGCGGTGAACCCTTCCTTGCGCAGCAGGAAGGCGAGGGGGTCGGCGAACGACTCCTCGTCCTCGACGATGAGAACCCTGGTCACAGGTTTCCTCCATGATCTGGGCTGTCCTGCCCGGTAACCACGAGCCTCGGGGTGCGCTCGGGGGTCTTCTCCTGCCGCGGTGCCGGCGAGGTCTTGGCCGCCCGCGCCGGCTCGGCGGCCGGGTCGGGGCTGACGTGCGCGGGGATGCGCAGGGTGAACGTCGAGCCGGTGCCGGGACGGCTCCACAGGCCGACCGAGCCACCGTGGTTCGCCGCGACGTGCTTGACGATCGCCAGGCCGAGGCCGGTGCCGCCGGTGGCGCGGGACCGGGCCTTGTCCGCGCGGTAGAAGCGCTCGAACACGCGCTGCTGCTCGTCCTCGGCGATGCCGATGCCGCGGTCGGTGACGGCGATCTCGACCATGCCGTCGGCGAGCCGCCGGGAGATCGACACCGGGCTCCCCGCCGGCGAGTAGTTGACCGCGTTCTCCAGCAGGTTCGACAGCGCGGTGACCAGCAGCGTGCGGTCCCCCTCGACGAGCAGGCCGCTGGGGTGGTCGGTGGTGATCCGGATGTCGGCCGACTCGGCCGAGAGCGTCGTGCGGCCGAGCGCCTCGCGCACGACCGCGTCGACCTCGACGACGTTGAGGTCGGGCAGCCGTTCGGCGCCCTGCAGCCGGGACAGCGCGATCAGCTCGGTGACGAGCTGGCCGAGCCGGGTGGACTCGCGCAGGATCTTGCCGCCGAAGCGGCGGACCTCGGCGACGTCCTCGGCGGCGTCGAGGACGGCCTCGGTGAGCAGCGCGATCGCGCCCACCGGGGTCTTGAGCTCGTGGCTGACGTTGGCGACGAAGTCGCGGCGCACGGCTTCCAGCCGGATGGCCTCGGAGTGGTCGACGGCCTCGACGACGGTGAAGCCGTCGCCGAGCGGCCGGACCTGGCCGAGGACCGCCTCCGGCTGGCGGCCGCGCGCTTCGAGCGGGGACAGGTCGATTTCCAGCGGCTCGTCGGTCTCGGTGACCTGCTCGGCGGCCTTGCGGGCCCGCGGGTCGGCCCGGTTGACCCTCACCAGGCCGAGCTCGTAGGCGCGCGGGTTGTGCAGCACCATGTCGCCGAAGCGGTTGAGCACGACGATGCCGTTGTTGGAGGAGCGGACCAGCCGTTCGAGGAGCTCCGCGACGGTCGGGCCCAGTGGCCGGGCCTCCTCGCGGCGGGTGCGTGCCCGCGCCAGGAGGTAGCCGACCACCGCACCGGCCACCAGTGCGCCGATGGCCAGAGCGAGTGAAACAGGCGTGGTCACGGGCCGATCGTAAGCTGAGAAGTGGCCCTTCGGCCTAGCGTTGTCCGCCTTGTCGTGAGCACCGCGACACCTGCGGAGGACATGTTCGCCGGGGCTTCAGGCGGCGTTCACCCGATCGATTCCCCGGCGAGACATTCCGGCGAAATCACCCGAGGGTCTCGAGGTCTTCGGCGGTGAGTTCCAATGCCGCCGCGGCGACGTTCTGCTCGAGGTGGGCGACGTCGCCGGTGCCGGGGATGGCGAGCACGTGCGGTCCCTGGTGGAGCGTCCACGCGAGCCGCACCTGCGCCGGCGTGACGCCGTGGCGGCGCGCGACCTCGGCGACGTGCGCCTCCTCCGCCGAGCCGCTGGCCATGGCGAAGAACGGCACGAAGGCGATCCCGCGCTCGGCGCACATCCGCACGAGTTCGTCGTCCTCGCGCCGGGCGGTGAGGCCGTACTGGTTCTGGACGCAGACGACGGGCGCGATCTCGAGGGCCTCGCTGAGGTGCTCCGGGCCGACGTTGGAGATGCCCAGCTCGCGGATCAGCCCGGCTTCGCGCAGCTCGGCGAGCGCGCCGAAGCCGTCGGCGAGCGAGCCCTCCCCGCGGTCGAGGGCCTGGCCGATCCGGTAGTTGACGACGTCGAGGTGGTCCAGGCCCAGTTCGCGCAGGTTCTGTTCGACCTGGGCGCGCAGCTGCTCCGGGCGGGCGGTGTAGAAGGTGCCCTCGAAGTCGCGGCCCGGGCCGACCTTGGTGGTGATGACGAGGTCGTCGTAGGGCGAGAGCGCGCTGTTGATCAGTTCGTTCGCCGAGCGCGGGCCGGCGAAGTAGAACTCGGCGGTGTCGATGTGGTTGACGCCGAGCTCGACGGCCCGGCGCAGGACGGCGAGGGCGGTTTCGCGGGCGCGGATGCCGCCGTCCGAAGTGGACATCAGGCGCATGGCGCCGAACCCGAGCCGGTTGACTTCGAAGGAGCCGAGCTTCCAGGTGCCCGCCGCGGCGGCGGGGAGGGTGTTCGTGGTCATGCCGCCAGCTTTCCGGCGGCACCCGCGTGACCACCGCGATTGGCATCTTGCTGCCACACTGGAATACGTGGAGAAGGTGACTGACGTCGTCATGGTGCGCGGCGAAGCGGAGCTGTCGAGCGGACGGCGCACCTCTTCGAGCTCGCGACGGAGATCTCCTGCGCGGCCCGCGACCTGCACACGTGGGCGGTGACGCACCCGAGCGCACCCGAGCGCGAGCGATCGGTGCGCGAGCTGACGGTGCGCAAGATCTACCTGCCCGGCGTGCTGTTCGACCCCGCGCTGGCCGCCCACCTGCGGCAGATCACCGCCCACGGCGCCCAGGTCCGCATCACCGAGCGCGAGATCAACGAGACGATCCTCCTCGACCGCCGCATCGCCATCGTGGCCGGCGACCACGTCGGCGGCGTCCGCGGCTACACGGTGATCAGCAGCCCGGCCCTGGTCCAGGGCATCCAGTCGCTGTTCGACGCGGCCTGGCACGCGGCGACCGACCTGGAGTCGTACCAGGCCCGGTTCACCGAGCTGGGCGCGCGGGAGATCCTGGAGCAGCTGGCCTCGGGCTGCAAGGACGAGACGGCGGCCCGGGCCCTCGGCGTCAGCCTGCGGACCTACCGACGGCGGGTGGCGGAGCTGATGGAGCTGCTGGGCGCGTCGTCCCGCTTCCAGGCCGGGGCCCGGGCTCGCGAAGCCGGACTGCTCTGAGCCAACCCCGCACCGGAAACCACGAAGGCCACGTTGCGGGACTGAGCGCAACGTGGCCTTCGGTGGTCGAAGCTCAGCGACCCTGGTTCGCCACCGCGGCAGCGGCTTCCTTCGCCGCGTCCGGGTCGAGGTACTCGCCGCCCGGCTTCACCGGCCGCAGGTCGTCGGTGAGGTCGTAGCGCAGCGGGATGCCCGTCGGGATGTTCAGCCCCGCGATGTCGGCGTCCGAGATGCCGTCGAGGTGCTTCACCAGCGCGCGCAGCGAGTTGCCGTGCGCGGCGACGAGCACCGTCTTGCCCGCGCGCAGGTCCGGCACGATCTCGGACTCCCAGTACGGCAGCAGCCGCTCGACGACGTCCTTCAGGCACTCGGTCAACGGCGCCTTGTCGCCCAGGTCCGCGTACCGGGCGTCGCCCGCCTGGCTCCACTCGTCCGCCGGGTCGATGGCCGGCGGCGGGGTGTCGTACGAACGGCGCCAGAGCATGAACTGCTCCTCGCCGAACTCGTCGAGGGTCTGCTTCTTGTTCTTGCCCTGCAGCGCGCCGTAGTGGCGCTCGTTGAGGCGCCAGTCGCGCTTGACCGGGATCCAGTGCCGGTCGGCGGCGTCCAGCGCGATGTTCGCGGTGGAGATCGCGCGGCGCAGCAGCGAGGTGTGCACCACGTCCGGGAGCAGCCCGGCGTCGGCCAGCAGCCGCCCGCCCTGGCGGGCCTCGCCTTCGCCCTGCTCCGAAAGCGGTACGTCCACCCAGCCGGTGAACAGGTTTTCCGCGTTCCAGGTGCTCTGCCCGTGCCGCAGCAGCACCAACGTCCCAATCTCGCCCATGCCCCACAGCCTGCCAGAACGCACACGGCGAGCGACCGGTGACCTACGCCGCACCGCCCCTCCTACCCAGAGTGCGTTACCCCGGAGTAACACCTCACTCTTCAACAAGTCCGCCTGCCAACAACGCGCAAAATCCGGACTCCAGACTGCATACCGTTATCGATGTTCCGAAAATTCACTCGAACGGGCTAGCCAGTAGTCTTGTGATTACCGCCCGGTATCTGACAGGTTGGCTACGTCCCGAGCGGCCGGATTCCACGCACTCCCCGGCCGGATTCGGGCGTTGACCGCGGCTCGTCTCCCCCCTGCCGGGCCGCGGCCCGCCGGCCCCGTTGGCACCCCCCTCGTCACCGGGTCCTGATCGGCGGGAACTTCAGCGGGGCGGCTCGAGATCGCGACTCCCCCTCCCTCGAGCCGTCCCGCCTGTTCCGCTCAGCCCTCGCCCGGCTCCGCCGCCGCCACCGGCGGACGGCGACGCCGGTACAGCCACCGGCCGAGCCAGCCCAGCGGCACGAGGAACAGCAGGAACGGCGCGACCGCACCCAGCACGGTCAGCAGGCCGCCGCCGAAGACGAGGAACGCCTCCCAGCCGCCGGCCAGCCCGGCGAGGAACCCGCTGCGGTCCTCCGACGGCGGCGGCGGCGCGGCGACGCTGCGGATGGTCATCGCCACGGTCGCCATGGCGACGCTGCCGGCCAGGGAGTTCCGCTGCTGTTCGAGGGATTCGAGCGTCGCCTCGCGGCTGGTCAGCTCGCTTTCGACCGACGCGATTTCCGACACCGAAGCCGCCTTCGCCAGCAAGGCGCGGATCCGCTCCACCGACGCCCGCTGCGTCGCGAGCCGCGCTTCGACGTCGACGACCTGCTCGGTCACGTCCTGGGTGTTCAGCTCCCGCTTCACCATGCCGCTGCCCAGGTGCGAGAGCTGGTCGAGCACGCCGTCGAGCTTGTCGGCCGGCACCGCGAGGCTGAGCGTGGCCAGCTCCTCACCGGTGCTCTCCTGCCCGGTGTAGCCGCCGGCGCCGAGTGCGACGCCGCGGGCCTGCGCGACGACGTCGAGCACTTTGGTGGCGGTCAGTTCCAGCCGGGCGCTGCGCGAGAGCTTGCGTTCGGTGGCGCCCGGCTGCGGCGGGGTCACCTTCTCCGGCCCGGTCTTGCCGCTGCCCTGCTGCGGCGCGGCCGGGACCGGCCCGGAACCGGCGCTGTCCGCCGTGGACGATGCCTTTTCCTGTCCCGCCGAGCAGCCCGCCAGCACGAACACCACGCCCACCGCGGCGAGCCCGGCTCTCCATCGAGTCCGCATCCTGCGTCTCCCTCCAGTTTCGGCTGGCGAAGAGACGGATGCCGGGTTCAGGGCCGTTGCACGGCCACGGTCACGACTCGGTCAAGCCCGGTTCGTGCGGCTTCTCGGGCGTGACGAGGTGCTTGAACGCCTGGAGGTTGGCCAGGGACTCCCCGCGGGAGACGCGCCAGTCCCACTCGCGCCGGATCGACGTCGCGAAGCCGATCTCGAGCAGCGTGTTGAAGTCGCCGTCGGCCGCTTCGAGGACCTGGCCGAGCACCTTGTCGAGCTCGTCGGCGGACATCGTCTCCTTGCCGAACCGGCCGACCAGGTAGATGTCCCCGAGACTGTCCACTGTGTAGTGGACGCCGTAGAGCCTCGCGTTGCGCTGCAGCAGAAAGCGGTAAACGTCCTCATGGGACTCATCGGGACGGCGGCAGACGAAGGCCTCCACGGAGAACGCGTGGTCGCCGTCGACCAGCCACGCGTTCGTCTGCAGCTTCTTGGTGCCCGGCAACGTGACGAAGTACTTGCCCGGCCCGCGCCGGTCGTACTCCAGCTCCGCTGAGTCCAAAGTAGACCGGATCAGCTCGTCCAGGCTCACACCGCCACCTCCGCGCGCAGGTCCAGCGCGCGAGAGAAGGCGCTGGTGGCCTGAGCATAGATGTCCAGGAGCGCGTCCGTCGTCCGGCGCCAGGAGAACCGGCGCGCGTGCACGACGGCGTTGGCGCCGAGTTCGGCACGCCGGTCCGGGCGCAGGGCGACCGCGGCCAGCGCGTCCGCCCACTCCTGCGCGCCGTGGCCGGGCACCAGCAGCCCGGAGACGCCGTGCGGCACCGCCACCGGCAGCCCGCCGACCTCGGCGGCGACCACGGGCGTCCCGCAGGCCTGCGCTTCGAGGGCGACCAGGCCGAAGGACTCGTTGTAGCTCGGCACCGCGACGACGTCGGCGGCGCGGAAGACGCGGGCGAGGCGCTCGCCCGGCTGCGGCGGCAGGAACCGGACCTGCCGCTCGATGCCCAGGGTGACGGCCAGCTCGCGCAGGGCCTGCGGCTGCTCCAGCCCGGTGCCCGACGGTCCGCCGACGATCAGCACGACCAGCCGGGCCGCCAGCTCGGGACGGCGGCGGAGCATCGCGGCCGCGGCGTGCAGCAGCACGTCCGGCGCCTTCAGCGGCTGGATCCGGCCGGCGAAGGCGAGCACGACGTCGTCCTCGGCCAAGCCGAGCTCCGCGCGCGCGACGGACCGGGAGCCCGGCGTGAAGCGTTCGAGGTCGACGCCCGGCGGCACGGCGTGCACGGCTTCGGGTTCGGCGTCGTAGAGCTCGATGAGCTGGCGCGCCTCGACCGCGGTGTTGGCGACCAGCCGGTCGGCCTCGGCGACCACCTGCTCCTCGCCGATCACGCGGGTGCGCGGTTCGGGCTTGTCACCCTCGGCCAGCGCGGCGTTCTTGACCTTCGCCAGTGTGTGCGCGGTGTGCACCAGCGGCACGGACCAGCGGTCGCGGGCGAGCCAGCCGACCTGGCCCGAGAGCCAGTAGTGGGAGTGGATGAGGTCGTAGTGACCGGGCTCGTGGAAGGCCTCGGTCCGCAGCACGCCGGAGGTGAACGCGCACAGCTGGGCGGGCAGCTCGTCGCGGCCCAGCGGCTCGAACGGGCCGGCCTGCACGTGCCGCACGGTCACGCCCGGCGCCAGCTCGGCCACCGGCGGCTGGTCGGACGCCGTCGCGCGGGTGAAGACCTCGACCTCGACGCCGCGGCGGGCCATCTCGGTCGCCGTCTGGCTCACGTACACGTTCAGCCCGCCGGCGTCGCCGGTCCCGGGCTGCTCGAGCGGCGAAGTGTGCACGGACAGCACCGCGATCCGGCGCGGCACAGCCCGGAACCTCCGGAGGGAGCTGGTCACCTGGTCACGTCTCCTGCTACTTCAGCATTCTTCGGCGAACTGCCGGAGCACCGCGTCGAACTCGGCCGCGGACTCGGCGAAGGGCGCGTGCCCCCCGCCAACGAACCAACGCCCGGCGGCACCCGGAATCTTCCCGAGGGCGTGCTCGGCCACCGAGGGCTCGATCACGCGGTCGCCGGTGCCGTGCGCGACGAGGACCGGCTTGTCGATCCCGGCCAGCACATCTTCGCTGCCGACGTCCCGCCGGAACAACGCCGAGCGCACCGAAGGCGGCACGCTGAGAGAAGTGCCGAGCAGGGCCTGGGCCTGGGCGCCGGGCACCGGCCCGGTCACCATCCCGCGGCTGAACGCGGTGAGCGCCGGGACCGCGATGTCCGGATCGTCCGAAAGCATCGCCCGCATGTGCTCGCGCATCAGCGCGCCGACGCGACCGCCCGGCCGGTCCCGGCCGATCTCGGTGATGGCGCCGACGAGCACGAGCCCCCGCAGGCGTGCGGTGCCGTGCACCCGGATGTGGTCCATCAGCACCAGGCCGCCGTACGACCAGGCGACGACGATCGCGTCCGGGCCGGCGAAGTCGAGCACCGCGGCGAGGTCGTCGGCCCAGACCCGGGGGTCGTCGTACCCGGAAGCCGGGACGTCGGAGGCGCCGTGGCCGCGCAGGTCCACGGCGACCAGGCGGAACCGCTCGGTCAGGGCCGGGTCGGCGAGCTGCGCGGCCCAGCAGCCGGCCGACTGCGCCCAGCCGTGCACGAACACGATCGGCCTGCTGTTCCCGGCGCCCTCGACCCGCAGGCCGAGCCGGACCCCGCCGTGCCCGACGACTTCGGTGCGCACGGGTTACTTCGCACCCAGCCCTTGCCAGGCCGCCCAGCTGAAGTTCCAGTCCTTGACGTCGGAGTTCATCGGCGGGGACAGCTTCGAGCCGGTGATCTCGACCGGGTCGCCGATGATCGCCGAGTCGAAGTAGTCCTTGGCGTCGGCCTCGAGGAGGTTGACGCAGCCGTGGGAGTTGTTGGTCTTCCCGATGTTGGCCGCGTTGTCCTGGTTCTCGTGGATGAACTCGCCGTGGTTGGAGAACCGGCAGGCCCACTTCTTGTTGACGTTCGTGTAGCCGTAGCGGGCGTTGTCGAAGATCGCCGACGGCTCCTTGCTCATGATGATGTAGGTGCCGTTCGGGGTGTTGCGGTCGACCTCGCCGTCCAGCCCGTTCGCGCACGGGTAGCTCTTGACCTGGGACCCGCCGCGGTAGACGTGCATCTGGTGGTCCGGGGTGTTGATCTTGACGACCTGGTTGCGGCCGATCTTGAACTTCGTGGTGACGTCGGCCTTGCCGTACGCGCCGCCGCCCAGGTCGACGCCGTACAGCTTCGCCTCGACGTTCACGGTGATGTTCTGCGGCCAGTACTCCTTCGGCCGGTAGTCGACCTGGCTGTCGGACAGCCAGCCCCACGCGCCCTCGACCTCTCCCTTGTCCGTCTTCACGGACAGGGCCTTCTCGACCGCCTTGCGGTCCTTGACCGGCGAGGCGAACTTGACGCTGATCGGCATGGCCACGCCGACGGTCTGGTTGTCGGCCGGGTTGAGCGTGGCGCGGACCTGCTTGGCCGGGGCGATGGTGGTGAACTTGCCGGTGAACTCGACCGGCTTGCCGTCGTTGCCGGTGGCCTTGGCCGAGTAGGTGTAGGTCTTGCCGTACCCGAGCGGCTCGGAGCTGGTCCAGGTGAGCCCGTCCGGCGAGGTGTCGCCCTTGACGGTCTTGCCGCCGTCGGCGGTCAGCTTGCACTCGACGAGCTTGCCGTCGGCGACCTTGAGCACGGCCGGCTTGAGCACCGGGACGTCCTTGGCGTCGGCCGCCGGCTCGGCCGTGATCTTCGCCACGGGCTGTGCGCCGCCCTCGCCGTCGGCGTTGGCGCCGGTGGGCAGCGCGTTGCCGCCGTTCTCGCTCGAACACGCGGCGGCGACCAGTGCGGCTCCAGCCGCCAGGGCAGCCTTGAAGACCGTACGCCGTTCGATCACCGAAACCTCCTGGAATCCCCCGCCGACCAGCGGGCACACGCTTGAGCGCTGGTGGCCCAGCCGACGTTACCCGCCGGACGGTCAAGACCGGCCGTTCAGGTGTAGGACGTCTTTGTCGACAAAGACGTCCTACACACGTACGGGTTGCCCGGTTCGGCTCAAATCACGCAGTTGATCAGCAGCGGTTCGGGATGCAGCCGAACACCGAAGCGCTCCTGGACGCCGTCGCGGACCTCGCGGGCCAGCGCCAGCAGGTCCTCGGTCGTCGCGGCACCGCGGTTGGTCAGCGCCAGGGTGTGCTTCGTCGACAGCGAAACCCGGTTCCCCGGACCGGGGTACCCCTTGGCGAAGCCCGCGCGCTCGATCAGCCAGGCCGCGGACAGCTTGACGCCGCCGTCGGCCGGGTACTGCGGCACGGCCGCGCCGACGCGCTCGGTGATCCGCGTCACCACCGCTTCCGCCTCGGCCGACGGGACGATCGGGTTGGTGAAGAACGAGCCGGCGCTCCACGTGTCGTGGTCGGCCGGGTCGAGCACCATGCCCTTGCCGCGCCGCAGCTTGAGGACCGCTTCGCGCGCGTCGGCGGCCGGGACGCGGGCGCCGATCTCGACGCCGAGCGTGCGCGCCAGTTCGGCGTAGCGGATGGGCGCGGAGAGGCCGTCCTCGCGCACTTCGAAGCGGACCGAGAGGACGACCCCGGTGTCCGTGCCCTTGAGGACGCTGGTGCGGTAGGCGAAGCCGAGCTCGTCGGCCTTCAGCGTGCGCACTTCGCGCGTCCCGCGGTCGTAGAGCTCCACCGAGACGATCGACTCGGCGACTTCGCAGCCGTACGCGCCGACGTTCTGGATCGGCGTCGCCCCGACGCTGCCGGGGATGCCGGAGAGGCATTCGAGCCCACCCAGCCCGGCCTCGACCAGCGCGGCGACGAAGGTGTCCCAGTTCTGGCCGGCCTGGACCTCGACGACCTCCCCGTCGCGGCGCCAGCCGGTGGTGGCCACCTCGACGAGCGTGCCGTCGAACCCCGCGTCGCCGACCACCAGGTTGGAGCCACCGCCGAGCAGCAGCACCGGCTCGCCCGCCGCGTCCGCCTCGCGGACCGCCGCGACGAGGTCTTCGCTGGTCACGGCGCTGACGAAGCGGCGGGCCGGGCCGCCGAGCCGCAGCGTGGTGTACGCCGAGAGCTTCGGGAGGGCGGGAGTTCGGGCGGAGTTCACGGGTCTGACGGTACTGTCCGGCTCATGGGATCCCGGATCGAGCACCGTGCTGCGTTCGCCGCCGACGTCGCGTCCACGTACGCGGCCGTCGCGGGTGAGGCGGCGCTGCGGGCGCGCCTGGAGGAGCTCGGCGGACACGACGCGGCGCTGCTGGCGTACGAGGTGTCCGACGCGGGCCTGCGCTACCAGCTGCGGCAGGGCATCAGCGCCGACAAGCTGCCGCAGGCGGTCCGCACGCTGCACAAGGGCGACCTGCTGGTGACGCGCACGCAGACCTGGCGGGTGAGCAAGGACGGCACCGGCCACCAGGGCAACGCCACGGTCGAGGTCGGCGGCGTCCCGGGCGAGATCGCCGCGCGGACCGCGTTGCTGGCCAACGAGGACCAGACCGTGCTGCGGATCAGCGGCGAGGTCACGGTCCGCATCCCGCTGTTCGGCGGGAAGCTGGAAAGCGTGATCGCCGAACAGGTCACGAAGCTGCTGGAGCGCGAAGCCGAATTCACGGCGAAGTGGCTCGCGCAAGCAAACTGACCCCGGTCGGCGCGCCGACGCGCGGCACGACCAACCCGAACCGCCTGCGCCGGGTCGACCGCTGGATCGCCTCCTCGCCGCGGACGTCGCGGCTGCTTCGCGCGGCTGACTCGCCTCTGGTCGTCGACCTCGGCTACGGCGCTTCCCCGGTGACGACGATCGAGCTGGCCCGCCGGCTGCGCGGGGTCCGCCCGGACGTCCGCGTGCTGGGCCTGGAGCTGGATCCGGCACGGGTCGCCGCCGCGCTGCCCGCCGCGTCGCCGCCGCTGCTGGACTTCCGCCGCGGCGGGTTCGAGCTGGCCGGGACGCGGCCGGTGCTGGTGCGGGCGTTCAACGTGCTCCGGCAGTACTCGGAGGACGAGGTCGCGGGCGCGTGGGGCCTGGTGCTGGACTCGATGCCCGCCGAAGGCCTGCTGGTCGAGGGCACCTGCGACGAGATCGGCCGGCTGTCGTCCTGGGTGCTGGTGGCTCGTTCCGGTCCGGTCTCGCTGACGCTCTCGATGCGGCTGGCCGGGCTGGACCGCCCGTCGACCGTGGCCGAGCGGCTGCCGAAGGTCCTGATCCACCGGAACGTGCCCGGCGAGCGCGTCCACGACCTGCTCGCGACCCTGGACGCCTGCTGGGCCACGGCGGCCCCGCACCAGGCGTTCGGCGTCCGGTCGCGCTGGCTGGAGACGGTCCGGCTGCTGGTCGCCCGGGGCCGGCCGGTGCTCGGGCCGCCGTCGCGGATCCGGCTGGGCGAGCTGACCGTGCCGTGGTCTTCGGTCGCTCCCGCCTGAAGCGCCCCGAGGGTTCACCGGGCCACCCCCGTTGCGTCACCCGCAGGTGACCTGCGGTGATCACCATTGAGCCGTGGAACTCCTGGGGCAGGTCACCGAGCTGCTGCGTGACGCGCTCGGCTCGCCGTGGCTGTGGGTGCTCGTCTTCGCCGTGTCGGGGCTGGACGCGCTGCTGCCGTTCATGCCCAGCGAGACCACGGTGGTGGCCGTCGCCGTCCTGCTCGGGCCCGATCCGGCGCAGCTCGCCCTGCTGGCCGCGGTGGCCGCCGGGGGCGCGTGGGCGGGCGACTGCCTGGGGTACGCCGCCGGCCGGTCCGCCGGGCCGCGGGCGATCGCGCGGCTGCAGCGCGGGCCCGACGGCCGCCGTCGCTACGCATGGGCCCGTGACCAGGTGCGGCGCAACGGCGGGCTGCTGATCGTCGCGGCGCGCTACCTGCCGGGCGGGCGGGTCGCCAGCGCGCTCGCCAACGGCAGCCTCGGCTACCCGCTGCGCCGGTTCGTAGCCCTCGACGCCGCCGGCGCCGCGATCTGGGCCGTGTACAGCGTGCTGATCGGCTTCGCCGGCGGAGCGGCCTTCGCGGACGAGCCGGCCAAGGGCTTGCTGCTGTCGTTCAGCCTCGGGCTCGGCCTGGTCGGCGCGATCGAGTGTGGACGGCGGCTCAGGCTGCGCGCGCTACGGTCGGCGGATGGATTTCCTCGAGGCCGTCGACGTCCACACCGACGCGCTGAAGCGGGCCGCGCTGGCGGCGGGCCCGGCGGCCCCGGTCCGCAACTGTCCGAAGTGGACTGTTCATGACCTGGTGCGGCACTTGGCGTGGGTGCACGCCTTCGCCGTGGCGACGGCCATGAACCGCGAGCCGGACGCGACGCCGCCGGAGGACTGGGAGGACCTGCTCGGCTGGTGGGACGGGCAGCGCCTGGCCGCGCGCGAAGCCCTCAGCCGGCCGCCGGAGACGCCCGCGCGCTCACCGTTCCCCGGGTTCGAAATCACGGTCGGCGACTGGGCGCGGCGGATGGCGCACGAGGCCGCGGTCCACCGGCTCGACGCGGAGTCCGCGCTCGACCCCGTCCCGGCGACCCGGCTCTCCCCCGCGTTCACCCTCGACGGCATCGACGAGTACGCGACGTTCCTCGTTCCGCGCCGCTCACCCCGCTACCCCGTGGCGACGACGGTCCACCTCACGGCCGCCGGGCGCACCTGGGCCCTGCGCCTGACGCCGGGCGAGCACGCCCGCGCCGGCGAGCCGGGCGTCCCGGACGTCGAGCTGAGCGGCGACCCCGACGACGTCTACCGCGCGTTGTGGGGCCGCCCGAACTCGGCGACCGTCGTGGGCGACCCGGCTCTGCTCGCACCGCTCGCGGCGCCCTGACCAGCGCGGGGGACAATACCCGCCGTGACCGCTCCCGAACACCGCTACGTCATCACCTTCGGCTGCCCCGACCGCACCGGCATCATCGCCCGGATCTCCGGGTTCCTCGCCGAGCACGGCGGCTGGATCGTCGAGGCGGCCTACCACACCGACCCGGACACGGGCTGGTTCTTCACCCGCCAGGTGGTCCGGGCCGACTCGCTGCCCTTCGACGCCGCCGAACTGCGCGCCCGCTTCGGCGAGGTGGCCGCGGAGCTGTCCGCGGAGTCGAGCTGGCGGGTCAGCGACACCGGTGAGCGGCGCCGGGCGGTGATCCTCGTCTCCAAGGCCGGGCACTGCCTGTACGACCTGCTGGGCCGCGTCGCCTCCGGGGAGCTCGAGGTCGACATCGCCGCGGTGATCGGCAACCACGACTCGCTCGCCGACATCACCCGCGCGCACGGCATCCCGTTCCACCACGTGCCGTTCCCGGCCGGCGACAAGGCGGCGGCGTTCGAGCAGGTGCGCAAGCTCGTCGGCGAGCACGACCCGCACGCGGTGGTGCTGGCCCGGTTCATGCAGATCCTGCCCGCGGACCTGTGCCGCGAGTGGGCCGGGCGGGCGATCAACATCCACCACAGCTTCCTGCCGTCGTTCATCGGCGCGAAGCCGTACCACCAGGCCCACACGCGCGGGGTGAAGCTGGTCGGCGCGACCTGCCACTACGTGACGGCGGACCTCGACGCCGGCCCGATCATCGAGCAGGACGTCATCCGCGTCGACCACGGCGACTCGGTGGGGGACATGGTCCGCAAGGGCCGGGACATCGAGAAGGTCACGCTGGCCCGCGGCCTCCGGTGGCACCTGGAGAACCGCGTGCTGGTGCACGGCAACCGGACAGTGGTGTTCTGACCGGCTGCCGTGCTTTCGTCACGCGCCGATGGTCTTGGCGTCGATGACGAACCGGTAGCGGACGTCGGAGTTCTCGACGCGCTCGTAGGCCTCGTTGACCTGGTCGGCCGAGATCGTCTCGATCTCCGCGCCGATGCCGTGCTCCGCGCAGAAGTCCAGCATCTCCTGGGTCTCGGCGATGCCGCCGATCATCGAGCCGGCCAGCACCTTGTTGCCGCCGAGCAGCGAGAAGGCGTTGTAGGACAGCGGCTCGCCGGGCGCGCCGACGTTGACCATCGCGCCACCGACCCGCAGCAGGCCGAGGTAGGCGTCGACCGGCAGCTTGGCCGACACGGTGTTGAGGATGATGTCGAACCTGCCGCGCAGGACGTCGAACGTCGTCTCGTCGCTGGTGGCGTAGTAGTCCTTCGCGCCGAGCTTGAGGCCGTCCTCCTGCTTCTTGAGGCTCTGGCTCAGCACGGTCACCTCGGCGCCCATCGCGGCGGCGATCTTGACGGCCATGTGGCCGAGCCCGCCCAGGCCGATCACGGCGACCTTCTTGCCGGGGCCGGCGCCCCAGTGGTGCAGCGGCGAGTAGGTGGTGATGCCCGCGCACAGCAGCGGCGCGGCGACGTCGAGGTCGATGCCCTCGGGGATGCGGCAGACGAAGGCGTCCTTCACGACGATCTGGTTGCTGTAGCCGCCGTAGGTGTTCTCGCCGTCGAAGCCGACACCGTTGTAGGTCTGGATGTTGCCCTTGACGCAGAACTGCTCGGTGCCGGCCAGGCAATACTCGCACTCGCCGCAGGAGTCGACCATGCAGCCGACGCCGACGCGGTCGCCGACCTGGTACTTGGTGACGTCCGACCCGACCGCGGCGACGACGCCGGCGATCTCGTGGCCCGGGACCATCGGGAAGATCGCCTGGCCCCAGTCCTCCTTGGCCTGGTGGATGTCGCTGTGGCAGATGCCGGCGTAGGCGATGTCGATCAGCACGTCGTCGGGACGCAGGTCACGGCGCTCGATCGTGGTCGGCGCCAGCGGCGCGCCCGGCGCCGGAACGGCGATGGCGTGCGTGGTCGTGCTCATGGAACCCTCCAAGTTCAAGTACCGTTGTCCTCGTAAGAGGCCTCTTACATCTCTACGTAAGAGAGGTCTTACATATTTCGAACGAGAGATGTGATCCGGGTCATGGGCGGCAAGTACCACCACGGCGACCTCCGCGGCGAGCTCGTCCGCGTCTCGTTGGACCTGATCGCGGAGCAGGGCCTGGCCGGCTTCTCGGTCGCGGAGGTCGCACGGCGGGCGAACGTCAGCCCCGGAGCGCCGTACCGGCACTTCGCCTCCCGCGAAAGCCTGCTGGCCGAGGTGGCCGGCAACATCGCCTGCCAGCTCGCCGACCGCGTCACCGCGGCGGCCGGCGGACACGAAGACCCGGTGGACGGCCTGGCCGCGGCGGCGGGCGCGTACACGCGTTACGTCATCGAGCGCCGGGCCGGGATGAACGTGATCTACGCCGACGGCCTGCACGGGCCGCGGCACACCGGCCTGCACGACCAGACGCGGCGGCTGACCGACGAGTTCCTGCTGCGCTGCCTGGCGGTCGCCCCGGACCCGGCGACCGCGCTGGAGCTGATGGAGCAGCTGTTCACCCAGGCCCACGGCTACGGCACGTTCCAGCTCGACGGCGTCTTCGTGAAGCACGGCTATTCGACGGACCTGGTGGTGCGCAAGTCCGAGGAGGCCGCGCGCGCCGCGATCATGGGCCGGATCGCCGGTGCCGGCCGCTAGGTTGGGCGCATGGGGATCATCGACTCACAAGAGGCCCTGCGCGAGGTCGTCGGCGAAGTGGCCGAGCTGACGCAGAAGAAGGTCATCGACCGGATCGACGAGCACGCGCGCACCCTGATCGCGCACTCGCCGTTCGTGCTGCTGGCGACGTCGGCGCCGGACGGCAGCTGCGACGTCTCACCGCGCGGCGACCCGGCGGGGTCGGTGCTGGTGCTCGACGAGAAGACGCTGGTGCTGGCGGACCGCCCGGGCAACAAGCTGGTCGACAGCTTCCGCAACATCGTCGACAACCCGCACGCCGGGCTGCTGTTCCTGGTGCCGGGGATGAACGAAACCCTCCGGGTCAACGGCCGGGCGACGCTCGTGTCGGAGGCGCCGTTCTTCGACTCGCTGGTGGTCAAGGGAAAGCGGCCCCGGCTGGCCGTGGTCGTCGAGGTCGAGCAGCTGTACATGCACTGCGCCAAGGCGTTCCTTCGGTCGTCGCTGTGGCAGCCGGAGACGTGGCCGGACCGCTCGGCGCTGCCGTCGATGGGGACGATCATGCGCGACCAGATGGCCTTGCCGATCGCGGCCGAAGAGCTCGACGCGCGCCTCGACCACCGGGCGTTGACCGAGCAATACTGACCGGATGCTGTGCGTCCTCGACGTCAACGAGACCCTGCTCGACCTGGCCGCGCTGGACGCCACGATCGGCGGCCCCGAGCTGCGGCGCGAGTGGTTCGGCCTGGCCATCCACACCGTCCTGACCGTGACGGCCACCGGCGGCTACCGCGACTTCGCGGGCATCGCCGGTGACGCCGCGATCGAGGTCGCGGCCCGGCACGGACGCGAGCCGGACCTCGGCGCGATCGCCGCGGGGCTGCGCTCGCTGCCCGCCCACCCGGATGTCCCCGCCGGGCTGGCCAAGCTGCGGGCGGCGGGGCACACCGTCGTCGCGCTGACGAACTCGCCGCTCGCCACCGCCGAGGCGCAGCTGCTGAACGCCGGGCTGGCGCCCCTGCTCGACCGGATCTTCTCGGCCGAGCAGGTCGGCAGGCTCAAGCCCGCGCCCGAGCCG
>NZ_JMQI01000051.1 GCF_000695625.1 Amycolatopsis rifamycinica
CCCCGCCCGGCGGGCTCCGCCCCCGGACCCCCGCCGTGGTCGCCTCTCGCCCGTCCGTTCGTCCTAGAGTCGGTTGAGACACGCCGCGCTGTCCCCAGGAGGCCATCGTGAATCCGTCACTCGCCTCCCTGGAACAGGGCATCCCGTTCGCCGACCGGCACATCGGGCCCAGTCCCGAAGAGCTCCGCCGCATCCTCGACGTCATCGGCGTCGCCTCCCTCGACGAACTCGCCGAGCGGGCCGTTCCCGGGTCGCTGCGAAAGTCCGCCGAGCCGCTCGAACTGCCGCCGGCCGCGAGTGAAGCCGAGGCCCTCGCCGAACTGCGCGCGCTGGCCGCGCGCAACCGGCCGACCGCCGCCATGATCGGGCTCGGCTACCACGACACCGTCACCCCGCCCGTCATCCGCCGCAACGTGCTCGAGAACCCGGCCTGGTACACCGCCTACACGCCCTACCAGCCCGAGATCTCCCAAGGGCGGCTCGAAGCGCTGCTCAACTTCCAAACCGTGGTCGCGGACCTGACCGGCCTCCCCGTCGCCAACGCCTCCCTGCTCGACGAGGCCACCGCCGCCGCCGAAGCCATGACCCTCGTCCGCCGGGCCGGGCGCGCGCGGTCGGCCCGGTTCGTCGTCGACCAGGACACCCTGCCGCAGACCCTCGCCGTGCTCCGGACCCGGGCCGAGCCGCTCGGCATCGAACTGGTCGTCGAGGACCTTTCCCAGGGACTGACCGGGCTCGGGCTCGGCGGCGACTTCTTCGGCGTGCTCCTGTCCTACCCGGGCGCGTCCGGCGCGGTCCGGGAACTCGACCTCACCATCGGCGAGGCCAAGAAGCACGGCGCCGCCGTGATCGTCGCCGCCGACCCCCTCGCCCTCACCCTGCTGCGGCCGCCGGGCGAGCTCGGCGCCGACGTCGCCGTCGGCTCGACGCAGCGGTTCGGCGTCCCGCTCGGCTTCGGCGGCCCGCACGCCGCGTACCTGGCGGTCCGGAACGGCCTGGAGCGGCAGCTGCCCGGCCGGCTGGTCGGCGTCTCGAAGGACGCCGACGGCACGCCCGCGTACCGCCTGGCCCTGCAGACGCGCGAACAGCACATCCGCCGGGAGAAGGCGACCTCGAACATCTGCACCGCCCAGGTCCTGCTCGCGGTGATGGCGTCGATGTACGCGGTGTACCACGGACCCGAGGGACTGCGGGCGATCGCGCTGCGGGCCCACCGGATGGCCACCGTGCTGGCCGCCGGCCTCGCCGAGGGCGGCGTCGACGTCGTGCACGGCGAATTCTTCGACACGGTCGCCGCCGTCGTGCCCGGCCGGGCGGACGCCGTCGTCGCGGCCGCCCGGGAACTCGGCATCTCGCTGCGCCGGATCGACGCCGACCACGTCGGCATCGCCTGCGACGAGACGACCACCCGCGAGCGGCTTTCCCGCGTGTGGAAGGCGTTCGGCGTCTCGGTGTCCGATGTGGACGGGCTCGACGCCGACACCGCGGACGCGCTCCCGGCGCCCCTGCGGCGCACCAGCGAGTACCTCACGCACCCGGTGTTCCACGCGCACCGCTCGGAAACCGCGATGCTGCGCTACCTGCGGCGGCTGGCGGACTCCGACGTCGCACTGGACCGCGGCATGATCCCGCTGGGCTCGTGCACCATGAAGCTCAACGCCGCCGCCGAGATGGAGCCGGTCACCTGGCCGGAGTTCGCCGGCCTGCACCCGTTCGCACCGGCCGAGGACGCCGCCGGGCTCCTGGACGTCGCCGCCGACCTGAGCGCCTGGCTCGCCCGGATCACCGGCTACGACGCGGTTTCCCTGCAGCCCAACGCCGGCAGCCAGGGCGAGTTCGCCGGCCTGCTCGCCATCCGCGCCTACCACCGCTCCCGCGGTGAGCACGCGCGCGACGTCTGCCTGGTCCCGGCCAGCGCGCACGGCACGAACGCGGCCAGCGCGGTGATGGCGGGCATGCGCGTGGTCGTCGTCCGCTGCTCCGACGAGGGCGACATCGACCTGGCCCACCTACGGTCCACAGTGGACGCTCACCGGGCGGATCTCGCCGCGATCATGCTCACGTACCCGTCGACGCACGGCGTCTACGAAGACACCGTCGGCGAAGTGTGCGCGGTGGTGCACGACGCCGGCGGGCAGGTGTACGTCGACGGCGCCAACCTGAACGCAATGATCGGCGTCGCCCAGTACGGCCGGTTCGGCGCCGACGTCTCGCACCTCAACCTGCACAAGACGTTCTGCGTCCCGCACGGCGGCGGCGGACCCGGTGCCGGCCCGATCGGGGTCCGCGCGCACCTGGCGCCCTTCCTGCCGAACCACCCGCTGCAGCCCGCGGCCGGCCCGGCCACCGGCGTCGGCCCGGTCAGCGCGGCGCCGTGGGGAAGCGCGTCGATCCTGCCGATTTCCTGGGCCTACGTCCGGATGATGGGCGCCGACGGCCTCCGCCGGGCGACGCTCGTCGCGGTGGCCAACGCGAACTACGTCGCCCGCCGCCTCGCCGGCCACTACCCGGTGCTGTACGCCGGCCGCGATGGCTTGGTCGCGCACGAATGCCTCCTCGACCTGCGGCCGCTGACGAAGGCCACCGGCGTCACGGTCGACGACGTCGCGAAACGCCTGGCGGACTACGGGCTGCACGCCCCCACGATGTCGTTCCCGGTCGCGGGCACGCTGATGGTGGAGCCGACGGAAAGCGAAAACCTCGCCGAACTCGACCGCTTCTGCGCGGCGATGATCGCGATCCGGGCCGAAATCGACCGCGTGGCGACGGGGGAGTGGCCGCTCGAGGACTCACCGCTGCGGCAGGCACCGCACACCGCCCGGTGCGTCGCCGGCGACTGGAACCGGCCGTACAGCCGCGAAACGGCGGTGTTCCCGGCGGGGACGGCGGCGGCGAAGATCTGGCCGCCGGTCCGCCGCGTCGACGGCGCGGCGGGCGACCGGAACCTGGTCTGCTCGTGCCCGCCCCCGGAGGCGTTCGCCTGACGGCCGGCCCCGCCGGTGCGGGCACACTGCGGGCACACTGCGGGCGCACAGGAACGGCGGGTAGGTTGACGGCCATGGCGAATGGGCACGGTCCTGATCGGACGTCCGTGGTCGTGACCGGCGGCAGCGGCTTCATCGGCCGGGCCGTCGTGCGCGCCCTCCGGGACCGGGACGTCCCGGTCACCGTCGTGGACCGGGTCCCGTTCCCCGAAGACCTCGACGGCGTGCGCGTGGTCCTCGGCAACCTCCGCGACGCGGGCGTCCGGGAGCAGGCCGTGACCCGTGAGACGGCCGGCGTCGTGCACCTCGCCGGGCTGACGTCGGTGCTGAAGTCGGTCGAGCTGCCCGAGGACACCTTCGCCGACAACGTCCTGGTCACCCAGGAACTGCTGGAGCTCGCGCGCCGTCACGAGGTGCCGAGGTTCCTGTTCGCCTCGACCAACGCGGTGATCGGCAACGTCGGCGGCGCCACCATCACCCCGGACCTGCCGCCGCGCCCGCTGACGCCCTACGGCGCCACCAAGGCCGCGTGCGAAATGCTGCTGTCGGGCTACGCCGGGGCGTACGGCATGACGACGTGTGCGTTGCGGTTCACCAACGTCTACGGCCCGGGAATGTCCCACAAGGACAGTTTCGTGCCGCGGATGATGCGGGCCGCGCTGACCGGCACCGGGGTCAAGGTCTACGGCGACGGCCGCCAGCGCCGCGACCTCGTCCACCTCGACGACGTCGTGCGGGCGGTGTTGTCGGCCCTCGGCAGCGGCTACTCCGGCCGCGCGATCGTCGGCGCCGGGCGCTCGGTGTCCGTGCTGGAGATGATCGAGGCCGTGCGCGAGGTGACCGGTGCCGAGCTGCCGGTCGAGCACGTCGAGGCCCCCGCCGGCGAAATGCCCGCGGTCGTCGTCGACGTCTCGGCGAGCGCGGAGACCATCGGCTACCGGCCGGAGGTCTCGCTCACCGACGGCCTGGCCACGGTGTGGAAGTACTTCTCCGGCCTCAAGCCGTCGTGACGGCGTTCCTCCGCCGCCACTGGCCGCTGCTCCTGCTCCTCGTCCCGGCGATCGTCCTGCGGGTGCTGACCTGGCTGGCCTACCGCCCGGCCCTGCTGTTCATCGACTCGTTCCGCTACCTCGACAACCTGCACGCCCTGCGCGCCGACCAGCTCGACCCGATCGGCTACGACCTCGTCCTGCGGCCGCTGCTGGCGGTCGGCGGGCTCGCCTGGGTGGCGGCCGTGCAGCACGCCGGCGGGATCCTCGTCGCGATCGGCGTCTACGGGCTGGTCCTGCGCCTCGGCGGCCGTCCGTGGGTGGGCGCGCTCGCCGCGGCGCCCGTGCTGCTCGACGCCTACCAGCTGCAGATCGAGCAGAACATCATGTCCGAGGTGACGTTCGAGGCCGTGCTCCTCGGGCTCCTCTGGCTCCTGCTCGGCCGGGGCGCGCCCGGCTGGAAACGCGCCGGCGCGGCGGGCCTGCTGCTCGGCTTCGGCGTGCTGACCCGGCTGATCGGGATCTCACTGGCGGTTCCGCTGCTGGTCTTCCTCGTCGCCGCCGGAGGAGCGTGGCGGCACCGGGCGGGCTGGCTCCGGGCCGGTGCCGGGTTGCTCGGCCTGCTCGCCGTCCTCGTGCCGTATGCGGCGCGCGTGCACTCCGAGACCGGCAAGTGGGGACTGACCGGCCCGTCCGGGAACATGCTCTACGGCCGGACCGCCGCCGTCGCCGACTGCGCGAACCTCCACCTCGACCCGGTGCTGCGGGTGTTCTGCCCGGCCGAGCCGCGCGAGACCCGGCTCGTCGACAACTACACCCACGCCGACCTCGACCCGAACTGGCCGGGCCCGCTGCCGCCCGGCGCGGACAAAGCCGCCCTGGCCCACGAGTTCGCGATCGACGTCCTGAAGGAGCAACCCGCCGACGTCGCCCGAGCGATCCTGGACGACTTCGCCAAGAGCTTCGCCTGGACGCGCGAGCAGGACCCGGCCGACGTCCCCCTGGACCGGTGGCAGTTCCAGCCGAGCTACCCGCAGTGGGCCGACCAGTCGCTGATCGACCTGGTCACGCTGCAGAACGACGGCGTCGTCGCGAGCGTCGACCAGCCCTTGGCCCGGATCCTCCGCGACTACCAGCTCGGCGGCGGGTACGTCGCGGGCGCGGTGCTCGGCCTCGGCGCAGTGCTGGGTCTGCTGACGGTGTTCCGGCGCCGGAAACCCCTCGACCGGGCCCGGGCGGGGGCGCTGCTCGCGGCGTCCGGCGGGCTCCTGCTGCTGTTCGCCTCGGCGGTGTTCCAGTTCTCGTGGCGCTACCAGATCCCGGCGCTCGTGCTGCTGCCCGTCGCCGGGGCGCTCGGTTTCACGACCCTGACGTCGGCGAGCCGGAAGCGGCTCGCCGCGTTCCCCGACGACGTCGACTCCGGCGCCCTCGACGACTTCCGCGGCCGCCACCCGGAGCTGGAGCTGGCCCCGCTGACCGTCGTCATCGCCGCCTACAACGAAGCCGGCGGCATCGGCGAAGTGCTGGAGAAGATGCCGGACGAGTGCCTCGGCATGCGGGTGGACGTCCTCGTCGTCGTCGACGGCGGCACCGACGACACGGCCGCGATCGCCGAAGCCCACGGCGCGTACGTGTGCGTCGCGCCCCGCAACCGCGGGCAGGGTGCCGCGCTGCGGCTGGGCTACCACCTGGCGGCGGAAGGCGGCGCCGAGTACGTCGTGACGACCGACGCCGACGGCCAGTACGACAACAGCGAGCTCGAAGCCCTGGTCCGCCCGGTCGCCGACGGCACCGCGGACTTCGTCACCGGGTCCCGGCGGCTCGGGCACGAGGAGGCCGACAGCCGCGTCCGGTGGCTCGGCGTGCGGGTGTTCGCGGGGCTGGCGTCGGTGCTGACCGGGCGCCGGATCACCGACACGTCGTTCGGCTTCCGGGCCATGCGGGCGGAACTGGCCTGCTCGGTCCCGCTGCACGAGCCGCAGTACCAGTCTTCGGAGCTGCTGCTCGGTGTCACCGCGCGCGGCGCCCGTGTCGTCGAGCTGCCGATGAGCATGCGGCTGCGCAAGGCGGGCAAGAGCAAGAAGGGCGGCAGCCTGGTCTACGGCGCCAACTACGCCCGCGTCATGACCGGGACGTGGTGGCGGGGGTACGTGCTGCGCCGCGGCCGAACACGAGCCGGTCGAGCAGGGTGAACTTGACGACGAACACCACCGCGTAACTGGCGGTGTACGCGAAGTCGACGAGCACGACCCACCAGAGGTGCGGCAGCCGCAGCGGAGCCAGGAGGGAGCCCGCGAGGGTCGTCAGGCCGATCGAGGCCAGCCCGCCGAGCCCGATCACCGCGAGGTAGGGCAGCAGTTCCCGGCGGACGCGCGGCCGTCCGGTGCGGCCCCACACCCAGCGTCGCGTGACCAGGAAGTTCAGCACCGCGCCGGCCGCCCAGGCCAGCGTGCCGGCCAGGGCCGCGGCCCCGCCGGTGGCGAGGACCAGCAGCAGGACGACCTGGCTGAGGACCGTGGCCGCGACGGACGTCGTCGCGGCGCGGGCCAGGCGGGCCCAGCCGCGGCGGCGGGTCTTCTCCGTCATGCGGGGCCGCACGCCGTTGGTTACGGTCGTCATGCCCCCATCCTCCCCGCGGGCCGGCCGCGCCGCCGTCCGGCCCCCTCACGCATAGGAGATTCACAGGTCATTGCCAGCTCTTCATCAGCACGTGATCTATAGCGTTCGTGTGGCGTAAACGAGCAGGAAAGGCGGCACAATGCGGGTGCTGGTTCTCGGCGGTGACGGATATCTGGGCTGGCCGACCGCGCTGCACTTGTCGGACAGGGGCCACGAGGTGGCCGTTCTCGACAATTTCGCGCGGCGGGGGTACGACGCCGAACTGGGGGTCGAGAGCCTGGTGCCGATCGCCTCGCTGGCGGACCGGATCGCGACCTGGCGGGAGGTCTCCGGCCGGACGATCACCAGCTACGAAGGCGACCTCCTCGACGCGGAGTTCCTGTTCGCGGCGGTGCGTGACTTCGCGCCGGACGCCGTCGTCCACTACGCCGAGCAGCGGTCGGCGCCGTATTCCATGATCGACCGCGAACACGCGGTGTACACCCAGCACAACAACGTGGTGGGGACGCTGAACGTGCTGTACGCGATCGCGGAGGTCGACCCGGCGATCCACCTGGTCAAACTCGGCACGATGGGCGAATACGGCACGCCGAACATCGACATCGAAGAAGGCTGGCTCGAGCTCGAGCACAACGGCCGCAAAGACCGCGTGCTGTTCCCGAAACGGCCGGGTTCGTTCTACCACCTGACGAAGGTCCACGATTCGCACAACATCGAATTCACCTGCCGCGCGTGGGGCCTGCGCGCGACGGACCTCAACCAGGGCGTGGTGTACGGCCAGCAGACCCCGCAGACGGCGCTGGACCCCCGGCTGGCGACCCGCTTCGACTACGACGCGGTCTTCGGCACGGTGCTCAACCGGTTCGTCATCCAGGCGGTGCTGGGCCAGCCGCTGACGGTGTACGGCAAGGGCACGCAGACCCGCGGCCTGATCGACATCCGCGACACCGTGGAGTGCATCCGCCTGGCCGTCGAGCACCCGGCCGAGCCGGGGGAGTTCCGGGTGTTCAACCAGATGACCGAGAGCCTGTCGGTGGCGGGCATCGCCGAGCTGGTGGCCGACCGGTTCCCCGGCCCGGTGCAGATCGAGCAGCTGGAGAACCCGCGCACCGAGGCGCCGGAGCACTACTACAACGTCAAGCACACCGGCCTGGTCGGACTGGGGCTGGAGCCGCACCTGCTGTCGGACACGCTGATCGAGTCGATGTTCGACATCGTGGGCGCCAACAAGCACCGGGTGAACCCGGAGAAGCTGCGCCCGACCGTCCGCTGGCGGGGCGCGCTGAAGAGCTGACCGCCGTGGGGGCTCCCGGGCGGGAGCCCCCACGGTTTCAGCCGGGCAGCTTGTCGAGGAAGCCGTGCACCTTGGCGATCTTCCCGTCTTCGAGTTCGACGACGTCGAACCCGATGGCGACCGGCTCGGCCCCGGGCGTGCCGAGGTACCACTGGAACCGGGCGAGGTCGTGGTGGGCGTCGGGGCCGGCGGGCAGGCTGAAGGTGAGCCCGCCGAACTGCTGCTGGGCCCCGGCGACGAACTGGTCGATCCCGTCGTGCCCGGTGACGGCGCCGAGCGGGTCCGTGTAGCCGGCGTTTTCGGTGAAGACGTCGGCGATGCGGGCCCGGCGCTTGACGGCATCGGTCTCGTTCCAGACGGCGATGTACTGCTCGACGATCGTGCGGACGTCGGTCATGAGGGGCTCCTTCCGGTTGGGGGACAACGGGTTCCGCCGTCCCTGCGCTGAGCCCCACCCTGGCGGCCCGGCGGCGGCGCGTCGATTACGCGAGAGGTAATGCGCCGGCATTACCCGCGAAGTAATGGCAGCCACCCCGTGATCGCCGTAGCGTCAGCCGCGTGACGACCATGGTGCAGGCGCGGCAGCGGCCCGTCGGGGAGCTGCTGCGCGAATGGCGCGACCGGCGCCGGATCAGCCAGCTCGACCTGGCCATCTCGGCGGACATCTCCACCCGCCACCTGAGTTTCGTGGAAACCGGCCGTTCCAAGCCGAGCCGGGACATGGTGCTGCGCCTCGGCGAACACCTCGACGTCCCGCTGCGGGAACGCAACCGGCTGCTGCTCGCCGCCGGGTACGCCCCCGCCTACACCGAGAACGCGCTGGGGGATCCCGGGATGGACGCCGTCCGCCAGGCCGTGCGCCAGCTGCTCGCGGGCCACGAGCCGTACCCGGCCGCCGTCGTCGACCGCAACTGGGACCTCGTCGACGCCAACGCCGCCGTCGGCCTCTTCGTCGCCGGGATACCGGCTGAGCTGACCACCAACGTCCTGCGCGCCACCCTGCACCCCGACGGCATGGCCCCGCACATCCTCAACCTGGGGGAGTGGCGGGCCCACCTGCTCGGCCGGCTGCGGCGCCAGGTCACCCAGACCGCCGACGCCGGCCTCTCCGAGCTCCTGGACGAGCTGCGCGAGTACCCGTGCGACCAGCCGGTGCCCGAGGTGGAGGTCCCGGGACCGGGTGACATCTTCGTGCCGCTGAAGTTCCGGCACGAGGGCACCGACCTCACGTTCTTCAGCACGGTGGCCACGTTCGGCACCCCGCTGGACGTCACCGTGGCGGAGCTGGTGATCGAGTCGTTCTTCCCGGCCGGCCCGGCGACGGCGGCGTATCTGCGCGAGTGGGCCGCCCGGGTGGGATGATGGGGGTCCGCGCAGCATCCGAAGTGAGGATCACCGGTTGATGGCCGTCCCGCCTTCGCTCGCCCTGTCCGTCGGAGTCCGCATCCCCCAGCTGCTGTTCGGCGTCGCCGGCCTGTCCCCGGCCGAAACCGGCCGGGCCGTCCGCATCGCCCTCGACACCGGTTACCGCGGCGTCGACGCCACCCCCGGCACCGAGACGGCGGTGGGCGCGGTGCTCGCCGCGGCCGAGGTGCCCCGCGAGGAGCTCTTCGTCAGCGTGCACGTGCCCGCGCAGGGCTACGACACCGCCCGCCGGGCCGCCGACCAGGCGCTCGAAGCGCTCCAGCTCGAGCAGGTCGACCTGTGCCTGCTGGACGGCACGAAAGGCGCCTTCACCGACACCTGGCGCGCACTGGGCCGGCTGCGCGCCGACGGCCGCGCCCGCGCGATCGGCGTCGCCGGTTTCGGCGTCTCCGAGCTGCGCCGGCTGATCGACGCGACCGGCTCGGTGCCCGCGATCAACCAGGTCGAGCTGCACCCGTGGCTCCAGCAGCTGCCGCTGCGCGAGTTCCACGACGAGCACGGCATCGTGACGGCCGCGGCCAGCCCGGCGGCGAACGCCGCGCTGCTGTCGGACGAGACGGTCACCGCGCTCGCCGCCAAGTACGGCAAGACGCCGGCCCAGATCGTGCTGCGCTGGCACCTGCAGACCGGCACGGTCGCGGTGGCGGCTTCGGCCACCACGACCCGGATCCGCGAGCACTACGGCATCTTCGACTTCGAGCTGGCCGACGACGACCTGGCCGTGGTGGCCGAGCTCGACAACGGCACGCGTGTCTGAGGCCGGGGCCCGTACGGAAGACGGGTCACTCGCGCCTAGGTGGACTTGATGCCCGCCGCGGCGAAGTCGGCTTGCTGGGCGGGCTGCTCCAGGTACTCGCGGAAGGTCTGGGCGGCGCGCAGCGCGGTGTCGTCGATGCCCGGGCCGGCGAGCCCGATGAACGGGTAGTCCGCCGAGCGGGCGTTCGCCACCGACTGGGCGGGCGAGCCGATCATCTCGGGCTTCTTGGTGGTCAGCTCGCTGACCCAGTACGTCGACTCGGGCAGCCACGCGGCCGGGAGCCCGCCGATGGCGTCCATGTTGGCCCGCCCGACCAGCGCGTCGAGCACCTGCGCGGACGGCTTGGCTTCGATCATCACGTGCACGCACTGGCCGTGGACGACGGTGGCGGCCTGGTTCCACCGGTCGGCCGCGGCGGCGACGGGCTTCTGCGCACTCGGCGTGACCACGACCCGCATGTGCGTGGTACCGCCGTCGCAGCTGGCGGCCTGGGCCTCGGCGCGGCTGTTGAGCTCGTTGTCGGCCCAGTTCCAGCCGACGATGCCGAGCCCGATGAGGACGGCGAGCACCAGACAGGCGATCGGCCAGGTGGCGATCCGGCGGCGGGGGGCCTTCTTGCCGACGATGCGGTGCGAACCGGTGACGTCGCTCTTGCCCACGATGCGGTGCGAGCCGGTGCCTTCGCTGCGGGCGGTCCGGCTCGGCCCGGTGCTGTCGGCGCGGCCGGCGCGCTGCGGACCGGTGGTGTCGCCGCGCTCGGCGCGGCCTGCGGCCCGCGTGGCGCTGTCGTCGGGGGCGGGCGGCTCGCCGAGGGTGACGTCGTCGTCCTGCCGGGTGATGATCTCGGTCCGCTCGGCGGCGGATTCGGGGTGCTCGGCGGCCTTGCGGCGCGACCGGCGGCCGGTGGTGGTTCCGGCCGGGCCCGCGACGGGATGGGCACCGGAGGCTTCGGCCCGGCGGGCGGCACGGCGGGAGACGGGCGCTTCGACGCGGTCCGGGGCCGGGCTGTCGCCGCCCTCGCGGCGGGAGCGGGTGGTGGTCTCGGCGGTGACGGGGTACGCGCCGGAGGCCTCCCCGCGCTGCGGGGAGAGGATCGTGGTGGCTTCGGTGCTCGTGACGGGGTAGGCGCCGGAGGCTTCACCGCGGCGCGGGGCGCGGGTCACGGTGGACTCACCCCGGCCCGCGACCGGGTACGGCCCGGAACCCTCGTCCCGGCCTCCGACGGGGTACGCCCCGGTGGCCTCGTCCCGGCTCGCGGCCGGGTGCGCCCCGGAAGTCTCGTCCCGGCCCGCGGCCGGGTACGCCCCGGAAGCCTCGTCCCGGCTCGCGGCCGGGTAAGGCCCGGAAGCTTCGCCGCGGCGCGTGACCGGGTAGGCCCCGGAGGCCTCGCCGCGGCGCGTGACCGGGGGCGCCGCCGGAGCTTCGCCTCGCCGTGCCGCCGGGTACGCCCCCGAGGCTTCGCCGCGCCGGGCGGCCGGCTGCGCTGCGCCCTTCTCGGGCGCGAAGCCGGGCGCCTCCGCCCCTTCCGTGAAGAAAACCGAACCGGACGGACGTGCGGCGGAACCGCGGCCCGCGATGCCGAAGGCGTCGGAGATGGAGCTGCGCCCCGGGGTGCGGAAAGCGCCGGAGGCCTCGCTGCGGCCCTCGGCGGGAGCGCGCGGCGTGCGGTCCTGAGGGTGCGGCACCGGCTCCTCGTCCCGGTAGTGTCGCCCCATCCGTCATCCTTTCGGGGTGAGCGCATGCCAAGCACGCGCTGCTATGCAATCAAACCGTTATCACCCTAACAGGTGAGTATCGGTGAGAGAATAATCTGACTCACAGTGGGCTGTGCTCAGGGTGCTGCGCTGACCAGGCGATGGCAATGCGCAATCAGGCGATGACGCAGAGGCGTCGCCCGGCGGGCGAACTCCCCTTGGGCCCTGGCGTACTCGGCCCGCCCGGCCGGCGTCTCGATCCGCACCGGCGGGTAGCCCAGCTCCGCCAGGTCGTACGGGCTGGCCCGCATGTCGAGCGTCCGGATCTCGACCGCCAGCTCGAAACAGTCCGCCACCAGCTCCGCGGGGACGAACGGGTCGAGCTTGTACGCCCATTTGAACAGGTCCATGTTCGCGTGCAGGCATCCGGGCTGCTCGAGTGCGACCTGCGTCTCCCTGGACGGCGTCAGCTCGTTCAACGGCCGCGCCGGCTCCGTGAAGAAGCGGAAGGCGTCGAAGTGCCCGCAGCGGATGTCGAGGGACTCCACCACGGCGTCGGTGCCCGCCGACCCCAGCCGCAGCGGCACCTGGTTGTGTCGCACCGAATCCGCCGGCTCGCGGTAGACCATCGCCCACTCGTGCAACCCGAAGCAGCTCAGCCGGGGCGCGCGCGACGCCGTCGCGGTGAGCAGGCCGAGGACGAACTCGGCCGTCCGCACCTTGCCCGCGCCGAACCCGGCCGGGTCGAGCAGCACGCCCTCAGGCGTCGAGACGTAGCCCTTGCGGTCCAGGAAGCGCCGCGCCGCGGGCCCGGCGAGGGCGACGCCGGGCCCGGGCTGCCACCGCTCGAGGTGGGACGGCCGGTACGAGTAGTACGTGAACAGGAAGTCCAGCACCGGGTGCTTCTCACCGCGCGATCGCCGCTCCTGGTGCGGGCCGGTCCACCGGCGCATCCGCGAGACGTGCCGCTCCTCACGGGCCAGCCAGTCCGGCTCGGAGAGCACCTCGACGGCGGTCATGCGCCCACGTGGGTGCCGTCCCGCACCGTGCCCACGTACTCCTCGACCAGGTCTTCCAGCGCGACGACGCCGACGGCGTTCCCGTTCGCGTCCAGCGCCCGCGCGAGGTGGCTGCGTTCCTTGCGCATGGCCGACAGGGCGACGTCGAGCCGGGCGTCGGCCCGCAGTTCGGTCAGCGCGCGGGTCTTCGAGGCGGGCACGGTCGTCTTCGGGTCCTGCCCGGCCAGGTCGAGGATGTCCTTGACGTGGATGTAGCCGGTCAGCCGCCCGTCGTCGGTGCACACCGGGAAGCGCGAGAACCCGGTGGACGACACGGCCCGTTCGACCTCGCCGACCGTCGGCCCACAGGGGAGCGTGGTCAGCTCCGCGGTGGGCACCAGCACGTCGGCGACCGTCTTCTGCACCGACGAGAGCGTCTGGGCCAGCCGCTGGTGCTCGGACTGGTCGAGCAGGCCTTCGCGGCGCGACTCGCTGAGCAGTTCCGCCAGCTCGTCGGACGTGTAAGCCGTCTCCAGCTCGTCCTTCGGCTCGACGCGGACCGCGCGCAGCAGCGAGTTGGCCACGAAGTTCAGCAGCCAGATGAACGGGTTGGCCAGCTTCACCCAGGCGACGTGCGCCGGCACCAGCCACAGCGCCAGCCGCTCGGGCTCGGCGATGGCGAGGTTCTTCGGCACCATTTCGCCGATCAGCACGTGGGCCACGGTGATGAACGCCAGCGCGATGGCGAACGAAATGGGGTGGAGCAACGCCTCGGGCAGGCCCAGCACGTCGAACGCGGCCGACAGCCGGTGGGCGATGGCGGGCTCGCCGAGCCGGCCGAGCAGCAGCGAGCAGATGGTGATGCCCAGCTGCGCGCCGGCGAGCATCAGCGACACGTGCTTGCTCGCGTTGATGACGATCTTCGCGCGCGTCTTGCCCTGCTCCAGCAGCGCCTCGAGCCTGTCGCGCCGCGAGGAGATCAGCGTGAACTCCGCGCCGACGAAGAAGGCGTTGAACAGCAGCAGGACCACGACCAGGGCGATGTTCAGCCAGTCGTTCACGACGCCACCTCCGCTTCCGAGGCCGGTTCCGTGGCCGCTTCCGTGACCGTGCGGACCGGGGCGACCTCGACCTCGGCGATCCGGTGCTTGTCCATCACCGTCACGGTGAGCAGCCAGCCGTCGACCTCGGTGGCGTCCCCCTCGGCGGGGATCTTGCCCAGCCGCTCGAGGATCAGCCCGGCGATGGTTTCGTAGTCGCCGTCGGGCATCCGGAACCCGGTGACGCCGGTGACCTCGTCGGCGCGCAGCTGCCCGGACACGAGCCAGCTGTCCGCGCCGACCTGCTGCGAAGCGGGTGCTTCGCGCTCGTCGTGCTCGTCGCGGACGTCGCCGATGATCTCCTCGACGACGTCCTCCAGGGTCACCAGCCCGGCCGTGCCGCCGTACTCGTCGACGACGATGGCGAGCTGGAAGCGGGAGTCGCGCAACCGCAGCAGGAGGTCGTCGCCGGGCAGGGACTCGGGCACGGTCGGCACCGGCCGCATGACCGAGCCGATCGGCACCGCGGCGCGGTCGGCGGCGGGTACGGCGAAGGCCTGCTTGACGTGCACGGCGCCGCGGACGTCGTCGAGGTCCTCGGCGTGCACCGGGAACCGCGAGAACCCGGTGCGGCGCGAAATCTCGATGAGGTCTTCCACGGTGTCGTCGACGGCGAGCGATTCGAGCTGCACGCGAGGGGTCATCAGCTCTTCCGCGGTGCGCTCGCCGAACCGCAGCGAGCGGTCGAGCAGCTCGGCGGTGGACGTGTCGAGCGTGCCGCTTTCGGCGCTGGACCGCACGATCGAGCCCAGTTCCTGCGGCGAGCGCGCGGACCGCAGCTCCTCCTGCGGCTCGACGCCGAACTTGCGCACGAGGAAGTTCGCGCTGTTGTTCATCAGCGTGATGAGCCAGCGGAACAGCGAGGAGAACCGCGAGTGGTAGCCGGCGACGGCGCGCGCGGTCGGCAGCGGCCGGGCGATCGCCAGGTTCTTCGGGACCATCTCGCCGAGGATCATCGACAGCGAGGTGGCCAGGACCAGGGCGAGCACGATCGACGCGCCCCCGGCGAACCCGGCCGGCAGCCCGACGGCGGTGAGCAGCGGCCGGACGAGCTCGCCGATCAGCGGCTCGGCCAGGTACCCGGTGACCAGCGTGGTCAGGGTGATGGCGACCTGGGCGCCGGAGAGCTGGAACGACAGCGTCCGGTGCGCCTTTTGGACGGTCAGCGCGCGGCGGTCGCCGACCTGGCGGACGTTGGCTTCGACGGTGCTGCGCTCGAGCGCGGTCAGCGAGAACTCGGCCGCGACGGCGAGCCCGGTGCCGATCGTCAGCAGCACGAAGAGGAGGACGCCGAAGACGGCGAAGAGGACTTGGATCATTCCGCACTCGCCTGGTCGGCGGGGGATGAACCTATCGGACAGCCGGGTCGGTCACCCGGCCCGGTACTGTCACCGGGTGACTGCGCTGCGCGCACGAAACGGTCACTCCTAGCGGTAAATCGGCGTGTACTGCGGTTATGCGGACCAGCTTAACGTGTCCGGGTCGTCCTCGGCTGCTGCGACCGGTGTGTCGGTGCGCTCACCCGCGGCTCGGGCGGTGCCGCCGCACGGTTTCTTCGACGAGGTCGAGCACCGGGCCGAGGCCCGCGGCGGGCAGGCCCATGGCGAGGTGCGAGACGAGTCCCTCGAGGACCAGCTCCAGGAACGCGGTGAGGACGTCGACGTCGACGTCGTCCCGCAGGTTCCCGGCCTCGCGCTGGCGCAGCAGCCGCAGCCGGGTGGCGGTGGTGAGCTGCTCGGACCGTTCGGCCCACCGGCCACGGAACTCCGGGTCGGTGCGCAGCCGCCGGGACACTTCCAGGCGCGTCCCGAGCCAGTCGGCCGGGTGATCGCCCCCGGCCAGCAGGTCCCGCATGACCTGCACAAGCCCCTGTTCGGCGACGACGTCGGCCATCCGGAGGGCATCGTCCTCGGCGAGGGCGAGGAAGAGCGACTCCTTGTCGCGGAAGTGGTGGAAGATGGCCCCGCGCGAGAGACCGGTGGCTTCCTCGAGGCGCCGGACTGTGGCACCTTCGTAGCCGTAGCGCGCGAAGCACACGCGCGAGCCGTCGAGGATCTGGCGCCGGCGTGCGTCGAGGTGATCCTGGCTTACGCGTGGCATCCTGAAATCCTGGCACCGACTCCCGGGGTATTGCAATCCGTACGTACGTACTGTGACCCGGAGTGCCGGGAACCGATCGCTCCGCCCGGCCGTCCGAACGTTGCGTGTTTCGCTGACACGAAGTGAGACGGTTGGCTAAGGTTTGCCCCATCACGGTGGGTGAACCGAGGGGAAGGTGCGGTCGTGATCATCGGTGAGGCAGGAGCAGCGGCGAGGGCGCTCTGGGGCGACGTCTTCGACAACCCCGGCCGGGTCTACGGCGGCGGGGGCAAGGGCGGCCAGTTCAAAATGGACCCCGAAGAGCTCTCCGCGGTGATCAGGCAGTGGGAGGACCTGATCGACAAGATCGTCGACGACGGGCAGAAGATCCGCGAGCTGGCTGCACTGAGCACCGTGGCGCCCGGTAAGGACCCGGCCAGCGGGAATTTCGCCTCGACCAGCTCCGATTCGATCATCGCCCTGCTCAACCAGAACGACTCCATGCGCAAGTACGCGCAGGACTACATCAAGAAACTCAAAGCAGCGCAGTCGAAGACCGTGGTCACCGACCAGGACCTGTCCGACACCTTCAAGGCATAGGCGAGCCGAACTTGTTCCGAAGCAAACTGGGTGTCCTGGTGATCCTCGTGACCGTGTCGGCAGGGCTCGCGGCCGCGTGCACCACGACGACCGGAGGCACGGCGTCGCCGTCGACGGCGGGATCGTCGTCGGCGACCGGCTCGCCGTCGGCGGATCCCGAAGTCCCGAAAGTCTCCGCCCCACTGGACGCGAGCAAGTACGTCGCCGACACGTGCGCGCTGGTGCCGAAGGACGTTCTGGCGTCGCTGGGGATGCCCGAGACGGGCACCTTCCAGCCGAAGGGCGACACGTTGTTCACCAAGGCGGGGCCGAACTGTGCCTGGAAGATCCGTGGCCAGGGCACCGGCGTGCTGGTGTCACTGGGCACCGGGAGCCGGGACGCGGGATCCGGTGGCCTCGCGGGTCTCTACGCCGCCTACCGGGCGAAGACCCTGATCCGCTTCCTCGAACACGCCCCGGATGTCGACGGTTACCCGGCCGTCTACTGGGGACCGCTGGACGAACGGCGGATGGGATCCTGCGGGATCGGGGTGGGCATCGCCGACGACCTCACGTTCGACGTGTACGCGCAGGGTTACCAGGGAGCCGACGACTCTTGCGGGGCGGCCAACCAGGTGGCGGCGAGCGTGATCAAGACACTCAAGGGGGCATGACGAGTGGACGGCAAGCAGATCTACGACAACTTCAGACAGGGCGACACCTCCGGGCTGCAGCAGATGGCGCAGACCGTGCAGGAGCTGTCCGACGCCTACATGGAGCGAGGTGCGAGCATCAAGGCGCTCCAGGCGCGCATGGTGGAATCGTGGAGCGGTGACGCTGCGGACGCTGCAAACGCGGGCGCGGGACCGATGGAACGGGCGTTCCACGACAGCTCGGCGCCGCTGGACGTGACCTCCGCGTCCGTCAAGACACAGGCCGCCGTCTTCGAAGACTCCAGCAACAGCGTCGTCGAGGTGCCGCCGAAGCCCGACAAGCCGAACCCCTGGACCACCGGCCTGAAAGCCGCCATTCCCATCGCCGGGCCGTTCATGGCCAAGGACGACATCGACAACTACCAGGAAGGCATGGCGCGGTACAACGCGGCGAACGAAACCAACGTCCGCGTGATGGACCAGTACAGCAACGCCACCGACAGCACCCGGGCCGCGCTGCCCACTGACTACGGTGTTCTCGAATCCGACGGTGCCGCCATCGCCGTCGAGACTCCGGGCACCCCCGGGCGTGTCGAGCCCACCGACCGGAACCGGTGGTACCCGGAGAACGGCGGCGGCGACCCGGGCAGCGACGACCGCACCTCGACCACCGGCTTCGATCCCGGCCAGACCGGTGGGGGAGACAAACCCGGCGGAACGGGCGGGACCGGGGGCACGGGAGGCACCGGCGGGACCGGAGGCACCGGCGGCACGGGAGGAACAGGTGGCACCGGCGGAACCGGCGGCACCGGCGGCGACGACACCACCAACACCACCGGCTCCGGCCGTCCGACCGGCACCGGCCGCCCCACCCTGCCCACCAGGCCCGGGCAAACCACCGACCAGCCCGGGAGGACGCCGCCGGATGCCGGGGGGATCGACTTCTACCCGGCCGGCGGGGGTGGCGGGCAGAACTTCTCGAACACCTACGACCCGAACTCCAGCACCGGCGGGCGCGGCCCGACCAGCGGCAACGCCGGCAGCCGGCTCCTGGACCCGACGGGCCGAGGCGGCAGCGGAACCGGCACGGGGACCGGAACCGGCACCGGCACCGGGGCGGGGACCGGCAGCAACCCCGGCGAACGCGGCCTCGGCAGCGGTCGCGGCTCCGGCATGGGCAGCCTCGGCAACGCCGCCGCCGCGGAAGCGGCCGCCGCTCGGTCGGCCGGCGGGCGGGGCGGGCAGCCGATGGGGCCGATGGGTCCCGGTGGCCGCCGCGGGGAAGGCGAAGAAGACGATGAGCACCAGCGGCCGGACTACCTGATCGAAGCGGACCCGGACGCGATCTTCGGCACCGACCAGCGGACCAGTCCGCCGGTCATCGGCGAATAGGCGGGTGGACGTGGCAACAGGCCGGGTGGACCTTCCGGTCGAGGCGCTGGCCGCGCTGGCCGACCGTGAACAGGTCGGCCAGCTGCACCTCACCCTGCGTCCGGAGCCGCTGTGGCTCTCGGACGAAGAGCGCGAGGAAGCCGACAAGCGGGTCGACGCCGCGCTCGCCGAGGCCGGGCTGGTCGACGTCCGCGGCCGGGCCAGCGTCGACTTCCTCGACTGGCTGCCGCTGCTGGTCAGCCCGGCGCGGGAGTGCTACGGCTGGGTCGGCACCGGCGGCCAGACCTACGGCGTGCTCGCCGCCGCGAAGGGCCTCCAAGCGGTCTTGGCCGTCTCCGACGGGAGCCACGTCGGCGTGCAGGAAATCGACCGGAACCGGCTCGCCGAGTCCCTCGTCGAGCAGCTGCCGCCGGTCGGGCCCGGCGGGGGGCGGCTGCGCACCGTCCGGGTGGCGGACCTGACCGAGGCGGCCCGCCGCGGGCAGTCCGCCTACCCGCTCGACCCGGCCGTCGCCGACGTCGTCAGCCTCGTGCAGCGGCCGGTCTCGGGCAGCGGAGAGCTCTACGTCGGCCGTCGTGACGACGTCGGCCGCCACACCTGCCTGCAGCAGCCGCTGCACTACGCCGACACCGACTGGGGCCGCTACCTCAGCTACACGTCCGGCTCGGGCGACGACGCCGTCATCCACATCGGGCCGGCGGGCCCGCAGGAGCTGGCCGACACGCTCGCCGAGCTGGCCGGCACCCTGGCCTGAAGCCGAAAAACCGTGCGCGAGGGGAGCGCTCGCGGCTAATGTGACAGCGCTGTTGCATTCCCGGTGGAAGGACGCGGTGATGGTGTACCCCGAGATCGAGCCGTACGAGCACGGCATGCTCGACGTCGGCGACGGCCACGAGATCTACTGGGAGACCTGCGGAAACCCCGCCGGTAAACCCGCGCTCGTCGTGCACGGCGGCCCCGGCTCCGGCTGCTCGGCGAACCTCCGCCGCTTCTTCGACCCGGCGCGCTACCGGATCGTCCTGGCCGACCAGCGCGGCTGCGGGCGCAGCACCCCGCACGCCGGCGCCCCGGTCGCCGACCTGTCCGCCAACACCACCGATCACCTGATCGCCGACTTCGAACTGCTCCGGACCCGCCTCGGCATCGGGAAGTGGTTGCTGTTCGGCGGTTCCTGGGGCTCGGTGCTCAGCCTGACCTACGCGCTGCGCCACCCCGGCCGGGTCGGCGAAATCGTGCTGATGGGCCTCGCGACCGACCGCTTCATCGAGGTCGAGATGCTCATCCGCGGCCTCGGCGCGTACTTCCCCGAAGACTTCGCCAGATTCCGCGAGGGCGTGCCGGAAAGCGAGCGCGACGGCGACCTCTCGGCGGCCTACCACCGGCTGCTGATGGACCCGGACCCCGCCGTCCACCACCGAGCCGCGAAGGACTGGTGCGCCTGGGAAGACGCGATGCTGCCGGGCGTGCCGCCGCACGACGTCTTCGAGGATCCGGCGTACCGGCTCTGCTTCGCCCGGCTCGTCACGCACTACTTCAGCAACCGCGCGTTCCTCCCCGACGGCGAGATCCTGCGCCGGGCCGGCGAGCTCGCGGGCATCCCGGCGGTGCTGGTGCAGGGCGTCCTGGACACGAACAACCTCGTCGGCACCCCGTGGCTGCTGCACCACGCCTGGCCGGGCAGCGAACTGGTGCTGCTGGACGACGTCGGGCACACCGTGTCGGCCGCGTCGATGCAGGACGTCCTGATCGGCGCGACCGACCGGTTCGCGCTCAGGGGATGAGCAGCCCCGGCTCGCCTTCCGGGGCGAGCGCGGCTTCGGCGCGCCGGGCCCGGTTGGCTTCGGCCAGCCGCAGCCCGGTGCGGCGCAGCGGCAGCCGGTCCAGGTTCCACTCCGCCAGCAGCAGGGCGATCTTCGCCCGCATTTCCGTGCGCAGCCGCAGGAACGAGTCGGCCGGGTCCGCGCCGACCTCGCCCAGCAGCAGCCACCACGCCCACGCCGCCGCGCCCGCGTTGGCGACGAAGTCGGGCACCACCGCGACCCCGCGGGCCGACAGCGCGGCCTCCGCCTCCGGGGTCGTCGCCGCGTTGGCCGCCTCGACGACCACCTTGGCCTTCACGACGCTCTCGTTGTCCGGCCGCAGCGCGTAGGAGATCGCGGCCGGCACGAAGATGTCCGCGTCGACGCCGACGACCGTCTCGCGCGGCAGTGACCGGACCCCGGCGGGCAGCCGCGAGCGGTCGACCTCGCCGAAGCGGTCGCGCAGGTCGAGCAGCGCCGGGACGTCGAGGCCGGTGGGGTCGTACAGGGTCCCCGCGGCGTCGGCCACCGCGACCACCTTGACCCCGGCCTCGTGCAGGTACCAGGCCGCGCCCCCGCCCATGGTGCCGATGCCCTGGATGGCCACCGTCGTCTCGCGCACGTCCCAGTCCCACGCCGCCGCGACACCCAGGCACGCCTGCGCCACGCCGTAGCCGCCGACGACGTCGCCGAGCAGCAGCCCGCCGGGGACCGGGGCGTTGAGGCCCGCCTGCACCCGGCGCAGGGTGCGCGCCGGGTCGGCCGAACGGCGGATCGCCGCGTGGTACGACTGCTCCAGCCCGATCTCGGCGAACACGGAGTCGATCAGGTGCTGCGGGACGCCCAGGTCCTCGGCGGTCACCCAGTGCGCGTCCAGCCACGGCCGCAGGAACGCGCAGAAGCGCTTCAGCACGTCGAACGCGCGCGGGTCCTTGGGGTCGAAGTCGATGCCGCCCTTGGCCCCGCCGACCGGCAGGTTGAAGGTGGCGGTCTTGTCGGCCATGCCCCGCGCCAGGTCCTCGACCTCGGTCATCGTGCAGCCGGCCCGCATCCGGGTACCTCCGGTGGCGACGCCCGAGACCAGGCTGTGCACCACCAGGTAGCCGTTCGCGCCGGTGCCGGGATCGGTCCAGGTGAGCCGCATCAGCGGCGGGGCGGGGGTCATCGGGCCACTCACCTCCAGGGAAGTCCGGGGCGGCCACGTGGCCGCCGTCACGAGCGTGCGCCCCCGGTGACCCGCCCGTCCATTTAACGCTCCTGCACGATCTCGTTTAGGTTTTGTGTATGGAGCTTTCGCTGCACCGCTTGCGGATGCTGCGCGAGCTGCACCGCCGGGGCACCGTGACGGCGGCGGCCGCGGCACTGCACTACACCGCTTCGGCGGTGTCGCAGCAGCTGGCGCAGCTCGAGCGGGACGTGGGCGCGAAGCTGTTCGAACGGCTCGGCCGGCGCGTCCAGCTGACCGAGCTGGGCACCCTGCTCACCGAGCACGCCGAAGAGATCCTCGGCTCGGTCGAACGCGCCACGCACGCCTTGGAGGAGGCGCAGGAAGCCCGCACGGTCCGGCTGACCGCCGGCGTGTGGGCCTCGGTGGCCTCCGGCCTGCTGCCGACGGCGTTGACCGCGCTGGCCGGCGAGCACCCGGGCATCGAGGTGCGCACCCGCGAACTGGCCCCCGAAGACACCGCCGAGGCGGTCCGGGACGGCAGCCTCGACCTGTCGTTCGTGATCGACTACTCCGACGCGCCGACGCCGTGGGACGCCGGGCTCGAACGGGCCGTCGTCGCCGTGGAGCGGTTGCACGCGGCGGTGCCGCGAGGGGCGGTGCCGTCGGGGTCCGCGGCGCTGGACGACCTGGCCGAGCACCCGTGGATCCTGGCCGGTGCCAAGTCGCACTTCGGGCGGGCGATGCGCACGGCCTGCCGTCGGCACGGCTTCGCGCCGAAGATCAACCACGAGGTCGAAGAGCAGTCGACGGCGATGGCGATGGTCGGCGCCGGGCTGGGCATCACCCTCGTGTCCGACCTCGGCCTGCGCCTGCTGCGGCCGCCCGGGATCGACGTCGTTACGCTCACCACGCCGCTGCTGCGGACGGTGTCGATCGCCTACCGGCGCACCGCGTTCCGGCGGCCCGCGCTGCACCTGGTGATCGACGCCGTGCGGGCTTCCGCGGCCGAGCTCGGCCTCGGTACCGAACCGGCTTTGCCCTGATCAGGCCCTGATCAGGCACTTCTTACGGAGTGGTGACCGCCTCCCGCAGCGCAGGATCCGCCCTGATTTTGTCGTACCCCGCGTGTAGCGTCCGAAGGCGAGAAGTTCCTCCACACGGAACAGGAATGGACATGCAAGCGGTGCACGATTTCCCCGAGAAGTCGGGTAGTGCGTCGAACCGCACCGCGCGGGTCCTGGCGGACCGCGCGGCCGGCGAGGCGTACGTCGCATCGGTGTGTTTCAAGCACGGCCCGCCCCGCCTGACCGGCGTGGAGCTGGAGTTCACCGTGCACCATGCCGACGACCCGGCCAGACCCCTCGATCCCGACGTCCTCGCCACGGCGCTGGGTCCGCACACCCCGCGGACGCTCCGCCCCGGCAGCCCCGCCTCACCACTCCCGGCCGGCTCACCCGTGAGCCTCGAACCCGGGTGCCAGGTCGAGATCTCCGCCCTTCCCCAGGCCTCCCTGCGTGCTCTCGACGCAGCCGTCACGGCCGACCTCCACCACCTGCGCGAGCGGCTCGCCGCCCACGGCCTCGTCCTGGGCGAAACGGGCATCGACGCCCACCGGGCGCCGCGCCGGCTCCTGCACACCCCGCGGTACGCGGCCATGGAGCGCCGGTTCGCGCCGATCGGTCCCGGCGGCCTCACGATGATGTGCAGCACCGCCGGCCTGCAGGTCTGCGTCGACGCCGGGCAGCCCGAGCACCACGCCGCGCGGTGGGCGGCCGCGCACGCGATGGGCCCGCCGTTGCTCGCCCTCTTCGCCAATTCCCGGGTCCACGCCGGGCGGGACACGGGGCACGCCTCCGCCCGCTGGCTCGCCGTGCACGACACGGAGGCGGTGCGCACGCGCACTTCCGGCGTCGCGGACGACGACCCGGCCGGAGCGTGGGCCGAGCGCCTGATGGACGTCCCCCTGATGGTGCTGCCCCGCGGCGACCGGCCGTGGGACGCGCCGGAGGGGCTGACGTTCGCCGACTGGATCGACGGCCGGGGCGCGGCCGCCCTGCTGCCGAGGCCCACGGTGGCGGACCTCGACTACCACCTCACGACCATGTTCACGCCGGTCCGCCCGCAGGGGTACCTGGAGATCCGGTACCTCGACGCCCAACCCCCGGACGAGTGGCTGACCCCGGTGGCGCTGGTGTCCGCGCTGCTCGCCCGCCCGGCCACCGTCGACAAGGTGCGCGAGATCTGCGCACCGGTCGCCGACCGGTGGACCACGGCGGCGCGGCGCGGCCTGGCCGACCCGGAGCTGGCGGCCGTCGCGGCGGCCCTGGCCGACCTGGGCTGTGCCGAGCTGGGCACGACCGGGCTGGCGGAGGAGTCGATCACCGAGATCAGCGAGAGCGTGCTGGGGCGCGCGTACCGATCGAGGAGCGAAGCATGAGCACGGAAGCACTGGGCGAGCTGAGCGCGCAGGACCTGCGTGCCCGGGCCGCCGAAGCACTGACCCGGGCGCGGGCGCGCAGCGTGGCGCTGACCGACGCCGTGGACGACGAGGACCTGGTCCGCCAGCACTCGAAACTGATGTCGCCGCTGGTCTGGGACCTGGCGCACATCGGCGTGCAGGAGGAACTGTGGCTGGTCCGCGACGTCGGCGGCCGGGAGCCGCTGCGGCCGGAGATCGACGACGTCTACGACGCCTTCCAGCACGCCCGCGCCGACCGGCCGGAACTGCCGCTGCTCGGCCCGGCCGAGGCGCGCGCCTACGTCAAGCAGGTCCGCGAGAAGGCGTTCGACGTGCTCGAACGCGTGCCGCTGCGGGGCAGCAGGCTGACCGAGCAGGCGTTCGCGTTCGGCATGATCACCCAGCACGAGCAGCAGCACGACGAGACGATGCTGGCCACCCACCAGCTCCGCAAGGGCGACCCGGTGCTGCACGCGCCCGAGCCGCCGCCCGCGCGCTCCGGCACGCTGCCCGCCGAGGTGCTGGTGCCGGGGGGCGCGTTCACGATGGGCACGTCGGCCGAGCCGTGGGCCTTGGACAACGAGCGCCCGGCGCACGAGATCGCCGTCGACGCGTTCTGGATGGACACCGTGCCGGTGACGTGCGGCGCGTACGTCGAATTCCTCGACGGCGGCGGCTACGACGACGAGCGGTGGTGGAGCCCGGCCGGCTGGGCGTACCGGACCGAAAACGGCATCACCGCGCCACGGTTCTGGAAGCGGGAGCAGGACGGCTGGTGGCGGACCCGCTTCGGCGTCTACGAGCGGATCCCCGCCGACGAGCCGGTCGTGCACGTCTCGTACCACGAAGCCGAGGCGTACGCGGCCTGGGCCGGGCGGCGGCTGCCGACCGAAGCCGAGTGGGAGAAGGCGGCGCGGTTCGACCCGGCCACCGGCCGGTCGCGCCGGTTCCCCTGGGGCGACGAGGAACCGTCCGCCGAGCACGCCAACCTCGGCCAGCGGCACCTGCGCCCGGCACCGGCGGGGGCGTACCCGGCCGGCGCGTCGCCGACCGGGGTGCACCAGCTGATCGGCGACGTCTGGGAGTGGACGAGCACCGACTTCCACGGCTACCCGGGCTTCTCCGCCTTCCCGTACCGGGAGTACTCGGAGGTGTTCTTCGGCCCGGAGTACAAGGTGCTGCGCGGCGGTTCGTTCGGCACCGACTCGGCGGCGATCCGGGGCACGTTCCGCAACTGGGACTACCCGATCCGGCGGCAGATCTTCGCCGGCTTCCGCACCGCCCGCGACGCCGGCCCCGGCGAGGTGGGGTAGGCGCATGTGCCGCCACATCGGCTACCTCGGCGAGCCGGTCTCGCCCGCCGAGGCGCTCTTCCGCGCCCCGCATGCGCTGCTGGTGCAGTCCTACGCGCCGGCGGACATGCGCGGCGGCGGTTCGGTGAACGCCGACGGGTTCGGGCTGGGCTGGTACCCCGGCCCGGGCTCGCCGCCGCTGCGCCACCGGCGTTCGACTCCACTGTGGACGGACGAGACACTGCCGCCGCTGGCGGCGGCGGTCACCTCCGGCGCGTTCGTCGCCGCGGTCCGCAACGGCACCACCGGCCTGCCGGTGACCGAGGCGGCCGCGGCGCCGTTCACCGCCGGGCCCTGGCTGTTCAGCCACAACGGCGTCGTCCGCGGCTATCCGGACTCGCTGGCCGAACTGGCCAAGACCCTGCCGGTCACCGGGCTGCTGACGCTGGAGGCGCCGACGGACTCGGTGGTGCTCTGGGCGCTGCTGCGGGCCCGGCTGGCCACGGGGGAGGACCCGCTGACGGCGGTGGCGGGCCTGACCACCGCCGTCGAGGCGGCCGCGCCCGGCTCCCGGCTCAACTTCCTGCTCACCGACGGCACCACGCTGATCGGCACGACCTGGACGCACGCGCTGTCCGTGCTGGAGACCCCGGCCGGGGTGTGGCTGGCGTCCGAACCCCTCGACGGTGACCCGCGCTGGCGGCCCGTCCCCGACCACCACGCCGTGCGCGCCACCGCGGCCGGCGTCGACCTGCTTCCCCTGACCCAGGAGCTGTCATGACCGAAGTCGATCTCGACCACCACCGCTCCGGCGACGCCGTCACCGCGGAACTGCGCGCCGACGTCGTCGCCGGCCTGACCGCGGCGCAGAAGTGGCTGCCGCCCAAGTGGTTCTACGACGCCGACGGCAGCGAGCTGTTCGAGAAGATCACCCAGCTGCCGGAGTACTACCCGACCCGCAGCGAGCGCGAGGTGCTGGCCGCTCACGCCGGGGACGTCGCGAAGCTGACCGAGGCGCACACGCTCGTCGAGCTCGGCTCGGGGTCCAGCGAGAAGACCCGGCTGCTGCTCGACGCCCTGACCGGGCACGGCACCCTTGAGGCGTTCGTCCCCCTGGACGTGTCCGAATCCGCGCTGGCCGAGGCGGCCGAAGCGATTTCGAAGGACTACCCGGGTCTCGCCGTCCGCGGGGTCGTCGGCGACTTCACCCAGCACCTCGGTCTGATCCCCGGAGGCCGGCCGCGGGTGGTGGCCTTCCTCGGCGGCACGATCGGCAACTTCCTGCCCGCCGAGCGCGCGGCCTTCCTCCACTCGGTCCGGGAGGTGCTGGACGAAGGGGAGTGGCTGCTGCTCGGCACCGACCTGGTCAAGGACGTCCGGATCCTCGAACGCGCCTACGACGACGCCGCCGGCGTCACGGCCGAGTTCGACAAGAACGTGCTGCGGGTGCTCAACGCCCGCCTCGGCGCGAACTTCGACCTCGACGAATTCGAGCACGTCGCCCACTGGGACGCCGGGAACGAGTGGATCGAGATGCGCCTGCGGGCCCGCCGCGAGCTGACCGTCGAGATCCCCGGCGCGGACCTCACGGTGACCTTCGCCGCGGGCGAGCACATCCGCACGGAGATCTCCGCCAAGTTCCGCCCGAGCGGTGTCGAGGCCGAACTCGCCGCCGCCGGGTTCGCCCTCGAGCACTGGTGGACCGACTCCCAGCAGCGGTTCGGGGTGAGCCTGGCAAAATCCGTGCGTGGCTAATCCTCTCCGGGCACTGGCCCGGGCCGTCGGCACGAAGCCGTGGCTGATGCGCACCTCGCGGTTCGTCGTGTGGGCGGACAAGAAACTGCACAGGGCGTTCGGCGGCCGGGTGAGCCTCGTGGCGCTCGCCGGGCTGCCGTCGCTGCGCCTCACCACGACCGGCCGGAAGAGCGGGCTGGACCGCGAGACCAACCTGCTCTACTACCCGCGCGGCGACGACTTCGTGCTGACGGCGTCCAACTGGGGTCGCCCGCACGACCCGGCCTGGGCGCTCAACCTGCGGGCCAACCCGAAGTGCCAGGTGGCGCTGGCCGGACGGCCGGTCGACGTCGTCGCGCGGGAGCTGCGCGGTGAGGAGTACGACCGGATGTGGGACGAGCTGCTGGCCTTCTGGCCGGGCTACGCCATGGAGCAGCACGAGGCCGCCCGGCCGTTGCCGGTTTTCGTCCTCACGCGGGTGGCTCGATAGGTGCTGACCATCCGTTCGGCCGGTGCCGGGATTCACCGCTTTGTGCAAGTCTCACCCGGGTAACGCGCCGTGCCGTCGTGACCTCACGGCGCTGCGTGCCGGCGTCACCTAGGGAGGAATCGTCTTGCCGAGATCCACACAGAGCCGGGTGCGGGCGTTCGCACTGGTGGGGGCGCTCGTGGCCGGCGTGGGACTGGCCGGGCCGGCCGGCACCGCCGCCGCGGCGGAAGAATCGGCGGTCAAGCCCGCCGTCGTCGGCGCGACCCCGGCCGTCGCCTGGGGTACCTGCTCGAGCGACACCCTCGCCGGCGTGCCCGCCGACCAGGTCAAGTTCTACAGCTGCGCCCGCTACCGGGTGCCGATCGACCACGACAACGCTTCGCTGGGCACCATCGACATCGCCCTGCTCAAGCGCGCCGCCCGCACGCCCGACAAGCGGGTCGGCTCGCTGTTCCTCAACCCCGGCGGCCCCGGCGGCTCGGGCCTGCGGATGCCGCTCAGCGGCCCGGCCATCTTCCGGCCGCAGGTGCTCGACCGCTTCGACCTCGTCGGCTTCGACCCGCGCGGGGTCGGCGAGAGCAACCCGTTGCGCTGCTTCACCACCCAGGAAGACGCGGACGAGGTCTTCGGCGCGCAGATCGCCGTGCCGCTCAGCCGCGCCGAGATCTCCGGCACCCTGGCCGGCTACCGCGACTACGGCCGGTTCTGCAAGAACAACGCGGGTTCGCTGCTCAACCACATGTCCACCAAGGACGTCGTGCGCGACCTCGACCAGCTGCGCGCGGCGGTCGGCGACCAGAAACTGACCTACGTCGGCTTCTCCTACGGGACGCTGATCGGTTCGACCTACACGTCGATGTTCCCGAAGCAGTCGCGCGCGATCGTCATCGACGGCAACGTCGACCCGGCCCTGCGCACCAGCGACGGGGTGCAGTACGACCGGGAACGCGCGCAGGGCTTCGAGATCGCCCTCGACGCGTTCCTCAAGCGCTGCGACCAGGTGGGCGCGAAGTGCGCGTTCAGCGACGGCAACCCGCGGGCGAAGTTCGACGAGCTCCGGACGTACCTGCGCCGGCAGCCGATCACCATCCCCGGCGGCGGCACGGTCGACATCAACCGGTTCACCGGCGGCGTTTCGAGCGCTCTGTACTCGCCGGCGGCGTTCGCCGGCCTGGCCGAGGACCTGCAGGCGCTGTACACCGCCATCCACCCGGCGGCGCAGGCCCAGACCCTGCAGGCGAAGCCGCTGAAGGCGCTCACCCCCGGCAAGCAGGGGCTGGCCGACCTGAACCCCGACAGCCCGTACACCGGCGACGACTCGTACTTCGCCGTCAACTGCTCCGACAAGCCGTTCCGGATCCGGCAGGAGCAGGTGCCGGGCATCGCGGCCCAGTGGGAGCGCGAGTCGCCGACGTTCGGCCGGTACCAGGCGTTCGCCGACACGGCGGGCTGCCCGGTGTGGCCGGCCAAGCACCCGGACGTCTACCGCGGTCCCTGGCGGGCCAAGACCGACGTCCCGGTGATCGTGGTCGGCAACTACTACGACCCGGCGACGCAGTACAAGTTCGCGCAGCGGATGGCGGCCGAGCTGGGCAACACCCGGCTGCTGTCGGTCGACGCGTTCGGCCACTGCATCCTCGGTGACGCCCTCGGCGTCGACCAGGCCGTGGCCGACTACCTGACCGACCTCGAGGTCCCGGCGAACGGCCAGGTGTTCCAGCCGAACGTCCAGCCCTTCGAGACGGCGGCCGCGGCCCAGGGCTGACGCCGATCGGAAACCGGGCCGGGGCGACTGTCGTCGCCCCGGCCCTTTTCCCGCCCCGGGCAGCCGGTCGGGCGATGGCGGAACCGGCGGACGTGCGCACCGGGGTAGCGCTCGTCACAGCCCGGCGGCACCGGGCTCGGCTACAGTGATCCGGTTGATCATCGACGAACACGGGAAGCGAGGTGAGCGGCACATGCCAGCGGACAGTCCCCGGACGGCCGGGCGCCCGCTCACCGGAGGTTTCCGGCTGGGCTGAGTTCGGCCGCCCCCTGTCCGGCAGTGCGCGCACGCCGGGAAAGAGCCGGAAATGACCATCTTCGAAATGCTGCTGCGCGTCGGCGCCGGCGTCGGGCTGGGTGCCGTCATCGGGATCGAGCGCCAGTTCCGCGCCCGCATGGCCGGGCTGCGCACCAACGCCCTCGTCGCGGTCGGCGCGACGCTGTTCGTGCTGCTGTCGGCCCACGGCTTCGGCGGGCTGGCCTCGAGCGGGGACGCCGACCCGACCCGGGTCGCGGCCCAGATCGTCTCGGGCATCGGGTTCCTCGGCGCCGGAGTCATCCTGCGCGACGGGCTCAACGTCCGCGGCCTCAACACCGCGGCGACGCTGTGGTGCTCGGCCGCGGTGGGCGCCCTCGCGGGGGCGGGCCTGTACGCGGTCGCGGTGGCCGGGACCGCCGTCGTGGTCGGGGTGAACGTGGTGCTGCGGCCGCTCGGCCGCGCGTCGACCGCCGCCCCGACGCCGGGGACGAGACGCCGACGCGGTACGCGTTCCAGGCCGTCACGCGCGACGCGACGGAAGCGCACGTGCGGGCGTTGCTCGTGCAGTCGCTGACCCGCACCGACTTCCGGCTGCTTTCGGTGCTGAGCACCGACCGGGCCGACCACACGGTCGAGGTGCGGGCCGAGCTGGTCGGCGACCAGCGCGACGACGCCCAGATGGAGGCCGCGGTGTCGCGGCTGTCGCTGGAGCCCTCGGTGTCCAGTGTGCGCTGGGAGGCTGTGCCCGCCTAGCGGCTCACCCGGGCAGGCATTCGGCGAGCAGGGCGAGGACGTCGCGCCAGGCACGCTCGGCGTGCCGGGCGTGGTAGCCGACGCCGGGGAGCACGGTCTGGCCGGTCCCGAGTGGCGGGTGGTGGAAGGCGTGCTCGGCGCCGCCGTAGGTCACCAGGCGCCAGTCGACGCCCGCGGCCTGCATCTCGGCGGCGAACGCCTCGCGTTGCGCGGGCGGCTGGATGGGGTCCTCCGACCCGACCCCGGCCCACACCGGACAGCGGATGCGCGCCGCCTCACCGGGGCGGCCGGTGATCAGGCCGTTGACCGTCGCGATCGCGCGCAGGCCGGCGCCGGCGCGCCCGAGCTCCAGCACGACCGCGCCGCCGGTGCCGTAGCCGATGCCGGCGACGTGGTCCGGGTCGGTCCGGGGTTCGGCGCGCAGCACGTCGAGCGCCGCGAAGCCGATGTCCCGCAGCCGATCGGGGTCTTCCAGCAGCGGCAGGCACCGCGCCAGCATCTCCTGCGGGTCGGTGAACCAGCGGCCGCCGTGCAGGTCGAAGGCCAGCGCGACGTACCCCAGCTCGGCCAGCGCGTCGGCCCGGCCGCGCTGGAAGTCGTTCAGCCCCGGTCCTTCGGGCCCGACGAGCACCGCAGGACGGCGGCCCGCGCCGGCCGGGACCGCGAGGTGCCCGACCATCGTCAGGCCGTCGGCCGGGTATTCGACGGTGCGTGTCGTGATCGTCCCCATGAGAGGCGACTGTAGTGATCGCCCGGCCCGGCCGGGCCGGTGTTCACCGCGGGCGGAAACGCGCGAAGGCCTCCGCACCGGAATGCCGGTGCGGAGGCCTTCGCCGAACGAAATCCCTTACGCCTGCGTCATCTTCCGCAGCACGTACTGCAGGATGCCGCCGTTGCGGTAGTAGTCCGCCTCACCCGGGGTGTCGATGCGGACGTCCGCGTCGAACTCCACCTTGGTGCCGTCCGCCTTGGTGGCCGTGACGTGCACCGTGCGCGGGGTCTCGCCCTCGTTCAGCTTCGTGATGCCCGAGATGTCGAACACCTCGGTGCCGTCGAGGCCGAGCGACGAGGCCGACTCGCCCGCCGGGAACTGCAGCGGGATGACGCCCATGCCGATCAGGTTCGACCGGTGGATGCGCTCGAACGACTCGGTGATGACCGCGCGCACGCCCAGCAGCGAGGTGCCCTTGGCCGCCCAGTCACGCGACGAGCCCGAGCCGTACTCCTTGCCGCCCAGCACGACCAGCGGCGTCCCGGCCGCGGCGTAGTTCTGCGCCGCGTCGTAGATGAACGCCTGCGGGGCGCCCTCCTGCGTGAAGTCGCGGGTGTAGCCGCCCTGCACGTCGTCGAGGAGCTGGTTGCGCAGCCGGATGTTCGCGAACGTGCCGCGGATCATCACCTCGTGGTTGCCGCGCCGGGAGCCGTAGGAGTTGAAGTCCTTCTTCTCCACGCCGTGCTCGGTCAGGTACTGCGCGGCCGGGGTGCCCGGCTTGATCGCACCGGCGGGGGAGATGTGGTCGGTGGTGACCGAGTCGCCCAGCTTCGCCAGCACGCGCGCGCCGGTGATGTCGGTGACCGGGGCCGGCTCCGGCGTCATGCCCTCGAAGTACGGGGGCTTCCGGACGTAGGTGGACTCGAGGTCCCACTCGAAGGTCTTGCCCTCCGGGGTGGGCAGCGACTTCCAGCGCTCGCCGCCGTCGAAGACGTCGGCGTAGTCCTTGGTGAACATCTCCTGCGTGATCGCGTAGTCGATGGTCTCCTGGATCTCCTGCGCGGTCGGCCAGATGTCCTTGAGGAAGACGTCGTTGCCCTGCGCGTCCTGGCCCAGCGGCTGGGTCGCGAAGTCGAAGTCCATCGTGCCGGCCAGCGCGTAGGCGATGACCAGCGGCGGCGACGCGAGGTAGTTCATCTTCACGTCGGGGTTGATCCGGCCTTCGAAGTTCCGGTTGCCCGAGAGCACCGAAACCGCGGTGAGGTCGTTCTCCTGGATGGCCGCGGAGATCTCGTCCGAGAGCGGGCCGGAGTTGCCGATGCAGGTGGTGCAGCCGTAGCCGACCAGGTGGTAGCCCAGCTTCTCCAGGTACGGCCACAGGTTGGCCTTGGTGTAGTAGTCGGTGACGACCTGCGAGCCCGGCGCCATCGACGTCTTCACCCACGGCTTGACCGCGAGGCCCTTGTCCACGGCGTTGCGCGCGAGCAGCGCGGCGCCGAGCATGACCGACGGGTTGGAGGTGTTGGTGCAGGAGGTGATCGAGGCGATCACCACGGCACCGTGGTCGAGCACGAACTCGCCGCGGTCCGGCGTCGAGACCTTGACCGGCTTGCTCGGACGGCCTTCGGCGGCCGCGCCGGTGTGGTGGGGCGCCGGCTCGCCACCGCCGTTGCCGCCGGCGGAATAGGCCGGCGCGTCGCTGGCGGGGAAGGACTCCGACGACGCCTCGTCGACGGTGGACTCGACGCCCTTGGGCTGCTCCTGCTGAGGCACGCCCGGCTTGCGCGTGGCGGAGCCCTCGACCTCGTCGGTGACGTAGTCGGCGAGCGACACGCGGAACGACGTCTTGGCGTCGCTCAGCGCGACGCGGTCCTGCGGGCGCTTCGGGCCGGCGATCGACGGGACGACCGTCGAGAGGTCCAGCTCGAGGTACTCGGAGTAGGACGCCTCGCGCGACGGGTCGTGCCAGAGGCCCTGCTCCTTGGCGTAGGCCTCGACCAGCGCGACCTGCTCCTCGGACCGGCCGGTGAGCTTGAGGTACCGGACGGTCTCGGAGTCGATCGGGAAGATCGCCGCGGTGGAGCCGAACTCGGGGCTCATGTTGCCGATGGTGGCGCGGTTGGCCAGCGGCACCGCGGACACGCTCTCGCCGTAGAACTCGACGAACTTGCCGACCACGCCGTGGCGGCGCAGCATCTCGGTGATGGTGAGCACGACGTCGGTGGCGGTGACGCCGGCCGGGATCTCGCCGGTCAGCTTGAAGCCGACGACGCGCGGGATGAGCATCGACACCGGCTGGCCCAGCATGGCCGCCTCGGCCTCGATGCCGCCGACGCCCCAGCCCAGCACGCCCAGGCCGTTGACCATGGTGGTGTGCGAGTCCGTGCCGACGCAGGAGTCGGGGTAGGCCTGCCCGTTGCGGCTCATCACCGTGCGGGCGAGGTGCTCGATGTTGACCTGGTGCACGATGCCGGTGCCCGGCGGGACGACCTTGAACTCGTCGAAGGCGCCCTGGCCCCAGCGCAGGAACTGGTAGCGCTCGCGGTTGCGCTCGTACTCGATCTCGACGTTGCGCTCGAAGGCGTCCGGGCGGCCGAAGACGTCGATGATCACCGAGTGGTCGATGACCAGCTCGGCCGGGGCCAGCGGGTTGACCTTGTCCGGGTCGCCGCCCAGGTCGGTGACCGCCTCGCGCATGGTGGCGAGGTCGACGACGCACGGCACGCCGGTGAAGTCCTGCATGATCACGCGGGCCGGCGTGAACTGGATCTCGATCGACGGGTCGGCGTTGGGGTCCCAGGAGCCGAGCGCGCGGATGTGGTCGGCGGTGATGTTCGCGCCGTCCTCGGTGCGCAGCAGGTTCTCGAGCAGGATCTTCAGGCTGTAGGGCAGGCGCTCGGCGCCCTCGACCTTGTTCAGGCGGAACACCTCGTACGAGGCGTCGCCGACCTTCAGCGTGTCTTTGGCGCCGAAGCTGTCCTTGCTGGCGGGTGAGGTCACGTCTAACTCCAGTGGCGGGGACGCCGCGCCGTCGCGGCAGGGGAGTCCCGGGTCAGTTCGGTCGGTTCGGTGGGGCGAGTCTTGCGCACCCCCACCGTAGGACCGGATGCGGGATGGCACACCTCGCGGTGCCCTAAACAGTACGCGTGTCCTGTTTAACGGACAAGCCGACACGCGGTGTGGGCTGCGCCATCCGGCCCGGTGGTCCCTCAATGAGGGGAATTGGTGCCTACGTTGTGTAAGTTTCCGCTGATGCTTGTGATAGTGGTGTGACTGCAGTGACACGCGGTGTGCGCTGGTGAGCGGAGGTGGCGGTCTTGTTTGGACGGTGCGGAGGTCCTCGGGTGCCGCGCGTCCGCCGGGGACTCAGCGTGAGCACGCTCACGCTGGTGCTCTTGTTCGGCGCGGGCGGTACGGGCCTGGCGGCGCCCCCGCCGCCGCCCAACCCCAGCGACTCCGAGATCGACTCCAGCAAGGCCGACGCCAACGCGAAGGCCGGTGAGGTCGGCCGGCTGACCAACCAGCTGGCCCAGGCCGAGCAGAAGCTGACGCAGCTGCAGGACGAGGTCGAGCTCAAGCAGGAGCAGGCCAACAAGGCCCTGGTCGACCTGCAGGCCGCCCAGGACGACGCGGCGCAGGCGGAGAACGACGCCAAGGCCGCGCGCGCCGAGGCGGACGCGGCCTCGGCGGCCATCGAGAAGGCCCGGACGGACCTCAAGACGTTCGCCGCCGCGAGCTTCCAGCAGGGCAGCACCGTCGGCTCGCTCTCGGCGTACCTGAGCGCCGACAGCCCCAAGGACATGCTCGCCCGCGCGCAGCTGCTCGACGCCGTCGGCGGCAACCGGCTCAACGCCCTCGACCGGCTCCAGCAGGCGCAGACCGAGAAGTCCAACAAAGACGCCGCGGCCCGCAAGGCCGCCGAAATCGCCCAGCAGAAGCAGGACGCGGCCCGCCGCGCGAAGAGCAGCGCCGACGCCGCGCGGACCGTCGCCGAGCAGGCGCAGGACAGCCAGGCGAGCCGGAACAGCCTGCTCGAGAAGGACAAGTCCGACGTCGAACAGCAGCTCTTCGCCGCCCAGGCCAAGGTCAGCGGCCTGCAGGGCCAGCGGCAGCGCTACCAGGACTGGCTCGCCCAGAAGCAGCGTGAGGACGAGGAACGCGCCCGGCAGACGGCACTGGCGGCGTCCGGGAGCGGCGGCCGTCCCTCGGGCGGCCCGGCCCCGGCTGGCCCGGCCGGCTCGTCGATCGAGGCGGTGATCGCGCGGGCGCTGTCCAAGCTCGGGATGCCGTACGCGTGGGGCGGTGGCAATGCGAGCGGCCCGACCCGCGGCATCCGCGACGGCGGCGTCGCCGACCGCTACGGCGACTACAACAAGATCGGCTTCGACTGCTCCGGGCTGATGATCTACGCCTTCGCCGGGGTCCGCTCGCTGCCGCACTACAGCGGCTACCAGTACTCGGCGGGACGGCAGGTGCCGCTGTCCCAGATGCGCCGCGGCGACCTGCTGTTCTGGGGTGGCCCGGGCGGCATCCACCACGTTGCGCTCTACCTCGGCGGCGGGCAGATGGTCGAGGCGCCGCAGTCCGGCCTGCGGGTCCGGGTCGCCCCGGTGCGCTACGGCGGGATCATGCCGTACGCGACGCGCCTGATCGGCTGAAACCCGCTCGACGGCGAGCGGGGCCGATCGCCAGGATCGGCCGCGTGGACGACGAACTGAACGCGCTGCGGCGCAGCCGGATGCGCTGGAACACGCCCCTGTCCGAGCCGCACGCGCAGCTGCTGCTCGACCGGATGGCCCTGGGCGACGGGCACCTCGTCGACCTCGGCTGCGGCTGGGGCGAGCTGCTGCTGCGGGCGCTCGGCCGGGCCCTGGGCCTGCGCGGGACCGGCGTCGACACCGACCGGACCGGCCTCGCCCGCGGCCGGGCGGCGGCCGCGTCGCGTGGCCTGGCGGTGGAGTTCACCGAGGCGGACGCCGCGACCTGGGACGTTCCGGCCGACCGGGCGTTCTGCGTCGGGTCCGCCCACGTCTTCGGCTCGGCGAAGGCGGCGCTGGCGGCGCTCGCCCGGGTGGTGCGGCCGACCGGCAGGCTGCTCTACGGCGACGGCTTCTGGGCCGCCTCGCCGACCGCCGCGGCGCGGGAGATCTTCGGCCCGGACCTGCTGACCCTGCCCGACCTGCTCGACGTCGTGGACGGCGCCGGCTGGCGCGTGCTGCACCTGAGCACCGCCGACCAGCTCGAGTGGGACGACTTCGAGTCGACCTCGCGGGCGGCCTGGGCGGAGTGGCTGGTGGCGCACCCGGCCGACCCGCGGGCGCCGGAGGTGCGTCGGTGGCTCGACCGGCGGTGGCGCGAATACGTCCGGGACTACCGGGGCGTGCTGGGCTTCACCTACCTCGTGCTGGGCCGCTAAGGTGCCCCGGTGCGCTACGCGGGGATCGTGGTGGCCGGGGGTGCGGCCCGCCGGCTGTCCGGTGTGGACAAGCCGGCGCTGTCGGTGGGCGGCAAACCGTTGCTGGCCCGCGCGATCCACGCCCTCGACGGCGCCGAGCGGGTGATCGCGGTCGGCCCGCGCCGCCCCGGCTTCGACGTGGTGTGGACCCGCGAACCGGTCCCGGGCACCGGTCCGGTGGCGGCCCTGGCGGCGGGCCTGGTGTTCGTGCCCGACGACGTCGAGGCGGTCGTGCTGCTGGCCGCCGACCTCCCGGGCGTCCGCCGGTCCACAGTGGACAGGCTGGTCATGGCCATCGGCGACGCCGACGGCGCGGTCCTGGTCGACGCGGCGGGCGAGCGGCAGTGGCTCCTGGGCGCGTGGCGGCTCCCGGCCCTGCGGGCGGCCCTGCCGGAGCAGACGGAGAACGCGGCCCTGCGCCGGGTCCTGGGTGGGCTCACGGTGGCCGAAGTCCCGGCGGAACGCGGCGAAGCGGACGATATCGACACGCCGGAGGACCTTGAGCGGCACCGCTGACTCGCGGGGATGCCCCGCCGTGTCGGCGCCTCCCGGGCTTCGAGCGGCACCGCTGACCCGCCGGGAGCCGGCTCCGCCCCGCGCGCCTCCCGCAGGCCGCGGGGGACCAGTGCACCCAGGCGGGCGTCCTCGGCCAGGCCGTCGAGAAAGATGCCGGGATCCCCCTCATACGGGCGACGGCGGCAGCGGCGGATCGGGCGTTCACCCGACGGACCGGCCCGGGCGCGCAACCGGCCGGCCAGGTGCTTCACAGGTGCCACACCGGCGACCGTGTTGGCTGATCGCGGGCCGGGTGCGTGGCGTCCGCGTGCCGGATGCGCCGGACGGCCCGGGGCGCAGTACGGTCGCACCGCGTGATCACCGTCGCGGGGGCGGCGCACGAGATTTCGAGGAGGCAGAGTGACCGAGCCCGGCTACGCCGAGGGCGGGAACGGGCAGCAGCCCGCGACGCCGGCCCGGGACGCCCAGTTGCTGGAGCGGACCGTGTTCGAGGTCAAGCGGATCATCGTCGGCCAGGACCGCCTGGTCGAGCGGATGCTGGTCGGCCTGCTGGCCAAGGGCCACCTGCTGCTCGAAGGCGTGCCCGGCGTCGCGAAGACCCTCGCCGTCGAGACGTTCGCCCGGGTCGTCGGCGGCTCGTTCTCCCGCGTCCAGTTCACCCCCGACCTGGTGCCCGCCGACATCCTCGGCACCCGGATCTACCGCCAGGGCGCCGAGCGCTTCGACGTCGAGCTCGGCCCGGTCGTGGCGAACTTCGTGCTCGCCGACGAGATCAACCGCGCGCCCGCCAAGGTCCAGTCGGCGATGCTCGAGGTGATGGCCGAGCGGCACGTCTCCATCGGCGGCCAGACCTTCCCGATGCCCGACCCGTTCCTCGTCCTCGCGACGCAGAACCCGATCGAGAACGAGGGCGTGTACCCGCTGCCGGAAGCGCAGCGCGACCGGTTCCTGTTCAAGATCGTCGTCGAATACCCCTCCGCCGAGGAGGAGCGCGAGATCATCTACCGGATGGGCGTCACGCCGCCCACCCCGCACGAGGTCCTCAGCCCGGGCGAGCTGGTCCGGCTCCAGGGCGTCGCGTCGCAGGTGTTCGTGCACCACGCGCTGGTCGACTACGTCGTGCGGCTGGTGCTGACCACCCGGACGCCGAACGAGCACGGCCTCGCCGACGTCGCCGGCTGGGTCTCCTACGGCGCCTCGCCGCGCGCCAGCCTCGGCATCATCGCCGCCGCCCGCGCGCTGGCCCTGGTCCGCGGCCGCGACTACGTGCTGCCGCAGGACGTCGTCGACGTCGTCCCCGACGTGCTGCGCCACCGGCTCGTGCTGTCCTACGACGCGCTGGCCGACGGCGTGCCGATCGACCACATCATCACGCGCGTGCTGCAGACCGTGCCGCTGCCGCAGGTCTCGGCCCGGCCGCAGGGCGGGGCCGGCCAGGGCGGCCCGGTCCCGGCGGGCGCGCCGGTCAGGTAACCCGGCGATGGCGAAGAACGAGAAGGGCGAACGCCCTTCGTGGGCGCCGCCGATCCTGCGCGGCGACCGGATGGAGGCGGGGCTCCGCACGCTGGAGCTCGACGTCCGCCGCCGGCTCGACGGGCTGCTGCAGGGCAACCACCTCGGCCTGGTGCCGGGGCCGGGGTCCGAGCCCGGCGAGGCCCGCCCGTACCAGCCCGGCGACGACGTCCGCCGGATGGACTGGGCGGTCACCGCCCGCACCACGACCCCGCACATCCGCGAGACCGTGGCCGACCGCGAGCTGGAGACGTGGGTGGTCGCCGACCTCTCGGCGAGCCTCGACTTCGGCACCGCGCTGTGCGAGAAGCGCGACCTGGTGGTCTGCGCCGTCGCGGCGGTCGCGCACCTCACCGGGGGCGGCGGCAACCGGATCGGCGCGCTGATCTCCACCGGCGCCGACACCACCCGCATCCCGGCCCGCGGCGGCCTGGCGCACGCCCGCGGGCTGGTGCGCAAGCTCGCCGAGACCCCGCGCGCGGCCGAGGGCACCTGCGGCGACTTCGCCCAGGCCCTGGAGGCGTTGCGCCGCCCGCCGCGCCGCCGTGGCCTGGCCGTGGTCATCTCCGACTTCCTGGGCGACACGTCCTGGGAGCGGCCGCTGCGGGCTCTGGGCGGGCGCCACGAACTGATCGCGATCGAAGTCCTCGACCCGCGCGACGTCGACCTGCCCGAGGTGGGCACCGTCGTGCTGGCCGACCCGGAGACAGGGAAACAGCGCGAAGTGCACGCTTCGGCCTTGCTGCGCAAGGAGTTCGGGGCCGCGGCCCACGCCCACCGCCAGCGCGTGGCGGCCGGCCTGCGGCGCGCGGGTGCGGCGCACCTGACGCTGCGCACGGACGCCGACTGGATCGCCGACATGGTGCGGTTCGTCGTCGCCCGCAAGCGCCGCTGGTCGGGGGGTGTGGCGTGAGGGAGCCTGCGACCGAACCGTTCGGCACGGCGTTGCCGGCTCAGGCCGCACCGAGCGTCAGCGAGGTGCGCGCATGAGTTTGACGGGGTTCGCCTCGCCGTGGTGGTTCCTGCTGCTGATCGCGGTCGCCGCGGTCGCCGTCGGGTACGTGCTGGCCCAGCGGGCGCGCCGGAAGCGGACCATGCGGTTCGCGAACCTGGACCTGCTGGAGAAGGTCGCGCCGAAGAGCCAGGGCTGGGTCCGGCACCTGCCGGCCGTGCTGATCGTGCTGTCGCTGCTGCTGCTCACCGTGGCGCTGGCCGGCCCGACCGCCGAGCAGAAGGTGCCCCGCAACCGGGCGACCGTGATGCTGGTGATCGACGTGTCGCTGTCGATGGAGGCCACCGACGTGCTCCCGACGCGGCTGCAGGCGGCCCAGGAAGCGGCGACGAGCTTCGCGCGCAACATGACGCCGGGGATCAACCTGGGGCTGATCTCCTTCGCGGGCACAGCGACCGTGCTGGTCAACCCGACCACCGACCGCAACGGCGTGATCAAGGCGATCGAAAACCTGAAGCTGGCCCAGTCGACGGCGACCGGCGAAGGCATCTTCGCGGCCCTGCAGTCGGTGGAGAGCTTCTCCAGCGTCGTCGGCGGCGCCGACGGGCCGCCGCCGGCGCGGATCGTGCTGATGTCGGACGGGAAGCAGACCGTCCCGGAGGACCTGTACGCGGCGCGCGGCGGGTACACGGCGGCGCAGGCGGCCAAGCAGGCCGGCGTGCCGATCTCGTCGATCTCGTTCGGCACCACCCACGGCTCGGTCGACATCGACGGCAAGGCCCAGCCGGTCAGCGTGGACGACGAGTCCTTGCGTGAGATCGCCCGCCTCTCCGGCGGCGACTTCTACAAGGCGGCCAGCGCCGAGGAGCTGAAGAAGGTCTACGCGGACCTCGGCGAGCAGATCGGCTACGAGCTCAAGGACGCCGACGCCAGCAAGCCGTGGGTCGTGGTGGGGACCCTGATCCTCATGCTGGGTGCCGCGGCCAGCCTCTTCTTCGGCCAACGGCTCCCGTAGCCCCAGGGCGGCACTTTCACGTGAAAGTGCCGCCTTCTCAGGCGCGGCGGACGCCGTAGAGGCTGCCGCCGAGCAGGGTCACGCCGGAGAGGACGCCGCTGACGAACGGCACCCATTCCGCGGCGCTGCCGAGCAGGGCGAGCCCGGCGACGCCGAGCGCGGTGAGGACCACCCCGACCACGAGGGTCGACCGGGTTTTCCACGCCGAGGCCAGTGCGGCGAAGTGGAGGCCGACGATCGTGGCGATCCAGGCGACGTTGGCCTGGACGGGCGCGTCCAGCAGGCTCAGCACGAAGAACCCGGCGACGAGCAGCACGACTTCGCCGATGACGACGACCCGGTAGCTCGGCCCGAACACCGGCCGGCCGTCGAGCGTCGGACGGCCGCCCGCGCGGACGCCGAGGACCACCACGGCGGCCAGGGCGAGCACGGCGAGGGCCCGCAGCGCCCAGCCGAGCGCCGCGGGCACCGGGTCACCGGAGTTGACCAGGACGAAGACCGTGCCGAACGCGGCGCCGATGAGCGCCCCCAGGAACTGCTGTCGCATCCGGCGAACCTACCGGAAGCCGTTTTGGCGCCATGCTTCGTAAACGGTGATCGCCGCGGTGTTGGCCAGGTTGAGCGATCGGTTGGACGGCCGCATCGGCAGCCGCACGCGGTCGGTCACCTCGGGCGCTTCCTGCACTTCGGCCGGCAAGCCCACCGACTCGGGCCCGAACACCAGGATATCGCCCGGCGTGTAGGCGACATCGGTGTACAGCCGCGTCGCCGACGCGGTGAACGCGTAGACCTTGGCCGGCAGCAACACTTCCCAGGCCGCGGCCAGCGAAGCGTGGACGTGCACGCGGGCCAGGTCGTGGTAGTCGAGCCCGGCCCGGCGCAGCTGCTTGTCCTCGAGGGTGAAGCCGAGCGGCTCCACCAGGTGCAGTTCGCAGCCGGTGTTGGCGGCCAGGCGGATCGCGTTGCCGGTGTTGGGCGGGATTTCGGGCTGGTAGAAGAGAACGCGGAACACGGGCTCAGTCCCCGAGCAGGGTGGCGTAGACCTTGCGGACCGCCTCCGGCGGCGCTTGCGCCTCGAAGGAGCACCTGTCCACATAGGTCAGGTAGTGGGCGCCTGAGACGATGCCCGGCCCGTCGCACTCGTGGTAGCGCACGCGCAGCGGCATCTCGGCGATCGGGCGGCGAGGTGCGGTCACCCGCCCAATCTAGTTCAGCCGTGCAGGGTCCGGTACGCGGCCGCCGCGCCCGGTTGCAGCGGGACCGGCTGCGTCCCGATCAGCGTCCGCACGTCGAGGAACTGCGTGCCGACGGCTTCGGCGGGCACCAGCGCGGTGGCGCGCTCGACCAGGAGCCGGACCACGGCCGCGCTGACGTCGTCGGGCAGGGACGGGGCGCACACCAGCAGGTTCGCCACGCCGATCGTGCTCAGCGCGCCCACGCCGCGGTATGCCCCGTCGGGGACCTGGACCTGGTCGTACACCGGGCCGTACGCCGCGCGCAGGGCCGGCACCACCGCATCCAGCGGCACCAGCGCGATCGGCGTCGTCCGGTTCAGCTCGGCCAGCTTCGGTGTCGGCACCCCGCCCGACCACAGCATCGCGTCGACGCGGCGGCCGGCCAGCGCGCGGACCGCGTCGTCGAACGGCAGGTGGCGGGCGTCCACGGTGACGCCCGCCTTGGCGAACACGCGCTCGCCGAGCTGCGCCGCGCCGGAGCCGCCCGCGCCCAGGGAGACCGGGCGCCCGGCGAGGTCGGCCAGGCGGCGCACCGGCCCGTCCGCCCGCACCACCAGCTGCAGGTAGTTCTCGTACACCCGGCCGAGCGCGCGCAGCGGCACCTTCCCGGCGAACGGCGGCCCGCCGCCGAGCGCGGTCTGGGCGACGTCGGCGAGCACCAGCCCGAGGTCCGCCCGCCCCTGCTGCACCAGGCCGACGTTGGCGACGCTCGCCTCGGTCGGCACGGCCTCGGCGTGCAGCAGCGGCTCCGCCCGGTTCAGCTCGGCCGAGAGCAGCTCGGCGAAGGCCAGGTAGAAGCCGCCGCGCTCGCCGGCGGCGATCGTCAGCGTGCGCTCCGGGCCCCGGTAGCCGGCCGTCGAACAGCCGGCCAGCGCCAGTCCCAGGCCGCCGAGCAGCGCCGCGCGGCGGGTGAGCGTCATCCCGGCACCTCCCGCAGCGGCAGCGTGACGCGGACTTCGAGACCGTGGGGGAGGGCCTGGCGCAGTTCCAGGACGCCGCCGCGGGTGCGCACCTGCTGGTGGGCGATGGCCAGGCCGAGGCCGGTGCCGCGCGGGGCGCCTTCGCCGCCCGCGCGCCAGAACCGTTCGGTCGCCCGCGCTCTGTCCTCTTCGGACAATCCCGGCCCGTCGTCGGCGACGACGAGGGTGGCGGTCGACCCACCGCTTTCCCAGTCCGTGGTGATCTTCGCGCCGCGGCCGGCGTAGTGGACGGCGTTGTCCAGCAGCACGTCGAGGATCTGCGCGAGTTCCCCTTCCGGGCAGCGCACGGTGACCGGCTCGTCGTGGCCCGGCGGCGGCACGAGCACCGCCCCCGCGTCCTCGGCGGCCGGGCGCCAGGCGTCGACGCGCTCGGCGAGCACGGACGCCAGGTCGCACGCCTCGTCCGCGCCCCCGGCCGCGACGCGGGTCGCGGTGCTCTCGGCCAGGGCGAGCGCGAGCAGGCCGCCGAGGAGCTTCTCCAGGCGTTCGACCTCGGCGACGGTCGCCCGGTAGGCGGAGTCGTCGCCCTTGATGCGCCCGGCCAGGGAATCGACCCGCAGCCGCAGCGCGGCCATCGGGTTCCGCAGCTGGTGCGAGGCGTCGGCGACCAGCCGGTGCTGCTGCTCGGCGGCTTCCAGCACGGCCTCGGACATCCGGTTGACCTCGGCGGCCAGCGACCGCAGCTCGCGCGGCCCGGCGCGTTCGGGGACGTGCGCGCGGTGCCCGCCGGCCACGGCCAGCACCCCGGTCTCGAGCTCGTGCAGCGGCCGCACCATCCACCGGGCCAGCACCACCGCGAGCAGCACGAACACCATCGCGACCAGCACCGCGCCGGCCCCGATGGTGCCCCAGCGGGTCGCTACGTCCGCGGCCGCCGCCGCCACCGACGCGCGCAGCACGACCACCCCGGACACCCGCGTGCCGGTACCGACCGGGCGCGCGAAGGAGGCCGGCTCGGCCGACCACGGGTCCAGCCGGTCCACCCGCGGCGCCGGCTCGTTGCGCATCGCCGCCTCCACCAGCGCGCGCACCGCCGGGTCGGCCGCGGTCAGGCCGCCCGCCTGCACCAGCGGGAACCGCCGCGCGTCGACGATGACGACGCCTTCGCCGTACAACTGGGCGTAGCGCTCCGCGTCGGCCACGAGGGCCGCCGGGTCGCGCGTGTCGACGGCCTGCTGGGCGAGCACGACGAACCGGTCGACGTCGGCGGTCCGGGCGATGACCAGCTGCTGGGTGCGCTGCTCGGCGGTGGCGGCCAGCAGCGGGACGGCGAACGCGGCGACCACGGCGAGGGCGAGGGCCACCAGGACCACCAGCAGCCGGGTGCGCACGGGTCAGTCCCGGCCGAGCCGGTAGCCGAAGCCGCGGATGGTGGTGAGCAGGCCCGGCCGGTCGAGCTTGGCGCGCAGCCCGGTCAGGTGGACGTCGAGCGAGCGCGACACCGCGAGGTACGCGTCGCCCCAGACCTCGTCCATCAGCTGCTGGCGGCTGACCGCGGTGCCGGGACGCGCGGCGAGCACGGCCAGGATCTCGAACTCCTTCGTGGTCAGCCCGGCGTCGTGCCCGGCGACCAGCACCCGGCGGGCGCCGAGGTCGATCTCGACGTCCTCGACGCGCACGACGTCGCCAGCACTGTCGGCCGGGGTGGCCCGGGCCACCGCCCGCCGCACGACGGCGTCCATCCGAGCCAGCAGCTCGGCCAGCCGGACCGGCTTGGTCAGGTAGTCGTCGGCGCCGAGCCGCAGCCCGCGCACCACGGACCGCTCGTCGCCGCGGGCGGTCAGCACGATCACCGGGACCGGCGAGACGGCCCGGATCTTGCGGAGCACGTCGAGGCCGTCGAGGTCGGGCAGGCCCAGGTCCAGCAGGACGAGGTCGGCCGCGCGGTGGTGGTGCAGCGCGTCGGCCCCGCGGGCGACGCTGGTGACGGGATGACCGCGCGCCTGCAGCGATTCGGCGAGCGCGCCGGCGACACCCGCGTCGTCTTCGACGAGGAGCACGCGCACGGTCATCCCCTTCGTCAGCGCTTCTCCAGCTCGGAGGTCTTCGAGGTTTCCCGCATTGTGCCGTAGACGATCAGGGACACCAGGACACAGCCGGCGACGTACCAGAAGAACACCGTCTCGTGCCCGGCGCTCTTCAGCGCCTGCGCGATCAGCTCGGCGGTGCCGCCGAAGATCGCCACGGTCAGCGCGTACGGCAGGCCCACGCCGATGGCGCGGATCTTCGTCGGGAACAGCTCGGCCTTCACGATGGCGTTGATCGAGGTGTACCCGGCGACGATCACCAGCCCGGCCAGCACGAGGAAGAACGCGCCGACGGGGTTGCGGGTCGAGCCCATCACCGTCATCAGCGGGACGGTGAGCAGGGTGCCGCCGATGCCGAAGAACAGCAGCAGCGGACGGCGGCCGATCCGGTCGGACAGCCGCCCGAACACCGGCTGCAGGACCGCGGCGACGAGGATCGCGCAGAACAGCACGATGGTGACCTGCCGCCGCGGGATGTGCGCGGTGTTCTCCAGGAACTTCTGGCTGTAGGTGGCGAAGGTGTAGAAGCCGACCGTGCCGCCGAGGGTCAGGCCGACGACGAGCGCGATCTCCTTCGGGTACTTGATCAGCGCGCGCAGCGTGCCGCGTTCGCCCGGGGTTTCGGCCGCCTCGCGCCGGTAGCTCTCGGATTCGTCCATGCCGCGCCGCAGCCACATCACGGTGAGCGCGGCGAACGTGCCGACGACGAACGCGATCCGCCAGCCCCACGACGTCAGCTGCTGTTCGGTGAGGATCGCCTGCAGGATCAGCTGGAGCCCGAGAGCCAGCAGCTGGCCGCCGTAGAGCGTCACGTACTGGAAGCTCGAGTAGAAGCCGCGCTTGCCCGGAGTGGCCACTTCGGACAGGTAGGTCGCCGAGGTGGAGTACTCCCCGCCGACCGACAGGCCCTGGATCAGCCGCGCGGTGAGCAGCAGGATCGGCGCGGCGATCCCGATGGTGTGATAGCTCGGCGTGACGGCGATGAGCAGCGAGCCGCCCGCCATGAGGGTGACCGAGAGCACCAGTGCGCTGCGGCGGCCGAACCGGTCGGCGAACCGCCCGAGCATCCACCCGCCCAGCGGCCGCATGAGGAACCCGACGGCGAACACCGCGGCGGTCCCCAGGAACGCGGCCGTGGTGTCGGACGTCGGGAAGAAGGACTTGGCGAAGTAGGTGGTGAACGCCGCGTAGGCGTACCAGTCGTACCACTCGACCAAGTTGCCGATCGAGCCGCGCAGCACGTTGCCGATCACGCGCTTTTCGCTGACGGCTGCCGGGGTGGCGCCGCTGAGCCGGGTTGTCATCGTCGACCTCCTGTGTTGCGACTCACGGTGACCAACCAGCGGGTAACCAGCAAGGTCGGGAGGCGGTTCCTAACACGCGCTTAGGACGGTCGCGGCGAGGCCGGGCGCGGGTGCGCGACCCGGCAGGCCTGCCGATAACCTCGTGCGCGGCAGCAGCGCACGCTTCACCAAGAGGGAGAACACAGTGGGACGGTCCGTTCTCGTCACCGGGGGCAACCGGGGCATCGGTCTGGCGATCGCCCGGGACCTCGCCGAGCAGGGGCACCGGGTCGCCGTCACGCACCGTGGTTCGGGTGCGCCCGAGGGCCTCTTCGGGGTCCAGGCGGACGTCACGGACACCGAGCAGGTCGACGCCGCGTTCAAGCTCGTCGAGGAGCACCAGGGCCCGGTCGAGGTCCTCGTGTCCAACGCCGGGCTCACCGACGACACGCTGCTGATGCGGATGAGCGACGAGCAGTTCGCGCGCGTCCTCGACGCGAACCTCACCGGCGCGTTCCGGGTCGCCAAGCGGGCCTCGCGGGGCATGCTGCGCGGCAAGTGGGGCCGGTTCGTCTTCATCTCCTCCGTCGTCGCCCTCTCCGGCTCGGCCGGGCAGGCCAACTACGCCGCGTCGAAGGCCGGCCTGGTCGGGTTCGCGCGGTCGCTGGCCCGGGAGCTCGGCTCGCGCAACATCACCTCGAACGTCGTCGCGCCCGGGTTCGTCCACACCGACATGACCGACGAACTGCCCGAGGCGCGCAAGAAGGAAATCCTCGCGCAGGTGCCTTCCGGCCGGTACGCCGAGCCGTCGGAGATCGCCGCCGCCGTGCGCTACCTGGCCTCCGACGAAGCCGGCTACGTCAACGGTGCGGTGCTGCCCGTCGACGGCGGCCTCGGCCTCGGTCACTGATCACTTTCCCCACCCGAACCAAGACCTGGAGGACCCGTGCCCGGACTGCTCGAAGGCAAGCGCCTGCTGATCACCGGAGTCATCACCGACGCGTCGCTCGCCTTCCACGCGGCCAAGATCGCGCAGCAGGAGGGCGCGAAGGTGGTGCTGACCGGCTTCGGCCGCATGTCGCTGGTCGAGCGCATCGCGAAGCGGCTGCCCGAAGAGGCGCCCGTGCTCGAGCTCGACGTGACCAACTCCGAGCACCTCGACTCGCTGGCCGACCGCGTCCGCGAGCACGTCGACGGCCTGGACGGCGTGCTGCATTCGATCGGCTTCGCCCCGCAGACCTGCCTCGGCGCGCCCTTCCTCGACGCGCCCGCCGAAGACGTCAAGACCGCGATCGAGATCTCGACGTACTCGTACATGTCGCTGGCGAAGGCGTGCCTGCCGCTGCTGGGCCGGGGCTCGTCGTACGTCGGCATGGACTTCGACGCCCGTGTCGCGTGGCCGGTCTACAACTGGATGGGCGTCGCGAAGGCGGGGCTCGAGTCGGTCAACCGGTACCTGGCCAAGGAGCTGGGACCGCAGGGCATCCGCGTCAACCTGGTCAGCGCGGGCCCGATGAAGACGATGGCCGCCAAGTCCATCCCGGGCTTCGTCGACCTGGAGGACGGCTGGGGCGAGCGCGCGCCGCTCGGCTGGGACAGCACGGACCCGGACCCGGTGGCGAAGAGCGTCTGCGCGGTCCTGTCGGACTGGCTCCCCGCCACCACCGGCTCGATGATCATGGTCGACGGCGGCGTCCACTTCCTCGGCGTCTGATTCTCACACGGCCACCGGTTCACGGTCGTCGCCGCGCTGGACGGCGGCGGCGACCGTGAGCGCGGCCAGCGTGGCGACGCCGAGGCCGATGCCGGTCCAGGCGACGCTCGGGAAGCCGAGCCCGGCGTCGATCGCGACGCCGCCCAGCCAGGGCCCGACGGTGTTGCCGACGTTGAACGCCGCGGTCGTGCCGGCGCCCACGAGCGTGGGCGCATCGCCCGCGGCCTGGTAGGCGCGGAGGTTCAGCGCCGGGTTGGCGCCGAACGAGGCCACGCCGAACACCAGCACGGCCGCGACGGCGACGAGAGCGTCGGTGGTCAGGGCGAGCACGAGCAAGGCGGCCAGCGCGAGGGCGAGACAGCCGTAGAGCATGGCGAACGGCCACTGGTCCGCGAGCCGCCCGCCGGCGCTGATCCCGATCAGCGCGCCGACGCCGAACAGGGCGAGGACGCCCGGCACCCATCCCGCCGGGAGGCCGTCGGTCTCGGTGAGCAGCGGCGCCAGGTAGCTGAACGCGGCGAAGATCATGGCCTGGCACAGCGCGATCACGCCGAGGGCGAGCCAGACCCGGCCGCGCCGGTACAGCCGCAGCTCGTGGCGGACGCCCGCCGCGGCACCGGTCGTCTCCGGCACCAGCAGGGCCACGCCCACCACCGCGACGAGCGTCACCGCCGCCACCGCCCAGAACGCCGTCCGCCAGCCGGCGTGCTGGCCCAGGAAGGTGCCGGCGGGCACGCCGGCGATGTTCGCCACGGTCAGCCCGCCGACGAGCACCGCCATCGCGCGGCCGCGCCGGTCGGCGGGGACGAGCGCGATCGTCGTCGCCAGTGCGACGGCCCAGAAGCCGGCGCAGGCGAGGGCGGCCACGACCCGCGTCGCGAACAGGAGCGCGTAGCTCCCGGCGAGGGCGCCGACGACGTGCGCCGCGACGAACACGCCGAGCATCACCAGGAGGGTGCGGCGGCGGGGGAGCCGGAGGGTGCCGACCGCCAGCAGCGGCGCCCCGACGACCATCCCGATGGCGAACGCGGAGATCAGCAGGCCGGCGTCGGGGATGCTCACGTGCAGATCGGTGGCCATGCCGGGGAGCAGGCCGGTGATCATGAACTCGGACGTGCCCAGCGCGAACACGCTGAGCCCGAGGACGAAGACGGCCAGGGGCATGGGTTCTCCTCCTGTTGTGTATCGGTCAGTCCAAAATTGGGGCATGCCGAATCCGCGGGGATGCGGTGTTCAGCGCGTGATGGCCGACAACGCGATGTCGGCGACGGCGTGCATGCCGGCGCGGCTCGTGCCCCGGCGGGCCATCACGCGCAGGCCCGAGGTGGTGGCGAGCAGGTACTCCGCCACCTCGGCGGGGTCCAGGCCGTCCCGGAGGCTGCCGTCGAGCACGCCTTCCCGGACGCACTGGGCGAACATGGTCAGGTTCCGGTCGGTGTCGTGCCGCAGCGCGGCGCCCACTTCGTCGTCGGGCACGCCGAGTTCGGCCAGGGTGTTGACCACCAGGCAGCCGCGGCGGTGCTCCTCGAGGTCGTCCTCGATGGCGCTGTCGAGGACCGCGGCCAGCCGTTCGGCCGCGGTGCCCGCGCCCTCGAGGATCGACTGGCGCTTGTCCAGCTGGGTTTTGGTGTAGTGCTCCAGTGAGCGCCGGAAGAGCGCTTTCTTGCTCGTGAACGTGTTGTAGACGCTGCTGCGGCCGAGCCCGGTGGCCGCGCACAGATCCTGCGTCGACGTCGCTTCGTAGCCGTGTTCCCAGAACGCGTGCATCGCTTTTTCGACGGCGGCGGTTTCGTCGAACTCCCGTGGCCTGGCCATGACGACCACCGTAGCACGGTTTTGGACTGGTCGATTCATAACGAGCCCCCGGTCGGCGTGCGGGCGGCCACAACGGCAAGATGGCAGGGGTGGGATACGACGCGTTGCTGTGGCTCTCGTTCGGTGGTCCGGAGGGGCCTGACGACGTCATGCCGTTCCTCGAGAACGTCACCCGGGGCCGGGGGGTGCCACGCGAGCGGCTCCTGGAGGTCGCCGAGCACTACCGGCACTTCGGCGGGGTTTCGCCGATCAACAAGCTGAACCGCGACGCGATGGCCGCCGTCGAGAAGCAGCTTTCGGCCGCGGGCATGGACCTGCCGGTGCACTTCGGCAACCGCAACTGGCACCCGATGGTCGAAGACACCCTGGCTTCGCTGACCTCGGACGGCGCCCAGCGCGTCCTGGTGTTCCCGACGAGCGCGTACGGCGGCTATTCGGCGTGCCGCCAGTACGACGAAGACATCGAGCGCGCCCGCGCCTCGGTGGGGGACGGTGCGCCCGAGCTGGTGAAGATCCGCCAGTTCTTCGACCACCCGCTGTTCGTCTCGGCGGTCGCCGACGGCGTGCGCGCGGCGCACGCGTCACTGGGGAACGAGCCGGGGATCCGCACGGTGTTCACGGCGCACTCGGTGCCCGACAGCGCGGACCGCGCCTCGGGCCCGCCGTCCGAGGGCGGCCGCCGCTACTCGCGCCAGATCGCGGAGGCGGCTCGCCTGGTGGCGGCCGAGGCCGGCATCGCGGAGTACGACGTGGTGTGGCAGTCACGGTCCGGGCCGCCGCAGGTGCCGTGGCTGGAGCCGGACATCGTCGACCACATCGACGCGCTGCACTCCTCGGGTGTCCCGGGCGTGGTCGTGTCGCCGATCGGGTTCGTGTCGGACCACCTCGAGGTGATCTGGGACCTGGACAACGAGGCGGCGGAACGCGCGGCGGAGCACGGAATGGCCTTCGCCCGCGCGGCGACGGCGGGTTCGGACCCGCGGTTCGCGGAGCTGGTGGTGGAGCTGATCCGCGAGCACACGCACGGGGCCGAGCCGCGGAAGCTGTCGTCGTTCCCGGTGGCGGGCTGCACGGTCAACGGCGCCCCGTGCGCGATCGGCTGCTGCGAGCCCGCGAAGCGGCCGGGCCGTTAGGGCTTGCGCGCCACCAGGTGGAAGACACGGCTGAGCCGGCGGTAGGGATCCCGCCGGCTGGCCTCGAATTCGACGGCCGCCACGCGCTCGGCTTCGGCCGGGTCCAGTTCGGTGCCGCTGAGGTCGAACCAGTCGACGAACAGCCAGACTCCGTACCAGGCGACGGGTTCGACCCCACGGCTGCGCAGCGCCTCGCTCAGTTCCGCCACCGTGTCGGCGCGCGTCGGCAGGCCGAGCACCCCGATTTCGGTGCGGGTTCCGAACGCGGCCAGGGCGTCTTCCCAGCGTCCTTCCATCGCCGGGCGCACCGCCGAGGCGTCGGCGTTGCCCGTCATGACCGAGACGAGGCCGCTGGGCGCCGCGCATCGGCACAACTGGTCGAGCAGGGGTTCCGGGTGTTCGAGGTAGCCGAGCACGCCGTGGCACAGGACGGCGTCGAAGCGACGGCCGCCGACGGCTTCGTGGGCGGCCGTCCCGTCGGCTTCCACGAGCGTCACCCGTTCCGGCATCCGCTGCCGGGCCTTGTCCAGCATCGCCGCCGATGAGTCGAGCAGGGTGACGTCGTAGCCGGCGCGGGCCAGCGGGAACGACTGGTGGCCCGCGCCGCCGCCGACGTCGAGCACCGAGGCCGGCGGGGCGGGCAGGTGCTCCAGCAGCTGCCGGTGCATCACGTACGTGCGCACACGCCCCTTGACGGACGCGTAGGCACCATCGGCGAACTCGTCGGCCACCGCGGCCCAGGCGTCCTCGGTCAACGCTCAGCCTTCGCGGGCCGTCTGCTCCGCGAACACCCGGACCGCCTCGTTGACCGCCGCGCAGCGGGCCGTCCGGACCGCGTCCGACAGGGGCCGCAACGCCTGGGCCCGCAACGTCGAAGCCGACGCCGAGAGCGCCCCGCCCGGGTCGTCCGACGAGGCGATCGCCAGGATCGCCGCGATCTCCTCGGCGCGTTGCAGCACCCGCAACGCGCGTCCCGGCGTCCCGGCCGGCCAGTCCACGTCCGGCCGCGAGCGCAGGTGGGCCGACAGCTCCGCGCGCACGCCCGGCCGGTCCGAGGCCACGTCCAGGGTCTGCAACGCCCCGGCGCTGTTGCGGATCGCGTCCGTCAGGCCGTGCTCGGCCTCGCCGAGCGGGACGTACTCCGGAGTCGTCGGCGAGGACAGCGAATAGACCGTCCAGCGCACCAGGCCTTCGGCGATCGGCTCCGGCACCAGTCCGAACCCGAGGTCGGGCAGCACCAGCGCGTCACCGGCGCGCAACGCCGCCTCGGTGAACGGACCGCCGCCGCCGAGGCCGCGGACGTCACCCGGGACCGGGAGCACCAGCTGGAGGGATTTCGCTCCTTGCGAACGCAGGGCCATCAGCAGCTGCACCGGCGTGGCCGCCCGGTTGAACGCCAGCGGGAGCGCGAAACCGTCGGCCGCGGCGGTGTCGGCGGCCACGACGTCGTGGGCCTCACCCCACGCGAGCAGGGCATCGAGGACATCGTCGGACGCGGCGGCCCCGTTGAGCCACGCGCTCGACCAGACGGCGAAAGTCGCACTGGGACGGCACACGACGCCCTATTTTACCGGCTCGGCCGCGATGCCCGGTGCGCGCCCACGCTGGAGCCGCTCCACATCGACGGGCCGCCGATCCGGCAGTAGCGTCGAGGAGGTGAACGCTGTTCCAGACGCTCTTCCCCGCACCGCCGGGGCCCTGCGCGCGGCCGGGTACGAACCGCGCCCGATCGCCCGAGAGATCCACGACAACCTGCTGACCGCCCTCAAGAACGGCGAAGACGCGTGGCCCGGCATCGTCGGGTTCTCCCGCACCGTGCTGCCGCAGCTCGAACGCGCGCTGCTGGCCGGCCACGACGTCGTCCTGCTCGGCGAACGCGGCCAGGGCAAGACCCGCCTGCTGCGCACCCTGGCCGGCCTGCTCGACGAGTGGACGCCCGTCATCGAAGGTGCGGAGCTGGGCGAACACCCGCTGCAGCCGATCACGCCCGCGTCGATCCGGCGCGCCGCCGAACTCGGCGACGACCTGCCGGTGGCCTGGCGCCACCGCTCCGAGCGCTACACCGAGAAGCTCGCCACGCCGGACACCTCCGTCGGCGACCTGATCGGCGACGTCGACCCGGTCAAGGTCGCCGAAGGCCGCAGCCTCGGCGACCCGGAGACGATCCACTTCGGTCTCGTCCCGCGCGCCCACCGCGGCATCGTCGCCATCAACGAGCTGCCCGACCTCGCCGAGCGCATCCAGGTCGCGCTGCTCAACGTGATGGAGGAGCGCGACATCCAGGTCCGCGGCTACACCCTGCGGCTGCCGCTGGACGTCCTGCTCGTCGCCACCGCGAACCCCGAGGACTACACCAACCGCGGCCGGATCATCACCCCGCTGAAGGACCGCTTCGGCGCCGAGATCCGCACCCACTACCCCCTCGACGTCGAGGCCGAGGTCGCCGTCGTCCGGCAGGAGGCGAACCTGGTCGCCGAAGTCGGTGAGCCGCTGCTGGAAGTCCTCGCCCGGTTCGTCCGGAACCTCCGCGAATCCACGGTGATCGACCAGCGCTCCGGCGTCTCGGCGCGGTTCGCCGTCGCCGCGGCGGAGACCGTGGCGGCCGCGGCCCTGCGGCGCTCGGCGCTGACCGGGGAGGAGCCCGCCGTGGCGCGCCCGGTCGACCTCGACGCCGTCCCGGCGGTGCTGCGCGGCAAGATCGAGTTCGAGCCCGGCGAAGAAGGCCGCGAGGTCGAGCACCTCGTGCACCTGCTGCGCCTGGCGATCGCCGAGACCGCGCGCGACCGGTTCGCCGGCCTCGACCTGCGCCCCCTGGCCGACGCGGTGGGCGAAGGCCACCTGGTCTCCACCGGCGAGCGCGTGCCGGGCAAGGACGTCCTCGAAGCCCTGCCGGAGCTGCCGGTGCTGCACGAGGTCGCCCGGCGCGCCGGGGTCGCCGCCGACGAGCCCGCCGGGCGGATCGCGGCCGCCGTCGAACTGGCCCTCGAATCGCTGTTCCTGTCGCGAAGGCTCGCCAAGGACTCCGACGACACGACGACCGTCTACGGCCGATGACCGCGGTCCCGCTCCCCGACGGCTACTCCTACGGCCCGTGGCACGACGGGCCGGACCCGCTGGCACCGCCGGCCGACCTGCGTGACGCGCTCGACGAGATCGGCCGCGACGTCATGGCCGGCGCTTCCCCGCGGGCCGCGCTGGAAGAGATGCTGCGGCGCGGCACGAACCGCACCGCCGGTCTCGACGAGCTGACCCGGCGGCTGTGGCAGCGCCGCTCCCGGATCCAGCGGCGCAACCGGCTCGACGGCACCCTGCAGGAGGTCCAGCGGCTCCTGCAGGAGGCCCTCGACGCCGAACGCCGCGAGCTGTTCCCGGACCCGGACGACGACGCCCGCTTCCGGGAGGCCCAGCTCGACGCGCTGCCACCGGGCACGGCCGCGGCCGTCAACGAGCTGGCGAACTACGACTGGCGGTCCGAACAGGGCCGGGAGAACTACCAGCAGATCCGGGACCTGCTCGGTCAGGAGCTGATGGAATCCCGGTTCCAGGGCATGAAGCAGGCCCTGCAGAACGCCGGTCCCGAGGACGTCGAGCGGATCAACGAGATGCTCGGCGACCTCAACGACCTGCTCGAAGCGCACGCTCGCGGCGCCGAGGACATCCAGCAGCGCTTCGAAGACTTCATGGGCAAGCACGGCGAGTTCTTCCCGGAGAACCCGCGGAACGTCGAGGAGCTGATCGACGCGCTGGCCGAGCGGTCGGCGGCCGCGCAGCGGATGCTCAACTCGATGTCGGCCGAGCAGCGCGCCGAACTCGCCGAGCTGACCCAACAGGCCTTCGGCGACCCGCGCCTGGCGCAGCAGCTGTCCCGGTTGGACGGTCAGCTGCGGGCGGCCCGGCCGGGCGAGGACTGGACCGGTTCGGCCCGCTTCCGCGGCAACAACCCGTTGGGCATGGGCGAAGGCGCCCAGGCCATGGCCGACCTCGCCGAGCTGGACGCGCTGGCCGAGCAGCTCGGCCAGTCGTACCCCGGCGCGCGGCTGGAGGACATCGACCTGGAGGCGCTCGAGCGCCAGCTCGGCAAGGACGCGGGCGTCGACGCCCGCCGGCTGGCCGAACTGGAGCGCGAGCTGCGCCGCCAGGGCCTGTTCGAACGGGCCGCCGACGGCTCGCTCCGGTTGTCGCCCAAGGCGTTGCGGCGCCTCGGCGAGACGGCGCTGTCCGACATCGTGAACGCCCTGCGCGGCAAGACCGGCGAGCGCGAGACCGAATCGGCGGGCGCCGCCGGCGAACCGACCGGCGCGTCGCGGCCGTGGCGGTTCGGGGACATGCAGCCCTGGGACGTGCCGCGGACCATCCGCAACGCCGTGCTGCGGTCGGTTTCGGTGGGGGAGCGGAAGGTGCGCCTCGACGTCGAGGACGTCGAAGTGGTCGAGACCGAGCACCGCACCCGCGCGGCGGTCGCGCTGCTGGTCGACACGTCGTGGTCGATGGTTCAGGAAGGGCGCTGGCTGCCGATGAAGCGCACGGCGCTCGCGCTGCACCAGCTGATCAGCACCCGCTTCCGCAACGACGCCCTGCAGCTGATCACGTTCGGCCGCTACGCGCAGTCGGTGGAGCTGCCGGAACTGGTCGGCCTGGAGGGCGCCTGGGAGCAGGGCACCAACGCCCACCACGGGCTGCTGCTCGCCGGGCAGCACCTGCGGCGGCACCCGGACGCCCAGCCGGTGGTCCTGATGGTCACCGACGGCGAGCCGACGGCCCACCTGGAACCCGACGGCGAGGCGGTCTTCGACTACCCGCCGCAGCCCCGGACGCTGCTCAAGACGCTGTCCGAAGTGGACCGGCTGGCCAAGCTGGGCGCGTCGATCTCGGTGTTCCGCCTGGGCGACGACCCGCGGCTGACGTCGTTCGTCGACCTGATCGCCCGCCGCTCGGGCGGCCGGGTGATCGCCCCGGACCTCGACGGCCTGGGCGCCGCGGTGGTGGGCGACTACCTGCGCACCCGCCGGTGACCCGGAGCGGCGCTCACCCGGCCGGGTGAGCGCCGCTCAGCCGGCGGCGTGGCCGGTGCGGGCCGTCGAAACGTACGCGCGGGTACGGCTCGTCCCACCGGTCGGGAAGGCCCGAGCCACCAGCCCTTACAGTCGAGGTATGCAGACTTGGTCATCGGTCGACGTGCCCCGCATCCCCGGCACCCCCCGCCCGCTGCGGCTCCACGACACGGCCACCGGGCAGATCCGCCCGACCGCGCCCGGCGCCACCGCCCGGATGTACGTCTGCGGCATCACGCCCTACGACGCGACGCATCTGGGGCACGCCGCGACGTACCTCGCCTTCGACCTGGTGAACCGCGTCTGGCGGGACAACGGGCACGACGTCCACTACGTGCAGAACGTCACCGACATCGACGAGCCGCTGCTGGAGCGGGCCGCGCGCGACCAGGACGACTGGGTCGTGCTGGGCATGCGGGAGACGGCGCTGTTCCGCGAGGACATGACCGCGCTGCGGGTCCTCCCGCCGAAGCAGTTCGTCGGCGCGGTGGAGAGCATCCCGGAGATCGTCGAGGTCATCGCGAAACTGCTGGCCAACGGGGCCGCGTACCGGGCAGACGACCCGGAGTTCCCCGACGTCTACTTCGACCACTCCGCGACCGGCAAATTCGGTTATGAGTCGAACTACGACGAGCCGACCATGCGGAAGTTCTTCGCCGAGCGCGGCGGCGACCCCGACCGCGCCGGCAAGCGCCACCCGCTGGACGCGCTGCTCTGGCGCGTGGCCCGCGAGGGCGAGCCGTCGTGGGAGTCCGAGCTCGGCGCGGGCCGGCCGGGCTGGCACATCGAGTGCAGCGCGATCGCGGTCAACCGGCTGGGCCTCGGCTTCGACCTGCAGGGCGGCGGCTCGGACCTGATCTTCCCGCACCACGAGTACAGCGCCGCCCACGCCGAAGCCGTCGCCAAGGACGGTCCGTTCGCCCGCCACTACGTGCACGCCGGCATGATCGGTCTCGACGGCGAGAAGATGTCGAAGTCGCGGGGCAACCTCGTGTTCGTCTCGCGGCTGCGGGCCGACCAGGTCGACCCGGGCGCGATCCGGCTGGCGCTGTTCGCCGGCCACTACCGCGAAGACCGCCCCTGGACGGCCCAGCTGCTGGCCGACGCCGAAGCCCGGCTCGCGCGCTGGCGGGAAGCCGTCTCGCTGTCCACCGGACCGGTGGCGGAGGACACCGTCACGCGGCTGCGCGACCACCTGTCCGACGACCTCGACACGCCGAAGGCCCTGGCGGCGATCGACGCGTGGGCGAACGAGGCCCTGCGCCGCGACGGCACCGACCCGACGGCGCCGGCCCTGATCCGCGACGCCGTCGACGCGCTCCTCGGCATCGCCCTCTGACGACCGGAAGGGCACTTTCACGGGAAAGTGCCCTTCGGGTCGGATCACGGGCTATGCGGCGACGGGAGCACCGTCGGCCAGCTCCAGGCGGGCGCCGGACCAGTGCCGGCGCAGCCAGCGGTCGTGGGAGGCGATGACGACCGCGCCCGGCGCCGTCTCCAGGGCCGCGAACAGCTCCTCCGCCAGGGTCAGCGAAATGTGGTTCGTCGGCTCGTCGAGCAGGAGCACGTCCGGCGGGTCGGCCAGCAGGATCGCCAGCGCCAGCCGCCGCCGCTGCCCCACGGAGAGGGCCCCGACCGGCTGCCGCAGGTCGCGGGAAGCCAGCAGGCCGAGCCCGCTCAGCGGGGGAGCGTCCTCGCCGAGCGCGTCCCGGTACACCCGGGCCGCCGTGCGCTCCGGGGAAGGGAACGCCACGTCCTGCTCCAGCAGGCCGACTCGCACACCGGGTCCGAAATGGACGGTTCCGGCCGTGGGCGCGAGCCGTCCGGCCAGCACCGACAGCAGCGTTGACTTCCCGGCGCCGTTCCCGCCGGTGACGAGCAACCGGGCCGAACCGCCGATGTCGAGCCGCGGCAGCGTGAGCCGTCCCTGGACCTCCAGTGCCCGCACCGAGATCGCCGGTCCGTCGCCCGTGGCGCGGCCGGTGAGCTCGGCCCGGAACCGCAGGGGCGCCGGCGGTTTGCGCACCTGGTCGCGTTCCAGGTTCTCCAGGCGCTGCTCGGCGTCGCGCACCCGCCGCGAGATCGTCTTCTGGACACGGGCGCCCTTGAACGCGTGGATGAACTTGTCGTTGTCGCGGGGACCGCGGCCGTAGGCGACGTTGCGCGCGGTGACCGCGACGGTTTCCCGCAGCTCCTTCAGTTCCTCCTGTTCCTCGGCGTAACGCTGCTCCCACCGTGCCCGCTCGGCCTTCTTGTGGCCGAGGTAGCCGGTGTAGCTGCCGCCGTAGCGGACCGCGCCGCCGGCCTGCCGGTCGGCGGCGGCCGGGTCGAGGTCGACGATGTCGGTGCAGACGGCGTCGAGGAACACCCGGTCGTGCGAGGACAGCACCACGATCCCGGTCAGCTCGGTGAGGTGGCGTTCCAGGAACTCCATCGCCGCGTCGTCGAGGTGGTTGGTCGGCTCGTCGAGCAGCAGTGTCCCGGGCTGCCGGATCAGCAGCGCGGCCAGGCCGAGCCGCGAGCGCTGCCCGCCCGACAGCGTGCCGAGCCGCCGGTGGAGTTCGACGCCGCCGAGGCCGAGCCCGTCGCAGACGAGCTTCGCGCGGCGGTCGGCGTCCCAGAGGTCGTGGGCCTGGGCCCATTCCAGCACCCGGCCGTACTCCTCGAGCACCTCGGCGTCGTCGGGCCGGTCGGTCATCGCCGCGGTCAGCTCGTCGAGCCGGGCCGCGGCGGCCCGGATCTCGGCGAGCGCGTCGTCGATGACGTCGGCGAAGGTCGCCTCCATGGGATGGGGCAGTTCCTGCAGCAGGAACCCGACGTCCGGGCCGCGCCGGACCTCGCCGGAGCGGGGTTCTTCGAGCCCGGCGAGCAGGCGCAGCAGGGTGGACTTGCCGGTGCCGTTCTCGCCGACCAGGCCGAGCCGCTGCCCGGCCGACGCGGTCAGCGAGACGCCGTCGAGGACGACGCGGGTGCCGTAGCCGAAGACGACGTCCTTGGCCTGCAACGGAAAAACGGGAGACATGTGCGATCACCGAGCCCTGGGGAAGAAAGCGGGTATCCCAGCCGGGCGTCGTGGCACGCGGGAGCGTCGGCTCGACCGGGTGCCGCCTCAAGCGGGATGGGCGCGGTTCAGTTCCTCATAGTGGAACCAGGTTAACGCAACAGCTGTAGAGTTAGTCAACCGGTTATGACCTGGGTCACATCGGGAAGCGTGTGAGTCGACCGTTCGGCCGCCGCCGTCCCGTCGGTGAGGAACTCGAGCAGCGCCGTCAGCTGGCGGCGGTCGAAGCGGGCGAGGCGCTCGCCGACGAACCGGGCCATCGGCGCGTACAGCTCGGCGAGCTCGGCCATCCGGTCGGGCAGCGGCCGTACGACGAGCCGGCGACGGTCCGCAGGGGCGGGGGCCCGCTCGGCGAGCCGGTGCCGTTCCATCCGGTCGAGCAGCCGGGTGAACGCGCCCGTGCTCATCCCGAGCAGCCGGGCGAGCTCGGACGGGGAGTCGCTGACGCCGCCGTGGAGCAGGTGCAGGCAGTGCAGCTCGGTCGGGGTGACGCCCATCCGCTCGGCGACCGCCGCGTGGAAGAGCGCGGTCGAACCCACGAACCGGGGGACGGCGAGAGCGGCGGCGGTGGCGAGTTCGCGCTGGTCGGGCAAGGTCCATCCAAGGCTCTGTGACGACGCAGTCACTGCTCCGGGCAGTCGCTGCGTCGCAAACGATAGTGGATGCGGTTGACAAACCCGCGAGCGGGACCAACTATGAAAGAAGACTTTCAAAAGAATTCTTTCAGATGGGACGATCGATGGCCGAGCTGCCGCCGCGCAAGCGGATCGAAGACGTCGAGCTGCTGCGCGCGCTGGCCCACCCCCTGCGGTCCGCGCTGCTGAACCACCTGACGGCCGTCGGCCCGCGCACCGCGAGCGAGTGCGCCGAAGCGGTCGGGTCGACCGCGTCCAACTGCAGCTGGCACCTGCGCCAGCTCGCGCAGTACGGCCTGGTCGAGCGGGCCGAGGGGGAGGACGGTCGCGAACGGCCGTGGCGCGCCCGCCAGGTCGGCCTCGAGATGGGGGAGCTGGCCGACGACCCGGCCCGCCGGGCCGCCCAGCTGGGCGTGGTCGGTGCGCAGCTGACCCACGAGCAGGAGCTCACCCAGCGGTACCTGGACTCCCTCGACGGCCTCGACCCGGCCTGGCGCGCCGCGACCGGGCTGTCGGCCTACGCCCTGCGCGTGACCCCGGAGGAGCTGACGCGGCTGACCGAAGAGATCGACGCGCTGCTCCGCCCGTACGTCGGCGCCATCCGGGGCGACGCCCCCGCCGGTGCGCGCTCGGTCCACGTCGGCCTGCGCGCGTTCCCGCGCATCGAACACTCGGGGAAGGCGGAGGAATGAAACAGCTGCTGGGGGTGCCGGCGTTCGCGCGGCTGTGGGTGGCCGCGTTCTTCGGCGAGACGGCCGAGTGGATGCTGCAGGTCGCGTTGCCGATCTACGTCTTCCAGCGCACCGGCTCCGCCGCGACGACGGCGCTGAGCATCGTGCTCGGCCTGCTGCCCGCGGTGCTGCTGAGCCCGGTGGCCGGCGTCGTCGCCGACCGCTGGAACCGCCGCGCGGTGTTGTTCGGCGTCTGTTGCGGGCTCGCCGTGGTGGCGCTCCCGCTGCTGGCCGAGCCCGGCGTCCCCGTGGTGTACGCGGTGATGGCCGCCCAGGCGGCGCTCGCGTCGGTGTTCGAGCCGGCGCGCAACGCGCTCGTCCCGGAGCTGGTCGGCGTCGCGGACGTCACGGCGGCGAACGGGCTGATGAGCGTGAACGGCAGCGTCGCGCGCCTGGCCGGTGGCTGGGCGGGCGGCGCCCTGCTCGGCTTCGGCGGGCTCGCCGACGTCATCACCGGCTACCTGGCCATCCTCGCGGTGGCCGCGGCGCTGCTGGCCAAGCCGTTCCGCCGGGTCGCCGCCCCGGCGCCGGCGTCCGCGCGGGAACCGGTGGTGCGGGCCTGGCTCGACGGCCTGCGCGAGCTGACCCGCAACCGGCGCCTGCGGCGCACCGGGCTCGCCCTGGTGGGCACGGCGCTGGCGCAGGGCATGTTCCTGGTGCTGTTCGTGGTCTACGTCCTGGACGTGCTCGGCGGCAGCGAAGCCGACGCCGGCCTGCTGCGGGGCGTGCAGGCGCTCGGCGGGCTGGCCGCCGGCTTCGCACTGGCCACGGTGGCGCGGCGGGTCGCGCCGGCCGCCCTGCTCGGCTGGGGCGCCCTCACCCTCGGCCTCCTGTCCGCGGTGATCTGGAACCTCTCGCTGGTCACCACCGCGTTGGGCGTGTACGTCGGGCTGTTCGTCGTGGCCGGCGCACCGGGCGTGGTGGCCGGCGCCGGGGTGCTGTCGGAGATCCAGAGCGCGGTCGCGCCCGAGCGCGCCGGCCGGGTGCTGAGCACGGCGTTCGCCGTCGTGGCGACCGGCACGACGGCCGGCGCGCTGCTGGCGGGCACGCTCGTCGCCACGACCGGGCCCGCCGTGCTGCTGAACGTCCAGGCCGGCGTCTACGTCCTCGCCGGGCTCGTGATGCTGCTCCCGCGCCGGGGGTGCACCCGGCAGTTGGTGTGGAGGTACCGGGCGGCCCCGTCGGCGAAGTCGTAGATCGCGACCGTCTGCGTGTCTTCGAGGGGGTCGTCCGAGGGCATCAGGAACTGCGTCGGGCTCACCGGCAGCAGGTCGTACCGCAGGCGGCCGGGTCTGCCGAGGAACTCCGCCTGCATCGGGTCGAGGTCCAGCGTCAGGTGCAGCGTGCCGCCGTCGGCGGAGACCTCGTACCGGGTGCCCGGCCGCTCGTACACACCCTCGTACCTCGGCAGGTCGAGCGGCAGAGCGGGATCCGGCTTCGGCAGTTCCTGGGCGGTGCCCAGGATTTCGCGGAACACCCTGCGCGCGAAGCTTTCGCGCGGTCCGCCGTTGGTCAGCACGACCACCGCGGTGTCCGAGTCCGGCAGGATCCGCAGCCGGGCGTTCTGGCCGATCGTGCTGCCGTCGGAGGCGTACACGGTTTCGCCGTTCCAGTCACCGGCGATGAGGCCGAGCGCCCAGTCCGGCCCGAACATGAAGGGATCCGGGATCGGCACGCGCGACCGCGTCATCTCGCGGACGCCGGCCGCCGACACGATCCGCCTGCCGCCGGGCGCGATCCCCGCGTCGAGCAGCACGTGCGCCAGCGTGAGCACGTCCCGGACGGTCGACGTGATGCCGCCGCCGGGGCCGAACGCCCGGGGCAGGTGGTCGATCGGGGTGACGATCGGGCCTTCGGCGGGGGACCGGATCAGGTGCCCGGTCGCGGCGCGGGTCCGGTCCACCCGGCCGGGACGGCTGTTCGTGCTCGTCAGGCCCAGGGGCGTGAAGAGCCGGTCGCGCATGACGTCGTCCCAGCCCTCCCCGTCGAGGACCTCCATGATCCGGGCGAGGATCGCGTAGCCCAGCGCCGCGCTGTAGCCGTGGGTGTGGCCCAGCGGGAAGACCTGGGGTGCGTCGGCGATGTTCGCGACCATGCGCTCGTGGACGTCGTCGTCTTCGCCGGGGTCGCCGTAGGCCTCTTCGATGCCGTTGGTGTGGTTGAGCAGGTGCCGCGCGGTGACCTTCGCGGTCGTCTCCGGATCGGCCACCGCGAACTCCGGGAGGTAGGTCCGGATCGGCGCGTCCAGGTCGGCCTTGCCCTCGTCGACCAGTTGCAGGAAGGCCAGGGCGGTCCACGTCTTCGTCAGGGAACCGCACTGGTAGACGGTGTCCGTGGTCGCCGGCTCGCCGGTTTCGACGTTCTTGACGCCGACGGCGAACTCGGTGATCTTCCCGTCGCGGAGCACGCCGACGGCCGCGCTCGGGATGCCGTACTCGGCCAGCAGCGCCGTGACGCGCTCCTGGAGCGTCATCGGGCGAGCCCGACCGCGTTGGCGGCGTCCGCCTCGAAGTACTCCGTCGTGGCGTGGGCGCCGGCGTGGGCCTCGAAGAACTCCCGGACGGCGTCGGCGGAGCCGTGGGCGATGACGTTGACCGCCCGGGTGCCGTCCCGGCTCGCGATCGCCAGCTTCCATACCGCGCCCGCGGGAAGCCGGCCGTGGGCCTTCTTCAAGCCGTTCCAGAACTTGCTCTCGTCCGTGACAGCCGAGATGGCCAGCACGTGCGCCTGCTCTTTCCTCATGCGGAAAAGCTACGTTGCGTTTTCAACGCATTCAACGAACTCAGGTGCATAATACCTGGTAGAGGCGCACATCGTTGCGTCGATTCTGACCGTGAACGCAACGAGCCGTTGCACTGGAATGTCGATGAACGCACCCGTGGGCCGGCTGACGCTCGACGACCGCCGCCGCATCGCGGGCTGGCTCGCCGACGGGCTCGGGTACGCCGAGATCGGACGGCGGCTCGGCCGCCCGACGTCCACGATCAGCCGGGAGGTGGCCCGCAACAGCGGGTCGGGCGAGTACCGGCCCGGCCACGCGCAGGAGGCCGCCGTCCGCCGCGCCCGGCGACGCCGTCCGCCGGGGACCCCCGAGCGGCCCACCGGCGTGGTGCGCGGGTTCGTCGACGAGTTCGCGGCTCTCCTCGCCGCGACCGGCCTGCCCCGGATGACCGCCCGCGTGTTCGTCTGCCTGCTGACCGCCGACGCCGCCGGGCTGACCGCGGCCGACCTGGTGGCCCTGCTGCAGGTGAGCCCGGCGTCGGTGTCCAAGTCCATCGGCGCCCTGGAGAGCATGGAACTGGTCGGGCGCCGGCCGGATCCGGGCGGGCGCCGCGAGCGCTACACGATCGACGACGAAGTCTGGTTGCGGGCGTGGCAGGCCGACACCGGCGCCCACGGCCGGATCGCGGCCGTCGCGCGGCGGGGCGTCGGGATCTTCGGGCCGGACACGACCGCCGGCCGCAGGCTCGCGAGCATGGGCCGGTTCTTCGGTCAGCTCAGCGAGCAGATGGGCGGCAGCACCCTGGCCGAGGCGGCCGGGTACGACGCCCTGACCGTGGTCGCCGCCCTAGTGCACGCCGGCCGGCCGATCACCGTGGACGAGCTGGCCACCGCCCTCGGCTGGCCCTCGCGGCGGGCGGCGGCCGCCCTCGACGTGATCCGGAGCCGTCCGGCCGTCGCCGACCCCCTGGAACTGTCCGGAACCGGGTCCGGGCCGATCTCCGTCACGGCGCGGCCGGACCGCCTGAGCCCGGCCCAGCGCGAAGCGATCCGCAGGTTTCGCGAAGCTTCCCCGGCCGCGGTGGTTACGGTGGAGGGGTGCCGCACCTCTTCGCCACCAGCGACCTCCACGTGACCCACGAGGGCAACGGCCCCATCCTCGACGCGGTCGTCCCGGAAACCCCCGAAGACTGGCTGCTCGTCGCCGGCGACGTCGCCGAGCTCGCCGAAGCCACCATCGGAACGCTGAAGACCCTGCGCAGCCGGTTCGCGAAGGTTGTCTGGGTGCCGGGCAACCACGAGCTGTGGACCACGAAGAACGACGCCTGCCAGCTGCGCGGCCAGGCCCGGTACGAGTACCTCGTCGAGCAGTGCCGCGAAATCGGCGTCCTGACGCCGGAGGACGAGTTCCCGGTGTGGCGGCACGGTCCGCGGCCGCTGACGATCGCGCCGCTGTTCCTGCTCTACGACTACAGCTGGCGGACCCCGCAGGCGGCGGGCAAGCCCCTGGAGGAGGCCCTGCGCCAGGCCCGCGAGGCCGGCGTGGTCTGCACGGACGAGTACTTCCTGCACCCGGACCCGTACCCGAGCCGGCAGGCGTGGTGCGCGGACCGGCTGAAGATCAGCACCGAACGCCTCGACGCGATCCCCGCGGACCACGGCACGATCCTGATGTCGCACTGGCCGCTGCACCGCCACCCGACGGCGCCGCTGTACTGGCCGGAGTTCGCGCTGTGGTGCGGCACGACGAAGACCGAGGACTGGCACCTCCGCTACCGCGCGGAGGTCGCCGTCTACGGGCACCTGCACATCCCGCGCAGCACCGAGGCCGACGGCGTCCGGTTCGAAGAGGTTTCGCTGGGTTACCCGCGCGAGTGGCGGAAGCGGGCGCGGGGTGCGGTGCCGATGCGCCGGATCCTGTGGCCGTCATGAGTCCCCGCGCCGCCGCTCCCTGAGCGCGCGGACCCGGCCGCGGCTGGCGCAGGCGGGGGACGGACACCACCGCCGCCGTCCGCCGGGGTCGGCGAAGACCCCGCGGCAGTCCTGCTCGGGACACGCTCGCAGGTCGTGCCGCAGGGGACCGGTGAGCCAGTCGGCGGCTTGGTGCGCCAGCCGGGCGAAGGCGGCCGCCGCGGTCGGTGGGGCGCTCCGGTGCAGGCGGTCGAGCGCGGCCAGGCGCATCGGCTCCGGTTCGAGAAACGCCATGAGCGCCCGAACCTGCTCCGCCCGGGGCACGCTGCCGTCGACCGCGCCCAGCGCCAGGGGCCGCAGCGTCTCGCGCAGTGCGTGGGCCCGGTCCAGGTCGGCGTCCGTGACCGGCGCGAGCGGGGTCAGCTCGGCGCGGGCCAGCCAGTCGCGCAGCCGCGCCGGCGTCGGCAGGCGCTCGATCGGCTGGGGCCCGAAGTGGCGGCCGCGGGTGGCCAGGAGGTTCAGCCAGGGTGCGCCCATGTCGAGGCGGAAGTCTTCGGACACCTCGCCATCGTAACGGGTGAGTCGTTACACTGGGACCGTGACTGGGGAACCCGAGGTCCGCACGGTGCTGGGCGACATCGATCCGGCCGAACTGGGCGTGACGAACGCGCACGACCACCTCTTCTTCGCCTCGCAGCTGCTGCCGGGCCAAGAGCTCGACGACCCGGTCGCCGCCGCCCACACCCTCCTCGACTTCCGGACGCGGGGCGGCTCGGCCCTCGTCCAGTGGACGCCCTACGGCCTGACCCGGCGCACCCGCGAGCTCGCCCGGATGTCGGCGGAGATCGGCGTGCACGTGGTCGCGGCCACCGGCCTGCACCGGGAGGAGCACTACAGCCCGGTGATCCTCGGCCGCGTCATCGACGGTCTGGTGGAGGAGTTCGTCGCCGACCTGACCGAGGGCACCCAGCCCGCCGACCTGCCCGACGAGCCGCGGACCGGCCCGCGCGCCGGGCTGGTCAAGGTGGCGGGCGCCTTCCACACGATCGATTCCCACGCCCGGCTGACGATGACCGCCGCCGCGGTCGCCCACCAGGAGACCGGCGCACCGATCGCCGTGCACCTCGAACTCGGCACCGCGGGGCTGGAGACGGTCGAACTGCTCTGCGAAAAGCTCGATGTGCCACCCGGAAAGGTGATTCTCGGGCACCTGAACCGGAACCCGGACCCGGCACTGCAGCGGCAGATCGCCGAGACCGGCGTGTTCCTCGGCTTCGACGGCCCGTCGCGGGCCAACCACGCCACCGACTGGCGGCTCTTCGACGGCCTCGAAGCGCTCGTCGAGGCCGGGCACGGCGGGCAGATCCTGCTCGGTGGCGACACCACGACCGCCGCCGCCCGCGCCCAGCCGGGCGCGTCCTACCTGCTCACCACGCTCGCGCCCCGGCTGACCGAGCTGCTCGGCGGCGACGTCGTCACAGCCATGCTGGTGGCGAACCCCGCGCGGGCGTTCGCCACCAGCTGGCTGAAGTAACGCCTCAGCGCAGGCCGAAGCCCTCCTGGCCGCCGCCACGGCCGCGGCGGCGCAGGTAGCGCTCGAACTCCGCGGCGATCTTGTCGCCGCTGACGTCCTGCTCCGCGACCTCGCTCTGGGCGTCGCCGCGCTCTTCGAGGCCGCGGACGTACTCGCTGATCTCCTCGTCCTCGTCGGCCATCTCGCTGACCGTCCGCTGCCACTCCTCGGACTGCTCCGGCAGCGCGCCGAGGGGGATCTCGACGTCGAGGATGTCCTCCAGCTTGTGGAGCAGGGCCAGCGTCGCCTTCGGGGACGGCGGGTGGGACACGTAGTGCGGGACCGCGGCCCAGATCGACACGGCCGGGATGCCCGCCTGCACGCAGTAGTCCTGCAGGATGCCGACGATGCCGGTCGGGCCCTGGTAGTTGTTCAGGTCCAGCCCGTACAGGGACGCGGTGTCCTTGTCGTACGCCGTACCGGTGACCGGGACCGGGCGGGTGTGCGCGGTGTCGGCCAGCAGCGCCCCCAGCGTCACCACGGTCGCGACGTCGAGCTGCTGGATGTGCTCCAGCAGCTCCGCGCAGAACGCGCGCCAGCGCATGTTGGGCTCCGGGCCCTGGACGAGGACCACGTCGCGGTCGAACCCGTCGGGGCGGCACACCGACAGCCGCGTCGTCGGCCAGTCCACCCGGCGAGTGACGCCGTCCACCATCCGGACGGTCGGGCGGCTGACCTGGAAGTCGTAGTAGTCGTCGGGCTCCAGCTCCGCCAGCGGAGTGGCGTCCCAGTTCAGCTGCAGGTGCTCGACCGCCCGGCTGGCCGCGTCACCTGCGTCGTTCCAGCCTTCGAAGGCGACGACCATCAACGGTCGGGTGGGTTCGGGGCGGCCGCCGGGCGGCCGCGGGGTCTCGTCGACGGGCTCACTCACCGGACCAGCCTACGACCACCGGCCTTAGGCTGTTCAGCATGTCCGAACGCCTGTCGTCGCCGTTCCTCGATGCCCTGCGTTCGCGCGTCCTGGTGGCCGACGGCGCGATGGGCACCGCCCTGCAGGCCCACGACCTGAGCCTGGACGACTTCGGCGGCCTCGAGGGCTGCAACGAGATCCTCAACGTCACCCGGCCGGACGTGGTCCGCTCGGTGCACCGCGGGTACCTGGAGGCGGGCGCGGACGCCGTCGAGACGAACACTTTCGGGGCCAATTTCGCCAACTTCGCCGAGTACGGCATCACCGGGCGGATCTTCGAGCTCGCCGAGGCCGGCGCGCGGCTGGCCCGCGAGACCGCCGACGAGTTCCGCGACGCCGGACCGCCCGCGGTTCGTGCTCGGCTCGATCGGGCCGGGCACCAAGCTCCCGACACTCGGCCACGTGCCGTTCACCACGCTGCGTGACGCCTACCGCGAGGAGGTCCGGGGCCTGCTGGCCGGCGGCGTGGACGCGGTGATCGTCGAAACCACCCAGGACATCCTCCAGACGAAGGCGTCGATCATCGGCGCGAAGCGGGCGATGGCCGCCGAAGGCCGGCACGTGCCGATCCTCGCGTCGATCACCGTCGAAACCACCGGCACCATGCTGCTCGGCACCGAGGTCGGCGCGGCGCTGGCCGCGCTGGAGCCGCTCGGCATCGACGTCATCGGGCTCAACTGCGCCACCGGCCCGGCCGAGATGAGCGAGCACCTGCGGCAGCTGGCCAAGCACGCCCGGGTGCCGTTGTCGGTGCTGCCCAACGCCGGCCTGCCGGAGCTGGGGCCGGACGGCGCGGTGTACCCGCTCGGCCCGGAAGCCCTGGTCGAGGCGCTGACCGGGTTCGTCCGCGAGTTCGGCGTCGGGCTCGTCGGCGGCTGCTGCGGCACCACCGACGAGCACATCCGGCAGCTCGCCGCGGCCGTCGCCGGGACGAAGCCGGTGCCCCGGCGCCCGCGGCCCGAGCCGGGTGTGTCGTCGCTGTACCAGGCGGTGCCGTTCAAGCAGGACGCCAGCGTGCTGATGATCGGCGAGCGGACCAACGCCAACGGCTCGAAGGCCTTCCGCACCGCCATGCTGGAGGGCCGCTGGGACGACTGCGTCGAAATCGCCCGCGAGCAGACCCGCGACGGCGCCCACCTGCTCGACCTGTGCGTCGACTACGTCGGCCGCGACGGCACCGCGGACATGGCCGAGCTGGCCGGGCGCCTGGCCACGGCCTCGACCCTGCCGATCATGCTCGACTCCACCGAGGTCGCCGTCCTGCGTGCCGGGCTGGAGCGGCTCGGCGGCCGCTGCGCGGTCAACTCCGTCAACTACGAGGACGGCGACGGCCCGGAGTCCCGGTTCACCCAGGTCATGGAGCTGGTCCGGGAGTACGGCGCCGCCGTCGTCGCGCTGACCATCGACGAAGAGGGGCAAGCTCGCACCGCCGCGAAGAAGGCCGACATCGCGACCCGGCTCATCGAGGACATCACCGGGAACTGGGGGCTGCGCACCTCCGACGTCATCGTCGACGCGCTGACCTTCACCATCGCCACCGGCCAGGAGGAATCGCGCCGCGACGGCATCGAAACGATCGAAGCCATCCGCGAGATCAAGCGCCGCCACCCCGAGGTGCAGACCACCCTGGGCCTGTCGAACATCTCCTTCGGCCTCAACCCGGCCGCGCGGCAGGTGCTCAACTCCGTGTTCCTGCACGAGTGCGTCCAGGCCGGGCTCGACACCGCCATCGTGCACGCGTCCAAGATCTTGCCGATGGCCCGCATCCCGGACGAGCAGCGCGCGGTGGCCCTCGACCTGATCCACGACCGCCGTCGCGAGGGCTACGACCCGCTGCAGGAGCTAATGGCGCTGTTCGAGGGTGTCAGCGCGGCGTCGTCCCAGGCGTCGCGCGCCGAGGAGCTGGCCGCCCTGCCGCTGTTCGAACGCCTCGAACGCCGGATCGTCGACGGCGAACGCAACGGCCTCACCGACGACCTCGACGCGGCCCTGGCGCAGCGGCCGGCCCTGCAGATCATCAACGACACGCTGCTGTCCGGCATGAAGACCGTCGGCGAGCTGTTCGGCTCCGGGCAGATGCAGCTGCCGTTCGTGCTGCAGTCGGCCGAGGTGATGAAGGCCGCCGTCGCCCACCTCGAGCCGCACCTGGAATCCGGCGACGACTCCGGCAAGGGCCGGATCGTGCTGGCCACCGTCCGCGGCGACGTCCACGACATCGGCAAGAACCTCGTCGACATCATCCTCTCCAACAACGGCTACGAGGTCGTCAACCTCGGCATCAAGCAGCCCATCACGACCATCCTCGACGCGGCCGAGGAACACGGCGCCGACGCGATCGGGATGTCCGGGCTGCTGGTCAAGTCGACGGTGATCATGAAGGAGAACCTCCAGGAGATGAACTCCCGGGGCGTCTCGGCGCGCTGGCCGGTGCTGCTCGGCGGTGCCGCGCTGACCCGGTCCTACGTGGAGAACGACCTCTCCGAGCTCTACCTCGGTGACGTCCGCTACGCGCGGGACGCGTTCGAGGGCCTGCGGCTGATGGACGCGATCATGGCCGCCAAACGCGGCGAATCGCCGCTGGTCGACGCCGACGCGGAGGAAAAGCGCCAGGAGCGCAGGGAGCGCCGCGAACGCTCGCTGCGGATCGCCGAGGCACGCAAAGCCCGCAGGACCGAGGAAGAAGGCCGCTGCCCGCGCGCTCGGACGTCGCCACCGATGTGCCGCTGCCGTCCCCGCCGTTCTGGGGTTCCCGGGTCGTCAAGGGCGTCGCGCTCGCCGACTACGCGGCCATGCTCGACGAACGCGCGACCTTCATGGGCCAGTGGGGGCTCAAGGGTGCCCGCGGCGGCGCCGGGCCGACGTACGAAGAACTGGTCGAGACCGAAGGCCGGCCGCGGCTGCGGTACTGGCTCGACCGGCTGACCGCGGACGGCGTCCTGGCCCACGCGGCCGTCGTCTACGGCTACTTCCCCTGTGTCGCCGAGGGCGACGACCTCGTCGTGCTCACCGAGCCGGAACCGGGTGCGCCGGAGCGGCTGCGCTTCACCTTCCCGCGGCAGCGCCGCGACCGGCGGCTCTGCCTGGCCGACTTCTACCGGCCCCGCGAGTCCGGCGAGGTCGACGTCGTGCCGTTCACGGTGGTCACGATGGGGCAGCCGATCGCCGACTACGCGAACGAGCTGTTCGCGGCCGACGCCTACCGCGACTACCTCGAGGTGCACGGCCTCGGCGTCCAGCTCACCGAGGCGCTGGCCGAGTACTGGCACCGCCGCATCCGGCAGGAGCTCACCTTCCCCGGCGGTGTGGCGGTCGCCTCAGAGGACCCCGACGACGTCGAGGACTTCTTCAAGCTCGGCTACCGTGGAGCGAGGTTCTCCCTGGGCTATGGCGCCTGTCCCGACCTCGAAGACCGGGCCAAGATCGTCGCCCTCCTCGAACCGGGCCGGATCGGCGTCAAGCTGTCCGAGGAGTTCCAGCTGCACCCCGAGCAGTCGACCGACGCGATCGTCTGCCACCACCCGGAAGCGAAGTACTTCAACACCTGAGGGAGATTCCACTGTGGACGGTATCGACGCCGTGTTGTGGGACATGGACGGCACGCTCGTCGATTCCGAAAAGCTGTGGGACATCGCCCTCTACGAGACGGCGGAATGGCTCGGCGGCAAGCTTTCCGAACAGCAGCGGATGACGCTCGTCGGGTCCAACATGGACGACACGTCGGCCTACCTGCTCGAAGTGGTCGGCCTTCCGGTGACCCCCGAAGCGATCGCGTCGACCGGCGCGGAGATCCGCCGCCGCACGGCCGGGCTGTTCGACGACGAGCTGCCGTGGCGCCCCGGCGCCCGCGAAGCCCTGACCGCGGTGCGGGAAGCGGGTTTGCCCTCGGCGCTGGTCACCTCCACCGAGCGCGACTTGACCGAACTCGCCCTGAACACGATCGGGCGGGACTTCTTCGACGTCACCGTGTGCGGCGACGAGGTCGAGGGCCTCAACAAGCCGCACCCGCGCCCGTACCTGAAGGCCGCGGAGCTGCTCGGTGTCGACCCGGCGCGCTGTGTCGCGGTCGAGGACTCGCCGCCGGGCACGGCTTCCGCGGTCGCGGCCGGCTGCACGGTGCTGGTGATCCCGAACGACGTCCCGGTCGAACCGGGGGAGCGGCGGGTGTTCCGCGACTCCCTGGCCGGCATCGACGTGCCCGGCCTGGCGGCCCTGCTCGGCCGGTGACCGCCATGTCGCATTTCCGCTAGCCCCGGGTCGGCGGCGTCCGCGATGCTGACGGGGTGCATGACGACTTCGAACGGTGCGTGCGGGCCGTGCAGGCGAAGGACGCCCGGTTCGACGGGTGGTTCTACACCGCCGTCCTGACGACGAAGATCTACTGCCGGCCCAGCTGCCCGGTGGTGCCGCCCAAGCCGCGGAACATGAGCTTCTACCCGAGCGCCGCGGCCGCCCAGCAGGCCGGCTTCCGCGCCTGCAAGCGCTGCCGCCCCGACGCCAGCCCCGGCTCGCCGCGGTGGAACGAGCGCGCCGACCTGGTGGCCCGGGCGATGCGGCTGATCGCCGACGGCGTCGTCGACACCGAAGGCGTCCGCGGCCTGGCCGCCCGGCTCGGCTACAGCGTCCGGCAGGTCGAACGGCAGGTGTTCGCCGAACTCGGCGCCGGCCCGCTGTCCCTGGCCCGGGCCCAGCGCGCACAGACCGCGCGGATCCTGATCGAGACGACCACGCTGCCGATGACCGAGCTGGCCCTGGCCGCCGGGTTCGGCAGCATCCGGGCGTTCAACGACACCGTCCGCGAGGTGTTCGCCCTCTCGCCGACGGAGCTGCGGCAGCGCGCGAAGGGCCGGCCCTCGGCGGCCGGGGCGCTCGTCCTGCGGCTGCCGTACCGGAAGCCGCTGTGCCCGGACAACCTCTTCGGGCACCTCGTGGCGACCGGCGTGCCGGGCGTGGAGGAGTGGCGGGACGGCGCCTACCGCCGGACGCTGCGGCTGCCGCACGGCCACGGCGTCGTCGCGCTGCGGCCCGAAGACGGGCACATCGCCTGCCGGCTCACCCTGGCCGACCTCCGGGACCTGCCCGCCGCCACCAGCCGGTGCCGCCGGCTGCTGGACCTCGACGCCGACCCGGTCGCCGTCGACGAACAGCTCGCCACCGACCCGCTGCTCGCGCCGCTGGTCGCGGCGGCGCCCGGCCGCCGGGTCCCGCGCACGGCCGACGGCGCCGAGTTCGCCGTGCGGGCCGTGCTGGGCCAGCAGGTCTCGACGGCGGCGGCCCGGACCCACGCGGCCCGGCTCGTCGTCGCCCACGGCGAGCCGGTCGAGGACCCCGAAGGCGGCCTGACCCACCTGTTCCCGTCGCCCGAGGCCCTCGCTTCGCTGGACCCCGAGACGCTGGCCATGCCGCGCAGCCGCCGTCGCACGTTGCTCGGGCTGGTGTCGGCGTTGACTGACGGCCTCGACTTGAGCGCGGGCAGCGACTGGGAGGCGGCGAGGGCCGCCCTGAACGCGTTGCCCGGCTTCGGGCCGTGGACGGTCGAGAGCATCGCGATGCGGGCCCTCGGCGACCCGGACGCGTTCCTCCCCACCGACCTCGGCATCAAGTACGCGGCGGAGACCCTCGGCTTGGGTGGCCAGGCCGCCGTCGTCGCCCGTTCCGCGGCCTGGCGCCCCTGGCGCGCCTACGCCACCCAGCACCTGTGGGCCACCGGTGACCACGCGATCAACCGGATGCCCGCGGCATGACCCCGACAGGAGAACCCATGCGCACCCACGCCGTTGTCGACAGCCCGTGCGGCCCGTTGACGCTGGTCGCCGAGGGCGACGCGCTCTGCGGCCTCTACATGGTCGACCAGCGCCACCGCCCGCACGAGCTGACCTTCGGCTCGCCCGACCCGGGTGCGGAGATCTTCGACCGCGCCGAAACCGAGCTGAAGGAGTACTTCGCCGGGCAGCGCCACGAGTTCGAGGTGCCGCTGGCCTTCGTGGGCACGCCGTTCCAGCGGGCGGTGTGGGGTCGGCTGCGCGAGATCCCGTACGGCACGACGATCTCCTACGGGCAGCTGGCGGACCGGCTGGGCAACCCCGCGGCGTCGCGTGCCGTGGGCCTGGCCAACGGCAAGAACCCGATCGGCATCATCGTCCCGTGCCACCGGGTGGTCGGCTCGAACGGCTCGCTCACCGGCTACGGCGGCGGCCTCGAGCGCAAGCGGTACCTGCTGGACTTCGAGCAGGGCGCACTGTTCTGATCCCAGCTCGTGGGAAGCGACGTCCCCGTGCGTGTGAGATGGGTGGCATCCGCGGCGGGGCGAGGCGGCACCGCGGGGTCCGAGATGGAAGGATTCCGAACCGTGAAGACCTTCGATGAGCTGTTCGCGGAGCTTGCCGAGCGCGCGCGTACCCGTCCTGACGGGTCCGGCACCGTCGCCGCCCTCGACGCCGGGGTGCACGCCCAGGGCAAGAAGGTGCTGGAGGAAGCGGGCGAGGTGTGGATCGCCGCCGAGCACGAGTCCGACGAGCGCCTCGCCGAGGAGATCTCCCAGCTGCTGTACCGGGTGCAGGTGCTGATGCTCGGCCGCGGCCTGTCGACCGAGGACGTCTACCGCTACCTGTGACGGGTGGTCCACCGCTGAACGAGGAGAGAAGCGAAATGCTGCGTGTTGCCGTGCCGAACAAGGGAGCCCTCGCCGCCGCGGCGACGGAGATGCTCGGCGAGGCGGGCTACCGCAAGCGGCATGAGCAGCGCGACCTGACGGTGCTGGACCCGGTGAACGAGGTCGAGTTCTTCTTCCTGCGACCCAAGGACATCGCGATCTACGTCGGCTCGGGCGAGCTGGACCTCGGCATCACCGGCCGTGACCTCGCGCTCGACTCCGGCGCCCCGGTCGAGGAGCTCCAGGCGCTCGGCTTCGGCGGTTCGACGTTCCGCTACGCCGCCCCGGCCGGCCGCGATTGGAAGCCGGCGGACCTGAACGGCAAGCGGCTGGCGACGTCGTACCCGCGGCTGGTCCGCGACGACCTCGCCCGCCACGGCGTCGAGGCCGAAGTGATCCGCCTCGACGGCGCGGTGGAGATCTCGATCCAGCTCGGCGTGGCGGACGCGATCGCGGACGTCGTCGAGTCGGGCCGGTCGCTGCGGCAGAACAACCTGGTGGCGTTCGGCGACCCGATCTGCGTGTCGGAAGCCGTGCTGCTGCAGCGTCGCGGCGCCGAGCAGAGCAAGGCGAAGTCGCAGCTGGCCGCGCGCCTGCGCGGGGTCGTGTTCGCGCAGCAGTACATGATGCTGGACTACGACTGCCCGCGGACGCTGGTGGACCGCGCGATCGCGATCACGCCGGGCCTGGAGTCGCCGACGGTGGCCCCGCTGGCCCACGAAGACTGGGTCGCGGTGCGCGCCATGGTGTCCCGCAAGAAGGTCAACCTCGTCATGGACGAGCTCGCCGAGGTCGGCGCGAAGGCGATCCTGGCCTCCGACATCCGCTCCTGCCGCCTCTGACCCCTCCTGAGCGGTGAGGCGGGTTCCGCCCGCCTCACCGCTTCAGGACCGGGGGCGGTGGGGTTTCTTCGGCAGCAGGTCGTAGAGACCCTTGCGGGCGCCGTTGTCGTTGACGTTGCGGGCCACGGCGACTTCGGAGATGAAGTCTTCGAAGACGAACTCCTCGTCGGCCGGGACCACCGCCGGGGCCTGGTTCTGCTCCAGGTAGCTGTCCAGCGTCTCGGCGATCTCGCGGAAAGACAGCGCTTGCAGCGTCTCCGGCGCGTACGTCGTCACCGGGACGCCGTGCGCCGCCGCCTCGTTCATCACCACACCCAGCGGCAGGTGCGACAGCATCGGGATGCCGAAGTCGTACATCTCCTGCAGCGCCGCGGCCGCGTAGTGCGAGATGGGCCGCCGGTACAGGCTCGGCACCAGGCCGAACCAGGACAGCGGCTGCCGCCCCACGGTCTGCTCGACGTACCGGACCTGGTCGGCCAGCAGCCGCAGCGCGCGGATGCTCGTCTTGTCCGGCTGGACCGGCACCAGGATGCCGTGCGAGGCCGCCAGCGCGTTGTTCGTCAGCACGTCCAGCGCCGGCGGGCAGTCGATGACGCAGTGGTCGTAGTTGGCGAACTGGATGACCCGCGCGAGCTGCCAGCCGGGGACGCGGAACGAGTCGAGCCGCCGGATCAGGTCGAACATCCCCGGCGACGTCGGCACGACGTCGAGTGCGCCGCCTTTGCCGAGGTTGCTGCGCGGGTGCGGGACGACGATCTCCTCGATCGGGCCCTTCCACGTCTTGGCCAGCGCCTTCGCCAGGCTCGGCTGGTCCGCGGCCACCTCGGACAGCCCGAGCATCTCGGTCGTCGCGTGGCCCTGCGGGTCGAGGTCGACCAGGAGCACCCGGCGGCCCCGCTCGGCCAGTGCGGCCGCGGTGCCGACGCTCAGTGAGGTCTTCCCGACCCCGCCTTTCTGGTTGACCACCGAGGTGATCTGCATGCCGGAGCGCTCCTCAAGTCGGTCGTTCCGCGAAGGTTATTGGATGCGGGCCCGTTGTGGGTGGCTATCCGCCCCCGGCCTGTCGCGGCCGGACCATCAGCGCCTGCGCGCCGGTGGCCACCGGGCCGTCGCCGTCGTGCAGGATGCTGGTCGCCGTGCCGATGCCGTGCTTGCCGACCAGCGTGACCGCGTCCAGGCCGATCCACTCGCCCGCCGGCACCCGCCGCAGGTGCACGGTGAGCTCCGAGTTGATGAACCACCACTTCCGCGGGTCGAGGTAGTTGGACACGCCATTGCCGGAGTCGGCGACGGCGAACAGCCGCTGCAGGCCGCTCGGTTCCTCGCCGTCGACGAGCGGGACGCGCTGCCGGGCCCACACGGCCGCCGGGCCCGGCACGTCCATGCCGCCGCGCACCGCGCGCCACTCCATCGCGTCGAGGTAGCCGCCCTGCCAGCCCTCCGGCCACGGCGACTCGCCGACGCTGTCCGGGCCGGGCAGCAGGGGACCGGCGTCGGTGCCGGCCTCCGCCGTGTCCGACGTCGCGATGCGCCACGCCGACGCCCGCGCCACGACGCGTTCGGCGCTCGCGAGTTCGGCCTGCAGCAGCTCGACCGACCGGCCGGGCCGCTCGATCCGGGCCCGGACGGCGAGTTCGGCGACCGGTGCGGGGCCGAGGATCTCGACGGTCACCCGCGCGAGTTCCGCCGGGTGGGCGGATTCGACGGTTTCGAGGGCGCGGACGAGCAAGGCCGACGGCGGGCCGAAGTGCTGGGCGTCCGGGGTCCACGGGCCGGCCGTGTGCGCGGTGGCGGTGAACCGGCCGTCGCCGAGCGGGACGTAGAAGGCGTCGGCCATCAGTCGGCCCGGTCCAGGGGCGTCTCGTCGCCCGCGTCGGGCTCCGGCCAGCCGGGGTAGGCGGGTGGTGTGCCGCCGTACTCGGGGCAGTGCGCCTGGTGGTCGCACCAGTTGCACAGCTTGCTCTTGTTCGCCCGGAAGTCACCGGTCTTGCCGGCCTTGAGGATGGCCTGCCAGATGGCTTCGAGGGTGCGCTCGAAGCGCAGCAGCTCGGCTTCGTCGGGCGTGTAGGCGAGCGACTGGCCGTCGGTGAGGTACATCAGCTTCAGCTGGCGCGGGACGATCCCGCGCAGCCGCCACAGGACCACGGCGTAGAACTTCATCTGGAACATCGCCTTGGCCTCGCCGATCTCGCGCGGCGCGGCCCCGGTCTTGTAGTCGACGACCCGGATCTCGCCGGTCGGCGCGACGTCCAGCCGGTCGATGTAGCCGCGCAGCAGGACGCCGGAGCCGAGTTCGATCTCGACGTGCAGCTCGCAGGCCTCGGGTTCGAGCCGCCGCGGGTCTTCCAGCTCGAAGTAGGCGTCCAGGAGCTTTTCCGCGGACCGGAGCCATTCCGCGTGCTCTTCGGGCTTCTCGCCGTCGAACAGCTCGGTCCACTCCGGACGGTCGGCCGAGAGGTCCGTCCACGCCGGGCCGAGCAGCTCCCGCGCCTGCGCGGGGACGCGTTCGGCGGCCGGGAGGGCGAAGAGCCGTTCGAGGACGGAGTGGACGAGCGTGCCGCGCAGCTGGGCCTTGGTCGGGACCTCCGGCAGCCGGTCGACCGCGCGGAACCGGTAGAGCAGCGGGCACTGCTTGAAATCGCTGGCCCGTGACGGCGACAACGCGGGCCGCCGGCGCACCTCGGTGGCGACGGCGGAGGCTGGGGTGTCGGTGGTCACGGTGTCGGCGTCGGGCATGGGCAGAGCGTAACGCCGGGGTCCGACAGTTCCGGCGACCGCAACGCCCACCACCCCGGTACCGAACCGGACGACACGCGTACGGGAACGGACGACACGGCCACCTCCTGTGTCGTCCGTCCAGGTACGCGTGTCGTCCCGCCGGGTACGCGTGTCGTCCGGTCGCGACACCGGTGGGGACCGGATCACCCGGTACCCACACCCGGGGCTCTAGGCTCTGCGCATGGCCGCGACCAGTGAGCAGGGCACCGGGGGGACCCGGCAGGCCGTCCGCTCGGACGGTGGCCTCCTGCTGTTCCGGGTCGCCGGGGTGCCCGTGCTGCTCGCGCCGTCCTGGTGGGTCGGCTCGCTGATCGTCGTCGTGCTGTACGCGCCGCTGGTCGGGCGGCTGCTGCCGGAAGCCTCGGCCACGACGTCGTGGCTGCTGGCCGGCGCCTTCGCGCTGCTGCTGGGCCTGTCCGTGCTGGCGCACGAACTCGGGCACTGCCTGGTCGCGCTGCGGCTGGGGATCCCCGTGCGGCGGCTGCGCCTGTTCCTCCTCGGCGGCCTGTCCGAAGTGGCCCGCACGCCGAAGCGCCCCGGCGACGAAGGCCTGGTCGCCGCGGCCGGGCCCGCCGTGTCGTTGCTGCTCGGCGGCTTCTGCGGCCTGCTGATGTTCGCCGTGCCCCCGGACGGCGCGGTCTGGCTCCTGGTCGCCGAGTGCGCGGTGGCGAACCTCGCCGTCGGCGTCTTCAACCTCCTGCCCGGGCTGCCGCTGGACGGCGGCAGGCTGGTCCGCGCCGGTGTGTGGGCGGTCACCGGGATCCGGGCCAAGGGGACGCGCGCCGCGGTCGCCGGCGGGGCGGTCGTGGCCGCGGGACTGCTGGTCTGGGCCCTGTGGGGCCTGGCGACCGCGAGCCCCGACCGCTGGCTGCGGCTCGGCGTCTGCGTCGTGACGGCGTGGTTCGTCATCCTCGGCGCGCGCTCGGAGCTGGCCGCCGAAGCCCGCCGCACCTGGCCGGAAGGGCTGGTCCTCGGCGAGCTGGTCCGGCCGGTGCTGCAGCTGCCCGCCGAAAGCCCGGTGTCGGACGCGCTGGCCGCGTCGGCCGGCCGCGGCGTGGTCCTGGTCCGCGCCGACGGCGTCGCGGCCGGGCTCCTGGACGAAGGCGCGGCGGAGCGGCTCGCGAGCACCTCCCCGCACGCGCCGGCCGAGTTCGCGGCCGAGCCGATCCGCGCCGAGACCGTGCTCTTGGCGTCGGAACCGGGGGAGGACGTCGTCGAGCGGGTCCGCGAAACCGCCGCGTGGCAGTTCCTCGTGGTCGACGACGAAGGCCGCCCGGCGGGCGTGCTGCGCCGGGACGACCTGCGCGCCGCGCTGAACCGCCGTACCCGCTGAGCCCCCGGCCCGCGCGGCCTGCGAAGATCTGGCGTCGGCCAAACGGGTTACAGCAGGAGGAAGTGTTGTCGGTCAGCGGACCGTTTCGCGCGGGTGATCGGGTGCAGTTGACCGACTCGAAGGGGCGGCACTACACCTTGACGCTGGCCGCCGGGGGCGAGTACCACACCCACCGGGGCGCACTGGCCCACGACGACCTGATCGGCCGTCCCGAAGGCTCGGTGGTGACGTCCGCGGGCGGGTCGACGTACCTCGCGCTGCGCCCGCTGCTGCCCGACTACGTGCTCTCGATGCCCCGCGGCGCGCAGGTGATCTACCCGAAGGACGCGGCGCAGATCGTGATGTGGGGCGACATCTTCCCCGGCGCGCGCGTGCTCGAGGCCGGCGCCGGCTCCGGCGCGCTGACCTGCTCGCTGCTGCGCGCGGTCGGCCCGGCCGGGCACGTGCACTCCTACGAGATCCGCGACGACCACGCCGAACACGCCGAACGCAACGTGGAGAAGTTCTTCGGCGAGAAGCCGGCCAACTGGTCGCTCACGGTGGCCGACCTGGCGTCGCACGAGGGCGAGGTCGACCGCGTCGTGCTGGACATGCTGGCGCCGTGGGACCAGCTGCCGAACGTGGCCGCCTGCCTGGTGCCGGGCGGCGTGCTGACGGTCTACGTCGCGACGGTGACGCAGCTTTCGCGCGTCACGGAGTCGCTGCGCGAGCAGCAGTGCTGGACCGAGCCGGAGTCGTGGGAGACGCTGATGCGCCCGTGGCACGTGGTGGGCCTGGCGGTCCGCCCGGACCACCGGATGGTGGCGCACACGGCGTTCCTGCTGACCGCCCGCCGGCTGGCGGACGGCACCGTGTCCCCGCGGGTCTCGCGCCGGCCCAGCAAGGGCAAGGGCTGAGCGCCGTCCGCACGTCCCGGCGGCGGCCGCCCGGCCGGGCACCGGCCGCCGGGGGCACGGCCGCCGGGGGCACGGCCGCCTAGCCCGGCACGCACCAGCGGGCGTTCTCCTTGCGCAGCGGGAAGGGCGTGTCCTTGGTGCCACCCGCGGCTTCGACGTGCACCTTCGCCGTCGCGGACTCGCCGCGCAGCTCCGGGGGCGCCAGCAACCGCACCGTCACCGGACCGGCCGCGTCCCACATCCGCTGCAGGCCCGCGAGCGCCTCGGCGGTCTGCGGGCGGCAGGTGAGCTTCCCGAACGCCGCCGAGTCGTGGCGGGCGATCGCGTCGACGATCGCGCGGGCCAGCACCGCGACCGCCGCGGTGTCGGCCTCGTCGGCGGGTGGCGGCGCCGAAGAGCGGGACGGCGGCACCGGCGGGCGCGACGATGACGGCGGGGCACCGGACGGGGCCACCAGGAGCAGCCCCAGCACCACGCCCGCCCCGGCCACGCCGAGCAGCACCAGCCCGGCGGCGAGCACGCGGTTCACCGCCGGACGGTCACTTCGGGTCCTTCTTGACGTCCAGGAGGCACCACAGGCCGGCTTCGTTCCGGCCGGTGAAGACCCCGGTCGCCGTCTTGCCGTTGACGCTGTTGGTCCAGTGCACCGTGGACGTGGTGCCGACGTCCTGGGGCGCGCCGTCCAGCTTCAGCGAGATCTCGCCGGTGACCTCGCCGACCGAGTTGTCCTTGTGGACGCTGCGGCAGATCGTCGCGTCGAGGTCCTTGGCGTTCTTGGAGTTGTAGGCGTCGGCCACCGAGTCGAACAGCTCCTGCGAGCTCGGCTTGCCGCCGGGAGCCGGTCCGCCGACCGGCTTGGTGCTCTTCGTCGACGGGCTCGGCGAGGTGACCCTGGGCTTCGACGCGGACGTCTTCGGCGCGGACGTCGGGGCCGCGGAGCTGGTGCTCGGGGGCGGGGCCGCGGTGTTCCCGTCGTCGCCGCCGGCCAGGACGAACCACGTCACGCCGCCGCCGACGAGGACGACCGCCGCGGCCGCGGCGCCGACGATCAGGCCCGTTTTCTTCTTCTTGGGCGGCGGCGCTTCGCCGAAGCCGCCGCCTCCGTACGGGTCGTAACCGCCGAAGCCCGGCTGCTGCGCCGGCTGGCCCCACTGGTCCTGCTGGGGCTGCTGCTGCCCCCACGGGTCCTGCTGCCCGTACTGGGGGTGGCCCTGCTGGGCCTGAGGGCCCGTCGGGGGCGGGTACCCGCCCTGCTGCGGCTGACCGTACGGATCGGGCTGGCCGTACTGCTGGGTGCCGTCGTAGGGGCCGGGCTGGCCGTACTGCTGCGTGCCGTCGTACGGGCCGGGCTGGCCGAACTGCTGGGTGCCGCCGTAGCCGGGCTGCTGCTGCGGACCGCTCTGGGGGTAGCCGCCCTGCGGGGGCTGACCGTACGGCCCGGGCTGCTGCCCGTAACCGCCCGGCTGCTGCCCGTAGCCGTCGGGCTGCTGGCCGTAGCCGCCCGGTTGCTGCGGCGGGTAGGTCATGACTGGTGCCCCCTAGCGTCCTTCGAGTAGCGCCCGGCCGTCCGGGCCGGTACCGCGTCGCCCGATGCTAGCCACCGGCCTCCGCCGCCGCGCGGTTAGGGCGGAACTGGCCGGAAATGACCGGATCCCGGCCGGCGGTTGGGGCCCTCACGGGCGGGGTACTCCCGACGTGCTTGCTTCATCCTGGCCCGTCCGGACCCGCGACACACCGGCGCCACGGCACCGAAATGGCCGCTTGCGCTGCGGGAATGTCCGTGCTGGATGCGGCGGGCGAACCGCGACGCGCCGATCTTGTGATCCGGAAAGGCCTTTTCTTGTCGGTGATCGCCGGTACCGTGGAATGAAAAGCACTCCGAGGAGGTGCCCGATGCATCATGACCTTCCCGGAGGTCGGCGCGAGGAGGCCGACCCTTCAGCAACATCCGGAGCTGGGACGACGGCGGACGAGCAGGCTCGGCAGATCCGTTTTCTCGAGGAAGAAGTGGCGCTGCTGCGCCGCAAACTGACGGACTCGCCACGGCAGAACCGCGTTCTCGAACAGCGGCTCGCCGAGGCCTCGGAAAGGGTGAGCCAGCTCACCGAACGCAACACCAAACTGGTCGAAACCCTGCGCGAAGCGCGAGGACAGCTCCTCGCCCTCCGCGAGGAGGTCGACCGGCTGGCCCAGCCACCGTCCGGGTACGGCGTCTTCGTCGAGGCGTACGAGGACAACACGGTGGACGTCTTCACGGCCGGCCGGAAGATGCGGGTGTCGGTTTCGCCCGCGGTCGAGATCTCGTCGCTGCGCCGCGGCCAGGCGCTGCGGCTCAACGAGGCGCTCACCGTGGTCGAAGGCGGCGGTTTCGAACGCGTCGGTGAGGTCTGTGCCCTGCGCGAGGTGCTCGCACCGGACGTCGAGGGCAGCAGCCCTCGCGCGCTGGTGGTCGGGCACGCGGACGAGGAGCGGGTGGTCCTGCTCTCCGATCTGCTGGCCGAGCAGCCGCTCAAGCCGGGCGACTCGCTCCTGGTCGACTCCAAGGCCGGTTACGCGTACGAGCGCGTGCCGAAGGCGGAGGTCGAGGACCTGGTGCTGGAGGAGGTGCCCGACGTCCGCTACGAGGACATCGGCGGCCTCACCCGGCAGATCGAGCAGATCAGGGACGCGGTCGAGCTGCCGTTCCTGCACGCCGATCTCTACCAGGAGTACCAGCTGCGCCCGCCCAAGGGCGTCCTGCTCTACGGCCCGCCGGGCTGCGGCAAGACGCTCATCGCCAAGGCGGTGGCGAACTCGCTGGCCAAGAAGGTGGCCGCGGCACGGGGCGAGAACGAGGACGGGAAGTCCTACTTCCTGAACATCAAGGGCCCCGAGCTGCTCAACAAGTTCGTCGGGGAGACCGAGCGGCACATCCGCCTGATCTTCCAGCGGGCGCGGGAGAAGGCCTCCGAGGGCACCCCGGTGATCGTGTTCTTCGACGAGATGGACTCGATCTTCCGGACCCGTGGTTCGGGCGTGTCGTCCGACGTGGAGACCACGATCGTGCCGCAGCTGCTGTCGGAGATCGACGGTGTCGAAGGCCTGGAGAACGTCATCGTCATCGGCGCCTCCAACCGCGAGGACATGATCGACCCGGCGATCCTGCGGCCGGGCCGGCTCGACGTCAAGATCAAGATCGAGCGTCCGGACGCCGAAGGCGCGAAGGACATCTTCTCCAAGTACCTGGCCGAAGGCCTGCCGATCCACGCCGACGACCTCGCCGAGTTCGGTGGCGACGCCAAGGCGACGTTCGACGCGATGATCCAGCACACCGTCGAGCGGATGTACGAGGAGAGCGACGAGAACCGGTTCCTCGAGGTGACCTACGCCAACGGGGACAAGGAAGTCCTGTACTTCCGCGACTTCAACTCGGGCGCGATGATCCAGAACATCGTGGACCGGGCGAAGAAGTCGGCGATCAAGTCGGTGCTGGAGACCAAGCAGCCCGGTCTCCGCGTGCAGCACCTGCTGGACGCGATCGTCGACGAGTTCGCGGAGAACGAGGACCTCCCGAACACGACCAACCCGGACGACTGGGCCCGGATCTCCGGCAAGAAGGGCGAGCGGATCGTCTACATCCGCACGCTCGTCACCGGCAAGAACCAGGACTCGGGGCGGGCGATCGACACCGCCACGAACACCGGTCAGTACCTGTAGGTTCCGCGCGCGATGGGGCGGTTGCTTCGGCAGCCGCCCCATCGGCGTGTCTACCGCCGGACCAGTTCGGCTCCGGCCGGGGTTGAGCGGCGCAGGCGCAACTTTCCGTGGGCGGCCAGGATTCCCGCGATCACCAGCACCGCGCCGGCCGGCTGGTGCCAGCTCACCGGCTCGCCCAGCACCAGCACGCCGAGCAGCACGCCCACCACCGGGGTCAGGTACGTCACCGCGGAGGCGTTGGCCGCGCCCCACGCGGCGATGATCCGGGTGTTCCACGCGTAGGCGATGCCCGTGCCGAAGACGCCCAGCGCGATCATGCTCGCCACCACCGCCAGGTCCAGGTGCACCGGCGTCGCCGCGACCAGCGGCGTGAGCAGGCCGAGGATCACCGTCGCCGAAGCCGTCTGCCCGAACGCCACGACCACCGGATCCGTTCCACGAGGTGAGACGAACCGGCGCAGGTAGACGAAACACGCGCCGTAGCACGTCGTCGCGCCGAGGCAGGCGAGCTGAGCCGTCAGCTGTTGTGAGACGTCGATGCCGTGCCACACCCCGACGATCGTGAGCACGCCGAGGAACCCGAGCAGCAGGCCGAGCACCCGCGGTGGGGTGAACCGCTCCTCCGGCAGCGCCGCGGCCGCCAGCAGCATCGTGACCAGCGGCGTCGTCGCGTTGAAGATGCTGGCCAAGCCGGAGGGGATGTACTGCTCCGCCCAGGAGAACAGCAGGAACGGCACCACGCACAGCAGCACCGACACGACCGCGAGGTGGCCCCACAGCGCGGGATCCCGGGGAAGCGGCCGCCGGCGCGCCAGCAGGATCACGGCCAGCGCCAGTGCCCCCAGCGCGACGCGGGCGAGCGCGACCTGGCCGGGGGAGAGCCCGCCGAGACCCACCTTGATGAACAGGAAACTCGCACCCCACACCACGGCCAGCAGCACGAACCGCACCGTGACCCCGAAATTCGCCGATCGCATGGCCGCAGTCAAACCGGCGGACCGGCCGCGGAGCCAGTGGTTTTCCGACGCCGTGTTGTGTATAACGATCTATACCATGGGGCACGGATGGCGAGCAGCGGTCACCCACGTCGCGAACCGCGTCGCCGGGCCACCGCTGCCGGCGGGCTTGGACGTCACGATCCACTTCCACCCGGACCGGCTGGTGGGGGAGGTGCCGCTGCTGCGGCACTGGCTGACCGACGGGGTCTACCGCTCCCAGTTCGAGACGGGCACGGGCAACGGCGGCCTGACCGCGCACCCCGGCGGTGCCCGGTGGCACTGGGAGCACCGGATGTTCGGCGGCGTCTACGACGAGCTGCCGCCGTCGGAGCGCCCGAAGTACGGCTCCCTCAACCACCGCCGCCGCCCGGCCGGTGGCTCGGTGCGGTTCGGCTCGGCCCACTTCCGGCTCAGGCGGGAGGTGCTCGAGCGCACCACCTTCTGCTATCCCGACAGCTTCAGCGAGCCGACGCACTTCGGCACGCGCTCGCACATGCCGCTGATCCCGCTCGTCGAAGCCGACGCCCCCGACGAACTCGACGACTACATCGAGGCCCACGTCCACGGCCCGCTCCGCCTGCCGGACGACGTCGCGGCCCTGGTGCTGGATCCGTCCTTCCGCGGCACCGACGTCGAAGCCGCGGCCGCGGAGTTCCGCGTCCCGACGTACTGGCACCACGGGTTCCGGCTACCGGTGGCGAAGCTCGCCGAGCACGCGGACTACCGCGGCGAGGAAGCCGTGCGCGCCGGCGAAGACATCGCCGAGGACGGCCGGCTGGACGCCCGCGTCATCGGCGACGCCGTCCGCGCCGGCCGGCACGATCCCCAGGTGCTCAAGCGCGTGTGGCACTGCACCGCGCGCTTCGGGCTACGCGGCTAGCAGCGCCTCGGTCAGCCGCCGCCAGTGCGGCATGGCCGAGGTGCCCGGCTCCACCCCGATGACCTGGACGCCGACGTGATCGGCGCCCGCTTCGAGGTGCCGGCCCAGTTTCGCGACGATCGTCTCCAGGTCGCCCCAGTACACGAGGTCGTCGACGAGCCGGTCGCTGCCACGGCCGCCGTCGATGTCGTCTTCGGTGTAGCCGAGCCGGAGGAACTTCGCGATGTTGTACTTCGTGGTGAGGTAGGTGTGCAGGTGTCCGCGGGCGATCTCCCGGGCCTTGGCCGCATCCGCCTCGAACAGCACCGCGTGCTCGACACCGAGGAACGGTTCCGCCCCGAGGATCTCGCGCGCCTGGGCGGTGTGCTCCGGGGTGACGTGGTAGGTGTGCGCGCCGGCCGAGCGGTCGCGGGCCAGCTCCAGCATCTTCGGCCCGTAGGCGGCGAGGATCCGGCGGATCGGTGCGCGTGGCGCGGGGTTGACGTGCTTGTCGACGTCCAGGGCGTCGAGGTAGTCGTTCATCGCCCGGAGCGGCTTCACGCCGGGCTTTCCGGCGCCGAAGCCCAGGCCGAGCAGGTGGCGGTCCGGGTAGGCGTCGGCCAGCAGCAGGGCCGCCCCGCGGGTCCACTGCGCCTCGCGGGACCAGATCTGCGCGATGCCGTTGATGACGGTGAGCCGTTCGGTGGCGGAGAGGAGGAACCCGGCGTGCGTCAAGGCTTCCCGGCCCTCGCTCTCCGGGATCCAGATGGCCGGCCAGCCGAGTTCGTCCAGCTCCCGCACCGAATCCCGGATCAGGCCGGCCGGCTGGTCCTCGAAGTCGAACGTCCAGATGCCGTAGCGGCCGAGCCGCATGTTCTCGATCATACCCATAAATCGAAGTATCGCAGATTTACGATATGAAGCAACGGGTGGGTGGGCGAACCGGGGACGGGGAGCTCAAAGGGTGTGGCCGAGGGTGGCGACGAGCTCGGCGATCCGGGCTTCGTCGCGCTTGTAGTGCGTCCACTTGCCGACGCGCGTCGCCCGGACCAGCCCGGCGCGCTGCAGCTCGGCCATGTACGCCGAGACGGTCGACTGCGCGAGCCCGGTCTTCTCCTGGATGTGCGTCACGCACACGCCGACCTCGACCGGATCGGCGATCGCCCGCTCGACAGGGAAGTGCCGCACGGGCTCCCGCAGCCACCGCAGCACCTGCAGCCGCACCGGGTTCGCGAGCGCCTTGAACACGTCGAGCAGCTGCTCGACGTCGGGCTCGGGTTCGGTGTGTGCGGTCATGGGCTTCCAGGTCAGCATAACCGCCCCCGGCGTGTATTCCCCGGCGCTACGCGTATAACGACCTATACTCACGCCCGTGACCGAAGAAACCCGGCCCCGCGCACCCATCACCGAAGCCGCCGTCCTGGCCTGGCTGGAGACGACGGCGGCCGCCGTCGAAGCGGGGGAGGTGAGTGCCCAGGAGCTCATCGACCTGCTCGGCGAGCTGCGCCGCGCGTCCGCGGCCTGCGCCGACGCCTCGGACTGGCTGCTGCTCGCGGCCCGTGAAGGCGGCGCCAGCCTGCGGCAGATCGCCCCCGTCTTCGGCAAGGGCTACGTCCGGGCCCCGGCCGCGCGCCTGGAGAAGCTCCACCGCCAAGCCCAGACGTCGAGTCAGTGGCTGGCCATCCTGCGGCACAAGCAGACGGCGTGAGCGTGGACCGCGTCGCGCTCGGCCTGGCGGCACTGGGCCGCCCCGCCTACATCAACCTGGGCCGGGACGGGGCGCTGCCGCCGGTGCGGGACGTCGCTTCGATGCGCGCGGCGACGTTCGCGGTGCTCGACGACGCCTACGCCGCGGGCGTCCGGCACGTCGACGTCGCCCGGTCCTACGGGCGCTCCGAGGAATTCCTGGCCGGCTGGCTCGCCGAGCGCGGCCACCCGGACGTCGAGGTCTCCAGCAAGTGGGGCTACGCCTACGTCGGCCAATGGCGGCTCGACGCCGACGTGCACGAGGTGAAGGAGCATTCGGCGGCGCGGTTCGCCGCGCAGTGGGCGGAAACCCTGGCGCTGCTGGGGGACCGGGTGGGGCTCTACCAGGTGCATTCGCTCACTGTGGACAGTCCGTTGTTCACCGACGAGCCGTTGCTCGAAGCGCTGGCGGAGCTGTCCGCGAACGGGGTCGCGGTCGGGTTTTCGACGTCCGGGCCGGCCCAGGCGGACGCGATCGAGCGGGCGTTCGCGCTGGAAGCGGCCGGACGTCCGGTGTTCTCGGCGGTGCAGTCGACGTGGAACGTCCTCGAGCCGTCGGCGGGGCGCGCTCTCGCCGCGGCGCACGCGGCCGGGAACCGGGTGCTGGTCAAGGAAACCCTGGCCAACGGCAGGCTGGCGGTCGAAGCGCCGTCCGTGGTGCGGGACATCGCCGCGGCGCACGGGACCGGGCCGGACGCGGTCGCGGTGGCCGCCGTGCTGGCGAACGGCTGGGCGGACCGGGCGGTCATCGGCCCGGCGAGCCCGGCGCAGCTCGCGGCGAACCTGCGGGCGACGGCGCTCGAACTGACCGCGGCGGAACGGGACTCCCTGGCCGCGCTCGCCGAGGAACCCGCGGCCTACTGGCGACACCGGTCCTCGTTGGAGTGGGACTGAAGGGCTGCACTACCCTCGCTGGCACGCCACGGACGACGGGAGGCCGGAGCAGGTGCGTCATCGGCAGGCGATCGCGTTGGCCGCGGTCGCGTGGGTGGGCCTCACGGGCTGCGACGGGCCCGATCCGAACAACCTCGAGACGTACTACGACGATCCGGTGCCCACGTCTTCGACCGTCCCGTCGCCGGTGGAGGCCCCGGTGAGCCCGGCGAAGGCGGCTCCGGCGCCGAAAGCGGCACCCGATCCGGGCGTGCTCGCGGCGCGGGCGTTGCTGTCCGACGCCGATGTCGCCGGCGAAGGAGTGCAGCCTGGCTCGAGTGAGACGGCGGGCTGCCTGGCGGACGGGCCGTCGGCGAGCAGCCGGACCACGACGTGGCGCTACCCCAGCGGGTCGGAGCTGAGCCACCGCGTCTTCGTGTTCCCGGACCGGACGGCCGCCCAGGCCGTCGCGGAGACCGGCTGCGCGGGCAAGACGGTGAGCGTCCCGGCCCAGCCCGGGGTCGACCTGCAGCGTGCCTGGCGCCAGGGCAAGACCTGCACGGTGCTGCTGGTCAGGGGAACACTCGTGGCCGAGCTGACGGTCTCGGCGACCACCGAGTCCCGCGCGGTGGACGCGGCCAAGCGCCTGCTGCCCGCGATGACGGCGAAGCTGACGGCTCAGCCGTAGCGGCGGAACCACTCCTGGACGCCTTCGCGGCCGTCGGGGATGAAGGGCAGCTCCGGAGCCGGGTCGTCGACCCAGGCCCGCAGTGCGTCCAGGGTGATCCAGCGGCCTTCGACGATCTCTTCGGCCTGGTGGCGGATCGGGCCGTCCCAGCGGACCTCGAAGGCGAAGTTGTGGCAGCGGTTGCGGCCGTCGTCGTAGACCTTGGTGAACAGCGGGACGGGTTCCACTCCCCGGATGCCGAGTTCTTCGGCGAGTTCGCGGCGGGCGCACTCGGCCGGCGTCTCGCCGGCGGCCACCACCCCGCCGGCCCAGCAGTCCCAGGTGGAGGGGAACACGTCCTTGCCGGGCGTGCGGAGGTGCACGTAGACCGCGTTTCCGTCACCCGAACGGACCAGGACGACGCCGGCGGCGTGCCACAGCGCGCCGGCGCGGACGCGGGCGCGGGTCGTGGTGCCGACCACCGCGCCGGCCTGGTCATAGAGGGCAACGAGTTCGTCACTGCCTGGCATGGGTGCATCGTTCCACTAGAGCGACCCCGTAGGGTGGGGACATGCGGCGGATCATGGGAACCGAAGTCGAGTACGGCATCTCCGTGCCGGGCGACGCGACGGCGAACCCGGTACTCACCTCCACCCAGGTCGTGCTGGCCTACGCGGCGGCGGCCGACATCCCGCGCGCCCGGCGGGCGCGGTGGGACTACGAGGTGGAGAGCCCGCTGCGGGACGCGCGCGGGTTCGACCTGACCGGCCCGGGCGGGCCGGGGCACGACCCCGACGTCGAGGACCTGGGCGCGGCGAACGTCATCCTGACCAACGGGGCGCGGCTGTACGTCGACCACGCGCACCCGGAGTACTCGGCGCCCGAGGTGACGAACGCGCGCGACGCGGTCATCTGGGACAAGGCGGGCGAGCGGGTGATGGAGGAGGCGGCGATGAAGGCCGCCTCCGTGCCGGGACAGCCGCAGCTGCAGCTGTACAAGAACAACGTCGACGGCAAGGGCGCGAGCTACGGCACGCACGAGAACTACCTGTGCGCGCGGTCGACGCCGTTCACCGCGATCATCGCCGGGCTGACGCCGTTCTTCGTGTCGCGGCAGGTGGTCACCGGCTCCGGCCGGGTCGGGATCGGCCAGCAGAGTGAAGAGGCCGGGTTCCAGCTCTCCCAGCGTGCGGACTACATCGAGGTCGAGGTCGGCCTGGAGACCACGCTCAAGCGCGGGATCATCAACACCCGCGACGAGCCGCACGCGGACGCGGACAAGTACCGGCGGCTGCACGTCATCATCGGTGACGCGAACATGTCGGAGTACTCGACGTACCTGAAGGTCGGGACGACGGCCCTGGTGCTGGACCTGATCGAGTCGGGCATCCGGTTCGACGAGCTGAAGCTGGACGAGCCGGTCAAGGCGGTGCACCAGATCAGCCACGACCCGACGCTGAAGACGCAGGTCGCGCTGGCCAACGGCAAGAAGTACACCGGGCTGGACCTGCAGTTCGCCTACCACGAGATCGCTTCGCAGAACCTCGAGCGCACGGGTGCCGACGAGGCGTCGAAGGAGGTTCTGCGGGTCTGGGGCGAGGTGCTGGACGCGCTCGCCCGCGACCCGCAGGAGTGCGCGGACCGGCTGGACTGGCCGGCCAAGCTGCGGCTGCTGGAGGGCTACCGCCAGCGAGACAACCTGGCGTGGGGCGCGCCGCGGCTGCGGCTGGTGGACCTGCAATATTCGGACGTGCGGCTGGCGAAGGGCCTGTACAACCGGCTCGTCACCCGCGGGTCGATGAAGCGGCTGGTCTCCGAGGAGGAGGTGCTGGCCGCGGTGACGACACCCCCGTCGGACACACGGGCCTACTTCCGGGGCCGGGCGCTGGAGAAGTACGCGACCTCGATCGCGGCGGCTTCGTGGGATTCGGTCATCTTCGACGTGGGCAAGGAGTCGCTGGTGCGGATCCCGACCCTGGAGCCGCTGCGGGGGACGAAGGCGCACGTCGGCAAGCTGCTGGACAACGCCGCGACGGCGGAGGAGCTCGTGGAGGCGCTCACCGGTTCGGACTAGGCGGGACGCACCAGCGATCGCGGCGTGACCCCGAATGTCGGGGCCGCTGGGTAGGCTAGGAAACATCAGCCACACCGGGAGGCGAGATGGCCCAGGAAAAGATCGAAAAGCACGGCGGTGGTGACTCCGACGAGGAGTTCGAGGACACCGGCGCGGCGGGTCAGGAGCGGCGCGAGAAGCTCGGCGAGGACGTGGACACGATCCTCGACGAGATCGACGACGTGCTCGAGGAGAACGCCGAGGACTTCGTCCGGGCCTATGTGCAGAAGGGCGGCGAGTAGCCACCCGGGGCACTGCGCCCTTGCCGACCGTTCAGCCGGCGGCCGGGGTCCCGCGTGGCGTCTTCCGCGCGCGGGGCTCCGGCCCGCACAGATGGGATTTTTGAGCACGTATGGACAACACCAGGGGCATCTCGGGTCCCGCGCTGCCGGCCCCGTACTTCTCGTCGGCGACGTCGTCGTTTTCGGACTTCTTGCGGGTGCAGGCACCGGAGTTGCTTCCGGAGCGGCGGGTGTCGGGCGGTGCGGCCGAGCTCGGCGTGCCGCACGGGACGACGATCGTCGCGTGCACCTTCGCCGGCGGGGTACTGATCGCGGGTGACCGGCGGGCGACGTCGGGGAACCTGATCGCGAGCCGCGACATCGAGAAGGTGCACGTCACCGACGAGTACTCGGCGGTCGGCATCGCGGGCACGGCGGGGCTGGCCGTGGAGATGGTGCGGCTGTACGCGGTCGAGCTGGCGCACTACGAGAAGATCGAGGGCGTTTCGCTGTCGCTGGACGGCAAGACGAACAAGCTGGCCGGGATGGTCAAGGCCAACCTCGAGATGGCGATGGCCGGGCTGGCGGCGATCCCGTTGTTCGTGGGCTACGACCTGGAGGCCGAGGACGCCAAGCACGCGGGCCGGATCGTGTCGTACGACGCCGCGGGCGGGCGCTACGAGGAGAACGGCGGCTACGCGGGCATCGGCTCGGGTTCGCTGTTCGCGAAGTCCGCGCTGAAGAAGCTGCACGACCCGGACGCCGACGTCGAGGCCGCGGTGCGGGTCGCGGTGGAAGCGCTGTACGACGCGGCGGACGACGACACCGCGTCGGGCGGCCCGGACCTGGTGCGGCGCATCTTCCCGAGCGTCGTGACGATCACCGCCGAGCACGGCGCCGTGCAGCTGTCGGAGTCGGAAACGGCGGCGGTGGCCGAGGCCGTGGTGGCCGGGCGGATCGAGCGCCAGCAGCGCCGGCTGTCCTGACCGGAGCCGGACCAGTGAACGTTGGAACACCGAAAGACCTGGAGCGCACACCGTGACGATGCCGTTGTATGCCTCTCCCGAACAGCTGATGCGGGAGCGTTCCGAGCTGGCGCGCAAGGGCATCGCGCGCGGCCGGAGCGTGGTGGTGCTGAAGTACTCGGGCGGCGTGCTGTTCGTGGCGGAGAACCCGTCGGCGACGTTGCACAAGGTTTCCGAGATCTACGACCGGATCGGGTTCGCCGCGGTCGGGCGCTACAGCGAGTTCGAGAACCTGCGCGTGGCGGGCATCCGCCACGCGGACCTGAAGGGCTACCAGTACGACCGGCGTGACGTGAGCGCCCGCGCGCTGGCGAACGCCTACGCGGCGACGCTGGGCAGCATCTTCACCGAGCAGCTGAAGCCGTTCGAGGTGGAGATCTGCGTGGCGGAGGTCGGCGCGACGTCGGCGGAGGACCAGCTGTACCGCCTGACCTACGACGGCTCGATCTTCGACGAGCCGCAGTACGTGGTGATGGGCGGCCAGACGGACAAGATCTCCACCAAGCTGAAGGAGACGTTCGAGGACGGCCTGGACCTCCAGGCGGCCCTGGGCGTAGCGGTGGCGGCCCTGCGCACGCCGATCCAGCCGGCAACGGGCTCTTCGTCTTCGTCCTCATCGTCGGCGAACGCGTCGGCCAACGGAAACGGCGAGGCGGACCCGATCAAGCTGGAGGTGGCGGTCCTGGACCGCGACCGCCCACGCCGGATGTTCCGCCGCCTGACGGGAGCGGCGCTGGACACGCTCCTGCCGGTCCCGGACCCCCAGGGCGAAGAGCCGGAGAGCAAGCCCGAAGGCGAGTAAAACGGAAACGGAAGCGGGGCGTGGCCGGGTGGCCGCGCCCCCTTTTCGTGGACGCGAACGGACGACACGCGTACCGGAACGGACGACACGCGTGCCTGGACGGACGACACGTGTGCCTGGATGGACGACACGCGTGTCTGGACGGACGACACGCGGACCTGGACGGTCGGCGGGAGCGTTCAAGAAGTCGCGGGCGAAGTCCGGAAAGTCTGGTCGGCGAAGGCCAGCAGATAAGGCAGCGTGGCCCGGGCGGTGTGCCAGGTGTGGTTGAACCCGCGCTCGGCGTGAACCACGGCTTCCTGGCCCCGGGCGTGCAGCGCGTCGGCGATCCGGCGAGCGGTCGCGACGTCGGTGGGCGCGCCCGTACCGACCGCGAGCATCACCGAGATCGGCGCCGGGAACTTCATGGCCGGCAGGTACCGCCGAGGCGTGTTGGCGGCGATGGCCGCCCGGTCGCCGTTGAGAATGCCGACCGAGTCGTTGAGGTCGTCGTAGGGCAGCGCGATCACCAGCGTGGCGAACTCGTCGACGTGGTGCAGCCCGATGTTGAGCGCCCCGAACCCACCCCCGGACATCCCGCCCAGCGCCCGGTGGGTGCGGTCGGCCAGGGTCCGGTACCGCCGGTCGATGGCCGGGACCACGGTGCCGGTCAGGTAACTCTCCAGCTGCGGACCGCCGGGCACGTTCAAGCACTCCCAGTCCGTGCTCGGCCTGCCGGCGGTCATGTCGACGCTGACCACGATCATCGGCGCGATGACGTTGGCCCGCTGCAGCGCCAGCAGCGTCCCGGGGGCGTCGCCGGAGGTGAGCCAGTCACGGGGACCACCGAACGGGTAGCCGTGGATGAGGTAGACGACCGGGTAGCGGCGGCCCGGGTCGGCGTCGTACCCGGGTGGGAGGACGACGTAGTCGCTGCCCGACGGGACGCCGTGGGCGGGGTCGGGGAGGCTGACGACGTCGATCCGCTGCCCGGCCGCGGCCGCGCCAGCGCCCGGGTGCGACGCGGACGGCGAGTCCGACGACGGCTCGGGCGCCTCCTTGCCGTCGTCGAGCAGGCGGCCGGCGAAGCTGACGACGCCGGGGCCGCGCTGCAGGAGCCGGGCCAGGTCGTCGGAGGTGCGGACATACCCCACGTAGCTGTTGACCGCCGTGACCGCCGCCAGGAGCAGGAGCACGCCGAAGGCGGTGAACCCCCACCGCCGGACGCGGCGGCGGTACCAGAGCGCGACCACGACGGCGAGGACGGCGGCGGCGGCCGAGGCGAAGCCGAGCCAGATCAGCGGCGATTCGAGGGGGCCGAGGTCGCGGGCGCGGGCGGTGACGTCACCGGGGAGCACCGGGTCGGTCGCGGCCCGGTGGATGACGCTCGCCAGGCCGTGCCCGTCCATCGAAGCCCCGCTCGTCCCCTGGCGCGAGCAGGAGTGCCCGCGGCTCGACCGCGAAGCTAGCCGGGGGTCCCTGTGGGTTCGTTGAGAGAAGGTAAAGCAACCTTCAGAGCCGGTAGATCGTCAGCGCGCTCGGCCGGGACCGGAAGCGGAACCGGTTGCCGAGCGGGCCGACCTCGCCGTCGGTGGCGACGCGGCGGTTGCCGTCGAGCAGCTCGACGTCCAGCTCGGGCAGGTCGAGCTCCTGGTAGACGTGGCTGGCGGCGAGGCTGCGGGTGATCATCGCGATCAGGAACCGGGCGCGCGAGTACGGCAGGTCGGCCCGCAGGTAGCGGATGTCGAGCAGGCCGGTGTCGAGCGCGGGACGGCGGCTGGGCGCGAAACCCTTCGGCGCGTACGTGCCGTTGCCGACGAACAGCAGCCAGACCTGGGTGCGCTTGCCGTTGAGCCGGACGGTCAGCGGCTTGGCGTTGCGCAGCGACCTGGCCAGCGCGATCGCGGCCGAGGGCCACTTCGGGTGCTTCTCCTGCAGCTTCTCCCGCAGCCGGACCATCTCCGGGTAGCCACCGAGGCTGGCGGTGTTGACGAACCAGCGGTGCGCGCGGCCGTCGGCACCCTCGATCTCGACCTCGCCCAAGTCGATACCGACGGCGTTGCCGACCTCGGTCGCCGCGTCGGCGTCGGGCATGGCGCTGACGCCGACGTCGCGGGCGAAGTGGTTAAGCGTGCCCGCCGGGACCAGCGCGAGCGGCAGGTCGCGTTCGGCGGCGATCGAGGCGACGGCGGCGACGGTGCCGTCCCCGCCCGCGACACCGAGCGCGCGCACGGAGCCGAGCGCGTCGATCTCGGCTTCGAGCTGGGCCCGCAGGTCCTGCTTCGCGTCCGGGTAGAGCAGGGCGGCCTTGGGCCAGGCGAGCCGGACCTCCTCCGTCGGGTCGTGGGTGGCCACGCCGGAGCTGGGGTTGACCACGACCAGCATGTCTTCGCCGTCGGCCATCTCGGGTGCGTCGGCGTGGTGGGTGGTCCGGCCCGGGACGTCGTCGTGCAGCGGCCACCAGTGCCGGGTGGCCAGGCCGACACCGACGCCGATGCCCAGCCCGACGCCGACGTCGGAGGGCCAGTGCACGCCGGTGTGGACCCGCGAGTAGGCCACGGCCAGCGCCAGCGGGGCGACGGCGAGCCCGGCCCGCGGCGATTCCATCACCACCGCCGTGGCGAAGGCCGCCGCGGACGCCGAGTGCCCGGACGGGAACGACGAGGACGTGGGCCGTTTCCGCAGGCGGCGGCGCACCGGCGTCTCCTCCTCGGCCGGGCGGCGCCGGGGGAACAGCGGCTTGCCGATGAGGTTCGCCGCGGCGCTGGCCCCGGCGATCGCGACCACCCCGCGCAGGGCGGCGCGCCGGGTCTCGCCCCTGCGGGTGGCCAGCAGCGCGGCGACGCCCCACCACAGGCGGGACTTGTTCGCCGATCTGGACAGCGTCATCAGCGCGTCGTCGACCCGGGAGGCGGGGAGCGAGGCACTGCGGCGCATCAGGGCGCGATCGGTCCGGCCGACCCGCCGGAAGGCCCGGATGAGCTGGTGTGACAAGGAGTCCGCCTTCCGCCGAACGTCAAGAGCAGTGCTCCAATCGTGCCGTATTCGGGGTGAATTCACCGTCTGTGGCGTACTGGGGGCGTGTCGACGCCCGAACGGCGCACCGTTGGCGGGGGTCCAGCGCCTACTCTGGTGGAATGCAGCGGCGGATCTTTGGCATCGAGACCGAGTTCGGGGTCACGTGCACCTTCCACGGACAGCGCAGGCTCTCGCCCGACGAGGTGGCGCGCTACCTGTTCCGGCGGGTCGTGTCGTGGGGACGCTCCTCCAACGTGTTCCTGTCGAACGGCTCCCGGCTCTACCTCGACGTCGGCTCGCACCCCGAGTACGCGACGGCCGAGTGTGACGACCTGGTCCAGCTCGTCACGCACGACAAGGCCGGGGAGCGGATCCTCGAGGACCTGCTGGTCGACGCCGAGCGGCGGCTCGCCGACGAAGGCATCGGCGGCGACATCTTCCTGTTCAAGAACAACACCGACTCGGCGGGCAACTCCTACGGTTGTCACGAGAACTACCTGGTGACCCGGGCGGGCGAATTCTCCCGGATCGCGGACGTGCTGCTCCCGTTCCTGGTGACCCGCCAGCTCATCTGCGGGGCCGGCAAGGTGCTGCAGACCCCGCGGGGTGCGGTCTACTGCCTCTCCCAGCGGGCGGAGCACATCTGGGAGGGCGTCTCCAGCGCCACGACCCGGTCGCGCCCGATCATCAACACCCGTGACGAGCCGCACGCCGACGCCGAGCGCTACCGGCGCCTGCACGTCATCGTGGGCGACTCGAACATGGCCGAGCCGACGACCATGCTCAAGGTGGGCTCGGCGAACCTGGTGCTCGAGATGATCGAGGCCGGCGTCCAGTTCCGCGACTTCACCCTGGACAACCCGATCCGGGCGATCCGCGAGATCAGCCACGACCTCACCGGCCGCCGCCAGGTGCGCCTCGCCGGCGGGCGCGAGGCCTCGGCACTGGACATCCAGCGCGAGTACCACGCCCGGGCGGTCCAGCACATCAAGGACAACGGCACGACCGCGGCGAACGAGCGCGTGGTCGAGCTGTGGGGCCGGGCGCTGGACGCGGTCGAGCAGCAGGACTTCGGCAAGATCGACACCGAGATCGACTGGGCGATCAAGCACCGGCTGGTCGAGCGCTACCGGCACAAGCACGACCTGGACCTGTCCAGCCCGCGCATCGCCCAGCTCGACCTGGCCTACCACGACATCCGCCGGGGCCGGGGCATCTTCGACCTGCTCCAGCGCAAGGGCCTGGTCCGCCGGGTCACCGACGACGGCGAGATCGAGGCGGCCAAGGACACCCCGCCGCAGACGACCCGGGCCAAGCTGCGGGGCGACTTCATCGCCGCCGCCCAGGCCGCCGGCCGCGACTTCACGGTCGACTGGGTGCACTTGAAGCTCAACGACCAGGCTCAGCGCACGGTCCTGTGCAAGGACCCGTTCCGCTCGGTCGACGAGCGGGTGGAGCGCCTGATCAGCTCGCTCTAGCCACCCGAGCGCACGGTCGCGACGCGCGCTCTGCCGCGGCGGTCGTGAGTGGTAGGGACGGGTCTCACCGGCCTTACCACTCACGACGGGCGGGGGCGTTTCCGACGAAAGTCGCGCGGCCGGTGCGGCAGGATCGGCGCATGCGTGTCGTGCTGCTCGTGCTCGCCCTGGTGGTTTCGCTCGCGGCTCCGGCGTCGGCGGGGGAGCGCCCGCCGCGGTGGGAGCTGAAGCCGACCGGCGTGATCGCCCAGTTCCGCGGGCTGTCCGCGGTCAGCGGGCGGGTCGCCTGGGTCAGCGGCACGCAGGGCACCGTCCTGCGGACGGTCGACGGCGGGGCCACCTGGCGGTCCGTCGGGCCGCCGGGGACCGAGGCTCTCCAGTTCCGCGACGTCGAGGCCTTCGACGCCGACCACGCCGTCATCCTCTCCATCGGGCCCGGCGCCGACTCGCGCGTCTACCGGACCGAAGACGGCGGCACGAGCTGGCGCCAGACGTTCCAGAACACCGACGCGGCGGCGTTCTACGACTGCCTCGCCTTCTTCGACCCCTGGCGCGGCCTGGCCATGAGCGACCCCGTCGACGGCCGGTTCCGGGTGCAGGCCACCTTCGACGGCGGCCGCAGCTGGCGGCCGGTGCCCGACCGCGGCTTCCCGCCCGCGCTGCCCGGCGAGGCCGGGTTCGCGGCCAGCGGCCAGTGCGTCACGACGGCCGGGCCGTTCGACGCCTGGCTCGCGACCGGCGGCGGCGCGACCGCCCGCGTCCTGCACTCCGGTGACGGCGGCCGCCACTGGACGGCGTCCGGCACGCCGCTGCCCAGCAGCCCGTCGGCGGGCGTGTTCGCACTGGCCTTCCGCTCGCCGTCCCAGGGCGTCGCGATCGGCGGTGACTTCGCGAACCCGGCGGCGCCCGGCCCGGCCGTGGCGCTGACCCGGGACCGCGGCCGCACCTGGACCACGCCGGGCCAGTACCCCGCGGGCTACCGGTCGGGGCTGGCCTGGCGCGGCGGGACGGTGCTGGCGGTCGGTCCGGGCGGCAGCGACTACAGCCCCGACGGCGGACGGCACTGGACGGCGTTCGACACCGGCGGCTTCGACAGCGTCGACTGCGCCGGTGCCGCCTGCTGGGCCAGCGGCGCCCAGGGCCGGGTCGCCCGCCTTCGCTAGAGCACCTGGCCGGTGGGCCGGACCATGATCTCGTTGACGTCGACCGAAGGCGGCTGCTCGAGGGCGTAGAGCACCGCGCGGGCGATGTCGTCCGCGGCCAGCTTCGGCTTCTTGCGCTGCTCGTCGTCGAGGATGTCGGTGTCGGTGATGCCGGGGTTGATCAGCGTGACCCGCACGCCGGTGCCGACGGCCTCCTCGCGGATCGCGCCCGCCATGCCGGTCACCGCCCACTTCGTCGCCGAGTAGAGGCTCGCGTTGCGGATGTAGCGGCCGGCGACCGAGCCGGTGATCAGCAGGTGCCCGGCGGTTTCCTTCAGCGCGGGGAGAGCCGCGCGGGCGGTGTAGGCGGCGCCCAGGACGTTGGTGCGGACCATCTCCTCCCACGCGGTGGGGTCGGGATCGTCGGCGCCGAAGAAGGACGTCCCGACGCCGATGCCGGCGTTGGCGAAGGCGGCATCGAGGCGGCCGAACTTTTCGACGGTTTCGGCGACGGCGCCGGAGATGCCCGGCCAGTCCGCGACGTCGGCGCCGAGGGCGAGGGCCCGGTCTTCGCCGAGTTCGGCCGCGAGGGCCGTGACGGAGCCGGCCCGGCGGGCGACGAGGGCGACCTTGAACCCGGCCGCGGCGGCGAGCCGGGCGGTGGCGGCGCCGAGGCCGCGGGACGCACCGGTGACGAGGAGAACGCGATCAGCCATGCGCTCCAGGTTAGGGAGTCAGGACGAGCCTGCCACGCAGGCCGCCCGCGGCCAGCCGTTCGTGCGCGGCGGCGGCTTCGGTGAGCGGCAGGACACCGGCGACGCGCACGGGGAGCGTGCCGTTCTCGACGAGGCGGGCCAGGCCGGCCAGCCGTTCGCCGTCCGCGCGGATCCAGACGCTGCGGACGCGGATTCCCCGCAACCCGAGTGGCGCCGCCCCGGCCGCGAAGGCCACGAACTCACCGCCGCCGCGGACCGCGTCGAGGGCGTCCAGGCCGAGGAGCGCGGTGTCGAGTGCGGCGTCCACGCCGCCGGGCACCACCGCGCGCACCCGGTCGCCCAGCGACGGGCCGCGCGGCACGAACTCGTCCGCGCCGAAGCTCCGGACCTGCGCTTCGTCGGCTTCGGACGCCACGGCGACGACCCGGAGCTTTCGCGCGTGCGCCAGCGCCACGGCGTACCCGCCGACCGCCCCGGCCGCGCCGGTGACCAGGACGGTGCCGGTGGTTTCGACGAGATCGAGCGCCTGGGCGGCGGTCAGGGCGTTGAGGGGCAGGGTCGCGGCTTCGAACGGCGAAACCCCCGCCGGAGCGGGGGCGACCGCCGACGCGTCCAGCACGATCTGCTCGGCGTAGGCACCGAGCGGCGTGGCGATCCGGTCACGCAGCCCGATCACGGCGTCGCCGGCCCGGAACCCCGTGTCCCCGGCGTCGTCGACCGAACCGGCGACGTCCCACCCCAGGCCGAGCACCTCCCGCGGCGGGACCACCCCGGCCGGACCGAGCACCCCGGACCGGGTCGCGAGATCGACCGGGTTCACCGCGGCCGCCGCCACCCGGATCCGCACCTGGCCGGGGCCGGGCTCCGGGACCGGCACCTCGGCGAATTCCAGCACCTCCGGGCCGCCGAACCGCCGGACCACCACCGCACGCATCTTCGTCTCCTCCACGGGTCGAACCTTCCCCGCGAACGTAAGGGGAGCTACTCTCCGATGGGAAGTACGCACTCGCAGGTTCCCTGCTCACCAGGAGGTTCGCCCGGTGCCCACGCGCACGGCGGAACAGCGGCGGCAAGCCGAAAAAGCCGCCTACGACGCCTACCTCGCCGCCTGCCCGACCCGGAAGCTGCTGGACGAGATCGCCGGCAAGTGGGTCAGCCTCGTTCTCGTCGCGCTCGGTGACGGCCCGCAGCGCTACAGCGACCTTTCGCGGCGCATCGCCGGGGTCAGCCAGAAGATGCTCACCCAGACCCTGCGGGTGCTCGAACGGGACGGCCTGATCCGCCGCGAGGTCACCCCCGCGGTGCCCGTCCGCGTGGACTATTCCCTTACGCCACTGGGAGAATCGCTGCGGGCGCTGATGGCCGGGTTCAAGGAGTGGGCCGAGGTGAACTTCGAGGCCGTCGACGCCGCCCGGGCCGATTACGACGCGCGCACCCCGGACCTCACGATCGGGCCGGGCGGCGCGGGCTAGGCTCTACCGGGTGTCCACCGCACGCGCCGAACGGCTGGTCAATCTGGTGCTGGCCCTGTTGTCCACCCGGCAGTACCTCACCGCCGAGCGGATCCGCGGCATCGTGCCCGGATACGGTGACGCGGCCAGCGACGAGGCGTACTTCCGGATGTTCGAGCGGGACAAGACGGAGCTGCGCGAGCTGGGCATCCCCCTGGAGACCGGCCGCAACTCCGCGTTCGACGCGATCGAGGGCTACCGCATCGCCCGCCGCGACTACGAGCTGGGCGAGATCGACCTCGCCCCCGACGAAGCCGCCGCCGTCGCGCTGGCCTCCCGGCTGTGGGACTCCCCGGAGCTGACCGGGCAGGCGCAGGGCGCGCTCGTGAAGCTGCGCGCCGCCGGCCTGGAGGTCGACGACCAGGCGCCCACCGTGGTCGAGCCGCGCGTGCGGGCCGAACCGGCGTTCGGGCCGCTGCTGGCCGCGGTCCAGAACGGCCAGGCCGTCCGCTTCGAGTACCGCCGCAGCGGTTCGCCGGAGCGGATGATGCGGACCCTGGAACCGTGGGGCGTGGTCTCGTGGCGGGCCCGCTGGTACGTGGTCGGGCACGACCGCGACCGCGGCGCCACCCGCTGCTTCCGCCTGTCCCGCGTCACCGGCCAGGTCCGCGCGGTCGGGAAGCCCGGCGAGGTGCGGCGCCCCGAGGGCGTCAACCTGCTCAAGCTGGTCACCTCGACGGTCGACAGCGAACCGGCCCCGGTCACCGTCGCGCGCCTGTGGGTCGCCGACGGCCGCGCGGCCGGGGTCCGCCGCCGCGGCACCGTGGTCGGCCGCGCCACCGTCGACGGCGAAGAAGGCGACCTCGTCGAGATCGGCCTGCTCTACCCCGAGTCGGCCGCCGACTGGATCAGCGCGCAGGGCCCCGACGTCGTCGTGTTCGAACCCGACGTACTGGCCAAGAGCGTGCAGGACCGCCTCGAAGCCGTCGTCGCCCGGCAGGGGAGTGCGCGGTGAGCGGGTCGACCGACCGGATGCCGAGGCTGCTCGCGCTCGTGCCGTACCTGCTCGCGCGCCCGGGCGTCCGCATCGACGACGCGGCGCAGGACTTCGACGTCACGCCGAAGCAGCTGCGCAAGGACCTCGAGCTGCTGTGGATGTGCGGGCTGCCCGGCTACGGCCCCGGCGACCTGATCGACCTGTCCTTCGAGGGTGACACGATCGTCGTCACCCACGACGCCGGGATGAGCCGCCCGCTGCGGCTGACCGGCGGCGAGGCGACCGCGCTGCTGGTGGCGCTGCGGGCACTGGCCGAGACGCCGGGCGTGGTCGACGGCGACGCCGTCCGCCGCTCCATCGCGAAGATCGAGGCCGCCGCCGGGCAGGCCCAGCCGGCCGGCGTGGTCGTCGGCGGGGGAGTGCGCGAGGGCGAGAAGACCGCGCGGACCCGCGAGGAGGTCGCCCGCGCCCTGCAGGACGGGCGTGCGCTGCGGATCCGCTACTACACCGCCTCGAAGGACCAGATCACCGAGCGCACGGTCGACCCGATGCGGCTGCTGATCGTCCAGGCGGTCGGCTACCTCGAGGCCTGGTGCCGCCGCGCCGAGGGCGTCCGGCTGTTCCGGCTCGACCGGATCGACGAGCTGACCGTCCTCGGCGAGCCGTCGCGCCCGCCCGCGCACGCGCACCCCACCGACCTCTCCGACGGCGTCTTCCGCGAGCGTCCCGACCAGCGGGAGGCCGTCCTGGTCCTCGACCCGGACGCACGCTGGGTAGCCGAGTACTACCCGTGCGAGGAGCTCGACGAGCTCGACGGCGGCCGCCTGCGGATCCGGATGCGCTACGCCGACCAGTCGTGGATGGTGCGCCTGGTGCTGGGCCTGGGCGGGGAAGCGCTGGTGGAGAGCCCGGCCGACCTCGCGTCCGACGTCGGTCGCCGGGCCGCCGACGCCGTGGCCCGAGCCCGTCACCTTCCGTCAACCTGCGGCCACTAGGCTGACGGCGTGCCGTACCTGCCCACCGCCGCGCTCATCGTGCTCGGCCTCGCCGTCCTCGTGGTCCTGCTGGTGCGGACCGTCAAGGTCTTGCGTGCTTTCCGGCAGACCGCAAGCATGGTGGCTACGAACACCCAGGACCGGGCGGGGCTCGTCCGTGCCCGGTCGGCGGCATTGCGCGTCGCGTTCGCGCAGCGCCGCCGCCACCCGGAAAACCAGTAACATCCCTACCAGACGCAGATAGGAGGCCACCATGCTGAACGGATTGCAGCCGTGGCATTTGATCATCTTGGTGCTCGTCGTCGTGCTGCTGTTCGGGGCCAAGAGGCTTCCCGACGCGGCCCGGTCCATCGGCAAGTCCATGAAGATCTTCAAGGCCGAGACCAAGGACCTCACCGGCGACAAGACCGCGGCGCACGAAGACGCCGAGCCCGCCGTGACGAAGCAGATCCCGGCCACGCCCGCTACGCCCGTTTCGACCGACCAGCAGGTCGCCGACCTGCAGCGTCAGCTCGACGAACTGAAGAAGCAGCAGGCGGCCGAGCAGCCGCAGAAGAACGTCAGCTGAGCGGCTCCGGCCCCACCCGGTCCCCCGTCCACGGAGCGCGCCGAGCCCGGCGCGCTCCGGCGGACTCCGACGAGAACGGAACAACCCGTGGCGGAATCCGCCTCCGGAAACGGTGACAGCCGCCGGTCGAAGCGGCGCAAGCGCAGCCGTCGGGCGAATCCCGACGGCACGATGACGCTCATCGAGCACATCTACGAGTTCCGCCGCCGCCTCGGCTTCGCACTGCTCGCGGTGGTCGTCGGCGGGATCATCGGGTTCATCTGGTTCGGCACCAAGATCGGTCCGATCCCGTCGCTGGGCGACCTCGTCAAGGACCCGTACTGCGCCATCCCGCCGGATCGGCGGCTCGACAGCGCCGCCGGGTGCCGCCTGCTGCAGACCGTGCCGTTCGAGGCGTTCATGACGCAGCTGAAGGTCGGCATCGCGGCCGGGGCCGTGCTCCTCTCGCCGGCCTGGCTGTACCAGCTCTGGGCGTTCATCGCGCCCGGCCTGTACAGCAAGGAGCGCAAGTACGCGCTGACGTTCGTCGGGTTCGCGTCGGTGCTGTTCGCCGCGGGCGCCGTGCTCGCCTACATCCTCTTCCCGCACGCCCTGCAGCTGCTGATGGGCTTCGGCCAGGACGCGTTCGTCACCGCGCTGACAGCGGACAAGTACATCTCGTTCCTGCTGTCGCTGCTGATCATCTTCGGCATCAGCTTCGAGCTCCCGCTGCTGGTGGTGATGCTCAACCGCGTCGGCGTGGTCAAGTACGCGCAGCTGAAGAAGTGGCGGCGCGGCATCGTGTTCGCGCTGTTCGTCTTCGCGGCGTTCGCCACCCCCGGCTCGGACCCGTTCTCCATGCTCGGCCTGGCCGGCGCGCTCACCGTGCTGTTCGAGATCGCCGTGCAGATGGCCCGCTTCCACGACCGCAAGCTCGAGAAGGCCCGCGGTGACGAGGGCTGGGACCAGCTCGCCGACGACGAAGCCGCGCCGTTCGACTACACGCCGAGCACCATCGACGACGAGCCGTCCACCCCGACCGCGTCCGGTGGCCGCTCGAGCACCGACGACGTCACCTAGTGGGGATCCACGCCGCGCTCGCCGTGCACCCGGCGTCGGGGCACGGCGCCGCCGCCCGGATCGCCGGCACCGTCGCCGAGCGGCTGCGCACGGCGGTCGATCGGCTCGACGTGCTGGTCGCCAACACCGTCGAGGAGTCCCGCGCGCTGATGCGGTCCTCCCACGCCGCCGGGCTCGACGTGCTGATCGTGCTCGGCGGGGACGGCGCCGCCCACCAGGGCGTCCAGTTCTGCGCGAACCACGACGTCGCGCTCGGCCTGGTCCCGGCGGGCACCGGCAACGACTTCGCCCGCGCCCTCGGCATCCCCGGCGAACCGCTCCCGGCGGTCGACGCGCTGGTCGCGGCCCTGCGTTCGGGCGCCCGGCGGCGCATCGACCTCGGCCGCGCCGGCGACACGTGGTTCGCGACGGTGCTGTGCGCGGGGTTCGACGCGAGCGTCAACGAACGCGCCAACCGGATGCGCTGGCCGTCCGGGCCACGCCGCTACGACGTCGCGATCCTGGCCGAGCTGGCGGCGTTCCGCTCGCGCCCGGTCATCGTCGACACCGGCACCGGCCGGCTCGAGCTCGACGCGACCCTCGTGGCGATCGGCAACACCCGCTTCTACGGCGGCGGCGTCCCGATCTGCCCGACGGCCGACCCCGAGGACGGCGTCTTCGACGTCACGATCATCGGCCACGCCACCCGCCGGGGCCTGGTGCGCATGCTCCCGGGCCTGCGCACGGGCCGGCACGTGACCCACCCGGCGGTCCGCACGCTGCGCGCCCGCTCGGTGACCCTCGACGGCAACACCTGGCCCGCCTACGCCGACGGGGAACCCCAAGGCACCGTCCCGGTGACGGCCAGCTGCGTGCCGGGCGCGCTCACCGTCCTCGCCTGACCGGGCACTTTCCCGGGAAAGTGCCCGCTCCGGGGGCGCCGGGCTAGCTGTGATGTCCAGGGAAGTTGTCCCCTTCGTGTCCCACCCTAACGCCACCCTGACCCCACGAACGCGGTTGCGACTGGCCCGCCTGATCGTCGACCAGGGCCGGACCTGCGCCGCAGCGGCGATCATGAACATCTTCGCCGCTTCGGTGCCACTTCCCATCCGGAGGCCTTCACCTGTCAGCCCGACAGGCCGCGCACACCTAACGGTCGTAGCCGCCCGCCCTGGCCACCAGGTGCCGGAAGTGGTCCGGCGTGAGCAGCCGGCCCGAGTCGGCGAAGTAGACGCCGCCGCAGCGGTGGCAGAACCAGCCCTGCTCCCACACCTGCCGGGCCGCCGGCACCCCGCGCCGCTGCCGCCGGTGCGCCCGGACCCGCCGCACGTAGAGCCAGACCAGCACCCCCGCGGCGACGTAGACCGCGAACGCCGGCAACGAGAGCACCGCGAAGCCCAGCACCTTCGCGGCCGCGCCGCCCGGCGGCGGGTCGTCGGACGCCGAGAACGGCAGCAGCAGGAAACAGCTGCCCACCAGCGCCAGCGCGATCACCGCGGCCAGCAGGCCGCCGCCGCGGCGCGGGGGAGGGTAGGGGTCGAGGGAGCGGGCGACCGCGGTCACCGAAACCCCGCTGATCTGGCTGCTCGTGTAGACGAGGCCGTCGCCGATCGGCACGGCCACCGACGGGCCCTGACCGCGGAAGAAGGAATGCCCGCCGTGGTAGACCGCGGGCACGTGCTGCACCTGGTCCAGCGAGCCGCAGCTCGGGCACGGTTCCGTCATGCCCGCTCCGACGCGGCCGGACGCGAACCGGTTCCGCGGTCTTCGTCGTCGTATAACGACCTATGCGGCGGGTCGACGCACGCAACGTGCGAACTGTCGGAGGGGTGTGAAACCCTGACGAGGTGGCCAGTAGCCCTTCTCCGTCCCCGGCCGAGGCCTATGCGGCCTCCGCGCGCCGCGGGCAGTACCCCCAGCTGACGCGCTTCGCCGCGGAGGTGTCCTTCGAGTTCGACCAGTTCCAGATCCGCGGGTGCGAGGCCCTCGAGGACGGCCACGGCGTGCTGGTCTGCGCGCCGACCGGGGCGGGCAAGACCGTGGTCGGCGAGTTCGCCGTGCACCTGGCGCTCGCCGAAGGCCGCAAGTGCTTCTACACGACGCCGATCAAGGCGCTGTCGAACCAGAAGTACGCCGACCTCGTGGCGCGCTACGGCACCGACGCCGTCGGCCTGCTGACCGGGGACACCTCGATCAACGGCAACGCGCAGGTGGTCGTGATGACCACCGAGGTGCTGCGCAACATGCTCTACGCCGGGTCGTCCACGATCAACGATCTCGGGTACGTCGTGATGGACGAGGTCCACTACCTCGCCGACCGGTTCCGCGGCGCGGTGTGGGAAGAGGTGATCCTGCACCTGCCCGAGTACGTCCGCGTGGTCGGGCTGTCGGCGACGGTCAGCAACGCCGAGGAGTTCGGCGAGTGGCTGGTGGAGGTCCGGGGCGACACGACCGTGGTCGTCGACGAGCACCGGCCGGTGCCGCTGTGGCAGCACATGCTGGTCGGGAACCGGCTGCTGGACCTGTTCGCCGGCGACGACGTGCACGCGCCGGGCGCCGAGCTGCGGATCAACCCGACGCTGCTGCGGCGGACCGAGGAGATCGGCCGCCAGTACGCGCCGGCGGGGTTCCGCGGGCCGCGGGGCCGCCGGGGCGCGCCGCCGCGGATGCCGCGGTTCCGGCCGCCGTCGCGGGTGGACGTCGTCGAGCAGCTGGACCGGGCCGGGTTGCTGCCGGCCATCGTGTTCATCTTTTCGCGGGCGGGCTGCGACGCCGCGGTGGCGCAGTGCGTCCGGTCGGGGTTGCGGCTGAACGGGCCGGGTGAGGTCGAGGAGATCCGCCGGGTCATCGAGGAGCGGACCGCGGATCTGCCCGAGGGCGATCTGGGCGTGCTGGGGTACTGGGAGTGGCGGGAGGCGCTGGAGCGCGGGATCGCCGGGCACCACGCGGGGCTGCTGCCGGCGTTCAAGGAGACCGTGGAGGAGCTGTTCGTCCGCGGGCTGGTGAAGGTCGTGTTCGCCACGGAGACCCTGGCGCTCGGGATCAACATGCCGGCCCGCACGGTCGTGCTCGAGCGGCTGGTGAAGTACAACGGCGAGGCGCACGTCGATCTGACGCCGGGGGAGTACACGCAGCTCACCGGCCGGGCCGGGCGGCGGGGCATCGACGTGGAGGGGCACGCGGTCGTCGCGTGGCAGCCGGGGGTGGACCCGAAGCAGGTCGCCGGGCTGGCCTCGACGCGGACCTACCCCCTGCGGTCGTCGTTCCGGCCGGGCTACAACATGGCGGTCAACCTGGTGGCGCAGGTGGGGGCGGCCGAGGCGCGTGAGCTGCTGGAGCAGTCGTTCGCGCAGTTCCAGGCGGACCGGTCGGTGGTGGGGACCGCGCGCCGGATCGAGCGGAACAAGGAAGCCCTGAAGGGCTACACGGCCGCGGTGACCGGCGACTTCGACGAGATGCTGGAGTACGTCGAGCTGCGGGCGAAGATTTCGGCGCGGGAAAAGGCGCTGTCGCGGCAGAACACGGCCGTGCGGCGGGCCGGGACGGCCGAGTCGCTGGAGAAGCTGCGCAAGGGTGACGTCATCGCGGTGCCCGCCGGGCGGCGGGCGGGGCTGGCCGTGGTGGTCGATCCGGGGCTGGACCCGATCCGGGAGCCGCGTCCGGTGGTGGTGACCGAGGACCGGTGGTCGGGGCCCTTGTCGGTGGCGGACTTCCCGGCGCCGGTGGAGGTGCTGGGGCGGATCAAGCTGCCCAAGCACGTGGAGCTGCGGTCGCCGCGGACGCGCCGGGACATCGCCTCGGCGTTGCGGGACGCCGGGATCGCGCTGCCGGGCCGGCAGAAGCGGCGTGCCGGGGCGAACGAAGACGGTGAGCTGGCGGCCCTGCGGCGGGCGCTGCGGGCGCACCCGTGCCACGGGCTGGCCGAGCGCGAGGCGAACCTGCGCTGGGTGGAGCGGTACCAGCGGCTCGCGGCCGAAACGCAGCAGCTGGAGCGGAAGGTCGCGGCGACGACGCACTCGCTGGCGCGGGCGTTCGACCGGATCCTGGCGCTGCTGGGTGAGCGCGGCTATCTGGCCGTGGCGCGAAGCGCCTCCGTTGAGGGTGGTGGCGGAGGCGTGGATGGATCGGGGCCGGAGCCGGCGGGGGACGGCGAGGACCGCGTCACCGAGCACGGCCGGCGGCTGACGCGGCTCTACAGCGAGTCGGACCTGCTGGCCGCGGAGTGCATCCGGCACGGCGTGTGGCGGAAGCTCAACCCGCCCGAGCTGGCCGCGGTCGTGTCGACGCTGGTGTTCGAGGCGCGACGGGACACCGCCGGGGAGCCGCGGCTGCCGGGCGGGGCGGTGCCGGAGGCGTGGCAGGAGACGGCGCGGCTGTGGGTCGAGCTGACCGAGGACGAGCGGCGGCACCGGCTCGACCGGACCCGGGAGCCCGACGCCGGGTTCGCCTGGCCGGTTTACCGCTGGGCCCGCGGTGAATCCCTGGAGAAGGTGCTGACCGCGGCCGAGGCCAACGGGCAGGAGCTGTCGGCCGGTGACTTCGTGCGGTGGTCGCGTCAGGTGATCGACCTGCTGGACCAGATCCGGGACGTGCTGGGCAAGGCCGATCCGGTGGGTGCGACAGCGGCCGAAGCGGTGAAGGCGCTCCGGCGCGGGGTCGTGGCCGCGGGGGCGGCGTGAACTCGGTGTTAGCCCAGCTCGGTGGCCGTGCGGGTGGTGAGCGTGGGCGCGTGTGCTCGGCTCCGACCTGTGGTTGGATCGCGGGCGACACCGTGCGTGCGCGGCTTGCCGGTGTTTCGGGGTGGACAGCGATGAGCGAAGCAGGCGGAGGCAGACGATGAGCACGCCGTATGGCGGCAACGACCCACAGCAGCCCCAGTACGGGCAGCAGCCGGGCGGCGCGTACCCGCCGAGCGGCTCGCAGGAGCAGCCGCAGTGGGGACAGCCGCAACAGCCTTCTTACGACCCGAACCAGCAGCAGCCATGGGGCCAGCCGCAGCAGCCCCAGCAACCGCAGTGGGGGCAGCAGCCGGGCGGGTACTCCCCGCCGCAGCAGCCGCAGTGGGGCCAGCAGCCGCCGCCCTACGGCCAGCAGCCCGGCGGCGGGTACCCGCAGAGCGGGCCGCAGGCCCAGCCGCAGTACGGCCAGCAGCCGGGTGGGGCGTACCCGCAGAGCGGGCCGCAGGCGCAGCCGCAGTACGGGCAGCAGCCGGGCGGCCAGTACGACTACGGCCAGCAGTTCCCCGGCACGGCGGCCCCGGAAGGGGAGAAGCCGGCGAAGTCGAAGAAGGGTCTGCTGATCGGCGTGGTCGCGGCGATCGTGGCCGTCGCCGTGTTCCTGGTGCTCGGGTTCGTCGCGCCCGGGTTCCTCAAGACGCAGGTCTTCAACAACACCCAGATGCAGACCGACGTGCAGAAGCTGCTGACCGAGACCTACAAGATCGACGGCGTCACCGGCGTCACCTGCCCGGCCGAGCAGAAGGTCGAGGACGGCGCGAAGTTCGAGTGCACCGCCACGATCGCCGGGAAGCCGCAGCAGGTGCCGATCACGGTGAAGGGTGACGGCGGCAACTACGAGGTTTCCCCGCCCGTCACCAAGTAGCGGGCCCGGGGCCCGGCCACCTTCCGCGGTGGCCGGGCCCCGGCGTTTCCGGAGATGATCCGGGTATGAGCGACTTCGAGATCCGGACGCTGGACGCCGGGGAGCACCGGGCGGCGAGCAACCTGTTCCGGGAGACTGTGCACTTCCCGCCGTCCGACGACGCCGAATGGGTGTACGCGGCGCGGTACTACCAGCCCGGTGGCGCGCTCGGGGCGTTCGATCCGGAGCTCATCGGGACCGCGCGGTCCTTCGACGCGGAGCTGACGGTGCCCGGGGGGACGCGGCTGCCGATGGTGGGTGTCACCTCCGTGGGGGTGCGTCCCGATCGCACGCGCCGCGGGGTGCTGCGGGCGCTGATGACGACGCAGCTGGAAGACTTCGCCGCGCGCGGGGTGGTCTTCGCGAACCTGCTCGCGTCGGAGGCCGGGATCTACGGCCGGTTCGGCTACGGGCTGGCCACGCGGTCCCGCGGCTACAGCGTCGACCGGCACCGGGCGCGGCTGCGTCCGGACGCGCCGGTGGGCGGGGAGCTGGAGCTGCTGGACCTCGACCGCGCGCTCGAAGTCTGTCCCCGGGTGTACGACGGCCTCGAGCACCGGCCGGGCATGATGACCCGGCCGGAGGTGCTGTGGCGGCTCTACGAGACGCAGCTGCGGCGGCACGCGGCGCCGGTGAAGGCGGTCGTGCACCACGGCACCGGCGGGCCGGACGGGTTCGCGATCTACCACGTCGAGGGACCGATGGCGCACCCGTGGACGAAGACCGCCGAGGTGGCGGACCTGTTCGCCGGTTCCGCCACGGCGTTCGCGGGGCTGTGGCGGTTCCTGCTCGGGCTCGACCTGGTGGACCGGGTCGTCGCCGAGTCGCGGCCGCTCGACGAACCGGTCGAGCTGCTGCTGGCCGACCACCGGTCCGGGAACGTCGACCGGATCGAGGACGAGCACTGGATCCGGCTCGTCGACGTCCCCACCGCGTTGGGCGGCCGGGCGTACGGCCACGCCGAGCCGGTGGTCGTCGAGGTGACCGATCCGCTGCTGCCGGCCAACAGCGGCAGCTACCTCGTCACGCCGAACGGCGCCGCGCGCACGGACCGGCCGGCCGGGCTCCGCATGGACGTCACCACCCTGGCCATGGCGTACCTCGGCACCTGGCGGCCTTCGGCGCTGGCGGCGGCGGGCCGGATCGAGGTGCGGGACCCGGCCGCTCCGGCGGCCGCGGACGTGCTGTTCGGCACCCGGACGGCGGCCTGGAGCGGTAGCCACTTCTGAGCGGGGCGGAAAACCGGGTGCCGGGCACGGATGTCGCCCGGCAAGATCGGGAGGATGACCGCCTTCGACGTCCGCCCGATCACCGAAGAAGAGCGGCGCAGCACGTTCGACCTGCTGCGCCGCGCGTTGCACGTCCGGCCCGTCACCGACGACGTCTGGGCCCGGATCCGGGAGTCCTGGCCCGCCGCGCACAAGTTCGGTGCGTTCGAGGGCGGGAGCCCGATCGGGATCGTCAGCTCCTACGACACCGAGATCGCCGTCCCCGGCGGGCGGATCCTGCCGGTGGCCGCGGTGGAGGGCGTTGGCGTCCGCGCCGACCGGACCCGCCGCGGCGCGCTCAGCGCGATGATGGCCGCGCAGCTGGCGGACTTCGCCGCGCGGGGGTTACCGCTGGCCGTCCTGCACGCCAGCGAACCCACCATCTACGGGCGGTTCGGCTACGGCTCGGCCGCGCTCGGCAAGACGGTGCGGGTGGAGCGGCCGGCGGCCCGGTTGCACGAGCGCGTGGCGGCCGGTGGCGACGTCCGGCTGCTCACGCCCGAAGAAGCGGTGAAGGAGATTCCCGGGCTGTACCGGCGGATCGGGCTGCACCGGCCGGGCATGATCGGGCGTCCGGCGCAGTGGTGGCCGATCTCGCACGACCAGCAGGCGGGCCCGGACGGTGGCCACCTCGTCGCCGTCCACAGTGGACCGGACGGTGACGACGGTTTCGTCGTGTACGCGACGATCAGCCGCCGGTCCTTCGAAGCACCCGACCGCGGTGCCGCGCTGGACGTCCACGACCTGCACGCCGCCGGGCCGGAGGCGCGGGCCGCGCTCTGGCGGTACCTGCTGTCGGTGGACCTGGTCTCGGAGGTGCGGGCCCGCCACCGCCCGGTCGACGAGCCGCTCGCCCTGATGCTGACCGACCACCGGCACGCGGCGACCGTCGCCGTCGAGGACGACCTGTGGCTGCGTCCGGTCGACGTCGAGGCCGCGCTCGCCGGCCGCACCTACGGCACGGCGGGCCCGGTGGTGCTGGCGGTGACCGACCGGCAGCTGCCGGCCAACACCGGGCACTACGAGGCCGGCCCGGACGGCGCCCGGCGCACCGGCGCCGCCGCGGACCTGGCCCTCGACGTCGACACCCTCGGCATGCTGTACCTCGGGCAGTGGAGCGCGACCACGCTGGCGGAGGCGGGCCGCGTCGAGGTCCGCGACGAGGCGGCGCTCGCGCGGGCCGACGAGCTGTTCACCACGACGGCCGCGCCGTGGTGCGGCACGCATTTCTGAGGTCCGCGGGTCGTCGGCGGCCGCCCGCCATACGCCCCAAGGCGGCTCCGGGTCAGGCGCCGGGCAGGGCCTTCAGCAGGCGTTCGATGGGCTGGCCGAGGTTCCAGCGCTCGGTCAGCTCGGCGACCCGTTCGGGGTCGGCGGGCGTCGCGGGCACGGTGTCGGCGCGGGACTGCTCCACCGGCGCGTCGACCGCCACCCGGACCACGGTCGGGGCGACGGCGAGGTAGTCCGCGGCCTCCTTCAGCCGCAGCCGGGTCTTGAGCGGGACCGCGGAGTCCCCGGCGTCGGCGGCGGCCACCAGCGCTTCGAGCGACCCGAACTGCGTGATCAGCTTGGCGGCGGTCTTTTCGCCGATGCCGGCCACGCCGGGCAGGCCGTCGGACGGGTCGCCGCGCAGGGCGGCCATGTCCGCGTAGGCCGGTCCGGCGATCTCGCGGGGCAGGCTGTAGCGCTCGGCGATCTCGGCGGGTCCGAGGACCTCGGCCTTGGCCCAGCCCTTGCCGACGTAGATCACCGACGCGGGCGAGGGGTCCGTGCGCACCAGCTGGAAGAGGTCCCGGTCGCCGGTGATGACCTCGACGGGATCAGTCTTTTCCCGGGTGGCGAGGGCGCCGATGACGTCGTCGGCCTCGTAGCCGTCGGCTTCGGCGGTGGCGAACCCGAACGCTTCGAGCAGGTCGAGGATGATCGGGACCTGCGGGGTGAGCGTGTCGGGGACTTCTTCGACGTCCGGGCCGGTGCTGGTTTCCTCGGCCACCCGGTGCGCCTTGTAGCTGGGCAGCAGGTCGGTGCGGAACTTCGGCCGCCAGTCGGCGTCCAGGCAGCAGACGAGCCGCGCGGGCCGCCGGTCGGTGAGGATCCGCGCGATCGTGTCGGCGAACCCGCGCACGGCGTTGACCTGCGTCCCGTCCGCGGCGCGCAGCGAGTCGGGCAGGGCGAAGAAGGAGCGGAAGTACAGGCTCGCGGAGTCGAGCAGGGCAAGGGATCCGGTCACCCGCACAGCCTCCCACGACCGCGGCCCGCGGGAGGGCCAAGCCACGCGACTCGGCACGGGAGGAGGTGAGGAAGTCGCGGCCGCGGGGGTGCAGAGGGAGGGGTGGCCCCGACTGCTCGATGCCCGCCGCGCAGGGCCAGCCGCGCCTACCCGGCCACGACGCCCACCCGCCCGCATGGTGCCCGCCGCGGCGGGCCGGTCACGCCTGCCGGGAGTCGCGCCGGTCGGCTGAGGTGGCGTCGCTCGACGGCCTTGCTCGCTGCTCCGGGAACCCGCCGGCGGCCGTGGCGGGGCGGTTGAGGTGGCGTCGCTCGACGGCCTTGCTCGCTGCTCCGGGGACCCGCCGGCGGCCGTGGCGGGGCGGTTGAGGTGGCGTCGCTCGACCGCCTTGCTCCCTTCCCGGAAACCCGCCGCACCGCGCCGGTCGGTCCGGCCTCCCCGCGAGCCGCCCGTAAGCCCCTTCACCCCGTTTCCACCCCAAATCCCGCCCGGACCTGCGGCCCCACTGGTCCGCACCCCACCCGGACCCCGACCTTCGGCGGATTTACAACGTTGTACCAACGATGTAAAAGTATTTCCCGCCCGGCTCGTACGCCGTTGGAAGGGGCCACCGATGTCCTCCCCAGAACGAGAACGCGATCACCTCACCCGCCGCGATCTGCTTCGGCTGGCCGGGGGGACCGCGGCCGCCGTCGCCGCTGCTCTCTGGCTGCCCGGCGTGGCCGCCGCCGGGACGTTCAGCCCGATCCGGCCGCCCGCCACTCCGCTGATCGTCCGCTCGCCCTACCTCTCCGCCTGGCAGCCCGCCGACAACCTCGCCGGTACCTGGTCGAGCTTCTGGACCGGCCACACCACCGCGCTGTGCGGGCTCGCCCGCATCGACGGGGTCGCCTACCTCTTCGCCGGCGCGCCCGGCAGCCCGGCCACCACCCCGATGACCCAGGTGAGCCTGCAGGTCACCGGCACGCGCTCGATCTACGTCCTCACCGCCGGCGGCGTGAACCTCACCGTCACGTTCTTCTCGCCGGTCGACCCGGCCAACCTGCAGCGCCAGTGCGTTCCGTTCGGGTACGTCACGTTCCAGGCCGCCAGCGCCGATGGCCGGGCCCACGTCGTCGACCTGCACTTCGACACCTCCGCCGAGTGGGTGCACGGCAACACCGCCACCCCCGTCACCTGGCAGCAGCAGCAAGCCGGCGGCTACACGCTGCTCAGCTGCACCCCGGCGACGCCCGCTGTGCTGCAGGAATCCGGCGACCAGGCCGGCTGGGGCTCGCTCGTCCTGGCCGCGCCGGCCGCCGGCGTCACCTGGCAGATCGGGCAGGACACCGTCGTGCGCGGTGCCTCGGCCGCCCAGGGGGTCCTCAACAACACCAGCGACACCGCCCAGCCGCGCGCGATCAGCGACCGCTGGCCGGTGCTGGCCTTCAACAAGAACCTCGGCACGATCCCCGCCGGCGGCACCTCGGCCCCCTTCACCGTCGCGATCGGGCACGTCCGGACCCCCGCGGTCCGCTACCTCGGCGCCGAACTCCGTCCCTGGTGGACGCACTACTGGGGCAGCTGGCAGGACATGGCGGTGTGGTTCGCGAACGACTACGCCGCCGCGCTGTCCGCAGCCACCGGGATCGACCAGCGGCTGCACGACGACGCCGTCGCCGCGGCCGGTGGGGGCAGCACCGGCGAGCACTACGCCGGGATCTGCGCGCTCGCCCTGCGCCAGGCCTTCGGCGGCACCGAGCTGGTCGACCGGGGCGGCGCGCCCTGGGCGTTCCTCAAGGAGATCTCCTCCAACGGCAACATGTCCACAGTGGACGTCACGTATCCGGCGTTCCCGGCCTACCTCCACCTCTCGCCCGCCTACCTGCGCCTGCTGCTGGAACCGCTGCTCGACTACGCCGAGCGCGGCGGCTGGCCGATGCCGTTCGCCGAGCACGACCTCGGCACCCACTACCCGGACGCGACCGGGCACAACGACGGCAACGAGGAGAGCATGCCGGTCGAGGAGTCGGCCAACATGCTGATCATGGCCGCCGCGCTGGTGCAGCGGCTGCCCTCGGCCGACGCCGCCGCGTTCGCGAACACCCACTACCGGATCCTGCGGCAGTGGGCGGAGTACCTGATCGCGAACACCCTCGACCCCGGCTTCCAGAACCAGACCGACGACTTCACCGGGTTCATCGCCCACAGCGCGAACCTCGCCCTCAAGGGCATCATCGGCGTCGGCGCGATGGGGATCATCGCCGCCGCGAACGGCAACGCCGCCGACGTCCAGCGCTACCGCTCGACGTCCCGCGGCTACGTCAGCCAGTGGGTGACGCTCGCCGAGGACGGTCAGCACCTGCGGCTCGCCTACGACCAGCCCGGCACCTGGAGCCTGAAGTACAACGGCTTCGCCGACCGCGTGCTCGGCCTCGACCTGGTCCCGCTCGGCGTCGCGGCGCAGGAGGCCGCCTGGTACCAGGCCCGCGCGAGCGCCCACGGGGTCCTGCTCGACCCGCGCAACAACTACACGAAGGCCGACTGGGAGCTGTGGACCGCGGCGTGGCTCGCCGACCAGCCGGGCATCCGCACCACCCTCGTCGAGGGCGTCTACAGCTTCGCGAACACGACACCGCAGCGCGTGCCGTTCAGCGACTGGTACGTCGTCGCCGACGCCACCCAGCGCGGCTTCCAGGCCCGCCCGGTCGCCGGCGGCTACCTGGCGCTGCTGACCCGCCCGGCCGCGTCGACGACCGTGTGGCGGAAGCTGCAGAACCAGCGTTCGGGCAAGGTACTGGCCGTCTCGGAGATGTCGCTGGCCGACACCGCCGAGGTGACGCAGTGGTCGGACAACGGCACCGCCGACCACCTCTGGGCCGTCGTGGACAACGGCGACGGCACCGTCCGGATCGTCAACCGCAACAGCGGCAAGGTCCTCGCCGTGCACGACCAGAGCCTCGACAACGGCGCCCACGTCCAGCAGTACCGCGACAACGGCACGCCCGACCACAACTGGCGGATCGTCGACGCCGGCGGCGGCTGGTCGAAGCTGGTCAACGTCCGCAGCGGCAAGGTGCTGGCGGTCGACCAGCAGTCCACGGCGGACGGTGCCCAGGTGACCCAGTGGGACGACAACGGCACACCGGACCACCTGTGGCGGTTCGTCTGACCCCGGTTTGCGACACTGGCGCCCGTGTGCGCCGACTACACCCGGATCCGCCGCTTCCTCGCCGAGCGTGACCCGCCGACGCCGTGCCTGGTCGTCGACACCGACGTGGTCGCGGCGCGGGCGCGGGAGTTCCGCGCGGCGTTCCCCGGGGCGCTGATCCGGTACGCGGTCAAGGCCAACCCGGCGCCACCGGTGCTCGACGCGCTGGTGGCGGCCGGGGCCGGCTTCGACGTCGCCGGGCCGGCCGAGCTCGAGCTGTGCCTCGGCCGCGGCGCCCGCCCCGCGGACATCGCCTACGGCAACCCGATCAAGAAACCACGGGACATCGCCTTCGCGTTCGGCCGCGGGGTCCGGGAGTTCACGTCGGACGCGCCCGCCGACGTCGACCACCTGGGCCGGTACGCGCCGGGCTCGGCGGTGTCGATCCGCGTCGTGCTCGACGCGCCGGATTCCGCGACGCCGTTCGGCCGGAAGTTCGGCTGCGCGCCGGCCGAAGCCCTCGACCTGGTGCTGCGGGCGGCCGCGCGGGGGCTGCGGCCCGGCATCGCCTTCCACGTCGGGTCGCAGCAGCCGGACGTCACCGCCTGGGAGATCGGCATCGCCACGGCGGCGAAGCTGTTCGCCGACGCCGCGGCGCACGGCGTCACGATGACGCGACTCAACCTCGGTGGCGGCTTCGCGACCGCCCACCGCACTCCCGTCCCGTCGCTGGCCGCCTACGCGGCGACCGTCGAGGCGGCCCTCGGCACGTCGTTCCCGGCCGGGCGGCCGGAGCTGCTGCTCGAGCCCGGCCGGGTGCTCGTCGCGGACGCCGGCCTGCTGCGGACCGAGGTCGTGCTGGTCGCGCACCGGGACGAGCGGCGCTGGGTGTACCTCGACATCGGCCGCTACAACGGGCTGGCCGAAGCCGAGAACGAAGCCATCGCCTACCGGTTCGAGCCGGTGGGGGCCCACGACGGCCCGGACGGCCCGGTGGTGCTCGCCGGGCCCACCTGCGACGGCGACGACGTCCTCTACCAGCGGACGCCGTACCGGCTGCCCCAGTCCCTGCGCGGCGGCGACCGGCTCGACCTGCCGGGCACCGGGGCCTACACCGCCAGCTACGCGTCCGTGGGGTTCAACGGGATCGAGCCGCTGCGCACGTACTGCCTCGGGAGGTGGGGAGATGCCTGACGTCGGCCGGTTCACCGGGCGGCACGTGCTCGCCGAGCTGCACGGCGTCGATCCGGACCTGCTCGACGACCCGGCGCGCCTCGGGCAGCTGCTGCGGGCCGCGGTGACGGAGGCGGGCGCGACGGTCCTCGACGTCGTGGCGCAGCGGTTCGCGCCGCAGGGCGCCACGGTGATCGCGCTGCTCGCCGAGTCGCACGCGTCCGTCCACACCTACCCGGAGCACGGGTCGCTCTTCGCCGACGTGTTCACCTGCGGGGAACGCGCCGATCCCGAGCACGCCCTGCGGCTGCTGGCCGCTTCGCTGCACGCCGCTTCGGTCCACCTGTCGGTCCTGCACCGGGGAGAACGCTGATGCCCCTGATCCACGAACCGGTCGGCGACGGCCTCACCCGCGTCTGGGAGGTGGGCGACGTGCGGTTCCACGAGCGCACGCCGTACCAGGAGGTGCTGATCGGGACCACCGCGCAGGGGGTCTCGCTGTTCTGCGACGGCGAACGCCAGAGCACCGAAGCCAGCCAGCTGGTGTACCACGAAGCGCTGATGGTGCCCGCGCTCCTGCTCGCCGAGCGGGTGCGGCGGGTGCTCGTCGTCGGGTCGAGCGAAGGGGTCGCGAGCGAGCTGGCGGTCGCGGCCGGCGCCGCGCACGTCGATCACGTCGACATCGACGAGCGGGCCGTGCGCGCCTGCGCCGAGCACCTGCCCTACGGCTACACCCCCGCGGAGCTGGCGCGGGCCGAGCGCGGGGACGGCCCGGTCCGGGTGTCCTACGTGGACGGCTGGGTCTTCCTGAACGCGGCCGAACGGCGGGGGGAGACCTACGACGTGGTCGTGATCGACCTGCCGGACGAGACCACCGATCCGGCCGCGCAGCACAATCGCTTGTACGGCACGGACTTCCTCGCGCGCTGCGCGCGCCTGCTGGCGCCGGGCGGGGTGGTGACCTGTCAGGCCGGCTGCCCGACGCTGTGGCGCAACGAAACGCTGCGCGCGTCCTGGCGGCGGTTCCGCGAGGTGTTCGGCTCGGTGCTGTACTTCGGCTCGGACGAGCACGAGTGGGCGTTCCTGTCCGGGCGCGCGGACGCGGTCGGGGACCCGGGCGCGCTGGTGGCGCGGCGGTTCGCGGAGCGGGGGAGCGGGGCGGCGACGCTGGACGCCGAAGCGCTGCTCGGCGGCTGCACCCCGCCGTACTCCCTCCGCCGCGCTGGTCTGGACCAACAATGTTGACCTTCGATTCTCCGAATATCGAGCCCCGGGAAAGATGAATGAGCGGGAAATGGATTTCCCGTGCGCCGTGCAGTCGTGTTACTCCGTTCAGTGGCCGTCGAAAAGGTTGCGATCGCGCTACGATCCTCTCCGCGCGCGATCATCATCACCACCAGGCACCGTGGCCCATTTGGAGGAGCGTCATGCTCGGTATGTCGGTCGTAGGCGCAATGATTCTGTCCACCCTCGCCGCTCCCGTCGATTCTCCGGTGTCGTCGGCTCCGGACGAACAGATCACGCTCGACATCAAAACGATCAACGGTTCCGGCTGCCCGGCGGGCACGGCCACCGCGTCGGCCGACGTCGCGTCCGACAACACCTCGTTCACGGTGCACTACTCGAACTTTACCGCGAAGGCCGGCGGGGGCGTGTCCGCGCTCGAAGCCCGGAAGAACTGCCAGATCAACGTCCTCGTCCACGTGCCGCAAGGGTTCACGTACGCGATCGCCAAGGCGGAGTACCGCGGCTTCGCGCACATCGAGAGCGGGGCGAGCGCGCTGGAGCAGGCCAACTACTACTTCACCGGGACGGCGCCGACCGCCCGGGTGCGGCACACGTTCCCCGGCCCGTTCCACGGCGTGTGGCGGGCCGTCGACGCCACTGACGTGGCCGAGCTGGTGTTCGCGCCGTGCGGGGAGAGCCGCAACCTGAACATCAATGCGGAACTGCGGGCCGACGCCGGTTCCTCGGCGGGCCCGAGTTTCATCGAAATGGATTCCGAGCACGCGAGCGTGGACACGATTTACCACTTCGCGTGGAAGACCTGCTGAATTACGGCGGTCATTGTCGCGGCCCCCGCTCACCGGAACCCCCGGCCGGTGAGCGGGTTTGCCGTACCCGCCGGATCGGGAATTCCCGTTGAACGCGGTTCACGTCACGCCGGTTCCGCGAAGCGCGCCCGCGTGTCACGACCCCGCTTGTCGCGACACCGTGTCAGCTCCGGATCGGGCTGCGTTCGGTTTCGGGCGCCAGGCGGCACCGTCGCTCGAACCGCTCCATCAGGACGGTAGCGATCAGGACAGCCACTGGGGTGCTCACCGCGATCCACATGTAAGAAAAGCTACCCAGTCCGGCGCGCTCTCAATCGCTCGCGGACAGCCGGGTGATCAGGGCCAGCAGGCCGGCGCGGAAGGCGTCGTCGTCGCCCAGCCCGCCGAGCAGCGCGGGTTCGGCGCGCACGGCCTGCTCGTGCACCGCCCGGCCGCGCTCGGTCAGCCGCGTCAGCTGGCGGCGGCCGTCGGCGGGGTCCGCGGCGCGGGCGACGAACCCGGCCCTGGCCAGGCGGTCGAGCGTGCGGCTCATCGTCTGGTCGGTCACCTGGCAGCGCTGGGCCAGCGTCCGCTGGGGCAGCGGCCCGTCGCGCAGGGTGTGCAGGGCGATCAGGCCCGCGTGGGTGAGGCCCATGCCGTCGAGCACGGCCACCCAGCGTTGTTCCACCAGCCGTGCGGCCACGGCCAGCAGCCGGCCGGTCGGCCACGTGCTCAGGTCGGCTTCGGGCGTTGTGCTCACCGTCACTGTGCTCGCTATCACTCGGGGGTCGTCGGGGTTCGTCGTGCGGAATGTTCAGCTTGCTGAACAATTGGGCGTGTTCCCGCTCGAAAGGACCTTAGCGACCATGAACGACCACCCGCGCCGCCTCCGCTGGCTGATCCCGGCCCTCCTGGTGATCGCCTGGCTCGGGCTGGGCGGGTTCGGCGGGCCGTTCGCCGGGAAGCTGAGCGAGGTCGCGAAGAACGACAACGCCGCCTTCCTGCCGCGCTCGGCCGAAGCCACCGAGGTCGCCGACGAGCAGAAGGCCTTCAGCCCGCGCCAGGTGCTGCCCGCGACCGTCGTCGCCGAGCGCACGGGCGGCCTGACCGGCGAAGACCGGCGGTTCCTCGAAGCCAAGGCGCGGGAACTGGGCAGCGTGCCCGGGGTGGCCGGCCCGCTCGGCACACCGGAGCGGGCCCCGCGCGACGACCAGGCCGCGCAGTTCGCCGTGCCGATCGTCGCCGAGGGCAACCCCGCCGAAGTCGTCGAGGAGGTCCGGGCCCGTCTCGACGGCGCCCCGGCCGGGCTCACCGTGCTCGTCACCGGCCCGGCCGGGCAGATCGCCGACCTGGTCCAGGCGTTCGGCGGCATCGACGGCATCCTGCTGCTCGTCGCCGGCGGCGTCGTCGCGCTGATCCTCGTCGTGGTCTACCGCAGCCCGCTGCTGCCGTTCCTGGTGCTGCTGTCGGCGGTCTTCGCGCTCGGGCTCGCCAGCCTCGTCGTCTACCTGCTGGCGAAACACGACGTCCTCGCGCTCAACGGCCAGAGCCAGGGCATCCTGTCCATCCTGGTCTTCGGCGCGGCCACCGACTACGCGTTGCTGCTGGTCGCGCGGTTCCGCGAGCAGCTGCGCGACACGCCGAGCCGGTTCGACGCCATCAGGCTCGCCTGGCGCGCGACGCTCGAGCCGATCGGGGCTTCGGCGGGCACGGTCGTGCTCGGGGTGCTGTGCCTGCTGTTCAGCGACCTCAACTCGAACAAGGGCCTGGGCCCGGTCGCGGCCATCGGCATCGGCGCCGCGCTGCTGGCGGCCACCACGTTCCTGCCGGCCGCGCTGGCGTTGTGCGGGCGCGGCGCGTTCTGGCCGTTCAAGCCGGCGCTGGGCTCGCCGCACCCGGAGACGTCGGGGATCTGGGGCCGGGTGTCCCGCCTGGTCGGCCGCCGCCCGCGCACGGTCTGGGTGGTGACGGCGCTGGTGCTCGGGATCGGCGTCGCGTTCGTGCCGCAGCTGAAGGCGTCCGGGACCGCGCAGTCGGACGTGTTCCTGACCGAGGTCGAATCCGGGCGGGGGCAGGAGATCCTCGGCAGGCACTTCCCGGGCGGCTCGGGCGCCCCGGCGATCACGATCGCCGACGCCGGCGCGCTGCCCGCGGTCCTGCGGGCGTCCACAATAGACGGAGTGGCGCAGTCGTTCCCGGTGCCGGGCCCCGACGGCCGCCCGAAGGTGGTCGGCGGCCGCGTGCAGATCCTGTCGGTGCTGACGGACCCGGCGGACTCGGAAGCCGCGGTGGCGACGGTCGGCCGCCTGCGCGACGCGGTCCACGCGGTCCCCGGGGCGAACGCCGAGGTGGGCGGCCCCACGGCGATCCAGCTGGACACGCAGCAGACGTCGAAGAGCGACCGGGCGCTGATCATCCCCATCGTGTTGCTGGTGATCTTCCTGGTGCTCGCGTTGCTTCTGCGGTCGTTGCTGGCCCCCCTGTTGCTGATCGCCACGGTGGTGCTGTCCTTCGCGGTCACGATGGGCGTGTCGGCGCTGGTGTTCAACCACGTCCTCGGCTTCCCGGGCGCGGATCCGGTGGTGCCCCTGTTCGGGTTCGTCTTCCTGGTGGCGCTGGGGATCGACTACAACATCTTCTTGATGACCCGGGTCCGCGAGGAGGCGTTGACCCGGGGAACGCGCGAAGGAACGCTGCGGGGACTGTCGCTGACGGGCGGCGTGATCACCTCGGCCGGGGTGGTCCTGGCGGCGACCTTCTCGGCGCTGGCGGTGATACCGATCCTGTTCCTGGCCCAGATCGCGTTCATCGTCGCGTTCGGGGTGCTCCTGGACACGCTGCTGGTGCGGTCGTTGCTGGTCCCGGCGCTGACCGTCGACGTCGGGCGGCGGATCTGGTGGCCGTCGAAGCTGGCGCGCCAGGACGCGTAGCGAGCTTCGGTCAGGCCGGCCGGGCCGAGCCGGTGGCCAGCTCCGCGCGGGCGGTGCGGAGCAGGCCGGTGGCCCGCGGGAAGTCCCGCAGTTCCGCCTCGAGCAGCTCGAGCGCGGGCACCAGCGCCGTCGCTGGGACGCCGCGCGCGGTCAGGATCCCCGCGGTCCAGCTCAGGAAATCGGTGAACAGGGTGGCGTCGTCGACGTAGAGCGCGGTCGCCAGGAACTCGACGATGTGGGCGAGGTCCTCGGCCGTGTACTGGCGCTGCTGCTCGGTGTAGGCCCGCATGGCCGGGATCCGCTCTGCCAGGCCGGCCAGCACCGTCTTCACGAGCCGGCCCGAGCTGCGCGTGACCAGGGTGTACTCCTGGTCGGCCAGGTGCGGCAGGGCGTCTTGCGGCTGCTGGGCGGCGTGCGGCCGGGGGAGCGGGTCGGCCAGCCGGTCGGCGGCCGCGCGGGCGTCCGGGGCCCACGCTTCGGCACCCAGCAGCCGCGCGTACCGGCCGTCGGGCCCGAAGGCGGCTCCGCCCGCGATGACCGGGGTCGCCGCCGCCTGGCACGCCGTGATCGTCGCGTGCGCCGCCGGCAGGCGGGTCGCGAGCGAGCCGGACAGCGCCACCGCGTCGGGGCCGGTCCGGTGCAGGTGGGTCACCAGGTGCGGGGCCGGCACCTGCGCGCCGAGGTAGTCGACGGCGAACCCGCGCAGCCGCAGCACTTCGGCCAGCAGCCGGGCCGGCATCGCGTGCCACTCCCCGTCGACGCAGGCGACGGTGATCCGGCCGAGGTGCGGTTCCGGCCGCTCCAGCAGGTGGCCGAAGCCGGCGATGACGCGGTCGTTGATCGCGGTCGCCGCGTGCTCCTGGGCGACGGTGAGGCGGTTCGCCGCCCACTCGCGGCCCACCCGCCGCTGCACCGCGGCGATCACGTCGAGCAGCACGCTCTCCGGGTCGATCCCCTCCCCGAGGGCCCGGACCACGAGGTCGGCCGCCGCGTACTCGTCGCCGGCCGTGACGGCTTTCCAGAGCCGTTCGGCGTGCTCGGCCACCGCGGTGCCCCGGGCGGCGGTGCTCATGCGGTGTACCGCCCGCGCCCGTGGCCGCCGACCGCGGCCAGGTGGTGCCCGCGCGGCGCGGTGATCGCCAGCACGGCCATGTCGTCGTGGGTGCCACGCCCGATCCACTGCGAAGCCAGCATCTGCACGCGCTCGACGACGGCGTCGGCCGGCATGTTCGCGCACTCGGCCAACGCCTGCTGGAGCCGCTCTTCCCCGAACATCGCGTCCCGGAGCGGGCCGCCCCTCGCCTCGACGATCCCGTCGGTGTAGAGCAGGCAGGTCTCGCCGGGGTGCAGCGTGACCTCCGCGCTGCGCGACTCGATCTCGGGCAGCACACCGATCAGGCTGCCCCGGCTGTCGGCCTCCTCGACCCGGCCGTCGGCCCGCACGATCAGCGGCGGCGGGTGCCCCGCGCAGGTCAGGCGCAACCGGACGGTGGCCCCCTCGCGCCGCGCGGAGGCCAGCACGAGGGTGACGTACCGGGCGTCGGCGTTGCCGCCGAGCGTGCGGTTGAGCAGCTCGAGGAGCCGGTGGTGGTCGGCGGCCACCGGCAGCAGCGCCCGCAGCGTGGTGCGGATCTTGCCGGTGAGCACGGCCGCGTCGAGGCCCTTGCCGCAGACGTCGCCGAGCACGGCCAGTGCCTCGTCGCGCTCGCCGGTGACCGCGGGGTGGACGTCGTAGAAGTCGCCGCCGATCCGTTCGCCGTCGCGGGCCGGGCGGTAGCGGCCGGCGAACTCGACCCCGCCGAGCTGTTCGAGGGGTGGCGGGAGCAGTTCGCGCATGAGCGTGTCGGTGATCGACGCCTGCAGCGCGAACACCCGCGCCGCCGACATGGCCGCGCCCGCCCGCGCCGCGAACAGCCCGGCGAACAGCTCTTCTTGGCCGGTGAAGGAGGCCCGGTCGCCGCGGCGCAGCAGGACCAGGGCACCGGCGGGGACGCCGTGGCCGGGCAGTGGCGTCACGACGATGGAGCCGACCGGGCCGAAGCCGGCCGGCAGCACCCAAGGCGGCGCCGCGTCGGGGGCGATCCAGCGCGACGGCACCGGCGGGAAGCCCTGCAGCGCTTCGCCGAGCCCGGGCAGTTCGTCCGGGTCGGCGGCCAGCTGGGCGCGGGACGGCTCGCCGCCGCGCACGCAGGAGACGGCCGGGAAGCTCGTGCCCGTGGCCGGGGCCACCACGAGCGCGGCGTCGGCGAGGTGCTGCGCGGCGAGCCGGGCGGCGACCTCCATGCAGAGGTCCAGGTTGAGCGAGCCCAGCAGCGCCGCGGAAGCGTCGCTGAGGAACGTCGTCCGCTCCCGTTCGCGCGCCAGCGCTTCGCGGGCCGAGCGGGCGTCGGTTTCGTCGACGAGCCACCAGGTGACCGCCTCGCCGTGCGGGACCGGGTGCGCGGCGAAGGCGCGCTCGCCGGCCTCGCCGCGGACGACCTCGGCCGGCTCGCCGTCGTGGGCGGCGGCCAGCCAGGCCGCGACCGCGCCGGCGGCCGGGCGGCCGGCCTCGGCGGCGGGGAACAGCAGGTGGGCGGCGTCGTTGAGCGCGCGGACGACCCCGGACCGGTCGATGACCACGGCGGGCACCGGCGCGGCGGCCCAGCCCCCGGTGCCGTCGAGCGCGACGGCGGGCGCGGCGGGCGCCGGATCAGCCACGGGCACCGGCCGGATCCGGGTCGGTGACCAGCTCGGCCCACAGGGTCTTGCCGCTGGGGCGGCGCAGCTGGCCCCAGGCCGCCGCGCAGCGTTCCACCAGCAGGAGCCCGCGCCCGCCCTGGTCGGAGGGCGCGCGGCGGCGAGCGGGCTCGCCCCCGGCGTCGTCGACCTCGATCCGCAGCTTGGCGGCACCGGGCAGCAGGCGGACGTGGTAGGGCGCGCGGCCGTGGCGCAGCGCGTTCGACGTCAGCTCGTCCACCACCGTGATCGCCGTGCCGACGAAGGCCGCCGGGAAGCCGCACAGAACCGTCCGGACCCAGTGGCGGACCCGCGCCAGTTCGGAGAGCTCCGGGGAGATGCCGAGTTCGTGCCGGACAGATCGGAGTTTCACGTCCGCCTCCTTCGCCGTGCCGGCCTCCGCGGAGAGGCCCTCCCCTTGTTCATGCCCGGAACCGGGCTCGCCGACACGGGGATCCGGGGACGTCACGCCGCACCCCGGGAAATTCCGGCCGCATCGGCCGGCAGGCTCCCACCGGCGAACCGCTGCCGGGGCCGCGCTGAGTCGGGGGTCATCGGAGCTCCAGGAAGGGGACGGGCGGACACAGGCTGGCGGCTCAACCCGTTCCGCACGCAATCTACCAGCGCCGCCGACCCCGGGCAGCGTGGTGCCTCACTGTCCTTTGAGGACTTTCTCCGGCGGTGCGGGCACCGGCACCGGTTCCGCGGCCGCCGCCGGCACGACGGCGACGTTGACGGTGCGGGTCAGCCGCTCGTAGGGCGCCCGGTGCTCGTTGTCGAGCAGCACCGCCAGCGGCGTCCAGACGCCCACGACGAACACCGACGCGGCCAGCGCGACCGGCAGGAGCAGCTGCTCCGGGTGGCCGGCCAGGTCCCAGCGGTCCAGGTCCAGCAGCAGCCAGGTCAGCCACAACGGCGAAAGCAGGACGCCGTTGCGGACCAGCAGCGCGACCGGTCCGGCCCGCCGCCCGCCGCGGCGGGCCACCCGCAGCAGCATCGCCCGCTTGCCGGGCGTCGACCCGGTCACCGCGGGCAGCACCACGAACCACACCAGGGCGAGGATGACGACCGGGGTGTCGCGGTGGCGCAGGTCCTCGCCGAACAGGGTCAGCAGGCCGAAGAGGAACCCGAGCAGCGCGGCGAACCCGAGCAGGTCGGTGGCCAGTGCGAACAGCCGCCGGGTGAAGGTGACCTTGGCGGCGTAGCGGCGCCGGTCGTGCTCGGGTTCCGGCGAGGGGAGCAGCCGCCCGAGCGGGCCGGCCAGCAGCCAGCCCGCGACCACGCCCGCGGTGTTGAGCAGCAGGTCGTCGACGCTGAACAGCCGGTACGGGCACGGGTAGACGAACCAGAGGCCGGTCAGCTGCGTCAGCTCGAAGAACAGCGACACGCCGAAGCCGATCAGCGTGGCGGGGAGCAGCCGCATCCGGCGGGCGTACCGGACGTAGAAGCCCAGCGGGGCCAGCATCACGACGTTGAGCGCGGTGGTCCAGACCGCCGGGTTGTGCAGCAGCGCACCGGGGCTCCAGTGGCCGCGGGCCCGCTGCGAAACCACTTCGACGAAGTAGAACGGCCGTAGCTGCGGCGAGCTCGCGTAGGTGTGGCCCGTGCAGTAGCCGGGGTCGGCGGGCAGCGGCAGGACCGTCTGCATCGCGATCGCCAGCAGGTAGAACAGGAACGCGTAGAAGACGAACGTCGGCCAGCCGCCGGCCCGCCCGCGGCGGCGGTAGCTGACGAAGGCGGCCGGCAGCATCACGGCCAGCGCGACGAAGGGGAACAGGAGCAGGGCGGTCCGGACGGGGACGAGGTAGGTGGCGACCACGGAGCCGGTGATACCCAGCCGCGGGGGCGGTGAAGCGCGCTTCCCCCGGACGGCTGGGCGATCACCGGCCCGGGCTCACTGCGGGGGCGGCTCCTGCTGCCCGCCGCCCTGCTTGTGCAGGAAGTCCTTCACCTTGTCCGTGCCCTGGTCGATCTTGTCGGAGTGCTGGCCGAAGCGCTGCTTGGCGGCCTCGGCGGCCTTGTCGACACCCTGGTCGGCTTGGTCCGGGTGCTTGCCGAGTGCTTCCTTCGCCTTGTCGAACAGGTTCATCGTGGGCCTCCGTTCGGAGTGGGTCTTCGGGCTTTCCGAGCAGAACACCGGCGGCGCGGGCTCGCAACGCTCGTTCCCCTGTCTCGGGGTTTTCGGGTGTTTCCGCGGGTGAACGGGGGTGCGCGGGGGTTTGGGCCGGCCGCGCGCGGGTACCGGCGATTCCTTTTCGGGGTACGGCCGGTCGGTACGGCCATGAGCACTGTTCCCGGAAAAACCGGGTGGTCGCCGTGGCCGCTCGAGGCGCTCGGCGCCGAGGTCCTCGGCGAGCCCGCGCGTTTCGACGACGTCTCCCTGCCCTCCTTCTGCGGCCTCGACCTCCCGCAGGCCACGGAGCCGGCCGCGCACTCGAAAGGAACCCCCGATGACCCTGTCCCTGACCGAATCCGCCCGCGAGATCCTCGACGGCCCGCACACGGCCGTGCTCGCCACCGCGAACGCCGACGGCCGCCCGCAGTCGTCGGTCATCTTCGTCAAACGCGACGGCGACAGCGTCGTGTTCAGCACCGTCGAGGGCAGGCTGAAGACCCGCAACATGCGGCGCGACCCGCGCGTCAGCCTGCTGGTGTCGAGCGATCCCGGCCGGTACGTCGAAATCCGGGGGCGCGTCGAGATCACGCCGGACCCGGAAAAGGTGCTGCTGCACGAAATGTACGCGCGGTACATGGGCGGGGCGACGCCGCCGCCGGAACCGGAGGCCGAGCGGCTGATCGTCCGGATCGTCCCGGAAAAGGAGTACCGCCGGCCCCCGGCAGCGTGAGGAACGCGGCGGCGCGTGAACCACGCGCCGCCGTGGCCCGTATACCCGGTGACGACCGCCGCCCGGCCGCACGGGACGGCGGTCACCCCCGTGCACCACGACGTGAGGCTCGCCATGGTCGGAAACATCGGTCTGCCGCTGGGGCGGCGCGTCCGCCGCCCCACCCCGGTCCCGGGGGCGGCCCTGCCCGACTTCGGGCTGCCCCGGCCCGGACGGCGGCGTCACGTCGTCGCGAGCCGGGTCCTCACCGGGCTGGCCGCGCTGCTCGTGCTGTTCGGGCTCCTCGCCCCGGACGACCTCAGCTCGTTCTCCGCCGCGGCGCTCGTGCGCGTGCCGGTCGAGGGGCTCGTCATCGCGGCGGTCCTGCTGGTCCTGCCGCCGCGGGCGCGCCGCGTCGCCGCCGTGGCCGCCGGGCTGGGGCTCGGGCTGCTCACCCTGCTGAAGGCCCTGGACACCGGCTTCTACGCGACGCTGGAGAAGCCGTTCGACCCGATCTACGACTGGAGCTTCTTCGGCGCCGGCGTCGAGTTCCTGGCCGGGCAGGTCGGGGAGGCGGCCACGGTCGCCGCACTGGTCGGCGCCGGGCTGCTCGCCGTCGCCGTCGTGGTGCTCATGGTCCTGGCGATGCTGCGGCTGAGCCGCGTCGCCGCCGGACGGCGGACCGGCGCGACGCGCGTCGTGGCCGTGCTCGCCGTGGTCTGGATCGTGGCCTCGGTGTTCGGCGTCGAGATCGCGCCCGGGCAGCCGGTCGCCGCGCAGAGCGCCGCCGCGCTGGCCTACGGCGACCTGCGCCAGGTGGGCGCCGACCTGCGGGACCAGCGGCCGTTCGGGGAGGTGGCCGCCGCCGACGCGTTCCGGGCCACCCCGGGCGCGCAGCTGCTGAACGGGCTGCGCGGCAAGAACGTCGTGCTGACCTTCGTCGAGAGCTACGGGCGGATCGCGCTCGACGACCCGGCCATCGCCCCGAAGGTCGGCGCGACGCTCGACGCGGGTACGGCCGAGCTGCGCGCGGCGGGCATCGGCGCGAAGAGCGCGTTCCTGTCCTCCTCGACGTTCGGCGGCGGCAGCTGGCTGGCGCACTCGACCGTGCAGTCGGGGATGTGGATCGACAACCAGCAGCGGTACAACGACCTGCTGGGCAGCGACCGGCTGACCCTCGGCGGGGCGTTCCAGCGGGCCGGCTGGCGGACGGTGTGGGACGTGCCCGCGCACACCAAGGACTGGCCGGAGGGGCAGAAGTTCTACCACCCGGACGCCTACTACGACGCCCGCTCCATCGGTTACCACGGGCCGGGGTTCGCCTACGCCACCATGCCCGACCAGTTCTCGCTTTCGATGCTGCAGCGCAAGGAACTCGCGACGGCGTCCCCGCAGCGGCCGGTGATGGCCGAGGTCGACCTCGTCTCCAGCCACGCGCCGTGGTCACCGCGGCCCTGGCTGGTCGGCTGGGACCAGGTCGGTGACGGCTCGGTCTTCGCCCCGCAGCCCGCGGCGGGCGAAGCACCGGAGTCGGTCTGGAAGGACCCGGCCAAGATCCGCGACGCCTACCGCGACGCGACCGACTACTCGCTGCAGACCGTGATTTCGTTCGCCAAGAACTACGGCGGCGACGACCTGGTGCTGGTGTTCCTCGGTGATCACCAGCCGCCGGTGGTCACCCCGCAGGGCGCGGTCCACGACGTGCCGATCACGATCGTGGCCAAGGACCCGAAGGTCCTCGACCGGATCGCCGGCTGGGGCTGGCAGGACGGCCTGCACCCGGCTGCCGGGGCGCCGGTCTGGAAGATGGACTCCTTCCGCGACCGCTTCCTCACCGCCTTCGCCCGCTGATCGTCCTGAGGGCGTCTTCGTCGCTGCTTTCCGCACTCGCGCACTGCTCCACGGCCCGGACGACCGGGCACGTCCGGTGCCCGGCAGACTCCCGTTCGGGGTCGCCGCCCGCGCCACCGTGTTCTACTGGTTCAGACCAACGCCGCGATGACGGGGTGACACGGCGCGGGCGGCCCGGCCGGGCGGTCCGCGCTTCAGTCGTGCGCCCGAATACCATTGCCTATCAACAGGATCCGGCCATCCATAATGGACTGACGTACGAGAGTTCCGGACAGAATACCGGACAAATCTGGACCCGGTGCGGGCCCGGCCCGCACACTCTGCGGACGGTGTGTTTCTTTCCCCCGGCCTTGGAGGAGTTCCCATGCGTCGAAGAATCGCCCTGGCTCTCGGCGGCATCGCCGCCGTCCTCACCACGTCGCTGGCCGCCCCCACCCCCGCGGTCGCCCAGGCCTCGCCCGGGCTGATCGCCGCCATGCAGCGGGATCTCGGGCTCACCGCCGCCCAGGCGTCCGCCCGGCTCACGCAGGAAATGACCGCCGCCCGGGTGCTGCCCGGCGCGCAGCGGGCCGCCGGCGCCGCGTTCGGCGGCGCCTGGTTCGACCCGGCGCGGGGCAAGCTGGTGGTGGGCGTGACCGACCCGGGCGCGGCCGCCGCCGTCCGGCAGGCCGGCGCCGAACCCGTCGCGGCCCGGACCAGCGCCGCGAAACTCGACGCCGCCAAGGCCGCGATCGACGCGTCGGCCAAGGCAGACCCCGCCCCGGCCGCCGTCACCGGCTGGCGTGCCGACCCGCGGGCCGGCAGCGTCGTGGTCACCGTCCGGCCGGGCGCGCGCGGGGCGGACATCGACGCCTTCCTTGCCCGGGCGGCCAAGGCCGGCCCCGTCACGGTGGCGACCGCGCCGGCCGCCGAGCCCTTCGCCGCCGGCACCGTCGGCGGCGACCCGTACTACATCAACGGCAACACCCGCTGCTCGATCGGCTTCTCCGTGCAGGGCGGGTTCGTCAGCGCCGGGCACTGCGGCGGCACGGGCAGCTCGGTCGTCGGCTGGGACGGCTCGTGGATGGGCACCTTCGCCGGTTCTTCCTTCCCCGGCAACGACTATTCGTTCATCCGCATCGGCGGCGGCTGGTGGACCGCGCCGGTCGTGCTCGGCTGGGGCACGGTGAGCGACGCGCTCGTGCGCGGGTCGTGGGTCGCGCCGGTCGGCACGTCGGTGTGCCGCTCGGGCTCGACCACGCACTGGCACTGCGGCACGGTGCTCGGCCAGAACGAGACCGTCAACTACGCCCAGGGCGCGGTCTACCAGATGACCCGCACCAACGTCTGCGCCGAGCCCGGCGACTCCGGTGGCTCGTTCATCACCGGTGACCAGGCCCAGGGCGTCACCTCCGGCGGCTGGGGCAACTGCGGTTCCGGCGGCGAGACGTGGTTCCAGCCGGTGAACGAGATCCTGCAGACCTACGGCCTGTCCCTCGTGACGGCGTAGCGATTCCTCCGGCGGCGGCCGATGAATCCGGCGGCCGCCGCCGGTAGGTACCGGTGAGGCCGCGCCACCGGGGTGCGGTGACCAGGAACCGGGAGCGAGCATGAGCGTGATCGTCGTCGAGTTCACCACCCTGGACGGCGTCGTGGAGGATCCGGACGGCTCCGCCGGCACGGCCGCCGGCGGCTGGGCGTTCCGGCACGGGCCGGAGGCGGTGGCGGGGGACAAGTTCCGGCTCGGACCGCTGCTCGACACCGGGGTCCTGCTGCTCGGCCGGACCACGTGGGAACTGTTCGCGAAGCTCTGGCCGGGGCGTTCGGGCGAGTTCCCCGACCGGCTCAACGCGGCGGCGAAGCTGGTCGCGTCACGGACCTTGCACGACGTCTCCGCGTGGCGGAACTCGGTGTTGCTGCGGGGGGATCTCATCGGCGCTGTCGAGCGCGAAGAGCGGGACGTCGTGGTCATCGGCTCGATCGGCATCGCGCGGACGCTCGCCCGGCACGACCTGGTCGACGAGTACCGCCTGCTCGTGTTCCCCAGTGTGGTGGGCGCGGGCAGACGGCTCTTCGACGGCGCGGCCGCCGACCTGCGGCTCGTGTCCAGCACGCAGGCCGGCGCGGCGGTGCTGAGCACCTACCGGACGCGTTAGGCCCGCGGCTCGCGAGCCGGCCGCCGATCGGCCGAGGGGTGCGGTGGTGCCCCGGGACTTGGCTTCGGGGAAAGGTCGGATCCGGGGGCACCACCGCCCGCGGGACAGCTGACACGGTGTCCTGCGGTGGACTCACCCTACGAACCGGGGTGGTCCCTGACCAGGGCCTCGATCCGGTGTCGAAGGTTTGTCGCCCGGTCGGTCGGCGGGCGTACCGAGAGTAGTTTCCGGCGAGCGGTTCCTCCGGGCTCGGGACCCCTTGACCCACCCGGAGCGCGCGCCTACCCTCAAGTTGAAACTTCAACCGAATTACGCGCAGCACGGAGCCCCGATGTCGATCTTCCGCCTGAACCACGCCGTGCTGTACGTGCGGAACCTGGCCGAAAGCGTGGCGTTCTACCGGGACGTGCTCGGCTTCGGGTACATCGACGGCGGGGACGCGCACCGGGGCGCGGCGTTCCTGCGGGCCCCCGGCTCGGCCAACGACCACGACCTCGGCCTCTTCGAGATCGGCGCGGACGCCGCGGAGTCGGGCGCCGGGCGGACCTCGGTCGGGCTCTACCACCTCGCCTGGGAGGTCGACACCCTCGGCGACCTCGAGCGGCTCGCCACCCGGCTCACCGAAGCGGGCGCGCTGGTCGGCTCGTCCGACCACGGAACCACGAAGTCGTTGTACGCCAAGGATCCCAACGGGCTGGAGTTCGAGGTCGTCTGGATCATCCCCGGCGATCTGCTGACCGGCGAAGACCGCGCGAAGGCCGCGTCGACCGGACCCCTCGACCTCGCGGCGGAGCTGGCGAAGTACGGTCCCGACGCGCGCAGCGGCGTCGGGATCTCGCGCTCCGTCTAGACCGTGGCGCCCTCGCGTGCCGGCTCGGAGGACCGCTGCCGGACCGAGAGGTTGCCCAGCGCGAAGCGGCCCGGGCCGACGAACGCGATGAGGAGCAGCGACCAGCAGAACAGGGCGGACAGTTCGCCGCCGTTCTGGATCGGGAACAGGCCGGTCGGCAGGTGGACGACGAAGTAGGCGTAGGCCATCGAGCCGGATCCGAGCACGGCCGCGACCCGGCTGCCGAGGCCGACGCAGACGAGCACCCCGCACACGAGCTGGATCACCGCGGCCCACCAGCCGGGCCAGGCCCCGACGGCGGTGGTGGACTTCGCGCCGAACAGGCCGAAGAGCGTCTTGAGGCCGTGGCAGGCGAAGAGGAAGCCGATGACGATGCGGTAGAGCCCGAGGACGTGTTCGCGGGCCGGGTCCAGGCGGTGCATGGTGCCTCCGGTGAGCGGGGAGAGGGCAGCAGTGAACCGGCCGGTGTGCGGCCGGCCGCGTGCGAATTCCGGTCACCCAGATATACCGGTCGTGGACAGTTGCCACAAGTGCCAAATGTCGTGTAAACGGGTTTCGAATACCGTGCGCCGGTGACGGTTGTGGTCCGGCATCGTTGCGGCGCAAGGAGAAGCCGCCGTTCGGGTGATCTTCACCCAGTGGTCCAGACCGCCGCGAAAAAGCGGTCTGTTGTTTCGGGAATGTTTCGAGCCTTTCGATCCACTGCTTAACGGGCAACTTAACAAAATGGTGGATCCGAATGCAGTATTCCACGCACCCGAATGACCTGTTGCCCGGCGAAGTCCCGATCCGATGTGGACGCGCGGCGTCCGCGGGGGGCCGGGTCGCGGGACCCGGGTCGCGGGACCCGGGCACCGGCCGGCCCCGGACCCGACGTTCGACTTGATCGACGAGTTCCTCGACCGGCTTGAGGCGCGACCCCCTAAGGTAGCTCCATGGTGGACGAAGAAATCGTCTCGGAGCGGATCCGGCAGATCGCCGCCACCCTCGCGGACCGGGCGGGCGACCTCACCGGTGAACTGGTCCAGCTGTACGCCACCGATCTGCCGCAGCTGGTCAACGACGACGAACGCATGGTGAGCCTGCTGTCGGCGAGCGTGTACCAGAACATCGAGACGGCGCTGCAGATCTTCCGGCACGGCATCGACCCGGCCGGGGTCGAGCCGCCGGCGGCGGCCATCGAGTACGCGCGCCGGCTGGCGCAGCGCGGCACGCCGGTGTTCGACCTGATCCGGGCGTACGACCTCGGGCAGGCCGCGATGCTCGACTTCGGGTTCCAGGAGTGCACCCGGCTGGTCGACGACGCGGCCCTGCTCGGGGCCATGATGCGCCGGCTGCTGCGGGTCGCCTACGAGTTCATCACCCGGGTCGTCCGCCAGCTCGTCGGCGTCTACCAGGACGAACGCGACCGCTGGCTGCTCAACCGCAGTGCCGCCCGGGCCGCGAAGGTGGCCGACCTGCTCGACGGCAACGGCGGCCCGCCCGACGTCGACGCCGCCGAGGCGGTGATCGGCTACCGGCTGCGCGGCACCCACCTGGGGATGATCGTCTGGCACGCGTCGGAGGCCTTCGTCGACGACGCGCTGTCCTTGCTGGAGTCGGCCGCGGGCGCGGTGTTCGAGCGCGTCCGCGGGCAGGGCCGTCCGCTGTTCGTCCCCCGCGACGAGGCCAGCGCCTGGGTGTGGCTCCCGCTGGCGCCGGGCGCGACGGTCGGCCGCGAACACCTCGACGCCGCGCTCGCCGGCGCCGAGGCCGGCGTGCGGGTGACCGTCGGCGACCCGGGCACCGGGGTCGCCGGCTTCCGCGACACCCACCAGCAGGCCCGCCGGGTGCACGCGCTGGCGCTGGCGGCCGGCGAGCACTGCGACCGCGTGCTGACCTTCCGCGAGGTCGGCACGGTGGCGCTGATGACGAGCGACCTGAACGCGGCCCGCCTGTGGGTCGCGAGCACCCTCGGCGCCCTGGCCGCCGACGACGAAAACTGCGCGCGCCTGCGCGAGACGCTGCAGGTGTTCCTGACCACCGGTGGCAGCTACACCGCGGCGGCCGCCGAGCTGACGATGCACAAGAACTCGGTGCAGTACCGCGTCCGCAAGGCCCAGGAGCTGTTGCCGCGCGCGCTCGGCGACGGCCGCCTGGACGTCGAGCTGGCCCTCGTCCTGTGCCGCCGGCTCGGCTCGGCGGTGCTGTCCCCGGCGTGACTTTGGTGTCCCGGACCACCGCGCCCGAAGATCGTTGGGCCGGTGGCACGAAGCCGGTACTCTGATCATCGCTTAGCGTGCTCCCATGGGTGAGAACGGTGGGATGCTCGCGTTGGTGCGGCTACGCCGAGGCGTCGTCGGCGAGAGCAGACGCGTCTGCCACCTGATCCCGGTGCCGTCCGGCCCGGTCCCCGAACACCTGACGGCGTTGTGCGGCGAGTCGATCTTCCCGGGGGAAGCCGAGGTGCTGGACGGGCTGCGCGGCATGCCGTGCCACGCGTGCCTGGTGCGGAGCGCCCCGCCGGGGCGGGGTTTCCTGGCCAACGCGGGCTGAGGCCGCCGCGCGACCCTCTTCCCGGACACCGGACGAGGGCGTGAACCGGAATGTCGTCGCGCTCCCGAACGTGCCGTCGGTTTCGCGCGCCCGTGGCTGAATCGATTTCGTGAAAATGCCACTCACTCCGCGCCGGAACAAATCGGCCCCACCGGGTGTCGGTGAATCTCCGACCGGATCCGCGGCGAATTACATTTCTCGTTACGCGGGGTAGTCAGTCGAATGTCCACAGTGGCGGATCGTTGTGGATGGCGTGGGAACCTGCTGCGTCCGGTCCAGGTTCGATAGGTCATTCGGCTGAACTCTGCGGATTACGTATCCCAGATCGTGTCGTGGTGCTTAACCTTGCGTGATTCTTCGTCCATCGCACTGGGGAGTGAGATGAAGTCCACGTCACCGCCTTGGTTTCCGCGCGCCCATTCGCCGTCGGAGGCCGACTGCCGGCGATGACGCAGGGCGGAATTCTCGGACGTTTCGCGGAAATCGCCCGGCTGTCACCTGATCGGGTGGCGGTCTTCGAGGAGCGCGAGGCGGTGAGCTACGGCAGGCTGGCCGAGCTGGCCGGCGGGCACGCCGCGCGGCTGCTCGATGCCGGCGTGCGGCCCGGCGAGTTCGTCGGGCTGGTCACCGGGCACGGCACGGCCGCCATCGCCGGGATCCTCGGCACCCTGGCCGCCGGCTGCGCCTACGTCCCGCTCGACCCGACGTTCCCGCGGGACCGGCTCGCCCACCAGGTCGCGGCGGCGCGGGTGGCGGCCGTGGTCGCCGGTCCCGGGCACGTCGAGCCGGCGGAAGCCCTGTGCCGCGGCGGCTCCGCCCGGGTCGTCCGGGCGGGGGAGGACGGGACGGACACCGCACCGCTGCCCGTGCCCGGCCCGGATCCGGACGCGCCGGCCTACGTGCTGTTCACCTCCGGCTCCACCGGGACGCCCAAGGCGGTCGCCCAGACCCACCGCAACCTGCTGCACGTGGTGGACAACCAGATCACGACGCTCGGCATCACCGCCGCCGACCGGGTCAGCCTGCTGGCCTCCTTCGGCTTCGACGCGGCGATCCCCGACCTCTACCCGGCGCTGCTGACCGGCGCCGCCGTGGTGCCGATCGACGTCCGCGCGCACGGCGTGGCCCACGCGGCCCGCGAACTCGCGCGGCACGAGGTGACCGTCTACCACTCGACACCCACGGTCTACCGCTACCTGCTCGACGCCCTCGAGGGGGACCTGCCCTCGGTGCGGACCGTCCTGCTGGGCGGCGAGCAGGCCACCTACGCCGACGTCCGCCGCGGCCGGTTCGCGCCCGGGTGCGTGTTCGTCAACGGCTACGGCGCCACCGAAGTCACCTTCGCCGCCCAGTACCGGCTGACCGCCGCCGACGTCGACCCGGACGCCACCGGCCCGCTGCCCATCGGGACCGCGCTGCCCGGCTACGCGCTGACCGTCCTCGACGGCGGCGAGCTCGAGGTCAGCGGCGAGTACCTGGTCGACGGCTACTTCGACCGGCCGAGCCCGGCCTTCGGCACCACCGGCGGCGGTGTCCGCAGCTACCGCACCGGCGACCTCGGCCGGGTGCTCCCCGACGGGAACCTCGTCTGCCTCGGCCGGCTCGACCGGCAGGTCAAGGTGCGCGGGTTCCGGATCGAGCTGACCGAGATCGAGGCCCGGCTCGGCGAACAGCCCGGCGTGGCCGAAGCCCGCGCCATCGTCCGTGACGGGGAGCTGCTCGCCTACGTCGTCCCGGCGGCGGGCACCCGCCCGGACGGGACGGCGCTGCGAGCCGCGCTCGCCGAGGTGCTGCCCGGGCACGCGGTGCCCACGGCCGTGACCGCGGTCGCGGCGTTCCCGCTCACCGTCAGCGGCAAGCTCGACGAGGAAGCGCTGCCGGACCCGCGCCCGCCCGCGCCCGTCGCGGCCGCGCCGATGACCCCGGCCCAGCGCCGGGTGCACGCGATCTGGTGCGCGGTGCTCGGGCACGACCGGATCGGCCCCACGGACCCCTTCTTCGACGTCGGCGGCCATTCCCTGCTGCTGGGCCGGGTCCAGCAGCGGCTGGCCGTCGAGTTCGGGGAAGACGTGCCGCTGCTGAGCCTGCTGGAGCACCCGACGGTCGCGGCGCAGGCGGCCTACCTGGACCGGTCCACGCCGGACCCGGAGACGACGCCAGGGGAAGCGCCCGCCGGGGACGAACCCGGCAGCGACCTGATCGCCGTCGTCGGGCTCGCCTGCCGGTTCCCCGGTGCGCCGGACGCCGAAGCGTTCTGGTGGAACCTCTGCGCGGGGGCCGACGCGATCCACGACTACACCGACGACGAGCTGGCCGCACTCGGCATCGGCCCCGGCCTGCGGGCGGACCCCGCCCACGTGCGTGCCGGGGGCAGGCTCGACGGCGTCGAGGACTTCGACGCCGGGTTCTTCGGGTTCACCGCGGAGGAGGCCGCGCTGACCGACCCGCAGCACCGGCTCTTCCTGGAGACGGCGTGGCGGGCCCTGGAGGACGCCGGCCGCGACCCGGCGCGGGAACACGGCCCGGTCGGCGTGTTCACCTCTGCCGGGGTGAACCGGTACTTCCTGTTCCACCTGTTCGGGAACCCGGCCGTGACCGGTGACGTCGACCCCGACGACTGGGACGGCATGCTGCCCGCCCGCCAGCTGCCCGATCACCTGCCGGGGCTCCTCGCCTACCGGCTCGGCCTGACCGGACCCGCCGTCGCCGTCCAGAGTGCCTGCTCCAGCTCGCTCGCCGCGGTCGGGCTGGCGGCCCAGAGCCTCGCCGAATACCGCTGCGACCTGGCGATCGCCGGTGGGGTGAGTGTCACGTGGCCGCGCTACCGCGCCGGCGGGATGGCTTCGCCGGACGGCCGCTGCCGGTCGTTCGACGCGGCCGCCGACGGCGCCGGGTTCGGTTCGGGCGCCGGCGTCGTGGTGCTGCGGCGGCTGTCGGACGCGCTGGCCGACGCCGACCACATCCACGCGGTCCTGCCCGGCTGGGCGATGAGCAACGACGGCGGCGACCGCGCCGGGTACGCCGTGCCGAGCCCCGCGGGCCAGGCCGCCGCGGTCGCCGAGGCGCTGGCCGTGGCCGAGGTCGACCCGGCCGAGGTCCGGCTGGTCGAAGCGCACGGCAGCGGCACCCCGCTGGGCGACGCCATCGAGGTGGCCGCGCTCAACCGGGTGTACCGGGACCTCCCGCCCGGCACCTGCGCGCTCGGCTCGGTCAAGACGAACATCGGCCACCTCGACGCGGCCGCGGGCGTGGCCGGGCTGATCAAAGCCGTGCTTTCGGTCCGCCACGGCGTCATCCCGCCGAACCTGCACTTCACCGCGCCGCACCCGGAGGTCGACCTGGCCGGCGGGCCGTGCTACGTGCCCGTCAAGGCGGCCGGCTGGCCGGAGGTGCCGCGGCGGGTGGCCGGAGTCAGCGCGTTCGGCATGGGCGGCACCAACGTGCACGTGATCGTCGAAGAGGCGCCGGCGCCCGGGCGGCGGGTGACGGCCGACGGCCCGCACGTCCTGCCGGTGTCGGCGGGGGATCGGCAAGCCCTGCGCGAGAGCCTGGCGGCGTTGCGGGACCGGCTCGCCACGGACCCGCCGGACCTGGCCGACGCCGCCTACACCCTGGCCGTCGGACGCCGGGAGCTGGCCGAGCGCGCGGCCGTGGTCGCGACGACCGCGGCCGAAGCCGTCGAGGCCCTCGACGAGCTGCTGGCGGAGGGCACCGACGTGGCCGGGCCGCCCGGTGCCGCCCGGGAACTGGCGCTGCGCTGGATCGGCGGCGCCGGCGTCGACTGGGCGGCCCGGCACGACGGCGCCCGCCCGGGTCGGGTGCCGCTGCCCGGATACCCGTTCCAGCGCAGCAGGTTCTGGATCGACCCGCCGGCTCGGGGGCACCACCCGTGAGCCGCACGCACAACCACCCGGCCGCCACCGCGGCCGTGCCGAACTGGGGAGTTCACGTTGAGCGACACGTTGCCCGGCACGGGCATCGACGTCCCGGCACTGTCTCATGCGGACACGACGGTCGTCGCGCTGATCCTGGCGCAGGCGGAGCGGACGCCGGACGCGCTCGCGGTGCGGCAGGGCGCCACCCGGCTCACCTACGCTGAACTCGCCGCCGCGGCCTGGGGCGTGGCGGCCGCCCTGCGGGAGCGCGGGGTGGGCCCGGAATCCCGGGTCGGGGTGTGCGCGCACCGGACGCCCGCGCTGGTGACCACCGTCCTCGGGGTCCTGCTGTCCGGTGGCTGTTACGTCCCGCTCGAACCGGGCGGGCCGCGGGCCCGGCTGGCCGGGATCGTCGCCGACGCCGGGGTCTCGCTGGTGATCGGGGACGCCGCGGTCGGGCAGTTCGGGCCCGCCGTCGGGCTCGACGTCCCGCCGCCCGCCGCGCCCGGGGTCTGCCCGGCCACGCCGGACACCACCGCCCACGTGCTCTACACCTCCGGTTCGACCGGCCGGCCGAAGGGCGTGCTCACCGGCCACCGCAACATCGTCGCCTTCGCCGGCGGGTTCGCCGGGCGGCTGGGCGTCGGACCGGGCACCCGGGCGCTCGGCATCGCCTCACCCGGCTTCGACGCGTTCACCATGGACGTCTTCGTGCCGCTGATGACCGGCGGCTCGGTCCAGCTCGCGAGCGCGGCCGACCGGGCGGACCCGGAACGGCTGCGCCGGTTCGTCGTCGAGCACGAAGTGAACTGGGGGTTCATCACCCCGGCGCTGCTGTCCCTGCTCGACCCCGCGGACGTGCCCGGCTGGCGGACCGTCGCCTGCGGCGGCGAGCCCGTGCCCGCCGAGCTGGCCGCCCGCTGGCTGCCCGGCCGCCGGTTCTTCAACGTCTACGGCCCGACCGAGACGACCGTCGTCGTGCTCACCGACGAGGTGACCGGCATCCCGGCCGAACCGCTGCCGCTGGGCACGCCGACGCCGGGCCACCGCGCGCACGTCGTCGACGCCGGGCTGCGGCCCGTCCCGCCGGGGGAGGTGGGCGAGCTCGTCATCGGCGGGCCGGGGGTGGCCGCGGGCTACCTGAACAGCCCGGAGCTGACCGCGCGGAAGTTCGTCGACGACCCGTTCACCCCGGGGGAGCGCCTCTACCGCACCGGCGACCTGGCCCGGCTGCGCCCCGACGGCCGGCTGGAGTTCGCCGGCCGCGCCGACCGTCAGGTGAAGATCCGCGGCCAGCGGATCGAGCTCGGCGAGGTCGAGGCGGCGCTCGGCGCCCACCCGCAGGTCGGCGCCGTCGCGGTCGAAGCCGTGCCGGGGCCCGCCGGCACACGCCTGGTCGCGTTCCTCGCCCCGGAGTCGGCGCCGCCGGACGAGGAGATCCACGCGTACGCGGGGGACCGGCTGACCGAGGCGATGCGCCCGGCCGCGATCCGGCGCCTGGCCGAGCTGCCTGTCAGCCCGGTCACCGGCAAGATCGACCGGCCCGCGCTGCGGGCGCTGGCCGAGAACGAGCCCGCGGCGGCCGGAACGCCCGGCTCGCCGGTGGAAGCGGTGTGGCGCCGGGTGCTCGGCCCGGGCGCCGGGTCGGACTTCCTGCTGTCCGGCGGCGATTCGATCTCCGCGATGCGGCTCGTCGCGGCGCTGCGGGCCGAGCTCGCCGCCGACGTGTCCGTCGAGGACGTCTTCGCCGGCCGGACCCTGGACGGGCTCACCCGGCGGGTGGCCGCGGCCGCGCCGCCGTCCGGAGCCGGCCTGACGACCGGGCACGCGCCGGCGCTGTCCCCGCCGCAACGGCGGCTGTGGTTCCTCGACCAGCTCGCCCCGGACGCGGCCCCCTACAACATCGCGATGGCGTTCCGGCTGACCGGGCCCCTCGACATCGGGGCACTGCGTCGCGCGCTGCGGGCGGTGGCCGAGCGGCACGACGTGCTGCGCTGGCGCATCCGGCCGGTCGGCGGAATCCCGCGTGCCGAGTGCCTGCCGCCGGACGACGTGGCCCTGCCGGTCGTCCCGGTGGCCGCGGACGCCGTGGCCGCGCGGCTGGCCGCCGACGCGGCGGCACCGATCCGACTCGACCGCGAACCGCCGTGGCGCGTGCGGCTCTACGAGCTGGGGCCCGGCGCCCACGTCCTCGGGTTCACGCTGCACCACGCGGTGTTCGACGGCTGGTCGCAGGAACTGCTGTGCGCCGACCTCACCGCGGCCTACCGCGGCGAGGCGCTGCCCCCGCTCCCGGTGTCCTATGCGGACTACGCGGTCTGGCGCGCCGACCGCGACCTCCGCCGGGAAGCCGCCGACCTGGTTTGGTGGACCGAACACCTGGCCGGCGCACCGTCCACTCTGGACCTGCCGCGGGACCGGCCGCGCCCGGCCGTGCAGACCTACCGCGGGGCGAGCCACCACCAGGCGTTCCCGGCCGGTGCCGCCGAGGCCGTCGGCGACCTCGCCCGGCGCACCGGAACGACCCGCGCCGGCGTGGTGCTGGCGGCGTTCGGGCAGCTGCTGCGCCGGCTCACCGGCGGGGACGACCACCTGGTCGCCACCGTCGTCGCGGACCGGCAGCTGGCCGAGACCCAGGACATCGCCGGGTTCTTCGTCGACATCGTCCCGGTGCGGCTGCGCGGCGGGGACGCGGACTTCGCCGCGCTGGTGCGCGAGAGCGGCGAGGAACTGCTGGCCGCCACCGCGCACCCGGCGGCGCCGATCGACCGGCTCGTGGACGCGCTCGGCGTGCCCCGCGACCCGTCCCGGGCGCCGCTCGTGCAGGTGATGGTCAACGTCCTCAACTTCACCGAACCCCGGCTCGACCTGCCCGGCGTCCGCGGGGCGTGGCTGCCGGTCGGGAAGCCCGGCTCGCCGTTCGACCTGACCGTCTACGTCCTCGAGCACGGGGTGGAGCTGCTCTACAACCCGGACCTGTTCGACGCGGGCCGGATGGCCGCGCTGGGCGAGGACTTCACCGCGCTGCTCGCGGCGCTCGCCGCCGAGCCGGACCGGCCGGCCGCGGCGTGCGCGCCGGAGCTCCCGCGGGCCGCCGTCCGGACCACCGCACCGGGCGCCGCCGGGCGGGCGCCGGCCCGGGCGGATCCGGCCTCGGTGACCGACGCGGCCGCCGTGGCCAACACGGCCGCCGTGGCCAACACGGCCGATGGGGCCGCCGTGGCCGCCACCGAGGCGCTCATCGCGGCCGTCTGGCGGGAGGTGCTCGGCCTCGGCGCCGTCGGCGTCACCGACAACTTCTTCGACCTCGGCGGGCATTCGCTCGCCCTGGCCCGCGTCCACGCCGAGGTCACCGCCCGGCTCGGCCGCCGCATCCCGATGGTGGACCTGTTCACCCACCCCACTGTCCGCGCCCTCGCCACCCACCTGCACGCGGGGGCCGCACCCAGCCCGGAGCTCGCCCGCGCCGCCGAGCGGGTCGCCGCCCGCCGGGGGCGCACGCCGTCCAGAAGACCCCGCCGCAGTGCCGGCACGACCGGCCAGGAACAGGAGCGACCGCAGTGACCCACGACCTCGGACCCGACGCGAGCGCCGACGCGAGCGCCGACGCGAGCGCCGACCCGATCGCCATCGTCGGGATGGCCGCCCGCGTGCCCGGCGCCGGTGATCTCCGGCAGTTCTGGCGCAACCTCGTCGACGGCGTCGAGTCCATCAAGCCCGCCACGCGGGAAGAGCTGCTCGCCCGCGGCGCCGATCCGGCCACTTTGGACGATCCCAGCTGGGTCAACGCCACCACGGTGGTCGACGGCTTCGACGAATTCGACGCCGAGCTGTTCGGCATGACCAGCCGTGAAGCCGAAATCACCGACCCGCAGCACCGCGTGTTCCTCGAGGCCTGCCACTCGGCGCTGACCGACGGCGGCTACGATCCGGCCCGCTACCGCGGGGCGATCGGGGTCTACGGCGGCACCGGGCGGACCGGCTACCTCGTCGAGAACCTGCTGCGCAACGAGCGGGTGATGGCGTCGCAGCACGGTGGCATCGGGATGTCGACCGGCAACCAGCCGAGCTACCTGACGACGTCGGTGTCCTACAAGCTCAACCTGCGCGGCCCGAGCCTCGCGATCCACACGGCGTGCTCGACATCGCTGGTCGCGGTCCACCTGGCCTGCGAGGCCCTGCGCAACGGCGAGTGCGACATGGCGCTGGCCGGCGGCGTGAACCTGGAGATGCCGCACGGCATCGGGTACATGGGCGTCGAGGGTTTCACCTCGCCGGACGGGCACGTGCGCGCGTTCGACGCGGGCGCCAACGGCACGGTGTGGAGCAGCGGCGTCGGCGTGGTCCTGGTCAAGCGGCTCTCCCGGGCCCTCGAGGACGGCGACCACATCCGCGCGGTCGTGCTCGGCAACGCGATCAACAACGACGGCGCCACGAAGGTCGGCTTCTCCGCGCCGAGCGTCGCGGGGCAGACGGAGGCCATCGCGCAGGCGGTCGGCATGGCCGGGGTGAACCCGCGCACCATCTCCTACGTCGAGGCGCACGGCACCGGAACCGCGCTGGGCGATCCGATCGAGATCACCTCCCTGTCCACTGTGTACGGACACGGCGTCGCGGACACCGGCTGGTGCGCCATCGGGTCGGTGAAGTCGAACATCGGCCACCTGTCCCAGGCCGCCGGGGTCGTGTCCCTGATCAAGACCGTCCTCGCCATGGAACACGGGCTGATCCCGCCGACCATCAACTACGAGGAGCCCAACCCGGGCATCGACTTCCCGCGCAGCCCGTTCCACCCGGCGCGGACGGTGACCAAGTGGGAAGCGGCCGACAGCCCGCGCCGGGCGGGCGTCAGCTCGTTCGGCGTCGGCGGCACCAACGCCCACCTCGTGCTGGAAGAGGCCCCGGCGCCGCGGCGGCCCCGGCGGCCGCACCCGGCGCACCTGCTGCGTGTGTCGGCGAAGACGCCGGAGACCCTGGCCACCGCGGTCGAGCGGCTCGCCGACCGGCTGGCCGGGGACATCGACCTCGACCTCGCCGACGTCGCGCACACCCTCGCGGCCGGGCGCACCGAGTACCCGCACCGCGCGGTGGTCGTCGCCCGCGACACCGAAGACGCGGTCGACGGCCTGCGCGACCCGCGGCGCCTGCTGACCGCCCGGGCGGACGAGCCCAAGGTGGCGTTCCTGTTCTCCGGCCAGGGTTCGCAGTACGGCGGGATGGGCGCCGAGCTGTACCGGAGCGAGCCCGTCTTCGCCACCGCCGTCGACGAGTGCTGCGCACTGGCCGGCCTGCCCGGCCTGAAGGAGCTGATCTTCGACCGCGGCGGGGACGCGCGGCTGCGGGAAACCCGCTACACCCAGCCGGCCCTGTTCGTCGTGGAATACGCGCTGGCGATGCTCTGGCGCAGCTGGGGCGTGCGGCCCGGGGCGATGATCGGCCACTCCGTCGGCGAGTACGTCGCCGCGACCGTCGCCGGGGTGTTCGCACTGGCCGACGCGGTGAGGCTGGTCGTCCGGCGTGGCGAGCTGATGCAGGCGATGCCGGCCGGCGCGATGCTCGCCGTCCAGCTCGACGAAGAGGCCGTGACGAAGCGGCTGCCGGAGGGCTTGGCGATCGCGGGCGTCAACGGCCCGGGCACCTGCGTCGTCGCCGGGCCATCGGACGCCGTGGCCGACTTCGCCGCGCTGCTGAAGTCGAGTGACGTGCAGTGCCGCGAGCTGGTGACCTCGCACGCCTTCCATTCGCCGATGATGGAGCCGATCCTGGCGGAGTTCACCGAAGCCGTCGCCGCGGTGCCGCGGTCGGTGCCGTCGCTGCCCTTCCTGTCGAACCTGACCGGCGGCTGGATCACCGAAGCCCAGGCGACCGACCCGGCGTACTGGGCGGCCCACCTGCGGCAGGCCGTGCGGTTCGGCGACTGCGTGCGGACGCTGTTCGCCGGCGGCGACCGCTGGGCGCTTGTCGAATGCGGTCCGGGGCACCAGCTGGCCGGGCTCGCCCGCGGCCAGGTGCCGAAGGGCCTGCCCGCGCCGCGGCCGAGCCTGCCCGGCCGCACCGACCGCGAAGGCGACATCGAAACGCTCTACGCGGCGGCCGGTCTCCTGTGGACACACGGAGTGGCCGTCGAGTCCCTTGTTCCCGGGCACCGCGTGCCCCTGCCGGGCTATCCGTACGCGCGCAAGCGCTACTGGGTCGACCCCGATCCGGCCGGGACGGCCGCCGAACCGGCGCGGCCGAGCGGGCCGCTGCCCCTCGACGAGTGGTTCGCGGTGCCGTCTTGGCGCCAGGCCGGACCGCGGCTGCGGCGTGAGCCGTTCTCGTCCTGCCTCGCGTTCGTCGACGACGACGTCGTGGCCGGCCTGCTGCGGGACGCCGGGGTCACCGTCACCGAGGTCCGCCCGGGCGAGAAGTTCGCCACCACCGAGGCCGGTTTCACCGTGCGGCCCGGGGTCCGCGAGGACTACGACGAACTCGTCGCCGCCCTCGGCACCCGTCCCGGGCGGGTGGTCCACGCCTGGACGCTCGGCGGGACCGAGACCGGGATGGCCGCACAGGACCGCGGCTTCTTCAGCGTGCTCAACCTGGTCCAGGCCTGGGGCGAGCCGGTGCGGATCGACGTGCTGAGCACGGGCACCGCCGACGTCACCGGCACCGACCTGACCCGGCCCGAGCACGCGACCCTCGCGGGCATCGCGCGGGTCGTCCCCCTCGAGGTGCCGGGCACGGTCGTGCGCCGGATCGACGTCGAGAGGGTGTCCGGCGAGGTCGTGGCCGAGCTGTTCGGACCGGCCGACGCACCCGAGGTCGCCCTGCGCCGCGGGCGTCGCTGGGTTCTCGAACACACGCAGCTCACGGTGCCCGAGGCGGCGGCGCCGGTGCTGCGCGACGGCGGCCGGTACCTCATCACCGGCGGCACCGGCGGGATCGGCATCACCCTCGCCGAGGACTTCGCCCTGCGCGTCCGGGCGAAGCTGATCCTGCTGAGCCGGTCCGGGCTGCCGCCCCGGGAGGAATGGGCCGCTCACTCCGGCGACGAGCGGACGGGCCGCGCGATCCGGGCGATCCGGCGGATGGAAGCGGCCGGCGCGGTGGTGCACGTCGCCGCCGCCGACGTCACCGACCCGGTCCGGCTGCGGGAGATTCGCGAGCTGGCCGAGCGCGAGTTCGGCGGCCTCGACGGGATCGTGCACGCGGCCGGGCTCCCCGGCGGCGGCGTCGCCGAAGTCAAGGAGCGGGCGGCCGCGGAAGGGGTCCTCGGCCCGAAGATCGGCGGCACCCTCGCGCTCGCCGAGGCGTTCGGCGACCTGCCGATGGACTTCGTCGCGCTGTGCTCGTCGGTCACCGCGGTCTCCGGCGACTTCGGGCAGGTCGACTACTGTGCGGCCAACAACTTCCTCGACGCCTACGCCCGCGGCGACCACGGCTGGCGGGCCCGCGTCGTGTCGCACGACTGGGGCGGCTGGGACGAGGTCGGCATGGCCGCCGAGGTGGCCGCGCCGACGACCATCCGCTCCACCCGGACCAGGGCGGACGGCCCGGTGGAGCACCCGGTGCTCACCACCCGCACCGGCGAGAGCTGCCACGGCCTCGTCTCGGCGGCGGGGCACTGGCTGCTGGCCGAGCACCGGATCGCCGGCGTGCCGGTCGTCCCGGGCACCGGCCACCTGGAAACCGTCCGGGCGGCGGTCGAGGCGGTCCGGCCGCGCCCCGGCGACGGCCACGTCGTCGAGCTGCAGGACGTCGCCTTCCTGGAGCCGTTCTCGGTGCCGGAAGGCACGGTCGCGGAGTACCGCGTCGGCTTCGACGGTGACGGCTTCACGGTGACCAGCCGCGCGGCCGGGGTGACGAAGGTGCACGTCCGCGGCACGGCGAGCTGGGTCCCCGCGCCGGCGACGTCCACTGTGGACCTCGATGCGATGCGGGGCCGGACCCGCGTGCTCGACGACGGCAATGCGTTCGGCACCGGCCGGACCAGCATGGTCACCTTCGGCCCGCGCTGGGCCGCGCTGCGCACCCACCACGTCGGCGAGCACGAGGAACTGGCCTCGATCGTCGCCCCGGACGCGGCGGCCGGCGACACCGGCTGGGGGCTGCACCCGGCGCTGCTCGACGTCGCGACCGCGTTCGGCCGCGGCCGGGGGAGCGGCACCTACCTGCCGATGAGCTACGGGCGGGTGGTCGTGCACGCCCCGCTCCCGGCGAGCTTCCACAGCCACCTGCGCTACCGGGACTCCGGCGGCGACCAGGTGATCTCCGCCGACCTGACGCTGTGCGACGACACCGGCCGCGTGCTGGTCGAGATCGAGGACTTCGTGCTGCGGCAGGTCGACGAAGGCGCGGTCAGCAGCGGGCTGAGTGCCGCCCCGAAGTCCACTGTGGATTCCGGCGGGATCCGGCCGGTCGACGGCGCCGAGGCGTTCCTGCGGGCCCTGACCCCCGGCCTCGGCGGGCAGGTGGTGATCAGCACCCGCCCGGTGCGCGACCTGTTCGACCGTCGGGTGACCGCCGAACGCCTGGAAGAGACCGAAGAGGCCGCCGAGACGGTGTCACCGCGAGCGCAGGACGACTACCTCGCCCCACGCACCGACCTCGAGGCGGAGATCGCCCGGCAGTGGGCCGAAGTGCTCGGCGTCGAGCGCGTCGGCGTCCACGACGACTTCTTCGCCCTCGGCGGCAACTCGCTGGTCGCCATCCAGCTGATCGCCCAGGTCCGCAAGACCACCGGCGCCCGGCTGGCCATGAAGACGCTGTTCGAATCCTCCACGGTGGCCACCCTCGCCGAGCGGATCGAAGACCTGCGCGACGCGCCACTTTCACGTGAAAGTGGCGCAACGGCGCCCGCCGCCACCACCATCCCCAAGCTCGAGCGCTGAAGCAGGAGACATGACCGACACGAAGGAATGGACGTTCCCGGCCTCGTTCGGGCAGGAGCGGATCTGGCTGTCCAACCAGCTCGACCCGGCGTCCCCGGTGTACAACCTCCCCTGCCAGGTGCGGCAGGACCTGCCGCTGTCCGAAGGCCAGTGGCGGGCCGCGCTCGGCGTGGTCGTCGGGCGCCACGAAGCCCTGCGGACGGCGTTCCGGATGGACGGCGGCGACCTCGTCCAGGTGGTGCACGCCGACGTCCCGATCGACCCCGAAGTGCACGACTTGCGCCAGTTCCCCGACCGGGAGACCCGCGCCGCCGAACTCGCCGAGGCGATCGCCCGCCGCCCGATCCCGCTGGACACCGCGCCGCCGTGGCGGGCGCAGCTGTGCCGGCTCGGCGACGCGGACTGGCTGCTCACCTTCGTCGTGCACCACACCGTGTTCGACGCGGGATCCGTGCTGGTGCTGGCGAACGAGCTCAACGAAGCCTGCGACGCCGTCGCCGAAGGACGGCTGCCGAAGCTGCCCGAGCTCGCCATCCAGTACGCCGACTACTCGGCCTGGCAGCGCGGCCGGCTGCCGCTCGTCCGGGCCCAGCTCGATTACTGGCGCGAGCGGCTCGCCGGGCTCCCGCCGGTGCACAGCCTGCCCACCGACCGGCCGCGGCCCGCGGACTTCGGGTTCGCCGGCGACCAGGTCGACTTCGCCCTGCCCGACGGCCTCCTCGACCGCGTCGGCGAGGTGGGCCGCGAGCTGTCGGCGTCGCCGTTCATGGTGCTGCTCGCCGGGTACACCGCGCTGCTGTCGCGGCTGTCGGGGACGGACGACATCGTGGTGGGAGTGCCGGTCGCCGGCCGCGACCTGCCGGAGCTGGCGCCGCTGATCGGCATGTTCGTCAACCAGCTCGCCATCCGGGTCGACTGCGGGAGCTCGCCGTCGTTCGCCGGCCTGGTCGCCCGGGTCCGGACCGCGGTGCTGGACGCGATCGAGCACGGCCGGGTGCCGTTCCAGCTGGTCGCCGAGGAGGTCCGCCCGGAGCGCGATCCGGCGGTGCAGGCGCTGTACCAGCTCGGCTTCAACTTCATCCCGGACTCGGGCATCGAACCGGTCCGCTACGCGACGGCCAAGGACGACGTCGCCATCGACCTGACCGCGACCGGCGGCCGGCTGCTCTACCGCACCGACCTGTTCGACCGGGCCACCGCGGAGTCCATGGTGGAGCGGTACCTCCGGGTGCTCACGGCCGCGGTCGAGGACCCCGCCGTCGCGGTGGCCGACCTGCCGCTGATGTCGGATGCCGAGCGCGGCCAGGTGCTGGAAGAGTGGAGCGGTTCGGCCGCCGCGGACGCCCCGCTGGTCGTCGCGCGGTTCGAAGACCAGGTGCGGGCGACGCCGGACGCCGTCGCCGTCGACCTCCGCGGGGTCCGGCTGACCTACGCCGAGCTGAACGCGCGGGCCAACCGCGTCGCGCACCGCCTCGGCGGCGGTGGCGTGGTGGGTGTGTGCGCGCCGAACTCGGCCGACCTGGTCGTGGGCATCCTCGGCGCCCTCAAGAGCGGCGCGGCCTACGTGCCCCTGGATCCCGCCGACCCGCCGCAGCGGCGGGCGCTGATCCTCGCCGACGCCGGCGCCCGGCTGGTGCTCACCGCCGGGGACGTCTCCCTCGACGCCGAGACCCTGGACCTGGGCGACCCGGCGGTGTGGGCGGAGTCCTCGGAGGACAACCCCGCGGGGCCGGGGCCGGACGACATCGCCTACGTCATCTACACGTCCGGCTCGACCGGGCGGCCGAAGGGCGTCCAGGTCGGGCACCGGGCCCTCGCCACCTACCTCGGCTGGGCGCGCGAGGCGTACCCGAGCCTGGCGGGCCGCGCGCTGCTGCACACGTCGGCGTCCTTCGACCTGACGGTCACGACGCTGCTCGGCCCGCCGACCGCGGGCGGATCCATCGTGGACTCCGGACGGCCGGACTTCGTCAAGGCCACCCCGACGCACCTCGCCGTGCTGCCGGAGGAGTCTTACCCGACCGGTGACCTGGTGCTCGGCGGGGAGGCGCTGATGGGCGAGGCCGTGCGGCCGTTCTCCGGGATCGCCGTCACCAACGAGTACGGCCCGACCGAGGCGACGGTCGGCTGCGTCGCCCACCGGCTCGACGGGCCCGTCACCGGGCCGGTGCCGATCGGCCGCCCCGTCCCCGGCACCCGCGCCTACGTCCTCGACGACCGGCTGCGGCCCGTGCCGCCCGGCGTCGCCGGACAGCTCCACCTGGCCGGCGCGCAGCTCGCCCACGGCTACCTCGGGCGGCCCGAACTGACCGCCGAACGGTTCCCGGACGGGCTGTTCGGGCGGATGTACGCCACCGGCGACCTCGCCCGCTGGCGTCGCGACGGCACCCTCGAATACCTCGGCCGGACCGACGACCAGGTCAAGCTGCGCGGGTTCCGGATCGAGCCGGGGGAGGTGGAGGCCGCCCTGCGGGAGCTGCCGGGCATCCGGGACGCGGCCGTCGCGGTCCGCGAAGGGACGCTGGTCGGGTACGTCGTCGGCCGCGCGGACGGCGCGGCCGACGCCCTGCGGGCCACCCTGCCGGAGTACCTGGTGCCGACGGTGTTCGTGACGCTGGACGCCCTGCCGGTCGCGGCGAGCGGCAAGCTCGACCGGGCCGCGCTGCCGGACCCGGAGCTCGGCGGGGAAGCGGAGTACGTGGCGCCGTCCACCGCGGCCGAGGAACTGGTCGCCGAGGTGCTCGGCGAGCTCCTGGGCGTGGAGAAGCTGGGCGTGCACGACGACTTCTTCGCCCACGGCGGCAACTCGCTGCTGGCGATCCGCGCGATGGTCCGGATCCGCAAGCAGGTCGGTGTCGACCTCCCGGTCCGCGGGCTGTTCTCGTTCACCACGGTGGCCGAGCTGGCCGCCGAGGTCGAGCGCCGCCTGGAAGCCGACCTCGACCAGCTCAGCGACGAAGAGGTGCGGGCCCAGCTGGCCGAAGGCGGGCCGGCGTGACGACGATCGACGAAACCGGCAGCGCGGCCGCGCGCCGCGCGTTGCTGGAACGGCGGCTCCGGCGGCGCGCCGAGCCGGCCGCGACCATCACCCGGCGCCCGGACGGCGACCCCGTCCCGCTGTCCTACCAGCAAGAACGCGTCTGGTTCATGGAGCAGTTCGCTCCGGGCACCACGTCCTACCACATCCCGGTGCCGATCCGGCTCACCGGCCGGCTCGACACCGCCGTGCTGCAGTCCGCTTTGGACGCTCTGCCGGCCCGGCACGAGGCCCTCCGGATGCGGTTCTCCGCCGGGGAGGACGGCCGGCCGGCCGTCCACATCGAACCGGAGGTCACCGTTCCGTTGTCCGTCGTGGACGCGGGCAGCGAGGCGGCGGCCCGTGCGGCGGTCGACGCCGCCGCGGCCGAGCCGTTCGACCTGGCCACCGGTCCGCTGCTGCGCGCCACCCTGGCCCGCATCACCGACGACGAACACCTCCTGGCCGTGTGCACGCACCACATCGCCGGCGACGGCTGGTCGGTCGACCTGCTCCTGCGCGACCTCGCGGCCCACTACCACGGCACGGCGGCCGCGCTGCCCGCGTTGCCCATCGGCTACGGCGACTTCGCGCACTGGCAGCGCCGGACCCTGACCGGCGCCGAACTGGACCGGCAGCTCGACCACTGGCGGGCCGCGCTCGACGGCGTCGAACCCCTGGAGCTGCCGGCGGACCACCCGCGGCCGGTGACCCAGACGTTCGACGGCGCGATCCACGAGTTCTTCGTCGAAAAGGACCTCGCCCGCGCCCTCGGTGCCCTGAGCCGCGAACACGGCGTCACGCTGTTCATGACGCTGCTGGCCGCTTACCAGGTCCTGCTGGCCCGCTACTCGGGGCAGGACGACTTCGCCGTCGGGTCCTCGTCGGCCGGGCGCGGGCTGCCCGAGCTCGAAGGCGTCGTCGGCATGTTCGTCAACATGTTGCCGCTGCGGGCCCAGCTGACCGGCGACCCGACCTTCGCCGAGCTGCTGGCCCGGACCCGGCGGCACGTGCTCGACGCGTTCGAACACGCCGACGTCCCGTTCGAGCGGCTGGTCGACGCCCTCGGCGTACCGCGGGACGTGAGCCGGTCACCGGTGTTCCAGGCGATGTTCGTGCTGCAGAACTACGAAATGGGCCGGATGGGTGCCGCCGTCGAGTCCGAAGTGGACTTCCGCTGGCTGCCGATGGACCTGCCCGCCACCCGGTTCGACTTCGAGTTCCACGCCATCGAGGTTTCCTCCGGGCTGATCGGCAAGTTCGTGCACAACACCGCCCTGTTCGGCACCGAAACGGTCGCCGGCATGGCCGGCCGCCTGGTGACGCTGCTGCGCTCGATCGTCGCCGATCCGGCCCGGCGGCTGTCGGAGCTGGACGTCCTGGGCGAGCAGCGGGACCTGGTGCTGAACCGGTGGAACGACACCGCGGGCGAGATCCCGCCGGGCACGCTGCACTCGCTGGTCGAAGCCCAGGTCGTCCGCACCCCCGACGCGCCCGCGCTGACCTTCCGCGGCGAGTCCCTGACCTACCGCGAGCTGGACGAACGCGCCAACGGGCTCGCGCACCGCCTCCGGGAGCTCGGGACCGGACCGGGGACGCTGGTCGGCGTGTTCGCGCAGCGGTCGTTCGACCTGGTCGTCGCGCTGCTCGGGGTGCTCAAGGCCGGGGGCGCGTACGTGCCGCTCGACCCGGAGTACCCGGCCGACCGGCTGGCGTTCATGCTCGAAGACGCCGCCGCGCCGGTCGTGCTGACCCAGGCCGCCCTCCGGGACACCCTCCCGCCGGGCGAAGCGACCGTCGTCGTCCTCGACGACCTGACCGGCTCGGCCACGCCCCCGGAACCCCTGGCGAGCGCGGACGATCCGGCGTACGTCATCTACACCTCCGGGTCCACCGGGCGGCCGAAGGGCGTGCCGAACGGGCACCGCGGGATCGTCAACCGCCTCGACTGGATGCAGCGCGAATACGGCCTGGACGCGTCGGACGCGGTGCTGCAGAAGACGCCGGCGAGCTTCGACGTCTCGGTGTGGGAGTTCTTCTGGCCGCTGATGACCGGCGCCCGGCTGGTGCTGGCCGAGCCCGGCGGCCACAAGGACGCCGCCTACCTGCGGGAACTCCTGGCGGGGGAACGCATCACGACCGCTCACTTCGTGCCGTCGATGCTGACGTTGTTCCTCGCCGAAGCCGGTGCCGAGTCGCTGGTCGCGCTGCGGCGGGTCGTCTGCAGCGGCGAGGAACTGCCGCCGGACACCGCGCGCGAGTTCGTCCGGCGGCTGCCGCACTGCGCACTGCACAACCTCTACGGCCCGACCGAGGCCGCGATCGACGTCACCGCGTGGCACTGCAAGCCCGAAGCCCTGGCCGGAGTCGCGTCCGTGCCGATCGGGGCGCCGATCCGCAACCTGCGGATCTACGTCCTGGACAAGCGCGGCACCCCCTGTCCGGTGGGCGTGCCGGGCGAGCTCCACATCGCCGGCGTCGGGCTGGCCCTGGGCTACCACAACCGGCCGGAGCTGACGGCCGAGAGGTTCGTCGCCGACCCCTTCCACGGCGGCCGGATGTACCGCACCGGCGACCTCGCGCGCTGGCGGCCCGACGGCACGATCGCGTTCCTCGGCCGCCTCGACCACCAGGTCAAGCTGCGCGGCCTGCGCATCGAACTCGGCGAGATCGAGACGGCGCTGCGCGAGCAGGACGGCGTCCGGGACGCGGCCGTGCTCGTGCGCGAGGACACGCCGGGGGACAAGCGGCTGGTCGGCTACGTCGTCGGCGACGCGGACCCCGGTGCGCTGCGGACGGCGCTGAAGCGGAGCCTGCCGGACTACATGGTGCCGCCGTCGTTCGTCACCCTCGGCGAGCTGCCGCTGACGCCGAACGGGAAGCTCGACCGCAAGGCGCTGCCGGCGCCGGTCGCGGCCCGGGACGCGGCCACGGCTCTCGTCGAGCCGTCGACGCCCCTGGAGGTGCTGCTCGCCGGGATCTGGCGGGACGTGCTCAAGGTCGAGGAGCTCGGCGTCGACGACGACTTCTTCGACCTCGGCGGCCACTCGATGCTGGCCACCCAGGTCGTGGCGCGGATCGCCAAGGCCGGGCACCAGGCGGGGGTGATGGACCTGTTCCAGCACCGCACGATCCGCGGGCTGGCGGTGTTCCTGGCCGGCGACCGCGACGACTCCGGCCACCTGCTGTACGAGCTGACCAAGCCGGTCGCGCAGCCGACGCTGACCTACGTCTGCTTCCCGTACGGCGGCGGCAGCGCGATCGTCTACCAGCCCCTCGCGGACGCGCTGCCGAGCGGGTATTCGCTGTTCTCGGTGGCGATCCCCGGCCACGACGTCGGGCTCTCCGAAGAGGCCGTGCCGTTCGACGAACTCGTCGAGCGGCTCGCGGACGAGGTCCTCGAGCGCGTCGACGGCCCGCTGGCCATCTACGGCCACTGCGGGGTCGGCAACGCGCTCGCCGTCGGCGTCGCCCGGCGGCTCGAGGAGCGCGGACGCGAGCTGGAAGTCGTCCACATCGGCGCGATCTTCCCGTTCGCGCGGATCAAGGGCGCGGTCGGGACACTGCGCACGCGGCTGGAGAAGCTGCGCAGCAACCGGTACTACGCGAACTGGCTCAAGGGCATGGGCGTCGACACCGACGACCTCGACCCGGCGCAGGCCGACCGGATCATCAGCAACATGCGCGCCGACAGCCGCGCCGCCGAGGAGTACTTCAGCGGCCTGCTCGACGCCCGCGTGGCCAAGCTGCGCGCGCCGATCGTCTCGGTCGTCGGCTCGGAGGACCCGGTCACCGACTACTACGCCGAGCGCTACCGCGAATGGGAGTTCCTCACCGACCGCACCGCGCTGGTCGTGCTGGACCAGGCCGGGCACTTCTTCCTCCGCTACCGCGCGGAAGAACTCGCCGAAATCCTCACCCGGGTGTACCCGGTGCTCGACGACCCCGGCGACCTGCACGTCTCGGCTCGGGGCGAGGACGCCGGCTGGGCCGTGCACGACACCCATACGTCCACAGTGGACGAGAAGCCCGCGGTGCAGCCGAGCATGACCCGGTTCGTCACGGTCACCGCCGGCCAGCTGGTCTCCTCGACCGGCTCGGCGCTGACGTCGTTCGCGGTGCCGATCTGGCTCTACACGAAGACCGGCTCGGTCACCGACCTCGGCCTGCTCTGGGCGCTGGCGCTGCTGTGCGGGGTGCTCGTGCTGCCGGTGGCGGGTGCGCTCGTCGACCGCGGCGACCGCCGTCGCATCATGATCGCGGCCAGCGCGTTCGCCGGGGCCATCCAGCTCGCGCTGGCGCTGCTGCTGACGGCGGGGAACCTGCAGCTGTGGTTCCTCTACGTGCTGATCCCGCTCGGTTCGGTCGCCGGGTCGATCCAGCGGATCGCCTACCAGTCGTCGGTGGCGCAGCTGGTGCCGAAGCAGTACCTCGGCCACGCGATGGGCCTCGCACAGCTGTCCAACGGCTTCGCGCAGCTGCTCATGCCGGTGATCGCGGCCGGGCTGCTCGCGGCGATCGAGCTGTCCGGGATCCTAGTCCTCGACATGGCGAGCTACGTCTTCGCCATCGTCAGCCTGCTGTTCGTCCGGTTCCCCGACCTGCTGGGCTGGCGCCCGCGCGAACCGCTGCCGACGGCGATCGCGGGCGGGCTGAAGTACTCGTGGAACCACCGCGGTTTCCGCACGATGCTGCTGTACTTCGCGCTGGCCAACGTCTTCCTGGCGCCCGCGCTGGTGCTCGTCTCGCCGCTGGTGCTGTCCTTCGGGACGGTCACCGACGTCGCCCAGGTCGCGCTCGCCGAAGCGATCGGCGCGGTGGCCGGCGGCATCGGCATGGCGCTGTGGGGCGGCCCGCGCACCCGGCGGATGGTCGGTGTCCTGTTCGGCAACGTCGGCATCGCGCTCGGCAGCCTGGTGATGGGCCTGCGCCCGTCGCTGGTCGTCGTCGCGGCCGGGGTGTTCCTGCTGGCCGCCGCGATGGCGGTGTCCCAGGGCATCTACGCCACCCTGGTGCAGGTCAAGGTGCCGCAGCGCTACCACGGCCGGGTGTTCGCGATCAACCAGACGATCACCTGGTCCACGCTGCCGATCGGGTTCGCGGTGCTGGCGCCGCTGGCCGTCGGCTGGTTCTCACCGCTGCTCGCGCCCGGTGGCGCCCTGTCCGGCTCGATCGGCGCGGTCCTGGGCACCGGCGAAGGCCGTGGCGTCGGGCTCGCCTACGTCGGCTACGCCCTCATCCTGCTGCTGATCAACGCCGGCGGGTTCAGCGTGCGGCTGCTGCGCCGGTTCGACACCGAAGTGCCCGATTCGCTGCCGGACGACCTCGTCGGCGCGCGGGAACGGGAGCGCAAGCTCGCCGGGAAGGAGGCCGCATGAGCACCGTGGTGCTGATCAGGGAAGCCCGCGGGCACTGGGTCGGCGAGGTCGCCGCCGCGGTGCACGCGGCCGGGCACCGCGCGGTGCTCCTGGCCCCGCCGGTCGACGCGGCCGAGCGCACGTCGCTGGCCGCACTGGTGGACGACGTGGTGGCCGTCGACGACGTCTACGACGCCGACGCGGTCGCCGAGACGATCCGGTCGCGGTTCGGGCCGCCCGCCGCCGTGCTGACCGGATCGGACGGGGCCATCGCGAGCACCGCCCGCGTCGCCGAGCTGCTCGGGGTCGCCCGGTGCCCGGCGTCGGTGTTCGCCCGGTGCGCGAACAAGTTCGCGGTCCGGGAGGTGCTGGGCGGGACCACGTTCGCGGTGATCTCCTCGGCGGCGGAAGCCGCGGAGGTGGCGGCGCGGGTCGGGCTGCCCGCGATCGTCAAGCCGGTCAACGGCGCCGGCAGCAACCTGGTGCGCACGGTGTCCACAGTGGACGAGCTGGCGGCCGCGTACGAGCTGCTGGCCGCCCGCCTTCCCGAGTCGGCGGACCCGCGCTACCGCCGGCCGCTGGGGACGCTGGACCCGTCGGCGACGTTCCTGGTCGAGGGCTTCCTCGACGGCCCGGAGTACGCGGTGGACGTGCTGATCCGCGACGGTGTCGCCGAGCCGGTCGAGCTCCTCGACAAGCCGCTGATCGACGAACGCAAGTTCGAGCTCGTGCTGTCGTGCCCGCCGGCGGACCTCTCGCCGGAGCGGGCGGCGCTGGTCACGGCGGCGGCGTGCTCGGCGGTGCTCGCGCTCGGGCTGGACAACACGGTCGCGCACGTCGAGGTGATCGACGACGCGCGGCGCGGCCCGACGATCGTCGAGGTCAACGCGGGCCGCCCGGCCGGCTCGATCATGCCGCTGCTGGCCAAGCTGCGCACCGGCATCGACGTCTTCGCGGAGCTGACCGCCCTCGCCCTGGGCGCGCCACCGCCCGGCCGGGAACCGGCGAAACTGCCGATCCCCCTGGCGATGCTGATCCTCTACGCCTCCGGTTCCGGGACGTTGACCGGCATCGGCGGGCTCGACGAGGTCGCCGCGCTGCCGGAGGTCGTCGACGTCGTCACGACGGTTTCGCCCGGCCAGGTGCTCACCGACGAGCAGGAGACGTACGCGGTCAACCTCGTCGTCGCCGGGTTCGCCGATCACGACGACCTGGTGGCCCTGCACGCCGAGGCGAGCAAGCTGATCCGGCTGGAGGTCGGGTGAAGACCGCGTTCATCGTCCGCGAGACGCACGGGCACTGGATCGGGGACTTCGCGGCCGCCGTCCGGGCATCCGGGTGGCGGGCCGAACTCGTCACCGAGCCCCTGGACGACGCCGAGCGGGCCGCACTGAGCCCCCTGGTGGACGGGTTCGTGGTGGTCGAGGACGTCCGGGACGTCGCCGCCGTCGCCGACGCGCTCCGGGACCGGGACCCCGCCGCGGTGCTGACCGCGGCGGAGGGGATCATCGCGACCACGGCCCTGATCGCCGAGCGGCTCGGTGTCGCGCGCTGCCCGGCGTCGGTGTTCACGCTGGCGCACAACAAGTTCGCGGTCCGGGAGAAACTGGCCGAAGCGGGACTGCCGGGGCCGCGGGCCGCGTTGTTCGCCGACCCGGCCGAGGCCGCGGCGATCGCCGCGCGGGTCGGGCTCCCGGCCATCGTCAAGCCGGTCAACGGCGCGGCCAGCACCCTCGTCCGCACAGCGTCTACTGTGGACGAACTGGTGGCCGCCTACGAGGTGCTGGCCACCCGGCTGCCGGAAAACCCGGACGCGCGCTACCACCGCCCGCTGCCCGGAGGCATCGACCCGCTGCGCGTGTTCCTCGTCGAGAGCTTGCTCGACGGTCCCGAGTACGCGGTCGACGTGCTCGTCCGCGACGGGGCCGCGGAGACCGTCACCGTGGTCGGCAAACCGCTGATCGACGAGCGGAAGTTCGAGCTCGGCATGGTGTGCCCGCCGTTCGGCCTGTCCGGGGAGCGGGCAGGGGCGATCCGGTCGGCCGCGTCCGCCGCGGTGCTCGCCCTCGGGCTCGAGGAGACGGTCGCGCACGTCGAGGTGATCGACGACACCGAGCGCGGGCCGGTGGTCGTCGAGGTCAACGCCGGCCGCCCCGCCGGGGGCGCGCAGCCCGCGCTGCTGAAGCTCGCCACCGGCATCGACGTCACCGCCGAAGCCGTCTCACTCGCCCTCGGCACGCCACCGCCCGCGCGCGGCACCGGGCTGCCGGTACCGGTCGGGTACCTGGTCGTCTACGCCGAGGGCGCCGGGCGGCTGGTGCGCGTCGAAGGCACCGGTGAAGTCGCGGACCTGCCCGAGGTCCTCGACGTCGTCACCATCGTTTCCCCCGGCCAGGTGCTCACCGACGACCAGGAGATCTACGCCGTCAACGTCCTCGTCGCCGGCTTCGCCGACGCCGACGACCTGGCCGCGTTGCACGCCGAGGCCGCCAAGCTTGTCCGATTCGAACTGGAGGAGTCATGACCGCTGCGACCTCCGCGGCGCCACTGGAGCTGCAGGGCAACGAGCACACCACGATCGCCGTCTTCCCGGCCGCGGACTTCGCGACGGTGGAGGCGCACCGGCCGCGGCTGCAGGCGCACCTGCGCGACCACGGCGCGATCCTGCTGCGCGGGCTGCCCGCCGATCTCGACCTGTTCCACAAGGTCACCGAAACGATCGGCGGGGCGCTGCTCAGCTACACCGAGCGGTCGACCCCGCGCTCGGCGGTGGCGGGCAACATCTACACCTCGACCGAGTACCCGCCGGCCGAGCCGATCCCGATGCACAACGAGAACTCCTACTCGGCGAGCTGGCCGGCGCGGCTGTTCTTCCTGTGTGACACCGCCGCGGAGACCGGCGGCGCGACGCCGATCGCGGACAGCCGGGCGATGTACCGCCTGCTGCCCGAAGATCTCCGGGAGCGGTTCGCGGGCGGCGTCACCTACACGCGCGCGTTCCGCGAAGGGCTCGGCCTGACCTGGCAGGAGGCCTTCCAGACCGAGGACCGCGCGGCCGTCGAGGAGTACTGCGCGAGCCACGGCCAGACGCACCAGTGGACCGAGGAAGGGCTGCGCACCCGGCACGTCCGGCCGTCCTTCGTGGACGAGCCGCACACCGGCGACACCGTGTGGTTCAACCAGGCCAACCTCTTCCACGTCGCCAGCCTCGGCGAGGAGGTGAGCGAGGCGCTGCTGGAGCTGTACCCGGAGGAGGACCTGCCGCGCAACGCCTACTTCGCCGACGGCAGCCCGATCCCGGTCTCGGACATCGAGAAGATCCGCGAGGTCTACGACGAAGTCAGCTACGCGTTCCCGTGGCAGGCCGGCGACGTCATGGTGATCAACAACATGCTGATGGCCCACGGCCGCGAGCCGTTCACCGGCCGGCGGCGAATCCTGGTGGCGATGACGGGATGACCGCGCCGGTGGTCGTGCTGCTGGCCCACCCGCGGGCCGGCAGCTTCAACCACGCCCTCGCCGCCCGGGTGGTCGCCGGGCTGGACCGGGCCGGCGTGCCGGTCCGGTTCCACGACCTGTACGCCGAAGGCTTCGACCCGGTGCTGACCGAGACCGAGGCCTACACCAGCGGGACCCGGGCGGAGGCGTTCCTCGCCGTCGAACCGGACCCGCTGGTGCGGCGGCACCGGGAGGAGCTGCGCACCGCGGGCGGGCTCGTCGCGATCCACCCGAACTGGTGGGGCAAGCCGCCGGCGATCCTCGGGGGCTGGCTCGACCGGATCCTCGTCCCCGGCGTCGCCTACCGCCTCGACGACGCCGGCGGCGCGCCCGAGCCGCTGCTGTCCCTGCGGCGGCTGCTGGTGGTCAACACCTCCGACACCCCCGAGGAGCGGGAGCGGACGCTGTTCGGCGACCCGCTCGACGCGATCTGGCGGCGCTGCCTCGCGCCCTACCTCGGGGAGCCGGAGGTCCGCCGGCTGGTGCTGCGGGTGGTGGCCGACGCCGGCGCGGCCCAGCGGGCCGCCTGGCTCGACGACGTCGAAGCGGAGGCGCTCCGGCTCTTCGGTTAGCTTCCCTGGAAGGCGTCGAAAGTCAGCTTCGCCGCCTGCGCGAGGAGCCGGTCGTCGTGGCCGGCGTCCTCGGCCCGGCGGCTGGACATGATCGCGAGGACGATCGGCGCCCGCCCCGGCGGCCAGACGACCGCGATGTCGTTGCGCGTGGCGTAGTCGCCGGTGCCGGTCTTGTCGGCGACGGCCCAGCCGGCCGGCGTGCCCGCCCGGATCACGGTCGCGCCGGTCGTGTTGGCGCGCATCATGTCCGTGTACAGGGTCCGCTTCTCCGGCGGCAGCGCGTCGCCGAGGGCGAAGGCGCGCAGGGTCCCGGCCATCGCGCGCGGGGTGCTCGTGTCACGGATGTCGCCGGGAGCGAAGTCGTTGAGCGCGGGTTCGGTCCGGTCGACGTGGGTGGTCGTGTCGCCGATCGCGCGCAACGCGGCGGCGAGCCCCGGCGGGCCGCCGAGCTGATCGAACAGCAGGTTCGCGGCCGTGTTGTCGCTGTAGCGCAACGCCGCGTCGATCGCGTCGCGCAGCGGGATGCCGGTGCCGACGTGCTTTTCGGTGACGGGGGAGTTCTGCTGCAGGTCGGCCCGGCGGTAGGTCAGCACTTTCGCGAGGCCTTCGCGGCTGGTGCGCTGGAGCACGGCGGCGGCGGAGAACGCTTTGTGGGTCGAGGCGTAGCCGAACCGCTCGTCGGCGCGGTGGGCGATCTCGCGGCCGGACCCGGTGTCGATCGCGTACACGCCGAGGCGGGCGTCGAAGCCGCGTTCGAGCGGGGCGAAGTCCGGCTGCGGCGCTGACGTCGGTATCGCGGCGGGGGCCGTCTTGGGTGCTTCCGCGGTGCAGGCGGTCAGCGGGACGAGGAGCAGCGCGGCGAGCGCGGCCCGCCGGGCTCGGGGGAACGGCACGGGGACTTCCTTCCGGTGTTGATCGTCCTTCGCAGTCTCATGCCGTTCGTTGATGCTGTCCAAGACGGAAGTGCGCGGTTCGATGCGGAACCGGCATAAGATCAGGTCGTGGACCTGGTCGGTGGTTGCAGGGCGTTCGTGAGCGTGAGCGAGACGGGGAGTTTCACGGCGGGTGCGGCGCTGGCCCGGATCCCGCAGCCGGTCGCCAGCCGGCGCATCGCCGCGCTCGAACGGCACTTCGGGGAGCGGCTGTTCGACCGCTCGACCCGCCGGGCGCGGCTCACGCCGTTCGGCCGGGACGTGCTGCCCGCGGCACGCCGGCTGGTGCAGCTGGCGGAGGCGATGGAACACGACGCGAAGCGGGCCCGGCAGCGGCCCGTGCGGGTGGCCGTGCCGGCCACCTGCGGGGTGCGGGAGCTGGCCGGGCTGGCCGCCGAAGCCCGCGCGCTGGAGATCCACCTGGAGTTCCGCGCGGCGGGGCCGGGGGAGCGGGCCGAACTCGTCCGCACGAGCGAGGTGCGCGCGGCGCTCACCGCTGTCCCGGCCGAAGAGGCCGTGTGGTCGGTGCCGCTGGGGGTGGCCGGGGCGGCGCTCGGGCCGAGCCGGGTCGTGCACCTGGAGACGTTGCGCGCGGGCCGTTCGGCCGGCCCGCGGCGGTGTGTCCGGATCCAGCCGGAGGACGACGTCCCGCACGTCCGCGACCGGGTGCTGCGGGTACGGGACGCGGTGGGCCTGTCCCCGGCCCAGGTGGCGGTGGCCGATTCGCTCACGGCGGCGGCCGCGGAGGTGTACGCGACGGAGGACCTGCTGCTGTGCTCGACAGCGCAGGCCGAAGAGCTGGGACTGCCGTGGCGCCCGATCGGCGAGCTCGACGTGGCCCGCGGCTACGAGGTGGCGGCGGCCCTGGCCGAGGACGCGGACCGGTTGCGGACGACGTTGCGCGAGGCGGTGGGCCGGTGCCTGGGGGCCGGGCGATGACGGCTGGTGGGCGGGTGCCTGGGAGTCGGGCGATGACGGCCGGAGCGCTGGTCCGGGACCTGCGCACGGCGTTGGACGAAGGCGGCCTGCGCGGGTCGTTCCTGGTTCGCGACCTGCGGTCGGGCACCGAGCTGGGCATCGACCCGGACCGCGAGTACCCGATCGCCTCCCTGGTCAAGGTCCCCCTGGCGGCGGCCACCCTGGAACGCGTCCACCGCGGCGAGCTCGACGCGGCGACCCGGCTGGAGGTCGCCCCCGGCGGCGTCACCACCCCCGGCCCGATCGGCCTCACCCGGTTCCGCCACCCGGCCCGGATAGCCCTCGGCGACCTGCTGTACCTGAGCACGTCCTTGAGCGACGGAACGGCCGCCGACGTCCTGTTCGGACTGACCCCGCCCGCCGAGGTGATGCGGATGCTGGGGGAGTGGGGGCTGGCCGGCATCGCGGTCCGTCACCTGATGCGCGACCTCGTCGAGACCCCGGCGGAGCGCTTCGAGACGGGCGAGGGCGACCTGGCCCAGGCGTTGGCGATCGGCGCGTCGACGGCCGGCCGGGGTCACCGCCTCCCGCAGCTGGACGTCACGCGCGCGAACTCGGCGTCGGCCCGGGCCCTGGTCGAGCTCCTGCAGGCGCTGTGGACAGCGTCGAAGATCGACGCGGAGGTGGCCCGCGGCGTCCGCGAGCTGATGGCGAACAACGTGCTCCGCCACCGCCTGACCCCCGACTTCGCCTCGGACGCGGCCCGGTGGTCGTCGAAAACGGGAACGCTGTTGAATCTGCGGCACGAGATGGGCGTGGTCGAGCACGCGGACGGAGCGGTGTTCGCGGTGGTGGCGCTGACGGAGTCGAGGGTCCCGGCGGTCCTCCAGCCGGAGGCGGAGATCCTGATGGCCAGGGTGGCCCGCGCCTTGCGCGACCACCTGCGCGGAGGCTGAGAAAACCACTTGGGCCTCGGGAACGGGCGGCTTACGCTCCGGCGGTGTCGTTCACCAGACCCGAACCCCCGTACTACGCGGTGATCATCACGAGCACTCTGGACGCGGCCAACCTGGACGGTTACGAGGCCATGGACAAGCGCATGGCCGAGCTGGGCCGAGCCCAGCCGGGCTACCTGGGCCGCGAGTCGAGAACGGACCCGCAGGGCCGCGAGCTGACGGTGCTGTACTACCGGGACGCCGCCTCGATCGCGGCGTGGCAGCAGCACCCGGAGCACCTGGAGGCCCAGCGCCGCGGCCGGGAGCAGTGGTACGCGAACTACCACATCGAGGTGGCGAGGGTGGAGCGCGCGTACGGTTTCGAGCGGGAGTAACGCGAGAGCCGGCCAGCAAGGGGCGGCTGGTGCTCCTTGGTCCTCGGCGCTGCCCGCCCCTGCACGGATTTCCGCGCCCGGCCCTTCACACCTCGGCCCACCGGCCGCCCTCGCCCGGGAGAAGCGGCCCCGGCCGACCCCGGGAGAACCCTTGCCCCGGGAGAAACGGCCCCGGCCAGCCCGGCCGCCTTCGCCCTGGGAGGACGGCTCCGGCCTGCCCGGCTGCCTCTCGCCTCGGGAGTACGGGCTCCGGCCAGCCCGGCTGCCTCTCGCCTCGGGAGTACGGGCTCCGGCCAGCCCGGCCGCCTTCGCCCTGGGAGGACGGCCCCGGCCAGCCCGGCCGCCTCTCGCCTCGGGAGAACGGGCTCCAGCCAACCCAACTGCCGCTCGCCCCGAGAGAACGGCTCCGGCCAACCGGCCGCCTCCGCCCCGGAGGACCGGCCCCGGCGCCCCGGCCGCCCCCTCGCCCCGGAGGACCGCCCCCACCCAACCGGCCGCCCCCACATCTGCCTCCGGACCCCTACCCCCCGGCCGCGGAGACCAGCCTCACGCCGGCGCCTTCACCCCGAACTCCACCTCGGCCGTCTCCACCGTCCCGGCGGTCCGTCCCGGCGCCGTCTGGTACCGCCAATACATGTTCGTGTGCGCGATCACCTGCTCGGGCGCCGGTGCACCATAAGCGGACAAATCCTCCGTCGTGTGCGCGTCGGCCACCAGCGTCGCGTCGTAACCGCGCGCCAGTGCCCCGTGCAGCGTCGAGCGGATGCACGCGTCCGTCTGCGCGCCCGCCACCACCAGCGACCCGATCCCGCGGGCCGCCAGCACCTCCTCCAGGTCCGTGTCCTCGAACGAGTCGCCGTACTCCTTGTGCACCAACGGTTCCCCCTCGCGGCGCACGAGTTCCGGCACGTACTCCCAGGTCTCACTGCCGCGCGGCAGCTCGTCGCTGGTGTGCTGGACCCACACCACCTCGGTGCCCGCCGCGCGGGCTTTGTCCACCAGGGTCACGAGGTTGGCCAGGACGGATTCGCGGTCGTGGGCCGACTCCATCACGCCGTTCTGCACGTCGACGACGAGCAGGGCGGTGTGCGGGCGGCCGGTCAGTGTGGTCATGGCGTCACCTTAACCACCGGCACCGACAATTCCCGGGGCTAGCATGCCCGGTATGGACTACGGGATGCTCTTGCTCGGTGTCGTCGCGCTGGTCGCGGTCGTCGGACTGGGGTCCTCGGCCACGGACCGCAAGCTCGGCCGGGTCGATCGCCGCCTCGCGCGGGTGGAACGGAAGCTCGACGCGATCGCCGACCGGCTCGGGGTGTCCCTCGCGGAGCCGGAGCTCGAAGAGGTGACCGCGTTGCTGCGCCAGGGCAAGAAGATCCAGGCGATCAAGGCCTACCGCGAAAGCACGGGCGCCGACCTCAAGGAAGCCCGTGACGCCGTGGAGCGGCTCGCCTAAGGCGCCCCGCCGATGTGCTTGGCCGACACCGCTTCCCACACCGCGTCGAAGTTGTCGTACCGGTCGCTGTCCGGCAGCCCGCCGAGCGAGCCCAGCACCGAGTCGCCGCCGCCCGCCGCGGCGGCGCGGCGCAGGAGCTCCTCGCGGCCGCAGGGGTACTCGGTCTCGGCCAGGTGCTGTTCGAGGCTGGTCCGGTCCGGAGCGGGCATCGCACACCTCCTGATCGTTCTCCCCACCGGCGTACCCGGGGCCGCCGGGACGGAAACTCAGCCCACGACGATCGTGTGGTCCGACCGCGGTTCCAGGGACCCGATCACCGGGTGACCCGGCAGCTCGCCGGCGACCAGCAGGCCCCCGGACGTCTGCGCGTCCGCCAGCAGCAACGCTTCGTCCTCGGAGATCCGGGACAGGTCGGCGTGCGGGCGCACCCAGTCGAGGTTGCGCCGCGTTCCCCCGCTGACGTACCCGTCGCGCAGCGCCTCCCGCGCGCCGTCGAGGTACGGCACCGCCGCCGGGTCCAGCCGGGCCGTGACGCCGCTCGCGCGCGCCAGCTTGTGCAGGTGCCCCAGCAGGCCGAACCCCGTCACGTCGGTGGCGCAGGACACCCCGGCGGCCAGTGCGGCACGGGACGCGGGCGCGTTGAGCGTCGTCATCGCCTCGATGGCCTGCGGGAACCGGTCGCCGGTGGCCTTGTGGCGCGAGTTGAGCACGCCGATGCCGAGCGGCTTGGTCAGCGTCAGCGGCACGCCGGCGCGGCCCGCGTCGTTGCGCAGCAGCCGCGCGGGATCCGCGACGCCGGTGACCGCGAGCCCGTACTTCGGCTCCGGGTCGTCGATGCTGTGCCCGCCGGCCAGGTGACAGCCGGCCTCGCCGCAGACGTCGAGGCCGCCGCGCAGCACCTCGGCGGCCAGCTCGAACGGCAGGGTCTCCCGCGGCCAGCCCAGGAGGTTGACCGCCACCACCGGCGTGCCGCCCATGGCGTAGACGTCGGAGAGCGCGTTGGCCGCGGCGATCCGGCCCCAGTCGTAGGCGTCGTCGACGACCGGGGTGAAGAAGTCCGTGGTGACGATCAGCGCGGTGCCCCCGGCGATCCGGACCGCGGCCGCGTCGTCACCGGTGTCCAGGCCGACGAGCAGCTCGCCCGGGGGATCAGCGGGCATGACACCGGTGAGGCCGGCCACGGCCGCCTCCAGCTCGCCGGGCGGGATCTTGCACGCGCAGCCGCCGCCGTGCGCGTACTGCGTCAGTCGGTAACCCACCGGTTCATCGTGCCCGCCCGGCGCGAACTTGGCAGGATGGCTGCCATGGTGCAGGGAGGCGTATCCGGCCTGGTGACCGGCGCGGTCTTCAAAACCGTCGAACGGCAGGTACTGCCGCTGGCGGGTTCGATTCCCGTCCGCCTCCGCCATGCCTGACCCCCGCCGCGCGATCCCGCGGACCGACGCGATCCTGGCCGAGCCCCGGATCGCCAAGGCCGCCGGTTCGCTCGGCCGGGAGCTGGTGAAATCCGTGGTCAACGACGTCCAGCGGGCCGCGCGGGCCGGCGAGATCGCCCCGGGCGACGTCGCCGAAGCCGTGCTCGCGCGGCTGCCGGCGAGCGCGTCCTCGCTGCGGCCGGTGGTCAACGCGACCGGCGTCATCGTGCACACCAACCTCGGCCGGGCGCCGCTTTCGGCCGCCGCGCTCGACGCCCTGGTCGCGGCCGGCGGGGCCACCGACGTCGAATTCGACCTCGCGACCGGCGACCGGGCCCGCCGCGGCCGCGGCGCCCTCGCGGCGCTGCGCGCGGCCGTGCCGGACGCCGGCGCGGTCCACGTGGTCAACAACAACGCGGCCGCCCTGCTGCTCTGCGCCCTCGCGCTGGCCCCGGGCCGGGAAATCGTGGTCAGCCGGGGCGAGCTGGTCGAGATCGGCGACGGCTTCCGCATCCCGGACCTCCTGGAGTCGGCCGGCGCGCGGCTGCGCGAGGTCGGCACCACGAACCGGACGTCGGTCCGCGACTACGCCGCGGCGATCGGCCCGGACACCGGGTTCGTGCTCAAGGTCCACCCGTCGAACTACCGCGTCACCGGCTTCACCGCGGAAGCCGCAGCCGGCGAGCTGGCCGGGCTCGGCGTGCCGCTGGTCGCCGACATCGGCTCGGGCCTGCTCGCCCCGCACCCGCTCCTGCCGGACGAACCGGACGCGGCGAGCGCGCTGCGGGCGGGCGCCACGATCGTCACGGCCAGCGGCGACAAGCTGCTCGGCGGCCCCCAGGCCGGCCTGCTGCTCGGCGACGCCGACGTCGTCGAACGGCTGCGGCGGCACCCGGCCGCCCGGGCGCTGCGCGTCGACAAGCTCACCCTCGCCGCGCTCGAAGCGACGCTGCGCGGGCCGGAACCCCCGGTGCGCGCCGCGCTCGAAGCGTCCGTCGCGGACCTGCGGCAACGCGCGGAAGCGCTGGTCAAGGCCCTGGGGGACGTCGATGCCCTGGTGGTCGACTCGGTGGCGGCCGTCGGCGGCGGGGGCGCGCCCGGCGTCGTACTACCCAGCGTCGCGGTGAGCCTGCCCGCCCGGTACGCGGCCGCGCTGCGCACGGGCGAGCCCGCGGTGGCCGGCCGGACCGTCAAGGACCGCTGCCTGCTCGACCTGCGGACCGTCCGGCCGGAAGAGGACGCGCCGCTGCGGGAAGCGGTCCGCCGATGCGGGTGATCGTCACCGCCGGGCACGTCGACCACGGGAAGTCCACGCTCGTGCGGCGGCTGACCGGGATGGAGCCGGACCGGTGGGCCGAGGAACGCCGCCGCGGCCTCACCATCGACCTCGGCTTCGCGTGGACCCGGATCGGCGACGAGGACGTCGCGTTCGTCGACGTGCCGGGCCACGAGCGGTTCGTCCCGAACATGCTCGCCGGCGCCGGCCCGGCCCCGGCGGTGCTGTTCGTCGTCGCCGCGGACGAGGGCTGGATGCCGCAGTCGGCCGAGCACCTCGCGGCGCTGGCCGCGTTCGGCGTCCGCCGCGGCCTGCTGGTCGTCACCAAGGCCGACCGCGCCGACCCGGCCGCGGCGACGGCGCTCGCGCTGCGGGAGATCGCGGCGACGTCGCTGGGCGCGGTCCCGAGCGTCGCCGTCAGCGGGACGACGGGAGCGGGCCTGGACCGCCTGCGCGCGGCGATCGGCGACCTCACCGCCGGGCTGCCCGTCCCCGATCCGGACGCCGACGTCCGGCTGTGGATCGATCGCGCCTTCACGGTTTCCGGGGCGGGCACGGTCGTCACGGGCACGCTGGCCGCCGGCACGATCACCGCGGGCGACGAGCTGCTGCTGGGATCGGCACGGGTGAAGGTCCGCGCCCTGCAGGCGCTCGGCGAACCGCGCGACCGCGTCGCCGCCGTGGCCCGCGTCGCGGTGAACCTGCGCGGCACGGCACGCGCCGACGTCCGGCGCGGCGACGTCCTGCTCACCCCGGGCCGCTGGCGCACGACGGCCGAGTTCGACGTCCGGCTGCGCGGCGCGGCGGCCGCGGACCTGCACCGCGAACTGGTGCTGCACCTGGGCACGGCGGCCGTGCCGGTGCGCGTCCGTCCACTCGGGACGGACACGGCCCGCCTCACCACGGCGGCCGCGCTGCCGCTGCGCACGGGGGACCGCGGCCTGGTCCGCGATCCCGGCGAGCACCGGATCGCCGCCGGGTTCGACGTCCTCGACGTCGATCCGCCCGCATTGTCCCGCCGGGGCGCGGCGCGGGCTCGCGGCCGCGAGCTGACCGACCCCGACCTCGCCCGGACTTACCTGCGCCGCGACGGTTTCGTGCGTGCGGAGGACTTCGCCGTGCTCGGCCTGCCGGAGACCGGGGAGCGCCTCGGCGAGTGGTGCGCGGACGAAGAGCGGTTCGCGGCGTTGCGCGCGCAGGCGGCCGGGATCGTGGGCGCGTGGGACAGCACGGCCGCGGGCGTCCCGGTGGAGGCGTTGCGGCAACGGCTCGGGCTGCCGGCCCCGGAGCTGGTCGTTCCGGTGCTGCGGGGCACCGGGTTCGAGGTGGGGGGCGGGCTGGTCCGCCGCCCCGGCGCCGGCCTGGCGCCGGCGATCGAGAAGGCCATCGAGGTGGTCGTCAAGCGGCTCGCGGAGCACCCGTTCCGCGCCCCGGAGGCGGACGAGCTGCGGGCACTGGGCCTCGGCCGGCGCGAGCTGGCGGCGGCGGTCCGGCTGGGCCGGTTGACCGCGGTGGCCGACGGAGTCGTGCTCGGGCCGGACGCGGAAGAGCGAGCGGCGGAGGAACTGCGGCGGTTACCGCAGCCGTTCACGGTCTCGGCAGCCCGCAAAGCCCTCGACAGCACGCGGCGGGTGATGATCCCGCTGCTGGAACGCCTGGACGCGGCCGGCCGGACCGAACCCCTCGGCGACGGCACCCGCCGGACGACGCCCTAACCCCGTTCGGCGAGCGACTGGGTCCCGATGACGCCCAGCAGCGCCAGACGGTCGGCCTCATCGCTGCCCGGCTCGGCCGTGTACACCATGAGCCGCAGGTCGCTGCCCGGGGCTTCGAGCACGTCGCAGTCCAGGGTCAGGGGGCCGACGTCCGGGTGGTCGATCGTCTTGCGGGCGGCGTCGTGCCGGCCGACCGCGCCCGATCGCCACAGCTCGGCGAAGCGCGGGCTGAGCCGCCGGAGGTCGGCGATGAGCGAGCGCAGGCCGGCGTCGTCGGGGTAGCTGCCGGCGGTGCGGCGCAGGTCGGCGACCAGCGCCGCCTGCAGGGCGTCGCGGGATTCCGGCGTGTCGCGCACCCGGGTGTTCGGGGTGAGGAAGTTGCGCCAGGCGGCGTTGCGGTCGTTGCCGTGCCAATCGCCCATGAGGGCCGTGTAGAGCGGGTTGGCGAGCAGCTGGTTCCAGGCCGCGTCGAAGACGGCCACGGGGGTGCCGGCGAGGCGGTCCAGCATGCGGTGGACGCCGGGGGTGATGTGCCGCGGGACCGTGCCGGGGCCCGGCGGCACGAGGCCGGCCAGGCGGAACAGGTGCGTCCGTTCGTCCCGGGTCAGGCGCAGAGCCCGGGCCAGTGCCTCGACGACCTGGGCCGACGGGCTGGTGGCGCGGCCCTGTTCGAGCCGGACGACGTAGTCGGCGGAGATGCCGGCCAGCTGGGCCAGCTCCTCGCGGCGCAACCCGGCGGCGCGACGGCGAGCGCCCGCGGGCAGGCCGGCGGCCTGGGGTGGGACGCGGTCGCGCCAGTGACGCAGGGCGGCGCCCAGTGCGGTGTTCGCCATACCTGGATTGTGCAAGCTCGCCGTCCGGTTGTCCTGGCACTGCCGGTCCCAGGAAAACGGGACCACTTCCCGGGCCGCCGGTCCGCGCCGATCGTGGGGGCAGAACCCGAAAGGAAGCACACCCATGACCCAGCTCGCCCTCGTCACCGGCGCCACCTCCGGCATCGGCCGGGCCTTCGCCGACCGCCTCGCCGCCGACGGCTACGACCTGATCATCACCGGCCGCCGCGAGGACCGCCTCGCGGAGTTCGCCGCCGCCCACCCCGGGGTCGAGGTCCGCACGGTCGCCGCCGACCTGTCCACCGACGACGGCGTCGGCACGGTGGCCGCGATCTGCGCCGCCGAGCCGCTGACCATGCTGGTCAACAACGCCGGCGTCGCCCACTACATGCCGCTGGCGCAGCTGCCCGCCGAGAAGGCCGCCGAGCTCGTCCACGTCAAGGTCGCCGCGCCCACCATGCTGACCCGCGCCGCGGTCGCGGGCATGCGGGAGCGTGGCGAAGGGAAGATCGTCAACGTGGCCGGGATGATCGCGTTCAGCGGGCCCGCGGACCCTTCCGTCATGCCCCGGCGGGCCGTCTACGCCGGTTCGCTGGCCTACCTCGTCGCCCTGTCCCAGACCCTGAACGCCGAGCTCGACGGCACCGGCGTCCGGGTGCAGGTCCTGTGCCCGGGCGTCGTGGCGACCGAGTTCCACTCGCGGCAGGGCCTCGACCTCAGCGCGGTGCCGCGGATGTCCGCCGCCGACGTCGTCACGGCGTCCCTGCGCGGTTTCGAGCTCGGCGAGGTGGTGACGGCCCCGGGTGTCGAGGATGCCGGCCTGCTCGACGCCGTCTTCCGCGCCGACCTCGCGGCCTTCGGGGGCCAGAGCCCTCAGCTCGCCTCCCGCTACCGCTGAACCGCGCCGAAGAACTCGCTCAGCGCGGCGGCGAGCGCCTCGGGGTTCTCCTCGGCCACGTGGTGCCCCGACGCGATGGCGTGGCCGCGCAGGTCCGTCGTCCACGGCCGCCAGACGGCCAGGACGTCGCCGTAGAGGTCGGCCATGTCGTCGTCGCTCGACCAGAGCACCAGGGCCGGGCAGGTGATCCGCCGCCCGGCCGCGCGGTCGGCGTCGTCGTGGGCGCGGTCGACGCCCAGGCCCGCGCGGTAGTCCTCGAGCATCGCGGTGACGGTGGCCGGGTCGTGGATCGCGCGGCGGAAGTCGGCGAAGTTCTCCTCGCCGAGGCGTGCGGGGGTGTTCCTCGTGCCGACGTCGTACCAGGCGTCCGGGTCGGCGGTGATCACCCGTTCGGGCTTTTCCGGCTGGGCGAAGAAGAACCAGTGGTACCACTCGCGCGCGAACCGGGCGTCGCAGCGGTCCAGGGCCTCGGCGATCGGGACGGCGTCGAGGATCGCCGCGCCGCGGACCACCTCGGGGTGGTCGAGGGCCAGCCGCGTGGCCACGTAGGCGCCGCGGTCGTGGCCCGCCACGAAGAACCGCTCGTGCCCGAGGTGCCGCATCAGCGCGACGCAGTCCGCCGCCATCGCGCGTTTGCTGTAGGGCGTGTGGTTTTCGTCGGTCGGCGGTTTGGTGGACTCCCCGTAACCGCGGGTGTCCGGGCAGACGACGGTGAACCGCTCCGTGAGCCGCGGGGCGACGCGGTACCACGTCGTGTGCGTTCGCGGGTGCCCGTGCACCAGCAGGAGCGGCGGGCCGGAGCCGCCGTGCCGCACCCGCAGCGTGACGTCACCGACGTCGACGCGCTCCAGCGCGAAGCCCTCGAACACCCAGCACCCCCGGACACGCGTCCGCTGCCGCACCCCGGCGTCCGGGGTGCGGCAGCGGGAAGCGGGTCACTTCTTGTCAGTGACGCCCTTCACGGCGTCCTTGATCTTCTCGCCGGCCTGCTTGAGCGAACCCTTGGCCTGGTCGGACTTGCCCTCGGCCTGCCACTGCTCGTTGTCGGTGGCGTCGCCGACGGCTTCCTTCGCCCGGCCCTTGAGCTCTTCGCCCTTGTTTTCCAGCTTGTCGTTCATCGGAGTGCACCTTCCGTCGCGGCGACATTTCCGGATCGGCCAGTCGCCAAAAGGGCCTTGACAGACTGATACCCACTCCGCGCGCCGCTACACATCGGCCGGCAGGTGGCCGCCCCGGCGCTCGATCCGCTGGATCGCCGGCTCCGCCAGGACGCCGTGCACGATCACCGACACCGCGACCGCCAGGGCGCCGACCCGCCACAGGACGTCCTGCTGCGGCAGCGGAAGCCGGTTGAGCGTGTAGGCCAGGTAGTAGAGCGTGCCGATGCCGCGCACGCCGAAGAACGCGATCGCCGCGGTGGCGCGCCGTCCCGGGGACGGCGCGCCCAGCAGGGAAAGCCAGCCCACGACGGGCCGCACCACCAGCACGGCGATCACGGCGATCACCACCTCGAGGGGCCGCAGCCCGCGCAGCAGGCCGTCGCCGATCGCCAGGCCCAGTCCCAGCAGGGCGAGCGGGACGAACAGCCGTTCCAGCTGGTGGCCGAAGGCGTGCAGGACGCCGTGGTACTCGTGTTCGCGTTCCTGCGTGCGCACCGCGACCGCGGCGACGAACACGGCGACGAACCCGTTGCCGTGGGCGGCTTCCGCGAGGGCGTACGGGACGAACGCCAGCGCGAGCAGCACCAGCCCGTCGGCGTATTCGGCCAGGCGCAGCCGGTCCGACGGCGCCCGGAAGATCGCCCAGCCGAGCAGCCGCCCGGTGAGCAGGCCGGCCACCACCCCGATGACCAGCGGCAGCAGCAGGTCCACCAGCACCCAGGACAGGTCGAGGCGGGGCTGTCCGCTCGCCAGTGCCAGGCCGAGCAGGATGAACGGCATGGTGAGGCCGTCGTTGAGCCCGGCTTCCGTGGTCAGCGTGAACCGGATTTCGTTGTTCCGGGCCAGTTCCGGCTCGACGTCGGGGTGCGGCACGCCGATGTCGCCCGCCAGTACCGGGTCGGTCGGCGCCAGTGCCGCGGCCAGCAGCAGCGCGACCCCGGGGGCGAGCGCGAGCCACCAGTACCCGAGCAGGGCGATCGCGAGGATCGACACCGGCATCGTGATGGCGAGCAGCCGCCAGGTCGTGCCCCAGCGTTTCAGGCCGAACGGGCGGTCGACCGACAGCCCCGCCCCGGCCAGCGCGACCAGGATGCCCAGCTGGGCGAACGATTCCACCCCGTGCAGGTGGGCGGCCGGGTCGCTCCAGCCGTTGCCGTAGGGGGCCGGCAGCGGCGCCACGCCGAGCACGATGCCGGCGATGAGCATCACCAGCGGCACCGAGAACGGCCGGTCGGCCACCAGCTTCGGCACGATCGCCGCGGCCAGCGCGAGCAGGCCCGCCACTCCGAACAACACCGTCAACGACGACAAAGGTCTCCTCCTGACGCTTGTACGCCTGCCACCGCGCCAGGAGACCCGGTCGAGCGTGAAACTCCGGACGCGCCGCGATCGGCCGGGCTCCCGGAAGCCGGGTAGCGTGGCCGGAAGAGGCGCGCCGCGGCCCGTATTCCCGGCGTGCGAGCGGCGAAACCGACGAGGAGGCCGCGGTGACGGCGATGAACGGGACGGGCGGGCCGTGCCGGTTCTGCGGCAGGCGGCGCGACCCCCGCGTGCCCGGCCGGAAGGGGCCGATCTGCGTGGACTGCGTCCGCGCCGGCCTGCGCGTGGCGCGCGACGGCGCCGACCGGCAGAGCGGCGCGGGTGACGTGCTGGCGGCGGTGACGTCGCCGCTGGCCGCGGTGTGCGACTTCTGCGGCCGCCGCGAACGCCGGACATTCCTCGGGCTCCGGCGTCCGCTGCTGCGGGTGGACTGCGCGGCGCGGGACGCGGTGATCTGCGTGGACTGCCTGGACCACGCCGGTGATGTGCTGAACGTCGCCCTGCGCGGCTGAGGGCGTTTCCGGCCCGGCGCCGGCGGGTAGCCGGGCGCCATGACGTCCACTCGGGAACACCGCACGCGACCGGAGACCGCCTCGGTCGCCGAGACCCTGCGCGTCGCGGTCCAGGTGGCGCTGCCCACACTGGCCGGCGGCGTCATCAAGCGCCGCCCCGCGGCGATGGCCGTGGCCGGGAAGCTGCAGTTCGACCGGGCCGCCGTGCGGTTGCTGCGCCGGCTGCGCGACCGCCACTACGGCCGTCCACTGAGGTTGCGCGTTCCCGGCCGGTCGGTGGAGCTGGCGCTGTCCGGTGCGGACGTGAAGCGGCTGCTGGCCGGCACACCCACGCCGTTCAGTCCGTCCACAGTGGAGAAACGGGCCGCGCTGGGGCACTTCCAGCCGCACGGCGTGCTGATCTCGGACGCGGCCCACCGGCCGGCCCGCCGCCGGTTCACCGAGGCCGTGCTCGAACCCGGGCGCCCGCTGCACGAGCTCGCGGCGCCGTTCGCCCAGGCCGTCGCCGAGGAAGCCGGTGCCCTGCGCGGCTCGGCGACGCTCGGCTGGGACACCTTCAACGTCACCTGGTGGCGCCTGGTCCGGCGGATCGTGCTCGGCTCCGGTGCCCGGGACGACACGACGCTCACCGACCAGCTCGAACGCCTGCGGCTGGACGCGAACTGGGCGTACCTGCACCCTCGGCGCAAGCAGCTGCGCGAGGAGTTCCGCGAGCGGCTCGTCGCCCACCTCGGCCGCGCCGAGCCCGGCAGCCTCGCCGCGCTGATCGCGGAGACCGGCGAAGAAACGGCGCCCGACCAGGTGGCGCACTGGCTGTTCGCCTTCGACGCGGCGGGCATGGCGACCTACCGGACGCTGGCGCTGCTGGCGAGCCACCCGGGGGCCCTGGAGCGTGCCCGCACCGACGTCGAGGGCGTCGACCTCGCGGAGCCGAACCAGCTGGGCTACCTGCGCGCGTGCGTGCTGGAATCGGTCCGGCTGTGGCCGACGACGCCGATGATCCTGCGGGAAACGACGGAGGAGACGTCCTGGGGCCCGGCGGGGACGACGGTGCTGATCTTCACGCCGTTCTTCCACCGCGACCCGGACCTGCCCTACGCCGACCGCTTCGAACCGGAGCTGTGGCTGGACGGCCGCGCGGCGGAGAACCCGGCCCTGGTCCCGTTCAGCGCGGGCCCGGCCATCTGCCCGGGCCGGGACCTGGTCCTGTTCTGCGCGAGCACGATGCTGGCGAACCTGCTGCGCGACCACCGCTACGAGCAGGCGTCGGGGCCGGTGCTGTCCCCGGACCGCCCGCTCCCGGCCACCCTCGACAACTTCCACCTGAAGCTCCGGCCGGTCGGCTGAGCCGGCGCCGCCACGCGGGAGCGGCGCCGGCCCGCCCGCTCACGCCGGAGCCGTGAAGACGTACGAGCCCGCAGGCAGGAAGTACGTCCCGGGCGCGGACGGCACCGCCTCGGGCGGCGCGGTGATCCCGTCCGGGCGCGACGCCGGGACCACGACCGTCGCCGACGAACCCACCGGGATCGTCACCCGCAAGGTCACCCGTCCGTCCGCGGCCGACCAGTCGCTGACCGCGGCGCCGTAGGGCGTTTCGTACGCCGACTTCGCCGACGTCAGGCCGCCGCCCCGCTGCGGCGCGATCCGCAGCGACGCGTACCCCGGGGACGCCGGGGCCAGCCCGCCCACCGAGCGGTACAGGAAGTCGCCCACCGACCCGAGCCCGTAGTGGTTGAACGAGTTCATACCCGGGTCGTTGAACGAGCCGTCCGGTTTGATGCCGTCCCACCGCTCCCAGATCGTCGTCGCGCCGCGGTTGATCATGTAGCCCCAGCCCGGGAAGCCCGGCTGCCGGAGCACCTGGTACGCGACGTCGGCGTGGCCGTGCGCCGCCAGCACCGGCAGCAGGTTCTCCACGCCGAGGAAGCCGACGCTGAGGTGCCCGCCCGCCGCCGCGACCCGGGCGGCCAGCCGGTCCGCCGCCGGCTGGACCAGCGAGGCCGGCAGCAGCCCGAACGCCAGCGCCAGGACGTACCCGGTCTGGGAGCCCGAGCCGATCGTGCCGTCGGCCGCGGCGAACCGCCGCGTGAACGCCGCCGCGACCTGGTCGGCGAGCGTGCCGTACCGCGCCGCTTCGGCACCGTGCCCGGTGGCCGCCGCCATCCGCGACACGAGCCGGGACGACCACGCGAAGAACGCCGTCGAGATCAGGTCCTGCCCGGTGTTGTCCTCGACGTTCAGCCAGTCCCCGTAGGTCTGGTGGTCGCGGATCAGATCCGCGGCCGCCGTCGAACGCAGGTATTCGACCCACTTCACCATCGCGGCGAAGTGTTCCTGGATGACGCCGGTGTCGCCGTACCGCTGCCACAACGTGTACGGCACGATCACCCCCGCGTCGCCCCAGCCCGCCGTGCCCGAGCCGCCCAGCACGCCCGGGGCCACGTCGGTGAACGACCCGTCGTCGTGCTGCGCGTCGACGAGGTCGTCGCTGAACTTGCCGAGGAAGTTGGCGACGTCGAGGTTGAACGTCGACGTCCCGGCGAAGATCCCGATGTCCCCGGTCCAGCCGAGCCGTTCGTCGCGCTGCGGGCAGTCGCTCGGCACCGACAGCATGTTCGAGCGCTCGCCCCAGAGGATGTTGTGCTGCAGCTGGTTCACCAGCGCGTCCGACGTCGTGAACGTCCCGCTCCGCGCCCCCGACGTCCACATCGCCCGGCCGGTGAGCGTCGCCGCGGTGGGCGGCGAGGGCAGGCCGGTCAGCTCGACGTACCGGTAGCCGTGCACGGTGAACCGCGGTTCGTACGTCTCGGCGCCGCCGGTGCCGGCGAGGGTGAACCGGTCGGTCGCCTGGGCCGCGCGGAGGTTGGCGGTGTAGATCGTGCCGTCCGGGTTCAGCACCTCGGCGTGCCGCATGGTGACCGTGGTGCCGGCCGGCCCGGCCACGGTGAGCCGGTTCCAGCCGGCGAAGTTCTGGCCCAGGTCGGCCACCCACACGCCCGGTTCCGGCTGGGTCCACGAGACCGGGTGGAAGTCCTGCTGCACCGTGACGCCGTTGTCCACCTGGGACACCAGGGTGGGGCGGTCGCCGGAGCGCACGCGCGCGGCCATCCAGCCGCGGTCGTCGAACCCCGGCCGGTCCCAGCCCGCCGCCGTGAGCCGCGCGTCGTAGGTTTCGCCCTGGTAGAGGTCGTCGGCGCGGATCGGGCCGTCGCCGGCCTTCCAGGTGCCGTCGGTCGCGATCGTGGTGCCGGTGCCGTCGGTGAACGTCAGCCGCAGCTGCGCGGAGTACCACGGCTCGCTGCCGTACTTCCGGCTTCCGGCGATGCCGATGCTGCCGGAGTACCAGCCGTTGCCGACCAGCGCGCCGAGGACGTTCTCCCCGGTGCGGATCTGCGCGGTGACGTCGGAGACCCGGTACTGCAGGCGTTTCGTGTAGTCGGTCCAGCCGGGTGCGAGGACCTCGGCGCCGACCTTCGTCCCGTTGAGGTGGGTCTCCTGCAGCCCGAGCGCGGTCGTCAGCAGCCGCGCGCTCACGACCGGCTTGGTGACGGTGAAGCTCTTGCGCAGCAGGGGAGCGGGGGTGCCGACGGTGACGTTCGCGCCCCACGGCCCGGTGCCGTACGCGGTCAGTGCCCGCGCCGCGGGCCAGGAGCTGTCGTCGAAGCCGCGCTGCTGCCAGCCGTCCGGGCCGTTCTCACTGGCCTTCCAGCTCCCGTCGGTGACCAGCGTGGGTCCACCTGGGACGGTCAGCTTGGCGAGCATGCCTGCCGGGCTCTGGGTGGTGTTCTCGGTGCTGACCGCGATCGTGTTCGACCCGGCGGTCAGCAGACCGCCGATTTCGGCGACCGCGGCGGTCTTCCACGAATCGGCGACGCGGGGCGAGTCGCTCACGCGGGTGCCGTTGACCCAGACGGTGGCGGTGTCGTCACCGGTGACGACCAAGGTGGCCTTCGCCGGGGCCGCGGCCAGGTCCAGTGTCCTGCGGAAGAACCGGGTCGACGGCGGCACGCCGGCGACGGGATCGCCTTCGGGGTACCAGATCCAGCTCGCCCCGGTGAGATCCGGCCCGGCCGTCGCGCGGCCGAGGAAGGCGCCGGTCCACTCGGTCGCGGGTGTCCGGAGCGCGGTTTCGAAGCGCTGGACCGCGCTCCAGCCGCCCGGACGGCCCGCGCCGTCCCAGACGCGGACGCGCCAGGTGTAGGCGGTGAGCGAGGCCAGCGGCGGG
>NZ_JMQI01000052.1 GCF_000695625.1 Amycolatopsis rifamycinica
CGTCCGTGCCGCGAGCGGGTGGGCCGCCGTACGGCAGGTGACGTGCGCGCCGCCGCTGGCGGCGCCTTGATCCCATAGAGCCAAGTTCGGCAGCAATGCGACATACACGGCCGGTCGATACTTGAGACGGCGTTCCACTAGTAACGTTCGAGCAGCTATTGCGACTGTGTTAGTCGGAGACTTGTCGTACCAGCGAGGTAGGGTGCCGCCGTGACTGACCTGGACGTACGCCAGATGATCACGATGATGGCCGCCAACGGTGGCCCTCGTGAGTTTGACGCCCGCGACCACGTCAGCCTGCATGAAGCTCTGATCTTCCTCCTGCAGGCGGCCGACGAGGATGATGTGACAGACGTCACTATCACGCCAGATCCAGAGGTGGGGCGCCGTGTGTCCGGTGTCACGAGGGCGTTATGGAGTCTCGTGTCGGCGGGTCAGATTTGTGTCGCTGGCAGTCCGACTCGGCCTACCTTTGTTCCTTCAGTTGAATCTAATATGGAACTCTGGCTTCGCTTGCGGCCGAAAACTCAAAAAGCTATTTATTTTGCCGCCCAACGTTGGGCTACGTCAGAGACCTTCTTAAAGAATTGCCGCCATGCGGCGACATCCGCAAACGATGCCCTTGTTGCAATCGAAGGAATTCCACGCCAAGGATCCGATTCCGAGTTTCGCCACTGGGCGGTCAAGTCGAACTGATCTTGTGGAAGTTTCTTCCCGGCCCTGCGTGCGCAAACTCGGTACAGGCGGAGCTTATCCTTCGTTGAGTGCTCTTTGTGTCCAAGCCATTCAATCTCTTCAGATTCCTCCGAATAGGCCTGGCCCGAAAGGCGCCAGTCGAGGTGTACTGCTGCTCGAAGTGCACGCTGAGCTTCCTGTGCGTCCGCTGGTCGTTGCTCTAGCCTGGCATTGATCATTTTTCGAACGATGCTGTAAAGTTGGCCTGAAACATGTGGACCGGGAACGTAGAACTTATCCTTTAGGGCACGTTGGCCAGCTTCGTTTCTTGCTCGGAGTTCAACTCCGTCAATTTCTTCATACTTGAAGCGACCATTCAGTAATTCAAGAAGGATCATCCCCGTTCCGTATAGATCTCCGGCAAAAGAGTAAAGGCCTCGGCTGTACTCCGGGGGAAGGTATAGGGGTGTGCCTGCTCTAGCCTCGCCGAATCCTTTTTCGTCCACGCGGGCGGCGCTTCCAAGGTCTCCCAGGAAAGTTTTACGCTTATCAGGAGAAAGGAATACGTTACCTGGCTTCACGTCGCGGTGAACTAGCCGTTCGTCGGCGTGCAAATAGTGGAGAGCGTCGAGGATTTGGCAGACGATTCGAACTGCCTCGCCAATGCTGAACCTGTAGTCGTCCATCAGGGCCGCATAAATACTGCCACCTTCATAGTATGGCATAGTAAATGTAATGGCCCGAATTTCAGGCTGATCGGGGTCCCACTGTGCCTCTCGGACCTCGACGAGGTTCTCGTGCCTCAACTGGTCGAGTAGTCTTGGTTCCTGGTATGCGAGGGCATCTTCGAGTCCTAGCAAGCTAATCGTCTTTTGTACAACATTGCGACCGAATATTTCATGATAGGCAAGGTGGCACACGGCCGTACTGCCTTCAGATATCGTCTGCAAGATCGTATATGTGGGGCGCTTGAGATATTCGCCGTGAAGTGCCAAAGCTATTCGCCCCCGTGGCACAATGCCGCGACTGCAGCAAGGCTGCGCTTGCCGTTCCAGTTGCTGCCAACGGGCGAGGTATAGGAATCTGCAAGTGGGGCTAACTTGCCGCTTTTGGGCAAATCGAGCGTCGAACGCACAAATGGACGCGAAACTCTCCGGCAGGAGAGTCCAGACTCGGCCGCAGCTAAGGCAAATATGGTCTCAATGGTGATTCTGGTCGTCATCTGCGGATAAGTTGCCTTGTATGTCGATTCCGCAGATAAGATATTGACGCGAGTAACCTTGTTTACCGCTATAATTTTTCGCACCTCGTCCCGCAGGGCTGTAAGTCTTTCGTCCTGCGGAAGTCCTTCCGCGAATTTGACAACGCCAGGTGTGATATCTACGACTTCCTGGGCATCGGCTACCGCGAGGTAGGCCAGGTCGTTCGCGACATTTACACCTAGGGTACGCAAGGTTCCACTCTCTCTGTGATCGACATCTGTTAGACGAACTGTCGCGGCACGCGGACCGAAAGTTACAGTCAGAATCGAGCGGAAACCGAAGAGTTACTGGAACGCGATGTTACTCGCTGGTAGTTTTACGAGTACTCGTGCGGACCTGTCGGCTTCACGACGGTTCGTGGGCTGGCTCTGCTCGACGTATCGAAGGCATTAGGAGACCGCAGCCAAGCCGACGACTGTTTCTATGACGGCGTCGGCCACGGCGAACTTCGCCGACTTCCCCGGCTTGTTGGCGAAGCCAATAGAGCGGACGTCGGCGGCGTGAGCGGCTTCGATGTCTGAGAGTGAGTCTCCAATGAACACGCAGTCGGCTGGTGCGACCTCCAGCGCGGCGATCGTCTGACAGAGAAGGTAGGGGCTTGGCTTCAGTAGCGCTGTGTCCGGCTTGGTTCGGGCAGAGACGATGTCGATTGATGCGCGGAGGCCGTAGAGATCAAGGTACGCATTGATGGCGGGAGCGCTGTTGTTGCTAACGATGGCGACTGGCCGGCTGGACGCGCGCCAAGCTCGGATGAGGTCGTGGGCTCCCTCGGTGGGCGCAGCGCTGAGAACCGCCTCGACCTCATGAGCGGTGAAGGCGGCTTCGACGTAGCGAGCCTCGTTCTCGCCAAGTGCGTCGGCATAGCGGAGGACGTCGAATGGGTCGGCGCTCGCTGCGACGGATTCAGGCATCTCGGTATGGCCGCCGTCGATGAGTACTTGCTTGAGCTGGTCGGCAACCACGGAGGCGGGAATGCCTGCGAAGATCGAGCACACTGGGCCGTCGAAGTCGAGTAGCAGCGCGCGGGCCTGGGCGAGAATGTCGGCCGACCTCATCGCTGGTAGTCCTTGGCCACGCTGTTCCACAGGCTGTCGAACCATGTCTTGGCCTGGTCGACGTACTGTGAGCCGGTCGAGGTGTCGTCGTCGTTGATCGAGTGGTGGAAGAGGATCGCGTCCTTGCCCATGAGGTCATAGATCGCCTGGGTCTCGCCGCCGAAGTTGATGACGTGTTCGCGGACCGGGTAGAAGCCGAAGAACGTCTCTTCGTTGTTGATCAGGTAGAGCTTGAACATCGGCGGTGCCGGGTGGACGCGGACTTGCGCGGTGGCCTTGTTGACCAGGCCAAGCTCGCCGAGTTCGGTCACCGAGTCGACGATGGCGAGGGTGTGGCGCCGCATGATCTCTTCGGCACGCTTGCGGAACAGCGGGCTGTCGGCGTGCTCGTCCACGGTGACCGGTAGGGACCACGGCTGGGTTGGGTCCGGCACCAGTAGGCGGACGGTGATCGATTCCGGCCGGAGCCGGCCGATGCGGATCTTGTCCAGCGGTTCGGCGATGACGCCGTGCAGGGTCTCGCCAGAGAACCCGGCGAAGTCGATCGTGACGTCTTGGGCCTCGAAGGCGCGTTCGATGTGCGGTCGGAGGCCGACGGGGCGTTCGGTGCGCTCTCGGACGAAGACCCCGCTGCCCTGGCGTGAGACGATCAGACCCTCGTCGCGGAGTTCGCGGATGGCGTTCTGCACGGTCATCGGCGCGACGTTGTACGTCTTTGCCAGCTCGTTCCGAGACGGCAGCTTGTCACCGGGGTGGAACTTCCGAGTAAGAATCGCGGCCCGTAGGGCGTTCGCGACCTGCACATATGGCGGCCTCGGGTCATCCGGGTCTAGGGCCACGGCTCTTTCTCCGTCCGTTATGCGGCCAACTTCGTCAACGTTATCTACAAAGTCTCCCTGACCAGGCCGACGCCTGTCTAGGCGACCTAGCGGCCTAGACCGTTTTCGTCTTGCTTGACTTGGCTAGCCAACCTGTCTAACCTGACCACGTCAGCCACGATAGGCAGCGCCGAGTGAGGCGCCTGAACAGGGAGAACCGACATGGCAGTACCGCGGGGAACGCGCTTCGAGATCGAGCACGACGCTGTGTTCCCGGCTGGGGCGGCGATAGTTGGCCCCGTCACGCCGGACATGGAGTACGTCTCCAACGAGGACAAGGCCCGGGGCAAGCAGCCCAAGCAGAAGATCGACGAGCAGACCGGTCTTCCTCAGTGGAAGGTCACGGTCACCGACCCTTCGGCGGAGAAGGACCGCGACAAGTCGGCCACGGTCACCCTGCTCGACCGGGTCCAGCCCGTCCCGCCTCCGGCCGCGATGCAGGGATTCGACTTCCGGCCCGTCGTATTCGAGGGCCTGACGGTCGAGGCCCGGGTCATGGGCGAGAAGTTCAAGTACCAGGGCTGGGCGCTGCGGGCCACGGGCATGCGTGAGCCGGGTAGTGGTGCTGGCTCGAAGCAGGCCGCGAAGACCCCGGCCGGCCAGAGTGGTCAGCAGAAGGCCGCGTGATGGCGGGGCGGCCGTCGCGTGAGGCGGTCGCTCGGTGGAACGAGGCGTACGCGGAGCAGACGTCCGCACTGTTCGCCGCGATGAGGTCGGCATCTGACGATCTGGCGGCAGTGCGGCGTCTTGCTCACGCCTACCACGCGGTTGCGGTGGCGTGGCGCGCCTTGTCCGCCGATCTCGCCGCCCCGTTGTGGGCACGGCACGCGTCGGCCGTGGCGGCTGAGGAGTTCGAGCGGCGAGCGCGCATGGAGTTCGACCGCGCTGATTCGGCCCAACGACCAGGGGAAATCACATGAGCCGGTGGGAGCGGGTGCGAGCTTGGGCGCTGGCCTACACGCGGTACGCGGGCGCGTCGGACGTCGAGGTGCCCCAGGTGTCGCGGGCGGTTGCCGCAGCTTGGCGTGACCTTGCGGCCGAAGTGCCGTTACCGGCCTGGGCGCGGGCGGCTGTCATCTCCGCCGCTGAGGCATTCGAGATTCAAGCTGACAAGTGGGACAACCGCCTTCGGCATGGGGAAAGTGTTCGGGGACATGACGCACGACAAGAAGCAGGACACGGCGAAAGCTGGGTGGGACGGGTTCGGCGTGACGTGGATCGTCGGGTCGGAGGCGGAACTGGCGGTCGAGGAGACCGGTTCGGAGCCGACGCATCCGCCGATGCTGGTGCTGGCGGGGGCCCCGTGCGTGGTGATGCTGCGGCCTCCGGACGACCCGGCGATGTGGCCGGCGTGCGTGAGGTTCCTTCGCCAACTCCGCGACGGCGCGGAGGACCTGGCGGCACTCCTCGAAGCCCGCGCGACGGATCGGCTGGCGCGTGATGGCGAAGTCGGCTGAGCCGCGCACTCTGCGGGACGCGCACGAGATCGCAACGGAGCGTCTCCCGGCGCCGGACGCGAACCTCGCAGTGTGGCTGGCGTTCCGGCAGGCGAACGCACGGATGTACGAGAAGGTCGCCGATGTCGACCGAGGGCACCACCACGAGGCCCTGTATTGGGCGGGTTACGAGCGGCGGAAGGCGGGGGAGGTGTCGGCGGAAATCCAGGGCAGCAAGGCGAAGTCTGAATAGTCCCGTGTAGACATGCGAGAAGTCAAATACTGCAACGAAAACGCGCGCTATGGCGTGCGGCGGTGAAACGCGTCCTCGTGCGGGTGACGTGAAACGTAAGGCGCAGAAGCGGAAACCGGCTACCAACCATGCCGCTCCTGCGCTGTCCACAACCGTGGGGTGTGAACAATGCAGACGCTAGACGATGGCAACAGGCGTGCGCCAGTGGGGGTCACCCGCTCGCGCTGCGCGGAATGCAAAAGGTTCGCTCGGCTGCTGCCCGGCGAAACCAAGTGCGCCCCATGTCAGGGGGCGTTGCCGCTGGATCTCTCGGCGGTACTGGGTGGTGGTCGGCGATGACCTCCCCCGGAATGCTCGTGATCGCCCTGGCCGGCCTTGGCCTCTTCGTGTGGGTCCTGGCCAAGATCGGTCGTGCGTTGGCGTCCATGGCTGAGCTGCTGACCGCCATGGTTGTCGTGTTCGTGGCCCTGTGGTGGGCGTGCAAGGTCGTGTTCTGGCTGTTCTCCCAGGTCGTGATCCACTGGCGCACCTCGTTGACCGTGATCGCGGTCTACCTGTGGTGCGTGTGGGTCGGCTGGGTTTGGCTCGTGGTCAACCTCGGCGGCCTGGCGCTGATCCTCGGTGTGTGGCGGCTGCTCAACGTGACCTCGTTCGATCAGTGGTGTGGCCGGCCGTTGCGGTCGTGGTGGCTGCGCTGGGCGGTCTACCACCTCAAGCTGCCCGGCTGGCTGCACGCCTGCGGACTGAGCGTCCGCGATGCCGCACTGCCGGTCGAGGTGACCGTGAACCTGGTGGGTCGCCGGAAGGCTTCGCGGGCGACGGCTCGGCAGTCTGGGGTGCAGGTGCCGAAGGTTCTCGGCGTCCGTTCGGGCCCGTCGTGGGATGAGGTCCGGGTGCGGCTGGTGCCTGGCCAGAAACCTGAGGACTTCGATGACGCGGCTCGTGCGCTGGCCTCGGCGCGGAAGGTCGCCCGCTGTCAGGTGCGGGAACTGGAGCCGAACGTGGTCTCGGTCGACTTCCAGCGCCGGGACCAACTGGCCTCGGTTGTGCAATCCCCGGCCGTTCCCGAGCTGGTCACGCTCGAAGAGTCCGCGGTGGACCTCCGGCGGGTGTGGGCGGGTCGGACCGAGTACGGGCACGACTGGCGGGTGCCGCTGCTCGGCTCCGGTGCGCACTGCTTGACCGCTGGTGCCTCGGGTGCCGGAAAGAACAGCGTGATGTGGTGCCCGCTGGTGTCTGCGGCCCCGGCGATCCGCTCGGGTCTGGTGCGCATGTCGGGGATCGACCCGAAGGGGATGGAGCTGGCCTACGGGCGCGGGATTTTCACTCGCTACGCGGTGTCGGGGAAGGACTCCTTGGAGGTGCTGGACGGCCTGGTGGAGGAGATGGAATCCCGGAAGCGGGAGTTCGCCGGGCGGGTTCGCACGATCCCGCTGTCGACGGAGTACCCGCTTGAGCTGCTGGAGTTCGACGAGATCGGCGCCCTGACGAAGTACACCGACCGCAAGACCCGTGAACAGATCGTCGAGCGGGTGGCTCTGCTGAACACGCAAGGCCGGGCGTTGAACATCTCGGTGCGCGGCTATGTGCAGGAGCCGACGAAGGACACCGTCCCCGTGCGGGAGCTGTTCACGCGCCGGGTCTGCCTGCGGGTGACCTCGAAGACGCACGTGCCGATGGTCCTTGGCGACGGCGCCTATGAGCGGGGCGCGTGGGCCAACCGCATCGGCGATTCAGAGGCCGGGGTCGGGTTCGTGTGGGGCGAGGGCATCCGCGAACCCCTGCGCATCCGCGCTGGGTGGGTCTCCGACGAGACGGTCAAGGCGCTGGAGCACTACGTCACCAACGGCGGCACCGCTCGGCCCGCGCTCGGTGGCGAGGGGGTGGCGGCGTGAACCGGCTGATGGTCTTCCTCGACACGATCCGCGATCACCTCGACCTGCACCAGCTTCCGCCGGTGGCGACACTGACCGTGCGCACGTGGTCGGACCCGCTCACGGTCCAGCTCGACGCCCACCGGCTGTCCGACGTCGCCGGGGCCTTGCTGACCTGGGCCAACACCCTCGATGACGTGGCCGCGTCGCTCTGGCGCACCTCGGACGGCGACTCGGTGCACCTGTCGATCACCGGCCGGACCCCGTGCGGCATCCCCGTGCACGTCTACAGCGGCGTCCACTTCGACCCGGCTGTTTTCCCGGACCTGCCCGCCGGAGCCCGGCAGGACATGCCGGTGTTCCAGCTCCGCCAATGGACCCGCCCCGGGGAGGTGGCCGCCTAATGACCGACCAGCAACAGAGCCAGCCGGCCGGAACGCGGGCTGAACGGATGCGGACTCCGCTCGCTGCGGACGTGATTCGGGCGACGGCGGAGAAGCACGGGGTGTGCGTCCGCCCGTTCACGATGGAGGTCGGCGACACCGAGACCGGCGAACTGCGCTACGTCCCGGTCCCGTGCGGCTCCACCGTCGAGTCGGTCTGCTTGTCGTGCGCGCGGAAGGCCAAGGCGCTTCGGCAGGCCCAATGCCGCGAGGGCTGGCACCTGACCGAAGAACCCAACCTCACCCCGGCTCCGCCGTCGGAGGACCACAAGGAGCTGCTGACCTACCGCGCGGACCTGGTGGCGGCGTATCGGGAGGTGGTCGAGCACGACCAGGCGGAGGCTGAGGAGCTGCGGGAGGAGGTCGCCGGGGTTGATGCGGAACTTCGGCAACTCGGGATGCGGGGTCGGCTGCCCGCCCTCGACGTGCCGACGAAGCGCCAGGTGAAGAGGTCGACGAAGCGGCGGCAGGATGCGCCGAACCTGCCTCGGCGGAAGGTCGCGAAGACGACGGTCGGGCGGGAGTTTGCCGGGAAGTTCCGGCCGTCGATGTTTGTGACGCTCACGTGCGATACCTACGGGCCGGTCCGTGGCGACGGCTCCCCGGTTGACCCGAGTCGATATGACTACCGGCGAGCGGCTCGGGACGCGGTGCACTTCTCCGCGCTGGTGGACCGGTGGTGGCAGAACCTGCGCCGGGTCGTCGGCTGGGACGCGCAGTACTTTGCCACCGTCGAACCGCAGAAGCGGACCGCTCCGCACCTGCACGCGGCGATCCGCGGGGCGATCCCGCACGACGTCATCCGGCAGGTCACCGAGGCCACGTATCACCAGGTCTGGTGGCCGTCGCACGACCAGGTCGTCTACGTCGACCGGTTGCCTGTCTGGGACCCGGACACTCGGGCGTTCCTGGACCCGGACACCCGGCAACCGCTGACGTCGTGGGATGACGCTGTGGAAGAGGTGGAGGTCCCGGCGCACGTGGTGACCTTCGGCCGGCAGGTGCACTCGAAGGGCATCCTCGGCGGCACCGAAGAGGCTGGCCGCCACATCGGCTACCTCACGAAGTACCTGACCAAGTCCACCGGTGAGGTAGTCGAGGCGGACACTGCGCGGCTGCGGGATCACCACGACCGGCTCCACGCCGAGCTGTCGGTCACGCCGTGCTCGCCCCGGTGCGCGGTGTGGCTGCTCTACGGGGTCCAGCCCAAGGGCGCGGGCAGCAAGACCACCCCGGGTCACTGCAAGGGACGCGCGCATCGGCGGACGACGCTCGGGTTGCCGGGACGGCGGGTGCTGGTGTCGCGCAAGTGGTCCGGGAAGACCCTCGACGACCACAAGGCCGACCGCAAGGCATTCGTGGTCCAGGCGTTGGCCGCCATCGGGATCGAGAAGCCGCAACCAGACCCGGCCCGGCTGGTCTGGCGGAAGGTCGAGCCCGGTGACCCGCAGGTCCCGCCCCGGCCGCACCTGGTCATGCGCGCGATCGCGGAACGGATCACGTGGAAGGCCGAGTACGACCGCGCGCTACTCGCCGCCGCCGGACCACCGGGGAGTGAGCCAGAAACTTCGGCAACTCAGCTCGCGGCCTGATCTGGAAGGGGGAGGCATGGAAAAGAAGTACCTGACGGTCGATGAGGCGGCCGTCTATCTGAACACGGGGGTTCGGTTCGTGCGTCGGCTGATCGCCGAACGACGGATCGCGTTTCACAAGGCCGGGGTGCATGTCCGGTTCGCACTGGAGGACCTGGAGAGCTTCATGCAGGCCGGCCGGGTCGAGCCGATCACGCGGGCATCGGTCCGTCGGGACCTGGGAAGGGCGGCCTGACATGGCGAACAAGCAAGGGCATCGCGGTTTCGGGAGTGTTCGGCAACTTCCGTCCGGCCGGTGGCAGGCTCGCTATCCCGGTCCGGATGGGGTCATGCGGCCCGCGCCCAAGACGTTCGACACGAAGCGGTCCGCCGAACGGTGGTTGTCGGTGACAGAAACGCAGATCACGCAAGGTGAGTGGATCGACCCGGAACGTGCGAAGCGCAAGCTCGGCGACTACGCGGACCAGTGGATCGCGCAGCGTCCGGGACTTCGCCCGCGCACGGTCGAGCTGTACAAATGGTTGCTGCGTAAGCACATCGCGCCGGACCTCGGCGGAGTCGAGCTGGGCAAGCTGTCGACGGCGATCATTCGCCAGTGGCGGGCGGATCGGCTGACTGCGGGGGTCTCGGAGTCGGTGACGGCCAAGTCGTATCGGCTGCTGCGGGCGATCCTGAACACGGCCGTCGAGGAGGACAAGATCCTCCCGCGCAACCCCTGCCGGGTCCGTGGTGCCGATAAGGAGAACCCGGACGAACGACCGGTCATCACCGTGGCCCAGGTCTTCGACTTGGCCAGTCGGATGCCGGAGCGGTTCCGGGCGCTGGTCCTGCTTGCCGCGTTCGGGTCGCTGCGGTGGGGTGAGGTGACGGCGCTGCGCCGATGTGACGTAGCGGAGGACGCGTCGTGGGTGCGGGTGTCGCGGGCCATGGTCGAGGTCCCCGGCCGTGGGCTCGTCGTCGGTCCGCCGAAGTCACGGGCTGGTGTCCGGACGCTGATCATTCCGACGGCGGTTCGCCGTGACCTGCTGCGGCACCTGGAGACCTGGGTCAAGCCGGAGCAGGACGCTTTGCTTTTCACGGGTGAGCGAGCTGGGCATGCGGTCCGCCGGCCGAACTTCAGCCAGCGGACCCGGTGGACGGAGGTCGTGGAGAAGATGGGGCTCAAGGGCCTGCATTTCCATGACCTCCGGCACGCCGGGAACATCTGGGCGTCGAAGGCGGGCACGTCGACCAAGGACCTGATGGCGCGGATGGGCCACGACGACATGCGAGCGGCCCTGATCTACCAGCGGGCGACCAGCGACGCCGACAAGCAGATCGCGGACCGGCTGTCCAAGCTCGTCGACCGGCACCGCAAGGGCACCACCCCGGACGACGACGAAGATCAGGACGGCCAACCGGTCCCGGTCGGCTAATGGCACATTAATGGCACGCGAGAAGTGAACAGCAGAGATAGAGAAAGCCCCAGGTCCACAGTAGACACCGTGTGACCTGGGGCTTCGCTCTGAGAGCGGATGACGGGAATCGAACCCGCGTATTCAGCTTGGGAAGCTGATGTTCTACCATTGAACTACATCCGCAGTGCGTCGCCAGCATACACGGCACCGTGATCCCCTTGTCCAGTGGCCTCCTCCTTGACTCGCGCGCCTCATGTGACAACACTTGTTGTCGACTCCGGAGGTGAGCGTCATGGACGAGCCCGAGCTGTTCCGGCAAGGCGGGTTCCGGCTGGCCCAGCGGCTGTTCATCGAAGGTGACATCCGAGGCGACGAACGGCAGATCGCCCGCATCCGGGAGTTCGCCCAGGTGCAGGACAGGCTCGCGGACGACGTCGTCGCGTGGATGGCGCAGCAGCCGAAGGGGCACGGGCGCCGGCTCTTCGAAGACGCTTTGCGAGGCGACGCCGCAGTGGATGGGCCGCTCAAGGACTTCTTCGACCAGGTCGACGCCAAGCCCTACTGGGTCGATGACGAGCGGATCGAGCGCGGCGCCAAGGCCATCACCCGGGCCGGGCTGCTGGGGCTCTTCCCGCTCGGCGACATGTCGCTGATGGGCGGCTACCTCGCCTCGCGGGCCACGAAATCGCTGGTCGGGACCGGTGAGATCGAATACCAGGCCACGCGGCGGCTCGTCGAGACCGCCGCCTGGTGGATCGACGTCACCACGCCCGGTGCCCTCAAGCACGGCGGGAAGGGGTACGCCGCCGCGCTGCGGATCCGGCTCGTGCACGCCCACGTCCGGGCCGCCATGAACCGGCGGGAGGACTGGGACTACGCCGCCTGGGATCGGCCCGTCAACCAGGTGCAGACCGCCGGGACGCTCCTTCTCTTCTCGCTCGTCTACGTCTTCGGCACGCAGCTGCTCGGCCTCCGCTACTCCGCCCGTGAGCGCGGCGACATCCTGCACCTCTGGCGCTACATCGGCTGGCTCATGGGCGTCGACGACGAGCTGCTCCCCACTTCCGAAGAGGACGCCTGGCGGCTGTTGTGGCTGCTCGCCGCCACCGAATTCATCCCGGACGACGACTCGAAGCGCCTCGCCAAGGCGCTCATCGAGGCCAACGCCGCCGTTGGCGAGGGACGCGGCGCCGTCGGGAAGGTGCTGTCGCACGTCTCCGTCGCCGTGCACTCGTCGATCAGCCGGCTCGTGCTCGGGAAGACCAACGCCGACTTCCTCGGGCTGCCGAACGACCCCGTCGCGCAGGCCGCGATCGTCGCCGTCGCGGGGGTCAACTTCGCCGCCGAGACCGTGCGGCGGTTCATCCCCGGGGCCACCGCGCTGCAGGAACGGATCGGTCAGGCCGGGCGCCGCGGGTACGTGAAGCGGCTCGAGAAGATCTTCGCGCCCGACACCACGTACGCGCAGCACATGCGGGCCGCCTGAACCCACCGGATAGGCTTCGGGCCGTGCTGCTCAGTGACCGTGACCTCCGCAAAGAGCTCGACGCCGGCCGGCTCGGCATCGACCCCTTCGATGCCGGCATGGTCCAGCCGTCCAGCATCGACGTCCGGCTCGACCGGTTCTTCCGCGTCTTCGACAACAGCAAGTACACCCACATCGACCCGCAGCTGCAGCAGGACGAGCTGACCTCGCTGGTCGAGAAGGAGGGCGACGAGCCCTTCGTGCTGCACCCCGGCGAGTTCGTGCTCGGCTCGACGTTCGAGCTCGTCACCCTGGCCGACGACCTGGCCGGCCGCCTCGAGGGCAAGTCCTCGCTCGGCCGCCTCGGGCTGCTCACGCACTCGACCGCCGGGTTCATCGACCCCGGCTTCTCCGGGCACATCACGCTCGAGCTGTCGAACGTCGCGAACCTGCCGATCACCCTCTGGCCCGGCATGAAGATCGGCCAGCTGTGCATCTTCCGCCTGTCGAGCTCGGCCGAGCACCCGTACGGCTCCAGCGAAGCCGGGTCCCGCTACCAGGGGCAGCGCGGCCCGACCCCGAGCCGGGCGTACAAGAACTTCCACCGCGTCGACACCTGGCGCTAGACGGCGACCTTCTCGTCCCAGTCGATGTGGTGGTTCCACATGAAGGCGTTCGGGTCCTCCTCGGACGGCTTCGCGAACGCCCGCTTGATGAAGAAGTCGCGGACGACCCGTCCGACCGGGCCGATCACCTTCTGGTCGCCGTTGCGCTTGCCGGCCGCGACCACCGCTTCGACGCGTCCGCGCCGCAAGCTCTCGTACGTGGTCAGCGCGCGCTCGACGTCCGGCACGTCGCGAAGGCACTTCGCCAGCGTGACGGCGTCTTCGATGGCCATCGAGGCGCCCTGGCCCGCCGCCGGTGACGTCGCGTGCGCCGCGTCGCCGATGATCACCATGCGGCCGCGGTGCCAGACCGGGACGGTCGGGAAGTCGTACGTCGGCCAGGCCGGGTAGAGCTCCCGCGTCGCGCGGATGATGTCCGCGGCCGGCGTCCGGTCGCGCGCCACCAGGTGCAGCAGTTCGGCGCGGAGCTTCTCGCCGGCGAGCGTCGCCAGTTCGGACGCGGTCGGCTCGGTCCTGCGGGCCGGGTTCGCGAACCACCAGACGCGGCCGTCCGCGCTGACGACGTGGCAGAAGAACACGCGCCTGCCGAACACCATGTTCAGCACGCCCGGCTCGTCGGGCAGGCTCAGGCCTTCGGCGAACCCGCCGGTGTTCAGCAGCGGGACGTACCGCGGTGACGGCGCCTCCGGGTCGAGGATCGTGCGGACCCGGGAGCGGAGGCCGTCGGCGCCGATCAGGATGTCGCCCTCGGCGTGCGAGCCGTCCGCGAAGTCCGCTCTGACGTGCGTTTTCGTCTGGCTCGCGCCGATCAGGCGCTTGCCGTACTCGACCCGGATGCCGCGCCGCGCGGCTTCGTCGCGCAACGCGACGTAGAGGTCGGAGCGCAGGACGGTCTGGCTCACCGTGCCGTCCGGGAGGGTGCCGCCCAGGGGGAATTCGGCGAGCCGCGTGCCGTCGCCGAGCCCGATCGACATCCGCGGCGAGTCGAAGCCCGCGCTCCGGACGACGTCTTTGAGGCCGAGCGGGAGCAGTGCGTCCAGGCCGTTGACCGCCAGGGTCAGGAACGCGCCGACGCCCTCGGCGCTGCGGTCGTACGCCTCGAACAGCAGCGGCTCGTGGCCGGCTTCGTGCAGGGCGATGGCCGTGATCGTGCCCGCGACGCCGCCCCCGATGATCAGTGCCCGTGTCATGTAATTCGACCCCTCGAATGTCTTAGAAAGTAATTCGTTCTGTCGAACTAAACAGTGGGCTAGGCTGGTCGCCGTGTCAAGCGAGCGAACGGAACTCGTCGAAGAAGTCCTGCTCAGGTCGCGGGAGCTGTCGACGGAGACGGTCATGTTCCACACCGCCATCTCCGAGACCCGGGGCCTCTCGGCGGTGGAGAGCAAGGTCCTGGACTACCTCGCGCGGTTCGGCGCGCAGACGCCGAAGGACCTCGCCCGGCTGTCCGGGCTGGCGCCGGCGTCGGTGACGGCGATGATCGACCGGCTCGAGCGCAAGGGCATCGTCAACCGCGAGCCGCACCCGGACGACCGGCGCAAGGTCCTCATCGTGCTGGACCCGCAGTCCATCGCGAGCGGCGCGCACCTCTGGGGCCACCTGGTCAAGGGCATGTACGAGCTCTGCGACCGCTACACCGACGACGAGCTCCGGACGATCATCGGGTTCGTCCAGGCCGCCACCGCTCTGACCCACGAGTCGACGACGCTTCTGACGGCCGGCACGTCAAAATAGGCCGAATGGAGTAATACGGAAGCGTCCGATTGCCGGGAAATACTTACCTGTCACCGACGGGAAATGTGACCAGTGCGTTCGTAGGGTTCTCGCCGTAATTGTCCCGTGATACGTTCCTGCGCCGTGTCCCCCATTGGTGAACGTGCTCACGTGGTGATGGTGTCACTCAGTGTGCTGCTCGGCGTTTTTTCCGCCGCTGCCGGCACCTGGATGGCCACCGCGGAAGGAAACACCGCCGAGCTCGGCGCCGCGGCGCTGGTCCTGCCCAACGCCCCCGCCGGTGCCGGCAGCGGCAGCGGAACCGACCTCGCCGGCGGTCAGGTCCAGACCACCACCCCCGGTCAGCCTGCCGCTCCCACGACCTCCCCCTCCGCCGCCCCGACGACGTCCAGCGCGGCTCCCACGCCGACCGAGACGTCCGCGACGCCGCCGCCCTCGACGTCCGAAGCTCCACCGCCGAGCACCAAGGCCGCGGCCCGCGTCGCCCCGTCGGTCACCGCCCAGGTCATCACGCTGGTCAACGACGAGCGCGGAAAGGCCGGGTGCGCCCCGCTGACCGAGGAATCGCACGTCACGAAGGCCGCGCAGGACTTCAGCGACCAGATGTCGGCGGAGAACTTCTTCTCCCACACCAGCCCCGACGGCACGACGTTCGACCAGCGCATCAAGCAGGCCGGTTATCCGAAGCCGGGCGCGGAGAACATCGCGCGCGGGCAGACGTCCGCGGCGCAGGTCATGGACTCCTGGATGAACTCCGAAGGCCACCGCGCCAACATCCTGAACTGCTCGCTCAAGAAGATCGGCGTCGGTGTCACCACCGCGGGCTGGTACTGGGTCCAGGACTTCGGGTACTGAGGCGTTAGGGCTTGCTCCACCGCTCGGCGATGTCGCCGTAGCGCGCCAGCACCGTCGCCCGCAGCTCCGGATCCGACCGCGGCACCGGCTCGATGAACACCTCGGTGACGTCGTGGAACGCCTCCGTCAGCTCCGACGCGAGCCGGACGCAGGCGCGTTCGAGGTCCCCCGCGCCGAGCGAGTCGTCGAAGTCCACGCGGGTGCAGACCAGCACCTGGTCGGTGCCCATCAGCATGGTCTGCAGGTCGACGACGGCCTCGATTTCGGGGGCTCCGGTGAGGTGGTCGCGAATCTCGCGGACGAGCCGGGGATCGGCCTGGCGCCCGACGAGCAGGCCGCGGTTGGTGCGGCCGAGCAGGTAGGCGACGCAGGCGAGCAGCAGGCCGATGGCGATCGACGCCACGCCGTCCCAGACCTCGGACCCGGTGAGCTGGTGCAGCCCGATGCCGCCGAACGCGAGCAGCAGGCCGACCAGGGCGGCCGAGTCCTCGAACAGCACGGTCTTCGGCGTCGGGTCGTCGATGAGCCGCAGGTACGTCCACAGGGAGCGGTCCTCGGCCCGCGACTCCCGGACGACCTGGCGCACCGCCTGCAGCCACGACGTGCCTTCGAGCAGGAACGCCACGGCGAGGACGATGTAGCTGAGCAACGACGTGCTCTGCGCCTCGCCGTGCCCGAGCAGCGTCGAAACGCCCTCGTAGAGCGCGAACATCGCACCCGAGGCGAAGATCGAGACGGCCGCGAGCAGCGACCAGAAGTACCGCTCCTTGCCGTAGCCGAAGGGGTGGACGCGGTCGGCCGGGCGTTCCGAGCGCTTCAACGCCGTCAGCAGCAGGACCTCGGTGATCGTGTCGGCCACCGAGTGCGCCGCTTCGGACAGCATCGCGCCCGAGCCGGTGATGATGCCCGCGATCAGCTTCATGATGGCGATCGCCAGGTTCACCCCGCCGGCGAGCAGGACGGTCAGGGTGCTTTCGCCGCCGGAGTTTGCGGATTCCTCGCTCACCTTGGTGAGCGTAGTGCTCAGAGGCGGCGCAGGCCGTGCAGAACGCGTTCCATGAGCGCAATCGCGGGACGGCCGTCGCTGCCGGTCCGGCTGTCGTGGATGGTGACCAGGCCCTGCTCGGCCATGTCGTCCAGCAGGACGCGCACGACGCCGAGCGGCACGCTCAACGTGGCCGCGACCTCGGCGACCGAACGCGGGTGCAGGCACAGCGAGCGCACCGAGCGGATCTCGCCGGTCACCCGGGCGCCGTCCCAGTGCGCCTCCGCCCGCGTCGAGACCATCGCTTCGATCGCGAGGTGCCGCCGTGACTGCGTCCGGCCACGCGTGAGGACGTACGGGCGCACGAGCGTGCGCTGGGTGGGCACGTAGTCCTGGGCGAGCCGGATTTCGTCCGGGATGGGGTGGAGGGCGTGTCGGCCGGTCGTGCTGGTCCGCCGGTCCTCGGCCATTCGTGCCGCCCCCTGTTTCCGTGATCGTCAAAGGTGCCTCGCTGGCAACGGCGGCGGCGAGGGAAAGGCCAGGATACGCCGCTTGACCAGGGTTCAGGCCGTCGTTTCTCCTTAACCTGATGGGCCATTTCGGTGATTATCATGAACATTTTTCAAGAAAACGATTACTTTCACGAAGTCCCAGCTAGTGAGCCTGGCGGACAGGACAAAGATGTGACAACGGGTAGCGGAATGGCTACGAGATCACCAAATCTTCACGATCACGAAAACGGCCCCGGTCAGGGGTACTGACCGGGGCCGTGCGTTCTCGGGAAAGCTGTCACTCCTCCGCGAGTGACGGCGCTCCGAGCGCGATCGGCTTCGGTTCCGGCTTGCGCTTGACCGCTTCCAGCAGCATCTGCGCGACGTCGACGATCTCGACCTTCTCGCTCGCGCTGCCGTCGCTCTGCCGGGCCGTGAGGCCGTCGTTCAGCATCACCTTGCAGAACGGGCAGCCCGTCGCGATCTTCGACGGCGCGGTGCCGAGCGCCTCGTCGACGCGCTCGATGTTGATCCGCTTGCCGATCTTCTCTTCCATCCACATCCGCGCGCCGCCGGCGCCACAGCACATCGACTTGTCGCCGTGCCGCGGCATCTCGCGCAGCCGCGCGCCGGTCGCGCCGACCAGCTCACGCGGCGCCTCGTAGACCTTGTTGTGGCGGCCGAGGTAGCACGGGTCGTGGTAGGTGACGTCCTCGGCGACCGGTGCCACCGGCACCAGCTGCTTCTCCCGCACCAGGCGGTTCAGCAGCTGCGTGTGGTGCACGACGTCGAACTGGCCACCCAGCTCCGGGTACTCGTTGGCGAGGGTGTTGAAGCAGTGCGCGCAGGTCACGACGACCTTGCGGGCCTTGCGCTCGCGGCCTTCGAACACCGAGTTCAGGATCTCGACGTTCTGCTGGGCCAGCATCTGGAACAGGAACTCGTTGCCGGCGCGGCGGGCCGGGTCACCCGTGCAGGACTCCTCCGAGCCGAGCACGGTGTACTTGACGCCCGCCATGTGCAGCAGCTCCGCGACCGCGCGCGTCGTCTTCTTCGCGCGGTCCTCGAACGCGCCGGCGCAGCCGACCCAGAACAGGTATTCGGTGTCGCCGAGGTCGCCGTCGAACACCGGCACCTCGAAGTCGAGGTTTTCGGTCCAGGCCAGCCGGTCCTTGGCGTTCTGGCCCCACGGGTTGCCCTTGTTCTCCAGGTTCTTGAACATGCCGTTCAGCTCGCTGGGGAACGACGACTCGATCATCACCTGGTAGCGGCGCATGTCGACGATGTGGTCGACGTGCTCGATGTCCACCGGGCACTGCTCGACGCACGCGCCGCAGCTGGTGCAGGACCACAGGACGTCGGGGTCGATGACGCCGCCGTCGTCGCCGATCAGCGCCTTCTGCGACTCGGCGATCGCGAGGACGTCGATGCCCGCGTACATGTTGTCGCCGGACAGGCCGATCTCGTCGCCCGCCATGTCCCGCTTACCGCCGGCCAGCAGGTACGGCGCCTTCGCGTAGGCGTGGTCACGCAGCTGCGTGATGACCAGCTTCGGCGACAGCGGCTTGCCGGTGTTCCACGCGGGGCACTGCTCCTGGCAGCGGCCGCACTCGGTGCACGTCGAGAAGTCCAGCCAGCCCTTCCAGCTGAAGTCCTCGATCTTGCCGACGCCGAAGGTGTCCTCGTCGGGGTCGGCTTCCTCGAGGTCGAGGACCTTGCCGCCGCTCATCATCGGCTTGAGCGCGCCGAGGGCGACGCCGCCGTCGTCCTCGCGCTTGAAGTAGATGTTGAAGAACGCGCTGAAGCGGTGCCACGCGATGCCCATGGTCATGGTGCGCGCGACGACGATCAGCCAAACCGTGGCGCTCATCAGCTTGACGAACGCGAAGATCGTCACCAGGTTCGGGCTGGCCGGCAGCAGCTGGCCGATCGGGTTCGAGACGAAGGACGCCCACATCGGGCCTTCGTGCGTGTTCAGCGCGGACTTCGCGGCGCGGACGCCGATGATGCCGATGCCCTCGATGAGCACGACGGCCTCGACGAAGTACGCCCACTTGAAGTTGGAGCCGGCGAAGCGCGACTGGCGGTCGGCGCGGCGCGGATGGTTGCGCTGCCGGATCGCCATCAGCACCAGGACGCCGACGATCGTGCCGAGCCCGAGCAGCTCCATGAGCAGCTGGAACGGTGGGAAGTCGTCGAGGTACGGCCAGCCCCAGGTCGGCACGAAGACCTCGCCGTAGGCCTCGAACAGGGCGAGCGAGCCGAGCAGGAAGCCCCACATCACCAGCCAGTGGGCCGGGCCGACGCTGCGCTTGCGGTTCATCCGCGTGTGCGCGGCGAACTCCTTGATCAGCGTCTTCATGCGCGGCATGAACGGCCCGTTGCGCGTCGAGTCGGGCTGGCCGAGGCGGATCACCCGCACGAAACGGGCGATCGTCGCAGCGAACATGCCCCAGGCGACGAGGCCGAGCACGACGGAGATCCCGCCGAGCGTCAGTTGCAGAGCGCCCATCGTTCGGGTGCCTTTCGTCCGGGAAAAACTGTGGTGGTGCCGGGAGACTAACCGTCCTTACTGATGAGTAACCCGTTGAGTGGCCTTAAGTCCCACCGATGTGGTGTACGTCGCTCTTTGTTTTGGGACGATCGTTCAGGTAGTTTTCACCCTATGGTGAAGCTCCAAGTCGACGGCCGGAAGGCGCGCGGCGAGAAGCGGCGCACCGAGCTCATCGAGGCCACGCTGCGGATCATCGAGCGCGACGGCGTCGCGGGCGTCACGCACCGGACGGTCGCGGCCGAGGCCGGCGTTCCGACGACGTCGACGACCTACCACTTCTCTTCGCTGGACGACCTGCTGGTCGCGACGCTCATTTCGTGCGCACGTGACATGGCCACCGAGGTCTACTGGATGATCGACCGGGCCCGGTCCCGCGGGTCACGCGGCGCCGAGGAGGTCGCGGGCCTGCTCGCCGAGGCCCTCGGGCCGCGGCGGGGGCGCACGATGGCGGAGTACGAGCTGTACCTGCTGGCCGCGCGCAAGCCGGAGCTGCGCCCGGCCGCTCGCCGCTGGCTGGACGTCCTGACGTCGATGGTCCGCCACGACGACGAGGTGTCCTTCCGGGTCTTCCTCGCGGGCATCGACGGCCTGCTCATCCAGGGCCTGATCGACGACGAGCCGCCGTCGGCCGAGGAACTGCGTCCGGTGGTGGACTACCTGCTGAAACCGCGTTGACTCCTCCCTTACTCCGCCTTCCTCCCCACCGCCGCCCTCAACGGAGGCGCTTCGCGCCGCTGCTACTTTCCGGTCATGCGGACTTTTGGTGCCTACGAACTCGACGACGACCGCGCGCGGCTGGACCTCGACGCGGTGTGGAAGTTCCTGTCGACCGAGGCCTACTGGGGTCGCTGGCGCACGCGTGAGCAGGTCGAGGCCGCCATCGACGGCTCGTGGCGGGTCGTCGGCGCCTACCGCGACGGCGAGCAGGTCGGGTTCGCCCGCGCGTTCTCCGACGGCGTCTCGTCCGCGTACCTCGCCGACGTCTTCGTCGTCGACTCGGCGCGCGGCAGCGGCCTCGGCAAGGAGATCGTGCGGGAGATGATCGACAACGGCCCCGGTGCCGAGTTCCGCTGGATGCTCCACACCGCCGACGCGCACGGGCTGTACCGCCAGTTCGGCTTCGCCGAGCACACGCGGGGCCACTACCTCGAGCGCGAGGGCCCGAACTCGGCGAACTTCGTCGGCTAACGCCGTGTCAGGTCGGCGAGCAGCGCATCCCACGATCGGGTGGTGATTTCGAGGGTTCCGCCGGGGCGGTCCTTCGTGTCACGGATCCGCACCACCGGGGCGAGCGCCACTTCCACGCACTCGGCCTCTGGCCCGCTGTAGCTGGACTTCCGCCAGTTGTGCACGTCAGGCCTCCAGTTCGGCGATCACCCCCTCGACGAACGCGCGCGAGTCGGCCACGCTCAACGCCAGGGATGCCATGATCTTCGCGGCCGACTTGTAGTCCGCCACCTGATCTTCAGTGTAGAGGTAGGCGCTGCCGCGGTACTGGTCCAAGAAGACGATGGCGGGCAGGTCCGAGTACTCGAAGACGCTGAACGAACCGTTGAGCCCGGGGTGGTAGTCGCCGCCGGACGGAACCACCCGCACTTCGATCCGCCGCGGGACGTCGAGCAGGTGCCGAAGCTGCTCGGCCAGGGTTTCGACACCGCCGATCCGCTGCCGGAGCGCGTTCTCGCCGAGCACGATGGAACATTCCGGCGCGCGGTACTCGCGCAGCGCGGCCTGGCGGATCATCCGCACCTTCAGCCGCTGTTCGATCAGCTGCGGCGGAGTGCCGCCGAGGGCCAGGATCGCCCGCGCGTAGTCCGGCGTCTGCAGCAGGCCGTGCACCACCATCGGCTGCCAGCTGAAGATGGCAGCCGCGGTGCGCTCGTACTCCGCCAGCGACGTGAGGATCGCCGGCGCGTCGGGCATCTCCTTCTCCAGCCAGTTCGGCTCCCGCGCGGTGCGGGCCAGCTCGAACAGCCTGTCGCGCTCGGCGCCGATCACCCGCAGCTGCCCGAGCAGGAGCGCGACCTCTTCGATCTTGGGCACCCGCAGGCCGAGCTCCCAATTGGACAGTTCAGCGGCGTGCACGTCCGTGGCGCGGGCCAGCTCGCGCAACCCGTACCCACGCGCCTTCCGCGCCTTCCGCAATCCGAACCCCAGCGCTCGCGACCGGGGTGTCGCTATCGGTGGTGACATGAGCGCAGTGTGTCATCGGGGTCCGACAAAAACGGGCCCGGCTCCGTTGCCGATCGGCAACAGCGCCGGGCCCGCCGGGAAACTCAGCCCTTGTTCTCGTACACCGGCGTCAGCACGGCGCGCGCCAAGGTGTGCCCGAACATGTTGAAGCCGAGGAACGCCGGCGTCGCGTCCTCCGGGACCTCCAGCTTGTCCAGATCGAGCGCGTGCACCGCGAAGTAGTAGCGGTGCGGGCCGTGCCCGGGCGGGGGCGCCGCGCCGAGGAACCGCTTGACCCCGCCGTCACCCTTCAGCGTCACGGCGCCTTCGGGGAGGCCGGAGCCGTCTCCGGCGCCGGACGCCAGCTCCGTCACCGAAACCGGGACGTTGAACACCGCCCAGTGCCAGAATCCGCTGCCGGTCGGCGCGTCCGGGTCGTAGCAGGTGATCGCGAAGCTCTTCGTCTCCGCCGGGAAGCCCTCCCACGCCAGGTGCGGCGAACGGTCCTCGCCGCCGGCGCCGAAGATGCCGGACAAGTGGGGCGTGGCCAGGGTTTCGCCGTCGGCGACGTCGTTGCTGCGCAGGGTGAACGACGGCACTTCGGGCAGGGATTCGTACGGGCCGGGTGCTTGCGGCATGGATCCTCCTGATCACGGAACTGGAGACTTGCGCCAGGTTAGGCCCCGGGCACCGCCCCGGCGTCTCAGGGCGGGATCTCAGGGTCATTCGGGGGGTTACCCCCATATACGGCCCGCTCACCCCGTCATAACGTTTCTCACGCAGGGGAAACAACACTGAGGGGACCAACGACCATGGCGCGCCCGCTTCTGGCTCTGGGAGGCATCGTCCTGATCGGCATCGGCGTGGCGACGGCGCTCGGGTGGGGCTGGGGTTCGGACTTCGACAACACCGGCACCGTGGCACAGACCATCCGCGGCGTGAAGCTGGAGGCCGACTCGGGCGCGGTGAAGATCCGCACCGGCCCGGGGCCGGCGACGGTGCGCGAAAAGGTCAGCTACCACTGGCGGAACAAGCCGGAGGGCCCGTTCTACCGCGTCGACGGCGACCAGCTGGTGCTCGGCTCGTGCGGCACGAACTGCTCGGTCGCCTTCGAGGTCGTCGTGCCGGAGGGGGTTGCCGTCACGGGGAAGGTCGACTCCGGCGGCCTGGACGTCGCCGGGATGTCGAGTGTGGACGTCCACGTCGATTCGGGGCAGGCGCGGGTCGAGGACGTCCCCGGCACGGTGAAGCTTTCGCTGGACAGCGGTTCGACCGACCTGCGGAACGTCGGTGCGGTCCAGCTGCGGAGCGAATCCGGCGGCGTCACCGGCAAAGACGTGCACGGGCCGGTCGACGTGACGTCCTCCAGCGGCAGCGTCGAATTCACGCTGGTGCAGGCGAACGACGTGAAGGTGCACGCCGAGAGCGGCAGCGTCGAGCTGACGGTGCCGGGCGGGCCGTACCGCGTCCAGGGCGACAGCGACAGCGGGCACCGCGACATCGGCGTCCAGACCGACGGATCCGCTCCGCACGTGCTGGACCTGACGACCGAAAGCGGCAGCGTCACGGTCCGCGCGGCCTGACCTTTTTTCTTACTACGGGGGCATTTTCGATGGGCAAGATCGAACGGCGCGTGCTGGTGGCCGCGCTACTGGGCGCGGTCGCGATGTTCGGGGCCGTCGGCCTCACCCGGGGTGCGCCGCCGGAAACGCCGGCGCAGGGGGTGCCGGTCACCGTGGATTCCCACTATCGAGTGACTTCCTGGGTCGGCACTCCGGCTGAAACCGTTGTGCAGCAGGGAAATGCGGATTCCTTCTTCTCCTCTTCGACGGCTCGCCACTCCTGAATTGTCGGTGGCCGCTGTTAGGAAGGAAGCACGCCGAAGGCCGGCGGGCAGGGGGAGGAAAACATCATGGACATGCGCCGGATCTTCGCGGTGGTCGCGGCAGTCGTGGTCATGGCGGCGGTACCGGCCGTCGCCTCCGCGTCGGTTCTGACGTGGAGCTCGTGCGCCACGCAGCAGGAGCCGTCGGCGGAGTGCGCGACGGTCGAGGTGCCGATCGACCGCGCGCGGCCGGAGCTGGGGTCGGCGCGGCTGGCGCTGGCCCGGTTACCCGCGCGCGATCGGTCCCACCGGATCGGCTCGCTGCTGGTGAACCCGGGCGGGCCGGGCGGCTCCGGCGTCGGGTTCGCGCAGTCCGGTGGCTTGGCCTCGCCGGACCTCGCGCCGCTGCGGGAGCGCTTCGACGTCGTCGGGTTCGACCCGCGCGGGGATTGGTACAGCACGCCACGCATCACGTGTGACGCGGCGACGCTGTACGACCCGGCGCTGAATCGGTTCCCGTCGACGCGGGCAGGGTTCGAAGCGCTGGTGGCGCACAACCGCAAGGCGGGCGCGGACTGCCTGGCCCGCACCGGCTCGCTGCTGGCGTACGCGGACACCCAAAGCGCGGCCGAGGACATCGAGACGATCCGGGCCGCGCTCGGCGAGCCGAAGATCTCGTGGCTCGGTCTGTCCTACGGCACCGAGCTGGGCGCGGTGTACGCGTCGAAGCACCCCGGCCGGGTCCGGGCGATGGTGCTCGACGGCGCGATCGACCACGCGCGCCCGATGCGGCAGGCGATCCTCGAGGAGGCCGCGGCCACCGAGGACGCGCTGGTCCGGTTCGCGGCCTGGTGCCGCGGCTCGGCCGGCTGCGCCCTCCACGGCCAGGACGTCCTCCGCTTCTACGACGACGTCGTGGCCCGAGCGGCTCGCAGCGGAATCTGGTCGAGCGAACTGAAGCGGTCCGCGACGGCCGACGAGATCTCGGCGGGCGTCTACGGCTACCTTTACATCCGGGACGACTGGCCGGCGCTGGGCACCCACCTGGCCGCGGCCGGCGGCGAGTTCCCGGACGCCCGCGGGTTGACCGAGCGGAACCAGTTCCTGTCCCCGATCTACGGGGCCTACCGGGCGATCGGCTGCCACGACTTCCCGTCCCCGTTCACCGGCCCGGCGGACTTGGGCACAATGGCCCGCCTGCTCCGCGCGGCGGCGCCGCACAGCTGGCGGTATTCGGAGTACTGGGACTTCGCCGCCGGCTGCACCGGCTGGCCGATCGCGCCGAAGAACCCACCGCAGCCGCATTCGGTCCACGGAGCCCCGCCGATCCTGGTGATCGGCGGCGCCCACGACCCGGCGACGCCCCTGCCCTGGGCCCGCACCCTGGCGGCAAGCATCAACGGCGCAGCCTTGCTGACCCGCACCGACGACGGTCACACGGGCCTGTTCAACTCGGCCTGCACCCGGGCGGCCGAGGTGGTGTACCTGGTGGATGGCGTTGTTCCCGGGCGGGGGGCGGTCTGCCGGTGAGCGGATCATCCGCCGGGAGCCGGGAGCCGGGAGCCGGGAGCCGGGAGCCGGGAGCCGGGAGCCGGGAGCCGGG
>NZ_JMQI01000053.1 GCF_000695625.1 Amycolatopsis rifamycinica
GGCGCTGCGCGCGCACGCCCGCCGCGAACCGGTCCCGGAGGAGCCGATGCCGCTGGCGATCCCGGAGAGCGGCAGCCTCGACGACGACGCCCGCGAACTGGCCACGTTGTCGGAGTCCCTCGCCGGGCGGCTCGCGGCGTCCAGGTAAAGCGTCAGCCGTAGGGCGCTGCCCCAGGCGGCGATGTCCCGGCGCGCCGGGACACCTTCACCTGGCCGCGCCGCTACCCCCGGCGACTGCCCCGGAGAGCTGGGCGCGCACGTCTTCCGGCACGTCCACGCCGTGCGCCCGCACGTCCTCGACGAACCGGTCGGTGAGCGGGTCCGGCTCGCCGGGCCGCAGCGCCACCAGCTGCCGGCTCCACCGCGGCGAGAACGATCTGACCGCACCGGGGAACCCGGGACTGACCGCGCTGACCGGCGTCACGGCGACACCGAGGCCGGCCGCCGCGAGCTGCGGCGCCGCGGTCGTCACCGACGTCCGCATCACCGGCTCCGGGCGCACTCCGGCGTCGGCCAGCGATCGGTCGAGCCAGGCCCTGAGAGCGTTGTCCGGGGCGAAGTGGACGAGTGGCACGCCGTCGAGATCCGCCACGCGCACGGCCGGCCGGCCGGTCAGCGGGTGCCCGGCCGGCGCGGTCAGCACGACCTCTTCCTCGGCCACGACGACGGCATCGGCCGCCATCCCGTCGGGCAGCGGGGCCGGGACGAAGATCAGGTCGACGTCTCCGAAGTCGAGCCATCCGGCCAGCTCGGCCGGCTTCGCCGATTCCCGCAGGGTGATCGTCACCTCCGGGCGCGTTCGGTGCCACCCGCGGATGACCGGAGCCACCAGCGGCACGCTCAGGCTCTGCGCGCAGGCCAGCCGCAGCGTCCCGCCGGCCGCCTCGCCGGCCGCGCGGGCCGCCCGCACCGCGGCCGACGCCGCCGCGACCGCGCGCCGGGCGTCCACGAGCGCGGCCCGCCCCGCCGGCGTCAGCGTGACGCCACGGCGTTCCCGCCGCACCAGGATGGTCCGGGTCTCTCGTTCCAGCGTGGCGAGCTGATGGGAGACGGCGGGCTGTGAGGAGTGCAGCAGCCGCGCGGCCTGCGTGATCGACCCGGTGTCCGCGACCGCCACGAGACACTCCAGCGCCCTGAGTGAAGCCATCCAAGGATTTTATAGCCAACCCTCGGAACATGAATGTTTCCGAGGGAAGAATCCCTCGCCCGCCATCGCTCTACTGACGTGCACGGCCACGAGGGCCGAGGTAGCGGGTAGAAGGGAAAACTCATGGAACGGGTGTTCGTCACAGGGGGTTCGGGGTTCATCGGCCGGGCTCTGGTACGCCGGCTCGTCAAGGAGGGACACGCCGTCGGGGCGCTGGTGCGCAGCGAAGAGTCGGCGGCGGTGGTCGCCGCGCTCGGCGCCACACCGGTGCGGGGCGAGCTGACCGAACCGGCCCCGTGGCAGCGCGAGCTCGACGGCCGTGACGTGGTCTTCCACCTCGCCGCCGAAACCGACCTCGGCGCCGATCGCGCCCGGCACGAACTCGTGACGGTGCAGGGGACCCGGGCGGTCGTCGACGCGGCTCGCGAGGCGGGTGTCCCCCGGTTCGTCCACGCGGGAACCGAGGCCGCGCTGCTCGCCGGCGATCCCCTCGTCGACGTCGACGAGACCGCACCGCTGCGGCCGGACTCGCCGGCGACCTACTCCGCGACCAAGGCCGTCGCCGAGCAGATCGTGCTGGACGCGAACTCGCCCGGCTTCGCCACGGTGTCGATCCGGCCGAGGTTCGTCTGGGGCCCGGAGAGCTCTCTCCTCGAGGGCTTGGCCGAATCGGCGCGGGCGGGGCAGTTCGCCTGGATCGACGGCGGACGGCACACGACGGACGTCACCTACGTCGACAACGTCGCCGAAGCCCTGCTCCTCGGCTGGCGGCGCGGCCGCCCGGGTCAGGCCTACTTCGTCACCGACCAGCACCGCGTCGTCTTCCGCGAGTTCATGGAGACGATGTTCGAGATCTACGGCGTCCACACCTCGCCGGCCGAAATCGACCTCGAGACCGCCGAACGCGCAGTACCGGTGCCGGCCCTGTGGTTCCTCGCGCAGGAGTGCACCCTGCGGACCGACAAGGCCGTCGCCGACCTCGGGTACCAGCCGATCGTGTCGCACGCGGACGGCCTGGCCGCCACCAAGAACTGGGCGGCGGCCAGGCGGTGAAGATCGGGCCCGCCGTTCTCACCCGCCGGTCAGGATGGCCGGGTCGCCGTCGAACCAGGCGTTGTCGATGACCAGCTTGCTGATCCGCCAGGTGTCCCCGTCGCGGACCACTTCGGCGTCGTAGCGGTTCATCATCAGCGCGTGGCGCGTCCGGTCGGGTTTCGGTCCGTTGCCGGGCTCGAAGTGCTGGGCCATGGCGTAGCACTTGAGGGTGGCGGTGTCCCCGGTGACCGTGATGCGGACGTTGGACACCGCGTGGCTGGTGTCCAACGGGCCGACGGCCGGGATGAGGCTGTCCACGACCACCTGCCGCGGTCGCAGCGGCGGGAACGCGAAGCCGATCTTCGCCGTGGCCGGGGACAGGTCGACGACGGCGTCCTCGGTCAACGAAGAGGCGAGCAGGTCGGCGTCGCCGAAATCGAGCCCGGCGGTGTAGCGGTGGACCGCGTCGGTGATCGCGGCGTGGTCGGTCAGCGTGCGCAGAAGCTGGTCAGTCATGGCGGGGTCCGTTTCCGGTCGGGGCGATGTTGTGGTTGAGCCGCAGCAGGTTCGCCGGGTCGTAGCGGTGTTTGGCGGCGCGCAGGCGTTCCCAGACCGGGGTGTCGTAAGCGGTCTCGACCGCGTCGAGGTCCTCTGTGGACATGAAGTTCAGGTACCGCCGTCCCGTGCTCCACGGGGTGAGCCGGGCGAACAGCTCGTCGGCGAAGGCCTTCTGCGCGGTGAGTTCGGCGGGCATTCCGACGGCTACCACCCAGACGGCGAACTGCCCGTCGCGGTGCCCCGCCGCGTGCGCGGCCGGCCGGCTCAGCGCCCCGCCGAGGTGGCGCAGTTCGACGAAGTGCACCGGGCAGTCCGCCTCGGGACCGGCCAGCTCCAGCAGCTCCTGCACCGCCTCTTCGGGCAGTGACGCGACGACCTCGGTGCGCTCCAGGAACGGGGCGGGGTCCACGGGGTCGGAGTGGATTTCGGCGAACGAGCCGAACGGCATCTCCCGCAGCGTGTCCAGCAGCACCGGCGCGGCCGCCCGCAGCGGCTCCGCGAGCGCGGCGCCGTCCCCGGACGAGCCGGCGTACGAAAACCGCACGTGGACGACGAACTTCCCGGCGAGCAGGTCCGGCACGCCGGGCAGCGGCGGCAGCCGCAAGAAGGCGATCGACGTCGTCAGCTCGTCCGGCGCGTTGTCCGCGACCTTCGCGTACGTCCGGAGCACGGCGGGGGCGTCGGTACCGGCGAAGAAGAGTCCTCCGGCGTACAGGCGCTCGACCGGGAAGAGCCCGAACTCGATGGCCGTGACGACACCCAGGTTGCTCTTGCCGCCGAGCAGGGCGTTGAACAGCTCCGCTTCGGCCTGCGGGCCGGTGCGGTGGTGCTCGCCGTCCGCGGTGACCACGTCGATCGCGGTCACGTGGTCCGCGGCCCACCCGTACGCGCGGCCCAGCATCGGGCTCAGGCCGCCGCCGAGGGTGTAGCCGACCACCCCGACCAGCGGGGACGAGCCGGCGAGCGGGGCGAGGCCGTGCTCGGCCGCGGCGTCGGCCACGGCCTGCCAGCGCTCCCCCGCGCCGACGCGCACGCTGCGGCGCTCCGGGTCGACCTGGACGCCGGTCACGCGGCGGGTGGTGATCAGCACGGCGCCGTCCGCCGGGACGATGGCCTGGTGGCCGGTGGCCAGGACAGCCACCGGCAGCTCGTGGCCGGCGGCGTAGCGCAGGGCCGCGCTCACGTCGGCCGCGCAGGTGGCACCGACCACCACGGCCGGGCGGTGGGTCACGGCCAGGTTGTAGGTCGCGCATTCTTCGGCGTATCCGGCCGATCCGGGGTGCAGGACCGGGCCGGCGACCACGTCGGCCAGCTCATCCGGTGTCTTCGGTGAATCCATGCCCCGAGTCCACCGGTGCCGTGTCGACACCAGGTCGACACCGCGTCGACGACCTGTCGATCAGGAAGGCAGCAGGGACTGTCGCGCTTCCGCGTGGTCGCCGATCTGCGCGGTGATCGCCAGGGTCTCGGCGCGCCACCGCTCGTCCCAGTCGCTGTCGTCGGCCAGGCGGTGGCGCAGCAGCCGGCGCAGCGCCGCTTGGCACGCCACCTCCCCCAGCCGGTCGCGGGCGCGGCGGCGCGCGAAGGCCTTGACCAGGGGCAGGAAGTGGTAGGTGCCCTCCGGTCCGCTTTCGAGGACGTGGGCGTCCACCAGGGACTCCAGGTTCGCGGTCGCCCGCACCGGGGGCAGGTCGAGCAGAGCGGCGACCGCGGCCGGGGTCAGCGAGGAGCAATCGGGCACCGCGCACAAGTGGAAGGCGTCCAGCAGCGGTCGCGCCAGCAGGGTTTCGGCGCGGCGGAACGGGGCGTCGACGATCTTGCAGTCTTCGTGCATGACCACCGGCTGCCGGAGATCGTCGTCGAGCTGCTCGGCGATCCGCGTGAGCGTCCAGTGCGGACGAGCGAGCAGGCGCGCGGCCGCGACGTGGACCGACAGCGGCTGGTGGGAGCACGCGTCGAGGAGCCGGCGAGCGGTTTCCGGTTCGGCCCGCAGGCGGTCCTCGCCCGCCACCGCGCCGAGCAACCGCACCGAGTCGCCGGGCAACAGCGGGCCCAGCCGGATCCAGGGCACTCCCGGCAGGTCGATCATCCTGGTCACGCTCGTCACGATGGCGGCGGAACCGGGCGTACCGGGCAACAGGTGCCGGATCTGCTCGTGGTCGCGAGCGTCGTCGAGGACGACGAGGACCCGCCGGCGAGCCAGCGAAGTACGCCACAATGCGGAGCGCTCGTCCAGGGACTCGGGCACCGGCCCCACCCCGATCGCGCGGAGGAAACGCCCGAGCACCTCGTGGGGGTCGGCCGGCGCGTCCGCCGCCCGCAGGTCGGCGAACAGGCTGCCGTCGGGGAACTTCGCGGCGAGGGCGTGGGCGACGTGGATCGCCAGCGCCGTCTTCCCCATTCCGCCGAGACCGGTGATGCCCGCGACGGCGGCCCGGCCGGCGCCGGTGAGCAGGCCGGTCAGTTCCGCGGACTCCCGTGCTCGCCCGGTGAACAGCGGCTGCCCGGCCGGGATCTGCGCCGGCACCGCCGCGGCCGCGGTTGCGGCGGGGGCGCCGAGCGCCGGGTCGGCGCGGAGCAACCGCTGGTGCAGGTGCCGCAGCCGCTCGCCGGGATCCGCGCCCAGTTCCTCCCGCAACAGGCGCCGGACTTCGGCGAACACGGCCAGCGCCTCACCCGGCCGGCCTCGGCGGGCCAGGATCAGCATCTGGAGTTCACGCAGGCGCTCCCGCAACGGGTGCTCGGCGACCAGCGAGCCGAGCACTTCCTCCGCCGCGTCGAGCTCGTCCAGCCCGACCTCGTGGGTCAGCCGTTCTTCCCACGCGGTGAGGCGAAGCCGCTCGAGCTCCTCCCGTTCCCGCTCCAGGTACGGACCGCGGGCGCCCATGAGGGCAGGCCCCGTCCAGCACTCCAGCGCCTCGCGCAGTTTCTGCGCGGCCGTTCCGGGGTCGCCTCGTTTCCCGGCGGCGCGGGCCCCGGCGATCGCGAGCTTGAACCGGCCGAAGTCCACCGATTCCGGTGCCGCCCGCAACCGGTACCCGCCGGCGACCGACTCGATCGGCGAGTCGGTTCCCAGCACCCGGCGCAGCCGGTAGACGTAGGTCCGGACCGTTCCGCGCGCCCCCGGCGGGGCCTCCGCTTCCCAGAGGGCATCCACGATCTGGTCCAGCGAGGTGGCGCGGTCGGCGCGCAGGAGCAGCAGCGCCAGGACCGAGCGCTGCTGCGGCGACCCCAGATCGACGTCTTCCCCCGCGCGCGAGGCGGTGATCGCGCCCAGCACGGTGAAGTGGATCACGGCCCCGCCTGTCAATTCGTGTGTCGCGTCGGCGACGGCTCGCCGGCGGTCCAGGCGCCGTCAGCGAGCGAGCCAGGGGGCGAGCAGCTTCTCGAGGTCGGCGTCCGACAGGGCCCGCGGGCCACCGTGGAACTCGTGCCAGCGCGAAGCGTCGCGCGCCGCGTTGTACTCCACCTCGAACGCGCGCATCAGCACGTACATGAACGTCACCGAGCTGAAGCGCTCACCCAGCAGCGTCCGCGCCTCACGCGCCACCTCGGTCGCACCACGACCGACCACATCCGCGAGCCGAAGCTCCTCCGCAGCCGGGTCCAACAGGCTGGGGGCATACATCACGGCAAACACTCCATCATCGAAACGAACGAACTCAGCCTTCAGCGGCCAGCTGGCCACAGGCCGCGGCGATCTCCTGGCCACGAGTGTCACGCACCGTGCACGCTACTCCGCCCGCGTTGACCAGCCGCACGAACTCCCGCTCCACCGGCTTCGGCGAAGCGTCCCACTTCGAACCCGGCGTTGGGTTCAGCGGAATGACGTTGACGTGCACCAGCTGACCCAGGTGCTTCCGCAGCCGCTTGGCCAGCAGCTCCGCCCGCCACGGCTGGTCGTTGATGTCCCGGATCAGCGCGTACTCGATCGACACCCGCCGCCCGGAAGTGTCGGCGTAGTACCGCGCCGCCGAGAGCACCTCGTCCACCGACCACCGGTTGTTCACCGGCACCAGCGTGTCCCGCAGCTCGTCGTCCGGGGTGTGCAGCGAGACCGCCAGCCGCACCTGCATCTTCTCGTCCGCCAGCTTCCGGATCGCCGGCGCCAGCCCCACCGTCGACACCGTCACCGACCGCTGACCGATCCCCAGGCCACCGGGAGCGGGATCGGTGATCCGCCGCACCGCGGCCACCACGCGCTTGTAGTTGGCCAGCGGCTCGCCCATCCCCATGAAGACGATGTTCGACAGCCGGCCGGGACCACCCGGCATCGTGCCGTCGCGCATGACCGCCGCCGCCGAACGGACCTGGTCGACGATCTCCGCCGTCGACAGGTTGCGGTCGAGGCCGCCCTGGCCGGTCGCACAGAACGGGCACGCCATGCCGCAGCCCGCCTGGCTCGAGATGCACAGCGTCGCGCGGTCCGGGTAGCGCATCAGGACGCTCTCCAGGAGCGTGCCGTCGTGGGCGCGCCACAGCGTCTTGCGCGTCGCGCCGTCGTCGGCCGCCAGGGCGCGGACCTCGGTCAGCAACGTCGGCATCAACGACTCGACCAGGCGATCGCGGGACGCCGCCGGGATGTCCGTCATCTCCGCCGGGTCCACCGTGAGGCGGGAGAAGTAGTGGTTCGACAGCTGCTTCGCGCGGAACGGCTTCTCCCTCAGCTCCGCGACGGCGGCCGCGCGCTCGGACACCGAGAGGTCGGCGAGGTGGCGCGGCGGGAGGCCGCGCTTGGGCGCGTCGAAGACGAGGGGAAGGGCAGTCATAACCGATCCAGTGTCCCACGCGCCCACCGGAGCCGCCCGTGGCGCCCCCACGAGGTGTACCCCAGGTCACGGGCCGCCCCCGGTCCGGGGTGCCGCGTGCCCCAGGAGATGATCCATCGTGAAAACCCCGGCGTCCGACGAAAGAGGTGAGCTCGTGTCCTTCCGGCACCTCGTCCTGGTGGTGGCGGTCACCTTGGCCGCCGCCGCCTGCAGCAGCACTCCGGCCGGCGACCCGGCCGCGAACCCGCCCGCGCCGAGCGGGCCGCAGGCCACCGTCGGGTCGTTGCGCCTGCCGCTGCCGCCGGGCGCCACCTACACCGAGCACAGCCCGGACGGCCTGCTGGACGGCTGCATCGCCGAAGGCACCGCGGTCTGCGAGGCGCGGGTCCTGGACCTGCGCAAGGCGGATCCCGACGCGCCGATCAACCTCCCCAGCACGAAGCGGCCCTTCGGCTGGTACCCCGGCACGGACATGCCGACCTGCATCACCCCCGCGTCGCCGCCCGGGAAGGCCGCGCAGGCCACCGGCAGCGAGCTCCTCGACGCCGGGTTCGCGCCGATCGGGCCCAAGAAGGCCGAGTACGGCCGCTGGCAGGTCACCTGCGAGAACTCGGCGCAGAACAACCAGGTCCGGATGTGGTGGCTGCCGACGAGCCGGATCCTGATCGTCCAGTACGGCTCCTTCCCCGGCTGGGACGCCAAGATGGACACCCTGCTCGCCGGCGCGACCTTCAGCTGACGGCGTCGAGCGCGGCCCGGATGATCGCGTCCGTGTCGATGCCGTGGTAGGCGTACACGTCTTCCAGCGAGCCCGACTGGCCGAAGCCCGTGACGCCGAGCGCGACCGACGGGACCCGGTTGATCCCGGCCAGGAACGCCAGCGTGTGCGGGTGCCCGTCGAGCACCGTGACCAGCGGCTTCGCCCGCGAAGCCGGGAAGACCTGGTCGAGGATCCACGTCTCGCCGTGGCCCCGGCCCGAGCGGGCCTGGACCGCCTCGAACAGCAGGCCCGGGCTGGTCACGCACACGACGTCGGCCTCGACGCCGACCTGCGCGAGGCGCTCGGCCGCCGCCAGGGTGTCCGGCACCAGCGCGCCCATCGCCGCGAGCGTGACAGCCGGCTCCGCGGCGCGCCGCAGCAGGTACGCGCCCGCCACGACCTGGCGGCGACGGCGTTCGCGCGCCGCCGGGTCGGTGGGCACCGCGGCGAGGGTCTGGTCGACCGGCCGCGTCGAGAGCCGGAAGTACGACGACGTCCCGCCCGGCTTGCCGAGCCGGCCGAGCGCGGCCAGCAGCGTCCACTCGGTGTCGATCGCGAACGCCGGTTCGTAGCTGACGCAGCCGGGCTGCTCGATCCCGATCGACGGCGTGGTGATCGACTGGTGCGCGCCGCCTTCGGGCGCGAGCGTGACACCCGACGGCGTCCCGATCAGGATCGACTGCCCGCCCGCGTAGATGCCGAACGACCACGGCTCCAGCGCGCGCTCGACGAACGGGTCGTACATGACGCCGATGGGCAGCAGCGGCTCGCCCCAGCGACTCCAGGTCGCCCCCAGCTCGCCCAGCAGGCCGACCAGGTTCGTCTCGGCGATGCCCAGCTCGACGTGCTGGCCGGTCGGCTTCTCCCGCCAGTGCATGATCGTCTCGGGGTCGTCCTCGAACCAGTCGCGGCGCTCGGTGGCCGACCAGACGCCGACCTTGTTGACCCAGCCGCCGAGGTTGGTCGTCGAGCTGACATCCGGGCTGACCGTCACCACGCGCTTCGCCGCCTCGGGCGCTTCGCGCGTCAGGTCCAGCAACACGCGGCCCAGCGCCGCCTGCGTCGTCGCGGTCCCGGACGGCGTACGCCCGATGTCGACCGGCAGTTCCAGCGAGGGCGCCGAAGGAACGTCCGGGCGATGAAGGCGCGAAGCGACTTCAGTGCACAACGCGGCTTCGGGCGACCCGTCGGCGAAGCGCTCCCACGGCGAAGCGAGGTCCGTGCCCAGAGCCGAAGCCAACTCTTCCATCTGGGCCACGGTCAGCAGCGAGGAGTGGTTCTGCGGGTGCCCCTGCGTCGGCAGGCCGCGTCCCTTGATCGTGTAGCAGAAAATGACCGTCGGCCGGTCGTCCGCGATGGACGCGAAGACCTCGTCGAGCGAGCCCAGGTCGTGGCCGCCGAGGTTCCGGATCGCGGCCAGCAACGTCTCGTCGTCGAGCGAAGCGACCAGCTCGCCCAGGGCGGCGTTCCCGGCGGGCAGCCGGTCACGCACCTGGGCGGCGTCGCAGCGCAGCAGCCGCTGGTATTCGGGGTTCGGCATACCGTCGATGCGGGCGCGCAGCTCGGCGCCGCCGGGCCGGGTGAACAGCTCTTCCAGCAGCCGCCCGTACTTCAGCGTCAGCACCTGCCAGCCGGCGGCGTCGAACATGCCCTGCAGCCGGCCGGCCGCGATGTTGGGGACGACCCGGTCGAGGGACTGGCGGTTGAGGTCGACGATCCAGACGATCTCGCCGAGCTCGGCGACGGCCGGGTCGAGGATGGCCTCCCAGATCGCGCCTTCGTCCAGCTCGGCGTCGCCGACCAGCGAGTACTGGCGGCCGGTGCCCGCGGCCGAGCCCCGGGTGGTCAGGTAGCGGCGGGCCAGCGCGCCCCAGATCGGGGCGGTCGCGCCGATGCCGACCGAGCCGGTCGAGTAGTCGACCGGGTCGGGGTCCTTCGCGCGGCTCGGGTAGCTCTGCAGGCCGCCGAACTCCCGCAGCGTCGGCAGGTAGGCCTCGTCCAGCTCGCCGAGCAGGTAGTTGATCGCGTGGAGCACCGGGGACGCGTGCGGCTTCACCGAAACGCGGTCCTCCGGGCGCAGGTGCCGGAACCACAGCGACGTCATGATGGAGACCAGTGACGCGCACGACGCCTGGTGGCCGCCGACCTTCAGCCCCGACGGGTTGGGCCGGACCCGGTTGGCCTGGTGCACCATCGCGGTCGCGAGCCACAGGACCCGCTGCTCGATCGCGGTGAGCGCCGGGGCGGTCACGGGGGCATGGGTCATCGTCGACACCTTTCGTGCAGGAAGCGCCCACCAGGACAGCATCGGTGGGCGCTTCGCACAACCGATTCCGCCGCAAGTGCGCAGAATGCGCAGCGGATCCGCAGGGTCTAGGCCTCCGGCTGCGCAGAATGCACGCGTTCCAGCAGGGGCGTCAGCCGGTACGGGACGAGCTCGCGCATGACGAGGGAGATGTTCGTCCGCTCCACCCCGGGCGAGGCCAGGATGTGGCCGGCGATCCGGTAGAGGTCGTCGGCGTCGACGGCGACCACCGGCACCATCAGGTCGCTGGCCCCGGTCAGCCCGCACACTTCGGTCACTTCGGGGATCGCGGCGAGGGATTCGCCGATCTCGGCGAGGCGCCGCTGGTCGACCTGCGCGTTGACGAACGCCCGCAGCGGATGCCCCAGCCGCGCCGGGTCGATGCGGCGCTCGAACGACCGGAGGACGCCGCGCTGCTCGAGCCGCGCGAGCCGGGCCTGCACCGTGTTGCGGGACAGGCCCAGCCGCTCGGCCAGCGCGACCGCCGTGGCCCGGGGGTCCTCCCCCAGCGCCTGGAGCAGACGCGCGTCGATCTCGTCGATGGTTTCCGGCACGCCGGCGATCTTTCCACCCGAGGGGCGACGTGAGCGGGCTCACCAGAAGCCGGTTGCCAGACGACCGTTTCCGATATATCGTGAACGTGTCGCAACAGTTCGAGAAAGGAACACGACATGCGTAGGCAACGACACCCCTTCGCCCACGAACGTGGGCGCGCACCCTTCGGGCCCTTCGGTGGTTTCGGCGAGTTCCCCCCGGGCTTCGGCCCCGGTGGACGCGGCCGCGGCCACGGCCCGCACCGGCGGGGTCACGGCGGACGGCGCAGCCGCCGCGGTGACGTCCGCGCCGCGATCCTGGCGCTGCTCGCCGAGCAGCCCCGGCACGGCTACGAGATCATCCGCGAGATCGGCGAGCGCTCCGGCGGCTTCTGGCGCCCGAGCCCCGGCTCGGTCTACCCGACCCTGCAGCTGCTGGCCGACGAAGGCCTGGTCATCAGCAAGGACGAGCACGGCAAGAAGCTGTTCGAGCTGACCGACGCCGGCCGCGCCGCCGCGGAGCAGCAGGACAGCACCCCGCCGTGGGAGCACATCGCGCAGGACGTCGACCCGACCGAGGTCGGACTGGCGAAGGCGGGCAAGAACCTGGCCGCCGCCGTCGTGCAGATCATGCGCGCGGGCACCGAGAGCCAGCAGGCCCGCGCGGCCGAGGTGCTCAACGACGCCCGGCGCTCGCTCTACGGCATCCTCGGCGAAGACGAGGACGAGTCCTCTTCGCCGGAGGCGGCGGAGTGACCAGGCAGGACGAGGCCGGTGGGCTTGACCCGCGCGTGGACGCGGTAGCCCACCGGCAGCGTCAGGTCCCGCGGGCGATTCCCGTTACGCTGCAAGGACTCCGCGATCGCCTGTTCGGCGACGGGTTTGCTGAACTCGATCTTCAGCACGGCTTCGAGGTCCGCGGCGGTCGCGAAACGCCATTCGGTCGCGACGCGGCGGCAGCCGAACCCGGCCCGGGCGAAGAACCGTTCCACCGCGGCCGGGTCGTAGTGCGGTAGGTCGGCGCGCATCCAGCGGCCGTAGGGCTCGCTGGTCACGTCCAGGTCGACGATCAGGATCGCGCCGCCCGGCCGCAGCACCCGCTCGGCCTCCGCCAGCCCCGGCTCGCAGCCGGGCCCGAAGAAGTACGCCGTGCGCGCGTGCACGACGTCGACGCTCGCGCTGCGGACCGGCAGCCGCTGGGCCCGGCCCATCCGGACGTCCACGTTCGACAGTCCCTCGACGCGCTTCAGCGCGCTTCGCACCAACGGCTCGTGCGGCTCCACCCCGAGCACCGAGCGCGCGTCACGGGCGAAGCGCGGCAAGTGAAACCCGTCACCGCAGCCGACGTCCAGCACGTCCCGGCCGGTCCAGTCGTACTCCTCGCGCAGCACGCGCCAGATCTCGCCGCCGCTGTCCTGCGAACGGTTCTCCAGTTCGTAATCGGCCTGGTAGTACCAGATGTTGGGGCTCGGCACGACCTCCACGCGCCGCGACGACCACCGCACCCCCGCTGCTCCTTCCGGGTCCTCGTCGCCGGGCCGTGCTCGCACGGAGGCGAATTCTTGGCGGAAAACTCACGGATCACGCCTAGAATCCGGTGGGTATCCGGGAGGAGCACCCATGACTATCGGCCCGTCCAGTACCCCGTCCCCGGTCCCGGCCGGAATTCCGTGCTGGATCGAGCTGGCCTGCCGTGAGCAGGCCGTGGCGGAAAGATTCTACGGTGCCCTCTTCGGCTGGGAGTACACCACTCAACGGGACCCGGCGACGTCCGACGGCCGCTACGCCATCGCGGCGCTCGGCAGCGTCCCCGTCGGCGGGCTCTACCGCGCGGCCCAGGGCGCGCCGCTGGGCTGGATGCCGCACATCTCCGTGCCGCACACCGCCAGCGCGGCCGAGTGGGTGGAGCACCTCGGCGGGCGGATCACCCTCGGGCCGGTGGCGATCCCGGACCGCGGCACGATCATGCACGCCATCGACGCGTGCGGCGCGCCGGTGGTGTTCTGGGAGGTGCCGCCGAACTGGGAGTTCGTCACCGGCATCCCGAACACGTTCAGCGGCGCGGACCTCAACACCCACGACGGCGTCGCGGCGGATCACTTCTACACCAAGCTGTTCACCTACGGCAGCCACCAGATCGGCGACGGCGAGACGCTCGACTACGTCGAATGGCTCATCGAGCACGAGCCGGTGCTGTACCGGTACGTGATGGGGTCGGAGTACAGCCTGGACACCCCGCCGCACTGGCTCGTGTACTTCGACATCGACCCGGCCCGCGGCGTCGACGCGGTCGCGGGCGAGGCGCTCATGCACGGCGGCACGGTGGTGATCCAGCCCTACGACACCCCGTTCGGCCGCATGTCGATCCTCGCCGACCCCGAAGGCGCGGTGTTCGCGGTGATCGACCACTCGCGCGTCGCCGAAGGCTGGGGCCGCGCGGAGGTCGACGACCCCTACGACGACTAGACCGGCACGAACGCCGAAAGCAGCAGCCAGGACACGACGGCCGAGGGCAGCAGCGAGTCGAGGCGGTCCATGATCCCGCCGTGCCCGGGCAGCAGCGTCCCCATGTCCTTGACGCCGAGGTCGCGCTTGATCAGCGACTCGACGAGGTCGCCCAGTGTCGCGGTGAGCACGATGGCGACACCGAAGACGACGCCCTGCCAGACGTGGCCGTCGAGCAGCAGGCTGACGGTCAGCGCCCCGGCCACGATCCCGCCGATCACCGAACCCGCGAAGCCTTCCCAGGTCTTCTTCGGGCTGATGGTGGGCGCCATCGGGTGCTTCCCGCCGAGCACGCCGGCGATGTAGCCACCGGTGTCCGACGCGACGACGCCGATCAGGAAGGTCAGGACCCGCCCGACGCCGTCCGCCGGCGGCACGAGCATCGCCGCGAAGGCGGCGAACAGCGGCAGGTAGGCGGCGGCGAACGTCGACGCGCTGATGTCGCGCAGGTAGCCCTTCGCCCCGCCGGGCAGCCGCCACAGCAGGCAGGCGAGCACGGTGAGGACGAACGCGGTGAGCGCGCCTTCCCGGCCGAACGGCCAGGCGAGCCAGATCATCGCCTGCCCGCCGACGAGCACCGGGATCATCGCGACCCGGATGTCGGCGACCCGGCGCAGCACCCCGGCGAATTCGAAGGTGCCGACCGCGATCGCGATCGCGATGATCCCGATGAACAGGTACCGGACGGTGAACAGCGAGACGATGATCGCGGCGCCGAGCAGCAGCGCGACACCGATGGCCGCGGGCAGGTTGCGGCCGGCCTTGGAGGTCTTCTTGACCTCAGGCGCCGGTTCCGCAGCCGCGCCATCGGCTGAAGCCGCGGCCTTGGCCGAGGTTTCCGCCGCACCGGCCGCCGAGCTTGCCGAAGCGCTGCCCGACCCGTCGGTCCCCGAGGCTGCCGGCGTCTCCGCCGCGGCGGTCCCGGCGGCCGACAACCGCGTCGCTTCGCCGACACCCGAGGCCTCCGGCGCGACCGGCGTCCGGCCGGTTTCCGAGGTCGCCGAAGCCCCGCCCGTGCCCGCCCCGGCGGTTCCCGGGAACTCCGGCGTGGCCGGGGTGCCGGCGTCCGCCGGTTCCGGCGTCCCGGGCGCGGCCGCCGGGTGTTCTCCGGTCGCGTCCACCCGGTCCTCGCGTTCCTCGCTCACCTGTGCCATCAGACCTCGAGCAGCTCGGCTTCCTTGTGCTTGACCAGCTCGTCGACCTTGTGCACGTAGGTGTCGGTCAGGTTCTGCAGTTCCTTCTCCGCGCGCGCGACGTCGTCCTCGCCGGCTTCGCCGTCCTTGGCGATGCGGTCGAGCTCGTCCTTCGCCTTGCGGCGGACACTGCGGATCGAGACGCGGGCGTCCTCGCCCTTGCCCTTCGCGACCTTCACCATCTCCTTGCGCCGCTCCTCGGTGAGCTGCGGGATGACGATGCGGATGACCTGGCCGTCGTTGCTCGGGTTGACCCCGAGGTCGGACTCCCGGATCGCCTTCTCGATCGCGCCCAGCTGCGACTGGTCGTAGGGCTTGATGAGCGCCATCCGGGCTTCCGGCACGTTCACGCTGGCCAGCTGGTTCAGCGGGGTCGGCGAGCCGTAGTACTCGACGACGATCCGCGAGAACATCGCCGACGAAGCCCGGCCGGTGCGAACCGACTGCAGCTCGTCCTTGGCGACGGACACCGCTTTTTCCATCTTCTCCTCGGCATCGAGGAGGGTCTCGTCGATCACGGTCACTCCCGTAGTTGTGATGGGTGGCGCTTGCTGATCCCAGCAGGTCTAGGCCGGCACCCCGGCAGGGGGGGTGCTGACCAACGTGCCGATTCTTTCACCACTCACCGCGCGGGCGATGTTCCCCTCGGTGAGCAGGTTGAACACGATGATCGGCATGTTGTTGTCCATGCAGAGGCTGAACGCCGTCGCGTCGGCGACCTTGAGGTCCCGCTCCAGCACCTCGCGGTGGGTGATCTCGCGGAACATCTCGGCGGTGGGGTCGGCCTTCGGGTCCGCGGTGTAGACGCCGTCGACGGCCTTCGCCATCAGCACGGCTTCGCAGCCCAGCTCGAGCGCCCGCTGCGCGGCCGCGGTGTCGGTGGAGAAGTACGGCATGCCGACCCCGGCGCCGAAGATCACGACGCGCCCCTTCTCCAGGTGCCGCTCGGCGCGGCGGGGGATGTAGGGCTCGGCGACCTGGCCCATCGTGATGGCGGTCTGCACGCGGGTGGGCAGGCCTTCCTTCTCCAGGAAGTCCTGCAGCGCCAGGCAGTTCATCACGGTGCCCAGCATCGCCATGTAGTCGGCGCGGTCGCGGTCCATGCCGCGCTGCGACAGCTCCGCGCCCCGGAAGTAGTTGCCGCCGCCGATCACGACCGCGACCTGGACACCGGTGCGGGCGACGTCGGCGATCTGCTGCGCGACCGAGTGGACGACGTCCGGATCGACGCCGATCGAACCACCGCCGAACATCTCGCCGCCCAGTTTCAGCAGCACCCGCCGGTAGCCACCTTCGACCCGGTCACCCATCTATGTCGCCTCCTGTGTTGTTGGCCGCCTCCGCGGGAGGGAGTACGTCGGCGGGTGCCCCACGACCTTCATTTTCCCTCTGGACCCGACAGTGCCCCGTCCCCGATGGACGGAGACGGGGCACTGTGGGGGTAGAACCTACGCCCTGGCCTGAAGTCAGGCCTGGCCGACCTCGAAGCGCGCGAACTTGGTCAGCGTCACGCCGGCCTCGTCGAGCAGAGCCTTCACGGTCTTCTTGTTGTCCTTGACCGACGGCTGCTCGAGCAGGACGTTGTCCTTGTAGTAGGCGTTGACCTTGCCCTCGATGATCTTCGGCATGGCCTGCTCCGGCTTGCCTTCTTCGCGGGCGGTCTGCTCGGCGATGCGGCGCTCGTTCTCGACGATCTCGGCCGGCACCTCGTCGCGGGTCAGGTACTTGGCGCGCAGCGCGGCGACCTGCATGGCGGCACCACGGGCGGCCTCGGCGTCGTCACCGGTGAACTCGACGAGCACGCCGACGGCCGGCGGCAGGTCGGAACCGCGGCGGTGCAGGTAAGTCGCGGTCTGGCCCTCGAAGGCCACGACGCGGCGCAGCTCGAGCTTCTCGCCGATACGGGCCGACAGCTCCTGGACGACCTCGTTGACGGTCTTGCCGTCGAGCTCGGCACCCTTGAGCGCCTCGACGTCGGAGGTCTTGACGGTCTTCGCGACCTCGACGATCTTCGCGGCGAGCGCCTGGAAGTCGGCGTTCTTCGCGACGAAGTCGGTCTCGGAGTCGAGTTCGATGAGGACGCCGCCGTCGCCGGTGACCAGGCCCTCGGCGGTGGCGCGCTCGGCGCGCTTGCCGACGTCCTTGGCGCCCTTGATGCGGAGGAACTCGACGGCCTTGTCGAAGTCGCCGCCGTTCTCCTCGAGGGCCTTCTTGCAGTCCATCATGCCGGCGCCGGTCATTTCGCGCAGGCGCTTCACGTCAGCGGCGGTGTAGTTCGCCATTCTGGTAAATCCGTCCTTTGCAGGAAATCTGTGGGTTGCTACACCCGTGCGGCCGCGCCCC
>NZ_JMQI01000054.1 GCF_000695625.1 Amycolatopsis rifamycinica
GTACGGCGGGGGCGACAGCGGCACCTCCGCCACCCCCGCCGGCGTGCCCGGCCCGAACCGCGGCAGCAGCGCCACGCCCAGCCCGGCCGCCACCAGGCCGCGCACGGTGTCCGACTCCTGGCCCTCGAACGCGATCCGCGGCGTGAAGCCCGCCGCCGCGCAGAGCTCGTCCGTCAGCGTCCGGACGCCGTACCCCGGCTCGAGCAGCACGAACTCCTCTTCCGCGAGCTCCGCCACCCGCACTTCGCGGCGTCCCGCCAGCCGGTGGCCCGCCGGGACCGACAGCAGGATCTCCTCGTCCACCAGCCCCGCGCAGGCCAGCGCCGGCACGTCGGGCAGCGGCGCCACCAGGGCCAGGTCCAGCTCGCCGCCCGCCAGCCGGTCGACCATGTCCTGCCGCGAGCCCTGGACCAGCGTGAACCGCACGCCCGGGTAGCGCGCCCGGTACCCGCGCAGCAGCGAAGGCACCAGCGATCGCCCGAGCAGGTGCAGGAACCCCAGCACGACGTGGCCCGACTCCGGCGACACCTCCTCGCGCGCCAGCCGGACGCCGGTGCCGACCGCCGCCAGCCCGCGCTCGGCCGCCTCGGCCAGCAGTTCCGCGGCCCGCGTCAGCCGGATGCCGCGGCCGTCCGGGACCGTCAGCGGCGCACCCAGCGCGTCCGCCAGCGCGGCGAGCCGCCGGCTCACGGTGGGCTGCGGCACACCCAGCAGTTCGGCCGCGCGTGTGACGTTCCTCGTCTCCCGCAGGGCGGCGAGCAACGGCAGGTGGGGCGCGACCTGCGCGGACAGCGAGTCATACGTCACCGCATCGATTCTGCCACCCGGATGCATTAGACGTATTGATTAGGCCTGCTTACTTTCAGGAAGTGACTTCCACCCGCCGAGTCAAGACCGCCGTCGCCGCGGCCGGGATTTCCTCGTTCGCCCTGCTCTACGCGCCCCAGCCGGTCCTGCCGCAGCTGGCGGCGCAGTACCACCTCGACCCGGGCGGCGCGGCGCTCGCGGTGAGCGTCGCGACGGGCGCGCTCGCCATCGCGGTCCTGCCCATCGCGGCGCTGTCCGAGGTGGTCGGTCGCCGCCCGGTGATCCTGACGTCGGTCATCGCGTCGGTCGTGTGCGGCCTGCTGCTGCCGCTGATGCCGACGTACCCGGCCCTGCTCGTCCTGCGCGCGCTGCAGGGCGTCGCGATCGCCGGCTTCCCGGGCGTGGCGGCGGCCTACCTGGCCGAACGCCTCGGCCGCGCGGGCGTCGCGGCGGCGGTGGGCGCGATGATCGCGGGCAACACGGTCGGCGGCATGCTGGGCAGGCTGGCCAGCGGGTTCACGGCGGGCCCCCTCGGCTGGCGCGGCGCGCTGCTGGTCGTGGCGGGCGTGGGTGCGGTGTGCTCGGCGATCACGGTCGTGACGCTGCCGCCAGGTACTCGTCCCGGCCGTGTCCACGGCGTCGGGCGAGGGCTGCTGACGGCGCTGAGCAAGCCGGTCCTGCTGGCCCAGTACGCGGTGGCGCTGCTGGCGATGGGCTCGTTCGTCGCCCTCTACAACGCGGCGGGCTTCCGGCTGACCGGTTCGCCGTTGGGGCTGTCGCCGGCGGTGGCGTCACTGGTGTTCCTGGCTTACGCGACGGGCTCGGTGTCCTCGGCGGCGGCCGGACGGCTGGTGGCCCGGGTGGGCCGCCGACGGGCCTTGATCGGCGCGTTGCTGCTGACGGCAGCCGGCGCGGCGCTGACCCTGCCGGACTCGTTGCCGCTCGTGATCGCGGGCTTCTTGGTGCTGACGTGCGCGTTCTTCGCGGCCCACGCGGTGGCGAACGGCTGGGCGGCGGCGGACGCCCCGGAGACCGCCCGAGGCCAGGTGGGCGGAACGTACACGGCGACGTACTACCTGGGCAGCAGCGTCGGCGGGGCCGCGGGGGCCTGGGTGTACGGGCACGCGGGGTGGTCGTGGCTGATCGCGGTGGTGGCGGTGTGGCTGCTGCTGGCGGTGGCCGCGGTGGTGGCCGGGACGCGGGTCCGAGCCGGGCGGCTCGAGCTGGTGGAGGTGGGTTGAGGCTTGGCGCTCTGTTGTTGTCCACAGCCGAGCCCCCACCCTCACCGGGGGGCGTCCCCAGGTCCAGTCTATCGACCCCCACCGGCCAGACCCCTCGCGAACAGCGAGTTGTCCACAGCCGAGCCGAGTTGTGGACAACGACTCAGGTGGCCGCGCCGACCAGCAGCCCGCCGCCCACCGGCAGCAGGGCCGGGACCAGGCGTTCGTCCTCCCGGAACGCCCGCGCCACCTCGCGCAGCGCCAGCGTCTCCGGATCGCGGTGCGCCGGGTCGATCACCCGCCCGCCGGCCAGCACGTTGTGGAACGCGATGATCCCGCCGCGCCGCAGCAGCGACACGCCCAGCTCGTAGCAGCCGGGGTACTCGATGTGCGCCGAATCGACGAACACCAGGTCGTAGCCACCCGGGGTGAGGCGCTGCAGCACGTCGAGGGCGCGACCGATGATCAAGCGGGTGCGGCCGGGCGCGAAGCCGGCCTCGCGGAACGCCGTGCGCGCCGCCCGCTGGTACTCCGGCTCCACGTCGATCGAGGTCAGCACGCCGTCGGGGGCCATGCCGCGCAGCAGGCTCAGGCCGCTCACCCCCGCTCCGGTGCCGACCTCGACCACGGCTTTCGCGCACAGCGTCGCGGCCAGGAAGCGCAGCGTCGCTCCCGCACCCTCGCTGAGCGGGGTGCAGCCCAGGTCCTCGGCCCGTGCCCGCGCCGAGGACAGCACCTCGTCGTCGGGCAGGTACCCGTCGACGAACCCGGAATCGGCCGGTGCGGCCGCAGGGGTGGGCGTGTTCACGCAGGGAGGTTAGCGTTGGTTGTCGATAAATCCGCGCAGGCTCCCTGGTAAGCACCCGTGAAGAAGTTCTCAGCCTGCTCTCAGTCCAGTCTCACTAGAACCATAAGGAAGCCGGAAAGACTGAAATCCGGACACACGGGAACACCGTGCCGAGGGCCCGCGTTGGGTGGAGCAGACAGGAGAAACGCTGATGGAGGTGCCTGCTCCCGCGATGCAGAACGCCGTTGCCGATGCCGGGGCTGAGCCGGTGACCCTGGACGAGGCGGTCTGGACGCCGCCGTCCTGGGACGAGGTCGTGCGCGAACACGGTGACCGCGTCTACCGGCTCGCCTACCGCCTGACCGGCAACACCCACGACGCCGAGGACCTCACGCAGGAGACCTTCATCCGGGTCTTCCGCTCGCTGGCGTCCTACAAGCCCGGCACGTTCGAGGGCTGGCTGCACCGGATCACCACCAACCTGTTCCTCGACATGGCCCGCCGCCGCTCGCGCGTGCGGATGGAGGGCCTGCCCGAGGACACCGACCGCATCGTGGGCGACGACCCGAGCCCCGAGCAGGTCTACACGGACACCCACCTGGACCCGGACCTGCAGGCGGCGCTCGACGAGCTGCCCCCGGAGTTCCGCGCCGCCGTGGTGCTCTGTGACGTCGAAGGGCTGTCGTACGAGGAGATCGGCGCGACACTGGGTGTTAAGCTGGGCACTGTCCGCAGCCGCATCCACCGCGGCCGTCAGGCGCTGCGCGCGTCGCTCGAGCGTCGTCGCGCTTACGGACCGCAGTCTGCGAAGGTGACGGTATGACCGCACCGCGAGGCTGGGCACTTCCCGAGTCGCACCTGCTGCCGGACGTCGTGGTGGCGTTCGTCGACGGCGAGCTGTCCCACGGCGCACGTGACCGCGCGGCGTCGCACATCACCCGCTGCACGGCGTGCGCGGCGGAGGTCCGCGCGCAGCGTCAGACGGTCGAGGCGATCCGCCGCGCGGGCGCGCCGTCGATGTCGGCGGGGTTCCTGGCGAGCCTGCAGTCGATCCCGCAGCACACGGAACTGCCGAGCACCCCGGACAACCTGGCGATCACCGCGGACGGCCAGCTGGTCGCGGTCCAGCGCCCCGACCGGGTCGCGGGCCTGCGCGATTCGGGCGTGCTGGGCGGTGTGGCGCCGTTGGGATCATCGGCCCCGCTGGGCCAGTCACCGAACGTCCTCGGCGGCGGCCGGTTCAAGCGCCGCGCCGCGCAGGGAGCGGGCGTCGTGGTGTCGGGCCTGGTCCTGAGCGCATTGGCGCTGGTGGGAACATCGGCGGACGGCGACGGATCCCCGGAGACGGGCGGCGGAGCACCCCAGCCGGCGAACCTGCTGCCGGCCCAGATGGCGGTGCCCCAGCAACCGGCCCCGCTTTCGACCCCGGCCACGACGACACCGGCGGCGGTGCCGGCGGGCATCCGCTGAGAGGACTGTGAAGGCCGCTGCGGACGTTGTCCGCGGCGGCCTTCGGTGTGTCCGGGGGTGACCTTCAGCCCGGCGAGGCGCTTCGGTGGAGTGAGCTTGGGGCGGCCAGGCTGGGTGCCCTCGGTGGCGGAGCTGGCCGACGCGCGGTGGGTATGGCGGGTCTCAGCGGTTCGGCTTGGGCTCGCTCGATCGGCGCGGCTCGGCTTGGCTCGCTCGATCGGCCGCTGATCGTGCAGGGCCAGGTGGCGGCTGGGGCGTTCTTCGCTGCCTCTCTCGGCACAGCCCCGCCCTCAGCGCAGCCCCGCCCTCAGCGCAGCCCCGCCCTCAGCGCAGCCCCGCCCTCAGCGCAGCCCCGCCCTCCCTGGGGGGCGTGCCCATATCCAGCCTATCGCCACCCCCGGACGAAAACCGCCGTTCACGGCCCCTCCCAGCCGCCGTGTCCACATCGGTGCCGGCCTGTGGACGAGGCGCCCAAGAAACAGCCACTTCACCCGTGGACCGGCAGACTCGGAGCACTGGGCTTGGGTATCGTCACGCCCAGCCACCTGATCTTCTGCACCGGGGAATGATGACCGAGCCGAACGTGAATCCCGAGCAGCCCGGCGCGCGTGAAGCCGACCGGCTGGGCCCGCGGCCGCTCGCGCGGCCGGCCGTCGATCCGGCGCAGGCCGCCGTGTTCGGCAGGCCGCAGGGTGTCGACGGGGCGTTCGACCAGCTCTACTCCCCGCAGAAGACCAACGGCGTCAACCTCGCGCCGCCCGCGCCCGAGTCGCTCGCCGAGGCCTTCCGGCGGCCGCCCGGGGCCGAAGGGGTCCTTCTCGAACGGCCGCGGGAAGCCACCGGGGCCGCTCCCGATGCCGAACCGCCGCTGTGGGCCGGGACGCGGGACCCGTGGCGGGATCCCGGGGCCGCCGCCGTGCTCGCCGGGCCCGCCGTGGCCACCGAAGACGACGAAAAGCCCGTGAAACGGCCCCCCGGGGCGCTGCTCAGCCTGCCCGAGGTGCTCTTCGGACGGCGGGTGCAACCCAAGGCGCTCGTCCTGCTCGGGGTCGTCGCGCTGCTCATCGGCGCCGCGGGCGGGTTCGTCGGGTGGTGGGCCGCCGACACCGGGAGCGGGCTCACCGGCTCCGCCACCATCTCCGAAGCCGAGGCCGGCAAGGAACGCCCCGCCGGGTCCGTCGCCGAGATCGCCAAGCGCGTCGCGCCCGCCGTCGTCTCGCTCGAGGTGTTCAAGCCCGGTGCCGAGTCCGGTGAGCAGGGCTCCGGCGTCGTGATCGACCCGCAGGGCTACGTCCTCACCAACGAACACGTCATCGCCTCCGCCGCCGCGGACCCGGGCGTCAAGGTCACGGCCGTCTTCTTCGACGGCACGCGCACCGAGGCGAAGCTCGTCGGCGCCGACCAGAAGACCGACCTCGCCGTCGTCAAGGTCAACGTCACCAACCCGACCGTGCTGCAGATCGGCAAGTCCGCGGACCTGCAGGTCGGCGACACCGTGATGGCCATCGGCTCGCCGCTGGCGCTGCAGAACTCGGTGACCGCCGGCATCGTCAGCGCGCTGAACCGGCCGATCACCGCGGGCGGCGACAACGGCGCCCCGCCGGTCACCTACGAGGCCATCCAGACCGACGCCGCCATCAACCACGGCAACTCCGGCGGCGCGCTCGTCGACTCCACCGGCGCGCTCGTCGGCATCAACTCGTCGATCCGCTCGTCGGGCGCGGACGGCGGCAGCATCGGCATCGGCTTCGCCATCCCGAGCGACTACGCGATCAAGATCGCCAAGGCGCTGATCAAGGACGGCAAGGTCCAGCACGCCGACATCGGCATCAACGCGTCGTCGACGGTCGCCGGCTCGTCGACGATGGGTGCGCAGGTGAAGAACGTCGCGCCCGGCGGCCCGGCGGCGAACGCGGGCATCAAGGAAGGCGACGTCATCACGAAGATCGGCAACCGGCTGGTCCGCGACTCCGCGGAGCTGACGGTCGCGGTCCGCGCGCACGACGTCGGCGAGGTGGTGCCGGTGTCGCTGGCCCGCGACGGCGCCGGTTTCGTCGTCGACGTAACCCTGGCTTCCGACTGAGTTCCCGCGTTCGGCCTGCCGGAGCGCGGCGGGTGACGGGTACCCTGGGCGGGTAGGTTCATCTTCGGAGGTTGACTGGTGTTCGAGAGCGTCGGATGGGGCGAAATCCTCGTCCTGATCATCGCCGGTCTGTTCATCCTCGGCCCGGAACGGCTGCCCGAGGCGGCGTCCTGGCTCGCGAAGAGCGTGCGCAAGGTCCGCGAGTTCGCGACCGGCGCGAAGGAACAGCTCCGCGAGGAGATGGGCCCGGAGTTCGACCAGCTGCGCAAGCCGCTGGAAGACCTCCGCGGACTCCGGAACTTCGACCCGAAGCGGGTCGTGACGCAGCACCTGTTCGACGGCGACGCCGATCCGCTGGGCCTGAAGGGCATCACGAACGGCAGCAGCACCCCGGCGAACGGGACCAACGGCTCGAACGGCTACCTGGCCGGGCAGACCCAGTCGGCACCGGAGCCGCTCAAGCCGGGCGAGCGGCCGCCGATCGACCCGGACGCGACCTGATACGAAACGCCGCCTGGCTGGACGGTCCCCGGGGAGTGCCGCGGCTGGAGGCGGGTGCTCCGGCCGCGAACCCGCCGTCGACCGCTCAGCGCCCCGCCGGCGTCACGTTCAGCATCATCCCGGCCAGCCCGCGCGCCCGGACCGTCAGCTTCTTCGCCGCTTCCTTCAGCACCGCCGACGCCGGGGCCTCCGGCTCCGCCAGCACCAGCGGCGTCCCCGCGTCGCCCTGGGACACCATCCGGGGGTCCATCGGCACCTGGCCCAGCAGCGGCACCTCGGACCCGATCGACTTCGACAGCGACGACGCCACCGCCTGACCGCCGCCCGAGCCGAACAGCTCCAGGCGGGAGCCGTCCGGCTGCTCCAGCCAGGACATGTTCTCGATGACCCCCGCCACGCGCTGACGCGTCTGCAGCGCGATCGCCCCGGCTCGCTCGGCCACCTCGGCCGCCGCCTGCTGGGGGGTCGTCACCACCAGGATCTCCGCGTTGGGGATCAGCTGGGCCACCGAGATGGCGATGTCGCCCGTGCCCGGCGGCAGGTCCAGCAGGAGGATGTCCAGGTCGCCCCAGAACACGTCCGCCAGGAACTGCTGCAGCGCCCGGTGCAGCATCGGGCCGCGCCAGACCACCGGGGTGTTGCCCGGGGTGAACATGCCGATCGAGATCACCTTCACGCCGTGGGACTGCGGCGGCATGATCATCGTGTCGACCTTGGTCGGCTTCTCGCGGGCGCCCAGCATGCGGGGGATCGAGTGGCCGTAGATGTCCGCGTCCACGACCCCCACCGACAGCCCGCGCTCGGCCATCGCCGCGGCCAGGTTCACCGTGACCGACGACTTGCCCACGCCGCCCTTGCCCGAGGCCACGCAGTACACCCGGGTCAGCGAGCCCGGCTGGGCGAACGGGATCACCGGCTCCGCCGCGTCGCCGCGCAGGGACTTCCGCAGCTCGGAGCGCTGCTCGTCGCTCATCACGTCCAGCTCGACCCGCACGTCGGCGACGCCGGGGAGCTTCGAGACCGCTGCCTTCGTGTCGTTGGTCAGCGTCGCCTTGAGGGGGCAGCCCGCGACCGTCAGGTAGATCCCGACCGTGACCACGCCGTCGGCGCCGACGACCACGTCCTTGACCATCCCCAGGTCCGTGATGGGTTTCCGGATCTCGGGATCTTGCACGCTCTTCAGCGCGCTGCGGACATCGTCGACGCTGGGGAGCTGCTGGGTACTGGTCACCCCATCCATGTTACGAGCCGGTAGGAGTGCGGGACTTCCTGGGCTGGATGGACAGGTCCTCCCGCAGCCGGTCCAGCTCGCTGCGGAGGTAGTCGCGCGTCGCCACCTCGCCGACCGCCAGGCGCAACGCCGCCAGCTCCCTGGCCAGGTACTCCGTGTCCGCCTTCGTCTGGGCGGCCCGGTTCCGGTCCTCCTCCAGGGAGACGCGGTCGCGGTCGTCCTGCCGGTTCTGCGCCAGCAGGATCAACGGCGCCGCGTACGCCGCCTGGGTCGAAAAGGCCAGGTTGAGCAGGATGAACGGGTACGGGTCCCACTGCAGCGACACCGCGGTGATGTTCAGCACGATCCAGACGATGACGATCAGCGTCTGCCAGAACAGGTACTTCCCGGTGCCGAGGAACCGCGCCAGCCGCTCCGACAGCCGGCCGAAGGTGTCCGGGTCGATGTTCAGCCTGAACCGGTTCTGGCCGCGGGGCTGATCGAGCCGCCGTCCCGAAGTCAGCTCAGGCACGGTCTTCCTCCAAGGTGTCGTGCAGCCCGGTCTCCCGCCAGTCTTCGGGCAGCAGGTGGTCGAGGACGTCGTCGACGGTGACCGCGCCGATCAGGTGGTCCTCGGCGTCGATGACCGGCCCGCAGGTCAGGTTGTAGGCCGCGAAGTACCGCGTGACCTCGGCCAGCGAGGCCCCCGGTTTCAGCGGCGGGAGCCCGGTGTCCACGGCGCTGGCCACCAGCTCCGCCGGCGGCTCCCGCAGGAGGCGCTGGAAGTGGACGACGCCGACGTAGCGCCCGGTCGGCGTCGCGGTCGGCGGGCGGCAGACGAACACCATGCTGGCCAGGGCCGGCGGCAGCTCGGCGTTGCGGATGTGGGCCAGCGCCTCGGCGATCGTCGTGTCCGGGGTCAGCACCACCGGCTCCGGCGTCATCAGGCCGCCCGCGGTGTCCGACGAGTACTCCAGCAGCCGCCGGACCGGCGCCGACTCCGCCGGCTCCATCAGCTCCAGCAGCCGGCTCTGCTCGGCCGGAGCCAGCTCGGCCAGCAGGTCGGCCGCGTCGTCCGGGTTCATCGCCTCCAGGACGTCGGCGGCGCGCTCCTCGGCCAGGTAGGCCAGCAGTTCCTTCTGGTCGTCGTCCGGCAGTTCCTCGATGACGTCGGCGAGGCGCTCGTCGTCCATCGCGTCGGCGACCTCGTGCCGCCGCTTCAGCGGCAGGTCGCGCACGGTCGCGGCGATGTCGGCCGGGCGCATCGTGTCGAACAGCATGAGCAGCTGGCCCGCGCCCTGGGGCTGGCCGGTGAGGTCGGTCAGGCCGAGCCCGGCCACCTCCGACCACGGCAGCACCTGCATGGCCGCGCGGCGGCGGCCGAGCCCGAGGCGCCGTTCCCGGATGGCGAGCTTGGCCAGCACCCAGTCGCGGGTGCGGGTCGGCTCCATCCCGGCGTCGACGACGGTGATCCGGGTGTCCGAGCCGGCCAGCGTGGCGTGCGCGTCGAGCAGCTGGCCGAGCACCAGGACCTCGTTGGGGCGCTGGTTGAACTGGCGCATGTTGACCGAGCCGGTGGCGAGCGTCACGGCGGTCGGCTCGATCGAGGTGACCCGCAGCATCGGGACGAAGACGCGCCGCCGCGTGCTCAGTTCGACGACCAGGCCGAGGATCCGCGGCGGCTGCGCGTCCAGGCGCAGCCCGGCGACCAGGTCGCGGACGCGGCCGATCGACTCGCCGTCGGGGCCGAACACCGGCAACCCGGACAGCTGAGCTGCGAAAACCCTGTTGACGGCGGCCATGCCGTCGACACTATCGGCTGGCTGCCCAGGTAGCGATTTCCGCCACCGGTCTTTCGGGGGTCCGGGTGGCGGAGCCCCCGGCTCGGGGCGAAGCCCCGGATGTCACTGTGACGAAGGCCGGGTCGTCGCTGTCTTCGCCGGATTCCTCGTACTCTTCGAGCATCCAGATCCAGTTCTGCACGGCCCGCACGAGCGTCCAGGCGCGCGCTTTGTCGGCGTCCAGCTCCTGCGAAGCGACGATCAGCGCGAACCGTTCGTCCAGTGTGGACTCGCTGAAGCGGTTCCAGAACAGCGGGATGACGCCCCACTCGAGGTCGCCCGCCAACGGCTTCGGGTCGATGACGAGCCACGGCTCGCGCGTGCCGGCCAGGACGTTCTGGAAGTGCAGGTCCTCGTTCACCAGCAGTTCACCCGCCGACGGCCCGAGCTCGCGGCAGATCGCCACGGCGTCGTCGACCAGCCGCTTGTCGAACGGTTCGCCGAGTGTGGCCCAGCGGCGGGGGAGCTCTTCGACGAGAGACCCGGCTTCGGAACGCAGGTGCCGTCGCATCGACGCCGGTGCCGGGACGGCCAGGCGCCGCGCCAGGCCGCCGATGACCGGGATCGCCGAGCGCAGCGGGAGGTTGTCGAGCGTGCGCCCGGCGTCGAGCCGTTCGAGCAGCAGCACGCCGTCGTCCGGCGCGGATTCCAGCAACCGCACCGCACCGCGACCGGCCCAAGTGGACAGTGCCAGCGGCTCGTCGGCGGACTCCTCGTCGCGCCAGCCCAGCTTCAGCACCACCGGCGTGCCGTCGGCCAGCCGCGCGGGCTGGACCACGCCGACGTAACCGTGCATGGCGGCGCCCTCGAACGCACACCCCCACTTCCGGGCGTACTCCGCGGCGAGGTCCGGCAGGGCGGCCAGCCACGGGACGGCCTCCTCGCCGAGCACCCGGGGCGCGCGGGCGGCGAACAACGGCGGGACGCGAAGGTCGGTCACCCCCTCAGTCTGGCCGCCGCGTCCAGCGCGTTTCGTCAGGTCCCCGGCGAGCGTACGCTGGGTTTTCAGGGGGAAACGCAACCCCGGGAGCAGCCATGGTGGTGGAGATCCTCAGCGCCGTCGTCCTCGCGGGCGGAGTCTGGCTCGCGTCGAGCGTGCGCGTCGTCAAGCAGTACGAACGCGGGCTGATCTACCGGTTCGGGCGGGTGAAGTCGCGGGTCCGCGAACCCGGGCTGGCGGTGCTCGTGCCGTTCGCGGACCGGCTCCAGAAGGTCAACATGCAGATCGTGACCATGCCGATCCCCGCCCAGGACGGCATCACGCGCGACAACGTCACGGTCCGGGTCGACGCGGTCGTCTACTTCAAGGTCATCGACCCGGTCGTCGCGGCGGTCAACGTGCAGGACTACCGGTCGGCGGTCGGCCAGGTCGCGCAGACGTCGCTGCGCTCGATCATCGGCAAGAGCGACCTCGACGACCTGCTGTCCAACCGTGAGCGCCTCAACGAGGGCCTGGAGCTGATGATCGACAGCCCGGCGCTGGACTGGGGCATCCACATCGACCGCGTCGAGATCAAGGACGTCGCGCTGCCGGAGGCGATGAAGCGCTCGATGTCACGGCAGGCCGAGGCGGAGCGGGAACGGCGCGCGCGCGTCATCTCCGCCGACGGTGAGCTGCAGGCGTCGTACAAGCTCTCGCAGGCCGCCGCGCAGATGGCCGACACCCCGGCGGCGTTGCAGCTGCGGCTGCTGGAGACGGTCGTGCAGGTGTCGTCGGAGAAGAACTCGACGCTGGTGCTGCCGTTCCCGGTGGAGCTGCTGCGGTTCCTCGACGCGCAGACGCCGAAGCCGGCCGCCCCGGCGCCGCGGGCCGAGGCCGAGCCGGCGCCGGAGGCGATCGAGCCGAAGCCGGAGGTGAACGGCCACGCGACGTCGTCGCCGCGCAGCCCCGGCGACGCGGTGCTGCCGTCGGCGGACTAGTTGTCCAGGGAGCCGTTCGCGCCCAGGATGATCATCGTCGCGATGAACCCGACCCAGAGGGCGATCACGACGTAGCCGACGATCACGGCGGCCGTGGCCAGCCCGCGGCCGCCGCCTTCGCCGCGGTTGGTCTTGCTCAGCGCGATGTGGCCCATGACGAGCCCGGCGATCGCGGTGAGGCCGGAGCAGAAGCCGAGGATCGAGCACACGAGGGCGCCGATCGCCAGCGCGTTGTCCTGCGTGCGCGGCGCCGCGTACGGCTGGCCGAACGGCGCGGGCCTGCCGTACGGCGCCGGCGCCGCGAAGGGCTGATGCGGCTGCTGCTGGTAGACCGAGGGGATCGGCTGCCCCGGGGCGGTGTACGGCGTGCCGGGGATGTAGGCCGCCGGGGTTTCGTACGCTCCCGGCGGCAGCTGCCCGGGCTGTTCCGCGCTGACGGTCGGGCCGGCGGCCGCCTCGGCGGCGGGAACTTCGGCGGCCGTGGTGGCCGCCTCGGCCCCGGCGTCCGAAGACGCCGGGTTCGAATGCGCTGGGTCCGCAGACGCCGGGTCCGAAGGCACGGCGATCGTGGCGTCGGGCGACGGCGGGTCGTAGTTCTCCGGCTCGTACGGCGCCGGGCCCGCCGCCGGCGGCGGGTCGTACGCCACGGTCGGGTCGGTGGCCGGGCGGTCCTTGTCCCCGGTCGGGTCGGTCATGACGGTTCCCCTCGGTGCGGGTGGGAAGCCAACGGTGTCCCGGTCACGCGTAGCCCAGGTAGCCGAGGGCGAATCCGAGGGCGAGGAACGCGAAGTTGAGCGCGATCCCGGCGTACCCCACGATGATCGCCGCCAGCGCGACGCCCTGGCCTTCGGCCTCGCCGCGCTTCGCCTTGCCGTGGGCGATGTGGCCCATGATGATGCCCGCGATGCCCACCAGGAAGCACAGGACGACGCCGAGGATCGAGCAGACGAGCGCGCCGACCGCGAGCCCCGAACCTTCCCTCGGCGGGGCCTGCATCCCCGGGTAGGCGGGGAACTGCGGGTAGCCGCCGCTCGGGTACTGCTGGCCGTAGCCGGGCTGCGGGTAGCCACCCGACGGCGGCTGGCCGTACGGGTTGTTCGGGTCCTGCGGATAAGTCATGATCTCTCCCCTCCCAGCGCACTTTACGGGGCCGGACCCGCCCAGCGTGAGCGCCCTCATAGCAGGGTCGGGGCTTTCGGGTCATACTCACCGGTAACCCAGCGCCGGGAGCGGCGTCGTATTCCGGAAAGGGAGCCGTGATGGCCCGTCTCGCCCAGACCGCCGGCCTCACCGACGTGCAGTCGGAGATCCTCGCGACCGTCCGCCAGTTCGTGGACAAGGAGGTCATCCCGCACGCGCAGGAGCTCGAGCACGCCGACACCTACCCCGCCGACATCGTCGCGGGCATGAAGGAGATGGGCCTGTTCGGGATCACGATCCCGGAGGCCTACGGCGGGCTCGGCGAGTCGCTGCTGACCTACGCGCTGGTCGTCGAGGAGATCGCGCGGGGCTGGATGAGCGTGTCCGGCGTGATCAACACCCACTTCATCGTGGCGCACATGATCTCCCGCCACGGCACCGAGGCGCAGAAGCGGCACTTCCTGCCGCGGATGGCCACCGGCGAGGTCCGCGGCTCGTTCTCGATGTCGGAACCCGACCTCGGCTCGGACGTCGCCGCGATCAAGACGAGGGCCAAGCGCGAGGGCGACGGCTACGTCATCGACGGCTCGAAGATGTGGCTGACGAACGGCGGGTCGTCCAACCTGATCGCGCTGCTGGTCAAGACCGACGAGGGCGCGGAGAAGCCCCACCAGAACCTGACCACGTTCCTGGTCGAGAAGCCGGAGGGCTTCGGCGAGGTGGCGCCCGGGCTCACCATTCCCGGCAAGATCGACAAGATGGGCTACAAGGGCGTCGACACGACCGAAGCGGTCTTCGACGGCTTCAAGATCGGTGCCGACATGGTGCTCGGCGAGGCGCCGGGCAAGGGCTTCGCGTACATGATGGACGGTGTCGAGGTCGGCCGCGTCAACGTCGCGGCGCGCGCGTGCGGCATCGCGATCCGGGCGTTCGAGCTGGCGGTGGAGTACGCCCAGCAGCGCAAGACGTTCGGCAAGGCGATCGCCGAGCACCAGGCCGTGGCGTTCAAGCTGGCCGAGATGGCGACCAAGGTCGAGGCCGCGCACCTGATGATGGTGAACGCGGCCCGCCTCAAGGACTCCGGCGCGCGCAACGACGTCGAGGCCGGGATGGCGAAGCTGATCGCGTCCGAGTACTGCGCGGAGGTGACGCAGGACGCGTTCCGCATCCACGGCGGCTACGGGTACTCGAAGGAGTACGAGATCGAGCGCCTCATGCGCGAAGCGCCGTTCCTGCTGATCGGCGAAGGCACCAGCGAAATCCAGAAGACCATCATCAGCCGCGGCCTGCTGCGGGAGTACAAGTCCCGCTCCTGACCCGACCCGGCGCCACTTTCACGTGAAAGTGCCCAGGGGACGAGCGACTTGTCGCTCTGTCGACAAACGACCGCCGGGCCGTTCGGGGTAAGCGGGCTCGCACCGTCCGGGCGTTCTTGACAAGATGGACGCCCGGACCCACGAGTGCGCAGGTGATGATGGTGAGTAGTCCCTTTGGCGGGGGGCGGGCGCCCGGTGGCCTGCCGCGGCTGCCGACGCCGCCGACCGGCTGGCCGATCGGGTCGTACGCGACCTACGGCGAGGCGCAGAAGGCGGTCGACTTCCTCGCCGACAGCGAGTTCGCCGTCGGCGACGTCACGATCGTCGGGGTCGACCTGATGCTCGTCGAGCGCGTGATCGGCAAGCTCAGCTGGGGCCGCGTGCTCGGCACCGGCGCGGTGTCCGGGGCCTGGTTCGGCCTGTTCGCGGGGCTGTTGCTCGGGTTGTTCGTCAACCAGGGGTTCGCACTGCAGGTGCTCACCGGGCTGGTGCTCGGGGTGCTGTCCGGGCTGATGTTCGCCGCGATCGGGTACAGCATGTCGCGGGGCCGCCGGGACTTCTCCTCGGCGAGCCAGCTCGTCGCCGGCCGCTACGACGTGCTGTGCCAGCCGCGCTCGGCCGAGCGGGGCCGGGAGCTGCTCGCCAAGCTCGCGCTGAAACCGCCGTCCGCGAACCCCTGAGAAACTCCGCCGCCAGCACGGAAAAATCACGATTCGACGCGCGGTGCACTGGATCGTTACCGATACTGCTTGCGGGGTGTGATCGCCCGGCATAAGTTGGCCGACACCAGTCGGGCGGCCTCGCCCCACCAGCGCGGCGGCCCGAGCACTAGCACGTCGGGGTGCTGGCGCGGTTTCGCCTCATCGCGTCGCGGTGCCCCAGGGGGTACCGCGGTAACCGGCGTGCACGCGGGTGAGGAGGCCTGATGGGGAAGAGGATCGGCGCGGGCAAACGAGGACGGTCGCCCGGCCGCACCGCCGTCCTGCTGGGGGCAGGGGCATTGGTGACCGGCATGCTCGCCGGCTGTGCGACGAGCTCCGGGCTCAAGATCAACGTGTACATGTCACCCGAGGACAACTTCCAGAAGGTGGTCGACGGCTGCAACGCGAAGGCGGCCGGCAAGTACGAAATCATCTACAACAAGCTGCCGCGCGGGGCGGACGACCAGCGGCTGCAGATGGCGCGCCGGCTGGCCGCGGGCGACCCGGCCATGGATATCCTCGGCCTCGACGTCACCTGGGTTTCGGAGTTCGCCGAAGCCGGCTGGGCCGAGGAGTGGACCGGCCGGAACAAGGCCGAGGCCACCCAGGGCGTGCTGCAGGGACCGCTGGACACCGCGACCCACAACGGGAAGCTGTACGCGGCCACGAAGAACACCAACGTCCAGCTGCTCTGGTACGACGACCGGGTGACGCCGAAGCCGCCGGCGACCTGGGACGAGATGATGCGGAAGGCCCAGGAGCTCAAGGGGCAGGGCAAGCCCTACGAGATCGTGTTCACCGGCGCTCAGTACGAAGGCCTGGTCGTCTTCTACAACACGCTGGTCGCGTCGATGGGCGGGCACATCCTCTCCGACGACGGCAAGTCCGTCGTGATGGACGAAGGCGCCGTGAAGGCGTTGGAGCTGCTGAAGAACGTCTCGACCTCCGGGCTCACCGACCCGTCGCTGAGCAACATGAAGGAAGACGACATCCGGCAGGCGTTCCAGCGCGGCCAGGCCGCGTTCCAGCTGAACTGGCCGTACGTCTACGCCGCCTACGCCAAGGACAAGAAGGCGGACCTCCCGCACTTCAAGTGGGCGGTCTACCCGGCGGCCGCGCCCGGGGTGCCCGCCCGGACCACGATCGGCGGGTTCGACCTGGCCGTGAGCACCTACTCGCAGCACAAGCCGGAGGCCTTCGAGGCGGCGTTGTGCCTGCGCAGCCCGGAAAGCCAGAAGATCTCCGCGATCAACGACGGCGTGCCGCCGAGCATCGAGTCGGTGTACCACGACGACGTCCCGCTCGACCCGGGCAAGCCGGCTTCGGCCGACAACCCGAACATGGCGACCCAGTACCCGATGCGCGAGGCGATCCTCGCCGCGCTCAAGACCGCCGCGGTGCGCCCGCTGACCCCGGCGTACCAGAACGCCTCGACGGTCATGTCGAAGATCCTTTCGCCGCCGTCGGGCATCGACCCGCAGGCCACCGCGGCCAAGTTGCGCGAGCAGCTCGGTGACGCGCTCCAGTCGAAGGGAGTGATCCCGTGACCGTCCAGGACTCGACCCCGGCCGAAACCACCGGGGCCACGGTCGCCGCGGAGGCGACGGCCCGTAAGCAGGGCAAACCCGTCCTGTCCGAAGGGAAGAAGGCCGAGCGGCGGCTCGGGCTGTGGCTGTGCGCGCCCGCGTTCATCGTGATGATCGCGGTCACCGGCTACCCGATCCTCTACTCGATCTGGCTGTCGCTGCAACGGTACGACCTGCGCTTCCCGGCGCAGCAGGAGTTCGTCGGCTTCGACAACTACGGCGCCGTGCTGTCCAGTTCGTACTGGTGGACCGCGTTCGGCACCACGATGTTCCTCACCGTGGTCTCGGTCGCGATCGAGTTCGTGCTGGGCATGGCGCTGGCGCTGGTCATGCACCGGACGCTCGTCGGCCGCGGCCTGGTCCGCACCGTCGCCCTGATCCCGTACGGCATCGTCACGGTCGTCGCGGCGTTCTCGTGGTACTACGCCTGGACGCCGAAGACCGGCTACCTGGCGAACTTCCTCTCCGCCGACGCGGCTCCGCTGACCGACCAGTGGCCGTCGCTGTTCATCATCATCGGCGCCGAGGTGTGGAAGACCACGCCGTTCATGGCGCTGCTGCTGATGGCCGGGCTGGCCCTGGTGCCGGACGACCTGCTCAAGGCCGCGGCGATGGACGGCGCGAGCGCGTGGCAGCGGTTCACGAAGGTGATGCTGCCGGTGATGAAGCCGGCGATCCTGGTCGCGCTGCTGTTTCGCACGCTCGACGCGTTCCGCATCTTCGACAACATCTACGTGCTCACCAGCGGCGCGCAGGACACCGGCTCGGTGTCCATGCAGACCTACAACAACCTGGTCAAGGGGCTCAACCTCGGGATCGGGTCGACGATGGCGGTGCTGATCTTCATCACGGTGGCGATCATCGCCTTCATCTTCATCAAGGTGTTCGGCACCGCCGCACCCGGCTCGGACAACGGGGGTAAGCGCTGATGGTGATGGGAACCGTCACGACGGGCCGCAAGGCCAGGTGGGGCCTCGTCGACATCCTCGTGCTGGTGTTCGCGCTGGTGCCGGTGCTCTGGGTGGTTTCGCTGTCGTTCAAGACCAAGGACACGCTGACCGACGGGAGCTTCATCCCGCAGGAGTGGACCTGGCAGAACTACGCGGACATCTTCCAGACCTCGGAGTTCCTGCTGGCACTGGTGAACTCGATCGGCATCGCGATCATCTCCACGGTGATCGCGGTGGTGCTGGGCACGATGGCCGCGTACGCGATCGCCCGGCTCGACTTCCCCGGCAAGCAGGTGCTCGTCGGGCTGTCGCTGCTGATCGCGATGTTCCCGCAGGTGTCGCTGGTGACGCCGCTGTTCAACATCGAGCGGAACCTGGGCCTGTTCGACACGTGGCCGGGGCTGATCCTGCCCTACATCACGTTCGCGCTGCCGCTGTCGATCTACACGCTGTCGGCGTTCTTCCGGGAAATCCCGTGGGAGCTGGAGAAGGCGGCGAAGATGGACGGCGCGACGCCGGCACAGGCGTTCCGCCGGGTGATCGCGCCACTGGCCGCGCCGGGCGTGTTCACCACGGCGATCCTGGTGTTCATCTTCTGCTGGAACGACTTCCTGTTCGCCATCTCGCTGACGTCGACCACGGCGTCGCGCACGGTGCCGGCGGCGCTGTCGTTCTTCACCGGGTCCTCGCAGTTCGAGGACCCGACCGGGCAGGTGTGCGCGGCCGCGGTCGTGATCACCATCCCGATCATCGTGTTCGTCCTGTTCTTCCAGCGTCGCATCGTGGCGGGGCTGACCTCCGGTGCGGTGAAGGGGTAGCGCTATGGCAGAGATCGTGCTCGACAAGGTGTCGAAGAAGTACCCCGACGGTGCCCTCGCCGTGTCCGAAGTGGACATCACCATCGCCGACGGCGAGTTCATCATCCTGGTCGGCCCGTCCGGCTGCGGGAAGTCGACAACGCTGAACATGGTGGCCGGCCTGGAGGACATCTCCTCCGGCGAGCTGCGCATCGACGGCAAGCGCGTCAACGAGAAGGCCCCGAAGGACCGGGACATCGCGATGGTGTTCCAGTCCTACGCGCTGTACCCGCACATGAGCGTCCGGGAGAACATGGCCTTCCCGCTGCGGCTGGCCAAGGTCGACGACAAGACGGTGCGGGCGAAGGTCGAAGAGGCCGCGAAGATCCTCGACCTGACCGCGCACCTGGACCGCAAGCCGGCCAACCTCTCCGGTGGCCAGCGCCAGCGCGTCGCGATGGGCCGGGCGATCGTCCGGAGCCCGAAGGCGTTCCTGATGGACGAACCGCTGTCCAACCTGGACGCCAAGCTCCGCGGCCAGATGCGCACGTCGGTGTCGAAGATCCAGAAGCAGCTCGGCACGACGACGCTGTACGTCACGCACGACCAGACCGAGGCCATGACCCTGGGCGACCGGGTCGTGGTGCTGCGGGCCGGGTACGTGCAGCAGATCGGTTCGCCGCAGTTCCTCTACGACAACCCGGCGAACCTGTTCGTGGCCGGGTTCATCGGCTCGCCGTCGATGAACTTCGTCCCGGCGACGCTGGAGAACAACGAGCTGCGCAGCGCGCTGGGCACGACGCCGCTGACCGACCGCGTCCGGCAGCTGGTGGAGCGGGCGAACGCGCCCCGCGACGTCATCGTCGGCATCCGGCCGGAGCACTTCGAGGACGCGGCGCTGGTGGAGGCGGGCCAGAAGACCGGCGGGGCCACCTTCACCGCGCACATCGACGTGCTGGAGTCGATGGGCTCGGAGAAGTTCGCCCACTTCACGCTGGAAGGCGAAGCGGCGACCGCCGAGGAGCTGGCCGAGCTGGCCGCGGACAGCGGCTCGTCCGACGTCCCGGGCGCGGAGTCCCAGATCGTGGCGCGGTTGTCGGCGGAGTCGTCGGCGAAGGAGAACGCCGACCTCGAAATCTGGTACGACGCGGACAAGATCAAGCTGTTCGACCCGTCGAACGGCAAGAACCTCACCTACGAGGACTAGGTCCGCCGCCGCGGTCGTGAGTGGTAAGGCGGGTTCCCACCCGCCTTACCACTCACGATGCGTCACGGGGTGGGGAGGCGGGGGAAGATCGCGTTCGCCGCGCTGCGGGCGAGTGCGCACGTGGCGTCGCCCGCCGTGCCCGCCGTCTCGACCACGCTGATCTCCGCCAGTTCGCGGTGGCCCGGCAGGCCGGGGGCCGGCTGGGTGGTGTCGGCCAGGCAGAACGCGCCCGCCACCCGGACGCGGGCGTCGCGGCCGCCGAGCTTTTCGGCCGGGCCGGCCGGTTCCGTCGTCTCCACGGTCAGCTTGAGGCTCACCTTGCCGCGGATGCAGCTGTGCCCGGACAGCCCGATCGACGGCCGGCTGCCGGGCCCGGCGGCGGCGTCGAGGTCGTGGTCGTCGAGCGGGACGCACGGCGCGACCCGGCCCCACGAGCGTTCCGGGAACGCCAGCCGCCCGACCTTGTGCGCGGTGATCGCGGCCAGCGCCGAGCCGACGGCGGCGTCCGCGACGCCGCAGCGGGCGGCCTGGTCGCCGGTGTCGTCGGCGACCGACAGGTCCAGCCGGTTGCCGTCGGCGAAGGTGATGGCGCGGGTGCACGCGGTGCGGTCGTTGAACATCGACTGCTGCACCGCGACGCCGTCGGGTACCGGGCCGGCGTAGTCGTAGGGCTTGATGTTCGGGTCGGAGTCGAAGGCCAGCGGACCGACGAGGATCGTGCGCGGGCCGGCGGTGGCGTGGCAGTCCTCGAACGTCGGGACGGCGACCGCGCCGGGAGCCACCGCGGGCACGTCGAGCAGGCTGCAGTAGTCGATACTGCCGAAGTCGCCGAGCGCCTCGGCGGCGGTCAGCGGCGTGGGCCCGGAAGCCGGCTCGGGCGCGGCCTGGGTGGTGGCGCAGCCACCCGCGAGGAGGGCGCAGAGCAGCGCGACGGCCAAGCTTTTCGGACGCGGGTACACGGGGTGCAAGTATCACCACATCACGCGGAAAAACCAGCCCTGACGGGGACATCTCTCACTCTTTTTCCCGCCACCCGGGGCGAACGGGCAGTTCAGGCGGTTTCCGGGGCGGGAACGCGGGTTTCGGCGACCGGCTGAACGATTTTCGGATTTGCCTCCCCCTAAGGGCGCGATCCATCCCGCGAGCGATGCGGGAGTGGGTACTCCAGTGGTGAAGTGGCGGTATCGGAAGTTCGAGGAAAGGGAAACGACGATGAGCGCACCGGTCACCAGGGGCTCGCTGTCCCGTCCGCGGCACGGCCGCATGATCGCCGGCGTCTGCGCGGGCCTGGCCCAGCGGTACGGCATGAAGCCCGGCACCGTGCGGCTGCTGGCCGTGCTGTCCTGCCTGCTGCCCGGGCCGCAGTTCGTGGCCTACCTGATCATGTGGGCGGTCATCCCGTCCGAATGAGCCGTGGGCGGGGAGGGAAAGCCGCCACGCTGCGGCGGTGAACGCGGAACCCGGCCGAGCGGAGTGGGCGGTGTCCCTCGCCGACCTGGCCACGGGCGGCACGGGCGGGTGCTGCGGCGTGGATCTGCGCGACCACCTCGTTCCGCTGCCGGGCCAGTGGGAGCCGGCCGCCGCCGAGGCGCTTCCGGAACTGCTTCGCCACGCGGAGCACAGCGGGCTTCCGGTGCGGGGCGAAGTCCTGGACGTCGTCGACCGGCCCGGACCGGCTGGCGGTCGCCACCGCACTCGCCCGGGGCACCGGGGACGTCGCGGAGGCGCTGGCGGTGCTCACCGAGCCGAAGCCGAGGCGGACTCCGGCGGATTTCGCGGCGGTGCGGGCACTGGCCACGCTGGGGCCGCTGCCCCCGCAGGTGGCCCCGGTGCTGCGGGAGCTGCTGGCCCGGGACGAACGGTTCCGGTGGTCCGGGGCCTGCGCGGCGTTCCGCGAAGACGAGCAGTTCCGCCGCGACGCCGCTCGCGCGTTGGCGAACTGCGCCGCCTGAAGCCGGCGTCAGGGACGCCAGCAGGACATCGCTTCGTCGACTTCCCGCTCGTCGAGCGGCGGGTGCGGCAGCGCCGACGGCTTGCCGGGCCGGGCCCGCAGGCCGTCGAGCAGCATCGCCAGGCTCCGGCGCCACAGGTCCGGGTCCACCGCGGAGGTGAACTCGATCACCGAGCCGATCATCATGTGCAGGATCGGGATGTCCGTGGGGGCGAAGTCGGCGCGGAGGCCACCCGCCTCCTGGGCGCGCTGGACGAGCTGTGTGATCAACGGCACCAGCCGCGCTTTTTCCTCGGCCACGTGCTCGTGGCCGAACTTGTTCGACAGCATGATCTCGCGCAGCCCGCGGTCGCCGGAGTGCAGTTCGATCGACTTCCAGGTGAAGTCGACGAAGGCCTGCCAGGCGTCCTCGGCCTTCAGCGCCTTTTCGGCCAGCGAGCCGATTTCTTCCATCCGCTCGGCGAACATGGCTTCGACCAGGTGTTCCTTGCTGGGGAAGCGGCGGTAGACCGTGCCGACGCCGAGGCCGGCGTGGTGCGCGATGTCGTCCAGCGTGGCCTCGAGCCCGCGCCGGCCGAACACTTCGCGGGCCGACGCCAGGATGCGACGGCGGTTGAGTTCAGCGTCACGCCGCAGCGGCCGCGCCGGTGCGGCGGGACCAGCGTCCCGTGCCATGGCTCCAGTCTAGCTCGTCAAGTAGAGGCGCCATCTCCGGTTCTTGTGTACCTTGGGGCGAGTAAGGGGAGATACCTACTCCACATAGTCTTCTGATCACTTTCTGTGAGGCCCCTCCATGTCCGAATCCACACTCGCCGTCGCGCCGTCGGGGGACACGCGCGCCGCCGTAAACCCACACCACGCCAGACGCTGGCTGATCCTGGTGATGATCGGCATCGCGCAGCTGATGGTCGTCCTGGACGCGACCGTCGTGAACATCGCGCTGCCCTCGGCCCAGGTCGACCTGGGCTTCTCCAACGACGCCCGGCAGTGGGTCGTCACGGCCTACGCGCTCGCGTTCGGCAGCCTGCTGCTGCTCGGCGGGCGGCTCGCGGACCTCTTCGGCCGCAAGAACGCCCTCCTCGTCGGCCTGGCCGGCTTCGCCGCGGTGTCCGCGCTCGGCGGCGCCGCGACCAACATCGAGCTGCTGCTGGTCGCCCGCGCGGCACAGGGCGTGTTCGGCGCGCTGCTGGCGCCCGCCACGCTTTCGCTGCTGACCACGACGTTCACCGACCCGAAGGAGCGCGGCCGCGCGTTCGGCGTGTTCGGCGCCATCGGCGGTGGCGGCGCGGCGGTCGGCCTGCTGCTCGGCGGCGTGCTCACCGAGTACCTCGACTGGCGCTGGTGCATGTTCGTCAACATCATCTTCGCGGTCGTCGCGTTCATCGGCAGCTCGGTCCTGTTGCGCAACCAGAAGGACGAGGGCCCGCGGCCCAAGCTCGACCTGCCGGGCACGGTGACCGCGTCGGCCGGCCTGTTCGCGCTGGTCTACGGCTTCGCGAACGCCGAGGCGGACTCGTGGTCCTCGGTGTCGGTCTGGGGCTTCCTGACCGCCGGTGTGGTGCTGCTGGCCGTGTTCGTGTGGCTGCAGCAGCGCGTCGCGCACCCGCTGCTGCCGCTGCGCGTCCTGCTCGACCGGAACCGCGGCGGCTCGTACCTGGCGATGTTCCTGCTCGCCATCGGGATGTTCGCGATCTTCCTGTTCCTGACGTTCTACGTGCAGCAGAACCTGCGGTTCACGCCGATCCAGAGCGGCGTCGGGTTCCTGCCGATGGTGGCGACGCTGATGCTGTCGGCCACGACGGCGACGGCCGTGCTGCTGCCGCGCTTCGGCCCCCGGCCGCTGGTCCCGACCGGCATGGCGATCGCCGCGGCCGGCCTGTTCTGGCTGAGCGGCATCGGCCTCGAGAGCACATACGCCTCCGGTGTCCTCGGCCCGCTCCTGGTGATGGGCTTCGGCATCGGCCTGGCGATGGCGCCGGCGATGAGCGTCGCGACGTTCGGCGTCGAGGCGCACGACTCGGGTGTCGCGTCCGCGGCGGTGAACACGATGCAGCAGGTCGGCGGCTCGATCGGCACGGCGCTGCTCAGCACGCTGGCCGGCAACGCGGCCGCGGACTACATCGCGGGCAAGGCCCCGGCCCCGCAACTGGCGGCCGAGGCGGCGATCGAGAGCTACACGACGGCGTTCACCTGGGCCGCGGTGATCTACGTGGTGGGCGCGGTGCTCAGCGGCCTGCTGCTGCGCCCGGGCGTCCCGAAGGGCGAAGCGGCGCCGGGCGCCGTGCACATGTAGGTCCTCGTGCGTGAGCGGGCCTCCTTCCGGGGAGGCCCGCTCACGTCACCAGGCCGTGGCGGTAGGCGTAGACGACGGCCTGGACGCGGTCGCGCAGGTCCAGTTTGGTCAGGATGCGCGACACGAACGTCTTGACGGTTTCCTGGCTGATCACCAGCCGTTCCGCGATCTCGCTGTTGGACAGGCCGTCCGCGAGCAGGCGCAGGACCTCGAGCTCGCGGGGGGTCAGCGGGAGTTCCGGGGCGGCGTCCGGCGCGGGCCGGATCCGGGCGGCGTGCCGGCCCACCAGCCGGCGCGTCACCTCGGGGTCCAGCAGCGCCGCGCCGGTGGCCACGGTCCGGATGCCGTGCAGCAGCCGGTCCGGTGGCGCGTCCTTGAGCAGGAACCCGCTCGCGCCCGCGCGCAGCGCCTCGTAGACGTATTCGTCGAGGTTGAACGTCGTCAGCACGAGCACCTTGACCGGGTGCGGCACCCCGGCCCCGGCCAGCAGGCGGGTGGCCTCGATGCCGTCGAGCACCGGCATGCGCACGTCCATCACCACGACGTCCGGGCGCAGCCGGGCCGCGAGGTCGACCGCGGCACGCCCGTCGCCGCACTCGCCGACCACTTCGAAGTCGGGCTGGGCCCCGATGATCGTCACCAGCCCGGTGCGGATCAGCATCTGGTCGTCGCAGACCAGGACCCGGATCGGCGCGCTCATGCCGGATTCCCCGTGGGGATCCGGGCGCGCACCACGAAGCCGGTGTCGTGCGCGCCCGCGCTGAAGTCGCCGCCCAGGACACCGACCCGCTCGCGGAGCCCGGCGAGCCCGCGGCCGCTGCCCCCGGGGGACGCGCTTGGCGCGCCGGTCGTGCGGACCGCCACGGCGATTTCCCGGTCACCGTGGTGCACCTCGACCGAGGTGCGGCTGCCGCGGGCGTGCTTGAGGGCGTTCGTCAGGGCCTCCTGGACGACCCGGTAGGCCACCAGGTCGGCGCTGCCCGCCGACTGCGCGGGCGTGCCCTCCTCGGTGAACTCCACCGGTTGCCCGGCCTGGCGGGCCTGCTCGACGAGCGCGCCGAGCCCGCCAGGGGACGGCGTCCGCGGCTCGTGCTCGGGGTTGAGCAGGTCCAGCAGGTGCCGCAGGTCCGCGATGGCCCGGCGGCCGGTGTCGGTGATCGCGGTCAGGGTCTGGTCGAGCCGGTCGGGCGCGGCGGTGAGGTACCGGGCCGCCTCGGCCTGCACGACCATCGCCGTCACGTGGTGGGTGACGACGTCGTGGAGCTCGCGGGCGATGGCGGCCCGCTCGGTCGCCCGGGTGGCCTCGGCGACGCGGCGGCGGTGCCCGGCTTCCGCGGCCCGGGTGGTGCGCAGCCAGGCGCCGATGCCCCACGCGAACACCAGCAACAGGAAGAACGTCACGAACTCCGACGGCGGTTCCGTGCCGAGCCGGCCGAGGGCGATCGCCAAGGCCACGTACGCCACGGAGAACAGCGCCGCGGTGAGGCCCCGGCGCCGGTTCAGGTGGGCTCCCGCGCTGATCAGCGCGAAGGCGAGCGCGGCCCCGGCGACCAGGTGGTAGCCGCGGAGCTGGTCCACGGAGAAGCCGAGGGCCACCAGCGTCAGGCACAGGGCCGGCCACCGCCGCCGCAGGGCGAGCGGGAGGCTCTCGGCCGCGACCACCGCGACCGCCAGCGCGTCGAACGGGCGCTCCGGCACGCCGCCGACCTGCGTCCCGTGGCTCTGCAGCCAGGGCACGAAGGAACCGGCCAGGAACAGCAGCGCCAGCGGGAGGTCGCGGACCACGACGTCGAGCCGGCGCCACCGGGCCAGTGCTTCCCGGTGATCGATCACCGGGCGAGTGTAGTGACGTCGTCGGTCCGGTCGGCGCGGCGACGGGGCACCAGGCGGCCGCGCCGGTCGGCCAGCCACAGGAACCCGGCGCTCGCCAGGACGCAGAACAGCACCGAGTACAGCGAGCCTTCCGGGCCGAAGTCGCCGCCGGTGATGATCGACGGCCCCGACGTGACGGCGTCGAGCAGGCCCTGCGGGGTGCCGTTGCCGGAGACCTCCGTGCCGAAGATCCCGGCCGCGGCGAAGTTCCAGCCGAAGTGCAGGCCGATCGGCAGCCACAGCTTGCGCGTGGCGACGTACGCGGCGGTCAGCAGGCCACCGGCCTCGATCGCGATCGCGATCGCACCCCAGAGGCTCGCGTGCTCGTTGAACAGGTGCGTGAGACCGAACAGCAGGCCGGTCAGCACCAGGGCGAGCCAGGTGCCGGTCCACTTCTCGACGAACCGGAACAGGATCCCGCGGAACAGCAGTTCCTCGGTCACCGCGGCGGCGGCCATGAAGCCGACGAGCCCGGCGGCGCCGGGGAAGGTGCCCCAGCCGCGGACTTCGTAGTCCCCGAGGAGGGCGATGTTCGCGATGACGAGCCCGAAGAGCACGACCCCGATCAGCATCCCCCGGCCGAGCGCCGCTCCGGCTCCGGGCCCGGCCAGCTCGGTGACCGGGCGGTCTTCGGTCCTGCGCACGACCCACCGGTAGGCGACGGCCGCGAGCACGGCGGTCAGCCCGCCCACGATCAGCGTCAGCCACGGATTCCCGTCCGCGGCGGCCACGCCCTGCTGCCCGATGAACGCGACCGCGACCACGGCCAGCAGCTGCCAGACGACCCTCATGAAAACCCCTTCGCATCGACCCGCGGTGGTGTTCCGCGGCTGGGAAGAACGCTAGGGAGCCGGCGGGCCGGAATCGTCACCATCGAGGGGACACCCGCGCGTAGCTCGCACGGGGGACACTTGAACCTCCCGAGGGCCCGGCGCACTAATAAGGGTGTGTCCGGAGACGCCGAATTCAGCGAGTACTTCGCCGCGCGGGTCCAGCGGTTCCGCCGGGTGGCGTTCGCGCTCTGCGGGGACTGGTACGCGGCCGAAGACCTGGTCCAGACCATGTTCGTGCAGCTGTACCGGCGGTGGCGGCGGGTGCGGCCGGGCACGGTCGACGCCTACGCCCGCCGTATCCTGCTCAACCTGTTCCTGGCCGGGCGGCGGGGCTACGGGCGCGAATACGTGACGTCGTCGGTGCCGGAGCGGGAATCGCCACCGAGCCGGGACACGTCGTTGCGCCTGGACGTGGAACGGGCGCTCGCGGACCTGACGCCGAGGCAGCGCGCGATGGTCGTGCTGCGCTTCCTCGAAGACCTCCCGGTGAGCGAGGTCGCGGCGCTGCTCGGGGTCGCCGAAGGCACGGTCAAGTCCCAGACGGCCCGCGGGGTCGAGGCGTTGCGCGCGGTTCTGCCGGCGCCGACGACGGAGGAGTCGTGATGGAGGACGTCCGGTCGTTGCTGACGGCGTACGTGACCGACGGCGAGCCGCCGATCGGCCTCTCCGGGGAGGAGGTCCTGGCGGCGGCCCGTCGATCGCGTCACCGGCACCGGATCACCGGGGCGGTGGCCTTGGTCGTCGTGGTGCTCGCGCTGGGGCTGGCGGTGGTGGTGCTGCCGCACCGGACGCCGGTCGCGAACGCGCCCTGCCCGGGGGCATCGGACACGCGCGCGGCCCTGGTCGAGCGGCTGAGCTGCCTGGTCGGGCGGGCGGTGCGCGCGCTGCTGCCGCCGGAGGCGCAGATCTCGCGGCTGACGATCCCGGGCGAGGTCCCGCCCGCCGACCCGTTCCACCTGATCGCCGACCCGGCCGGGGACGCCCCGCAGGACGCGCTGTTCCACATGGGCGTCCGGGTGACCGACGCCGAGGGCACGGGCTCGGTGTACGTCCTCATCCTGCCCGGCGGCGGGGGCGGCCCCAAGTGCGGTGACCCGGAGCAGCTCACCTGCCGCACGGAAACCACGCCGCAGGGCCTGCTTTGGCTGTCGGCGCTGCGCTCGGGCGACGTCGTGACCAACCGGGTGGGCCTGGCCGCGCCGAACGCGCACGTGCAGTTCTGGTCGAACAACAGCGGGGTGCTGCAGCAGGCGGGGGTCCGGCTGCCGAAGCAGCGCCCGGAGCCGACGCTGAGGCTGGACCAGGTGCGGCAGCTGGCGCTGACCCCGGGGCTGGACTTCTAGGCGGGTCCGGGGACGAGGGCCACGAACCCGAGGCCGGTCGTGCGCTCGGCCAGGCCGAGGGCGGCCGCCGGGTCGTCCAGGCCGGTCGTCCGCAGCTCGACCGCCGAGAGGTCCAGCACGCCGGAGCGGACCAGGTTCCACACCGTCGTCACCGTTCGCTGGTCGCTCATCCAGGAGCCCCGCAGGGTGAGCCTGCGGTGCATCAGATCGCCGTACGGGACGGCCAGGTCCTGGCGCACGCCGCCGACGAGCACCAGGGTGCCGCGCCCCCGCAGGCTGTCGTAGGCGGCCATGGTCGCGTCCGCCGACGGCGCGGCGCCGAGCGTGTCGACGGCCACGTCGACCGGGCCGATCCCCGCCGCGTCCGTCGCGCGGTCGCCGGTGAGCCGGTGGGTGCGCACGCGCGGGTCGAGCGCGGCCAGCCGGCCGAGCGCGTCCTCGTTGCGGCCCACCGCCGTCACCGTCGCCGCGCCTTCCGCCAGCGCCGTCAGCACCGCCGCGCCGCCCAGCTGACCGGTCGCCCCGATCACCGCGACGTCGCGGCCGGCCGCCGGGCCCGCCGCGTGCAGGCCCGCGGCGGCGATGCCGAGCCACGGCAGGAACGCCAGGCGAGCCGGGTCGGGGTAGCTCTCCGCGCCGGGCAGCTTGACCAGGGTTTCCTTGGCGCACAGCGCTTTCTCCGCGAAGACGCCGTCACGCCACACCGCGCGCATGCGGTCGGTGCGTTCGCTGCCGGCGCCGGAGCCGCCCAGGCCGACCCAGCCCACCAGGACCTCGTCGCCGCCACCCGCGTCGAGCAACGCCGTGTCGAGCACGATGTCGCCCGGCTCGAGGTGGAACACGTCCGGCGCGACGTCGATCACCCGGCCGACGCAGGAGGGACCCAGGGTCAGGGGAACCGGCAGGCCGCCGCGGTTCCCTTGCACGACCGCCCTCGTGTACGCGGGGAGGTGCGCGGCGAGCACCTCCACGAGCACCCCGCCGCCCCGGAGAACGGGTTCCGGCACATCGGAGAGGCGGACGTCGTCGTCTTGTGCAGTCACAGTCCAAGCTCGCATGGACCCAGCCTCGCGGCTCGCTAAGCTGGTATCCAGAATGGCGTTATTCTGGTACTGGAGGTTCCAGGGTGAGCACCGAACTGGGCGCGTTCCTGCGCAGCCGCCGGGAGCGGCTGGCCCCCGCCGACGCGGGCCTGCCGGCCACCGGGCGCCGCCGGACCCCCGGGCTGCGGCGCGAGGAGCTGGCCCTGCTGGCCGGCATCAGCGCCACCTGGCTCACCTACCTCGAGCAGGGCCGCGACGTGCGTCCCTCCGGCCAGGTGCTCGACGCACTGGCCCGGGCGCTGCGGCTGACCGGCGCCGAGCAGGAGCACCTGCACCGCCTCGCCGGCGGCGGGGCGACGCCGGGGGAGAGCGTCGGCGAAGAAGCGGCGCCCGAGGTCGCGGGTGTCCCGGCCTTGCTGGGCCGCAACCCCGCGTACGTCACCGGGATCTGTTACGACGTCCTCGCGCTCAACGACGCCGCCGAGGAGCTGTTCCGGGGCATCGGGCCGGGCGGCAACGTCGTGCGCTGGCTGTTCACCGGGGTAGCCGCCCGCGAAGTGCTGGTCGACTGGGAGCAGGAGGCACGCGGCGTCCTGGCCCGGCTGCGGGCGATCGCGGGCCGGCACCCCGGCCACCCGCGCGTGACCCGGCTCGTGGCCGAGCTGACCGAGGCCAGCCCCGAGGTGCGCGAGTGGTGGCCGCAGTACGACGTCCAGTTCAGCCACGCGGGCCACAAACGCCTGCGGCACCCCCGGCTGGGCCCGATCACCGTGCCGCACGCCGCGTTCCACGTCGCCGAGCGGCCCGAGCAGACGCTGGTGGTCTACCACCTGCCTAGTGGTGCCGGGACCGCAGCGTCTCGATGACCTCGTCGTCCCAGCGGTGGGTGCGGATCAGCCGGTAGCGCTCGGCCGCCAACGACATGTACGCCTCGGCGTCCGTGCGGTCCCCGATCAGGCCCGCCTGCCGCAGCATGCTCACCACCGGCACGAACTCCTCCTCGAACCAGCGCTGCGCCACGCTCGCCCGGTCGCAGAACTTGCCCTCGTCCTGCATCAGCCGGAAGCCCCACGCCTCCACGTGCTCGCCCAGCTTCGCGTAGTCCCACGGGTCCGACACGATCACCGACGCCCGCGCGTGCCCGGTCAGCGGTACCCGCTCCAGGAAGAGCCGCCGGTAGTCCTTGACGATCAGGTCGCCGCGGTGGCGGATGCCGCCCGGGTTCAGCTTGGTGCGGACCACCGTCACCGCGGCTTCTATTGTGGACAGTCCCTGGGCGATCGCGACCGAGACGCGGTGGTGGCCGTCGATGATGAAGTGCAGCTCACCGACGCGGTAGACCTCGATCGGCGGGATCTCCTCGCCGCGGCGGGCGGCCAGGGCCAGGCGCTCCCAGCGCTCGCGGACGCGGGCCGACGTCGGGCGGAAGCGGCGGTCGAAGTCGCGGCTGCGGTCGACCGTGCCGACGATCGACTCGAGCTTGATCAGCCGCAGCCCGATCCGGTGCTCGCCGAGGTAGCCGAGCGCCTCCACCACCTCGTGGAACGGCAGCATGATGTTGACGTCGTCGGGCTCGCGGCGCAGCCACGTCGAAAGCCGTGAGAGCACCTGGCCCCGGCGCGCGCGGAGGAAGTCGTTCTCCGCGTCGGCGCGGGGGAATCCCGTCTCTTTCATCAGAACTCCATGATCCGGTGGCCCACCACGTTGCGGATCCGGGTCGTGCCGACCACCCGGTCCGGCACCGGCTCGCCGTGGGGGTGGATGTGCCCGTGCAGCAGCCACTTCGGACGCAGCACCTCGATCGTCCGGTGCAGGCACGCGAACCCGCGGTGCGGCGGGTCCGCGCGGTCACCGAGGTCCAGCGGCGGCGAGTGCGTCAGCAGCACGTCGACGTCGCGCCCGTCGCGCCACCGCCGCAGCCGGGCGCGCCGGACCAGCCCGCGGGCCCGCCGGGCCTGCTGGCGCTGTGTCCACTGGTTCGGGCCGTCGTTGTAGCGGATCGAGCCGCCGAGCCCGGCGAACCGCAGGCCGGCGACGTCGACGAGCTGCGCGTCGGCGTTGATGCCGCCCGCCGGGCCGGGCCAGGCGGCAGGGAAACCGTCCTTCATGGACAGCCCGCCGTAGCGCGTGTAGCCGCTCAGGTCCGGGTCGTGGTTGCCCGGGACGAACACGCACGGCACGTCGAGCGCGCTGGCCAGGAAGGCCAGGTAGTCGTAGGGCAGGTCGCCCGCGCCGATGACCAGGTCGACGGAGACGGTGCGGACCGCGTCGGTCCACAACCGCTCGTCGACCTCGTCGGAGACGACCAGCGCTTTCGGCATGCGCCCAGGATAGGACGCTCCGCCGTTATTTCATCCCGTGCGCGAACCCGGGGTCCGCGACGATGACGAAAGTGATGACGACGATCCAGAGCACGCTGAGCGCGAGCGCCCAGAACTTCAAGTTGGACAGCATGCGAGGCATCACGAACTCTCCGAATACGGTGGGGGAAGAAAGGGGGACCTAGAGCCAGCCGTTCTTCCGGAATATTCGGTACAGCAACAGGCAGATCGCCAGGATGACCGTGATCACCAGCGGGTACCCGAACTTCCAGTGCAGCTCGGGCAGGTAGTCGAAGTTCATCCCGTAGATGCCCGCGATCATCGTCGGCACGGTGATGATCGCCGCCCACGACGTGATCTTGCGCATATCGGTGTTCTGCTGCAGGGAAATCTTCGCGACGGTCGCGTCGACCAGGGTGGACAGCAGTTCGTCGAACGCCGCGACCCGTTCGGACACCGTCGTGAGGTGGTCGGCGACGTCGCGGAAGTACGAGCGGACGTCGTCCGGCACCAGCCGCGTGTAGCCCTCGGCCAGGCGCTGGATCGGCGTCGCCAGCGGCATCACCGCCCGGCGCAGCTCGAGGACCTCCCGCTTCATCAGGTAGATCTGCTCGGCGCTGACCTGCGAGCGGGGCGCGAAGACCTGCGCCTCCATGACGTCGATGTCGTTCTCGATCCGGCCCGTGACGTCGAGGTAGTGGTCGACGACGTGGTCGGCGATCGCGTGCACGACCGCGGACGGGCCCAGCTGCAACCGCTCCGGGTCCTCGTCCAGCTCGCGGCGCAGCCGCGCCAGCCCCGAGTGGTTCCCGTGCCGCACGGTGATGACGAAGTCGCGGCCGAGGAACACCATGAGCTCGCCGGTCTCGACGATCTCATTCGCCGTGGTGGGGGACTCGTGTTCGACGTACCGGACGGTCTTCACCACGAGGAAGAGCGTGTCGTCGTAGCGCTCCAGCTTCGGCCGCTGGTGCGCTTCGAGCGCGTCCTCGACCGCCAGCTCGTGCAGCCCGAACGTGTCCGCGACGCCCTGGATCTGCTGGGCGTCCGGCTCGTGCAGCCCGATCCAGACGAAGCCCTCGTGCCGCTTCCGGACCTCCTTGATCGCCTCGGAGTGGGTCCAGCGGCCGGGCAGGCGCTCACCGGCGACGTAGACCGCGCAGTCGACGACGTACGCGGACAGCGGCACCGGAACCGGGCGCACGGGAACGGTGCCCTTGTTGCCGCGGCCGCGAAGGCCGCCGAGCGAGGGAATGGCAGGCATGGGATCTCCTGGTGTCGTGCGTGGTCGTGCGAGACGACTGACCAGGGGCGGAAAACGCGTCCGCCCGGCGACACACCAGCGTTCCCGGGAAGAGAAGGCCTACCTGGAGACGACCCGGGAGGTGGGAACGCTGGGACTACTAGGGAGCGGACTATCGCCACTACTCATCGAGTTCCTCACCTCCTCCGGGCCGGGGACGACAGTGGCAGGGCTCGCGTTGACGCGCGAACACCGATGGTTGAGGGTACTCCTCACTACGGATGCGTGTCGTACCAGCCTCACGCGGTGTTACGCGACGGGAGATGACGAGTGCAGTTCGGTCGGTACTACGAGGAGTTCGAAGTCGGTGCGGTCTACAAGCACTGGCCGGGCAAAACGGTCACGGAATACGACGACCACATGTTCTGCCTGCTCACCATGAACCACCACCCGCTGCACCTGGACGCGCACTACGCCGAGGAGACCACCGACTTCGGCAAGAACGTCGTGGTCGGGAACTACGTCTACTCGCTGCTGCTCGGGATGTCGGTGCCCGACGTCTCCGGCAAGGCGATCGCGAACCTCGAGGTCGAGTCCCTCAAGCACGTCAAGCCGACGTTCCACGGCGACACGATCTACGGCGAGACCGAGGTGCTCGACAAGACGCCGTCGAAGTCCAAGGACGACCGCGGCGTGGTGTACGTCGAGACCCGTGGCTACAAGCAGGACGGCCTGATCGTGTGCACTTTCCGGCGGAAGGTGATGGTGCCGAAGCGGTCGTACGGGGAGACTCGGGGCGGGGAGCAGCCGGGCCGGCCGGTGCCGCACGAATGAGGCTCTGATGGACCTGGACGGGATCAAGGAAATACTCCGCACGTTCGCGGAAGCCGAGGCGCGCGGGGTCTCGCCGCTGTACGAGCACCTCGCGCTGCGGGCCGCCGAGGACGACGACGTCGCGGGCCTGCTGTCGGTGGCCCGGGACGGCGAGGTGCGCGGCACGCTGCTGATGGCGGTGGCGCACCGGCTCGTGCAGGCCGATCCGATCCACCCGCTCTCGAGGTACTACCCGTCGCTGGGCGGCTTCGACGGCGTCGACTCGGACACGTGGCCGCTGTTCCGGTCGTTCCTGCTGGAGCGGGCTTCGAAGGCGCGTGCTCTGATCGCCTCGCGGTACACGCAGACGAACGAGGTCCGCCGGGCGGCGTTGCTGTACCCCGGCGTGGCGCGGGCGGCCCGGGAAGCGGGCGGGAAGGTCTCGCTGCTCGAGGTCGGCTGCAGCGCGGGGCTCCTGCTGGGCCTGGACCGCTTCGGCTACCGCTACCAGTGCGACGGCGGCGACCAGCTGACGGCGGGCCCGGCGAAGGCGGCGGTCGGGCTGCACTGCGCGCTGGACCTGGCCCCGGGCGCGGTGGTGCCGAAGCTGCCGAAGAAGCTCGCGCTGCTCGACCGGGCGGGCCTGGACCGGGCCCCGGTGGACCTGTCGGACGAGGACGAGCTGGCCTGGCTGGAGGCGTGCGTCTGGGCGGACCAGCCGGACCGCATCAGGCTCCTGCGCACGGCGGCGGCCGAGCAGGCCCGCCACCGCCCGCGCCTGATCACCGGGGACGGCGTCGACGACCTGGCGTCGGCGGCGGCGTCGCTGGAGGGCCCCCTGGTCGTGCTGACCAGCCACGTCCTCGCCTATTTCACGGCTTCGCGGCGGGCCGAGTTCATCGCGGCGTTGGCCGAGCTGGCCTCGTCACGGCCGGTGTGGTGGGTTTCGGAGGAGTTCTACGGGGCCGGGCTCGAGGCGGTCCTGCCGGGCCGCGACGACCTCTCGGGCGCGGACGGGCTAGCCACCCTGGGCGTCGTGCGGTGGGAGGACGGCAAGCCGGAGGCGCACGCCCTGGCCCGGACCGCGCCGCACGGGCAGCGGATGACCTGGTTGCCGCTGTAGTCGCCGGGGTTGTCCACAGCCGGGCCGGGCTGTGGACAACCCGCTGCGCGGGGCCGGGTTCGTCGGTGGGCGCCGATAGACTGGACTCGGGGACGCCCCCCAGGGACGGGCGGGGTTTCCGGCGGTCCTGAGGGCCCGGCGAGGAAGCGTCCGGCGGCCTCAGGGACGGCCGAGAGAGCCTCAGGCGGCCCTCGGCGACCCAACCGGCAGGGCCTACCAAGAGCCGAGGCAAGAAGCACTACGCCGCCCTCATCTGCCTGGCCCGCCGCCCCTGCGACGTCCTCCACGCCATGCTCCGCGACCGCACCCACCACCGACACCGCGATTCAGCGCCCGCCACCGCCGCGGCTTCACAACCCGATAGGGACGCGCGGGGAAGCTTCCCGCCGCCCTCTGGGACGGGCGGGAGAGCCTCCGGCGGCCCTCAGGGGCGGGCGGGAGCGTCCGGCGGCTCTGAGGACGGGCAGGGAGTTCCCGCCGCCCTTGGGGACCGCCGGGGAGCTTCCGACGACCCTCACGCCCGCGGCAAAGCCCCCCACTCACGCAGCGTCACGAAAAGCAGATCCACCAGCTCTCCAGCGGCCTCCAACCGGGCAAGGTCTGCCGCATCGGACCAACGCACATCCGACGCATCATCACCTGCCGTGAGGATCCCGCCCTCCACCTCGCAGGCGTAGTCGAAGATCTCGTACGGCCCTCGCCGCACCGAACCGATCAGTGTGCCCGGAATCACGTCGAGGCCCGTTTCCTCGGCGAGCTCCCGGATCACGGCCTCTTTGTCCGTTTCGCCCGGTTCGACTCGGCCACCCGGCAGCGACCACTGCCCCGAACCGGGGTCGTTCGCGCGCCGGATGAGCAGCAAACGGCCCTGTGGATCGAACGCGATGCCGCCGACACAGCGGACTGTGGTGCTGGTGAGCCGCTCCATGTCCCGAAGGGTAGACGTAACCGAAGTGAAAACGGATGTCCTGTACACGGAGAGTAGCCGTACGGTACACTTCGGACCGCGTGCTGACCCAAGCGCGGGACTTCCCTCCCCTGCGCCTGTTCAGTGCGGTACAACGTAAAACGTCAGGTTCTCTGCTGTTGTCCGGTGTCACCGTAAGAGACGGGATTTGATCGCGGTGAACGTGAAGAAGATTGCGGGCCTCGCCGGTATCGCACTGGTGCTGTTCTTCGTCATCGCCCAGCCTGGGCAGGCCGCCGGCCTCGTCGGCAACATCATCGACTTCCTCCGCAGCTCGGCTGAATCGGTGATCACCTTCGTCAGCAGCGTGTTCAAGGGCTGATCGAGGGTTACCCTCGAACCATGTTCGCGCCACGCGACCCCGACGAGTACCTCCTCGACACCGAGCGGCGGGTCATCCGGATCCGCCGCCACTGGGCGGTGCTGCTCTGGGACACCTTCGAGGCGGCCGCGCTGCTGGCCGTCTGCGTGCTGGTGTCCTACCTGCTGCCACCTGCGCTGTACATCGGCCAGAACATCCTCTGGTACGTCGCGCTGCTCGTCGTCCTGCGGTTCGCCTACGTGGTGATGGAGTGGTGGGTCGAGCGCCTGGTGGTCACCGACAAGCGGTTCGTCATGACCACCGGGGTGTTCACCACCAAGGTGCTGATGATGCCGATCAGCAAGGTCACCGACCTCAGTTACGTCCGCACGGCGACCGGCCGCATGATGGGCTACGGCACGATGGTGGTCGAGTCCGCCGGTCAGATCCAGGCGCTCAACAAGATCGACTTCCTGCCGCGGCCCGAAGAGTTCTACGACACGATCTCGGAGCTCGTCTTCGGCGACAAGCAGAAGCAGGCCGAGCGCTTCTCGATGATCAAGGCCCAGCGGGCCGCCCGGGGCAAGAAGCCCGTCGGCTGAGAGTCCCGCTTCGCGTGTGACCCAGCGCATCGTCGAGAATGGACACGATGCGCATCGACCTGCACGCCCACTCCACCGCTTCCGACGGCACCGACACGCCGGCCGGGCTCGTCGCCGCGGCCGCGAAAGCCGGGCTCGACGTCGTCGCGATCACCGACCACGACACCACCGCGGGCTGGGCGCCCGCCTCCGAAGCGGTGTCACCCGGCCTGACGCTCGTCCCCGGCGCCGAGCTCTCCACGGTGTCGACCGACCCCGAGACGGGCCGGCAGATCAGCGTCCACCTGCTCGCCTACCTCTTCGACCCGACGTCCGAGCCCATCGTCACCGAGCAGACCCGGCTCCGGCTCGAGCGCCGCACCCGGCTGCGCCGGATGGCCGAGCGGATGGCCGCCGACGGCCTGCCGATCGACGCCGACGAGATCTTCGGCCTGCTCCCCGAGGACTCCCCGCCCGGACGGCCGCACCTGGCCCAGGCGCTCGTCCGCGCCGGGCTGGTCAAGTCCGTCGACGAGGCCTTCGCCGACTACCTCAGCCCCCGCCGCGGCTACTACGTGGCCCGGCGCGACACGCCGGTCGAGGAAGCCATCGACATGATCGCCGCGGCCGGCGGCGTCACGGTCATCGCGCACCCCTTCGCCTTCAGCCGCGGCGCCACGATCAGCGAGGACACCCTCGCCGGGCTGGCCGCGCGCGGGCTCACCGGCGTCGAGGCCGACCACCCGAACCACGACGCGCCGACGCGGGCCCGCACCCGCGAGCTGGCCGGCGAGCTCGGCCTGCTCGTCACCGGATCCAGCGACTACCACGGCACGAACAAGACGATCAAACTCGGCGAGTGCACCACCGACCCCGGGCAGTTCGAGGAACTCACTTCGCGCGCCACGGGGTTCGAAGTCGTGAAGGGCTGACATGACGTTCGCCGACGTCTTCGACGCGAAGCTCTTCATGAGCGCGACGATCACCCTGATCGTCATCATGGACCCGCCCGGCACCGTGCCGGTGTTCCTCAGCCTCGTCGGCCGCAAGCCGATGGCGACCCGGGCGCGCGCCGCGCGGCAGGCCGTCCTGGTGTCACTGCTGGTCATCAGCCTGTTCGCGGTCGCGGGCCAGGCGATACTGGCCTACCTCGGCATCGGCATCCCCGCGCTGCAGGGCGCGGGCGGCCTGCTGCTCCTGCTGATCGCGCTGCAGCTGCTCACCAGCAACGGCCACGAGCCCGAAGCGGCGGCCGAAGACGTCAACGTCGCGCTCGTGCCGCTCGGCACGCCGCTGCTGGCCGGGCCCGGCGCGATCGCCGCGACCATCGTGTTCGTCCGGCAGGCCGACGGGCACATCGGCGCGTACATCGCCCTGGCGCTGGCGATCGTCACGACCCACCTCGTCATCTACCTGTGCATGCGCTACTCCGGCCTCGTCATCCGGCTGATCAAGGAAAGCGGCATCACGCTGCTGGCCAAGGTGGCCGGCCTGCTGCTCGCGGCCATCGCCGTCGAGCTCGTCGCGAACTCCGTCCGCGGGTTCATCTCCGGCGCCGGCTGACGCCGCCACCCGGGTTGTCCTGCCGGACAGGATGCGCCCGGTGCGTTGACATCGTTGGCACCGCTCCCGCAGCCTGAATCTCAGCTCAGCATTTGAAACGATTCAATGCCCTGCGGAGGCCTCGATGAAGTGGCTCAGAGCAGTCCTGCCGGTCACGGTGCTGGTGGCGAGCGGTGTGGTCGCCGCGCCCGCCGACGCCGCGCCCGGCTGGCAGAAGTACGTCGTCGCGCCGGCGAGCCGGGACGTCCGGCCGGTGCGGGTGCTGTCCACCACCGGTGACGTCACCAACCCGAACGGCCTGCTGGGGCGCGGGGTGGCGACGTTCAAGCGGCAGGCGCCGCCGCCGAAGCCCGCGTGGCCCGCGGGGACCACCGCGGCCGCGTCGTCGTTCCACGCGCCGAACAGCGGCGGGAACGGGCAGCCCCGGACCTACGAGCCCGGCAACGCCGTCGACGGCAACCCCGAGACGTTCTGGAACGACGACACGATCGGCGCGTACCCCGACGTCCTGACGATCACCGCCGGGGCGCCGGTCGCAATGCCCGGCGTCACCGTCTTGTCCAATGTGGACGGGGTGCCGCAGGACCTCACCGTCGAGGTGCTGGACGCGGGCGCGTGGCGGGTCGCGGCCTCCGTGACGGGGAACACGGCCGTGCAGCGCGCGGTGACCTTCGACCGGCCGGTGACGACCGCGCAGGTCCGGATCACCGTGACGAAGGACCAGAGCACCCCGTCCGGCGAGTTCAGCCGCGTCGCGGAGGTGTGGCCCGGTGTGGTCGCCGACCCGCCGGTGCCGTCCGCGGTCGTCGACTTCGGCAAGGTCGTCGCCGGGTACCCGGAGATCGCGTTCGCGGGCGCCTCGGCGAACCTGCCGGGCGTCCGCCTGGCGTTCTCGGAGACGCTGCAGTACCTGGGCGAACGCTCCGACTTCACCCGCTCGGACTTCTCCGGCGGGCCCGGCACCGACCAGTACGCCGTGCCCGCGACGCCGACGGTGTGGCGCGACACGAAGAGCTGCGCTTCGGGGACCCAGGTGTGCGCGGACGGCCTGCACGGCTTCCGGTACCTGCGGATCAGCCTCGACGCGCTGGCGTCGGACGCGCCGCTGGCCCAGCCGTCCGGTGAGGTGCGCATCAGCGGCGTCTCGCTCGGCTTCACGCCGTTCCTCGGCACGCCGTCGACCTACCGCGGCTGGTTCGAGTCGTCCGACGAAGACCTCAACAAGTACTGGTACGCGGCGTCGTACACGAACGAGCTGGGCATGGACACCTTCCGCGAGTCCGATGTGGACCCGAGGGGCGCGTTCTCGCCGTCGCTGGACGGGAAACTGGTGCTGCACGATGGTGCGAAGCGCGACCGGGACCCGTACGTCGGCGACGTCGCCGTCTCCGGTCTGACGCAGTACCTGACGCACCAGGACGGCACGGCGGCGAAGAACGTCCTCGCCGACCTGGCGGACCACCAGCGCGCGGACGGCTGGATCCCGCCCGCGTCGATCAACGGCTACACGCTGCCGCTGTTCGACTATCCGCTCTGGTGGGTGACGTCGAGCTGGGACTACGTCCTGTACAGCGGCGACACCGCGTACGCGGCTTCGTACTATCCGCACCTCGTGAAGACGCTCGACAGCTGGTATCCGTCGGTGACCGATTCGCGCGGGTTGCTCGCGAAGGGCCTCAACGGGACAGGCGGCTACGGGGACTACGCGTTCCTGCCGCGTACGGGCGAAGTGACGTACTACAACGCGTTGTACGTCCGGGCGCTTCAGGGCGCTGCCGGTCTGGCGCGCGCGACGGGGCATCCGGCCGACGCGGATCGATGGCTGTCGCGGGCTTCGGCGGTGTCCGCGGCGGTGAACGCTCATCTGTGGGATCCGGCGGCCGGCGCTTATCTCGACTCGGCGACGGGCGCGGCGCGGCACGGGCAGGACGGCAACAGTCACGCTGTTCTGGCCGGTATCGCGTCGCCCGCCCAGGCCGCTTCGGCGTTGGCGCGGCTGGCGGCGGGCGCGTTGCCGTACGGGAACCCGTTCATGGACAACGACACTCTGGTGGGTGACGGCACGAAGCGCGTGTACGCGTTCACGTCGTTCCCCGAGCTGCAGGCGCGGTTCCGCAGCGGCCAGCCGGACTCGGCGATCGACCAGATCAAGCGCATGTACGGCTGGATGGCCACGCACGACCCGGGCATCACGGCGTGGGAGGGCATCGGCGAGGGCGGCTCGCACTACGAGCAGGGCTACACCTCGGCCGCGCACGGCTGGTCGACCGGGGTCGTCCCGGCGCTGACGAACGAGCTGCTGGGCGTCTTACCGACGTCGCCGGGCTTCGCGACCTGGACGGTTTCGCCGCACCCGGGTTCGGTTTCGTGGGCTCGCGGAGCGGTGCCGACGCCGAAGGGCGCGTTGTCGGCTTCGTGGTCTCAGCAGGGTTCGGTGTTCACGCTGACGGTGAGCGCGCCGCGGGGGACGTCCGGGTCGCTGGTGGTGCCTTCGGGGCATTTGGTGCTGCTGGACGGGCGTCCGCTGCGCGCGGCGGGTCCGCTGACTGTTTCCGGCGGCACGCACACGGTGCTCGTCGTGAGCTGACCGGGCTTTCCGCGCGGGGCGGGCTCGCCCCCGCGGGCTCGCCCCGCGCGGAAAGTGGCTGTGACATCTGGGGCTGCGCCCCAGGTCGGGGGCTCCGCCACCCGAACCCCCGCAAAAAGTGTCGGTGGTGGTGCGTAGCGTGGGCGGCGTGAAGGACCAGATGGGCTTCGACTTCGGCGTCGCGCAACCGGTGCGGCTCACGAAGGTCTCGCCGGCACGGCTGGCGACCTTCGACGACTGTCCGCGCCGGTACCGCCTCGCGTACCTCGAGCGGCCGACACCGCAGCGCACCGGGCCGTGGGCGCACAGCACGCTGGGCGCGGTGGTGCACAACGCGCTGCGGGCGCTGTTCGACCTGCCGGTGCTCAAGCGGGTGCCGCAGCGGGCGGTGGCGCTGGTGGCCGAGTTCTGGAAGGACGCGGGCTTCGAGAGCGAGGAGCAGGCGGCGCGGTACCGGGCGCGGGCCAAGGGGTGGGTGGCGGAGTACGTCGAGGACAACGACGTCACGCACGACCCGGTCGGGCTCGAGCGGTGGGTGTCGGCGCCGGTCAGCGGCACGCCGGGGGAGCGGCCGTCGATGATCATCGAGGGCCGCGCGGACCGGATCGACGCGCGCGACGGCTCGCTGGTCATCGTGGACTACAAGACGGGACGCCGTCCGCCGGACGAGTACGAAGCCCGGGCCTCGCAAGCGCTCGCGCTGTACGCGGTGGCGGCGGCCCGGACGCTGCGCATGCCGTGCACGACGGTGGAACTGCACCACGTCCCGACGGGCACGATCGCGGCGGCGGAGCACACCCCGGAGAGCCTGCGGCGGCACCTGCAACGCGCGGAAGAGACTGCCGGAGATCTCCGCCTCGCCACGGATACCCTGGACGCGGGCGGCGACGGGGACGTGCTGTTCCCACCCCGCCCGGACCGGCGCTGCGCCTGGTGCGACTTCAGGCCGAGCTGCGCGGCGGGCCGGCAGGCGGCCCCGGCAGCGCAGCCGTGGGACCTGCTCGCGCCCTGAACGGAGGGAATGTGGCTTCACCGGACACCGACGAACTGGCAACCGTCCCGCTGCCGGCGGGGGAGCAGGAGGCGCGGCAGAAGAACGCAGCGCGGCCGCAGGTTTCGGGCCGGGCTGACGACGAGGTGCCGATGGCGCGGGAGGCGGCCGAGGCGCCGACCGTGGAGCAAGAGCGAGTCTCGCCCGAGCGGATCGAGCCCTCCGAGGCCCTCGCCGAATCCGAGGCCGACCAGTCCACCGAACCCACCAAGCCCGCGCCCACCGCAGACCGTGGTCGCTGGTGGCGGGGGCTCACTGGCTCCCTGGCCGCCGGCCTGGCTGTTCTCGCACTCGGCGTACTCGCCGTCGGGGGCATCTGCCTCTTCACCGGGGCTCCCGGGCCCGGTGCCGCTTCCCTGATCGGGCACCCCCTGGCCGCTGTGCTCGCCTTGGGTGCGCAGCGGGTGGCCGACCGGCGTCGCGGGCTGCCCGCCGTCGGGGGTGGGGTGGCCGTTGTGCTGTTCGCCGTCTCCGCGGCGACCATCTTCTGGCTCAGCTGATCCCCGCCCGAATCGACCGACCGCCCCTTCGGCGCCGCGCTACTTCAGGGCCGTGAGGGTCGGGCCGCGCTGTTCCAGCAGCACCGGGCCGGCCGCGGCCAGCCTGACCACTCCCGTGTAGCCCCGGCGCTCGACCCCGACCGTGCGGATCGTGGATCCGTCGTTCTCGTTCAGCACCGCCAAGCCGCCCTTGATCGGGACGACCAGCTGCTGGGCGAACGTCACTCCCGGGCCCGCCGCGCTGCTCAACGTCCAGCGCGGGGACAGGTCGTCGCGGGACAGGGCCAGCAGCTTCGAGCCGCTGAACCAGTACACGTTCACCGCCGTCTGGGTGGTCGCCTCGACTCCGGCCGGGGGGTCGGTCGCCAGGTCGCCCGCCGGGACGTCCAGCGGGTACGCCGCGCGCTGGGTTCCGTCGCCGTTGAAGACGACCAGGAGCTTCTGGTCCGGGAGGATCACCGCCGTCAGGTCGCCCGACATCGCGATCACGCGGGCCCGCTTGCCCGCCAGCACCGAACTGAAGCTGACCTGCGGCTCGTCGTCCTTCTCCGGCGCCGCCTTGTACACCGTCAGGCGGTCGGCCGGGTCGCCCGGGCAGCGCTCGATCACGCCGACCTTGCCCGAGGCCGCCGCGACCGTTCCGTACGTGCAGCCCGTGCGGGGCTGCTTGCCCGCGTTGACCAGCGCCGGGACCTGGCCGTACTCGGCGCTCTGCACCAGGTCGTCGCGCCAGGTGGTGAGGAGCTTCTTGCCGGTCGCGGTGACGTGCGAGCCGTCGTCGACCAGCTCGGTGCCGAGCTCCGCGTTGCCGTTGCGCTGGGCCGTGATCCGGCCCGTGCCCGGGTCCAGCTGCGTGACCTCGCTGCAGTTGCGGGTCTTGTGGTAGACGGCGTTCAGCCGGCCCCACGCCTGGTCGAGCGTGCACAACGGCAGGTCGCGCGTGTAGTGCCAGCGGACCTGCCCGGTCAGCGGGTCGCGGGCGGCGACCTCGCTGCCGTCCGCGGTGGCCACCGAGTCGCCGGCCACCACCGGGGCCGGCGTCGCGCCGCTGGGGGCGCTCCAGATCTCCGCCAGCGACCCCGGCACCTTCTCCGGGGCCGGGGGCAGCGCCGGGGGCGCCGCCGCCGTGGTCCGGTCGGTGGCCGCGCTGTCGCTCGTCGCGCCGACGACCAGCGCGACGGCGACCACGCCCACCGCGATCAGCGCGGCGATCGCCCGATCCCGCCCGCGGTTCCACGGCGAACGACGCGCCTTGACCCGCGGGGCGGGCGGAGTGCTCCCGGGAGTGTCCTCGAGTACGTCCTCGGACCCGTACGCAGGCGTCTCTTCAGCCGCCTTCTCGCCGTCGCTCACGTACCCGAACCCCCGATGGAGATGCCTCAGTCTGCCGACGCAGGTGTATCAGACGTGGCGGCCGGCCGGCGACGGCGGCGCCGCCGAGCCGGACGCTCGGCGTTGTCGCCGGCCTCCTTTTCGACGGCCGGGCCGGTCGCCTCCGGGGCGTTGCCGCTGCGGGTGCGGCGGCGGGTCCGGGAGCGGCCCTCCGCGGCAGCCGGGGCTTCCTCGGAGGAAGACGTCTCGGCGGCCTTGTCCGCGGCCTCGATCGCCTCGGCCGCCCGCGAGCCACCGCGGGTCCGCTTGCGCGGGGCCCGGGCACGCTTGCGCGGCGCTTCTTCTTCCGCGGCCGGCTCGCCGGCGCGGCCACGGCCACGGCCGCGCTTCTTGCCGCCGAGGTCTTCTTCCTCTTCGGCGGCCAGGCCCGCGCGAGTGCGGTCGGCCAGCGGCAGCCGCCCGGTGGTGCCCTCCGGGATGCCGAGGTCCTCGAACAGGTGCTTCGACGACGAGTACGTCTCGACCGGCTCCGGCTTGTCGAGGCCGAGGGTGTCCGAGATCAGCTTCCAGCGCGGCTCTTCGTCCCAGTCGACCAGGGTGACGGCGACGCCGGTCCGGCCCGCGCGGCCGGTGCGGCCGATGCGGTGGACGTAGGTCTTCTCGTCGTCCGGGCACTGGTAGTTGATGACGTGCGTGACGTCGTCGATGTCGATGCCGCGGGCGGCCACGTCGGTGGCGACCAGCACGTCGACCTTGCCGGAGCGGAACGCGCGCAGCGCCTGCTCGCGGGCGCCCTGGCCCAGGTCACCGTGCACGGCGGCGGCCGCGAAGCCGCGCTCGACCAGGTCGTCGGCCACCTTCTGCGCGGTGCGCTTGGTGCGGCTGAAGATCATCGTGAGGCCGCGGTCCTTCGCCTGCAGGACGCGGGCGATGACCTCGGGCTTGTCCATCGAGTGCGCCCGGTAGACGAACTGGGTGGTGCGCTCGTGGATCGCGCTCGCGTCGTTCTCTTCGGCGCGGATGTGCGTCGGCTGCTTCAGGAACGTGCGGGCCAGCGTGATGATCGGGCCGGGCATGGTGGCCGAGAACAGCATGGTCTGCCGCTCGTCCGGCACCATCCGGAGGATGCGCTCGATGTCGGGCAGGAAGCCCAGGTCGAGCATCTCGTCGGCCTCGTCGAGCACCAGGCCGCGGACCTTGCCCAGCACCAGGTGCTGCTGCTCGGCCAGGTCGAGCAGGCGGCCCGGGGTGCCGATCACGACGTCGATGCCCTTGCGGAGCGCCTCGATCTGCGGCTCGTACGGGCGGCCGCCGTAGATGGCCAGGGTGCGGATGCCGAGGTGCTTGCCGGCGCCCTTGAGGTCGTTCGCGACCTGGATGCACAGCTCACGGGTCGGCACCACGACCAGCACCTGCGGGGTGCCGTCGCCGGGGACCTGCACGCGGTGCAGCAGCGGGACGCCGAAGCCCAGCGTCTTGCCCATGCCGGTGCGGGCCTGGCCGATGAGGTCGTCGCCGGCCATGGCCAGCGGGAGCGTCAGCGCCTGGATGGCGAACGTCCGCTCGATGCCGGCCTCGCCGAGCGCCTTGACGATCTCCGGCTTGACGCCGAAGGACGCGAAGGTCGGTGCCTCGGGCTCGACCTCGACGCCCGCCTGCAGCGGGTGCGAGGTGTCGAGCGCGGCCGGGCCGGTCTCGCTGTGCTCCAGCGCGACGGCGGGGGGCTGTTCGGTTGTGGGATTTTCTGCGGTCAGGGTGATCGCCTCTCTCGTGACCAGCGCGCACAGCCGTGGGTCCGCTCGACACTCGACCGGGAGTAACCCTGGTCCCTGGCGCTGGGCTTGAAGCGCGGAACCGGTCCGCCCCGGGAATGCCGGAAGAGGCGTGCACGCACATTGCAGTACGTCGGCAAGCCACGTGACCTGCCTGTTCCCGACGCCGGTATGGCGTACGGAAGCTTGATCTCGAACGCCAGTGTACCTGGTCAGCCGTTTTTCGACAGTACCCGGCGCGCCGGAACCAGTGTGATCGGTCTCGTCGCGGCACGCCCGGGCGCTTCGGCGATACCCTGCCCCCGTGACCGAGCCGAAAGAGATCTCCGAGGGCGTAGTCGACCTTCTGGGTGTGATCGCCTACCTCGAACTGTCCGCCTTCGACCGGATGGCCGAAGACGCGCGCAGCGCCCCGACCCTGGCCGGGCGGGCCGCGCTGGCGCAGATGGCGGCCGCGGAGATCGGTCACTACGGCCTGCTCGCCCAGCACCTGGCCGCGCACGGCGTCAAGATCGAAGACGCGATGGACCCGTTCGTGGCCCAGGTCGACGCCTGGCACGCGTCGACGCCGCCGAAGTCGTGGCTGGAGTCGCTGGTCAAGGCCTACGTCGGCGACGGACTGGCCGCCGACCTCTACCGCGAGATCGCCAGCTGGCTCGACCCGGAGACGAAGGACCTGGTGCTGACCGTGCTGGCCGACACCGGCCACTCGGCCTTCGCCGAACGCGAGGTCGCGGCCGGTATCGAGGCCGACCCCAAGACCCGCGACAAGCTCGCCCTCTGGGGCCGTCGCCTGCTCGGCGAGGCCCTGACCCAGGCCCAGTACGTCGTCGCCGAGCGCGACGGGCTGGCCGAGCTCATCGTCAACGGCTCCGGCGACCTCTCCGGAATTGCCGGGCTGTTCCGGCGGTTGCAACAGGGGCACACGAAGCGCATGCAGGCGCTCGGCCTGGGCTGAACCCGATGGAGTACCCGGAAGTGACGACGCGGTCGGGCGCGGACATGCGCCACCGGAACGAGCCGGTTCGGTTAGCCTTGGCCGGCACATCCCTTACGAATTTCCAGCGGAGGTCCCACGTGGAGGTCAAGATCGGCATCAAGGACACGCCGCGCGAGCTGGTGGTGTCCAGTGGCCAGTCTCCCGACGAGGTGGAGAAGCTGGTCGCCGAGGCCCTGACGGCCGGTGACGGGCTCTTCCGCATCAACGACGAGAAGGGGCGCAAGTACATCGTCCCCTCCGACCGCATCGCGTACGTCGAGATCGCCCCGTCCGACGTCCGCAAGGTCGGCTTCGGCGTCGGCGACTGACCCACGGCTCCAAGCGGAAAGGCCACCTCGAGTCCCTCGAGGTGGCCTTTCCGCGTCCACCGGCCACCCGCCGCGGCGGGTGGCGGGCACTGCTCTGGCGGGCGAGGCCGGGAGTGCGGCCCGGGTTCACCGGATGGTGGCGTTTCGCTTGGAGTGTCGCTTTTGCGCCACCTAGCTTTCGGCGGGTGACCACTCTCGAGCCTGCCGCCGTCGCGGACCTCGTGCGGAGCACCCTGTCCGCGCACAAGTCGTTGTTCCTCGCCACTTCGGGCAGCGCCGGACCTTGGGTCGGTGGGGTGTACTTCGCCGAAAGCGGCGAGTTCACCCTCAACCTCGTGCTCGAGGACCGCGGCCGGACGCTGGCCGCCGTCCGGGAGAACCCGGTGGTCTCGGTGGTGGTCTCGACGGGCTCGCCGATGCAGCCGTTCCTGCAGGCCCAGGCGTCCGCCGAGATCGTCGGCGGCGACGAGGACGCGCGGGTGCGCGAGCTGCTCGTCGCCAAGGTGCCGGAGGCCGCGCCCTTCCTGGCCGCGCCCGTCACCGCCGTCCGGCTGAGCGTGCCGAAGTGGCGGGCCACGGACATCGCCAACGGCCTGCTGCCCGGCGTGGAGCTGCCGGGACCCCGCCTGCCCTAGGCGTTCAGCTCTTCCAGTGTCGTCGGGACGTGGAACGGCGGCGTGCTCGTGCCCGTGATGCGGTAGCGGCCCCACGGGTCCGGGTCCGACAGTTCGCCCGTCGCCGAGTAAGCGCCCGCCTGGATCGACACGGCCTTCTTCTTGCCGCCCGCCAGTTCGGTCAGCTGCTCGTTCACCGCCACCCGGCCGTACCAGCGGTAATAGCCGTCGATCGGCTGGAAGTAGCCGCGCAGCTCGACCGTCACCGGCAGGGACACGCCCTCGACCAGCAGGGTCGCCTCGCCGCTGTAGCCGTCTTCGTCGTGCTCGCTCATGACGTTTCCTCCATCGGCTCCGAAGCGCGGCCCAGCTGGACCACCTTGTTGGCTTCCAAGGGCAGGTTCGGGTCGATGACCACGCCGTTCTGGCGGGTCAGCCCGTCGATCGCCGCCCAGATGATCTGGGTCAGGTACTCCACGACCGCGTCGCGGCTCATCGAGCGGCGGTCCAGCCACCACTCGCCGGTGTTCTGGACCATGCCGACGATGCCGTGCGCCCACGGCTCGGCCGCGCCGGAATCCATGTTGAACATCCGCATGTAGTCGCCGAGCAGCGCCGTCAGCGCCGTCGCGATCAGTTCCTTGTCCTCGGCGACGACGTCCGACGACACCGGCTTCTCCGGCCGGCCGTGCGCCAGCAGCCGGTAGAGGTTCGGGTGCTCCTCGATGACCGTGAAGAACGCGTCGAGGGCCATCCGGATCCGCGGCACCGGCGCCAGTTCGGCGTTGATCGCCGGGATCAGCCGCTCGAACAGGATCTCCGTGCCGCGCTGGCCGAGCGCCACGTAGAGGTCGGCCTTGTCGTCGAAGTGGCGGTAGAGCACCGGTTTCGTGACGCCGGCTTCCGCGGCGACGTCCTCCATGCCGAGGTCCGGGCCGTGCGTGTCGAGCGCCCGCAGCGCGGCCTCGACGAACTCCTTGCGGCGGGCGATCCGGTGCTTGCGCCACCGGTCGCGCCGGGCGTCGCCCGTCGCCTCGTCGCCGCGGGAGGACTTGCCGGCCTGCTTGCCGGAGCGCTTGACACGTTCGATCACGAGAGTCATGCTACGCACAGGTAACTGTTACCTCAAGTTACATGTCCCGGAAGGGGTGTCGGCGATGACGCGGACGCTGAAGGAACCGGATCGCGAAAAGACCGCGGACCGCCTGCTGAAGTCGTCGGCGAACAAGTTCTACGACCCCGACGTCGACATCGACTGGACCGCGCCCCTGGTGGCGGGCAAGCGGTTCATCCTCGACGAGCGTTCGTCGCTCTACGGCACCGAGCTCTGGGAGAAGCTGACCCCCGAGCAGCGCATCGAGCTGGGCAAACACGAGGTCGCGAGCGTCGCCACCACCGGCCTGTGGTTCGAGATCCTCCTGATGCAGATGCTGCTCAAGGAGGTCTACGAGCAGGACCCGACGTCCGCGCACGCCCAGTTCGCGCTCACCGAGATCGCCGACGAATGCCGGCACTCGACGATGTTCGCGCGGATGGCCTCGCGGATCGGCTGCCCCGCCTACGGCCCGGTGCCGTGGCTGCGGCGCCTGGCGAAGCTGATGCCGACGATCTCCTACGGCCCGGCGCGCTACGGCGCGATCCTGGTCGCCGAGGAGGTCCTCGACCGGCTGCAGCGCGAGCAGATGAACGACGAAGGCGTGCAGCCGCTGGTCCGGATGGTCAACCGGATCCACGTCCTCGAAGAGGCCCGGCACGTCACCTTCGCCCGCGAAGAGGTCACCCGCGGCATGGCGAAGCTGTCGAAGGCCGAGATCGCCTACCAGCAGTTCATCATCGCGGTCATCTCGTACTTCGTGACGCGGGCGTTCATCAACCCGGACGTCTACAAGGCGGTCGGCATCCGGCCGCGCGACGGCGTCGAGGCGGCGCTGAACAACCCGCACTGGCAGGGGACGATCGCGTGGGCGGGGGAGAAGATCATGCCGTTCCTCCAGGAATCCGGGCTGGTGGGCCTGCCCGGGAAGTACTTCTGGCGCAAGTCGTTCCTGCTCCCGGCGGCCCGATGACCGCCGTCCTTTCGCCCGGGCACCGGTTCGTGACGAGCGACGGCGCCGCGCTGCACGTCTCGCAGACCGGGCCGGCCGACTCCGCGGTCACGCTGGTGCTCGTCCACGGCTGGACGCAGGACCACCGGACGTGGGACTTCGTGCTGCCGCACCTCGACCCCGGCCTGCGCGTGCTGCGCTACGACCTGCGCGGCCACGGCCGGTCGGCGCCCGCCCGGCCCGGCGGTGCCACGATCGCCCGGCTGGCCGACGACCTCGCCGAGCTGATCGCCGATCGCGTCCCGGAGGGGCCGCTGGTGCTGGCCGGCCACTCGATGGGCGGCATGACGCTGATGGTGCTGGCCGAACGGCACCCGGGTCTCGTCGGCGAGCGGCTGGCGGGCGCGGCTTTCGTCGCGACGTCGTCGGGGGACATGGACAAGCTGACCCTCGGCTTCCCGGGCCTGGTCGGCCGGAGCGTGACGCGCTTCGAGCCGCGGGTGGCGAAGCTGCTGGCCGGACTCCGGAGCGACACGCTGCGGCTGCGGCCGGGCCTGGTCCGCTCGGGTGCCCGGCGGCTGGTGTTCGGGGTGCGCCCGGGGCGCGAGCAGGTGGACAGCGTCGTCGAGCAGCTGCTGCGCGCGCACCCGGCCAGCGCGGGCCTGTTCCTGGACGCCATCGCGGCCCACCGCGGCGTCGGCGGGCTCGGCGCGCTGTGCGACGTCCCGTCGGTGGTGCTGGCCGGGGAGCGCGACCGGCTGTGCCCGCTGCCGCACGCGAAGGTGATCGCGGACGAACTGCCGCACGCGGAATTCATCCGGTTCCCCGGAGCCGGGCACATGCTCCCGCAGGAACGCCCCATCGAGGTCGCGCGCCGCATCTCCGCGCTGGTCCGCACGGCCGCCACTTTCACGTGAAAGTGACCACCAGGGGGCGGCACTTTCACGTGAAAGTGCCGCCTCGGGGTCAGGAGTCCTTGAGCGGGAAGCCGCCGCCGATGCCGCGCCAGGCCAGGTTGGCCGTCAGGGCCACCGCTTCCTCGCGGCTCATCGACTGGTGGTGGGCCAGCCAGAAGCGGGCGCTGACCTGGCTCATCCCGACCAGCCCGACCGCCAGCAGGCGCGCCTTGTCCTCGTCGAGGCCCGCGTCCGCCGTGATCGTCTCCGTGATCGCGTCCACGCTGGCCGACGTCGCCCGGTCGACCGCTTCCTGGACCGCCGGCTCGCCGCGCAGGTCGGACTCGAACACCATCCGGAACGCGCCCGCGTCGTTGCTGACGAAGTCGAAGAACGCGCCGACCGTCGCCGGGACGCGCTGCCGGTTCTCCGTGGTCGAGTCCAGTGCCGTCTGCACGCGCTTCACCAGCTCGTCGACGTGGCTCTCCAGCAGCGCGATGTAGAGGTCGAGCTTGCCGGGGAAGTGCTGGTAGAGCACGGGCTTCGAGACACCCGCGACCTCGGCGATCTCGTCCATCGCGGCGGCGTGGTAGCCGTTCTCGGCGAAGACCCGCTGCGCCGCGGCGAGGAGCTGGGCCCGGCGCTCGGTCCGGGGCAGCCGCACCCCACGTTGCTGCACCCGCGTCATCTCCGTCATGCTCGTCCTCCCGTCATCGCTTCTTCGACGGGCGGGGTCGCCACCGCGTGAAGTCGCCCTGAAGATTACTCGCCGGTACGTGTGCCGCGCCAAGGGTCGGGCATTCTGGACCCGTGGACACCCCCGTGCAGGCCCGGCCGCCACTGACCCACGTGCCGCTCTCGAACCGGGTCCTGCCCTCGCTCGACCCGGTCCCGCCGCCCTGGCCGGCGGCGTTCGAAGAGGTCGGTACGGCCCGGCTCCACGTCCGCCGCACGCCCGGCCCGGACGACGTGCCCGCGGTGTACGTCCACGGCCTCGGCGGCTCGTCGACCAACTGGACGGACCTGGCCGCGCTGCTCGCGCCGGTCGCCGGCGGCACGGCACCCGACCTGCCCGGGTTCGGCTACTCCGAGCCCGAAGAGGGCTTCGACTTCACGCTCCAGGCGCACGCGGACGTCGTCGCGCGGCACATCGGGGACACCGGGCCGGTGCACCTGTTCGGCAACTCGATGGGCGGCGCGATCGCCCTGCTGGTCGCGGCGCAGAGGCCGGAGCTGGTGAAGACGCTGACGCTCATCTCGCCGGCGGTGCCGGACCTGCGGCTGGACCCGCGGCGGCTGTCGGACCCGCGGATGGCGCTCGCGTACCTGCCGCTCGTCGGCGCGCGCGTGCGGGCCCAGCTGGCCGCGCTGGAACCGCGGGAACGCGCCGCCCAGGTCATCAAGCTGTGCTTCGCCGACCCGTCGCGGTTCCCCGAGAGCCGGCTCGACGAGCTGACCGAGGAACACGGCGCCCGTGCCGGGTTCGCCTGGGCCGCGCCCGCGATGGCCCGCAGCACGTTCGCCATCTTCCGGGCGTGGTCGACGCTGGGGAAGGCGTCGCTGTGGTCGGTCGCGCCGCGGGTCAAGGCGCCGACGCTGGTGGTCTGGGGCCGGGAGGACCGCGTCATCTCGGTGAAGCGCGCGGTGCGGACCGCCCGGGCGATCCCGCGGGCCCGGTTGCTGGTGCTCCCGCGCACCGGGCACGTGGCGCAGATGGAGCGTCCGGTCGTCGTCGCGAAGGCGGTCCTGGGCATGTGGGAGCACGTCGAAGCGGGCACTTGGTAGGCCGATCGGGTGACGGCGGGTTCACTCGATGATCCGCCAGTCGCCGATAACGGTTCGGTGGCGCTGTGGCACTCTGGTGCGGTGGACCGGGTGAAGCAGGATGCGCGAGGCGAGGATCGGCGGCCGCCCCACCGCGCCTCGGCCCGCCGGACGCCGGACGCCGAGGACCACCCCCGCACCGGCCAGTACCGCCCGGCGAAGGCGTCGGCGCAGCGCCTCGACGAGGACCGCTACCGCCCCGGCGGGCGGCGGACCAGCGCCGAACCGCTGAGCGCCTCCTGGAAGCCGCACGTCGAAGCCCCGCGGGAGAAGCAGCCCGAGACGCCGAAGACCGGCATCGCGAAGCTGACGAAGACGTACGGCTGGCGCGTCTACGCGCTGCCGATCCTCGTCGTGCTGACCGTGCTCGTCCTCGTCAACACGGCCAACAGCCCGGCCCAGCCGATCGCCGAGCAGGGCGACGGCGCCGCCGCGTCCGGCATCGAGTCGGCGGGCGGCGACACCTCCGGCGGCGCGATCGACGGCAACGGCGAGCAGGCCATCCCCGAGAACCCCGCCACCCCCGTCGACCTCAAGGTCCCGACCGCCGAGCTGCCCGACGGCGGCCCGTTCACCCAGGCGGGCGCCGGCAAGTGGCACGTCGTCCCGGGCAGCGGCCCGAAGGTCGGCACCGGGAAGCTGTACACCTACACCATCGAGGTCGAGGACGGGATCGACCCGTCGAGCTACGCCGGGGACGACGCCTTCGCCGCGGCCGTCCAGGGCACGCTGTCGGACCCGAAGAAGGGCTGGACCTGGGACGGCAAGATCGCGTTCCAGCGGGTGGACGGCAACTTCCCCAACCCGTCCTTCAAGGTGAGCCTCACCACGCCGGAGACCACCCACCGGCCGGACGCCTGCGGGTTCCAGATCAAGTTCGAAGCCTCCTGCTACCGCAAGAGCCTCGGCCGCGTGCTGATCAACCTGGCCCGCTGGGTGCGCGGCGCGAAGGCCTACGGCGCCGACATGACCGGGTACCGGCAGTACGCCATCAACCACGAGGTCGGGCACGCCCTGGGCAACCAGCACGTCGGCTGCGGCGGCAACGACCAGCCGGCGCCGGTGATGATGCAGCAGTCCTTCGGCGTCAACGACGACTACGTCGCGATGCTCAACGACATCCCCGGCGGCGACAAGGGCAAGGTGGCCAAGGACGGCCGCATCTGCAAGACCAACTCGTGGCCGAACCCCACCCCGCAGTAATCCCAGCATCCGGACTGGGGAAGGCATATTTGCCCGCGCGCGTTGTGCATAGTGGGATGGACGCGATACGCGCGCGAGATGGAGGACCCATGTCAGCACTGCCGCCGCTCGTCGAGCCGGCTGCCGAGCTCACCAAGGAAGAGGTGGCCCGGTACAGCCGTCACCTGATCATCCCGGACGTCGGGGTGACCGGGCAGAAGCGGCTGAAGAACGCCAAGGTCCTGGTGATCGGGGCCGGCGGCCTCGGCAGCCCCGCGCTGCTGTACCTGGCCGCCGCCGGGGTCGGCACGCTCGGCATCGTCGACTTCGACGTCGTGGACGAGTCGAACCTGCAGCGCCAGGTCATCCACGGCCAGTCCGACGTCGGCAAGCTCAAGGCCGCGTCCGCGCAGGAGTCGATCGCCGACGTCAACCCGTTCGTGAAGGTGCACCTGCACACCGACCGGCTGGACTCGTCGAACGCGCTCGAGATCTTCGAGCAGTACGACCTGATCGTCGACGGCACCGACAACTTCGCCACGCGCTACCTGGTCAACGACGCCGCGGTGCTGCTGGGCAAGCCGTACGTCTGGGGCTCGATCTTCCGGTTCGAAGGCCAGGTCAGCGTGTTCTGGGAGGACGCGCCGAACGGCAAGGGCCTCAACTACCGCGACCTCTACCCGGAGCCGCCGCCCCCCGGCATGGTTCCCTCCTGCGCCGAGGGTGGCGTGCTGGGCGTGCTGTGCGCGTCCATCGGCTCGATCATGGTGACCGAGGCGATCAAGCTCATCACCGGCATCGGCGAGCCGCTGCTCGGCCGCCTGATCAGCTACGACGCGCTGGAGATGAAGTACCGCGAGGTCAAGATCCGCAAGGACCCGGACACGCCGAAGATCACCGAGCTGATCGACTACGAGGCGTTCTGCGGTGTGGTCTCGGACGAGGCCGCGTCGGCGGCGTCCGGCAGCACGATCACCCCGGCGGAACTGAAGGCCAAGTTCGACAGCGGCGAGAACTTCGCGCTGATCGACGTCCGCGAGCCGCACGAGTACGAGATCGTCAACATCAAGGGCGCGACGCTGATCCCGAAGGACCGGATCCTCTCGGGCGAGGCGCTGTCGGAGCTGCCGCAGGACAAGCCGATCGTCCTGCACTGCAAGTCCGGAGCCCGGTCCGCCGAGGCCCTCGCCGCGCTGCACGCGGCCGGCTTCAAGGACGCGACGCACCTCGGTGGTGGCGTGCTCGCGTGGGCCAAGCAGATCGACCCGAGCCTGCCGACCTACTAACAGTGGCATTCGCCCGGCCGGGAAACCGCGTGTGAGCAGCGCGTCTTCTCATTCGTGGACCACCCGGCCGGGTAGCGTCACGCCCGTGCGGTCACCCCTCGAACGTCCTCCGGCGCACGTCTGCGCGGCCTTCGGCGGCCCCGCCGACGGCGGTGAGCGGCTGCCGGATTCGACGGCGTGGCACTGCGGCGACCTCGTGTTCAAGCCGGTCACCGACAAGGCCAGAACGCTGTGGACCGCGCACGCCCTCGATTACGTCCGCGAGCCGGGCCTGCGGGTCGGCAAGCCGGTCCGCTCCACCGACGGCCGCTGGATCGTCGGCGGCTGGACGGCGTCGCGCTTCGTCCCCGGCACGCACGAGCACCGCGGCGACGCCTCGGTGCTGGCGGCGGTGAAGCTGCACCGGGCCACCATCGGCCTCCCGCGGCCGGACTTCCTCGACGCGCGCACCGACATCGACGCCGTCGCCGACCGGGTCGCCTGGGAGGAACTCGAGGTCCCCCTGGAAGAGACCAAGGGTGGCCGCTGGTTCGAGGTCCTGGCCGGGGCCCGCCGCCCGATCCGCCTGCCGGCGCAGGTGGCCCACGGCGAGCTGCTGGCCGGGTTGTTGTTCGACGGCGACGATGTCCCGGGTGTGGTCGACTTCGTGCCGTACTACCGGCCGGGCGAGTACGGCGCGGCGATCGTCGCGGTGGATGCGCTGGCGTGGGGCGGCGCGGGCCGGGACCTGCTCGAACGCTGGGCCCACCTGCCGGAGTGGCCGCAGCTGCTGCTGCGCGCGGTGCTGTTCCGGCTGGCGTCCAACGCACTGAACCCCAGGTCGACGCCGGCCTCCCTGGACGGCTTGCGCGCGGCCGCACGTGAGGTGTCCGGCGTCCTTTGAGGGACGACACGCGTGATCGGAGGGGCGACACGCGTGATTGAAGGGGCGACACGCGTGATCGGAGGGGCATCACGCGTGGCTGGGGTCTTGTGACCGAGGTCGCAAGATCGCGGGACACACCGGCTAAGCGTCGCTGACCTCCTGACTCCCGGTCCGTGGACGCCGATCTCACCGAGCGGGCGGCGGAAACACCGCCGCAATGTCAACTGCCTGAAACATTCGGTCGAATCCGGTTAACAAGGCCTCCTTAGCGTCAGGGCAAGCCCGAAACGCCGAGGAGGTGCCCGATGCCGCAGGTCGACACCCACTGCCCGTACTGCGCGCTGCAGTGCGGGATGAGCCTCGACGGCGCCCGTGTGACGCCGCGGGACTTCCCGGTCAACGCCGGCGGCCTGTGCCAGAAGGGCTGGACCTCCGGCAGCCTCCTCACGAGCCCGAAGCGGCTGACCACCCCGATGCTGCGCGTCAACGGCGCGCTCGAGCCGGTCAGCTGGGACTTCGCCCTCGACCACGTCGCCCGCAAGCTCCAGGCGATCCAGGACGAACACGGCCGGGACGGTGTCGCGATCTTCGGCGGCGGCGGGCTGACCAACGAAAAGGCCTACCTGCTCGGCAAGTTCGCCCGCGTCGCGCTCGGCACCTCGCAGATCGACTACAACGGCCGGTTCTGCATGTCCTCGGCCGCCGCCGCCGGGATCAAGGCCTTCGGGGCCGACCGCGGGATGCCGTTCCCCGTCACGGATCTCAAGAACGCCGACGTCGTGCTGCTCGCCGGGGCGAACCCGGCCGAGACGATGCCGCCGTTCACCCAGCACCTGCGCGGCACCGACCTCATCGTCGTCGACCCGCGGCGCACCCCGACCGCCGAGCTGGCCAGCCTGCACCTCGCGCCCGCTCCCGGCACCGATCTCGCGCTGGCGCTGGGCATCCTGCACGCCGTCGTCGAAGGCGGGCACCTCGACCAGTCCTATGTGGACGACCGCACCAGCGGGTTCGCGGAGATGTGGCGGATCGCCGCGAGCTGGTGGCCGGAACGCGCCGAGCGCGTCACCGGTGTCTCGGCCGCCGACATGCGCCTCGCCGCCGAAAAGCTCGCCGCCGCCCGCAACGCCTACGTCCTCACCGCCCGCGGCACCGAGCAGCACGCCACCGGCACCGCGACCGTCGGTGCCTGGATCAACCTCGCGCTCAGCCTCGGCCTGCCCGGCCGCAAGGGTTCCGGTTACGGCTGCCTCACCGGCCAGGGCAACGGCCAGGGCGGGCGCGAGCACGGCCAGAAGGCCGACCAGCTGCCCGGCTACCGCAAGCTCGACGACCCGGCCGCGCGCGAGTACGTCGCCGGCGTGTGGGGGGTCGACGCCGAAAGCCTGCCCGGCCCCGGCCGCTCGGCCACCGAACTGCTCGAAGCGCTCGGCCAGGAGAACGGCCCGAAGGCGCTGATGGTGTTCGGCAGCAACGTGGTCGTCTCGGCTCCGCGCTCGCAGCGGGTGCAGGATCGGCTGGCCGAACTGGACTTCCTGGTCGTCGCCGACTTCGTGCTGTCGGAGACCGCGGCGCTCGCCGACGTCGTCCTGCCGGTCACCCAGTGGGCCGAAGAGGACGGCACGCTCACCAACCTCGAAGGCCGGATCCTGCTGCGCCGCAAGGCCTTGACGCCGCCACCGGGTGTCCGGTCCGACCTCGACGTCCTCCACGGGCTCGCGCGACGCCTGGGACAGCCGGAAGACCGGTTCCCGGCCGACGCCGAGACGGTGTTCGAGGAGCTGCGGATCGCGTCCAAGGGCGGGATCGCCGACTACTCCGGCGTCAGCTACGACCGGCTGCGCGCGGGCGAGGCCCTGCACTGGCCGGTCCCCGAAGACGACCACCCGGGCACGCCGCGGATGTTCCTCGACACCTTCGCCCACCCGGACGGCCGCGCGCGGTTCGTGCCGGTCGAGCACACCGGCCCGGCCGAGTTGCCCGACGAGGAGTTTCCCCTGCAGGCCACCACCGGTCGCGTCCTGCAGCACTACCAGTCGGGCGCGCAGACGCGGCTGATCGGCGAGCTCAACGACGTCGTCCCGGAGGTCTTCGTCGAGGTCCACCCGGACACCGCCAAGCGCGCCGGCCTCGAAGAGGGCGACCCCGCGAGGATCCGGTCCCGACGCGGCGAGACCGTCGCGAAGGTGCGGTTCGTCCAGTCGCTCAAGCCCGACCTGGTCTTCCTCCCGTTCCACTTCCCGGGTGAGCAGCGCGCCAACCTGTTCACCAACCCGGCGCTCGACCCGGTCTCCCGGATGCCGGAGTTCAAGGTGTGTGCCGTGTCCCTGTCTACTGTGGATGGTGTCGCATGAGCCCCCGTGAAGTCGTCATCGTCGGTTATGGGATGGCCGGAGCCCGCCTCGCCGACGAGATCCGCCGTCGCGACCCCATCGCCGAGCGGGTGCGGCTGACCGTGCTCGGCGCCGAGAAGCACGCGGCCTACAACCGGGTGCTGCTGTCCGCCGTCGTCGCGGGCGGGATGAGTGCCGAGAGCGTTCGCCTGCACGACGACGAATGGGCGCAGCGGCACAACATCGACCTGAGGCTCGGCGTCGACGTCGAACGCATCGACCGCGAGAAGCGCTGCGTCGAGCTGGCCGACGGCTCCTCCGTCGACTACGACGCCCTGGTGCTCGCCACCGGCGCCAACCCGTGGATCCCGCCGGTCGAAGGTCTCGAAGCCGGGCCGGGTGTGGTCGCCTTCCGCAGCCTCGACGACTGCGCCAAGATCCTCGACGCCGCCCGCTTCGGCGCGCCGGTCGCGGTGCTCGGCGGCGGCCTGCTCGGCCTCGAAGCCGCCCGCGGCCTGGCCGGGCGCGGGAACCAGGTAACCGTCGTGCACCCGCTGGGCCACGTCATGGAGCGCCAGCTCGACCCGGCCGCCGGCCACGTGCTGGCCCGGCAGCTCACCGACATGGGCGTGACGTTCAAGTTCGGCGCCACCGCCGCCCGCTACCTGCCGGGCGACGGCCTCAAGCTCGACGACGGCAGCCTCGTCCCGGCCGACCTCGTCGTGGTCGCCGCCGGCGTCCGCGCCGAGACGCGCCTGGCCGTCGAAGCCGGCCTCGACGTCGACATGGGGATCCTGGTCGACGACACCCTGCGGACCAGCGACGGCCGCATCCACGCTCTCGGCGACTGCGCCCGCCACCCCGGCGCCCCGGCCGGGCTGATCCAGCCCGCTTGGGAACAGGCGTCGGTCCTGGCCGACGTCCTGACCGGCACGAACGCGGCCGCCCGCTACCGCGGCACGACCGCCGTGACCCGGCTGAAAGCCCGCGGCATCGACCTGGCCGCGCTGGGCGAAACGCAGCTCGAAGCGTCCGACGGCGGCGCCGAGGTGCTGACCTTCAACGACCCGACGGGCGGCCGGTACGGCAAGCTCGTCGTCCGCGAAAACCGCGTCACCGGGGCGATCCTGCTCGGCCTGCCCGACGCGGCCGCCACCATCACCCAGTTCCACGACCGCGGGACGCTGCTGCCGGACGACCGGCTCGCCGTCCTGCTCGGCCGCGCGCTGCCCAGCGGCAGCACCCCCGCGGCCAGCCCCGCCGACCTGCCCGCGGCCGCGGTGATCTGCCGCTGCAACAACGTCACCAAGGGCCGGCTGATCGAAGCCTGGAAGGCCGGGGCCACCGACACTCCCGCACTGGCGCGGGCCACGCGAGCGACCACGGGATGCGGCGGGTGCGCGGACACCGTCGGCGGCATCGCGAACTGGCTCGCCGCGCAATGACCACCACGAACCGCCGCACTAAGGAGCACGCCGTGGCCCACGAAGGAAAGCACTGGATCGAACACTGGGAACCCGAGAACGAACAGTTCTGGGAGTCCACGGGCAAGAAGGTCGCCCGCCGCAACCTCTGGTTCTCCGTCTTCGCCGAGCACATCGGCTTCTCGATCTGGACCCTGTGGTCGGTCATCGTCCTGTTCATGGGCAAGGACTACGGCTTCTCCGCCGCCGACAAGTTCCTCCTCGTCTCGACGCCGACGCTGATCGGCGGGCTGATGCGGCTGCCCTACACCTTCGCCGTGGCGAAGTTCGGCGGCCGCAACTGGACGGTCGTGTCGGCCGTGCTGCTGCTGATCCCGACCACGCTGGCCGCGATCGTCCTGCACCCCGGTACGTCGCTCGGCACGTTCCTGCTGGTCGCCGCCCTCGGCGGTGTCGGCGGCGGCAACTTCGCGTCGTCGATGACCAACATCAACGCCTTCTACCCCGAGAAGCACAAGGGCTGGGCGCTGGGCCTCAACGCCGGCGGCGGCAACCTCGGCGTCGCGGCGATCCAGCTGGTCGGGCTCCTGGTGATCGGCACGGCGGGCGCGACGATGCCGCGGCTGGTGCTGTTCATCTACCTGCCGCTGATCGTCGTCGCCTCGGTCTGCGCGTACTTCTTCATGGACAACCTTGCCACCATGAAGGGCGACACCAAGGCGATGCGCGAGGTCGTCAAGGACCCGCACACCTGGGTGATGTCGTTCCTCTACGTCGGCACCTTCGGTTCGTTCATCGGCTACAGCTTCGCCTTCGGCCTGGTGCTGCAGAACCAGTTCGGCCGCACCCCGCTGCAGGCGGCGGCGGTGACGTTCCTCGGCCCGCTGCTCGGCTCGTTCTCCCGCCCCACCGGCGGCTGGCTGGCCGACCGCATCGGCGGCGGCAAGGTCACCTTCGCCACCTTCACCGGGATGGCGCTGGCCACGGTGGTGCTGATCCTCGCCTCGACGTCGAAGTCACTGACGCTGTTCACGATCGCCTTCATCGTGCTGTTCGTGCTCACCGGCATCGGCAACGGCTCGACGTACAAAATGATCCCGGCCATCTTCCGCGCCAAGGCGAAGGTCGCCATCGCGAACGGCGGCGAGGAAACGGCCGAGCTGCTCAAGGCGCGGCGCCTGTCCGGCGCGCTGATCGGCCTGGCCGGCGCGATCGGCGCCGAGGGCGGCCTGTTCATCAACCTGGCGTTCCGGCAGTCGTTCGCCGACACCAAGAGCGGCGTGCCCGCCTTCATCGGATTCCTGATCTTCTACGGGCTCTGCTTCGCCCTCACCTGGGCGGTTTACCTGCGGAAGCCCGCCGAACAGCCCACGACTGAGCGCGGTCTGGCGCTCGCGGGAGCGGAGGTCTGACATGCCCACCTTGGTCGTCGCCGGACACGGCATGGTCGCCCACCGGCTCGTGGAGGCGGTGCGCGCGGAAGACCCACAGGGAGCCTGGCACGTCGTCGTCCTGGCCGAGGAGCTGCGCCCGGCGTACGACCGGGTGGCGTTGACGTCCTATGTGGACACCTGGGACCCGGCTGCGCTGGCCCTGCCCGGCTCGGACTACGCGGACGACCCGCACGTCGACCTCCGGCTCGGTGAGCTGGTCGTCTCGGTGGACCGGGACGCGAAGACCGTCACCACGGCGTCCGGCGCTTCGGTTTCCTACGACGCCCTGGTGCTGGCCACCGGCTCGCGGCCGTTCGTGCCGCCGGTGCCCGGGCACGACCTGGACGGCTGCTTCGTCTACCGGACCATCGAGGACCTCGACGCGATCCGCGCCGCGGCCGTCGACAAGCCGGGCCGCGGCCGGCGCTCGGCCGTCGTCATCGGCGGTGGCCTGCTCGGCCTGGAGGCCGCGAAGGCGCTGCGGGACATGGGCCTGTCGCCGCACGTCGTCGAGATGGCGCCGCGGCTGATGCCCCTGCAGGTCGACGAAGGCGGCGGCTCGATGCTCCGCCGGATGATCACGGCACTGGGCGTCACCGTCCACACCGGGACCTCCACCGCGTCCATCGAGGCCGACGGCTCGCGCCTGCTGGCCAAGCTGGGCAACGGCACCGAACTCGACGTCGACCTGGTCGTGTTCTCCGCCGGCATCCGGCCGCGCGACGACCTCGCCCGGCAGTCCGGCCTGGAGCTGGGCCCGCGCGGCGGCGTCTTGACCGATGCTTCTTGTCGCACCAGCGACCCGTCGATCTACGCGATCGGCGAATGCGCCGCGGTCGAGGGCAAGGTGTACGGCATCGTGGCGCCCGGCTACGCGATGGCGGAGATCGTCGCCGCGCAGCTCACCGGCGGCTCGGGGACGTTCCCGGAGCCGGACACGTCCACGAAGCTGAAGCTGATGGGCGTCGACGTCGCTTCCTTCGGTGACGCCCACGCGACGACCGAGGGCGCTCTGGAAGTCGCCGTCAACGACGCCGTCGCCGGGACGTACAAGAAGCTCGTGGTCACCGACGACGGCAAGACGCTGCTCGGCGGTGTGCTCGTCGGCGACGCCACCGAGTACAACACCCTGCGCGCGCTGGTCGGGCGTCCGCTGCCGGCCGAGCCGGGCGCGATCCTCGCCCCGGCGGGCGGCGGCGCCGCGGTCGGCGTCGACGCGCTGCCCGACGCGGCGCAGATCTGCTCGTGCAACGCGGTCACCAAGGGCGCGATCACCAAGGCCATCCACGAGGACGGCTGCGACAGCGTCGGCAAGCTGAAGGCGTGCACCCGGGCGGGCACCGCCTGCGGCTCGTGCGTCCCGCTGCTGGGCAGGCTGCTCACCGCGGCCGGTGTCGAGCAGTCGAAGGCCCTCTGCGAGCACTTCCCGCAGTCGCGCGCGGAGCTGTTCGAGATCGTCCAGGCCACCCGGATCACGACGTTCAGCGAGCTGATCGGCCGCTACGGCACCGGCAGCGGCTGCGCGATCTGCAAGCCGGCGGTGGCGTCCATCCTGGCCACCCTCGGCAACGGGCACGTGCTCGGCGGCGAGCAGATGACCCTGCAGGACACCAACGACCGGTACCTGGCGAACCTGCAGCGCAACGGCACGTACTCGGTGGTGCCGCGGATCCCCGGCGGCGAGATCACGCCGGACAAGCTGATCGTCATCGGCGAGGTGGCGCGCGACTTCGGGCTGTACACCAAGATCACCGGCGGACAGCGGATCGACCTGTTCGGGGCGACCGTGGACCAGCTGCCGCTGATCTGGCGGCGGCTGGTCGACGCCGGGTTCGAGTCCGGGCACGCCTACGGCAAGGCGCTGCGGACGGTCAAGTCGTGCGTCGGGTCGACGTGGTGCCGCTACGGCGTCCAGGACAGCGTCGGGCTGGCGATCGAGCTGGAGCTGCGCTACCGCGGCCTGCGCTCGCCGCACAAGCTCAAGTCGGCGGTGTCCGGGTGTGCCCGGGAGTGCGCCGAGGCGCGGAGCAAGGACTTCGGCATCATCGCCACGGAGAACGGCTGGAACCTCTACGTCGGCGGCAACGGCGGCACCACCCCGCGGCACGCCGACCTGCTGGTGTCCGATGTGGACACCGAGACGCTGATCCGGACCATCGACCGGTTCCTCATGTTCTACGTGCGCACCGCCGACCGGCTGCAGCGGACCGCGCCGTGGATCGAGGAGATGGAGGGCGGCCTCGACCACCTGCGCGCGGTGATCGTCGACGACTCCCTCGGCATCTGCGAAGACCTCGACGCGGCGATGGCCAAGCACGTCGACAACTACGCCGACGAGTGGAAGGGCGTCCTGGAGGACCCGGAGAAGCTGGCCCGCTTCACCTCCTTCGTCAACGCGCCGGGCGCGCCCGACCCGGCGATCTCGTTCCGCGAGGAGCGGCAGCAAAAAGTGCCCGTCATGCTGGGAGTTCCGGAGGTGCGGCGATGACCACGTCGATCGAACGAACCTGGACGGCGGTCTGCGCCGCCGGCGCGGTGCCCGAGTACGCCGGGGTGGCGGCGCTGCTCGACGGCGGCGTGCAGGTGGCGATCTTCCGGCTGCCCGGCGACCGGCTGTACGCCCTGTCCAACTGGGACCCGTGCAGCGGCGCGGCGGTGCTCTCGCGGGGCATCGTCGGCGACGCGGACGGCGTGCCGGTGGTGGCTTCGCCGGTGTACAAGGAGCGGTTCGCCCTCGACAGCGGGAAGTGCCTGGACGCCGACGGCGTTTCGGTGCCGGTGTACGAGGTGCGCGTGCGGGAAGGCGTCGTCGAAGTGGAGAGCCCGTGAGCGATGTGCTCCCACTCGCCGGTTTCGTGATCGGCATCACCGCGGCGCGCCGGGCTGACGAGCTCGGCGCGCTGCTGGTGCGCAAGGGGGCGAGCGTCCGGTACGGCCCGGCGATCCGGATCGTGCCGCTCACGGACGACACCGAGCTGCACGCGGCGACCACGTCTCTGCTGTCCGCGCCGGTGGACGCCGTCGTCGCGACGACGGGCATCGGCTTCCGCGGCTGGCTGGAGGCGGCCGAGGGCTGGGGGCTGGGGGATTCCCTGCTTTCCCGCCTTTCCGCCGCTTCGCTGCTGGCGCGGGGGCCGAAGGTGACCGGCGCGTTGCGGGCGGCCGGGCTGTCGGAGTCGTATTCGCCGGCTTCGGAAAGCAACGCGGAACTGCTGCAGCACCTGCTTTCGTCGGGGGTCGACGGGCTGCGGATCGCGGTGCAGCTGCACGGGGAGCCGCTGCCGTACTTCGTGGACACGCTGCGCGCGGCCGGCGCCGAGGTCATCGAGATCCCGGTGTACCGCTGGGTCGGCCCGGTCGACCCGGGCCCGGTGGACCGGCTGCTGGACGGCGTCCTCGACGGCTCGATCCACGCGCTCCCGTTCACCAGCGCCCCGGCGGCGGCGTCGCTCATCGCGCTGGCCCGGCGCACGGGCCGGCTGCCGGGCCTCGTCACGGCGCTGTCCGGCCCGGTGGTGGCGGCGTGCGTCGGACCCATAACGGCTGGACCGTTGGCTGCTTTGGGGGTGCCGACGGTCCAGCCGCACCGCGCGCGGATCGGCGCGCTGGCCCGGACGGTGGCGGAGACCCTGGTGGCCCGCTCCCCGCGCCTGCGGGCGGGCGGCCACTCGATCGAGCTGCGCGGCCAGGCGGCCATCGTGGACGGCGAGTGGCGGGAAGTGGCACCGGCCCCGATGGCGCTGTTGCGGGCCCTGGCGGCGTCGCCGGGACGGGTGGTGTCGAGGCGGGAGCTGATCGCGGCGTTGCCGGGGGGCGGCGAGGAGCACGCGGTGGAGACGGCGATCGGGCGGCTCCGGACGTCGCTGGGCGGCGGGAAGGTGGTCCAGACGGTGGTGAAGCGCGGGTACCGGCTGGCTGTCGACGCCTGAGCGGCGTGTCAGCGGCCGTGTCAGCGCGGTGGCCTTCCGGTGTCAGCGGGCCCGGCGAAGGTGGTCTTACCCACCGAGCCACCAAGGAGAATCCGATGCCGAAGTTCACCACCCCCGCCCCGATCGCCACCGTTCTCGAGATCCCCGCCGGGCGCGTCCGGTTCGTCGCCGCTCTCCGGGAGGACACCGTCGTTCAGGTCCTCCCCGCCGACCCGGCGAGGAGCCGCGACGTGAAGGCCGCTTCGCAGGCGGCGGTGTCGTTCGACGACGGCGTGCTGCGGATTTCGCTCCCGGCCACGAACCAGTACTTCGGCCCGTCGGGCGCCGTCGACGTGACCGTTTCGCTGCCCGCCGGCTCCGGCGTCTCGGTCAAGGCGGCGAGCGTGGAACTGCGGGGCGTCGGCCGGCTCGGCGAGGTCACGGTCGAAGGCGCGCACGGCGAGGTGGTCTTCGACGAGGCCGCGAGCCTGCACCTGACGGCCCACGCGGGCGACGTCTCGGTCGGCCGCCTGACGGGCCCGGCGGAGATCACCACCGGCAAGGGCGACATCCGCATCGCCGAGGCGACGAGCGGCAGCCTGGTCCTGAGCACCCAGGCCGGCAACATCACGATCGGCGCGACTCCCGGTGTTTCGGCGTCCCTCGACGCGGGGACGACTTACGGCCGGATCCACAACGCCTTGAAGAATGAGGGCCAGGCGGGCTTGGCCATCAAGGCGACCACGTCCTACGGCGACATCGACGCCCGCAGCCTGTGAGGTCGGCCCGGGAGCGCCCCAGGGTGGCCTTCGGTGCGTGGGGTGCGTCGAAGGCCGGTTTGGGTGCGTTGGGGCACCCGAAACTGTCGGTGCCTTCCGGTAGCGTGGAAAACGGGGGGCGCCCCCGCGGGCGGGGTCAGCCGCATGTGTAGCCAGCCGCTCCAGCGGGCGTCGGGTCAGCCGCATGCGCGCCAGCCACCTCAGCGGGCGCCCCGCGGGCCGGGTCAGCCGCATGCGCGGCCAGCCGCCTCAGCGGGCGTTGGGCCGGGCCAGCCGCCCCAGCGGGTGGCGCCCGGTCAGTCCACCCAGGTGACCGTGTGCTTCTCGAAGCCCCGCGCCTCCGCCACCCGGGCCGCCTCGGCTTCCGCCTGCTCGCGGACCGCCGGGCGCAGCGGGTCGAAGGCCGTCAACGTCACCGTCAGCTTCGTGCCGCCGGCCTTGGTGCGCCACGTGCCCGCGATGTCGCCGTCCGCGAGCAGGACGCCCGGGTTGCCCAGCATCTTCCAGACCTCCTTGCGCCGCAGTGGGTCCGGGACCAGCAATGCCTTGTCGCGCGCCTGGATGAACGGGTCCAGCGGGGGCAGCAGCCGCACCACGTCCGGCTCCGGCGGGCTCTCCAGCGCCGGCAGCCGGTCGGCCGGCAGGTAGCGGGTCTTGCCCTCCACCTGCACGGAAACCAGGTCCGCCGGCCACGTCCGGTCGACCACCGCGCGGGCCGTGCCCGCGAACTCCGCCGCCTCGCCCGGGGAGGCCGGGCCGTTGAGCCGCAGGTACCGCTCGATCACCGCCGTCGCCGCGGCCGGGTCCGGGGTCTTCCGCAGGCGGCCGCGGCCCTCCAGCGGGGCCAGCGTCGCCGGGGACGCCCCCGTCACCAGGCGGACGCCGCCGAGCGGGGCCGCGACGCGCATCAGCTGCTCGTGGATGTGCGTCGCGTTGCAGCCGCGGCACCAGCGGGCGAACGCCGGTGGCACGCGCCGGGTGACCGCCGTCGACACAGCGCCCTTCGTCATCGGTGCCGTCACGATCTCGCGCAGGGCCGCGGCCGCGGTGAACACCACCTCGGACGCGGCCAGCCCGGTCGCCGCCACTTCCTTGCGCTGCCACAGCATCCGCGCCAGCGCGTCGGCGTCGTCGAGCGGGATCAGCGCCCGGAGCGCCTCGGGCAGGTCGGTGCGGAGGTGGTAGTGCGGCGCGCCGCGCAACGTCCAGGCCAGGACGAGCCGCTCGTCGTCCTCGAAGGACACCCGGGCGTCGAGCCGGGCGGCGAGGGCCAGCAACGCGGTGTCGCGCATGCTGTCCTGCAGCCCGGCCCGGACGACGGCGAGGTCGGCGACGTCCTTCGCCGAGCGGTGCAGGCCGTGCTCGGCGATGCGGTAGGCGAGTACCTGACGGCGGTCCACGTGCGGCTCCTAGAACGCGTACTCGAAGGTGTAGCCCACCTTGTCCTCGCCGATCGCGCCCCCGGCGGTGCCGCTGCCGGTGAGCCCGGCCAGTTCGCCGGTGCCCGAGCCGGGCACGACGGTGAACGTCGAGGCGATGCCCTTGGCGTCGAACGTGTACTCGTGACGGATGATGAACGTCCCTTCGCGACCCTCGACCTTACCCTCGAAGCGCTCGAAGCTCGGCGACGTCGTGTCGCCGCTGTCGTAGCCTTCGCCCGCGTAGTACAGCAGAAGGTCGCAGATCGACTCGCCCTCGAGGACCCCGCTGTACGCCATCGTGGCGTGGGCGTACGCGACCCGGGGGCCGCCCTCGGTGCCGCTGACGATCTTTTCTTCCCAGTTCTTCGTCGTGAATGCGTTCATGGGGACCACCCTGCCGGGCATACCTGTCAGCTTGTGTCAGGTATTTCTGTCAAACTGGAACCCATGCGCGCCAGCCGCCTCCTGTCCGTCCTCCTGCTGCTGCAGAACCGCGGCCGGATGACGGCCGAGGAGCTGGCCGAGGAGCTCGAGGTCTCGGTGCGCACGGTCTACCGGGACATCGACGCGCTCTCGGCGTCCGGCGTCCCCGTGTACGCCGACCGCGGCCGGACCGGCGGCTACCGGCTGGTCGACGGCTACCGCACCCGGCTCACCGGGATGACCGAAGAAGAGGCCCAGTCGCTGTCGCTGGCCGGGCTGCCCGTGGCCGCGGCCGAGCTGGGGCTGGGCACGGTGCTGGCGGCGGCGCAGCTCAAGCTGTACGCCGCGCTGCCGGCCGAGCTGCGTGACCGCGCCGGCCGCGTCGCCGAGCGCTTCTACCTGGACGTCCCCGGCTGGCACCGGGGCATCGAAAGCCTGCCGACGCTGTCGGCGATCGCCGACGCCGTCTGGTCGTCGCACCGGATCCGGATCCGCTACGAACGGTGGGGCCAGCGGGTCGTCGAGCGGGAACTGGAGCCGCTGGGGCTGATCCTCAAGGCGGGCAACTGGTACCTCGCGGGCCGCTGCGACGGCACCGACCGGACCTACCGGATCTCGCGGGTGCTGGAGCTGACCGACCTCGGCGAGGTGTTCGAGCGCCCGGCCGGGTTCGACCTCGCCCGGTACTGGCAGGAGTGGTCCGAGCAGTTCGAACGCCGGATGTACCCGCGCGTCGCGGTGGTGCGGCTTTCGCCGCGGGCACAGGCTCTCGTACCGTTCTACGCAGGTTCTGTCGGCGCCCGCGCGTTGCGGGAGTGCCGGAACGAGCCCGACGCGGACGGCTGGCTCACCGTGGAGCTGCCGGTGGAGCCGGGCGAACCGGCCATCGGCGAGCTGCTGCGCTTCGGGCCGCACCTGGAGGTCCTGGCCCCGCCGGACCTGCGGGCGGAGCTGGCCGCAGCGATCGAGGAGATGGGCGCGTTCTATGGGTGAGCTGAGCGGTATCGCGATCGGGGTCACGGCCGAGCGGCGCGCCGGCGAATTCATCGGCGCGCTCGAACGCTACGGCGCCGAGGTCCGGCACGCGCCGACGATCACCATCGTGCCCCTGGACGCCGATCCCGAGCTGAAGGACGCCACGCTGAGGCTGGTGATGTCGCCGGTCGACATCACGGTCGTCACGACGGGCGCGGGCTTCCGCGGCTGGCTCGACGCGGCGGAGGGCTGGGGCCTGCGGCAGCAGCTTGTGGACCACCTGCGGCAGTCGCGGATCTACGCCCGCGGGCCGAAGGCGGTCGGCGCGGTCCGGGGCGCCGGCCTGCGGGAGACGTTCTCGGCCGCGTCGGAGTCGAACGCCGAGCTGTTCGAGGCCGTCGCCGCGGCGGGCGTGCTCGGGCAGCGGACGGCGGTCCAGCTGCACGGAACGCCGCTGCCGGAGTACACCGCGCCGCTGGTCGAAGCCGGGGCCTGGCTGACGGAGGTGCAGCCGTACCGGTGGACCTCGCCGCCGGACGTTACGCCGGTGTACGACCTGATCGACGCGATCGTGGCGGGCGAGCTGGCCGCCCTCGCGTTCACGAGTGCCCCGGCCGCGGCGAACTTCCTGACGCTGGCCCGCACCTCCGGGCGCTACCCGCAGCTGCTCGCCGCCCTGCGCGGCCCGCTGGTGTGCGCGTGCGTCGGCCCGGTGACGGCCGCCCCGCTGGAGGCGGCGGGCATCGAGACGCTGCAGCCGGACCGCCAGCGCCTGGGCGCGCTGGTGAAGCTGCTGGTCACGAGGCTCGGCAAGGAGTTGCCCGGCAGGGAGTAGCCCGGCCGGCATCGGTCCCCTGCCCGACCGGCGTCTCGCCTGCCGCCGTGGACGTCAGTCCTCGTCGGCCGGGAGTTCGCCCGCCTCGGCCGCCCGGACCGCCTCCCGGCCCGCCGCTTCCTCGCTGATCCCTTGCCGCCAGTACCCCGTGAAGCAGATCAGCCGCTTACCCACCTCGCGCTCGCGCACCAGGTGGCGCCGCACCGACTTCACCACGCCGGCCTCGCCGGACACCCACGCGTACGGCGTCCCGCCCGGGAACACCGCTCCGCGCAGCGCCGCCAGCAACGCCTCGCCCAGCGGCCGCGAACCGCGCACCACCCAGTGGATCTCCACCGCTCCGCGCGTCTCGAACGTCTGCCGCTCCGCGCGGTCCGCCAGCTCGACGAACACCGAGGCCCGCGCGCCCGCCGGCAGCCGCTCGACGATCGCGCCGATCGCCGGCAGCGCCGTCTCGTCGCCCACCAGGAGCTGCCAGTCGCAGCTCTCGGGCAGCGCGTACAGCCCGTACGGCCCGGTGAACGTCACCCGGTCGCCCGGCTTCGCCCGCGACGCCCACGCCGAGGCCGGCCCCGAATCGCCGTGCAGCACGAACTCGACGTCGATCTCCGCCCCCTCCGGCCGGTGGGCCCGCACGGTGTACGTGCGCATCGGCGGGCGGACGTCGTCCGGCATCGCCAGGTATGCGCGGTACCAGGACATGACGTCGGAGCCGGTCTCCGGCAGCACCGGCGCCGCCTGGCCCGGCAGCGGGAAGAACACCTTGACGTACTGGTCGGGCGCTCCGGCCGGCACGTCGCGGAAACTCTCCGCGGCGAACGTCACGCGCACCATGTGCGGCGTCACCGGCCGGACGGCGGTCACCCGCGCCCGGTGGTACGTCAGCGCCGGTCGCGCCACCTCGGTTGTCGTCATTAGGCGAGGCTAACCTAATGAAGCGGGTTCAGAACAGTCCTTCCGGTCCGTGGTCCTCCTCTCCCTCCGGTTTCCACCGGTACTTCCGCAGGTCGATCCGCTGGCCGTCGGCCAGGACACCCTCCGCGCGCAGGCGTTCCAGCTGGTCGTGGACCAGGTGCGGAGCCGGGGTGCCGTTCGCGCGCAGGATCCGGTGCCACGGCAGGTCGTGCCCGTCCTCGGCCAGGATGGCGCCGACCATCCGCGGCGACGGCGCCCCCGCCAGGGCCGCGATGTCGCCGTACGTGGCCACCGAGCCGGCCGGCACCGACTCGATGATCTCCCGCACGCGCTCGTGCAGAACGTCGTCCATGGCTCTACTGTGCCGCAGGGGTCCGACAGTTTCCGCCACCGTCCACCGCACCGGCGGGCGCCTTCGCCGACCGCACCGCCGCTAAGCCGTGCCGGTGCACCACCTGGGGGACCCGGCGTGGTTCCATCGCGGGGTGAACGGGAGGCGAACGGCGCAGGCGGACGCGCGGCTGGTGCGCACGCCGATCACCGCCACACCCTCGTTCACCTGGGACGAAGGCGCCCGGCGCGTGCTCTCCGCACCCGGTGGGTTCCTCCGCGTGCTCGGCGGCCCGGGCACCGGCAAGACGGCGCTGCTGGCCTCGGCCGCCACCCGCCGCATCGCCGAGGGCGCCGACCCGGAGAGCGTGCTGGTGCTCACCACGTCCCGCCGGTCCGCCGACGCCCTGCGCGCCGACATCACCCGACGGCTCACCGCCGATCCCGACCTGGCGCGGCCGCTGCCCCGGACCGTCCGCGAGCCGCTCGTGCGCACCGTGCATTCCTACGCCTATTCGCTGCTGCGGCTGGAGGCGATGGCCGAGGAGCTCCCGCCGCCGCGGCTGCTCGCCGGCGCCGAGCAGGACGTCGTCGTCCGCGAACTCCTGGCCGGTGACCTCGACGAGGAGGCCGAGTACTGGCCCGAGCAGCTGCGGCCCGCCCTGGTGGTCCCCGGGTTCGCCGAGGAGCTGCGTGACCTGCTGATGCGCGCGGCCGAGCGCGGGCTCGGCCCCGAGGACCTCACCGAGCTGGGCCGCCGCCGCGGCCGCGAGGAGTGGATCGCCGCCGGGCAGTTCTGGGCGCAGTACGAGGAAGTCACCCAGCTGCAGGGCGCGGGCGGCAACGCGCTCGGCGTGGCGAGCGCGCCCGCGCTCGACGCCGCCGAGCTGGTCACCTCGGCGCTGCTCGCCCTCGAGGACGACGACGAGCTGCGCGAACGCGAGCGCACCCGCGTCCGGCACCTGTTCGTCGACGACGCCCACCACCTCGACCCGCTGCAGACCAGCCTGGTCCGGATGATCGGGCACACCGCGGCCGAGTTCGTGGTGGCCGGCGACCCCGACCAGAACGTGTTCTCCTTCCGTGGCGCCGACGCGAGCCTGTTCGCCGACGCCGACCCGGACGGCAGCCGGACGGTCACGCTCACCACGGCGCACCGGCTGTCCCCGGCCGTCCGGCTGGCGGTGGCGAAGATCGGCGCGACGCTGCCGGGCGCGTCGCCGCACCGCAAGATCGTGCCGCCCCAGGGGGCCTCCGGCGGGAACGTTCGGGTCCGCGTGATGCCGACGCCCGCCGCCGAAGCGAGCTGGATCGCCGACCAGCTGCGCCGCGCGCACCTCGTCGACGGCGTGCCGTGGTCGGAGATCGCGGTGCTCGTCCGGTCACCCGCACGGACTTTCCTCGTCCTGCAACGGGCTTTGCGCGCGGCCGGCGTCCCGATCGGGTCGGCGACCGAAGAACTGCCGCTGGCCAAGCAGCCCGCGGTGCGGCCGCTGCTGGCCGTGCTGAAGCTCGCGCCCTCGCCCGACCTCCTCGACGTCGACCTCGCGGAAATGCTGCTTTCGTCGTCGCTCGGCGGCGCCGATCCCCTGGCGCTGCGGCGGTTGCGGCGCGGTCTGCGCCGGCTCGAACTGGCCGGCGGCGGGGAGCGGTCGAGCGACGAGCTGCTCGTGGAAGCGTTGCGCGGCGGGGACATCCTCGCCGGGCTGGCCGACGCCGAGGCCGAGCCGGTGCGGCGCGTCGGCGGGCTGCTGCGCGTCACGCACCAGGCCGTGGCGCGCGGCGAGGGTGTCGAGCAGGTGCTGTGGCAGCTGTGGCGGGAAAGCGGACTGCAGGACAAGCTGCTGAAGCAGGTCGAGCGCGGCGGGTCGCTGGGCGCGCAGGCCGACCGAGACCTCGACGCCGTCGTCGCGCTGTTCGACGCCGCGGGCCGGTACGTCGACCGGCTGCCGCGCGCCAGTGTCGCTTCCTTCGCGGATTACCTCGGCGCGCAACGCATCGCGGGGGACACGCTGGCGCCGGCGGCCGTCCCGTCCGACGGCGTTTCGCTGCTCACCGCGCACGCCGCCGCCGGTCGCGAATGGACGGTCGTCGCCGTCGCCGGCGTCCAGGAGGGCGCGTGGCCGGATCTGCGGCTGCGGGGGTCCGTGCTGGGGGTCGAGCGGCTCAAGGACCTGATGGCCGGGGTCGACGACGACGCCGTCTCCCAGACCGCGCCGATCCTCGCCGAGGAGCGGCGCCTGTTCTACCTCGCGATGAGCCGGGCGAAGCAGACGCTGCTGGTCACGGCGGTGTCGGGGGAGGACGAGCAGCCGTCCCGGTTCCTCGACGACCTGGAGGAGAACGGCGCCGACGACGGCGGCCTGGACTCGCGGATGAAGCCGCCGGGCCGCTCGCTGGTGCTCGCCGAGCTGGTGGGGGAGCTGCGCGAGGTCGTCTGCGACGACAAGGCCGACCCGGCGCGCCGCCGGCGTGCGGCGAAACAGCTGGCCCGGCTGGCCGACGCGAAGGTCCCGGGCGCGCACCCGTCGACGTGGTACGGCCTGCTGCCGGCGTCCAGCGACGAGCCGGTGCACCCGCCCGGCGACCTGATCCGGATCTCACCGTCCACAGTGGAAATCCTGGCGAAGTGCCCGCTGCGCTGGATGATCGAGCGCCACGGCGGCAGCGACCCGGCCCAGCTGGCGGCGGTGACCGGGACGCTGGTGCACGGGCTCGCCCAGGCGGTGGCGTCCGGGAAGACCGACGCCGAGCTGCAGGCGGCGCTGGACGAGGCGTGGGTGCGCGTCGACGCGGGGGCGCCGTGGTTCTCGCGGCGCGAGCGGCGCCGGGTCGAGCAGATGCTGCGCAACTTCACGACGTGGCTGGAGCGGAGCCGGGCGGAGCTCAAGGAAGCCGGGGTCGAGCAGGACATCGAAGTCGAGCTGCCGGTGGGGAGCGCGGACGAGGTCCGGGTGCTGCTGCGCGGCCGGGTCGACCGGGTGGAGCTGGATTCGGAGGGCCGCCCGGTGATCGTCGACATCAAGACGGGCAAGGTCCCGGTGTCCGGCGCGGAGGCCGAGGCGCACCCGCAGCTGGCGGCGTACCAGCTGGCGGTGCTGCTGGGCGCGATCGAGGGCCGGACCGAGGCGGGCGGCGCGCGGCTGGTGTACGTCGCGAAGGCCAACAACAAGACGGGGTCGACGGAGCGGTCGCAGCCGCCGATGGACGAAGTGGCCGGCAAGCAGTGGCTGGAGCTGGTCCAGAAGGCGGCGGCCTCCGCGGCGGGGCCGGACTACCAGGCCCAGGAGAACCCGGACTGCGACCGCTGCCCGGCGCGCGGCTGCTGCCCGCTGCGCCCCGAGGGCCGTCAGGTGCCGGGCCCGTGACCGCCCCCGCCCGACCGCCACTTTCACGTGAAAGTGCCGCTTTGCGCGACAAAGCGCCACTTTCACGTGAAAGTGGCGCTTTGGGCCGTCGTCGAGGGGCACCTTTACGGGAAAGTGCCCGCGGGGGGTGCGCGTGAGCCCGCTGCTCATCGCCAACCCGGTCGAGCCCGCCGAACTCGCCGACGCGCTCGGGCTGCACCGGCCGACGCCCGAGCAGGCCACCGTCATCGCCGCGCCCGTCGAACCGTCGCTCGTGGTCGCCGGGGCCGGGGCCGGGAAGACCGAGACCATGGCCGCGCGCGTGGTCTGGCTCGTCGCCAACGGCATCGTCAGCCCCGATCGGGTCCTCGGCCTCACCTTCACCCGCAAGGCCGCGCGCCAGCTCGGCGAACGCGTCCGGGCGCGGCTGCGCCGCCTCGCCGGGTCCGGGCTGCTCGACCGGCTCGACCCGACCGGCGGCCTGCGGTCCACCGTCGTCGCCGGCGAACCCACCGTCCTCACCTACCACGCCTACGCCGGGCGGCTGCTCTCCGAACACGGCCTGCGCCTGCCGGTCCAGCCCGGTGTCCGGCTCCTCTCCGAAACCTCGTCGTGGCAGATCGCGCACCGCGTGGTGTCCACCTGGGACAACGAACTCGACACCGACCGCGTCCCGCCGACCGTCACCGCGGACGTGCTCGCCCTGGCCGGGGAGCTCGGCGAGCACCTCGTCTCCACCGAGCAGCTCGCCGAGTACACGACGTGGCTGTGCCGCGTCATCGAGAACGCGCCGCGCGCCAAGGGCCAGCGGGCCGCGCTGCCGCAGAAGCTCACCGAAATCATGGCCGCGCAACACTTCCGGCTCGCGCTGCTGCCGCTCGTCGAGGACTACCACCGCCGCAAGCGCAACGAAGGCGCGCTCGACTTCGCCGACCAGATGTCGCTGGCCGCCCAGCTCGCCGGGGGGTACCCGTCGGTCGTGCGCGGCGAGCGCGAGCGCTACGGCGCCGTGCTGCTCGACGAGTACCAGGACACCGGGCACGCCCAGCGCGTGCTGCTGCGGGCGCTGTTCGGCGGCGTCGAGAACCCGCCGATGCCGGTCACCGCCGTCGGCGACCCCGCGCAGGCCATCTACGGCTGGCGCGGGGCCAGCGCGGCCAACCTGCCCCGGTTCACCACGGACTTCCCGCGCTTCGACGGCGAACGGCTCGTCCCCGCGCACGAATTCGGGCTATTGACCAGTTTCCGCAACCCCCCGGAAATCCTGGAGCTCGCGAACGCGATCGCCGAACCGCTGCGCGCGCGCGGCCTCGGCGTCGAACGGCTGCGGGCGCGCGAAGGCGCCGGCGCCGCGGACATCGCGTGCGCGCTGATGCCGGACATCCGCGCCGAGCGCGCGTGGGTCGCCGACGCCCTCGCCCGGCGCTGGTACGCCCACCAGGAACAGACCGGCAAGCCGCCGACCGCCGCGGTGCTGGTGCGGCGCCGCGCCGACATGGCCCCGATCGCCGCCGAACTGCGGGCGCGCGGGCTGCCGGTCGAGGTCGTCGGGCTCGGCGGGCTGCTGGACGAGCCCGAGGTCGCGGACCTCGTGTCGACGCTGAAGGTGCTCGCGGACCCGCTGTCCGGCAGCGCGGCGGCCCGGCTGCTGACCGGCGCCCGCTGGCGGCTGTCGGCCGCCGACGTCGCCGCGCTCTGGCGGCGGGCCGGCGAGCTCTCCAGCCCGGAGAAGCCGGACACGCCGGAGCTGGTCGTCGAGCGCGTCGAGCAGGCCGGGCTGATCGACGCGATCGACGAGCCGGGTGACCCGGCGCGGTACTCCGGAGAGGGCTACCAGCGCATCCGGCGGATCGGCTGGGAGCTGGCCGCGCTGCGGCGGCGGCTCGACCAGTCGCTGCCGGAGCTCGTCGCCGACGTCGAACGCACGATGCTGCTGGACGTCGAATCACTGGCCCGGCCGGGCTCCGCGGGGCGGGCGCACCTGGACGCGTTCGCCGAAGTCGTCACCGACTACGCCGAGACGGCGCCGACGGCCACCCTGCTGTCCTTTGTGGACTACCTGAACACCGCCGCGCACGCCGAAGACGGGCTCACCCCGGGCGAGGTCGAGGTCGTGCCGGACCGGGTGCAGGTGCTGACCGTGCACTCGGCGAAGGGCCTCGAGTGGGAGGTCGTCGCCGTGCCGCACCTGGTGCACGAGGTGTTCCCCGGACGGCGGCGGTCGTCGTCGTGGCTGCGGACGGCGACGTCGCTGCCGGCCGCGTTGCGCGGTGACGCCGAGGACCTGCCGGAGCTGCGTATCGCCGAGGGCTACGACCGCAAGGAAGTCCAAGAAGGGCTGGAACTGCACGAAGCCGGGTTCGTCGAGCGGGAACAGTCGGAGGAACGGCGGCTCTGCTACGTCGCGCTGACCCGGTCCGAGCACGCGCTGATCGTCTCCGGGCACTGGTGGAACGAAAGCAGCAGCCGGGCCAAGGGGCCGTCGGAGTTCCTCACCGAGATCGCCGGCGTCCTGCGCGAGACCGGCGTCGGGCAGCTCGCCGAGTGGGCGCCGGAGCCCACTGAGGACGACGAGAACCCGCTGGTGTCGGATTCGCGGGCGGCGCGCTGGCCGGTCGACCCGCTGGCCGATCGCCGCACCGGCGTGCAGACCGGCGTGGAACTCGTGTCCGAGGCGCTGGCTGCCGCGTCCTCCGAAGAGGAGGAGGAAGAAGAGGACGATCCCGACGGCTGGGTGACCGACACCGACGTCCTGCTGGAGGAGTGGGCGCGCAAGGACGACCACGTCAAGCTGGTCCCGCTGCCGTCCCGGCTTTCGGTGAGCCAGCTGGTCGCCCTGGCCGACGACGCCGCCCGGCTCGCCGCCGACCTGCGCCGTCCGCTCCCGGTGGAGCCCAACAGCTTCGCCCGCCGCGGCACGGAGTTCCACGGCTGGCTGGAACGCCGGTTCGCGGGCGACCAGCTCATCGAGATCGACGACCTCCCGGGTGCGGCCGACTTCGGCGAGGCCCCCGACGCGGACTTCGAGGAACTGCAGACGGAGTTCGAGAAGAGCGAGTGGGCGTCCCGGGTCCCGGTGGCGGTGGAGGTGACGTTCTCGGCCGACGTCGAAGGCCTCACCCTGCGCGGCCGCATGGACGCGGTCTTCGCCGACCCCGACGGCGGCTGGACGGTGGTCGACTGGAAGACCGGCTCGGTCCCGCCGGAGTCCCGCATCCCGGCCCTGTCGGTCCAGCTGGCGGCGTACCGGATGGCCTGGGCGGCACTGAAGAACGTCCCGGTGGAGCAGGTCCGCGCGGCCTTCCACTACGTCCGCGCGAACCGCACGATCCGCCCCGCCGACCTCCTGGCCCCGGAAGCCCTCCGCAGCTTGCTCCGAGACATTCCCGAGGCGTGACCCGCGGGGCATCTTCCGTGACCGGAGAGGCATCACGCGTGATTGGAGGGGCATCACGCGTGATCAGGCGGGCATCGGCCGTGATGCCTCTGGAGACACGGGTGATGCCCGCTCAGACACGGGTGATGCCTCTCGGATCACGCGGGTTACGCGTTGTCGCGGACCTTCAGGGCCCAGGCGATCAGGGGCCACTGGAGGGGGAGGCGGGCCCAGGCGATCGCGCGCTGCGGGGCCGGGGCCGAAGAGGCGTCGATCGCCATTTTCACGTTGCCCGGGAAGACGCCCAGGAACAGCAGGGCCGCCGCGAGGCCGCCGAGACGGCGGGTGCGGGGTGTCGCCACCGCGGCCGCGACCGCCAGCTCGGCCACGCCGGAACCGTACGTCCAGGCCCGGCGGGACCCCGGGAGGGACCGCGGGATCAGGCCGTCGAACGGCTTCGGCACCGCGAAGTGCAGGACGCCCATGAAGCCCAAAGCGCCCGCCAACAGGTGCGCGGGCCGTTGCGAGGTTGCCATCAAGTCATCGTTCCACGCGGCGGCGCGGTGTCCGGTTCGGCTATCCTCCGGGCGTGAGTGACGCTCGACACGAGCCAGCATGAAGGCCCTCAAACGATTGCCGCTGGGCAGTCTCACCGATCGGCCCGACCACGAGCTCGTCGGCATCCTGCGGATGCCGGAGCTGACCGTCAGCCCGCTCCGCTCGATCGTCAAGCGGATCATCGGCGCGACGCTCGCGCTGCTGGCCACGGTCGTCATCGTCTACCTCGACCGCGACGGCTACCGCGACGCCAACGGCGACGGCCTGTCCCTGCTGGACAGCCTCTACTACGCCACCGTGTCCCTGTCGACGACCGGCTACGGCGACATCGCGCCCGCCACGTCGTCCGCCCGGCTGGTGAACGTCCTGGTGATCACCCCGCTGCGGGTGCTCTTCCTCATCGTCCTGGTCGGGACCACCCTCGAGGTGCTCACCGAGCGATCCCGCCAGGCGTTCAAGATCCAGAAGTGGAGGACGAAGGTGCGCGACCACACCGTCGTCGTCGGGTTCGGCACCAAGGGCCGGTCCGCCGTCAACGCGCTGCTCGGCGACGAGAACATCGCCCCGGAGCAGATCGTCGTCGTCGACACCGACCAGCAGGCCCTCGACGCGGCGAGCGCGCTCGGCCTCGTCGCCGTGCACGGTTCGGCCACCCGGGCGGACGTCCTGCGCGTGGCCGCGGTCCAGCACGCGCGCGCGGTCGTGGTCGCCCCGAACCGCGACGACACAGCGGTGCTCGTCACGCTCACCGCCCGCGAACTGGCGCCCAAGGCGCACATCGTCGCGTCGGTGCGGGAGGCGGAGAACGTCCACCTGCTCAAGCAGTCGGGCGCCAACCAGGTCGTCGTCTCGAGCGAGACGGCCGGGCGGCTGCTCGGCATGGCGACGTCGACGCCGCTGGTCGTCGACATCATGGAGGACCTGCTGACCCCCGAATCCGGCCTGGCGATCGCCGAGCGGCCGGTCGAGCCGTCGGAGGAGGGCGGGTCGCCGCGGCACCTGGGCGACCTCGTCCTCGGCCTGGTCCGCGACGGCGTCCTCTACCGCATCGACGCCCCGCAGGCGGACGCCATCGAACCGGGCGACAAGCTGCTGTACGTCAAGAAGGTGACCCAGGCGGAGAAGATCGAGCGCTGACCAGGGCACCTGGGTTTTGCCCGCGGGATCTGGAACCATGACCGGGTGCCCCCGCGATCCCTCGCCCTCAGGTGGCCCACGGTGGCGATCCCCGCCGCGGCGGGTGTGCTCGTCGTGCTGCTCGCCTGGCTGGCCGGCCCCGGGCTGCTCGGTATCGACAACGACGTCCTGGGCGCTCCGGTGCGGGCGGAGGTCACCAAGCCGGCGCCGTGCGACCGAGCGGACACGAGGGAAACCGTCAAGTTCAGCGTCGGCGGGAAGGCCCACGAAGGCACGCTCGACGGCTGCGGGCACGGCCAGGGCGAACGCGTCGAGGTCGCGGTGCCGGACGTGCTGCCGGACCAGGGCCCGGTCACCGTCCACCTCGCGGACACGTCGATGGGCGCGTCGGACGCCCGGCGCCCGCTCGGCTTGGCGCTGCTGGTGTTCGCGTGCTTCTCCGGCGGGATGTTCGCCTACCTCTGGCTGAGCATCCCGCTGCGCCCCCGAACCGCTAGCTGACCTCGGACGACGGCGCCGCGAAGGTGTTGCAGTCGGCGATCCGGTTGCTCGTCGCGCCCGCCCGCCACCAGGACGCGTAGTGCGCGTTCGTCCCGTGGTCGTGGCTGCGGGAGGTGTTGTCGCCGCGGGTCTCCTGGTCGTTCCAGGCCTTGTTGTACATGTCGCGGGAGATCGTGCCGCCCTGGTCGACGTGCGCGCCGAGGAACATCCCCGAGAAGCACTGGGCCTGCAGTTCCTTGCGCCGCGACATCTCGAGCCCGGCCGGGCTGTTCTGGCCGGCCTCGTAGATCTTCTGCCAGGCCGCGTCCATCAGCCCGGCGACCTCCTGCACGTGGTGGCCGTACTCGTGGGCGAACAGGGCCAGGTAGACACCCGGGTTGTTGCCGTACTGGTCGGTCTGCAGCCCGCGGAACGGGACGTACAGGTTGTTTTCGCAGTAGTACGCGGCCGTCGCGATGCCGACCTGGATGGTGCCGCACTCGGTTTCGAAGCTCGCGCCGGTCGGGAAGTGCAGCGACGGCGACGTGAACGGCAGGCGGTAGGCCGTCAGGAACGGGCCCCACGCCGCGTCGAGGCACTTGCTGGCGGCGGTGAAGAACGCTTCCGCGCCCGCCTGCGTGCTCTGCCAGGACGGCAGCGTGCAGACGCGGTTCTGCAGGCCGGCGTTCGGGTCCTGCAGGATCGGGTGGTCGGCCAGCTTGAGGACCTTCTGCGGGCCGGTGGGGCTGGGGGTCGAGAACTCGGTCGCCGGGTTCGACGCCGACGCCGGGGCACCCGCGCCGCCGGGCGGCAGCTGCTGCGGGGGGACGTCCTGCGACGACGGGACGTCGCGGAGGTTCGGGTTCGCCAGCGGGGTGTCGTCGCGGTTGAGGGCGACGATCGCGACCAGCCCGAGCACCAGCACGGCCACCGCGCCGAGGCAGACGCCGATCACCGCCGCCGGTGAACGGCGCTTCGGTGCGGACACGGTGTGCGGGCGGCCCAGCCACGGGAGATCCGGTTGCGCATCCGGCACCGGCGGCGGCTGGACGGTTCCGCGAGGCGGTACCTGGCCGGGGGGCGGTTGCGTCACTGGGCAGTCCCGAAGGGTCTCGGTACGGACCGGGGGTACCCGATCCCGCCATTCAGCATATCGGGGGAACGGGCCGTCTCGCACCCGTCCGTGCGCACCGCGTCACGGCACACCGACGTCACCCCAGGTCTGGCCGGGTGCAACCGGCTCTGAGAGAGTGTGGTCAAGCAGGGACTGCAGGCGAGGGGCTTCGATGACAGACACCGGTGGCGCGCCCGGCGGCGAGGGCGCCGACACGCCGACTCCGAGCCAGGGCGTGCCCTCGGCTTCCGCCCCCGGATCGGGTGAGCCGAAGCGGCCCGAAGATCACGGGGCGTCACCGGCGACGCCGCCGCGGGGCTGGCAGGCGCCGGACGCGCAGGCGGCCCCGCCGACGCCGCCCCCGGGCTGGCAGCACGCGCCCGCCCACCAGCCGGGAGCGCTGCCGCCGTTCACCGGTCAGCAGCAGCCCCAGTACCAGCAGCAGTACCAGCCGCCGCGCTGGAACCCCCACGGGCTCGGCAAGCCCGGCGTGATCGCGCTGCGGCCGCTCAACATCGGCGACATCCTCGACGGCGCGATCACCGCGATCCGCCGGCACGCGCTGCTGGTGCTCGGCATCGGCGCGGTGGTGGCGGTGATCACCGCCGCGCTCACCTTCGTCCTGCAGAAGTACCTCCTGACGGACCTGAAGGGCTTCGCCACGACGGTCGAGCTCGGCCCGGCGGCGACCGACGAGGAGCTCCGCAACGCCCTGTTCGGCACGTTCGGCGACCTCTTCGTCGTGCTGATCTCCTCGACGCTGCTCTCCACGTTCCTGCTGACCGTCACCACCGGCCTGATGGCCGCGGTGATGGGCCGCGCCGCATTGGGCCGCGAGGTCACCTTCGGCATCGCCTGGCGCGAGGTGCAGCCGCGGCTGCTGCCGCTGCTCGGCGTGGCGTTCGTCTACGCGCTGCTGAGCACCATCGGCGTCATGCTCTGCATCATCCCCGGCGTGCTCGCCTGGGTGTTCTGGGCGCTGGCCGCCCCGGCGCTCGTGCTGGAGCGCGGGACGTTCCGGGAGGCGTTCGCGCGGTCGGTCAAGCTGGTCGGCGGCGCGTTCTGGCGGGTGCTCGGGGTGCTGCTGCTGGCCCGGATCATCGAGTCGTTCTTCGAGAACATCATCCAGCTGCCGTTCACCGTCGGCACGGGCGTGTTCAGCCAGATGTTCACCCCGGGCAAGGTGACCGTGCCGAGCACCGGTGACCTGCTGCTGGCGGCGGCCGGGCAGATCATCGCCGGCACCGTCGCCATCCCGTTCGTCGCGCTGGTCACCGTGATCGTCTACCTCGACCAGCGGATGCGCCGCGAAGGCATGGACATCGAGCTGGCCCGCGCCGCCGGGGTGCAGCCGCCGCAGGCATGGTGATCTTCCGGCCCGTGGACGTCCCGGTCGACATCGACCGGGACGCCGCCCGCCGCGCGGCCGCGGAGGAGCTGTCCGACCCGAGGTACCGGGAGGCGCGGCCGGGGTTCCTCGAGCAGATCGGCCAGTGGCTTTCGGAGCAGCTGGAGAAGCTGCTCAACAGCCTGTCCTCGGACGTTCCCGGCGGGATCTTCGGCGTGGTGCTGATCGTCGTGCTGCTGGTCGTCCTCGTCGTGGTGATCCGGTTGCGCACCGGCAAGATCGCCGGCTCGGCGCGGGCCGATCGCCTGGTCTTCGGCGGGCAGCGCAAGAGTGCCGCCGACTACCGCCGCTCGGCCGCGGAAGCCGCCGCCGCGGGCCGGTTCGACGACGCCGTCCGCGACCGCTTCCGGGCCGTCGTGCGGGCGCTGGAGGAACGCGCGCTGCTCGACACCCGCTCCGGCCGGACCGCGGACGAGGCGGCCGCCGAAGCCGGGCTGCTGCTGCCGAACGTCGCGGATCAGCTGCGGCAGGGGGCCCGGCTCTTCGACGACGTCCACTACGGCGGCCGGGCAGGCACCGAAGCGGCGTACCAGGCCCTGACCGAGCTGGACGAACGCTGCCGCCGTGAACGACCGGTCGCCGTGGCGGCCCCGTGAGCGTGAGCACCGCCGACGTACTTCCTCCCGCGGAGGCGGCATGAGCACCGCGGTCTCGCCCGACCTGCGCCGGATCTGGCGCGGGGCCCGGGTTCCGCTCGCCCTGCTCGTGCTGATCTTCGTCACCGGCGCCGTGCTCCTGCTCGGCCGCGGCGAACAGGCCCACGGCGCCCTCGAACCCGGCTCCTTCGAACCCGGCGGCGCGCACGCCGTGGTGGAACTGCTGAAGGACCAGGGCGTGGCCGTCCGGACCGCGCGCACGGCCGCCGAAGTGGCCGCCGAAGCGGGCGAAGACACGACGCTGCTGGTCACCTCTCCCGATCTGGCCCCGGCGAAGCAGTTCGACGCGCTGCGGGAGCGCGCCGGCGACGTCGTCCTGGTGGCGCCGGGGCAGGCGACGCTGCGTGATTCGCTGCCGCTGGTGCACGCCGCCGGCCGCAACGACGTCGAAACGCTGAAGCCGCAGTGCACGGTCGCCGCGGCCGTCGCGGCGGGCGAGGTCACGCTCGGCGGAATCGGCTACGCGTCGCCCGGCGCGCGTTCGTGCTACCCGGGCGGGGACGGCGGCGGGACGCTGCTGCAGCTCGCCGACGGCGGCGGCACGACGACGCTGCTCGGTTCCCCGGCGCCGCTGACCAACGCGCGGCTCGCCGACCAGGGCAACGCGGCGCTGGCGCTGCGCCTGCTCGGCGCGCACCCGAAGCTCGTCTGGTACCTGCCGTCGGTGTCGGACCCGGCGCTGGACGACTCCCGCCGGTCGATCTTCGACCTGATCCCGGACGGCTGGTACTACGGCGCCGCGCAGGCCTTCGTCGCCGTCGCCCTGCTGGCGCTGTGGCGGGCCCGCCGGCTCGGCCCGGTGGTCACCGAGCCGCTGCCGATCGTCGTGCGCGCGGCCGAAACGGCCGAGGGCCGCGCCCGGCTGTACCGGCGGGCGAAGGCGGCCGGCCACGCGGGCGAGACGCTGCGGGAGGCGGCGCGCGGCCGGTTGCGCACCGCGCTGGGGCTGCCGCGCGACGCGGACGCGCAGGTGCTGGTGGCCTCGGTGAGCACGCGGACCGGACGGCAGGCCAACGACGTCGGCGCGCTCCTCTACGGCCCGCCGGTGCCGGACGACCCCGCGCTGGTCCGGCTGGCCGGCGAACTCGACGACCTGGAACGAGAGGCAGGGCGAACTTGACCAGCGGTACCGAGAACGCGACCGGGGCCCGCGACGCGCTGATCGCGCTGCGCGCCGAGGTCGGCAAGGCCGTCGTCGGCAACGAAGCCGCCGTGACCGGGCTGATCCTGGCCCTGCTCTGCCGGGGGCACGTGCTGCTCGAAGGCGTCCCCGGCGTGGCGAAAACGCTGCTGGTGCGGGCCCTGGCCGCGGCACTGGACCTGGAGACCACCCGCGTCCAGTTCACCCCGGACCTGATGCCCGGCGACGTCACCGGCTCGATCGTCTACGACGCGCACAGCGGCGAATTCTCCTTCCGCGAGGGGCCGGTGTTCACCAACCTGCTGCTCGCCGACGAAATCAACCGGACCCCGCCGAAGACGCAGTCGTCACTGCTGGAGGCGATGGAGGAGCGGCAGGTCTCGATCGACGGCAAGTCGCGGCCGCTGCCGGACCCCTTCATCGTGATCGCCACCCAGAACCCGGTGGAGTACGAGGGCACCTACCCGCTGCCGGAGGCGCAGCTGGACCGGTTCCTGCTCAAACTGACCATGCCGGCGCCCTCCCGCGAGGACGAGATCGGCATCCTGTGGCGGCACGCGCAGGGCTTCGACCCGCGCAACCTCGCGGCGGCGGGGCTGAAGGCGGTCGCCGGTGCCCCGGAACTCGCGGCGGCGCGCGAAGCCGTGGCGCGGGTGACGATCGGGCCCGAGGTGATCGGGTACGTCGTCGACCTGTGCCGGGCGACGCGGTCGCTGCCGTCGGTGCGGATCGGCGTTTCCCCCCGTGGGGCCACGGCGCTGCTCGCGGTGACGCGGGCCTGGGCGTGGCTCGCCGGACGCGACTACGCGACGCCCGACGACGTCAAGGCGCTCGCCCGGCCCGCGCTGCGGCACCGCCTGGACGTGCGGCCGGAGGCCGAGCTCGAGGGCGTCACCGCGGACGGCGTGGTGGACCGCGTGCTCGCGTCCGTGCCCGTGCCGCGCTGACATGGCCGTCACCGGAAGGCTCGGGCTGCTGGCGCTGTTCGGCGCGCTGGTGGTCGGGCTGCTCCTGCCGTCGGCCACCGGGATCCTGGTGGTCGGCGCGGTGCTGCTGGTGCTCGTCGTCGCCGATCTCGTGCTGGCGGGAAGCGTGCGGGCGCTGCGGTTTTCGCGCTCGGGTGACACGTCGGTCCGGCTCGGCGAGCCGTGCGAGGTGACGCTCGTGGTGGCCAACCCGGGACGGCGGCCGGTGCGCGGGCAGCTGCGCGACGCGTGGCCGCCGAGCGCGGGCGCGTCCGACCGCCACGCCGTGCGCGTCCCGGCGGGGGAGCGGCGGGCACTGGTGACGGCGCTGCGGCCGACGCGGCGGGGTGACCGGACGGCGGCGCGGGTCACGGTCCGGTCGGTGGGGCCGCTGGGCCTGGCCGCCCGGCAGGGTTCGCACGCGGTGCCGTGGACGGTCCGCGTGCTGCCGCCGTTCCACAGCCGCAAGCACCTGCCGTCGCGGCTGGCGCGGCTGCAGCAGCTCGACGGCCGCAACGCGGTGCTGATCCGGGGCCAGGGCACGGAGTTCGACTCGCTGCGCGAGTACGTCATCGGCGACGACGTCCGGTCGATCGACTGGCGCGCGACGGCCCGTGCGGCCGACGTCATGGTCCGCACCTGGCGCCCCGAGCGCGACCGGCACGTGGTGCTGGTCCTCGACACGGGCCGGGTTTCGGCGGGCCGCGTGGGCGACGCACCCCGCCTCGACGCGGCGATGGACGCGGCGTTGCTGCTGGCGGCGCTGGCCACCCGCGCCGGCGACCGCGTCGACCTGCTGGCCTACGACCGGCGCCTGCGCGCGGCGGTGCAGGGGTCGTCGGGGGCGTCGTTGCTGACGTCGCTGGTGAACGCGATGGCCCCGCTCGAGCCGTCCCTGGTCGAGACGGACGCGCGGGGGATGGTCGCGGAGGTCCTCCGGCGGACGCGGCGCCGGGCGCTGGTCGTCCTGCTGACCGGGCTGGACGCGGCACCGCTGGAGGAGGGGTTGTTCCCGGTGCTGAGCACGTTGACCGGGCGGCACGAGCTGGTGGTGGCGTCGGTGGCGGACCCGAGGGTGGCGGAGATGCTGAAGGCCCGCGGCGACGCGGAAGCGGTCTACGACGCGGCTTCGGCGGCCCGCACCACAGCCGAGCGCCAGCGCGTGACCGAGCGCCTGGTCCGGCACGGGGTGAGCGTGGTGGACGCGGTCCCGGAGGAACTGCCCCCGGCGCTGGCGGACCGCTACCTGGCCCTGAAAGCCGCCGGGCGGCTCTGAGTCAGGCGGCCTCGGGCAGGGCGTCCCCGGCGTCGCGCGCGTCGAGGTCGCCGACCTCGCCGTCCTTCGCCGCGCGGCGGCCGAGCGTGAACACGTAGGCCAGGAACGCGAGCTCCACCACCGCGCCGATGCCCACCCGCAGCCACGTCGGCCAGCCCGAGGGCGTCACGAACGCCTCGATGACCCCCGACACGAGCAGCACGCACGTCAGCCCCAGCGCCATCACCACCACCGACCGGCCCTGCTCGGCCAGCGCCGCCGTGCGGGAGCGGCGGCCCGGGTCGATCACCGTCCAGCCGAGCCTCAGTCCCGTGCCCGCGGCGACGAACACCGCCGTCAGCTCCAGCAGCCCGTGCGGCAGCAGGAGACCGATCATCACGTCGCCGCGGCCCGCCGCGCTCATCGCGCCGATGATCATCCCCGCGTTGAGCGAGTTCAGCCAGAGCGCGGCGATCACCGGCAGGCCCAAAGCGACCCCGAGGAACAGGCAGGTCGCCGACACCCACGCGTTGTTCGTCCACACCCGCGCCGCGAAGGACGCCGCCGGGCCGGTCGAATAGTAGGTTTCCGCGTCGCCGCCCGGCTTGGTCAGCTCGCGCAGCTCGTCCGGCGTCCCCAGCGACGCGCGCACGACCGGGTCGCGCGCGACCCAGACGGCGATCACCGCCATCACCGCGATCGACACCAGCGCGGCCGGGATCCACCAGCGCCGCGACAGGTAGACCGCGGCCGGGAACCGGCGCGTGAAGAACACGGCGACCTCGCGCCAGGCCGGGTTGTGCGCCCCGGACACCGCCGACCGGCCGCGGGCGACCAGGTCGGACAGCCGGCCGAGCAGCGCCGGGTCCGGCGCGACCGACCGCACGATCGACAGGTGCGTCGCGGTCCGCTGGTAGAGCGTGACCAGCTCGTCGGCTTCCGGCCCGGTCAGCTTGCCGCCGCGCCGGGTCAGCTCGCCGAGCCGGTTCCACTCCGCCGTGTGCGCGGCGACGAACACGTCCACATCCACGCCGACCACCCTATCCGTCGATACGCTGGGCCACGTGCACGAGGAATCGGAGCTGGTCACCGGCGAAGCGGTCGTCCTGGACCTGCGCGTGGCCAAGCTCGCCAGCCGCGCGCTGGCGATGGCGCTGGACGTGCTCCTGCAGTTCGCGCTGCTGCTGGGGGCGGTCCTGCTGCTCACGCTCGTGGTGCCGTTCGCCGACGAGTCGCTGTTCCTGACGCTGCTGCTGGTGTTCGTGGTGCTGATCATGGTCGGCTACCCGGTGGTGTCCGAGACGCTCACGCGCGGCCGCTCGCTGGGCAAGATGGCGGTGGGGCTGCGGGTGGTCCGCGTCGACGGCGGCCCGATCCGGTTCCGGCACGCGCTCGTGCGCGGGCTCGCCGGTTTCGTCGTCGACTTCTGGGCGCTCGGGCTGTTCGGCGCGGTCGCGGTGATCGTGTCGCTGTGCTCGTCGAACGGCCGCCGCGTCGGCGACTTCCTGGCCGGGACGCTGGTGATCCGCGAGCGGGTCCCGGAGGGCCCCGGGTACGCGGCGATCGGGATGCCGCCGGGCCTCGAGGGCTGGGCGGCGCAGCTCGACCTGACGCGCCTGCCGGACGACCTCGCGCTGGCGAGCCGGCAATTCCTCGCCCGGTTCCGCGAGCTGCGGCCGGAGGCGTCGCACGCGCTCGGCTGGGGGCTCGCGCAGCAGATGGGGAACGCGCTGGGCACGCCGGTGCCGCCCGGGGTGCCGCCGTGGGCGTTCCTGGCGGCGGTGCTGGCGGAGCGGCGCAACCGCGACCACGCCCGGGCGTTCCAGGCGTACGTGGCGCAGGTCGAGGCGGCGCGGGGCCACCTGCCGCGGCCCTCGGCGCCGGCGCCGGATCAACCGGGGTACCCGGCGGTGGTCACGGGCGGGCCGCCCGCCGCGCCGTCGCACTGGGCCGCATCGCCGGCTCCGCCGTCCGGCCCGCCGGTGCCCGACGACAACCCGTTCACGCCGCCGGGCTGACCGGAGCTACGAGACGTCGCCCGACGGCGAAAGCCAGGTGTTGCACTGCTGGTTGCGGTTCTTCGTCGCGCCGTGCTGCCACCAGCTGGTGTTGTGCTTGGCGCTGCCGTGGTCGCGTTTGCCGTTGCGGGCGTAGTCGTCGCCGCGGTCCTGGGCGTTCCAGGCTTCGTTGTAGACGTTCTTGTCGACCGAGCCGCCGGAGACCGACGCCGAGCCGAGGAACATGCCGGAAAAGCACTGCGCCTCGAGTTCCAGCCGCCGCGACAGCTCCAGGCCGGCCGCCGAGTCGGCGCCCGCGTCGTAGCGCTGGTTGGCGAACGCTTCCGTGATGCCGGACAGGTTCTGCACGTGGTGGCCGTACTCGTGGGCCAGGATCGACAGGTACGGCCCGGGGTGGTTGCCCCACACGTCGATCTCGATGCGGTCCATCGGCATGTAGATCGTGTCGTTCGCCGAGCAGTAGAACGGCGTGACGCCGGTCGTCGTGCCGCCGCTGCCGCACGGGGTCGACGATTCCGACAGCGACCGCGGCACCGAAAGCTTCGGCGACCGGAACGGCAGGTCGACGGCGCCGAGCATGCGCGACCACATCGCGTCGAGGCAGCCGATGCCGGACTGGAAGAAGCGCGTGACGCTGTTCTGGTCGGTCGCCCAGCGGCTCAGCGAGCACGCGACGTTCTGCAGGCCGTAGTCCGGATCGCCGAAGAGCGGGTTGTTCCCGGTGGCCACGACCGACCGCGGCCCGGCCGGCGGTGGTGACGTCGGTGTCCGGCGTTCGGTGGTGCGGGTGGCGGTCGTTTCCCGGGGCTCGGTCGAGGAGGTGGTCGCTTCGGTGGTGGTCTCGCCGGCGGCGGTGGTGGTGGGGTAGGTGCTGGAGTAGCCGGCCTCGGCGACGTGCTGCTTGCGGTTCCCGGACAGCGCCACGGCGGCGACGAGCCCCCCGGCGACGGTCACGATCGCGAAGATCGCCACGGCGACGATGACGCCGGCGTTCGACTTCTTGGCGACGTAGGGGGTGTAGCCGGGCGCGAACCGCGGCCCGAAGGAGGGCGGCCCGGCGTAGCCGGGAATGAAGGCGGGCGGCGGCAGAGGAGCCCGCGCGGGCGGCGGAAGAGGCCGGCCGAACGACCCGCTCGGCGGAGAGGACCCGCCCGGCAACGGCGGCCCGGGCCGGCCGGCGGCCGGTGGCATGCCGAAGGGACGCGGCCCACCTTGGCCCGGCTGCGGTCCGGTGTGGCCCGGCGGCTGGGTTTGCCCGGGTGTGCGGTGAGGGGTTTGCGGCTGCGGTCCGGCGTGACCCGGTGGCTGGGCTTGCTCGGGCACGCCGCGAGGAATTTGCGGCTGCCCCGGCTGCGGTCCGGGATGGCCCGGCGAGCCCGGCGGCGGGGCTTGCCCGGGTGCGCCGAACCGGCTCGGCGGCCCACCCTGACCCGGCAGGGGCCGCGCGGCCGGCGGCGGCAGCGGCCGTGCTCCCGGGGGCGGCAGGCGCCGGCGCGGGTCGTGCGGGCCGGGACCCTGCGGGCCGTGCGTCATCGAGTGGAACCCCCCGTGTGTTTTCCCCGTCGGAAGCGGCGTACCTGCGGTGATCTCGCCGTTCCGGGCGTCAGCATAGATCGAGTGCTCTAGGGTGTGGTGCTGTGTCGATGAAATGGGGGACCGCCGCCGCGATCGCCGTCGCGGCCGTGCTGGCCGCCGGCGGTCCTGCTGCCGCGCAGGGTCCTTCCGCCGGGCCCGTGCTGCCGAACCTGCCCGCCGACCAGGTCAAGAAACCGCAGCTGCTCACCGGGCAGGACGTCCGGCCCCCCGAGGGCACCACCGCCGACGTCGCCCTCAAAGTCCTGCGGGACGGCACCCTCTCCGTCACCGAACACGTCACCGTCCCCGGCGGGCAGCGGCTCGTCTCGCGCGTTCCGCTCAAGGTCCCCGCGAGCGACGACCAGGACCGCGTCTTCGCCGTCCGCGACGTCAAGACCGAAGGCGCCGCCACCGGTGAGCTCACCGGCGACCAGCTCGTCCTCACCTTCACCGGCGGCGCCGGCAGCGTCACCTACACCGTCGACGGCGCCGTCGCCGACCAGAACGGCCGCCAGCAGGCCCGCTGGCAGGTCGCGAGCGGCTTCGACACCCCGCTGGCCAAGCTCACCGCGTCCTTCATCGCCCCGGCGCCGCAACTGTCCCCTGTGGACTGTTTCGCCGGTCCCGTCGGCTCGAACCAGCGCTGCACCCTCGCCGAGCTCGACCACGCCGGCGTCGTCCGCCTGGAACAGAACGACGTCCGACCCGGCGACCGCGTCGACCTCCTCGTCGGCCTGCCCGCCGGCACCGTCCCGGCCACCGCGAAGTTCGCCGACGTCGGCCTGTTCGCCAACGCCTTCGCCCTCACCCCGCCGACCGGGATCGCCTTCGCCGTCCTGCTCGCCTTCCTCGTCGTGGCCGCCGTCTTCGTGTGGCGGCGCCGCAGGCAGGACGCCGGCGCGCTGCGCACCGCCGTCGGGCCGGTCGAGGTCCTCCTGCGCGACGGCGACCGCGTCTTCTTCGCCAGCCCCGACGGGGTGCTGCCCGGCCAGGTCGGCACGGTCGTCGACGAGACCGTCGACGTCGTCGACATCAGCGCCACCGTCGTCGACCTCGCCGTCCGCAACTACCTGTGGCTGGCGGAAGTGCCGGGACCGGACTGGCAGATCTCCCGCCGCAACCCGCCGGACGAGCACCTCCACGACTTCGAGCGCGCGGTCTGCGAAACCCTCCTGCCGCCGGGCACCGACTCCGTGCTCGTGTCGCAGCTGCGGGCCCGCGGCGGCCTCGACCTGCGCCGGATCAGCGACGCGATGTACGCCGACGTCGTCACCAAGCGCTGGTTCTCCCGCCGCCCGGACACCGCCCGCGGCCGGCTGACCTGGCTGGGCGCCGGCGTCTTCACGCTCGGGCTCGTCGCCACCGCGGTGCTCACCTTCACCGCCGGGTACGCCCTGCTCGGCGTCGCCGTCGCGCTGGCCGGGCTGGCGGTCGTCGCGGTGGCCGCGCTGCTGCCGTCCCGCACCGCCCGCGGCCGGGCCCTGGCCGGCCAGGTCCGCGGCCTGCTCGACTACCTGCACACGGCTCGGCCCGAGGACATCCCGCCCGCCGACCGCGAACTCGTGTTCTCCCGCTCGCTGCCGTACGCGGTCGTCTTGGGCGACACCGAACGCTGGCTCGGCGCCTTCGCCGCGCTCAACCCGTCGGCCGACGGCTCGGCCGGGCTGTACTGGTACGGCGGCATGGAGACCGAACCCGACCTGCGCCGCTTCGGCGCGCGCTTCCCGTCGTTCCTGACCGCGCTCGACGGCGTCCTCACCGCCGCCGCGGCCCGCTGACCGTGCTCGCCGGGGCCCTCCTGGCGCTCGCACTGGCCGCCGGCCCCGCGGACCAGCCGCCCCTGCCCACCGTGCCGCAGAGCGCGGAGATCCAGCTCAAGGTCCAGCGCGACGGCTCGCTCTCGGTCGTCGAAGCCATCTCGGTCCCCGACGGCGGCACGATGGACCGCCGGGTGGCGCTGCGGGTGGCGGCGCCGCACCACCGCGACCGCGTCTACGGCGTCCGCGACGTCGTCCTGGAAGGCCGCGGGACGGCGAGCGTGGCCGACGACGCCTTCACCGTCCACCTCACCTCCGGCACGTCGATCGTCCGGTACACAGTGGACGGTGCGGTGGCCGGCGATCGGGTCACCTGGGAGCTGGCCGGCGGCTGGACCGCCGACCTGAAGTTCCTCCGCGCCTCCTTCGCGGCGCCGAAGATCCCCACCGCCGTCGACTGCCTCGTCGGCGACCTCCCCTGCGCGGCCGCGCAGATCGACCACGCCGGGCTGACCCGGTTCAGCCAGCAGAACCTCGCCGCGGGGCAGCGGATGACGGCGACCGTCGAGCTGCCCGCGGGCACCGTGCCCGCCAACGAGGTCCTGGTCCCGGCGAAGACGATCGCCGGCGCGTTCGTGCTCACCACGCCCGTCAGCTGGGCCTGGGCGGCCTTCGCCGCCCTTCTCCTGGCCCTCAGCACCTGGGTCGCCCTCGCCCGCCGACGGCACTTTCACGTGAAAGTGCCCTCCCCAGGTTGGCACTTTCACGTGAAAGTGCCCGGCGGCGGGTTCGCCTCGCCCGAGGGCGTGCTGCCCGGCCACACCGGTCTCCTCCTGCGCGGCCGGGCCGGGCCGCTCGACCTGGCCGCGACCGTGCTCGACCTCGCCGTCCGCAACTACCTCTGGGTGAGCGACGACGGGACCCGGCTGACCCGCCGCAACCCCGCCGACGAGCACCTGTCGCCCTTCGAACGTGCGGTCTTCGATGCCGTCCTGCCGGAGGAGACGGTGACGCTCGCCGAACTGCGGCAGCGGCACGTCGAAGTCCCCCGCGCCGAGCTGGCGGCCGACCTCGTCCGGCGCGGCTGGTTCGCGACGCGGCGGCTCCGCCGGGCCGGCGTCCGGATCGCCTGCTACGGCGGGTTCCTCACCGTCCTGCTGGCCTTCACCGTCGGGTACGCCCAGCTCGGCGTGGTCCTCGCGCTGGCCGGGGTCGCCGCCGTCGCCGCTTCGGCCGCCTTGCCCGCGCGGCGGCGGGCGGGCGCCGAGGTCGCGCACCGGCTCCGCGGCGTCGTCGCCACCCGGGCCAAGGACCTGGACAAGCCGCAACGCGAGCTGGTCTTCTCCCGCGGCCTGCCCTACGCGCTCGCTCTGGGCGAACTGGCGTCCTGGGTGGCCGCGTTCGACGGCCTCAAGCACCCGCCGACGGTCTACTGGCATGCCGGCGACATCACCCCTGACCAGGCGGGATGCTTCGCGACGGCGCTGGCGGGCACGTTCGCCGCCGCGCGCCGCGGCCGGCTCCTCGACGAGGCCGCCCGGGTCACTCCTTCTCAGCAGCCAGTCGGGACGCAGGCGACCGCCCGGCCGTCGTAGGGTGGGGCCATGGCCGATCCCGAGCTCGTCCGATACACCCTCGACAACGGTCTGCGCGTGGTTCTCGCCCCCGACGCGACCGCGCCGGTGGTCGGCGTCAGCGTGCACTACGACGTGGGTTTCCGTTCCGAGCCGGAGGGGCGCACCGGTTTCGCCCACCTCTTCGAGCACCTGATGTTCCAGGGCTCCGAGAGCCTGGAGAAACTCGCGCACTTCCGGCACGTGCAGTCCAGCGGCGGGACCTTCAACGGGTCCACCCACCCGGACTACACCGACTACTTCGAGGTGCTCCCGAGCGCCGCCCTCGAGCGCGCGCTGTTCCTCGAAGCCGACCGCATGCGCGCGCCCAAGCTGACGGCGGAGAACCTGGCGAACCAGATCGACGTCGTCAAGGAGGAGATCCGGCTCAACGTGCTGAACCGGCCGTACGGCGGGTTCCCGTGGATCACCCTGCCGCCGGTGCTCTACTCGACGTTCCCCAACGCGCACAACGGCTACGGCGGCTTCGAGGACCTCGAGAGCGCCACGGTCGAAGACTGCGCGGCGTTCTTCGACACCTACTACTCGCCGGCGAACGCCGTCCTCACCGTGGCGGGCGACTTCGAGGTGGGCAACGCCAAGAAGCTGATCGAGGACCACTTCGGCGACGTCCCGCACCGGCCGGCGCCGCAGCGGCCGTCGTTCGCCGAGCCGCTGCCGACCACCGAGCTGCGCGGCGAGGTCGAGGACGCGCACGCCCCGCTGCCCGCGCTGGGCATCGGCTACCGGATGCCGGACCCGATCAACGACGTCGACGCCTACCTGGCCTACCTCGTGCTGGCCGGCGTGCTCACCGACGGCGACGGCTCCCGCCTGCAGCAGCGGCTGGTGCACCGCGAGCCCCTGGTCGTCGACATCGGCGCCGGCGCCGGGCTGTTCGGCCCGTTCGAGGCCCGCGACCCCGACACGTTCACCATCACCCTCATCCACCCGCACGAGGTGCCCCGCGAGCGCGTGCTCGCCGCGCTCGACGACGAGCTGGAGAAGCTCGCCGAGACCCCGCCGAGCGAGGAAGAGCTGCGCAAGGTCACCGCCCGCTGGACGGCGAGCCTGCACTCGGAGCACGACAGGCTGGTGTCCCGGACCCTGGCCCTCGGCTCGTTCGAGCTGCTCTACGGCGACGCGTCGCTGGTGTACCGGCTCGCGGACCGGATGTCCGCCGTCACCGCGGAAGCCGTGTCGGCGGCGGCGAAGGCGCTGCGCCCGGACGCGCGCGCCGTGCTGGTGGTCAAGCCCGCTTCGGAAGGGAACAACGAGCAGTGACTTCAGCAACGCACCGCAGCGCCGACGAGATCGGCCGCACCGAGCGGGGGCCGCGGCCGCTGCCGCCGCTCGGCGAGCAGCGGGCCGCCGCCGACCTGTCCCATGTGGACACGACGCTGGCCAACGGCCTGCGCGTGCTGGCCGTGCGCAAGGCGACCGTGCCGATGGTCGAGGCTCGCCTCTGGATCCCGTTCGCGGGCGAAGACGCCCTGCACCCGGCGACCGCCGAGGTGCTCGCCGAAACGATCCTGACGGGCACCGCCCGCCGCAACCGCATCGAGATCGACACCGAGCTGGCGCTCATCGGCGGCGACATCGGCGCCGGCGTCGACCCGGAACGCCTGGTGTTCACCGGGTCCGCGCTGGCCGACAAGCTGCCGACGTTCCTCGACGTCCTCGGCGACGTCCTCACCGGGGCGACCTACGCCGACGAGGAGATCGCCCGCGAGAAGGAGCGGCTGGTCGAGCGGATCGCCGTTTCGCGGACGCAGCCGCGCACGATCGCGCGGGAGGCGCTGCAGAAGCACCGCTACGGCGACCACCCGGCGACCCGCGAGGTCCCGAAGGCCGAGGACGTCGCCGTCGTGACGCCGGAGCAGGTGCGGGCGCTGCACCGGGCGTCGGTGTTGCCGCGGGGTTCGGTCCTGGTGCTGGTCGGCGACCTCGACGCCGACGGTGTCATCGACGAGCTGGAGAAGGTGCTCGGCGGCTGGGCGTCGGACCGCTCCGCCGTGCGGCTGCCGCCGCTGCCGGACCTGACCGGGCCGAGCGTGCGGCTGGTGCCGCGCGCGGGCGCGGTGCAGTCGCAGATCCGGCTCTCGGCGCAGGCCGTCCCGCGCACCGACCCGGGGTACGCCGCGCTGCAGCTGGCGAACCTGGCCTACGGCGGGTACTTCTCGTCGCGGCTGGTCGAGAACATCCGGGAGAACAAGGGGTACACGTACTCCGCGCACTCCGGTTTCGAGTTCACCGACGGCACCGCGGTGGTCAACGTCGACGCGGACACCGCGACCGACGCGACGGCCCCGGCGCTGCTGGAGACCCGCTACGAGCTCGGCCGCCTCGGCCAGGTCCCGCCGTCGGGCGACGAGCTGGAGTCGGTGCGGCAGTACGCGATCGGTTCGCTGCTGACGTCGACGTCGTCGCAGTCCGGGCTGGCGGGTCAGGTGCTGGCGCTGGCGTCGACCGGGCTGGGCCTGGAGTGGCTGAACGAGCACCCGGCGCGGGTGGCCGAGGTGACGGCCGACGAGGTGGCCGAAGCGGCGCTGAAGTACTTCGCGCCCAAGCGGTTCACGGGCGTGGTGGTCGGCGACGCGGCGGTCCTGGAACGCAAGCTCCTGGCGCTCGGCGACGTCGTCGTGGGCGAGCCGGCCTGATGTCCGTCCCGTTCACCCTCGGTGCGCTGCCGACGCTGTCGCGGTCCACAGTGGACCGTCAGGAACAGTTGCGCACCAACCCCGCGCGGCTGGTGTCGCGCTGGGCCGACGCCCGGGTCGTCCTCCTGGACGACACCGGGCGCACCCCGGTCGCCGAGGGTTCGTCGGTGCTGGCGTTCCGCAAGGCGATCGACTTCGGCGCGTCGCCCCCGGCGGACGCGGTGTTCCTCGGCGAGTGGCAGGGCGTCGACTACTGGTCGCTGCCAGGCGGGCCGTCGGGTTCGGCCGACACGGTGAAGATGGCGGGCAGCTGGGGTTTCGTCGAGGAGGTCCCCCGCGCGGACGGCGAGATCTGGGTCGAGCTGCGCGGGTACGGCGACCTGCTGGACGACACGTCGGCGGGCCTGTTCACGACGGCGCAGGCGTTGCGGAACTGGCGCCGCCAGGCGAAGTTCTGCACGCGCTGCGGTCACCCGACGGAGCTGATCCAGTTCGGCTGGGCGAGCAAGTGCACGAACGACGGCCGCGAGGAGTACCCCCGCACGGACCCGGCGGTGATCTGCCTGGTCCATTCGCGGGAGGGGACGAACGGCTCGCACGTCCTGCTGGCGCGTCAGCCGATCTGGCCGGCGGGCCGGTATTCGGTGCTGGCCGGCTTCGTCGAGGCGGGCGAGTCGCTCGAGGCGTGCGTGGTCCGCGAGATCCGCGAAGAGGTGGGCGCGTCGGTGTCCGACGTGCGGTACCTCGGCAGCCAGCCGTGGCCGTTCCCCCGGTCGATCATGCTGGGCTTCACGGCCCGGGCGGACCGGTCGTTGCCCCTGGTCCCGGCGGACGGCGAGATCGAAGAGGCGCTGTGGGTGTCGCGGGCCGAGGTGCGCGCGGCGTTCGAGAACAGCTCTCACGCCGAAGGGGCCCGCCCGACCCCGATCGCGAACGGCGCGGCGGAGATCATCCTGCCGGGGAACTCGTCCATCGCCCGCGTGATGCTCAAGGCCTGGGCGGACGCGGAGGAGTGACCGCGGGGGTGTGCCGTGTCGGGGCACCCCCGCTTTCACCCGATCGCCCGCCGCACTTTGATATCCCTGCGACGCAAGTGGTGTCGGGGATTTCTGAGGCGAAACCTCGTTACTGACGGCAATTCGGTGACTACCAGCGTGGCGGTATGTCGGTCGACTACCGGCTCGGAAGATCGATCCGGGTGGGTTGTCGAACGAGGAGCCAGCCGATGGCGTCGACCGGTAAACATCCGGGCAATTGTGAGAAGGCCAAGGGCCACGTTTGCCGGTGCGGCAATTGCGGGGGTTCGCAACACGGCTGGGGAGGCTGGGTCGGGCTCGCTCGCGAACCGGAACAGGTTCGCGTCGAGCGGCGGAGCTCGATCCTCGGGAAGCTGGCTGAGCGGTGGTCCGCGAAACGTGGGGCGAAGCTCGGGAAACGAGCCGACGAAACGATCATGGACCTCGTTCGGGTCGACTGCACCGTGTGGCTCGCGCGGGAGAGGGACGGATGGGTTGCTCTCCCCGGGCAGCGCCGGGGAACGGAGACTGTCGCGGACGGCCCCTGCAAAGGTCGACCGTCTCCGGCGAGGAACGACGTCCGCGGCGAGCCGGCGGATGAACTGCCGCCGGCCGACGCGGGTCGCGAGCCGTCCTCCGAGGCAGCCCCGGATCGGCCCGGTGCGCTGGATCAGGTGAACGCCTTCGCGCGGGCGATGACCGAGGAGATCTGGCAGGACATCGTCGCCGAACTTCCGGGGACTCCGGAGGAGATCCGGCGGATCCGGCTGCAGTTGGCCGATCATGGCTGGTGCGACCTGTTCATCGGAGTCGTGCGGGTACTGGAAAAGTTCGGCAAGGCGTTCGACGAGATTCCCGATCGGGCGAAGAACATCATCGTCAAGACGATCCGGCGGTCGAGCCGGGGGGACAAGCGACCGGCGCTCACCAAGTTCGTGGTGAACTTGGTCGTGGACAAGGCCTGGGCGGCGTTCAACGCCGCCCTGATCGCGCACTCGCCGATTTTCGGCGTGCTGACCAACGAGGAATTGCTGCGAAACCTCCGGATGATCGCGCTCTTCATCTGCCCGGCGCCGGAGAGGCACGAAGAAGTGCGGAAGCACGCCCTCGAGCCCTTGACCGACGACGTTCAGGGCTATGTCTCCGACGCAGCGAAGGAGTGGCTGGCGAAGCAGTTCGGGTTGCGACCGGCCGGTGAAATCCCCGCGGCACGGGAGACTCCTGCGTAAGCAACCGGGGGCGTTGCGTCGATGCACCGGCCGCCGGGACTCGACCGCCGCCGCGATCCGCGGCCTTCACCGCAGGTCGCCGAGCTCCGTCACCGAGCGATTCGGCTTGCCCGTGAAATCCGCCGGCCCGCCGTTGCGCACCGTGGCCGCCGGACCGTCCCTGGACCGCTTGGTCCAGGTGGTCCGCACCCGCTGTGCCACGACATCCACAAGGACCAGTGTCCCCGCCGGTGCAACGCGATAACCGGGCCGGGAGGACCGGCGCCACTCGTTCACCGGTGTTTCCACCAGGTGGCCCAGCGCCGCCCCAAGCGTTACCTCGCCGTTTCAAGAGACCGTTGACGGCTGTGCCGCGGCTCACTACAGTCCCCGGAAACCGTCTGTAAAGTATCCTAATTAAGCCCGGAGGAACGAGTGCGAGCCGGTAGCCCGCGGATGCTGCGCGAGATCAACGATCGCGCCGCCATCGAGGTCCTCCTGCGGGAGGGTCCTCTGACGCGGGCCGAACTCGAGCTCGCCATCGGGTTGTCCAAGCCCGCCACCGCGCAGCTGCTCACCCGGCTCGAACAGGACGCCCTCGTCGTCAAGGCCGGTGTGCGGGGTGGGGGCCGCGGGCCGCGGGCGCAGCTCTGGGCGGCCAACGGCAGCCTCGCCTTCGTCGCCGCCGTCGATCTCACGCCGCATCAAGCCGACTTCGTCGTCGCCGATGTCGCCGGGGTCGTGCTCGCCGAGTACCGGACGCCGCTGCCCGTGCACGCCGGTGCCGACGTCGTCGGGACCTTCGGCGAAGCCCTCCAGAAGGTCGCCGGAGAAGCCGGGATCCAGCGTGAAGACCTGGCCCACGTCGTGATCGGCGCGCAGGGGGCGTTCGATCCGCGGACCGGCCTGCTCTCCTCCGCGCCGCACATCCCCGGCTGGCTCGGCTTCGACGTCCCGCAGAAGCTGTCCGACGAACTCGGCGTCGACGTCCTCATCGAAAACGACGTCAACCTCGTCGCCGTCGAGGAGATGACCGTCGGGATGGCCCAGGACGTCGACGACTTCGTCATGGTCTGGCTGTCCGAAGGCGTCGGCGGCGCCGTCGTCATCGGGCGGCGGCTGCTGCGCGGGGCCACCGGCGGGGGCGGGGAGATCGACTGGATGCGCGTGCCCGATCCGGCCACGGTGGACACCGGTGACGTCTGGCCCGAAGCCGGCGCCCGGTTCGGCAACCTGGTCGACTCGCCCGCCATCTGCCGGCTCGCCGCCGCCCACGGCATCGAAGCCGGAACCGCGTGGGAAGCCGTGGAGAAAGCCGGGAAAGGCCACCCCTTCCTCGACGATCTCGCCAGAAGGGTCGCCGGTGGCGTCGCCAACCTCGTCGCCGTCGCCGACCCGCAGCTCGTGCTCCTCTGCGGCGACACCAGCCGGGCCGGCGGCGAGGAGTTCGCCGCGCTCGTCCAGGAGAAGCTGCACGAACTCGTCCTGCCGCGCACGCCCGTCGGCTGCGCTTCCGTGCAGGGCAACGCCGTTCGCGCGGGCGCGCTCCAGTCGGCGCTCGCCACCACCCGTGAGGACGTCTTCGGCGTCGTCACCCCCACGCTCCTCGGGTCGCGCAGGCCCGAGGGCGACAGCACCCGTCCCCGATCGACCAGCCCCGACCGATGAGGAGGAGGGCCATGCCCCCGACCACCCGGACCCGCCGTGGCGCACTGCTGGTGGCCGCCGCCGCGGCGTCCGTCCTGCTGACCAGCGCCTGTTCCGGCGCCGCCGCCCCGAGCGGCGGCGACCCGGCCGCCGCGCCCGGCAAAGACGACAAGCTCACGCTCACCGTGTATTCCAAGTTCACCGACCGCGAGTACGGCGTGGTCACCGCGGGCCTGAACAAGCTCAAGGCGAAGTTCCCGAACATCGAGATCAAGCACGAGGGCAACCAGGACGACGACAAGCTGACGCAGTCGATCCGCGGCGGCAATCCACCGGACGTCGCGATCTCCTTCTACACCGACAACCTCGGTGCCTGGTGCTCCACCGGGAGCTTCCAGGACCTCAAGCCCTACATCGACCGCGACAAGATCGACCTGACCCAGATCCCGGAAGCGGTCCGCAACTACACCGAGTACCAGGGCAAGCGGTGCGCGATGCCGATGCTCGCCGACGTCTACGGGCTCTACTACAACAAGGACCTGTTCGCGGCGAAGGGCATCACCTCGCCGCCGAAGACGACCTCGGAGCTGTTCGAGGCGGCCAAGAAGCTCACCGAGTTCAACCCGGACGGCTCGATCAAGGTCGCCGGCTTCCTGCCCTCGATGCCGTTCTACGCCAACCAGGCCCAGTACTGGGCGCCCAACTTCGGCGCGCCCTTCCTCGGCCCGGACGGCAAGTCGGACCTCGCCGCCAACCCCGGCTGGAAGGCGATGTTCGAGTTCCAGAAGAAGCTGATCGACTTCCTCGGCGGCCACGACAAGGTCGAGCAGTTCAAGGCCGGCCTCGGCGACGAGTACTCCGCCGACAACGGCTTCCACAAGGGCAAGCTGGCGATGATCTACGACGGCGAGTTCCGCACCGCGTTCCTCAAGGACCAGGCGCCGAACGTCAACTACGGCACCGCGCCGGCGCCGGTGCTCGACACCATGGCCGACCACTACGGCGGCGGCTTCACCACCGGCACGATCATCGCGATCCCCAAGGGCGCCAAGAACCCGGGCGCCGCGTGGGAGCTGATCAAGCAGGTCACCCTGGACACCGACACCCTGGTGGACATGGCCAACGGCCTGAAGAACGTGCCCAGCACCAAGGCGTCGCTCACCTCGCCGCGCCTGGACCTGCAGCCGCAGTTCAAGACGTTCCTCGACATCTACGACAGCGGCAAGCTGGTCGCCAACCAGACCACCCCGATCGGTGACGCGCACCTCAAGGCGGTCAACGACTTCGCCGAGAAGTGGCAGGCCGGTTCGGTGCCGGACCTGACCGAAGGGCTCAAGAAGGTCGACGCGCAGATCGACGACGAACTGAAGCAGAAGGGCGCGGGCGGATGACCACGCTCGTCGCCAAGACCGACGGTTCCCCGTCCGCACCGGTCAAGGTGCGGGCGGGGGCCCGCCGGGCCAAGCGCCGCCGGACCGTCCTGTTCTTCATGGCCCCGGCGTTCCTCGGGTTCCTCATCTTCTTCGGCTACCCGCTGATCGCCACGGTCTACTACTCCTTCACCCGCTACGACCTGATCAACCCGCCGCAGTTCATCGGCTTCGACAACTACGTCCGGATGTTCACCACCGAGCCGCTGGTCGGCACGGCCGCGTACAACACGCTCTGGCTGGTGGTCGTGCTGACGGTCTGCCGGGTGGTGTTCTCCCTCGGCATCGCGTCGGTGATCTCGCGGCTCAAGTCGGGCGTCGGGCTGGTCCGGACGCTGTGCTACCTGCCGACGCTGGCCCCGCCCGCGGCGGCCACGCTGGCGTTCGTCTTCGTGTTCAACCCGGAGTTCGGCCCGGTCAACCGGTTCCTGCGGCTGGTCGGCATCGACGGCGGCCTCTGGTTCAACAGCCCGGCCATGTCGAAGCCCGCGCTGACGCTGCTGGCGCTGTGGGGCTCCGGCGAGCTGATGATCATCATCCTGGCCGCGCTGCTGGACGTCCCCACCGAGCAGTACGAAGCGGCCGAGCTGGACGGCGCCGGCCCGATCCGCCGGTTCTGGCACGTGACGCTGCCGTCGATCTCACCGGTGCTGCTGTTCGGCGTGGTCAACTCGATCATCTACGCGCTGCAGTTCTTCACCCAGGCGATCGTGGCGGCCTCCGCCAGCGCGGGCACCGCGGACGTCGCCGGCAACTCGAAGCTCATCGGCGCGCCGCAAAACTCGACGCTGACCTACCCGATCTGGCTGTACGTCCAGGGCTTCCGCTACTTCAACATGGGCTACGCGGCGGCGATGGCCGTCCTGTTGTTCATCGTGAGCTCCGGCTTCACCTGGATTCTCGTGCGACAGCTCCGGAAGTCCCAGCACCAGGAGGAGGGGGCATGACCGCACTGGCCGAAGCGCCGCAGAAAGCGGCGGGCGTGCCGCCGAGGACCAGGTTCAAGCGCACCTGGGACAAGCGGCTGGGCTTCATCGCCACCCACGCGATCGGCATCGCGCTCGGCGTGATCTTCATGCTGCCGCTGCTGTTCGTCTTCCTCACCGCGGTGATGAAGAGCGACCAGGCGATGACGGCGAGCCTGTGGCCGTCCGAATGGCACTTCGAGAACTTCGTCGAGGTGTTCCAGAAGGCGCCGCTGCTCGAATACTTCGGCAACAGCCTGCTGTATTCGGCGCTGGCGACGGCGGGCGCGCTGCTTTCGGCGATCCCGGCGGCGTACGCGCTGGCGAAACTGCGGTGGCGCGGGCAGAACCTGTTCTTCATGCTGACCGTGGCGGCGATGCTGCTGCCGCCGCAGGTGACGGTCGTCCCGCTGTACGACCTGTGGGTCCGGATGGGCCTCACCGGCACGCTGGTCCCGCTGATCGTGCCGTACTTCTTCTTCGACGCCTTTTCGATCTTCCTGCTCCGGCAGTTCTTCTTGACGATTCCGAAGGACTACCTCGAAGCGGCGAAGATCGACGGCTGCAACGAGTTCCAGGCGATGTACCGCGTGCTCATCCCGATGGCCAAGCCCGGGATCGCGGCCACCGCCATGTTCTGCTTCCTGTTCACCTGGAACGACTACTTCGGGCCGCTGCTCTACACCGGTGAGAACCAGGACCACTGGCCGCTGTCGCTGGCCATCGCGTCCTTCCGCGGGATGCACCACGTCGAGTGGAACATGACGATGGCGGCGACCGCGCTGATCATGGCGCCGGTGATCGTGCTGTTCGTGTTCGCGCAGAAGTCGTTCGTCAAGGGCATCACGTTCACGGGGGTCAAGGGATGAAGCTGGCAGTCGTCGGTGGCGGGTCCACCTACACGCCGGAGCTGATCGACGGGATCGCCGGCCGCCGGTCCACTTTGGACGTCGACGAGATCGTGCTGGTCGACCCGGACGCCTACCGCGTCGAGGCCGTCGGCGGGTTCAGCAGGCGCCTGCTGTCGCACGCCGGTCACCCCGCGCAGGTCCGGACGACGCAGTCGCTGGAAGAAGGCGTCGACGGCGCTTCCGCGGTGCTGATCCAGCTGCGCGTCGGCGGCCAGCGGGCGCGGCGCTCGGACGAGACGTTCCCGCACGTCTGCGGCTGCGTCGGCCAGGAGACGACCGGCGCGGGGGGCCTCGCGAAGGCGCTGCGCACGGTCCCGGTGGTGCTCGACATCGCCGAGCGCGTCCGCAAGATCGCCGGCGACGACACGTGGATCGTCAACTTCACCAACCCCGTCGGCATCGTCACGCGCGCCCTGCTCAACGAGGGACACCGCGCGGTCGGGCTGTGCAACGTCGCGATCAACCTGCAGCGGCAGTTCGGGCGCCTGCTCGGCGTCGGCGCGGACGACGTCAAGCTCGTCCACACGGGGCTGAACCACTTGAGCTGGGAGCGCGGCGCGCTCGTGGACGGGGTCGACCGGCTCCCCGAACTGCTGGAGGAGCACCTCGGGTACCTCTCGAACGAGGTGAGCGTGCCGGAGAAGTGGCTGCGGCGGCTGAACGTCGTGCCGTCGTACTACCTCAAGTACTTCTACGCGCACGACGAGCAGGTCACCAAGCAGCGCACCGAGCGGCCGCGCGCCGATGTCGTGTCGGACGTCGAGGAAGAACTGCTGAAGATCTACCTCGACCCGGAGCAGGTGACCAAGCCGGAGTCGCTGGAGAAGCGCGGCGGGGCGTACTACTCCGAGGCCGCGGTGCAGCTGGTGCACGCGCTGACCGCGGGCGGCCCGGCCGAGGAGCACGTGGTGAACGTCCGCAACGACGGTACCTTCCCGTTCCTGCCGGACGACGCCGTCATCGAGGCGCGGTCCACTGTGGACTCGTCCGGGGCCACGCCGATTCCGCAGCCACCGGTCGAGCCGAACTTCTCCGGCCTGATCGCGGCGACGACGGCGTATGAGTTCCTCGCGCTGGAGGCGGCGGTGAAGGGCGGCCGTGACCGTGTCGCCGACGCCCTGCTGGCGCACCCGCTGGTCGGCCAGTACACGAAGGCCGACACGCTCGCCGATTCGCTCGTGCAGATCAACCGCGAGTACCTGCCGTGGGCGCGCGGATGAAGCCCGCGGTCATCGCGATCGACGGCGGCAACAGCAAGACCGAGGTCCTGGTGGTCTCGGAGGACGGCGTGGTGCTGGGCAAGTCGAGGGGCCCCGGCGCGTCGCCGCAGAACATCGGCGTCGCGGCTTGCGTCACGGCGCTGGAAGGTCTTGTGCTGGAGGCGTATCCGGAGTTCGGGACCCGGCCGGACGCGGTGCACACCTCCGCGTACCTCGCCGGGCTCGACTTCCCGCGCGAGGAAGAGGCGCTGCACGCGGCGCTGTCCGCGCGCGGGTGGAGCGACACCCTGACCGTCGGCAACGACACCCTCGCGCTGCTGCGGGCGGGCAGCGCGGGGGTCGGTGTCGCGGTCGTCTGCGGCGCCGGGATCAACGGCGCCGGTGTCGGCCCCGACGGCCGCGTGCACCGCTTTCCCGCGCTGGGCAAGATCTCCGGCGACTGGGGCGGCGGCTACCGGCTCGGCGAGGAGGCGCTGTGGTGGGCCGTGCGCGCCGAGGACGGCCGCGGTCCGCGGACCGCCCTGATGCCGGCGGTGGCGGCGTACTTCGGGAAGCCGACCCTGCTGGACGTGGTGCAGGGCCTGCACTTCGAGGAGATCGACCCGGCGTCGATCCACGGCCTCTGCCCGCTGCTGTTCGAGGTCGCGGCGGCGGGGGACGAGGTCGCGCAGGACATCGTGACGCGGTTCGTCGAGGAGGTCAGCGTCTTCGCGGCGGTGATCCTCCGCGAGCTGGACCTGACCGGGGACGCCCCGGAGATCGTCCTCGGCGGCGGCGTCCTGACCGGCGTCGGCGCGCCGGTGATCGCGGAGATCGAAAAGCGGTGCCTGAAGGTGGCGCCGCGCGCGGTGGTCCGCGTCGTCGACGTCAACCCGGTGGTGGGGGCGGCACTGTTCGGACTGGACACGCTGGGTGCGCCGGAGGCCGCGAAGGCGGCGCTCAAGGCGGCGACCCAGCGCGTCTGAAGACTCTGGTGGGGCCCGTCCCGAAGCGGCGCGGGCCGGGCCCCGCCAGACCCCTCACGGCACCAGGACCTCGCCGGTCTCCAGCAGGGACTTGAGGTCCGAGAGCACCCAGGCCCAGCCACCACCGGCGTTCTCGCCCGGGCCGGCGTCGATGTCCTCGTGGACGCCACCGACCATCTCGGCGGTGAGCGGCGCGCCGGTGAGGTCGTGGGTCACGGTCAATCTGGTGCCGGCGGTCTTCGTCGCCTCGATGTCGTAGGTGAGCGTGGTGTAGGGCTCGGCGCCCATCCCTTCGGGGCCCATCAGCAGCTTCCAGGTGACGACGAGCTTGCGCGGCGGATCGACCTCGAGCACTTCGCCCTCGACGAGGTCCCCGGTGAACCCGGCGTCGATGAACTCCTGCGTCGGGCGGGTGCGGTGCTTGCCGCCGACCTCGAGGTCGAAGTCGGCGAGACCGGTGTAGCCGTACTTCCGGGTCCACTCGGGCCGGGTGATGGCCTCCCAGACGCGCTCCGGGGTGGCCTTGATGTAGACGCGGTGGACCTGCACGGTGTTCGTCACGGTTCTTCGCCTTCCAGCTCGGTCTTGAGGTCGAGGAGCGCGGTCACCCGGCGCTCGGTGTACTTGTCGATCCACCGGTCGTGGATCTGGCGGATCGGGACGGGGTTGAGGAAGTGCCGCTTCTCGCGGCCCTCCTTCCGCGCGACGACGAGCCCGGCTTCCTCGAGGAGCTTCAGGTGCTTCATGACGCCGAAGCGCGTCATCGCCACCTGGGTCTCCAGCTCGGTGAGCGTGCGGCCGTCACGCTCGAAGAGCAGGTCGAGCAGGAACCGGCGGGTCGGATCCGCCAGCGCCTTGAACACCAGGTCGTCGTCGGGCACGTCAGCGAGAATAGGTGACCAAAAGGTCACATGTCAACGCGCGAAGAAGGCCGCCACCCGCGGTGGGTGACGGCCTTCGGTCGCGGCTAAACGATCAGCGACAGCGGCAGGATCAGCGCGATCGCCACCACGGAGATGAGCGTCTCCATGACCGACCAGCTCTTCAGCGTCTGGCCGACCGAGAGGCCGAAGTACTCCTTGACCAGCCAGAACCCGGCGTCGTTGACGTGGGAGAAGAAGAGCGAGCCCGCGCCGATCGCCAGCACCAGCAGCGCGCTCTGCGACGGGTCCATGGTCGCCGCCAGCGGCGCGACGATGCCCGCCGCGGAGACGGTCGCGACCGTGGCCGAGCCCGTCGCCAGCCGGATCGCCACCGCGACCAGCCAGCCGAGCAGCAGCGGTGACAGGTTCGCGTCCTTGGCCAACCCGGTGATGACGTCGCCGACGCCGGCGTCGACCAGGGTCTGCTTGAAGCCGCCGCCCGCGCCGACGATCAGGATGATCCCCGCGATCGGGCCGAGCGAGTCGCCGACCACGGTGGACAGCTTGTCCCGGCCGAGCCCGGCCGGGCGGCCGAGCAGCACCATGCCGACCAGCACGGCCGCGAGCAGCGCGATCAGCGGGTCGCCGACGAAGTCCAGGATCTTGCGGGCCTGGTTGTCCTTGGCCAGCAGGATGTCCGAGAGCGCTTTCGCCAGCATGAGCACGACCGGCAGCAGCACCGTCGTGAGCGTCGCGGCGAAGCTGGGGCGAGGCTTGTCGGTGTCGGCGCGTTCCGGAATGAGCCGCTCCGGCGGCGCGGCGTCCGGCACCAGCCGGGCCGCGACCTTGCCGAACAGCGGGCCCGCGACGACCAGTGTCGGGATACCGACGAGCAGGCCGAACGCCAGCGTGACCCCGACGTTCGCGTTCAGCGCGCCGGCCGCGGCGAGCGGGCCGGGGTGCGGCGGGACCAGGCCGTGCAGCACCGAAAGCCCGGCGACCGCGGGAATGCCCAGCAACATCAGCGGTTTCCCGGTGCGCTTGGCCGCGAGCAGCACCACCGGGATCAGCATGACCAGCCCGATCTCGAAGAACATCGGCAGCCCGATCAGGGCCGCGACCAGCGCCATCGCCCACGGGAGCGCGCCACCGCGCGCCCTGCCGAGCACGGTGTCGACGATCTGGTCGGCACCGCCGGAGTCGGCCAGCAGCTTGCCGAGCATCGCGCCGAGGGCGATGAGGATGCCGACGGACGCGACCGTGCTGCCGACCCCGGTCGTGAAGCTCTTCAGGAGCTTGTCGACCGGCATCCCGGCGGTCAGCCCGAGCGTGAGCGAACCGAGCACCAGCGACAGGAACGGGTGCAGCTTCACCTTGGTGATCAGCACGACGATCACCGCGATCGCGACGACCGTCGCGATGATCAGGCGGGTGGAGTGGCCGGTCCAGCCGGCGGCGAGGACGGCGTTCACGCGTGCTCCCGGAAGGCGGCCAGCGCGGCTTCGGTGATCTCTTCCGGCGTGCCGCCGGTGTTGTCGAAGACGGCCCCGGCCTCGTCCGGCTCCAGGGGTTCGAGGTCGGCGAGCTGCGAATCCAGCAGCGACACCGGCATGAAGTGGCCGGTGCGGGACTGCATCCGCTCGGCCAGCTGCGCCCGGTCGCCGTGCAGGTGGGCGAACCAGACGTCGCCGCCGCCGCGCAGGACGTCGCGGTACCGGCGCTTCAGCGCGGACGACGTCACCACGCCGCCGCTGTCCTGGTGCTCCCGGATCCAGCCGGCGATGGCCTCGAGCCAGGGCGCGCGGTCTGCGTCCGTCAGCGGTGTGCCGGCGGTCATCTTGTCGATGTTGGCCTTCGGGTGGAACGTGTCCGCTTCCGCGTATTCGACGCCGAGGGCGTTGGCGAGCGCCGTGCCGATCGTCGTCTTCCCGGAGCCTGACACCCCCATCACCACGATGACGGTCATCCGCACCTCCCACTTCGTTGTGCTCGGGTGAGTGAAACTCAAAAGTACTACTTATTCAAGATGAAGTACTACTTAATCGAATCAGACAGCTAGGTTGACCAGGTGAGACACGAGCAGGTCCTGGATGCCCTCGGAGCGGCGATCGCGAACGGATCCCTGGTCCCGGGCACCGTGCTGCGCTCGGAAGACCTTCAAGAACGCTTCGGCGCTTCCCGGACCGTGGCCCGCGAGGTCGTCCGCGTGCTGGAGACGATGCAGCTGACCAGCAGCAAGCGCCGGGTCGGGGTGATCGTCCGGGAGCCGGCGGAGTGGAACCACTACGACCCGCGGCTGATCCGCTGGCAGCTCGACGGCCCGGCCCGTCCGGCGGCGCTCGCCACGCTGAACGAGCTGCGCTCGGCCATCGAGCCGTGCGCGGCGCGGTTCGCCGCCCTGCGCGCGACGCCGGAGGAGCGCGGCCGCCTGGGCGCGCTCGCGGAGCGGCTGGCGCGGACGGCCCGGGCGCGCGACCTCCCGGCGTTCCTCGAGTTCGACATCACCTTCCACGACCTGCTGCTCACCGCGTCCCGGAACCCGATGTTCGGGCAGCTGTCGGAGGTCGTCGCGGAGGTGCTCACCGGGCGGACCGGGCACGGCCTGATGCCGCCGGAGCCGCAGCCCGAGGCCGTCGCGCTGCACGGGGAGGTGGCCGCGGCGGTGGCCGCCGGGGACGCGGACCGGGCGGAGCGGGCGATGCGCGACATCGTCGTCCAGGCCCGCGACGAGATCGCCGCCCTGGTGGCCGAGGGCGGTCCCGAGGGCGAGTAGCCTCCTGGCGGAACTGGACTTTCTTCCGCCGGGGGGCACGGGTGAGCGCGGCGCGCGCGATCGGACTGGTGTTGGGCGTGGCGGCCGACGGCGCACTCGGCGACCCTCGCCGGCGTCTCCCGGTGACGGCGTTCCGCCGCCTCCCGCACCGCTCGGGCGTCCTGGTCGCGGGCGCGCTCGTCATGGGCGGGGCGTTGCTGGAGCGCGCCGGCCGTGGCCGCCCGCTGGTCCAGGCCTCGGCGACGGCGGTGACGACGTGGGCGGTCCTCGGCGCGGCGGGCTTGGCCCAGCAGGGCACCGAACTGGCCCGCGACCTGGAGGAGTGCCGCTTCGAGCCGGCCAGGGCGACCCTGTCCGAACTGGACCCCCGCGTGGCCGACGGCCTGGGCGCGATCGCGCTGTCCCGCGCCTCGGTGGAGACGCTGGCGGAGAACACCTCCGACGCGGTGGTGGCGCCCTTGGTGTGGGGCGCGCTGGCGGGCGTGCCGGGCTTGCTGGGCGCCCGGGCGGTGAGCCTGCTGCGCCGATCCCGGGTCGGCCGCCGCGGCCACTGGGCGGTGGACCGGGCCGACGAACTGGTCCACCTGGTGCCGACCCGCGTGGCGGCGGCGTTGACGGTGCTGGCGGCCCCGGTCGTCGGCGGTTCGGCGGGCGGGGCGTGGCGGGCCTGGCGCCGGGACACGATCGCCCACCCGAGCCCGAACGCGGGCCGCGTGGAGGCGGCGTTCGCCGGAGCACTGGAGATCCGGGTCGGCGGGCGGACGGTGTACCCGCACGGCGTGCTGGAGCTGCCGGTGCTGGGGGTGGGGCGCAACCCGGACGCCGGACACGTGACGCGCGCGGTGGAGCTGTCGCGGGTGGTCGGCTGGCTCGCGGGGGCGACGGCGGTGGTGGTCGCCGTGGTGACGGGGTTCGGGCGCCGCGGCTGAGGCCGCCGGCGCGGGTGTCTTGACTGACTCAGTCAAGACGGTTCAGCCGCGGCGCCGCAGCTGAGCCAGAGCCTCCTCGTCCAGCGGGCCGCCCCGCTCGGCCAGCCGCGCGCCGATCCGCTCCCGGTCCGCCGCCGTCCGGTTGCCGCCGAACTTGAACTTCGCCCGGACCGCCGTGATCGTGAACTCGATCCCGCGGATCCCCGGCAGCAACCGCCGGTCCGGCGCGTCCTGGGCCGCGCTCACCGGTGCCCGGGCGCCGTCCGGCTCGAAGTGACGCAGCTGCTTGTCCAGCAGCGCCGCCTTCTCCGCCGGCTCGTCGACCAGCCGCACGTCCCCCTCGAGCTGCACCGTCGCGTAGTACGACGTCGGGACGCCGAGAGCCGGGTCGCCGGTCGCGTTCCAGTCCGCGCGGACGTACGTGTAGTCGCCGATCACCGCCAGCAGGGCCCGCGGGTGCTCCTCGAGCAGCGGCCAGATCGGGTTCGGGCGGGCCAGGTGCGTGACGATCGTGTGGTCGCCGTCGAACGCGAAGTGCGCCGGCGTCACCACGGGCAGGTCGCGGCCGGTTCCGCCGGCGATCAGCTGGCCGAAGTCGTGCCCGGCCAGCCATGCGCGCCATTCCGCGTCGGAGGTGGCGGCGTCCCACGGGTGGATCAACATGCCCCGAGTATCGCCACGGCAAGTGGCCTCGTCACAGGGCCAGTTTCGGCCTACTTCTGATGGCCACTTTCGGCTAGCGCGTCTTCGGCCTCGTCTTCGGCGAGGATTTCCGCGACGGACTTCCGGCGCGGAGGCGCCGACGAACCGTCCAGCGCCCCGCCGGGCTTCAGCTCGCGGACCGTGAAGTACAGCCAGCCGAGCAGCGCCATCGCGCCGAAGGCGATCCACTGCAGCGCGTACGACAGGAACGGTCCCGAGTCGGTCTGCGGCAGCGGCAGCGCGCCGAGCACGCCGGGCTGGCCGACGTCGAGCTGGAAGTAACCCGGCCGGATGTCGAGGCCGCCCGCGCGCGCCACCACCCGCGAGTCGACGACGTAGCTCTGCAGCCGTCCGCCGGTCGAGGCGTCGGCGAAGGCGTCGCGGTTCTTCGGGTCCGTCTCGTCCGCGCGCACCCGGGCCGTCACCGAGACGGTCCCCGGCGGCGGCGGGGCGAACGGCAGCGCGGCCGACTTGCTGTCCAGCCGGACGTAGCCGCGGTCGATCAGCACGACCGTGCCGTCGGTGGTCCGCATCGGCGTCAGGACTTCGAAGGCGCCTTCACCCTGGACCGTCCGCAGCCGCGCGATGACCTCCTTGTCCGGCAGGTACCGGCCGGTGATCGAGACGAGGTGCCATTCGGTGTGCGGGCCGGGCACGCTCCCCGGCGGCAGCAGCTGCGCCAGCGGCACGGGTGCGGCGGTGAACGACGTCTCCAGCGCGGCGTTCTGCTGCTCGCGCTCGGCGTTGCGGCTGAACTGCCACGGCGAAAGGAGCGTGAAGCAGCAGACGGCGAAGGTGAACACCACCACCGTCAGAGCCAGCCACCCGGGCCGGAGCAGGAACCGCAACCGCACCCCACCACGGTAGCCCGTGCCGCCGGCCGGCCCGCGCGGGCTGTGACCTCTACCGCGGCGAACGGACCCAATCCAGCAAACCGGGCACCGCGCGCTCGATCATGCCGAGGACGTCTTCGAAGCCTTCGTCGCCGCCGTAGTAGGGGTCCGGGACCTCGGCGCCCTCGGGCGCGGAGGGGTCGAACGACCGCAGCAGCCGCACCTTCGCCGGATCGTCGACCCGCGCGCGCAGGAACTCGAGGTGGCCCTCGTCCGCGGCGAGCAGGAGATCGGCGGCGAGGTCCTCGTCCGACACTTCGGAGGCGACGTGCGCGGTGGGGTAGCCGTGTGCCTTCAGCGTCGCCCGGGCGCGCTTGTCGGCGGGCTCCCCGGCGTGCCACCCCCCGGTGCCGGCACTGCCGACGCGGACGGCGTCCTCGAGACCGGCGTCGGCGAGCTTGGCCCGGAACACCAGCTCGGCCATCGGAGAGCGGCAGATGTTGCCGGAGCAGACGAAGACGATGTGCGTCACGCCCCGAGCGTAACCACCGCCCCACCGGCGGCCCCCGGTGATCACGGGTGATGCCCGCCGGATCACGCGTGATGCCTGCACGATCACGGGTGATGCCCGCCGGCACACGCGGCGGGCCCTGCCGGGGATCCGCGAGTACCGCCGGCCCGTCCGGCGCGCGTCACGCCCCGAGCGTAACCACCGGGTTCACCCCGTCACCCGCCCGCTCGGCGGTATCCGCGGCCCGCGGCGCGCACTTAGCGTCGATCGGGCGAGGACGCGAACCGGAAGGAGAGCGATCATGCACGGGTGCTGCTCGAAGTGCACCGGCCAGGGCTGCGGCTGCTGCGGCAACTGCAACTGATCGGTTCCGGCGCCCGCGGCGGCCTGGTGCCGCCGGGGCGCCCCCGGCCCGCCGGAGTCACCGGCTGCCGGTGACCCGGCCGCCGTCACCGTGACGAGCCAGGACCGAAGGCGCGGGACCCCGGAACGTGCGTGCGAAAATCACCGCGTGTCCGCGCCCTCCGCCATTTCCGAAGTCCTCTCCGTGCTGGAGCGGGCTTACCCGCCCGAGCTCGCCGAGTCGTGGGACGCCGTCGGCCTCGTCTGCGGCGATCCCGCCGAGCCCGTGCGCCGCGTGCTGTTCTGCGTCGACCCGGTCGCCGAGACCGTCGACGAGGCCGTCGAGCTCGGCGCGCAGCTGATCGTCGCGCACCACCCGCTGCTGCTGCGCGGCGTGCACGGCGTGCCCGCCGACACCGCCAAGGGCTCGCTCGTGCACCGGATGATCCGCGCGGGCATCGCCCTCTACTGCGCGCACACCAACGCCGACTCCGCCGACCCCGGTGTCTCCGACGCCCTCGCCCAGGCGATCGGGCTGCGCGTGACCGGTCCGCTGGAGCCGAAGGCCGACGGCGTCACCGGCATCGGCCGCCTCGGCGAACTGCCGGAGCCCGAGCCGTTCGCGGCGTTCGTCCAGCGCGTCGCCGACGCCCTGCCCGCGACCGTGCCCGGTGTGCTCGGGGCGGGCGACCCGGACCGCCTGATCCGCACCGTCGCGGTGTCCGGTGGCGCCGGGGACTCCTACCTCAAGCGGGCCACCGAGACCGGCGTCGACGCCTTCGTCACCGCCGACCTGCGGCATCACCCCGCCGGCGAGCACCTCGCGGGCCGTGGTCCGGTGCCCGCGCTGGTCGGGCTGACCCACTGGGCCAGCGAGTGGCCCTGGTGCGGGCAAGCCTCGGCGCTCGTGGCGCAGGCGTTTGCGGGTAACGTCGACGTTCACGTCTCCACGAGGTGCACCGACCCGTGGAACGTCCGCGCCGAGCGCACATCGATCTAAGAGGAGCACCGTGAAGGCCGAACCCGCCGTGCAGCGCCAGTTGCTCGAGCTCGCCAAGGTGGACGCCGAGCTCTCGCGCACCGCACACCGCCGCCGCACCCTGCCCGAGCTGGCCGAGATCGACGCGGGGGAGAAGACCGTCCGCGAGCGCCGCGACGCGCTCGTCTCGGTGGAGACCGCCGCCTCCGACCTCGACCGCGAGATCGCCCGGCAGGAGAAGGAGATCGAGTCGGTGCGCGCCCGCGAGGAGCGCGACCGCAAGCTCCTGGCGTCCGGTTCGGTCAACTCCAAGCAGATGACCGACATCGAGCACGAACTGCAGTCGCTGGAACGCCGCCAGCGCGCGCTGGAGGACGACCTGCTGGAGCTGATGGAGCAGCGCGAGGCCCTCGGCCTGGACGCGCAGCGCACCGGCGCCGAGGTCGACAAGGCCGAGGCCGAGGTCGCCGCCGCGATCGCCCGCCGCGACGAGGCGTTCAAGGACCTCGACACCACCCGCGCCCGCCGCGACGAAGACCGGGTGAAGCTGTTGCCGCGCTTCCCGGAACCGCTGCTCAAGCTGTACGAGCGGGTCCGCGAGCACAAGGGCATCGGGGCCGCGCTGCTGCGCGCCCGCCGCTGCGGCGCCTGCCAGCTGGAGCTGGACCGCAACACGGTCAACGAGATCAAGGCCGCGCCGGAGGACGAGGTCATCCAGTGCGAGAACTGCGGCGCGATCCTGGTCCGGACCCTGGAGTCGGGTCTGTGACGTCGCATGTGGTCGTCGAGGCCGACGGCGGCTCCCGCGGCAACCCGGGCCCCGCCGGTTACGGCGCGGTGGTGAAGGACGCCGACGGCGACGTCCTCGCCGAGCGCAAGGAAAGCCTCGGCGTGGTCACCAACAACGTCGCCGAGTACAACGGCCTGATCGCCGGCCTGGCCGCCGCCGCCGAGCTCGGGGCGTCCACTGTGGACGTCCGGATGGACTCGAAGCTCGTGGTGGAGCAGATGTCCGGGCGCTGGAAGATCAAGCACCCGGACATGCAGCCGCTGGCCGAGCGGGCCAAGGAGCTGGCCTCCGGGTTCTCCCGCGTCAAGTACGAGTGGATCCCGCGCGCGCAGAACTCGCACGCCGACCGGCTGGCCAACGAGGCCATGGACGCCGCGACCGGCAAGCCCGCCGCCGGCCGCCCCGGCACCGCGGCCTCGGCGGCCGCCAAGCCGAAGCTGCCGACCCGCAAGCCCGACCGCGCGACGGTGGCCTGGACGGGCGCGCAGGGCACCCCGACCCGGCTGCTCCTGCTCCGCCACGGCCAGACCGAGATGTCCGCACTCCGGCGCTACTCCGGCCGCGGCGACGTCCCGCTCACCGAGCTGGGCCGGACGCAGGCCGCCGCGGCGGCGAAGCGGCTGGCCGCGACCGAAGGCCTGGTCGTCGACGGCGAGGCCGTCCCGATCATCTCCTCGCCCCTCACCCGCACGAAGCAGACCGCGCAGGCCGTCGCCGACGCGCTCGGCGGCCGCGTCGAGACCCATCCCGGCCTGATCGAGACCGACTTCGGCGAGTGGGAGGGCCTGACGTTCGCCGAAGCGGCCGACCGCGACCCGGAGCTGCACTCCTCGTGGCTGGGCGACAGCTCGGTCCCGCCGCCCGGCGGGGAGAGCTTCGACGTCGTCCACCGGCGCGTCCGCAAGGCCCGCGACGAGCTGATCGCCGAGCACGGCGGCCGGACGTTGGTACTGGTCAGCCACGTGACGCCGATCAAGACCCTGCTCCGGATGGGCCTCGACGCGGGGCCCCAGCTGCTGTTCCGGCTGCACCTGGACCTGGCGTCGCTGTCGATCGTCGAGTTCTACCCGGACGGGAACGCTTCGGTCCGGCTCGTCAACGACACCTCGCACCTGGCCTGACCCGCGCAAATGTGGGGTGGATCACGCTCAAGCCCGACGCGTGGCGGACCCCGGATGGGGTATTGGCTACAGTGTCTCGACCGCGTCGCCGCGGTGGCGGGTCGGCAAGATCGACCCAGTCAGGGGGCGCCAGCTCGCGCGTATCCCACCGGCAGAAGCCTGCGGGCGGAACAGTGACGAGGACATGACGGCTAGCGCACTCACCGAGACCTCTCCCAGCGACGTCCCCGAGGACCCGGCCACCACCACGGCCGCCCGCGGCTGGGGCGCGCGCCTGGCGCCGGTGCTGGCCGTGCTCGCCGGCGTCGCGGCCGTCGCGGTGCACGCCACCCGCTACGGCCACTGGATCGTCGACGACGCCGCCATCACCTTCTCCTACGCCCGCAGCTTCGCCGACGGCCTCGGCCCGGTGCTGCAGCCGGGCGCCCCGCCGGTCGAGGGCTTCTCCGACCCGACGTGGATGGTGCTGCTCGGCCTCGGCAAGCTCGTCGGCCTGTTCGACCACGGCGTGCTCTTCGGCATCCCGGACTACGTGCTGTTCCCGAAGGCGCTCGGCCTGCTGTTCACCGGCGGTGTCCTGACGGCCTGCCACTTCGCCGCGAAGGAGATCTTCAGCCGCTTCGCGTGGCTGGCGACGCTGGTCGCCGGCCTGACGCTGGCGACGATCCCGTCGTACGTCATCTGGGTCGTGTCCGGCCTGGAGAACTCGCTGTTCGCGTTCGCGGTGGTCACCCTCGGCGTGACGCTGTTCGTCTCGGTCAAGCGGGACGTCCTGCTGACGCCGAAGGTCGCGCTGTGGTCCGGGGTGATGGTGGCGTTCGCCGCGCTGACCCGCCCGGAAGGCCTGATCTACGCGGGCGCGTACCCGCTCGCGGCGCTGTTCCTGCTGCGGTCCGGGCTGTTCTGGAAGAGCTTCCGGCTCGCGCTGCTGTCGGTGGCGGCGTTCGCCGTGCCGTTCGGCGCGTACGTCGTCTGGCGGCACGCGGAGTTCGGCCGGCTGCTGGCCAACCCGTCGGTGGCCAAGCAGCAGGGCCTGCCCGGGTTCGACGCGGTGAAGCGGCCGTTCGAGCTGGTCGGCTACGCGGGCTGGGCCGGCGTGATCGCGCTGGCGCTGGTGATCGTGTTCGCACTGGCCAAGGCGCCGTGGCGGCGTCCGCTGATCGCGCTGCTGGTGCCGCTGGGGCTGGGGATCGTCGCGTACGGCGTGATGGTCGCCGACTGGATGTACCAGCACCGGTTCGCCAGCCCGATCTGGGCGCTGGCGGTCATCGCGGGCACGCTGTCGGCCGGTGAGCTGCTGCGTCACCGGCAGGTGCTGCTGCGGGCCGGGATCGTCGTGGTGCTGGTGGGTGCGTTCGTCCCGTCGGCGGTCGGGTTCGCCGCCTCGGCCGACAAGTTCGCGAAGAACCCGAACATCACGGCGTGCCTGGTGGCCGACCGCTTCGGCCGCGGCTTCAACACCTACGCCGACATCCTCGGCCTGCAGAAGGCGTCGCTGCTGCTGCCGGACCTCGGCGGCTCGTCGATGACCAGCCGGCTCGAGCTGGTCGACATGGCCGGCCTGGTGAACAAGCCGATCGCCGACCTGGTGCACGACAACGACCTGCAGGGCCTGCGCGACTACGTGTTCGACACGGTCAAGCCGACGTTCATCCACTCGTGGGGCCCCTGGGCGGCGGGCAACGGCATCGCGCTCGACCCCCGCCTCGACCGCGACTACCTGCTGATCTACAGCTCCCCGATCGAGGGCCTCCGCAACGGCGACTGGGTCCGCCGCGACGCGGTGACGGACCCGGCGAAGCTGAAGGCGGCCCAGGACTACGCGGCGACGACGATCCCGGCGGTGGCCGCGGACCGCTTCGGCGGCCCCTTGGACGACTGCGGCCCGACGATGCACCCCGGCCAGACGATCCGGATGCCCAGCTGAGCCTGAAGTCCTCCCGATCACGCGGCCAGGCCGAGGCTCAGCCAGAGCGCGACGGTCGCCGCGGCCAGGCTGAGCGGGGTGGTGAGCGCCCCCAGGGCGTGGAACGTCCTGGGGGAGGGCGGCTCCGGGAGCGTCCGGCGCCACAGCAGCGTCGCCAGTGAGCCGAGGTAGCTCGCGTTCGGGCCGATGTTGACGCCGAGCAGCACCGCCAGCAGCACGCCCGGCGCCGGGTGCGGGCCCAGCACCGACAGCAGGATGAGCGTGGCAGGCAGGTTGTTGACCAGGTTGGCCAGCAGCGCCGCCACCCCGGCCGCGACCAGCAGGTCGACCAGGCCCGTCGACGCCGGCAGGACGTCGCGGAGCAGGCCGCCGAGCAGGTGCTCCGACACGGCCTCGACCACGACCGCCAGGCCCAGCACGAACAGGCACAGCTGCGGCGCCGCCTCGGTGACCAGCTGCCACGGCCGGATCTTCCCCCGCGCCAGTGCGCGCACGCCGAGGACGAGCGCGGCCAGCGCGGCGATCCAGACCGGCTCGACGTGCCCGAGCTGCCCGACGGCGAACCCGGCGAGCGTGAGGCCGAGGACGACGAGGGCGAACGTCGGCGTCTCGAGGTGCCGGCGCGGTTCGGGCGTCTCGCGCGGCCGCAGGTCGGCGGCGAAGAAACGCAGGAACACCACGAGCTCGACGGCGAGCGTGACCAGCCACGGCAACGCCATCAGCGCGGTGAACCCGGCGAAGGTCAGCCCGGACGCGGCGAACGCCAGCAGGTTCGTCAGGTTCGACACGGGCAGCAGCGTCGACGCCGAGTTCGCCAGGTGCGCGCAGGCGTAGACGTGCGGCCGGGCGGGCAGTTCCAGGCTCCGCGCGGTCGCGAGGACCACGGGGGTGAGCAGCACGACGGTGGCGTCGAGGCTGAGGATCGCGGTGACCCCGGCCGCGGCGGCGAAGGTGAGCACCAGCAACCGCCGCGGACGGCCGTGGCACGCCTCGGCGAGCCGGTTGCCGAGCCAGGCGAAGACGCCGTCGACACTGGCCAAAAAGGACAAAAGCAGGATGGCGGCCAGAAAGCCCAGAGTGGGCAGGATTTCGACGGCCCGCTCCCCGGCCGCGGCGGGCGGAACGAGACCGAGAAGCAGCACGACCCCGGCAGCGGGCACGGCGGCGACGGCTTCGGGCCACCCCCGCGGCCGGACGATGGCGAAGACGAGCACACCGGCCAAGAGCAGCAGGCTGGCCGCACCCGCGAGGAGATTCACGCGTTCACGCTAACCGCGGCCCGTTTTCGTCGGTGCCACCGGGTAGCGTGGAAAACGGGGGGCGCCCCCGCGCGGCCAGGGCGGATGCCGAGCGGCGGCGGGGTTTCGTGCGGGTGGGTCGCCGATCGACCGGGCGAGGGTCGGCCGGGGCGGATGCCGGGCGCGGGTGGGGGTTTTGCGGCGGTTGGTTGCCGATCGACCGGCGTTCCGTCCGAAGTGGACTTCACCCCGGCCCGGCAGTGGCTCAGCGACCGTCCACCCGAGGCGAGGACTTCGCCAGCGCCCCACCCAGCTCCGCCCGCCCGGGAATCCCCAGCTTCCGGTACGCCCCGGACAGGTGCAGCTCCACCGTCCGCCGCGTCAGGTGCAGGGCCGTCGCGATCTCGCGGTTCGTCAGGCCCTGTGCCGCCATCACCGCGATGCGGTTCTCCTGCCGGGTCAAGCCGTGCTCGTTGTCCTTCGCCGGCGTCAGTGCCCGGCGGGCCGAGCGCAGCTCCTCCGCCGCGCGCCGGGCCAGCGGGCGGGCTCCGCACTGCTCGCTCAGCTCCACCGCCTGCCGCAGCGTCTCGATGGCCTTTTCGGACTGACCGTGCCGTGCCTGCAGCGTGCCCAGCTCCGTCAGCGCCGTCGCCAGCTGCAACCGCGACGGTGACGACCGCAGCGTGGTGATCGCCTTCTGCAGCGCGCGTTCCGCCTCGTCGTCCTCGCGGACCAACCCCATGGTCGTCAGCGCCGTGCCGAGCGGGCGGGCCGCGCCCCAGCGGGCCGCCGCGGTGATGTCCTCTTCGGCCAGCCGGGCCGCGTCGTCGGTCTGGCCGAGGGCCAGTGCCGCTCGCGCCGCGTGCGCGCGCCACGGGACGAATCCCGGGAACCGCATGCCGTGGTGGGCCAGCCGGCGTCCGCAGCTCAGCAGGTCCTCGAACCCGAACCGCGTGTACCCCGTCGCCACGCGCAGGCGCCCGCGCGCGTACAGCAGGTACGTGTGCGTGAACAGGCCCTGGCTGGCGACGAAGTCCATCCGGTCCAACAGGGACGTCGCCGCCTCGAAGCGGCCCAGGTCCACCCAGCACTCGACGAGCTTCGCCGCGCACAGCACGCCGACCGGGCAGGTCGTCGTCGCGCCGCGCTCGTCGAAGCGGCGCAGCAGCGATTCGAAGTGGACGCTCGCGCGCTGCAGGTCGCCGCCGGCCTGCAGGGCGATCCCGCGGGCCAGGGTCGGCAGCGCGCCGTGCGGCACGTGCACGTCCCACGGCTCCCGCTCGACGTCGAGGACCCGGCACAGCCGGTCGATGTGCGCCGGCTCGTCCGAGAGCACCGCGGTGGCCAGCGTGAAGAAGTAGTGCTGCTCGAACAGCTCGCCGTCGTCGCCGGACACTCCTCGGGGGCTCCGGGTGGCGGAGCCCCCGGCCCGGGCCGGAACCCCGGCTTGACTCAGCGCGTCCGCGAAGTGCCCGACGGCCTCCTGCGCCGACTCGCCGCTGCGGACCGCGTCCAGCGCCAGGAGCGCCGAGCGGCTCCGCTGGGCCGCCGGGTCGGTCAGCGGTGCCCACTGCTCCTCGAAGTCGCGGAACTCCGGGGGCGGGCCCAGCCGGCTGCCGGCCTCGGCGAGGTAGGTCATGCACAGCAGCGGCCACACCGCGTCCGGGCCGCCCGCGTCGAGCCGCGCCGCGATCTGGCCGGCCGCGCTGATCCCGAGCCGGGCGTCCTGGCCGCCGCAGAGCGACAGCAGCATCGCGGTGGCGATGTACGCGGCCGTCTCGCGGTTGCCGACCGTGTCGACGGCTTCCCGCACCCGCTTCGCCGCGCCGGGCGGGTCGAACTGGAACTCCGCGTGCGCGAGCTGCAGCAGTACGGCCATCCGGCGCCCGGACGTCAGCCGTTCCTCCAGCGCCCGCCGCAGGTGCCGCGCGGCCAGCTCGGGCCGTCCGGAGAACACCGCGTCGCGCGCGCTCAGCCGCAGCACGTCCACGGCCCACGGGATCCGGATCGACGTCGCTTCCAGCAGGTGCGCGGCCACGCGCTCGGGCGGCGCGCCCGCCTCGGTCAGCAGCTTCGCCGCCCGGGAGTGGTTGACCGCGCGCGTGGTCTGCGGCATGTCCTTGAGCAGGGAGTTGCGGACGAACGAATAGGTCAGGGCCGGCTGCTCGCTGTTGCTCAGCACGTGCAGCCGGACCATGGTGTCGATCGCCTGCAGCGCGTCGAGCTCGTCGACGCCGGCCAGCCGGGCCAGCAGGTCGAAGCCGGCGTCCTCGCCGAGGATGGCCGCCGCGTGCAGGATGGCCGGCGCGTGCGGGAACTCCTGCACCCGCGTGGTGAGCACCTGCCCGATCAGCGACGAGCCGAGCTCGTGCGGGTCCGCGCCGGGCAGCAGCCGCGGCCGCATCGCCTGCAGCAGCACCGGGTTGCCGCCGGTCGCCTCGCGGCAGGCGGAGGCCAGCTCCCCGGGGGCGAGGCCGAGGACCTCCGCCGCGGCCGCGTCGCCGAGGCCGTTCAGCGTGATCGTGACCGGCGTGCTCCCCACCATGTCCAGCAGCGCGACCTCGCGGTGCTGGGGGTAGCCGACGACGGACGTCAGGACGAGCAGCACCGGCCGGTCGAGCACGCGGTTGCGGAGGTAGGCCAGGCACCGCATGGACCAGGCGTCGGCCAGGTGGATGTTGTCGATGCCGAGGAACAGCGGACCCCGGTCGGTCGCGTCGCGGACGATCCGGAAGAAGAGGTCGAGCGCTTCGCTCTCGCCTGCCGTCCCGCACAGCTCGGCGACGGGCGGGCGCGGCGGCGCACCCGGCTCCTCGAGGGCGTCGGCGAGCTGGCGGACGAGCCCGCCCGCGAGGTGGCTCTCCAGCCGTGACCCGGTGGCCGTCGCGACGGTGAAACCCGCGTCCGCGGCCAGCGCCGCGGCCGTCCGCAGGATGGCGCTCTTGCCCATGCCGAACTCGCCCGCCACCACCGCGCTGGCGGCCGCGCCGCCCAGCACGACCGGGAAGAGACCGGTCAGGCGGCCGAGCTCGGGCTCGCGGCCGGGGAGCCGCGGGGCCGGACGCTTCGGTACCGAAGCCCCGCCGGCGGGGTGCTCGGGATTTACTTCGGTATCCACCGTAAGGACTTTCATGTTGGGTTGGGGCAGACTACTGGAAAGCGGCCGACCACGGGAGTGACCGCGCAGCGCGGCCGGTACCGGCCACGACCTGACCAGGGGAGACGATGGACGCAGCCGATGCGAACCGGATCTTCCCGGTGGACGGCCGGTGCGCGCAGAGGGCCATCGCGGCCACGCCGACCGCCAGCAGCAGGAGCGGGCCGGCCGACGGCCCGGCCGGCTTCCGGCGCCGGGCCGCACCGCCGTCGCCCGGCGGCAGGTAGCCGAGCCGCACCGCCTCCGCCAGCGCGCCGGTCACCGGGGTGAACCCCGCGACCCGGCCCCGGCAGCGGGCGCAGCCGAGCAGGTGGGCCTCGAACCCTTCGGGATCGTCGTGGACACCGAGCCCGTAGGCCGCGGCGTCGCCCTTCCGCCCCCTCATCGGATCGTCACTTCCCCGAGCGCCTTCCGCAATTGCCGCATCGCCGTGTACAACCGCGATTTGACAGTTCCCTCCGGAATTCCGAGTATTTCCGCCGCCTGCCGGACGGTGTTTCCAGCGAGATACGTCTCGTAGATGACCGACTGATATTTCGCGTCCAGTTCTCGCAATGCCCGAGTAATCGTTAGCGCCGCTAACGAGCTGTCCGCCCGGTCGGCGGACTCGGCGTTTTCCGGGATCTCCAGAGCGACCTCCTGCGGGCGGACGCGGCGATTCCTCCAGCCGTCGATGACGATCCGCCGGGCCACCGTGAGCAGCCATCCGCGCAGCATTCCGGGCTCGCGCTCGAGCGTGTCGGAGTGCTGCCAGGCGCGGATCATGGTCTCCTGCACCACGTCTTCGGTCCACTGTCGATCGTGGTTGGTCAGGGCCAGTACCTGCGAAAACAGGGTGGCGCGGAAGTCCTTGTAGAGCAGTGGCACGAGGTCGTCTCCCGCGGCCGGGCCGGCGGCGGCCGCGGTCGCGGTCGGCGCGTAACCGACGGGGCCGCGGCTTTGTCTTCCCAGTGCATCCATAAAGCTCGCAACCTCACCTGACTGGCGGACCGTGGGGCCATCGGAGCGTAGCGCAAAACCACTTAATAGGCCATATGTATTAGTTTCGCCGCCTAATTCGACACGGTGCCGACGGGCGCCGCGGTGAACCGGTTCAGAATGCTTGTTGTGATGCACGTCACAGGTCACTGAAAGGTGACGCCGAGAACCGGATCACCCTTCTCCCCGTAACAGGAGGTGAGGACTCCTTTGCGAAGGGACAACGGGGATGCCGCTCCGATTCGTGGCGTTGCTGGCCGCCGCCACCGCGCTCGTGCTGGGCTGCGCGGGGCCGGCGGTGGCCGGGGAACTGCAGCAGACCGACCGCACCCTGCTGGCCCGGCTCAAGCAGCACACGCTGTGGGCCGTGCCGTCGAGCAGGCTCGCCGCCGACCGCGCCACCAACCGGCGCGTGCGCGCCGTCGCCGTCCGCATCGCCGACGACCAGGCCCGCCTCGACGTCGCCCTGCGCGCGGTCGCCGACCGCCTCGCCGTCACCCTGCCGGGGGAGCCGACCGGCCGGGAACGGGCCTGGGCCGACGAGATCGCCGCCGGCTCCGGCGACGCGTTCGACCGCGCGTACGTCAACCGCCTCCGCGCCGAGTACGGCACGCTCTTCGGGCTCGCTTCCGACGTCCGCGCGGGCACCCGCGACGACGACGTCCGCGCCTTCGCCCAGACGGCCGTCGACACCTCCCTCGGGCACCTGACGCTCCTCGAGAGCACCGGCCTCGCCGAGACCACGTCCCTGCTCGTATCCGCCACCGAGGACGACACCCTCGGCGGTGGCGCCATCGCCCTCGGCGCCGGTTTCGTGGCCCTCGCCGCCGTCGCCACGTTCGGCCTGCTCCGCCTGCTCGGAACCCCCGGCAGGCCCTCCTCGCCGCGCCCCCGGAGGTAAGCCGCCCCATGTCCCCATCCGCCGCGCTGATCCCGGTGTCCCCGCACGACACCGGGATCGCCGAGGCCGCCGCGCTGTCCGGCCGCCTCACCTACCTCTGCATGTGCCTGACGCTGTGCTGGGGCGTCCTGGCCGCCACCGGCTGGGTCCGCCGGTTCAGCGGCCAGGACGCGATCCGCGCCGGGCACGTCGTGCTCGCCGCGTTCACCCTCGCCACGGGCACCCTGCACGGGCTGACCTTCCTCTTCCTGGAGGACGACCCCTTCGGCGTCGCCGACCTGCTCCTGCCGTTCTACGACGGCACCCCACGGCACGCGCTGGGCGTCGCCGGCCTCGAGCTCGTCATCGCCGTGTCCGTGACCGCGGCGCTGCGCCGCGGCGCCCGCGAAGGGCGCTGGCTGCGCTTCCACCAGGCCGGGTACCTCGCCATCGGCCTGCTCGCCGGGCACGCCTGGCTCGGCGCCATCTCCGGCGGGCACCTCGCCGTCGTCTGGCTCGCCGGCATCACGCTGCTCGTCCCGCCGGTGCTGCTGTCGGTCCTGCGCGTGCTGCCCGCGGCCGTGCTCGCTCGCGCCGGGCTGGTGACGCCGCCGCCCGCCGCGGCGGACCCGGAACCGGCCACCGTGCGCGTCGACGTCGACAGCCGGCGCTGTCACGCCTACGGGGTCTGCCAGTCCGAGGCGCCCCAGGTCTTCCAGCTCGGCCCGGACGGGCAGCTCGCCTACGAGAAGCGCCCGGAGCCCCGGCTGGTCCCGCACGTCCAGGCCGCCGCGCGCGCCTGCCCCATGAGAGCCATCCACCTGTTGGGAGCCACCCGATGAGCGAACGCATCGTCATCGCCGGAGCCGGCCTGGCCGGCCTGCGCGCGGCCGAACGGCTGCGCGAACTCGGGTTCGACGGCGAAGTCGTCGTCCTCGGCGCCGAGCCCGACATCGCCTACCACCGGCCGGCGCTGTCCAAGCAGCTGCTCACCGGCGCGGTCAGCCGGGCCGACACGCTGCTCGCCGACCCGCTGGAAGTCGACGCCGAATGGCGCTTCGGCACACCCGTCACCGCGCTGTCGCCGAACCGGCAGGTCGTGCACCTGCGCGACGAGGAACTCCACTACGACGGCCTGATCATCGCCACCGGCGTCGAGCCGCGCCGGATGCCGGGCGCGCCGCACGGCCACCCCCGCGTGGTCGTCGTCCGGACGCTGGCCGACACGATCGCGCTGCAGCGCGCCCTCGCCTCGAACCCCGGCCCGGTCGCCGTCATCGGCGACGGCTTCATCAGCTGCGAAGTCGCGTCCAGCCTGCGCGAGATGAACCGCGAGGTCGTCCTCTTCGGACGCGCCAGAGCCCTGCTGGCCGACGTCCTCGGGCCCGACATCGGCGACTGGCTCACGGCCCTGCACACCGCCCGCGGCGTCCACCTCGAACTCGGCACCACGATCCGCCGCTGGCGGCCCGCGCCGACGCACGTCGGCCTGGAGTTCGCCGACGGCCGCGCCCTCGACGTCGCCTGCGTCGTCGTCGCCGTGGGCAGCGTGCCGGCCGTGTCCTGGCTGCGCGGCGCCAAGCTCCCGCTCGACGACGGGGTCGTCTGCTCGGCGACCTGCCACGTGGTCGGCTCGTCGACGATCGTCGCGGCCGGCGACGTCGCCCGCTGGCCCAACCTCCGCTTCGACCCCGCACCGCGCCGGGAGGAGCACTGGCTCAACGCCGTCGAGATGAGCCGGGCCGCGGCCGGGAACCTCCTCGCCGGACCGCAGGGTTCGCCGGCCTACACGCCGGTGCCGCGCTACTGGTCCGAGCAGCACGGCGTCCGCATCCAGGTCGCCGGCCGCCCGTCGCTGGCGACCGACACCGTCCTGCTGGAGTCGCCCGTCCCGGGCACCCGGCCCATCACCGGGTTCGTCCGCCAGGGCCGGCTCGTCGGCCTGATCGGCCTCGACAGCCCCGCCGCCGTCCTGCACTGGACCGCCGAACTGGCCCGCCAGCACCCGGTGCCCGCCGAGCCGCCGCCCGAGGTCCGGCCCCGCCACCACACCGGGGCCGCGGCCGGTCACTGAGCTACGATCCAGCCTGCGGACGAGCTGGCAGGGCGGTCGCGAGCCGGGTGACCGGCTCGAGGAAAGTCCGGACTCCGCAGGGCAGGGTGGTTGCTAACGGCAACCCGGGGTGACCCGCGGGAAAGTGCCACAGAAAACAGACCGCCCCCGTTTTCGGACGGGGGTAAGGGTGAAACGGTGGTGTAAGAGACCACCAGCGTCCCGGGTGACCGGGGCGGCTGGGTAAACCCCACCCGGAGCAAGGCCAAGAGGGAGCGCGAGCTCCTGCGCAGGCGTTCGAGGACGGCCCGTCCGAGCCTGCGGGTAGGCCGCTGGAGCCTGCCGGCGACGGCAGGCCGAGATGGATGGCCGCCGCCCCGCGAGCCGCAAGGCGACCGGGGAACAGGATCCGGCTTACATGCCAGCTCGTCCGCCTCCCGCGCTCGTGCGGGGGTAAGGCGGGGCAGCACGCGCCTTACCCCTCACGACGCGTGGTGGCGAGAGGTTCCCCCGCGTGGTTACCCGGTAGTAGGGTACCGGCATGGCGGGTGACGAGACGCGGTTCAAGTCGGCTTTCGATTCCTTGCACGCCTTCACCTACTTCGCGCCCGAAGTCGATGCCGCGCTCACCGGCACCGGGCTCCGGCCGGGCCGGATGCCCTACTTCGCGAGCCGGTCCGCGGCCATGGGGGCCGTCGGGCCCGAGGTCGTCGCGGCCACCTTCTACAACTTCAACCCCGAGGTCGTCGCCCGCGTGATCCCGCGCGCCTGGACCCTGGCGACGCCGGAGCAGGTCCTGGACGCGCGGCTCGAGGGCGTCGACCAGGCGCTGACCCGGCTGCTCGGCGACCACGTCAAGAGCGACGAAGTCGCCGAAGCCGCCGAACTCGCGCGTGCCGCGTGTGACGGCTGCACCGGCGAAGGACGTCCTCTCCACGCCGCGCACGCGGGGCTCGCCTGGCCCGGCGAGCCGCACCTCGTCCTCTGGCACGCGATCACCCTGCTGCGCGAGTACCGCGGCGACGGCCACATCGCCGCGCTGGTCCTCAACGGCCTGAGCGGCCTGGACGCGCTGATCACCCACGTCGCCACCGGCCGCGGCTTCGCCGTCGACGCCGCCAAGCTGACCCGCGGCTGGAGCGACGAGCAGTGGGCGGCCGCCGAAGCCGCGCTCACCGAGCGTGGCCTCCTCGACGCCGAGGGCGGGCTCACCGAGGCGGGTACCGCCGTCCGCGACGCGGTCGAGATCGCCACCGAGTCCGCCTCGCGGGGGCCGTGGCTGCACCTCGGGGCCGAGCGCTCCGCCCGGCTCGAAGAACTCTGCCGCGGGCTCAGCCGCCGGATCGTCGAAGCCGGCGCCTTCCCGGAGGGTGTCTTCCACCGCCGGACGGCCTGACCATCGGGTCAAGATCACGCTATGTAGTGAAAGAGTTGTGAAGTGTCGGGCCCTCCGTGACGGACAGCACTCGCGGTGAAGATCGACATGGCCGCCGACCGGCGGGATGTTGTCACGGAACGGACTCGCGGGACACGGCCGTTCGTGTCATGCAACACTGTTCCAAGCCGCACAACGGCCAGAGCGCGAGTACCCACAGTGAGCAAATCCCGGGCATAGGGGTGAGTTCGTCAGCACACTGAGAAGTATGGGTGGCCGGGGTTCAACCCGAGGGCCCTTGCCGCGATGATGGGGGGCGTGCAGATTCCGCGTCCCATCCGCACCACGTCGGTTGACAAGCCAGCCGGTCTCTACGCAGCGCACTTTGACCACTACCCCTCGTAGCCCCCATGATGTTGTTCGAAGCACCGCCTGAGCCAGAACCGCGCGGCCCCCACCGCGCACCGGGAGTATCGCGATGATGACCTTGACCACCCTCGACACGCTGGCCGCCGGCGAACTGGGCACGGGCAACGTGCGCCAGTGGCTGCTCGACAACGTCATCCCCCTGGTGCTGCTGGCCGTCGCACTCCTGCTCCTGTGGCTGGGCGGCGGCAAGGGCGACAACGCCGGTGTCATGCGGCGGCTCGCCGGCGTGGTCATCGCGCTCGCCATCATCGGCCTCGCGGTCAGCGGTGCGGGTGTGGACGTCGGCAAGTGGCTCGCCGGCCTGTTCACGGGCTGAGGCGGACGGCGTGCGCATCAGGACTGATGACGAGGTCTACCGGGTCGACGCCGTGTGGCTCGGCCCGCCGAAAGCGACTTTTCCCTGGAGAGCCCGCTACGTGGCGTGGCTCATCGGCATCCCGACGTTCTTCGTCGTGCTCGGCGTCGAACGCTGGGTGGGGTGGAGCTTCGGGTTCTTCTCGACGGCGTGGGCGTTCGTCGCCACCATCGTGATCACCCGGCTGCTCACGGCCAAGATCAGCCACGAGCGCCCGCTGGGCACCGTGGTCGCGATGGCCGGGCGCGAACTGAACACCCCCAGAGAGGTGACCACGGGCACCGGGGGCGCGGTCAGCGCCAGCCGCGTCCGGGTACGGGCCGAGCGCCCGCTGCCGAAGCACAAGCGGAGGCGGCAGTACCAGCACCACGGTGGCCCGCCGGGTGCCGCCGCTTTCACCCAGGGAGCACCACGAGCGCGCCGGAGCCGGGGCAACTCGGCTCGGGCCGGGAGGTAGTCGTTGTTCGGTCGCGGCGGTAGCCGAGGTAAACGGGGTCGGGACACGCACTCGGGCGCGTGGCAACCGCCCGAGCAGGTCCGCGCGTCGCGGAACGGCTCGGGGAACAAGGCGCGCCTGCCCGGTGAGCAGGCGATTCCCGCCTACACCCCGTCGATCGCGGTGCGCAGCATCGACGGGCACCTGGTCCGCACCGGGGTCGAGGTCTACGCCTGGTACCGGCTGGCGCCGCAGCGCTGGTCGTTCCGGTCGGACTCGCAGCGGCGCGACCTCATCGCGGCCATCGCCGGCCAGTACGCCGAGCTGCAGGGCCGCTGGCTGCACCTGCGCGTGACGAACCGGCCGTACCCGATCCGGATGTGGGCCGAGGCGCACGTCTACAACGCCCACGGCCGCCCGGCCGACGTCCCGGGCGCGCTGTCCTTCGACGACTACCTGATCGGCGAGCAGCAGCAGCTGATGGGCCGCTCGATGGCCGAAAAAGAGGTCTACCTGGGTGTCCAGGTGCAGACCCGGCGGATGGTCGACCGCGCGGTCGAGCGGGCCGCGCCGGTGCTGCGCAAGATCCTGCCCGAGGCCGTCGACGCCGAGCTGACCGCGCTGGACTCCGAGGTCGAGCACCTCGACCAGGTCATCGGCAGCGCCGGGCTGGAAGGCCGCCCGGTGCACGCCGAGGAGATGTCCTGGCTGATGCACCGGTCCTGCTCGCTGGGCCTGCCCGCGCCGCGGAACATGCCCGCCGTGCCCGGTGCGGCCTGGGAGCCGGAGGACCTGGCCAGCTTCACCGACGCCGCCGACTTCTACGCCGAGCCGTACGCGCCGACGGTGACCGTCCGCGGCCGCACCGGCTCCAACGCCGGCGTCTCGCGGCACCTGGCCATCCTGACCGTCGGGCAGATGCACGGCCTGCAGATCCCCGAGGTCGACGACCCGTGGATCCAGCACGCCGACCGCCTGCCCGCCGCGGTCGAAGTGTCCGCGCGCATCTACGTCCGGCGACCCGAAGAGGTCGCCGGTGAGCTGCAACGGCAGATGAACAAGGTCCGTTCGCAGGTCAAGCACTACACCGACGAGCACGAACTCGAGCCGCCGCAGTCGCTGTCCCGGCAGGCCGGCCGCGTGCTGGAGATCGACGACGAGATGACGTCGGGCTTCACCGCGCTGGCCACCCGCGTCCGCTCCTGGTGGCGGCTGGCGGTGTCCGGCCCGACCGAGCGCGACGCGCTGCGCCTGGCCCAGCAGCTGCTCGACCTGTACAAGCCGAAGATCGCCATCGAGCACCCCGAGGCCCAGTACGCGCTGGCCCGGGAGTTCATCCCGGGCGAGCCGCTGGCGTCGGCGGCGTACATGCGCCGCGGCTCGGTGGTCTGGGCGTCCTCGGCGGTCCCGACGGCGACCGCGGAGGTCGGCGACCGCCGCGGCATCCTGCTCGGCGAGACGTGCACGGCGACCCGCCGCCCGGTGGCCTGGGACCCGTGGATGGCCCAGGAGATCCGCGACGGCTCCGGCCTGACGGCCATGGTGGCGGGCCTGGGTGGTGGTAAGTCGTTCCTCGGCGGCGGCATCGTCTACAAGACGCTGCGCGCGGGGGCGAACTGGACGATCCTCGACCCCTCGGGGCCGTTGTCCCGGCTGTGCGACCTGCCGGAGCTGCGGCCGTACGCGCGCCCGATCAACCTGCTCAACGCCCAGCCAGGGATCCTGAACCCGTACCGGGTGGTCGCCGAGCCGCTGATCGAGCACTTCATGGACGAGGACGACCCGGAGCGCTCCTGGCGCCGTGAGAAGGCCCTCGCGGGCGCCACGCGACGGCGTCTGGTGCTGGACGTCCTGCAAGGTGTCCTGCCGTACGAGGTGTCGCGGATGGCCCAGACGCGGATCGTGCTGCTGCGCGCGGTCCGGGCCGTCGGCGGCCGCTTCGACGCGGATCCGGGCCAGGTAATCGATGCCTTGCGCCGGGATGCGTCGGAACACCACGAGCACGCGGGTGTCGTCGCGGACTTCCTCGACGAGATGCGCGAGCGGATGGCGCTGCTGATCCCGGAGACGGACGCGGACCCGTACGCGGAGACGCGTGACGACCGCCTGACGGTCCTGACGATGGCGGGGCTGACCCTGCCGAAGGACGGCGTCCCCCGCGAGTACTGGACGGACGCGGAGAGCCTCGGTGTCGAGATGCTGAACCTGGCGGCGTGGCTGACCCAGCGGTCGGTGTACGAGAAGCCGAAGGAGATGCGCAAGGGCGTCTGGATCGACGAGGCGTTCTTCCTGTCCGAGGTCCCGACCGGGCGCGTGCTGATGAACCGCTTCGCGCGTGACTCGCGCAAGTGGAACGTCCGCGTGCTGCTGTCGTCCCAGATTCCGGCGGACTTCCTGAAGATCCAGGGTTTCGTGGCCCTGCTGGACTCGGTCTTCGTCGGCCGCCTCGACGACGACGACGCCCAGGCCGACGCCTTGAGGCTGCTGAAGGTCCCGGTCGGCGTCGGCTACGAGCAGGTCGTCGCGGCTCTCGGCCGCCGTCCGGGCTCCCAGCGCAGCGGCCTGGAGCGGGACGTGGAACCCCGCCAGTTCATCTTCGGCGACGGTGCCGGCGGCGTGGAGCGCATCCGCGTCGACTTCTCGGGGCCGCACCTGGACCACCTGCGGGCGGTCATGGACACGACGCCGGGCTCGAAGGACGCGGCGCCGTCACGACGTCCGGGCAACGAGCTGGCGCTGCCGGCGGAGGAGAAGAAGCCCTACATCGCGGTGCCCCCGGAGGACGACATCTCCCTGGAACAGGACTTCGAGCTGGCGGCGGAACTGGAGGTCGGCCTGGCCGACGACAACCTCCTGGGCGCCCCGGACCCCTTGGCGTCCGAGACCGGCGAAGTGGAGGGCGGCGTCCAGCCGTCCAACGGGCAGCAGCAACACGCCCGCTCAGGTGGAAAGGGCGGCACCGGCCGGGACGCCGCATGAACGCGGCCCGGGAACGAGGCGTGCGCGCGGATCGGGGCGTGGGCCCCGGCCACCAGCCCGGGCCGCGCCCCGCCGCGGCGACGCGCGTGACCGCGGGGGGTGCGGCATGAACACCCTGCTGACGTTGGCGGTGCTGCTGACGCTGGCCGCCGGGTGGCACGCCGTGAAGCGCCGCATCAAGGAGGGCCCGCCGGCCCGCCGGGTGCCGAGCCGCAAGGCGACCATGTTCGCCGTCATGCTGGTCCTGGGCCTGCAGGCCATCGCCACGGCCCCCGCGGCCAGCGCCGCGGCGTGCGGCGAGGCACCGAACCCGGAGCGCCCGGGGGCCGGGATGGTCGGCGCGATCGACCCGCCGGAAGGTCACGGCGAGCCGAACAGCGCCTACATCGACTACGGCTACGCGGGCATGGTCTGGAACACCTTCGAGACCAACTGCTCGGCGGTGAGCCTCACCCCGCCGGGGTCCACTCTGGACACCTGGGGTGGAAACCAGCTGTTCAACCTGGGCAAGAACATCGTCGGCGCGACCAACTCGCTGCACTACACGGTGCTCGAGGGCGGCCTGCTGAACCCGATCTACAACGCGGTGAAGTCCGGCGCCGAAAAGGTCTACAACAACATCTACGCCCAGCTGTTCGGCCTGGTCGCCCTGATCCTGTCGATCATGATGTTCCGCAACATCTGGCGCGGCGACCTGGCCGCGGTCAGCAAACGGGCGCTCTACGCACTGGCCGGGGTGTGGCTGGCGGCGTCGTCACTGGCGATGCTGCGGTACTTCGACCCGATCGACAAAGCGATCGTCCAGACCACGACGAACATCCAGGCGGGGTTCGTCGACGAGAGCGGCGACCGGATCGTCCGCGACATCCTGCCGACCCAGCTTCACACGCAGATCGTCTACAACAACTGGTTGCGCGGGGAGTTCGGCACGCCGTCGGCCCCGCAGGCCGAGCAGTTCGGCAAGCCCCTGCTCGACGCGCAGGCGTTCACCCGCAACCAGCTGGTCAACGGCGACGACGGCAACCAGTCCGTCATCGACGGCAAGAAGAACGCCTACAAGGACATCTCCACCAAGCTCGGCCCCGCCACCGGCTACTTCACCGGCGAGGCCGGCGGCCGCACCGGTGCCGGGTTCCTCTCCCTGGGCCAGGCCCTCGTCTACTCGCTCTTCCAGCTCCTGGCCAAGGCGAGCGTCCTGCTCGCCCAGGTCCTCATCCGCCTCTTCGCGCTGACCGCCCCGCTCATCGGTCTCGTCGCCCTGCTGCACCCGGAGATCCTGCGCCGCGTGCTCAAGGTCGCCGGCGGCGTCGCCTTCAACCTCGTCGTGCTCTCCGTGCTCGCCGGGGTGCACGCCCTGCTGCTGCAGGCCATCTTCGACGCCGGCAACTCGCTGAACATGCTCACGCAGATGGTGCTCGCCGGGCTCATCACCGTGCTGCTGTTCATGGTCGGGCGGCCCGTGCGGCGGCTGTGGCAGATGGTCGAGATGTCGGTCAGCATGGTCGGCGCCGCCGTGCCGTCGCCGGGCGGCGGGATCTTCTCGCGCTTCAAGCGCAACCGCACCGGCCCGACGCCGCAGGACGAGTTCTGGCAGAACGTCCGCGACACCGACGACGTCGTCGACGGCGAGCAGCGCGGTCCGCTCGGCGCCACCGCCGGTGGCGGCCGGTTCCGGCCGGAAGCCACGATCTTCGCCAACGCCCAGCGCCTCGACAACGGCTCCGGCGCGTCCCGCCCGGCCGCCGCGTGGTCCGGCGCGTGGCCGGGGGCCGTCGGAGGCGGCGGATCCGCGGGCGCGCTGCCCGCGGGCGGGCGTCCCGGCGCTCCGGTGTTCGGCCAGTACAACCCGGCCAACGGCGACGGCGGCGAGTACGTCGTCGTCGGACCGGGCGGCCGTCCGACGACGCGGGAGGAGAGCCGGCGCGTCGACACCTCGCCGGTGGCCGACCGGCGCTGGAGCGACGAGCCCGAGCCCGTCGTCGTGCCGTCCGACCTGCGCGCGCCCGAATCCGGGTTCAGCGACTTCCCGGCCCAGGACGCCCCGCGGGTGCCGGGTGTGCGCGCCCAGCCGCGTCGCGTGGACCCCGAGGTCGTCGCGGGCAAGCCGGTCTTCGTGCTCTACCGGCCGTCGCGCGGCATCGAGGTCCGCGAGGAACCGCGGGACACCGACCAAGCCATGGGGCGGTGACCGATGCCGATCCGCACCAACCGCGGCCGGGCCGCGGTCTACCGCCGCCTGTGGGGCTGGCCGCTGCGTTCGCCCCGCCACCTGATGGGGACGCTGGTCTTCCTCGCCATCCTGGTCACCGCGCTCGGCATCGTGCTGCCCAAGGTGGTCGGCAAACCGCAGGCCAAGGCGTCGCCGGGCGGCCCGGGGACGACCACGTCGGTCACGACGACCCAGCCGGGCGTCGCGGCGCCGGTCCCGACGTCGAACCTGCCGACAAGGCTGTCCACGCCGCTGGCCACCCCGACGCCGGCCGCGCCGAACGGCGACGCGATCCGCGTCGCCAAGGAGTGGGCCGCGGCCTGGGTGAAGCACCCGGCCGGCATCACCTCCGAGCAGTGGCTCGCGCAGCTGAAGCCGTTCACCACCGAGGAGTACCTGCCGCAGATGGCGACGGTCGACCCGGCGAACATCCCGGCGACGAAGGTCACCGGTGAGCCGGTCGTCGGCACGTCGTACCCGAGCTCGGTGCAGCTGACCATCCCGACCGACGGGCCGAAGCTCGCCATCACGGTGGTCAGCACCAACGCCGGCTGGCGGGTCGCCGACTACGACCAGGCGAGCTGACCGTGCGGCGCCTGGGGCTCTGGCTGGGGCTGGTCGTGTTCCTCGCGATCGGCGCACTGGTCGTGACCGCGGTCGCCGCGAAGGTCGTCGTCGACAACCAGCAGGCGCAGGCCCGGGGCGTCAACCTGATGAGCTGCGACGCCTCGGTCGGGCCGACGCAGCCGGGCCAGGGCGACCGCGGCACGGTCGACGCGTCGAAACTCGACGACGAGCAGCGCGGCATCGTCGCGCTGATCATTTCGATCGGCAAGCAGCGAACGCTGGCGCCGCGCGCGTGGCAGGTCGCGATCCAGGCCGGGATGACCGAGTCCGGGCTGCACAACCTCACCTACGGCGACCGCGACTCCCAGGGCATCTTCCAGATGCGGCCGTCGATGGGCTGGGGCTCGATCGCCGAGGTCACCAACCCGACGTACGCGGTCAACAAGTTCTACGACGTGCTGCTCGCGGTCCCGGACTGGGAGAACAAGCGCCCAGGCGACGCGGCCCAGGCGGTGGAGCGCTCGGGCTTCCCGGACCGCTACCACAAGTGGGAGCCGATGGCGGCGACGCTGGTGGAGACGGTCGGCGAGGTCGTCGACGTCGTCGCCTGCGGTACCGGACTGGGGGCGCTGCTGCCGCCCAGCCAGGCGGCCGGGCAGGCGATCAGTTTCGCGCTGGGCGAGCAGGGGAAGCCGTATGTGTGGGGCGCCACGGGCCCGAATTCGTACGACTGTTCGGGCCTGATGCTCCGGGCGTACGAGTCGGCGGGGATCATCCTGCCGCGCGTCTCACGCGACCAGTACCACGCCGGCGCGTACCTGCCGGTGCGCGACGCGCAGCCCGGTGACCTGCTGTTCCTCGCCACGGATCCGTCCGATCCGTCGTCGATCCACCACGTGATGATGTACCTGGGCGACAACAAGATCGTCGAAGCGCAGCAGACCGGCGTCCCGGTGCACACCCGGGCCTTCTCGTTCGACGAGCGCGAACTCGTGCCGCAGGCGGTCCGCCCCGGCGTTTAGCATGGGTCGCGAGGGCCTGGACAGAATCGGCCGATTGACCGACGTCGCGGCGCTTCCACGAGCAGGTGGCCGCGTACTGGCAGAGGATGAGCACGTGGGACGCAAATTCGGCAGGAGGGGCAAGCCCGCAGCGGGCGAGCCCCGGGACCCGGCGGCGCTGTTCGGCGCGCCTCAGCCGCCCCGGCAGAGCGCGCGTCCCGCGTCCAGCACACCGCTCGCCGACCAGCTGAGCCAGGGGTACCCCGGCGTGGACGCGGGGTACGTGGTCCTGCCGCGCTCGCTGGCGGAGGGGATGTCGCTGCCGTGGCAGCACCAGATGGCGGCGCTGCTGGCCCAGTTCCACGCGGAGAACGCGGGCCTGGCCTGGCCGATTTACCGGGTGGTGCCGTCGCGCTACGAGAAGCTGGCGGACCTCGACGAGGAACAGCTCGCGGAGGCGGGCTACCTGGTGGAGATGGACGCGGACGGCGAGATGGTCTACCGCGAGCGCAGCGGCCGCAAGGTACCGGACCCGGAGAACACGTCGGTCCTGGTGTCCTGCCTGGACCCGATCCCGAAGCCGGCGGCCCGCCCAGCCCCCCCGGCGGCCTCGCCCACCGGCCCGGCCGCGGCACCGGCCCCCATGAACATCGGCCCGGCCCCGGTGTGGCGGACGGTGCCTCAGCCGCCGCCATCGGAGCAGCACGTGGGCCGTGCCCAGCGCCCCGACCCGGCGCCGGGAGCGGCGGAGCCGGAGTGGTCGGCGACGCCCGAGCCGGACCTGCCGGGCCCGGTGAAGGCACCATCACCACCTCGGCACGCGGCGCCGGTGCCGCCTGGCCCGGGGTCGGCTCAGCCGCCTGGGTTCGCTTCGCCGGCGGGTGAGGTGGTGGAGTCGGACCTGCGGGGTGTGAACCGGCCGGCCGGTGGTGCGCCGGTATCGGTGGAGTCGCCGCTGCGGGAGGAAGCCGCTTCCACGCCGGTGCCTCGACGGGAGACAGCTGTCTCGGCGCCGGACCAGCCGGGCGGTGCTGCGTCGCCTTCGCCTTCGTCTTCGTCTTCGGCGGAATCGGTGCCCGAGGTGCGGCCGGAGATGGCCGCGCCGGCACCGAGTCAGCCGGAGGCGGCTGCTTCGGCCCCGACCCCGGATGGATCGGTATCGCAGGAAGCCCCGGCCGAGCCGGTGCTGCAGGAACAGAGCCGGTCCGATGTCGCTGCACCGGCATCGCCCCAGGGCGCGGACCAGCCGCAAGACGCCGCACCGGCATCGCAGGAGACGGACCGGCCGGAGGACGAAGTCCCGGCATTGACCGCACCGGCTTCGGAGGAAACCCCCCACCCCGAGGCGGCCGAACCCCCGGCGGCCAGGCCGCACGAGCCTGGCACTGAGACGGCCCCCACCGAGCCGGCGGCGAGCGAAGCGGCCCGAAGCGAGATGGCTGAGCCCGCAGAGGCGACGGGCGAAGCAGCCCGAAACGAGGCGGCTGAGCCCGCCGCAGCGGAGCAGAAGCCGGCCCATCTGAGCGAGCCAGATCTCCAGCCGAGCCCGCCCACTGCGCCGCAGGAAGCGTCATCGGCGATTCCGCAGCCCCAGCCGCCGGCCGTGCAGCCTCCCGCCGAGCCGCAAAAGGCCCCCGACTTCCCCCAGCCGACGGCAACCGCAGGCGACGGGCAGCCGCCTGCCGAGTCTCCGGCGGCTTCCGAAGCGCGTTCGCCGCAGGCAGCCGCAATGGACGGGCAGCCGCCTGTCGATTCGCCGGTGGTTCCCGATGCGGCTTTGCCGCCGGAGCCTGCGCCGCTATCCGCACCGAGTGCTGAGCAGCCCTCGGTCGAGTCGCAAAAAGGCTCCGACCTTCCGCGGCCGACGGCAGCCGCGGGTGGCGTGCAGCCGTCCGCCGATTCGCCGGTGGCTCCCGATGCGGCTTTGCCGCCAGAGCCTGCGCCGCTATCCGCACCGGGTGCTGAACAGCCCTCGGTCGAGTCGCAAAAAGGCTCCGACCTCTCGCAGCCGGCCGCAGCCGCGGATGGCGTGCAGCCGTCCGCGGAAACGGCGGCGGGTTCAGATTCGGCTTCGCCGCCAGAGCCTGCGCCGCTGTCCGCACCGGGCATCGAGCAGCCGCCGGCCGAGTCGCAAAAAGCTCCCGACCTCCCACAGCCGACGGCAGCCGCAGTTGGCGTGCAGCCGTCCGCCGAATCGCCGGCGGTTCCCGATGCGGCTTCGGCGACGGCCGTGGCCTCGGGAGCGCACGTGGCCGCCGAATCGCAGGCATCCGGTACCGCCGTTTCGCAGCCGGGGGCCCCGGGAAGGCAGCTGCCCGCCGAGCCGGAGGTAGCCGAGGCGGCTTCGCAGCCGTCGGCCGCCGAATCGAAGTTGGCACCCGATGTCCAGCAGCCGACGGCAGCCGCAGGTGGCGTGCAGCCGCCCGCCGATTCGCCGGCGGCCTCGGGTGTGCAGTCGGCCGCTGGGCCGCAGGCCGCCGATGCTCGGCAGATCGGTGACTCGAGTGACGCAGCTCAGCCCGTCTCACCTGAGGGGCAGCCTCCGATGATCGGCTCCCACCTGCCCCAGCCGCCCTGGGGGCCTGCCGGTTTGGCAGCTCCCGGCATCGATCCGGCCCCCGCACCGGCACACGGAACCGGTCCGGTGCCGGGTGCCGCACCCGGGCAGGGCACACCCCCGGCTCCTGCGCACGGCCTCAGCCCCACCCCCGCACCAGCGCCCAGCTCGACGCAAGGCCCGGCCGGTTCCCCGATGGCACCCGGCTCCGGTCCACTCGGCTCTCCCGCGGCAGCCGCCCCTGCTCCGGCTTCCAGCCCGGGGCAGGGCACAGGCCCGGCAGGTGCCCAGACGGCACCGGGCCCTGCCGCAGTGGTCGGCCCGGCCGGTAGCTCGGCGCAAGGCCCAGCCGGTTCCCCGGTGGCACCCAGCTCCCGCTCGCTTGGTTCCCCCGCGGCACCCGGCCCTGCTCCCGCTTCCGGCCCGGCGCAGGGCGCTAGCCCGGCAAGTTCCCAGCCAGCACCCGGCACTGCCGCAGGGCCGGGCCCGGTCGGCAGCCCGGTGCAAGGCACTCCGCCGCTCACCGCCCACCCGGCACCCAGCTCAGCATCAGGGTCCAGCCCGGCACCCTCAGTCCACTCGGCACCTGGCTCGGCATCGGCGCCCGACCCGGCGGCTCACCCAGCGCCCACGGCTCACCCGGCACCCTCAGTCCACCCGGCTCCCGGCACACCACCGGCGCCCGCCCCGGCGGCTCACTCAGCGCCCCCGGCCCACTCGGCACCTTCAGCCCACCCGGCACCCGGCACAGCCCCGGCGCCCGCCCCGGCGGCTCACCCAGTGCCCGCAGCCCCTACGGCACCTGCCCCCACCCACCCGGCACTACCGCCCACCCCGGCGGCCCCTCCACCGCCCACCTCAACCCACCCGGGCTCCACGCCGCCCCCAACCCCCGGCCACCAACCCG
>NZ_JMQI01000055.1 GCF_000695625.1 Amycolatopsis rifamycinica
CCCGCCGCCACGACGGCCGGCTTTTCGGGGGTCCGGGTGGCGGTGCCCCCGGCCCGAGGCGAAGCCTCGGATGACACTGCTTCGCGCGGGCGCTGCACCGACGCCAGGCTGAGGATGTCACGGCCGAACAGCGCCTGCGTCAGCCACACCGCCAGCACCCGCACCTTGCGTTCCCAGGTGGGTACGGCGAGCACGTGGTAGCCGCGGTGCATGAGCCACGCGGGGAGTCCCTTGATGACGAGCCGCTTGTACTGGAAGATCCCGCGGCCCAGGCCGAGCGTCGCGATCGACCCCAGGCTGTGGTGCACGTACGGCTTCGGCTCCCAGCCGCGCAGCGTCGCGATGATGTTGCGGGCCAGCAGTTTTCCCTGCCGGTAGGCGTGCTGGGCGTTGGGTACCGTGCGCGTGCCCGGCACCGTGAGGTCGGGCACCGCGGCGGCGTCCCCGGCCGCCCAGGCGCCGGGAACGCCCTCGATCCGCAGATCCGGGCGCACGACGAGGTAACCGCGCTCGTCGACCGGGAGGTCGGTGTGCCCTCCGATGACCGGGTTGGCGCCGTTGCCCGCGGTCCAGACGATGAGCTCGGCGTCGAACTCCTCGCCGGTCGAGAGCGTCACGTGGCCGTCCTCCACCGACGTCACCAGGGTGTTCAGGTGGACGTGCGCGCCTCGCCGTTCCAGTTCCCGCACGACCCAGCGGCCCGGCCGGGCGGTGACCTCGGGCAGGATGCGGTCCGACGCCTCGACGAGGTGGAACCGCAGTTCGTCGCGGCGCAGTTCCGGGTAGCGCTTGAGCAACGCCGTCGCCAGCGACAGCAGCTCGCCGAAGCCTTCGACGCCCGAGAAGCCGCCGCCGACAAAGGTGACCGTGAGCAGCTTGCGGCGCTGCGGGCCGTCGGGGAGGGCGGCCGCGCGGTCGAAGGCGGTGAGCAGCCGGTCCCGGATCGCGACGGCCTCTTCGACGTGCTTGAGACCGATGGCCTGGTCGGCGATGCCCGGCACGGGCAGCATCCGGGTGACCGCGCCGGCGGTGACGACGATCAGGTCGTAGCTTTCTTCGAAGGCCTCCCCGTCGGCGGGCTGCACGGTGACGACGCGGTGGGTGTGGTCGATCGCGGTGACCTTCCCGGCCACGATCCGGGTGCGGCGCAGGTGCCGCCGCAGCGACACCGCGGCGTGCCGAGCCTCGACCGAGCCGGCCACGACCTCGGGCAGGAACGGCTGGTAGGTGAGGTAGGGCCGCGGGTCGACGAGGGTGACTTCGGCTTCGCCGCGACGCAGCTTCTTCTCGAGCTTCCAGGCGGCGTAGAACCCGGCGTAACCGCCGCCGACGATCAGGATCTTGCGCATCTCGTCCTCTTTTCTCGCTTCACTCCCTGGACGAGGTGGCGGACGAGGGTGTGACCGCGATGTGCGTCACAGCTTCAGCGAAGGGCGGCGGCGAGCTGCCGGTACTCCGCGAGAGGCAAGCCGGGGTTCGAGGTGAGCACCTGCAGGGCCACGTGGTCCGCACCGGCCTGGTGGTGTTCGCCGACCCGCTCGAGCACGGTCTCGACGTCACCCCACGCGACCACCGCGTCCACCAGCCGGTCGCTGCCGCCGCCCGCGAAGTCCTCGTCGGTGAACCCGAGCCGGCGGAGATTGGCGGTATAGCCGCGTTTGGCCAGGTAGAAGCCCAGCGCCTGCCGGGCGGTCGCGTGCGCGGCCGCCCGGTCCGCGGTCAGGACGACTTTCAGTTCCGGGGCGAGCAACGGGCCGTCGCCGAGCGCGGTGCGGGCGAGGTGGGTGTGCTCGGCGGTCGTCAGGAACGGGTGCGCGCCGATGCTGCGTTCCGCGGCGAGCGCCAGCATGCGAGGACCGGCCGCGGCCAGCACCCGGCTCCCGGCGGGGGCGCCGAGCGCGTCCAGCTCGTCGAAGTACGCCACCATCCGCCGGTACGGGGACAACGCCCACTGGCTCGCTTCGCGGGGGCCGTTGCCGAGGCCCAGCAGCAGCCGGCCCGGGTGCCGTCCGGCGAGTTCGCTCCTGCGCGCCGCGATCGCCGCCGCCGGGTGCGCCCAGATGTTGGCGATGCCGGTGGCCACGGTGAGCCGGGAGGTCGCGTCGAGGAGGGTGGCCGCCACGTCCATGATGGCGGGACCGTTGCCCAGCCAGACCGCGCCGAAGCCCGACGCGTCGAGCTCGGCCATCGTGTCCGGGAGCCGCGCACCCTCCTGTTCGAAGAGCCGCAGCGGGTTCCAGAGGCCGATCCGTCCGAGGTTCACGGACGAGACCGTAGGAGCCGGCGATCCTCGGTGTCCAAGGCCAATCCGCCGAAACCGGCCTGGTCGCCGAGTGCGCGCGACTCGGTGCGTCGGGCAGAATTCCGGGGTGGCGTACACCGGCCGGCGAGATTCCTGTTCACCGCCACCGGAGGGGTAAGGCATGACTTCGAGGCAGGACGGCGACACCTGGGACCTGGCGTCCGGCGTCGGGGCGACCGCCACGATGGCCGCGGTGGCGCGGGCGATCGCGACCCGCGCGGATCCCGCGCGCATCGACGACCGGTTCGCCGAACCGCTCGTCCGGGCGGTCGGCGTCGACCTGCTCACCCGGCTGGCGAGCGGCGAAGAGCCGCCCGGTGAGCTGGTCGAGCGGGCGTGGATCGACGTGGCGAAGGTGCGGACGAGGTTCTACGACGCGTTCTTCCGCGAGGCGGCCCTCCCGCAGGCCGTGATCCTGGGCGCGGGGCTGGATTCGCGCGCGTACCGGCTGCCGTGGCCGGCCGGGACCGTCGTGTACGAGATCGACCGGCCGGAGGTCCTCGAGTTCAAGACCCGCGTTCTGGCCGAGCTGGGCGCCGAGCCCGCCGCCGACCGGCGCGGGGTGCCGGCCGACCTGCGTGAGGACTGGCCGGCCGCGCTGTCCGCCGCCGGCTTCGACCCGCGCCTGCCGACCGCGTGGAGCGCCGAAGGCCTGCTCGGCTACCTGCCGCCCCAGGCGCAGGACCGCCTGCTGGACACCGTCACCGGGCTCAGCGCGGCGGGCAGCAGGCTGGCGACGGAAAACCGGCCCAACCCGCGGCCGGGCGACGAAGAGCGGGTGAAGGCCGGCCTGGACCGGATTTCCGGGCGCCTGCGCGAGCAGAGCTTCGACACGGACATGGCGAAGCTGCGCTATTTCGGTGAACGCGACGAAGCGGAGACCTTCCTGGCCACGCGGGGCTGGGTGCTGACCGGGAACACCGTCCGCGAGCTGCTCGCCGCCCACGGCCTCACCCCGCTGGGCGACGACGACCTGCGCACGGGCGACGTGCGGTACATCAGCGGCGTCCTCCCCCGGGAGTGGCCCCCGGCTTGACAGCGGGCCGTCACGTCTCGCACTATGCGAACAAGTGTTCGATGATTGTTCTGGGTTCGCCCGCGGGTTCGCGTGGGTGTCTCCGGTACGAGTACGTGGTGCTGGAGGTGAGCGGCGGTGGCGGTGCCGGAGGCGCTGGCCGGGCTCACGGCCATCCCGGGGGTCCGCACGGCCGCGCAGCTGCGTGAGCCGGGCGACGGGCAGCTGCTGACGGTGCTGCCCGAGCTGGCCCGCCTGCTCCCCGACGGCGGCCTGCGGCGCGGCAGCACGGTCGCTGTCCGCGGAGCGACCTCCCTGGTCCTGGCCCTCCTGGCGGCCCCGACCCGCAACGGTTCCTGGGCGGCGGTGACGGGCCTCCCGGAGCTGGGCCTCGCGGCGGCGGCGGAGCTCGGCGTCGACCTGGAGCGCGTCGCGCTGGTGCCGGACCCGGGCGCGGAGCTGGTGGCGGTGGTGTCGGCCCTGGTCGACGGCTTCGACCTGGTGGTCCTCGGCCCGGCACCGGTGCCGGCGCAGACGGCGCGCCGGCTGGCGGGCCGGGTCCGCAACCGCGGGACGGTCCTGCTGACGGCGGGCGCGTGGCCGGGAGCGGACGTGGAGCTGAAGGTGTCCCGCCGCCGCTGGCACGGCCTCGACCAGGACGGCCACGGTCACCTCCGCGCCCGCAACGTGGTGGCGACCAGCCGCGGCCGGGGCGCGGCCGCCCGCCCGGCGACGGTGGGCCTGCAGCTGCCGGGCCCGGAAGGCGCGGTGGCCGGCGGAGCGCTGCCGGGCCGGCGGCTGGTCGAGGTGGCCGGATGAGGCCGGCGATGCGGCGGTTTCGCGCCGGACGAGTCGCGAGATGAGGGTGGCATCGAGGCCGCCGGCTGGGTCGGGTGCCGTCGGCCGATCGGGGTGCGAATCCAGCCGGACGACACGCGTACCCAGCCGGACGACACGCGTACCTGGTTGGACGACACGCGTGCTTAGGCGGACGACACACGTGCCTGGGCGGACGACACACGTGCTTGGGGGGACGACACGTGTGCTTGGGGGGACGACACGTGTGCTTGGGCGGGCGACACGCCGGTTCACCGGAGAATCGTCGTGTCGTCCATCCGGGTACGCGTGTCGTCCGCTCAGGTACGCGTGTCGTCCGGAACTTCCGGTTTCGTCCCGCCGCCGTGGGCAGGTCGCCGGATGAGTGATGCGCCACGGTTGCTCGTGCTGTGGTGCCCGGACTGGCCGGTCGTCGCCGCCGGGGCCGCTGCCGGTACGCCGCCCGCCGTGCCCGCCGCCGTTTTCTCCGCCAACCGCGTCGTCGCCTGCTCCGCTTCCGCGCGGCAGCACGGGGTCGGGCGGGGGATGCGGCGGCGGGATGCGCAGTCGCGCTGTCCCGGACTTGTGGTGCACCAGCACGATCCCGATCGGGATGCCCGGCTGTTCGAACCCGTGGCCGCCGCCGTCGAAGGGCAGGCCGTCGGGGTCGAGGTCGTGCGGCCCGGGCTGGTCGCCGTGCCCGTCGACGGGGCCGCCGGGTACTTCGGCGGGGAGGCCGCCCTCGCCGAGCTGCTCATCGACGAGGTCGCCGCGCGGGCCGGGGTCGAGTGCCAGGTCGGGATCGCCGACGGGTTGTTCGCCGCCACCCTCGCCGCCCGCCGGTCGGCTCTCGTTCCGCGTGGCCGGACCGGACACTTCCTCGCGCCGCTCTCGATCGCCGAGCTGAACCAGCCGGGTGACGACCGCGGAGAGCTCGTCGACCTGCTCAAGCGGCTCGGCCTGCGCACCCTCGGGGCGTTCGCCGCGCTGGCCGAACGGGACGTCGCCGGCCGCTTCCCGAAAGACGCCGTCGCCGCCCACCGGCTCGCCCGGGGCCTGTCGGAACGCCCGCCGCTGCGCCGCGCCCTGCCGCCGGACCTGGCGGTCACCGAAACCTTCGAAGAGCCGCTGCACAGAGTCGACGAAGCCGCCTTCGTCGCGAAGACGCTCGGCGAACGCTTCTTCGCCGGGCTCGCCAACCACGGTCTCGCCTGCACGCGCCTGGCCATCGTCGCCGTCACCGAAGCCGGCGAAGAACGCGTACGCGTCTGGCGCTGCGCCGAGCCCCTCACCGCCCGCTCGACGGCGGACCGCGTGCGGTGGCAGTGCGAAGGCTGGCTCACCACCCGGGACCGGCCCACCGCCGGCATCGTCCGGCTGCGCCTCGACCCCGAAGAAGTCGTCGGCGGCCAGGCACTGCAGCTCCAGCTCGGCTCGGTGGGCCGGGACGCCGACGCGGCCGAACGCGCCGGCCGCGCCCTGGTCCGCATCCAGGGTCTGCTGGGCCCGGACGCGGTCGTCACCCCGCTGCTCGACGGCGGCCGCGGCCCGGCCGAACGCGTCCGGCTCGTCCCGTGGGGCGAGCCGCGCCGCCCGCTCGCCGCGGACCGGCCGTGGCCGGGACGGCTGCCCGCGCCGTCGCCGACGGTCGTGCCGCCCCGGCCGGTACCGGCCGAGGTGCTCGACGCGGTCGGCGACGTCGTTCGCTGCACCGCCCGCGGCGAGCTCGGCTACCCGCCGTCGACGGTCGCCGTCGACGGCGGACCGGCGCGCCGGGTCATCGGCTCCGCGGGCCCGTGGGTGGTGCACCCGGCCCTGCCCGGCCGCCGCGCCGAGCGGCCCCTCGCCCGCGTCCAGGTGGTCCTGGAGGGCGACACCGCGGAGGACGGCGACGTCGCACTGCTGCTCAGGGCCACCGTCGGGGACGATCCACAGTGGACGGTCGAGGGCTGTTACGACTAGCGGCACGGGTGTCCGTGCGGTGTCAGGGCCGTGTCAGGCGGGGCGCCCACAGTAAGCACATGACCAAGAACAGCGCCGCCCCGACCACCACCGCGAACTGGACCGGCATGGTGCCGGTCGAAGACACGGCCCTGGCCGTCACCGACACCGGCGGCCCCGGCCTCCCCGTCATCTACCTCAACGGCCAGTTCGCCACCCAGGGCTACTGGAGCCGCGTCCTCGCCGAGCTCGGGCCGGAGTTCCGGCACGTCACCTACGACGAGCGGGCCCGCGGCAAGTCGAGGCGCTCGGCCGACTACTCGTTCGAGGCCGCCGTCCGCGACGTCGACGCCGTCCTCGCCGCCCGCGGCGTGGAGCGGGCGCTGGTGGTGGGCTGGTCCTACGGCGCGGTCGTCGCGGCGCACTGGGCCGAGCGGAACCCGGAGCGCGCGGTCGGCGCGGTCCTGGTCGACGGCGCCTACCCGCACGACTGGCTCGACGACGCCATGGAGCAGCGGATCCGCAAGCTGTTCAAGCGGATGAGCTGGTTCATGCCGCTGCTGCGCCCGACCGGCCTGACCCCGCGGATGAACGCGGCGCAGCAGGCCGAGAGCAACATCGAACTCGGCAGGCTTTCCCGCGAGCGCGAGCTGGGACCGGTGCTGGACGGCCTCACGGTCCCGGTGCGGTACGTGGTCGCGTCGGGCACGTCCTTCGGCAGCAAGGGCGACGAGCAGGAGCGCATCCGCGAGGCCCTCGACGCCGTGGTCGCCCGGAACGGGAACATCACCAGCGAGAAGGTCGGGAGCAACCACGGTGCCATCCTCCGCAAGGACTTCCGCACCGTCGCCGCCGCGATCCGCGGCATCGCGGCCCAGGACGGCTGAACCACCCGCCCGACGGCCCGGCGCTCACCCGGATCCCCCGGTGGCCCGGGCGTCAGCGGGCCGGCAGGCCCAGCAGGCCGAGGAACGCGGTCGCCGCCGGGGTCCGGCCGGTGCCGCTCCAGATGAGGTACTCGACGCGCGTGGGGGCGTCGGTGATCTCGACCGTCGCCAGGCCGGTCAGGTGGGGGACGTAGGTCGACGGGAGCAGCGCGATCGCCAAGCCCTGCCGCACGAGCCGGGCCATCATGAAGTCGGCGGTGGTGACCTCGAAGGCGACCTCGCGGCTCAGGCCCGCGGCGGCGAACGCCTCGTCGGACTGCGCCCGTGCGGCGGACCGCGGTGGCAGGTCGATGAAGGTTTCGGTGGCGAGCCGGGCCAGGTCGACGACCGGCTCGCCGGCCAGCGGGTGGTCGGGGGCGACGACGGCGACCAGGCGGTCCCTGGCGAGCTCGCGGGCGTTGACGCCGTCGGGCCGGGTGCTGGGCGGCAGCCCGAGGAAGGCGACCTCGATCCTGCCCTGCTTGACCTGCTCGGTGAGGTCCTCGCTGCCGCCGACGCGGATGTCGAGCCGGACCTGGGGGTACCGGTCGCGGAACCGGCTCAGCGCGGCCGGGACGTCGACGGCGGCCACGGTCGGGATCAGGCCCAGTGCGAGCCGGCCGCGCACCTCGCCGGTCACCGCGCCGACGTCGGCGACCGCCCGCTCGGCGGCGTTGAGGCTCTCGCGCGCCGCGGCCACGAACGCCTCGCCGGCCGGGGTGATCCGGACGTGCCTGCTGGTGCGGTCGAACAGCCGCGCGCCCAGTTCCCGTTCGAGCCGGGCGATCTGCCTGCTCAACGCGGACTGGACGACCCTGCACTGCTCCGCGGCGCGGGTGAAGCTGTTCGTCTCGGCGACGGCGAGGACGTAGCGCATCTGCTGGAGCTCCATGGATCAATGATCCTCGGGCATCGCTGAAGTGACAACATTGCGTTGGACTCATTGATCGACGGTCGGAAGACTCGGGCGTAGTTGCTCTTCCCCGCCGCTGCAGGACGTTCCGAAGGACTCCCATGACCACATCCGGTACCGCCCCGCGCTCGCTGCTGCGGGCGTGGTCGGGCGTCGCGGCCATCACCGCGAGCCTGTTCGTCTTCGTCACCACCGAACTGATGCCCGTCGGGCTGCTCACCCCGGTCAGCGCCGGCCTGTCCGTCTCCGTCGGCCTCGCCGGCATGATGGTGACGCTGTACGGCATCTCCGCCGGCGTCGGCGTGCCCTTCCTGGTGGCGTGGAGCCGCACGGTGAACCGCCGCTCGCTCCTCGCCGCGCTGCTGGTGATCATGGCGGCCGGCAACCTCGTCACGGCCGTGTCGCCGAACTTCGCGGTTCTCCTCGCCGCCCGGCTCGTCACCGGCTTCGCGCACGGCGTGTTCTGGGCGATCGGCGTCGCCATGGCGATGCGGCTCGTCCCCGGCGACAAGGCGAGCAAGGCCGCCGCCGTCGTGCTCTCGGGCATGTCGATCGCCACCGTCGTGGGCATGCCGCTGGGGACGTTCATCGAAAGCCTCACCGACTGGCGCACCACGTTCCTCATCTGGAGCGGCCTGAGCCTGCTGGTGCTCGTCGCCGTCGTGCTCACGCTGCCGTCGCTGCCGTCCGCGAGCGCCGTCCCGGTGCGGGAGGTGTTCTCGCTGCCGCTGGCGAACGGACGGCTGCGGGCCGTGATGACCACGGTCGCGCTGTACGTGCTCGGGCACTTCGCCGCGTACACGTTCATCCGCCCCTACATGGAGCAGAATGCCGGGGTCGCGCCGGTGTGGGTGACCGGGCTGCTGATCGTCTTCGGCGTCGGCGGCGCCGTGGGCAACTTCGTCGCCGGGCACACGGTCACCAGGAACATGCGCGCGACCTTCGTCGCCGCCTGCGCGGGGCTCGTCGTCTCGCTGCTACTGGTCCTGCTGATCGGCCACGGCCCGGTGGGCCTGGCGGTCGCGATCGTGCTGTGGGGTGTCTCCTTCGGCGCCGCGAACCTGTGCCAGGTCAACATGATGCTCGCCGCGGCCCCGGACACCTTCGAGGCCGCCATGTCGCTCAACACCATGGGCTACAACATCTCCATCGCGCTCGGCGCCCTGCTCGGCGGCGTGTTCGCCACCGGCTTCGGAACCGCCGGCGCGGTGTGGTTCGGCGTCGCGCTGACCCTGGCCGCGCTGCTGGCCTCCGCCGCGCGCCGGGCGCCGTCCGGCTCCGCGCTGTGATCGAGGTGACTCCGGGACAGTCCACAGTTGACACCGGCCGGGCCGTGGACGCAGGATCGGACCGCGGTATTCGTCCGTGTGTTCGAACAGTAGTCGCTGGCTTCCCCACAGCGAAAGCGGTGGGAGCTGGCTTTGGCGTTCAACAACCCGAGTGTGCCGTGGTCCGAAGTGGAGCGGATCGCGTCCGGACGGCCGCCCGTGCCCGGGGACGGCAGCGACGCCCCCGCGTGGTCGCGCAAGCGGGAGGGCTATGCCGGGGCACCCGCGGACCTGCGGAACCGGCGCCGCCGCGACGACGGCGGGGCCCGGATCCGGGCCCCCTACGCCGAGCTGCACGTCCACTCCAACTTCAGCTTCCTCGACGGTGCGAGCCACCCCGAGACGCTCGTCGAGGAGGCCGCGCGGCTCGAGCTCGACGCGCTCGTCCTGACCGACCACGACGGCATGTACGGCGCCGTGCGGTTCAACGACGCCGCGCGGGAGCTCGGGGTGCGGGTCGGGTTCGGGGCCGAACTCTCGCTCGGGCTGCCCGGTCCGCAGGCCGGTGCGCCGGACCCGGCCGGGTCGCACCTGCTCGTGATCGCCCGGCAGCAGAGCGGGTACCACCGGCTGTGCCGGGTCATCTCGCGGGCCCAGCTCGCCGGCGGGGAGAAGGGGCGGCCCGTCTACGACTTCGACGCGCTCGCCGAGGAGCTGGCCGGGCACGTCGTCGTGCTCACCGGCTGCCGCAAGGGGGCCGTCCGGCAGGCGCTCGCCCGGCAGGGCCCGGCCGCCGCGCGCGCCGAGCTGGGCCGGCTCGTCGACCGGTTCGGGCGGTCGCACGTCGCCGTCGAGCTGATCGATCACCGGCAGCCCCGGGACGACGCCGCCAACGACCTGCTCGACGGGATGGCCAAGGAGCTCCGCCTGCCGACGGTCGTGTCCGGCAACGTGCACTACGCCCGCCCGGAAGACGCCGTCGTGGCGGACGTGGTCGCCGCCGTCCGGGCGCGGCGGCCGGCCGAGGACCTCGACGGGTGGCGGCCGCCGTCGGGGCAGGCGTTCCTGCGGTCCGGGATGGAGCAGCGGCGCCGCTTCGAGCGGCGGTACCCCGGCGCCGTCGGGCGGGCCGCCGTCCTGGGCGTCGAAGTGGCGTTCGACCTCAACCTCGTCGCGCCGGACCTGCCACCGTTCCCGGTCCCGGCCGGGCACGACGAGATGTCCTTCCTGACCGAGCTGACCTGGCGGGGCGCGGCGAAGCGCTACGGGCCGCGGGAGGAGAACCCGAAGGCCTACGCCCAGCTCGACCACGAACTCGCCGTCATCGGCAAGCTCGGCTTCCCCGGCTACTTCCTCGTCGTCTGGGACATCGTCCGGTTCTGCCGGGAAGCGGACATCCTCTGCCAGGGCCGGGGGTCCGCGGCGAACTCCGCGGTCTGCTACGCGCTGGAGATCTGCCACGCCGACCCGGTGAAGTGGAACCTGCTGTTCGAGCGGTTCCTCGCGCCCGAGCGGGACGGGCCGCCGGACATCGACGTCGACATCGAGTCCGGCCGCCGCGAGGAAGCCATCCAGTACGTCTACGAAAAGCACGGCCGGTTCCACGCCGCCCAGGTCGCCAACGTCATCACCTACCGCGCGCCCTCGGCGATCCGTGACGCGGCGAAGGCGCTCGGTCACAGTCCCGGGCAGCAGGACGCCTACGGCAAGCTCGTCGATCGCTGGGGCGGGGTCGCCGCCACGAAGCAGCAGGCGGCCGGGGCGATCCCGGACGACGTCCTCGACCTCGCCGCGCGGATCGAGGACTTCCCGCGCCACCTCGGCGTCCACTCCGGCGGCATGGTCATCTCCAAGCAGCCGGTCTCGGAGATCGTCCCGGTCGAGTGGGCCACCATGAAAGACCGCAGCGTCCTGCAGTGGGACAAGGACGACTGCGCCACCGTCGGGCTGGTCAAGTTCGACCTGCTCGGCCTCGGCATGCTTTCGGCGCTGCACCACATGATCGACCTCGTCGCCGCGCACCACGATTCCGAAGTGGACATCGGGAAGCTCGACCTGGCCGACCCGGCGGTGTACGACATGCTCTGCGAAGCCGACGCCGTCGGGGTGTTCCAGGTCGAGTCCCGCGCGCAGCTGGCCACGCTGCCGCGGCTGCGGCCGCGGAAGTTCTACGACCTGGTCGTCGAAGTCGCGCTGATCCGGCCCGGCCCGATCCAGGGCGGTTCGGTGCACCCCTACATCCGGCGTCGCCGCGGTGACGAGGAATGGCAGCACGCGCACCCGCTGCTGGCGTCCAGTTTGGACCGGACGCTCGGCGTGCCGCTGTTCCAGGAGCAGGTGATGCAGATGGCGGTCGACGTCGCGAGCTTCACCCCGGCCGAGGCCGACCAGCTGCGCCGCGCGATGGGCGCCAAGCGCTCCAGCGCCAAGATGCAGGCCCTGATGGCGCGGTTCTTCGCCGGCTGCGAAGCCAACGGCCTCGACCGCGAGCTCGCCACCCGGATCTTCGAGCAGATCCACGCCTTCTCCGGTTACGGCTTCCCCGAAGCGCACTCGATGTCCTTCGCCCTGCTGGTGTACGCGTCCGCGTGGTTCAAGCGCTACTACCCGGCCGCGTTCTGCGCCGGGCTGCTGCGCGCCCAGCCGATGGGCTTCTACAGCCCGCAGTCCCTGGTCGCCGACGCCCGCCGCCACGGCGTGCACGTCCGCGAACCGGACATCAACGCGAGCCTCGCCGGCGCCACCCTCGAACCGGACGCCGGGAGCACCGGAGGTGTCGCACTGCGGCTCGGTCTCGCCGCGGTCCGCCACCTCGGCGACGACCTCGCCGAGGAGATCGTCGCCGAACGCGACGCCCACGGCCCGTACACGGGCATCGGCGACCTGACCCGCCGGGTGCGGCTGAAGAAGAACGCCACCGAAGCACTGGCCACCGCGGGGGCGTTCAGCGGGTTCGGCGGCGACCGGCGCCAGGACCTGTGGGCCGCCGGCGCGGCGGCGGCCACCCGGCCCGGGCACCTGCCCGGCCTCGCCCCGGGGCTGGACGCGCCCGCGCTGCCGGGCATGACGCGGCTGGAGGTGACGGCGGCGGACCTGTGGGCCACCAGCGTCTCCCCGGACAGCCACCCGGTGGAACACCTGCGCCAATTCCTCGAAAAGCGTGGCGCGATCACCGTCGCCGAGCTCCTGCGGACCGAGGACGGGGCCCGGGTGTGGGTGGGCGGCGCGGTCACCCACCGGCAACGCCCGGCGACCGCCGGCGGGATCACCTTCCTCAACCTCGAAGACGAGACCGGGATGGCCAACGTCGTGGTCTCCCAGGGCCTGTGGCACCGGCAGCGGCTGGTCGCCCGCACCAGCGCCGCCCTGGTGGTGCGCGGCCGCGTGCAGGCGGGCGAAGGCGTGGTGACGCTCGTCGCCGACAACCTTGTTCCGCTCGACATCCGCGGGCTCGCGGTTTCGTCCCGAGACTTCCGCTGAGGCCGTCCCCGCCACCGATCGCCCACCGCGTCGAAAACCTCGATTCCTCGGCGCGGGCGGGCCCGCACACGCGGCTTTCGTTGACTTCGGGCCTTCTCGGTGGTTCTCTCCCTGAGAGCGCTCCCAGTCATCCGTTCGTGCCCGACGAGTGAGGATGGACTTTTCATGACAGCTCGACGTCTGCGCTGGGCAGCGTGGCCGGTGATCGCCGTGCTCGCCGCGGCGGTACCGGCCGCCGGCACCGCCGGAGCGGCGACCACGCCCGCGGCGACGGTCACCGTCAACGCCCGAGCCGGGCTGGCGACCATGCCGGACACCGGGATCGGCATCAACCACGCGGTCTGGGACAGCCAGCTGGGGACCGACGAGGTGGCCGACCTGTTCGGCGCGGCCGGTGTCCGCACGATGCGCTACCCCGGTGGGTCCTACGGCGACATCTACCACTGGAAGGACAACACGGCGCCGGGCGGTTACGTGGCGCCGAACACCGATTTCGACACTTTCATGGGCGGTGTCCGCAGAGCCGGCGCGCAGCCGATCATCATCGCCAACTACGGCACCGGCACCCCGGAGGAAGCCGCGGACTGGGTGCGGTACGCCAACGTGACCAAGGGCTACGGCGTCAAGTACTGGGAAATCGGCAACGAGCTGTACGGGAACGGGCACTACGGGGCGAACTGGGAAGCCGACAACCACGCGGACAAGAGCCCGACGGCCTACGCCAACGGGGTCGTCGCCTACGCCGACGCGATGAAGGCGGCCGACCCGGGCGTCAAGATCGGTGCCGTGCTGACCACCCCGGCGAACTGGCCGGACGGCATCGTCGGCTCCGGTGACACGGCGACCTGGAACCAGACCGTGCTGTCGATCGCCGGTCCGCACATCGACTTCGTCATCCTGCACTGGTACCCCACCGGCTCGACGGCGGCGGAGGCCCTCGCCAAGCCGGAGCAGATCGACGACATGATCTACCTGGCGCGCGAGCAGATCACGCGGTACGCGGGCCCGGACTCCGGCCGGATCGGCATCTCGATGACCGAAACCAACACGCCGGTCGGCATGGACACCCAGCCGGGCGCCCTGTTCGCCGCCGACACCTACAGCTCGCTGCTGGCGAACGGCGTGTTCACCGTCGACTGGTGGGACACCCACAACGGCGGCACGAAGGTGTCCACTGTGGCCGGATACCCGGACTACGGCGACTCCGGACTGCTTTCCAGCGCCACCTGCCTGGAGGGCGGCGTCTGCGAACCGCCGCTCAACACGCCGTTCGCGCCCTACTACGGGCTGAAAATGCTGAGCACCTTCGCGCACCCGGGCGACCAGTTCGTCCGCGCCGGCGCGGACGACCCGCTGGTCGGCGCGCACGCCGTCCGGCGACCCAACGGGGACCTCGCCGTGTTGCTGCTCAACAAGGACCAGGACCAGGCGAGGACGGTGACGCTGGACTACGCGGGCTACACGCCGGCCGCGGGCGCGCCGCAGGTGTTCACCTTCACCAACGGCGCCACGGCGATCTCCAGCGCCACGACCGGCACGAGCACGTCCCAGACGCTGCCGCCGTATTCGCTCACGACGCTGGTGCTGCACCCCGCGACGGCCGCCTCCGCCGGTCCCGGGGCACCCGGACAGCCGACCGGGACGGCGACCGACCGGACCGCGGCGATCAGCTGGCCCGCGGCCGCGCCCGGCGCTCACCCGATCGCGAAGTACGAGGTCTACCGCCAGGTCGGCACGACCAGTGAGCAGTGGGGCGAGACCACCGGCACGTCGCTCGACGTCGGGAACCTCGTGCCCGGCAGCCGGTACACGGTGAACGTGCTGGCGCGGGACACGGCCGGGAACGTGTCCGCGGCCTCCCCGCCGCTGACGCTGACCACGGGCGCGCCGGCGGCGAGCAGCTGCACGGTCCGGATGACCGACGTGACCGACTGGGCGAGCGGCTTCGTCGGCGGCATCCACGTCACCGCCACCGGCGTGGTGGGGGACTGGACGCTGACGTTCAAGTGGCCGACCGCGCGCCAGCGGCTCACCGGCGGCTGGAGCGGCACCTGGGCGCAGAACGGGACGACGGTGACGGTGTCGTCGTCGGCCCCACCGGCGAACGGCGTCGACGTCGGGTTCACCGCCGACTACAGCGGGCCGAACATCCTGCCGGCGGCGTTCACCCTCAACGGCGTGCTCTGCGCGGCGGGCTAACGTCCGGACTCGACGCGCTCGCGCACAGCCCGCAGTTCTTCCCCGACGACCACCATCTGCGCGTCGACCGCCGACGGGTCGGTGCCGTCGGGGAAGAACAGGCTGAAGATCAGTTCGGCCCCGGTCAGGTTCGGCACCGCCCGGGTGAACAGGCCCAGGTGGGGGGCGTCGGCGCTGACGACGTCGACGACACCGTGCTCGGCGGCGACCCGCACGGCGACCCGCTGCGGGCCGCCTTCGGTGTGGACGCGCCAGATGTCGTCGTGGTCGTGGTCGACGGCGGTGGCGAATCCCGGGGCCCATTCGGGGAGGTGGCGCGGATCGGCGAGGTACTCGACAACCTGCTGCGGCGGGCGGGCGATGGAGATGGTGCGGGTTTCGGCGCGTCCCAGTGTCATGCCGGAAACGATACGCACCTGCGTACGATTTGTCGACGCGTAAAATCCCGCCGGTGAACGAGGACGACGATCTCGGAGCCCTCTGCGCCGGGGCGGGCCGCAGCCTGGCCGAAGCCGAGCGGCCGGTGCTGGAGCGCCACGGCCTCACGATGTGGCAGTACGTGGTCCTGTCGGCACTGGCCGCCGGGGCGGCGCCCAGCCAGCTGGTGCTGGCCCAGCAGATCCGCTACGACAAGACCCGCTTGATCGCCCTGCTCGACGCGCTCGAGGCGGACGGCCTGGTGCTCCGCGAGCCGGACCCGGCCGACCGCCGCGCACGCGTGGTCCGCTTGACGCCGGAGGGACTCGAGCGTCATGCGGCGGTCCGGATGGCGATACGCGAGGTGGAGGAGCGGAAACTGGCGGGGCTGCCGCTCGAGGCTCGGCGCCTGCTGCGGTCGGCCTTGGCGCACCTGGCGAACACGGAGTGACTGCGGCGGCCGGGGCTGTGCTGAGCAGCCCCCGATTTCCACGCTACCGGAGGGCACCGACAAAACCGGCGGCCTCCGCAGGGGCTGTCCACAGGCCACGCGCGAACCGGTGGTGGACAATGCGGGCCGGCCAGCTGGGAACCGGCGGCTGGCAACGCGGCTCGGCCGGCCGGGAACCAGTCGCGAACCGGTGGCCGGCAACGTGGGCCGACCAACGACGTCACCAGGCCTCCCCCGTCCCTCATCCCTGCCTTCTCTTCAGCCGGCGGTCGGGTTTGTCAAGGCACGCTTTCCCGCCTTGACAAACCCGACCGCCGGCTGAAAATCCCACCGGAGGGGCGGGGGAGGCCGGGCCCGCTCTGCCGTGGCAAAAACCTGCAGACATCTGCCGCGGCTGAAAGTCTGCCGCGGCTGAAAAGACAAAACTGTCCTCGCCGGACGGGCAGGCTCTGGGATGGCCATCCTTCGCCGCTGCTGTCTCTCGTTGCGATGTGGGCCGCTGGGTGGTCATCCCGTCGCCTGATTGAGGCCTATCACTTTGAGCCGGGCCCGCAAGCCTGCGCTGTTCTCCTGCTTTGCGCTGTGGGTTGCGGGCCCGGCTCAAAGTGATTTTTGCGGCCTCAGGCGACGGGATGACCACCCAGCTCCTTTGCTGGTGGGTTGTCGGGTCTTACGCTTTGCGGATCAGTTCCTCCGCCACCCAGTGGGCCACGCCCTCCGGGTATGGGTTTGGCAGTCCCAGTACGAAGTGGCCGAATCCCGCGTTCCCTGCCTCCGCTATCTTGGCCCTCGTTACCTCTGAGTGCTCGTAGTCCGCCGGTAGGAAGATCGAGCGGGTGATCTCCGCCGGGTTGCGGCCGATCTCCTCGCAGTACTTGTCGAGCAACCTGCTGCGGGCTGCGAGATCCTCGATGTCGCCGCCGCCCGGGATGTTCCACACGTTTGCGTGCGCTGCTACCACTCGGAGCGTTGCGTTCGCTCGGCCGCCGATCATGATCGGGGGGTGGGGGCGCTGCACCGGGCGGGGGTTTCCGTACGCTCCGGTCAAGGAGACGTGCTCGCCCGCGAAGTCGAACGGTGCCTCGGCTGTCCACAAGCGACGGATCACCGTGCACGCCTCGGCCAGGGCCGCCACCGCGTCCGCCTGGCCGTGGTACGGCAGGCCGTGCGCGTCGTACTCCCGCCGCGCCAGCGGGTGGCTCGGGCGGGAGCCCGCGCCGATGCCGAAGTCGAGGCGGCCACCCGACACGATGTCGACCGTCGTGGCGATCTTCGCCAGCATCGCGGGCGGCCGGAAGCGGTTGCTGGTGACCAGCAGGCCGATGCGGAGCCGGGACGTCTGGGCCGCCAGCGCCGAGAGCAGCGTCCAGCCTTCCAGGATCGGGCCGTCCGGGTCGCCGGCGATCGGCATCAGGTGGTCGAACAGCCACGCGTGCTCGATCTCCGGCACGGTGTCGGCTTCCCGCCAGACCCGCAGGACCTCGTCGTACCCCACCTGCATCGGCGGGGTCATGATGCCGAAGCTCATCGGCGCCGCCGCAGCGACGGGTCCAGCAGCGACGGCGGGGTGTCGAACTTCTCGTCCGGCGCCAGGTCGACACCGGGTGCGACGACGGTGTCGATCTCGTCGAGGACGTCGGCGGACAGCACGGTGTCGGCGGCGGAAAGCTGCGACCGCAGGTGGTCCAGGGTTCGCGGGCCGATGAGCGCGCTCGTCACGCCGGGGTGCGCGGTGACGAAGCCGAGGGCGAGCTGGATCAGGGTCAGCCCGGCCCGCTCGGCGATCTTGGCGAGCTGCTCGACGGCGTCGAGCCGGGCCCGGTTGGCGGGGATGTCGAGGTCGAAGCGCTGCGGCAGGACCTTCGCGCGGCTGGTGCTGATCTCCCGGCCCGCGCGGACCGCGCCGGACAGCCAGCCCGAAGCCAGCGGGCTCCAGGCCAGGACGCCCATGCCGTACTCCTCGGTCACCGGCAGCACGTGGGCTTCGATGCCGCGCTGCAGGATCGAGTAACTGGGCTGCTCGGTGACGTACCGGCCGAGGTGGTGCTCGCGGGCCGCCCACTGCGCCTGGACGATGCGGTAGGCGGGGAACGTCGAGGACCCGAAGTACCGGATCTTGCCCGCGCGCTGGAGGTCGGTCAGCGCGGAAAGCGCTTCCTCGTCGCTCGTCGTGGGGTCCCACCGGTGGAGCTGGTAGAGGTCGACGTGGTCGACGCCGAGGCGCCGCAGGCTGTCGTCGAGCGCGGTGACCAGCCAGCGGCGCGAGTTACCGCGGTGGTTGCGCTCGTCGCCCATCGGCATGGTCGCCTTCGTGGCCAGCACGATGTCGTCACGCCGGCCGGCGATCGCCTTGCCGACCATCACCTCCGATTCGCCCTGGCCGTACATGTCGGCGGTGTCGATCAGGTTGATCCCCGCTTCGAGCGCGGCGTCGACGATGGCGGTGGCCTCGTCCTGGCCGGTGTTGCCGATGGCGCCGAAGTTCATCGCGCCCAGCGCGAGGGTGCTGACCTGGACGCCGGTGCGGCCCAAGGTGCGGTACTGCATGAGGGGTGCCTCCGTGAGAGGATGAGCAAGCGGAACGTTGCTCCGCTAACCATACGGAACATGGTTCCGCTTAGCAACCCCGGGAGGGTCGGTGACTGAGCGCAAGCCCAAGCGGGCGGACGCCCGGCGCAACGAGAAGGCGTTGCTGGACGCGGCGGCCGCCGTCTTCGTCGCCTCCGGCGTGGACGCGCCGGTGCGCGACATCGCGGCGAAGGCCGGCGTCGGGATGGGCACGATCTACCGGCACTTCCCGACCCGGGCGGACCTGGTCATCGCGGTCTTCCGGCACCAGGTGGACGCCTGCGCGGAAGCGGGGCCGGCACTGCTGGCTTCGAACGAATCGCCGTTCGCGGCGCTGACGCGGTGGATCGACCTGTTCGTGGACTTCCTGGTGACCAAGCACGGGCTCGCCGGGGCGCTCCAGTCCGACAACGCCGGCTTCGAGACGCTGCACGCCTACTTCCTCGACCGCCTGGGGCCGGTGTGCGGCGAGCTGCTCGACGCGGCGATCGCGGCGGGCGAGGTCCGGACCGAGGTGCGGCCGCTGGAGCTCATGCGGGGCGTCGGGAACCTCTGCATCGGCGCGGACACCGATCTCCGGTACGACGCGCGCAAGCTGGTCGGGATCCTCGTCGCCGGGCTGCGGTGCGAGACCATGGGCACATGACGGCGTGGCGGGAGTTCGAAGCGGCGGAACCGGAGTTCGCCCGGCGGGTGCGGGCGTTGTTCGACGCGCACAAGCACAAGACGATCGCGACCCTGCGGGCGGACGGCGCGCCGCGGATCTCGGGCATCGAAACGGCCTTCGCGGACGGTGAGCTGGTCTTCGGCTCGATGCCGAACGCGCGCAAGGGCGCGGACCTGCGGCGGGACCCGCGGTTCGCGCTGCACAGCGCGACGGTCGACCCGGTCGAAGGCGAGGAAGCGCGGTGGCCGGGCGAGGCGAAGATCGCCGGGCGGGTGCGCACGGAGGACGGCGAGCGGTTCGTCGTCGACGTCGCCGAGGTCGTGCACACCCACCTGAACGAGGCGGCGACGCTGCTGGTCGTCGAGTGGTGGACGCCCGGAGCGGGCCTGCGCCAGGTCGAGCGCGAGTAGCCGGCGGCGCCGAACGCTCACTCGACCGTGACGGACTTGGCCAGGTTGCGCGGCTTGTCGATGTCGTAGCCCAGCGTCAGCGCGGCGTGGTAGGCGAGCAGCTGCAGCGGGATGGTCAGCAGGATCGGGTCGAGCTCCGGCTCGGTCTTGGGCACCACGATCCGCGGGACGCCGAGTTCGCCGAAGTCGACGCCTTCGTGGGTCACCGCCAGTACCGCGCCGCCGCGGGCCTTGATCTGCTGGACCGCCGCCAGGTTGCGCTCGGTCAGCTCGTCCCGCGGGACGACGGCGACGGTCGGCAGCTCCTCGTCGATCAGCGCGAGCGGGCCGTGCTTGAGCTCGGACGTCTGGTACGCCTCGGCGTGGCGGTAGGAGATCTCCTTGAACTTCTGCGCGCCCTCGCGGGCCACCGGGTAGCCGCGGACGCGCCCGACGAAGAACAGGCTCTTCGCGGCGGCCACGGTCTTCGCGTGCTCGGCGATCTCCGGTTCGAAGTCCAGGATGGACTTGATCTGGCCCGGCAGCGCGCGGATGGCGTCGATGATCCGCTGACCGTCCGCGTTGGACAGGTCGCGCACCCGGCCCAGCGCCAGCGCGATCAGCGCGAACCCGACGGCCATGTTGGTCAGCGCCTTGGTCGAGGCGACCGCGATCTCCGGGCCGGCGTGCAGGTAGACGCCGCCTTCGCAGGCGCGGGCGATCGTCGAGCCGACGACGTTGACCAGGCCGACGACCCGGCCGCCCTTGCGCTTGATCTCCTCGACCGCGAACGCCGTGTCGATCGTCTCGCCGGACTGGCTGACCGCGATGTAGAGCGTGTCGGCCTCGATGATCGGGTTGCGGTAGCGGAACTCCGACGCGGCTTCGGCGTCGGCCGGGATCCTCGCCAGTTCCTCGATCATCGTCGCGCCGATCTGGCCGACGTAGTAGGCGGAGCCGCAGCCGAGGATCTTCACGCGGGCGAACCCGCGCAGCTCCCGCGGTGTCAGGTTGAGCCCGTCGAGGCGGGCGACGCCGAACCGGTCGTCCAGGCGGCCGCGGATGATCCGCTCGACGGACTCGGGCTGCTCCTGGATCTCCTTGGCCATGTAGTGCGGGTGGCCGCCCAGGTCGAGGTCTTCGGCGTCGATGTCGATCTCGGTGGCCGGCTTGGTGGTGTCGCTCTCGTCGACGGTGAAGGTGCGGTAGCCGGTGGCGAAGACCGTCGCGAACTCGCCGTCGTCGAGGTGCGCGACCTGTGAGGTGTGCCGCACGAGCGCGGCCAGGTCGCTGGCCACGAACATCTCGCGCTCGCCGACGCCGATGATCAGCGGGGAGCCGTTGCGCGCGATGACCAGCCGGTCCGGGTGCGCGCTGTCGGTGACGGCGATCGCGTACGTGCCGGTGACCCGGGAGACCGCCGCCACGACGGCGTCTTCGAGGGTTTCGGCGCCCGAGCGGGCGATGAGGTGGGCGAGGACCTCGGTGTCGGTCTCGGAGGTGAGGGTGACCCCGGCGTCGGCGAGCTGGGCGCGCAGCGTGTCGGCGTTGTCGATGATGCCGTTGTGGACGACGCAGATCCGGCCGTCCTCGGAGGTGTGCGGGTGGGCGTTGGCCTCCGACGCGGGCCCGTGCGTGGCCCAGCGCGTGTGCCCGATGCCCGCCTTCCCGGCGAGCCGCTTGGGCAGTGCCGCGGCGAGGTTCCGCACCCGGCCGACGACCCGGTGGACCTGGGCGCCGCCCTTGGCGCCGAGGACGGCGATACCCGCCGAGTCGTAACCGCGGTACTCGAGCCGGGTCAGGCCCTCGAGCAGGATGGGGGCGGCGTTCTGGCCGCCGATGTAGCCGACGATCCCGCACATGGGGAGTCCCTCTTCCTAGCCGTAGACGATGCGGCGCAGCTGCCGCTCGGAGAGGATCGGTGCGGCCACCAGCCTGCCGCGGAGCTCGGCGGCGATCAGGGGGAAGATCTCGGGGTTCTTCCGGCCCTGGGCCTGCAGCTCGGCGTGCCGGCGGCGCACGTAGTCCTCGGTGGGAGTCCGGTAGAAGGCCAGGACGTCGTCGACGACCCGGGCGGCGACCCGGGGCGGCAGCCCGGTGGACGCGGCCACACGCTCGACGATGTCGGTGTCCTCCACGCGGGCCATCATGCCCTCTCGTACGGCGAACCCCAAATTCTTGCCCGAATTCGGGCAAGTTCTAAATGGTGGACAGTTTCCCCGGCCTCGGGCGAGGGTGGAGGAGTGCGACAGGACGAGATCTGGGACGCCGAGACCGCCGAGCGCTACGACACCCCGGGCCGCGGCGTGTTCGCCCCCGAGGTGGTCGGACCCGCCGTGGAGCGCCTGGCCGCGCTGGCGGACGGCGGGCGGGCGCTGGAGTTCGCCATCGGCACGGGCCGCATCGCCGTCCCGCTCGCCGAGCGCGGGGTGCCCGTCACCGGCATCGAGCTGTCCGAGCCGATGCTGGCCAAGCTGCGGCAGCGGGCCGCGATCCCGGTGGTCGCCGGGGACATGGCGACAGCACGGGCGGAGGGCCGGTTTTCGCTGGTCTACCTGGTGTACAACACGATCTCGAACCTGCTGACCCAAGACGAGCAGGTGGCGTGCTTCCGCAACGCCGCCCGCCACCTGGACCCGGGCGGCCGGTTCGTCATCGAGCTGGGCGTCCCCGAGCTGCGGCGGCTCCCGCCGGGCCAGGACGCCCTGGTCTTCCACGCCGAAGACGGGTACGTGGGGGTCGACACCTACGACCCGGTGCGCCAGCACCTGGTGTCCCACCACTTCACCTTCGGCGCGGGGCGGCAGGCGCGGGTGAGCCGCTGCCCGCAGCGCTACATCTGGCCGGCCGAGCTGGACCTGATGGGCCGCCTGGCCGGGTTCGGGCTGGAGTCCCGCCACGCCGACTGGACCGGCGGGGAGTTCACGACGGAGTCGAGCTCGCACGTGTCGGTGTACCGGTTGCCCTGATCGCTTCGACCAGCGGAAGCCGCACGCTCGCGTGCGGGATGACCCCCAGTTCGGCCAGCGCGGCCTTGGCGTTCGCCGCCCCCGTGCCGGAGCGCATGAGCGCCTCCGTCAACGGGATCAGTCCGTCGTTGATCGCCCGCGCCCCGGCCAGGTCGCCGTCGCGGACGGCGTGGATCAGCCCGGCCGTGCGCCCGGCGGCCACGTTGGCCACGACGCTGACCAGGCCCGCCGCGCCGCAGGCCAGGTACGGCAGGTTGAGCTCGTCGATGCCGCAGTAGTACGCCAGCGACGTCCGGCTCATCACCGTCATCGCCTCGGACAGGTCGCCCTTCGCGTCCTTGACCGCCCGGATCCGCGGGTGGCGGGCCAGCTCGATCAGGGTGGACGGTGTCATCGCGACACCCGTGCGGGCGGGGACGTCGTAGAGCATCACCGGCAGTTCGGTGGCGTCCGCCACGGCCAGGCAGTGGGCGAGCACGCCGTCCTGCGTCGGCCGGGAGTAGTACGGGCAGACCAGCAGCAACGCGTCCGCGCCCGCCGCCTCGGCTTCGCGGGCGCGGCGGATGCTCGTGGCCGTGTCGCAGGTGCCGACGCCGGCGATCACGCGCGCCCGGTGCCGCACCTGGACCACCACCGTCCGGATCAGGTCCGCGGCTTCGGCCTCGGACAGGGTGGGGGACTCCCCGGTGGTCCCGCCGACGACGAGGCCGTCGCACCCCGTGTCCAGGAGGTGCTCGACGAGCCGGGCGAGGCCGGGTTCGTCGAGCGCGCCGCCGGGCTGCATGGGGGTCACCATCGCGACGAGGTTGGTGCCGAATTCGGTCATGCCCCGACCTTGCCCGGGGGGACTGGTGTGGTCCAGCGATGCTTTTTTGCCGGTATTGCGTAGTCTGGCTTCATGATCGAGGTGGGCGCGCTGCGGGCGTTGCGCGCGGTGGCGGCCCTGGGGACGCTGGCGCGGGCGGCCGACGAACTCGGGTTCACCGCGTCGGCGGTGTCGCAGCAGATCAAACGGCTGGAACGGCAGGTCGGGGTGCCGGTGCTCGCGCCCGCCGGCCGCGGGGTGGTGCTGACCCCGGCCGGACAGGCGATCGTGGACTCGGCGCCCGAGGTGTTCCACGCGCTGGAGCGCTGCGCCGAAGCCGCCCAGTCCGTGTCGGACGGCGCACCGCGCGGCACCCTGCGGGTGGCGGCCTTCTCGACCGCCATCCGCGGCCTGTTCGCGCCCGTCCTGCCCCGGCTGGCGGCGCGGTGCCCCGACCTGCGCGTGGAGCTCACCGAGCAGGACCCGGACGAGGCCCTGCACAGCGTCGGCGCGGGGACGGCGGACTTCGCGCTGGTCCACGACGCCGACGGGCTGCTGCCCGCCCCGCTGCCGCCCTCGCTGACGCGGCGGTGGGTGCACACCGACGTCGGCGACGTGGTGGTGAGCCGCACGCACCCGCTGGCCCGGCTCGACGCGCCCCTCGCCGGGGCCGCGCTCGCCGGGCACGCGTGGGTCACCAGCCCGCCCGGAACCGTGTGCCACCAGTGGTTCCGGCGGCTGTTCGCCGAGGCCGGGGCCGAGCCCGACGTGCGCCACCTGGTCGACGACTTCGCGACGCAGCTGGCGCTGGTGGCTGCCGGGCAGGTGGTGGCGCTGGTCCCGCGCCTCGCCCGCCCGCCGCTGGGGGAGAACCTGATCGCCCGGCCCCTGCGGCGGCCGCCGAGCCGGGAGGTCCACGCGGTGTGGCGGCGGAGCGCGGAGGCGAGCCCGGCGATCCGGGCCGTGCTGGCGGAACTGGCGGAACCGGGCCCGGCCACCGGCGGCGTCGCGCAGCGGCCCCTCGCCGACGTCGAGGCCCCACTCCCGGCCGAGCAGCGTGCTCAGCTCGCGCGCCACCCGCGTTAGGGTCGGGGGGTAGCGAACTTTCCGCGAGGAGGCACTGTGCCGGTCGCCGCCGCGATCACGTTCACCTGGCTGGGAATGGTGCTGGCGATCTCGTTCCTGGAGGCACCGCTGAAGTTCCGCGCCCCCGGCGTCACGCTGCCGCTGGGGCTGGGCATCGGCCGGGTCGTGTTCGCCGCGCTGAACCGGGTCGAGGTGCTGTTCGCCCTGGCGCTGGCCGCTTGTCTCGTGGCCGGCCCGCGGACCACGACCGCGGTGGTCCTCGGCGCCGCCGTGGTCCTCGTGCTGCTCGTCCAGCTGGTCGCCGTCCGCCCGGCGCTGACGCGCCGCTCGGATCGCGTGCTGGCCGGGGAAACCGGGCCGCGCAGTCACGCGCACCTCGGCTACATCGGCCTCGAGGTGCTGAAGGTGGCCGCCCTGCTCGCCTTCGGGATCGTCAGCCTCTGAGGGCGGCTTCGGCGCTCGGGTAGGTCGGGAAGAAGTCCCCGAGGCCGATCAGCCCGAACGTCCGGCTCAGCCGGCCGGGGACGGCCGCCAGCGCGACCCCGGCCCCGGCGGCCTCGGCGACGTTGCGCGCCGCGATCAGCGCGGAAATCCCGCTGGAGTCGCAGAACGTCACCCCGGCCAGGTCCACCACCAGCCGCTGGCCGGCCGCCAGGGTGAGGGCCTCGATGCCGGCGCGCAGCCGCGGCGCGGTCGCCACGTCGAGCTCGCCCAGGACGGTCACCACCGCGCCGGCCCCCGTGGTGCGGGTGGTGACGGAGAACGGGGTGCCGGTCACGGTCGATCGCCTCCGGGACGCGGGATGCTCAGTGCCAGCAGGGCCGTGTCGTCCTCGACGCCGTCGCCGAAGCCGGCGAGCAGGCCGGTCACCGCCGTGATCACCGCCGGTGCCGTCGTCGGCGCCAGGCCGGTCAGGTACTCCTGCAGCTCCTCTTCGCTGTAGCGGACGCGACCGTGCGCGCGGGCTTCGGTCAGGCCGTCGGAGTAGAGCAGCAGCGTGTCACCCGGTCCCAGGACGACGTCCGCGGCGGCGAAACGCGCCTGGGGCAGCGCACCCACCAGCTGACCACCCGGGACGGGCAGGAACTCGGACGTGCCGTCGGCGCGGATCAGCAGCGCCGGCGGGTGGCCGCCGGTGGCCAGGGTGACCGCCGCGCCGCCGGCCTCGGGGCGGATGCGGCCCAGGACGACGGTGCAGTAGCGCGGATCCGAGCCGCGGTACTCGTGGTGCAGCACGGTGTTCAGCCGGTCCAGCACGGTCGCCGGGTCCGGGTCGTGCACGGCGGCGGCGCGCAGCGTGTAGCGCGCCAGCGACGTCACCACGGCCGCGGCGGCGCCCTTCCCGGAGACGTCGCCGAGGAAGAAACCCCACGTGTCGCCGGTCAGCGGGAACAGGTCGTAGAAGTCGCCGCCGACCTCGTCGGCCGACGCCGGGTGGTAGTAGGCCGCGACCTCCACGCCGGGGACCTCGGCCAGCGCGGGCGGCAGCAGGGTCTGCTGCAGCGTCCGCGCGAGCCGTTGCACGCGGTCGCGTTCGCGCTCGGCTTCTTCGCGCGCCCGCAGCAGTTCCCGCTCGTAGGCCCGCCGGTCGCGCGCGTCGAAGATCGTGGTGCGGATCAGCTGCGGCTGCCCGTCGGTGCCGGTCTTGACCGTCGAGGTCACCAGCACCGGCAGCCGGCTGCCGTCCGCGGTCTTCAGCTCGAAGGCGACGCCGCCGAGCTCGCCCTGCATGCGCAGGAGCGGCGCGAAGTGCGTCTCGTGGTAGATGCGGCCGCCGACGGTGAGCAGGTCGGCGAACCGGCGCCGGCCGACGACGTCTTCGCGCGCGTAGCCGAGCCAGCCCAGCAGCGTCGCGTTGATCTTCGCGATCGTGCCGTCCAGCAACGTCGACAGGTAGCCGCAGGGTGCGTGTTCGTAGAGGTCTTCCGCGCTGTCCTCCAACATGGCCGAAAATTCCGGAGCGGCACTTTCCCGACCACCCGGACCGGGGTGGCCCTCGCACATCATGGCCCGCTCACGAACGCCGTGATCGCGGCGGCCGTCGCCTCCGGTGCGCTGAGCTGGGGGCAGTGCCCGGTCGCGTCCAGCGTCACGAGGGTGCTGCCGGGGATTTGCTCGTGGGTGAACCGCCCCACCTCGGGCGGCGCGATGGCGTCGTTCGCGCACTCGAGGATCAGCGTGGGCACGGTGACCTTGGCCAGGTCGGCCCGGTTGTCGGAGAGGAACGTCACCCTGGCGAAGACGCGCGCGATGGCGGGATCGGTGCGGCAGAAGCTGTTCGTCAGCTCCTCGCCGAGCTCCGGGCGGTCCGGGTTGCCCATGATCACCGGCGCCATCGTCGCCGACCAGCCCAGGTAGTTCGACTCGAGCGAGTCGAGCAGCTCGTCGATGTCGGCGCGGCTGAACCCGCCGCGGTAGTCCCCGTCGTCGAGGTAGCACGGCGACGGCGTGAGCAGCACCAGCTTCGCGAACCGGTCCGGCTCGAGGTTGGCGGCCAGCACGGCGATCATCGCGCTGACCGAGTGGCCCACCAGCACGACGTCCCGCAGGTCCAGCTCGCGGCAGATGGCCAGGACGTCGTCGGCGTAGCCGTCGAGGCTGCCGTAGCGCTCGGGCGTCCAGGCGGACAGGTCCGAATGCCCGGCGCCGGTGTGGTCGAACAGCACCACCCGGTACCGCCGCTCGAGCTCCGGGACGACGAGGCGCCACAGGTTCTGGTCACAGCCGAAGCCGTGCGCGAGCAGGAGAGCGGGGCCGTCTTCCCGGCCGGTGACGGTCACGTTGTTCCTGGTGCGCATGCTCACCGGGACATCCTGCCACCGACCCGGCCGGAACGTGGACTGAGCGCCCATTGTCGCGTACCGGGAGGGCCGGGTGGCGTACCTGGGCGGTGGGACGGTGGTTCCCTCAGGTCCGACGCTGGGCGAAGCCGTCGAGCAGGCAGTCGAGGCCCAGTTCGAAACGGGCGTCCGCGGTCAGGTCCGGCATGTCCGCGAGCCAGCCGGCGAGCGAGTCGTCCGCCATCTCGGCCGCGTGCGCCTGCAGGTCCTCCGTCGAGGCGATGCCGAACCGCTCGAGCATCGCCAGTTCGCGGGTGACGCTCATCGCCGTTCCCGTGACGTAGTTGTCCAGCAGCGACGCGTACGCCACGGCCGGCCGGAGACCCGCGCCGTCGAGCACCGTCAGCAGGAAGGCCGCTCGGCGCAGGGTGCGGGGGCCGAACGGGGGCCGGCCGTCCACGAGTTCGGCGTACCAGCGGTGGCGGCCGATCATCGCCCACAGGCTGGTGGCGAGCCCCCGCAGGTCGGCGCGCCAGTCGCCGCTCGGCGCCGCCGGCACCGAGACCTCGGCCGAGACCTCGTCGAGCATCAGGTCGACCAGGCCGTCCTTGTTCAGGACGTACCGGTACAGCGACATCGGCGTGGCCACCCCCAGCGCGTCGGCCACCGTCCGCATGGTCAGCGCGGCGACGCCGCCGGTGTCGGCGACTTCGATGGCCGCGCGCACGACGGCCGCGCGGGTCAGCGCGTTCTTCCGGCCCGGCGGCTCCGGGTGGTGCCAGATCAGCGGTGGCATGCGCGGAGTGTACGTCGTACATTGGAGTGTACGACGTACATTCCGGGAGGGGCCGTGCAGCTCAGGGGGATCAACTACGACACCGGCTTCGGCGGCGCGGTGGGGGACCGGTCGCGCCGGGAGTTCGACCCCGCGGTCGTCCGGCGGGAACTGGCCATCATCGCGACGGACCTGCACTGCGACGCGGTCCGGATCAGCGGCGACGATCCCGATCGGCTCGTGGTGGCCGCGCACGCCGCGATCGACGCCGGGCTGCGTGTGTGGTTTTCGCCGTTCCCGATGGACCTCACGCCGCCGCAGCTGCTGCCCTACTTGGCGGACTGCGCCCGGCGGGCCGAGGAGATCCGGGCGCGGGACCCGGAGACCGTGCTCGTGCTCGGCTGCGAGATGTCGCTGTTCTGCGTCGGCTTCGTGCCCGGCGCCGCTCTGCTGGAACGCGTGCGCAACGCGGCGGATCCCGCGGCCTGGGCCGGGTTCACCCACCAGTGGGACTTCGGCACGATGCTGCGTGACGTCGCCGGCGTCGCGCGGCGGCACTTCGGCGGCAAGATCACCTACGCCGCCGGGGACTGGGAGGAGATCGACTGGGCGGAGTTCGACTTCGCCGCCGTCAATCTCTACCGCTCGGCGGACAACGCGGGTGGCTTCGCCCAGCGCGTACGCGACCTTTCAAGCCAGGGGAAGCCGCTGGTCATCACGGAGTTCGGCTGCTGCACCCACCGGGGCGCCGCCGACGCGGGCGGGACCGGCTGGATGATCGTCGACTTCGAAGCCGACCCCCGGGTGCTGAACGGCGCCTACGACCGCGACGAGGCCGGTCAAGCGGCCTACTTCACCGAGCTGATGGACGTCTTCGAGACCGAAGGCGTGCACGGCGCGTTCTGGTTCACCTTCGCCGGTTACGAATGCCCGTCGGATCCGGAGCCGCGGCGCGATCTCGACCTGGCCAGTTACGGCCTGGTCAAGGTTCTGAAGGGCCGGGACGGCAAGGCGTACCCGGGGCTCGCGTGGGAGCCGAAGGAGGTCTTCCACGCCGTCGCGGCCCGGTTCGGCCGCCGGTGATCAGCCGGCGAGTGCGTCTTCCCGGGTGGTGGCGACGGCCAGCGCCTCGTGCAGGCCGGTCAGGCTGAGGGTCCGGTTGACGACGCTTGCCTCGGGGGCGACGACGCGGACCCGGGTGCCGGCGCCGGCCTCGCGGCGCGCCTCCAGCAGCACCGTGATGCCGATCGAGGCGAGGAAGGACACTTCGGACAGGTCGACCACCAGCAGCTCCGGCGCGTCGGCGAGGGCGGTGGTGACCGCTTCGCCGAGGACGGGTGCGCTGAGCAGGTCGATTTCGCCCGCCACCGCCAGCACGACCGCGCCGCCGGAGTGGTGGGCCGTCACGCGCAGGAGGTCCTGTGGCCGGACCCGGTTGCCGTCAGCGGTCACGGTCACCCCTGGGCTGCATGCTGGGACCCCTTCTCCGTCGTCCACTCTGCTCCGAGTCGGTTGTACCCCGCTCTCGCGGCGGCCAAACATCGGTGAACAACTCGAACGGAGTCATTCCCGGGACCTCAGAGCAGCGGCTCGGACCGGTACCGCGCGATCCGCTCGGTCAGCCCCCGCACCGCCGCGTCGCCCCGGTGCGCCCGCAGCAGCCGCTCCAGCGGCCCCAGCCGGTCCTTCGGCCGCACCGAGCCCACCGCTCCCGCCAGGTCGACCGCCTCCCCGCCGATCCGGGTGGCCTCGTCGAAGTCGCCCCTGAGCGCGTGGTTCTGGGCCAGCATGATCAACGTCAGCGACCGGCTGCGGGCCATGTCGGCGCCGTAGCGGCCGGCCGCTTCGGTCAGCTCGGTGATCGCCGCGCCGCTGTGGCGGGCCCCCACCGCCGTGGCCAGCTCGGTCAGGACCGTGCCGCGCATCGCCGCCATGTCCGTCTCGCGGAAGAACGCCTCCCACGGCTTCGGCTCCGGCCACGAGCCCGCTTCCGCGAACACCGCTTCGGCCTCCCCCAGCCGGGTCAGGGCCGCCCGCTCGTCCCCGCCCATCGCGGCCGCCCAGGCCTCGTTCGCCGCCAGGATCGTCCACGCGCGGCGGGATCCGGAGCGCCGTGCGGCCGCCTGGCCCTCGGCGAACTCGGCCAGCGCCCCGGCCACGTCGTGGTGGTGCAGGTGAACGCGGCCGAGCCGGTAGCGGATGTTCGCCACCAGGTTGTCGTTGCCCGCCTCGGCCGCGAGCTCCAGCGCCCGCGCGAAGCGGTGCCGCGCCGGCACCGCGTGTCCGATGTCGAACTCGGTCCAGCCCAGCAGGTTGTGCACGTCGGCCAGTACCGTGTGGAGCCTGGCCCGCAACGGACCCGGGACCGTGCCCCAGTGCAGCAGCAGGCTCGCTGTCTTGACCACCCGGACGGCGTCCCGGCAGAACCCGCCGCCCTGCCGGTAATCCAGGGCCCGCAGGACTCCGACGGCCGCTTCCAGCTCGCCGACGTCGGTGGTTTCGATGCTGATCGGAAGGGGTGTGCCATCGCCCGTCGTCGTCACCATGACCTCACCTCGCGCCACGTGCACGCATGGTCGGTTGCCGGCGCCGGGGAGATACCCACGACGGGCGCGGTGGAAACGGCCGTCACCCGCCGGGGGAGGTCAGTGCCGAAGGAACCGCGCGATCGGCAACCGGGCCTGGGTCGCGGCCTGCGCGACGAGGGCGGCGAACTGCTCGGCACCGTACCGGCTCAGATGGGTCGCGTCGTCGACGCCGTCGTGCGCCAGCGTCAGGTACAGCGGCCAGGACGCGGCTTCACCCAGGCCCTCCAGCAGTGCCTGGCTGTGCGCGGTGAGGTCGAGCAGCGGGAGCCGCTGCCGCCGGGCGACGTCCCGCAGCACCGCGGGCAGGTCGACGCCGAGGTTGTTGACCACCAGGCCGAGCGGCGTGAGCCTGCCGTCCGCGCCGAACCGGTGCCGCACCGGGGGTGTGACCATGACCGGCGCCCCGCCCTGCGCGCGAACCCCGGCGACCAGCGTGGCGAGGTTGGCGCGGTAGACGTCTTCGGTCGTCTGCTTGTCGTTGTGCGCCAGCTGGATCAGCACCGTGTCGCCGGGCCGGATCATCGGGCGCACCCGCGCGAAGTAGCGGGGGTCGTCGAGGTAGCTGACCGTGCTCGCGCCGGATTGGGCGTAGTTCCGCACGCTCGGCCCGGCGCGGAAGAACGCCGGCAGAGCCTGGGCCCAGCCGTTCTTGGGCAGGTTCGCCCAATCACCGGCGGTGGAATCGCTGATCACGAAGATCCGCGGCGCTTTCGGCCGAGGTGTCACGGTGATCCGGACCGGCCGCGGGGCCGGTCCGGTGAGGTGCACCTGGAGTCCCGGCGTGCCCGGTCCGTCCTGGCCGCTCGGCATCCCTTCCGGCGTCCGCACTTCGACGGTCACCGAACGCCGGACGTACTGCCCCGCCTCGGTGGCCACCGGGGCGAGCGCGATCCGCCGCGCCTCGACGTCGAGCCCGGTCGACCCGGCGCCGGGGCCGCCCAGCACCACGTCGATCTCGTAGTCGCCGGCGGGCACGTCGAACGAACACGAGTCCGCGCACACGGTCCACCGCGGGGACGCGTCCGCCGGGACCGCGCCGGACGCGAGCACCGCGGCCAAGGCGAGCCCGAGGATCCTCACGGCGCTTCCTCCGGGGCGATGGCGAGCAGGGCGATGGTGGCCAGGTTCCGCTGGGCGAAGTCGTTGGTGGCGAACGTGGCGAAGTCGCCGGCGGGGTTCGTCGTGGTCCGCGTGGGAATTTCCGTCACCGGACCGGCGACGGCGGAGCCGGTGACGCGCTCGGCGGGCGGCCACGGCCGGCCCGCCGGATCACCGGTGAACTGGTCCCAGCCGCGCTTGCGCAGGCTCGCGTCGCCGAGCTGCTCGCCCGCCCACGCCGTGACGCGGGAGTAGATCGTCTTGAACAGCCCCGGGTTGAAATCGCGGCCGTACCGGGCGATCTTCTCGGCCGGCGGCGCCTGGGCGTACCGCGCGAAGTCCAGGTAGGTCCGGCGGAACTCCGGGACGTCGACCAGGTCGAGGGCCTCCCAGAGGATCTGCTCGCCGAGGAAGGCCATCGAAAGGTTGTAGCCGCCGTCGAAGTCGCCCTTCTCCAGGTTCACCAGGTGGCCGGTCGCCGGGTCGAAGCCGACCGCGCCGCCCGCTTCCCCGGTGAACAGCCCGGCCGGGAAGGTGGCGATGTCCCGCATGCCGGTGACGATCCGGTCGCGCCAGCGGACGTCGCCGGTGCGTTCCCACTCCGTCAGCCAGTTGCTGACCAGCGCGTACCAGTCGGGTCCGATGCGGACGCGGGCCGGTGCTTCCGTCTGCGGCGGCAAGACTTCACGCAGGGGATCGATCGTGCGCAGCGTTTCGTCCACCTGCATTGACGACCGGATGAGGTCGCCCAGGAGCTCGTCGGCGGTGAGGTAGTAGGAGAACCGCTTGGTGAACGACTCGCCGACGCGGGCCTCCTTGGCGCCGTCACCCCAGTGCACGACGGCGTGGCGCGAGCCGAGCCCGGCGAACCGGCCGCCGTGGTGGGTGTCCACTTCGGACACGTGCTGGGTCATCGCGTGCGCCAGCCGGAACGTCCGGGGATCGCCCGAGCGCAGGAAGGCGTACCAGAGCAGGGCGTCCGTGCCGAGTTCGGCGTTGTCCCAGGCGTACCCGCCGACGTCGTAACGCCATTCGTGGCGGTCGGCGTCGTAGGTGTGCATGACGTCGCCGTAGTGCCAGAACCCGTACCACTCGCGCTCGTCGACCTGGCCGGCGTAGAAGGCGATCTCCCGGGCCATCCCGTCTTCGAGGGCCGCGCGAGCCGGCGTGCTCCGGTCGGGCAGGCTCCAGCGGCCGAACACCCCGGCCGCGTGGTAGGTGCCCGGGTCCGTGACCAGCTGCGGCGGCGTGGTCAGCGAGGCCGAGAGCGCGGCGATCGTGTCCCGCGGCGGGGTGGCCGCCAGCGCCCACAACCGCAGCTCGGTCGAGCGCACGACGCCCTGAGGTGTCGCGAAGCCCTCTTGGACGTCTTCGTAGGACAGGTCGAGCCCGTGCGCGACGGTGTCGTAGGTGCGCAGGTCCATCGCCGGCGCCAGCGGGGAATACGACCAGAGCGTCACCGACGCCGTGTCGGTGGCCGCGCCGCGGATGTCGAGCGAGCGCGGGGCACGCTGCCAGAAGTCGCGCAGCCCGAAGCCCAGCCCGCCTGCGGGACCGCCGACGTAGCCGAAGCCGGCCGCGCGGTCGCCGCGACCCGCGTGTTTCAGCCAGCTGCCCGCGGCGCTGGTCCGCTTCCAGACGGCGAAGTGGCGGGCGGACTCCTGGAACAGGGTGAAGTCGTTCCACAGCGCCAGCTTCTGGTAGCCGTCCCGCACCTGCTGGCCCCACTGCGCGACCGGTGGCGTGGCGGTGCCGTCGGTCTGGGCCTTCCGGACCGCCGGGCCGGGGTCGCGGCGCAGGCCGGTGAGCACCCGGACCGGCTCGCCCCAGACTCCGCCGCCGTCCGTGCCGAAGCGGACGTGCCGGTTGTGCGGCTCGTCGGCGAGCGGAACCGAGAACCGCAGGCCGAGCCCGCGCACGAAATCGCGGTTTTCGTCGGCGTCCCAGCGGAAACCGTGCACCACGCGCAGGGAGTCGTCGCCCGCGCCGAGGTGGATCCGCATGGTCCAGGGCAGGATGGCGCGGGTGCCGCGGCCGCGGTCGCGCCGGTACCGGCCGGTCAGCTTCACCACCGCGCGCACCGGGCCCGCCTGCTCGACCTCGGCGCGTTCGACGACGCCGCTCCAATCCTCGCGGCGGGGCGCCCGGCTGTCGTCGGCGTCGTCCGGCTGGTCCTGCAGGCGCAGCAGGAGCTCGCCGTCGCGGGCCACGACCCGCCCACCCCGGGAGAGCGACGGCACGGCGACGGCGCCGGTCGTGGCCAGTTTCAGCTCGACCGTTCCGTTGGCCACGACGATTTCGCGCGGCGACCGGCGCACGGTGACCGGAACCGGTGGCGGCGCGGGCGTTCCGGGGGCCAGCGCGAAGGTGTCCGCGGCGGCGGCCGACGTCACGGCGTGGCCGGTCCACTTGACCGAGCCGTCCGGCCAGTACGCCAGCGGCCACGACTGCAGCGGAACTCCGGTGCCGTCCCCGGTGCGCAGGGCCAGCGGGGTGGTCCGGGACAGCGTTCCCCGAGCCCAGGGGACGCCGAAGGCGCAGCCCACCGGGGCCGCGGGACGGCCGTCCAGCCAGTGCAGGCGCACTTCGCCGCCGCCGGACGCCGCGGGCGGGGTGACCGCGGCCGCCGTGGCCGCCGGGGGTGCGACCGCCGCCGCGGCCACGGCGGACACACCGCCGAGGAAGACTCTTCGGGAAAGCGGGGACTGCGGGGACATCATCGGCCTCCGGGTCAGCTCGTCGCCGCCGCGATGAACCGATTCAAACCAGCCGCTCCGGTGGTTGTCAACGGGATCGACCCGATCAGTCCAGTAAGCGCTTTCTCGATCACGGACCGAACGGCGGCGGCCGTTCGACCCATTCGAAAGGTTTCGGCGCTTTCGTTGGTGCTGTTGCTGGTTGACGCCGCTCGCGCGCGGACTTACCGTGCTTGAACCGATTCAGGACCGGATTCCGTGAGTTCGCCCGGTGCTGGTCTCAGAAGGGAAATCCGATGAACGGACGGCCCACGACGATCCGATTCGGGTGCTGGGCCAACGAAGGCCGGGCCGAGGTCACGAAGGCCGCGGTGGAGTTGCTGCAGGTGACCGGCCTGCGGGGTGCGGCGGCGTGGCGGCCGGTGGAGGTGCCGGCCGCGGTCGCGGTGGGTGTCCGGTGAGGCCGCCGATCGGCATCCGGGACGTCGCCGTCCACGCCGAGGTGTCGGTCGGCACGGTGTCCAACGTGCTGAACCGCCCCGACGTGGTCGCCGCCGGCACCCGCGCCCGGGTCCTGGCCGCCATCGACGCGCTGGGGTACGTCCGCAACGAGCCGGCGCGCCAGCTGCGCTCCGGCACCGCCCGCACGCTCGGCCTGGTCGTGCTCGACGTGGGCAACCCGTTCTTCACCGACGTCGCCCGCGGCGTCGAGGAGGCGGCGAGCGAGGCCGGGCACGCGGTGATCCTGTGCAACAGCGGCGCATCCGTGGCCAGGGAACGCGGGCACGTCGAGCTGCTGGCCGCGCAGCGGGTGCACGGGGTGCTGATCACGCCGGTGGACTCCGGGCCGGTGCCGGTGCGGTGGCTGCGGGAGCGGGGGATCTCGGTGGTCCTGCTCGACCACCCGACGGCGGAGGAGGACCTCTGCTCGGTCGCGGTGGACGACCGCCGGGGCGGCGAGCTCGCGGTCACCCACCTGCTGGCCGAGGGGTGCGAGCGGATCGTGATGGTCACCGGCCCGGCGGGCATCCACCAGGCGGCCGAACGCCACCGCGGCGCCCGCGACGCGGTCCGGCTGGCGGGCCGGCCGCCGGACGTGCTGGAGGTGCTGCCCGTCTCCGCCCTCAACGTGGCGTCCGGCCTGCGCGCGGGTGAGCGGCTGCTGGCCAGGTCGGTGCGGCCGGACGCGGTCTTCTGCGCCAACGACCTGCTGGCACTGGGCCTGCTCCAGGCCACGGTCCGGGCGGGCGTCCGGGTCCCGGAGGACCTGGCGATCGTGGGCTACGACGACATCGACTTCGCGGCGGCGGCCGCGGTCCCGCTGACGTCGGTCCGCCAGCCACGCCACGAGATCGGCCGTGCGGCGGCGGCACTGGTCATCGCCGAGTCGCAGTCGCCGTCCGAGCACGAGCACCGGCACGTCGTGTTCACCCCGGAGCTGGTGGTCCGCGAGTCGAGCCGCCGCCCGCGGTTTCGCCGAACGACCTCGAAAACTCGATCGAAGGAGATCGGATGACCCCGTTCCGCACCGGCCGTCTCGCGACGGCGGCCCTGATCCTGGTGGGCCTCGTCCTGCCCGTTCCGGCGGCTTCGGCCGCGAACTCCCTGAGCATGCTGGGCGCGGACGTCTCGACCGCCCAGCGCGCGCTCGACCTCGGCGCGAGGTACACCGACGCGGCCGGGGTGGCCCGTGATCCCCTCGACATCCTCAAGGGAGCGGGCGTCAACTACGTGCGGCTGCGCGTGTGGAACAACCCGCGCAGCGGCTACAACAACAAGGCCAAGGTGCTGCAGTACGCCCGCACCGTGAAGGCCAAGGGCCTCAAGCTCCTGGTCGACTTCCACTACTCCGACACGTGGGCCGATCCCGATACGCAGACCAAGCCCGCCGCCTGGGCGTCGCACTCCACCGGACGGCTGCAGACCGATGTGTACGACTACACCTACGACGTCTGTTCCGGGCTCAAGGCCCAGGGCACGACGCCGGACAGCGTGCAGATCGGCAACGAGATCAACGTCGGCATGTTGTGGAACGACGGGAAGGTCGTCAACAACGACTTCACCAACCTCGGCCTGCTGCTCAAGGCCGGCTACAACGCCACCAAGGCCTGCAACGGCGGCACCCAGGTGATCGTCCACACCGCGGACGCCGACAGCGACGCGCACGCCCGCTGGTTCTACGACGGCATCCGGGCGCAGGGCGTCCCCTGGGACATCACCGGCCTGTCCTACTACTGCTACTGGCACGGGACGATGGCGAACATGGCCGGTGTGGTGTCCGACGTGCGGTCGCGGTACGGCAAGCCGGTCGTCCTCGCCGAAACGGCCTACCCGTACACGACGGCGAACGACGACAGCACGCCGAACGTCATCTCGGCCGCACAGCCGTGCGCCGGGTACCCGGCCACCCCGGCCGGGCAGGCGGCGAACTTCACCGCGGTCCAGGACACCGCCCGCGCCGCCGGCGCGATCGGGGTCTTCTACTGGGAACCCACCTGGTACGCGGTCAACGGCAACGGCTGGGACCCGGCCGACATCACCGGCTCCGGCAACGGCTGGGAGAACCAGGCCGTCTTCGACCACTCGGGCCGGTTCAACCCGCAGGTCCGCTGGCGAGCTTGACGGGCACTCAGAAAACGCTTTCTCGAACGTCGCTTAACGTTCAGCAGATTGGCCGTTTTCTGTCTCGCCGCAGGTGTTCCGCCCGTGGCTCACGTGTTACCGTGGGAGCGCTCCCAGCCTGAAACTTTCCTGTCGAGTGGTGCTCCAGGAGGTCGGTAATGAACTGGCGATTCCTCCGCGCGCTCGTGGCCGGCTTGCTGCTGGCCGCCTGCGCCGTCGTGGCCCCGGCCGCGGCCCGAGCGGCCGTGCCCACGCGGGTCATGGCGCTGGGCGACTCCATCACGGGGTCGCCCGGCTGCTGGCGGGCGTTGCTGTGGAAACACCTGCAGGACACCGGCCACACCGACGTCGACTTCGTGGGCACCCTGCCGGCCCCCGGCTGCGGCTTCACCTACGACGGCGACAACGAGGGGCACGGCGGGTTCCTGGCGACCGGGATCGTCCGGGACAACCAGCTGCCCGGCTGGCTGTCGGCGTCCCGCCCGGACATCGTGCTGATGCACCTGGGCACCAACGACGTGTGGAGCAACATCCCGGCGAGCACGATCCTCGACGCCTACACGACGTTGCTCGGTCAGATGCGGGCCGCCAACCCGGCGACGAAGCTGATCGTCGCGAAGATCATCCCGATGAACCCGGCCAACTGCGCGGCCTGCGGCCAGCGGGTGGTGGAGCTGAACAACGCCATCCCCGCCTGGGCGCAGGCGCACTCCACCGCCGCGTCCCCGATCACCGTCGTCGACCAGTGGACCGGGTTCGACACCGCGGCCGACACCGGCGACGGCGTCCACCCGAACAGCACCACCGGCATCCAGAAGATCGAGAGCCGCTGGTACCCGGCGCTGCTCGCGGCGCTCGGCACGGACACCCCCGCCGCGACCGGCCTGCACGTCGACGGCACCCGCGTCCTGGAAGCCGGCGGCAGTCCGTTCGTGATGCGCGGGGTGAACCACGCCTACGTCTGGTACCCGAGCCAGAACCGCGCGTTCGCCGACATCAAGTCCTTCGGCGCCAACACCGTCCGGGTCGTGCTCGGCAGCGGGCAGCGGTGGGGGCCGACGCCGGCCGCCGAGGTCACGAGCGTCATCGGGCAGTGCAAGCAGAACCGGCTGATCTGCGTTCTGGAGGTGCACGACACCACCGGGTACGGCGAGCAGAGCGGGGCCGCCACCCTGGACCAGGCGGCGAGCTACTGGATCAGCGTGGCCAGTGCGCTGAAGGGCCAGGAAGACTACGTCGTGATCAACCTGGGCAACGAGCCGTTCGGCAACGACCAGCAGGTGAGCGCGACCTGGACGACCGCGACGAGCAACGCGGTGCAGCGGCTGCGGGCCGCCGGGCTGCGGCACCTGCTGATGGCCGACGCGCCGATGTGGGGCCAGGACTGGCAGAACATCATGCGGGACAACGCGGCCACGGTGTTCAACGCCGACCCGCAGCACAACACGGTCTTCTCCATCCACATGTACGGCGTCTACGACACCGCCGCCGAGATCAACGCGTACTTCGACGCGTTCCGCACCGCCGGGCTGCCCCTGGTCGTCGGCGAGTTCGGGAACATGCACACCGACGGCAACCCGGACGAAGACACGATCATGGCCCAGGCGCAGGCCCGCGGCCTCGGGTACATCGGCTGGTCGTGGAGCGGCAACAGCAGCGACGTCGGGTACCTCGACATGACGAACAACTTCGACCCGGCCGGTCTGACGGCGTGGGGCGAGCGGTTCCTCAACGGCGCCAACGGAATCCGCCAGACCTCGAAGGAAGCCACCATCTTCGGCGGCGGCCAGGCCGACACCCAGGCACCGTCCGTTCCGGGCACCCCGGCCGTGTCGGGCGTGACCTCCGGCGGTGCGACGTTGACCTGGGCGGCTTCGACGGACAACGTCGGTGTCACCGGTTACGACGTCCTCCGGGCGCCGGGTGCGAGCGGCGGCACGTTCGCGGTGGTCGGTTCGTCCGCGACGACGTCGTTCACCGACAGCGGCCTGGCGGCTTCGAGCACGTACCGGTACCAGGTCCGGGCCAAGGACGCCGCGGGCAACACCTCGGCCCTGTCGGGAGTCGCGACGGCGACGACGAGCGCGGGCGGCGGCGGTGCGTGCAAGGTGACCTACTCCGCCTCGAACTGGGGCGGCGGCAACGGGTTCACCGCCAACATCACCATCGTCAACACGGGCACGAGCGCGCTCAACGGCTGGACGCTGGCCTTCACGTTCGCCGGTGGCCAGCAGGTGACACCGCCCGGCTGGGGTGCCGGCTTCGCGCAGTCCGGCGGTGCGGTCACCGCCAAGAACCTGAGCTGGAACGGCACGCTGGCGCCCAACGCCTCGACCGGCATCGGTTTCAACGGCACCTACAGCGGCTCCAACCCGGCGCCGGCGGCGTTCACGCTCAACGGGAGTACCTGCTCGGCGGGCTGACGCGCCTTCCAGGAAGGACGAAGGAGTCCTCATGTCCCTCAAACGGCCAGCGGTGTTCCTCTCCACTGTCCTCGGCTGAACAACCAACGCAGATCGGAGTAGCCATGCGCAGGTTCGCCGTCAGCAGGCGGCTCGTCGTGGCCGCCGCGGCCGTGGTGGCCGCCGGCCTCGTCCCGGCCCCGGCCACCGGCGCGGTCGTGCCGGCCGCGCCGCTCAGCGGCACGCCGCAGATCGACAAGCTGAACCGCGGGGTGGTGAGCGTCCACACCGCACAGGGCAACCGGGTCAGCTGGCGGCTGCTCGCCGGTGACCCGGCCGGCGTCGCGTTCACCGTCTACCGCGACGGCACCAGGGTGACCGCGACCCCGGTGAGCGGGCCGACGAGCTTCCTGGACGCGGGCGCCCCCGCGGGTGCCCGCTACACCGTGCGCGCGGTGGCCGGCGGGTCGGAGGTGATGTCCGCCTTCGCCGCGGAGGATTCGCTGACCCTGGACAGCGGTGTCGCCGCGAGCACCCGGGACATCCCGATCCAGCCGCCCGCCGGCGGCACGACGCCCTCCGGGGAGGCCTACACCTACACGGCCAACGACGCCAGTGCCGGTGACCTGGACGGCGACGGCCAGTACGAGATCGTGCTGAAGTGGGATCCGACCAACGCCAAGGACAACTCGCAGTCCGGATACACCGGCAACGTCTACATCGACGCCTACCGGCTCGACGGCACGCGCCTGTGGCGGATCGACCTCGGGCGCAACATCCGCGCCGGCGCCCACTACACGCAGTTCCAGGTCTTCGACTACGACGGCGACGGCAGGGCCGAGGTCGCCATGAAGACCGCGGACGGCACGCGGTCGGGTACCGGCCAGGTCATCGGCAGCGCGAGCGCCGACTACCGCAACTCCAGCGGGTACGTCCTGTCCGGCCCGGAGTTCCTGACGGTGTTCAACGGGCAGACCGGCGCCGCGATGTCCACGGTGAACTACGACCCGCCGCGCGGCACGGTGTCCTCGTGGGGTGACAGCTACGGCAACCGGGTGGACCGGTTCCTCGCCGGCACGGCCTACCTGGACGGGTCCCGCCCGAGCCTGATCATGAGCCGCGGCTACTACACCCGCACGGTGATCGCGGCCTGGGACTTCCGGAACGGCGCGCTGACCAAGCGGTGGACGTTCGACTCGAACTCGGCCGGCTCGCAGTACGCCGGCCAGGGCAACCACCAGCTGGCCATCGCCGACGCCGACGGCGACGGCCGGGACGAGATCGTCTTCGGGGCCATGGCCGTCGACGACAACGGCAGTCCGCTGTGGAACACCCGCAACGGCCACGGCGACGCCATGCACGTCGGCGACCTCATCCCCACGCGGCCCGGCCTCGAAGAGTTCAAAGTGGACGAGGACAAGTCCAAGCCGGCCGCCTGGATGGCCGACGCGCGGACCGGCCAGATCATCTGGCAGAACGCCTCCTGCAACTGCGACAACGGACGCGGGGTCTCGGACGACATCTACGCCGGCAGCCCCGGGGCCGAATCGTGGTCGTCCGCGGTGTCCGGGCTGCTGAACACCAGCGGCCAGAACATCGGGCGCAAGCCGTCGTCGGCCAACTTCGTCATCTACTGGGACGGTGACGCCCAGCGCGAGCTGCTGGACGGCACCCACATCGACAAGTACGGCACCAGCGGCGACACCCGGCTGCTGACCGCGTCGGACGTGCACTCGAACAACGGAACCAAGAGCACCCCGTCGCTGCAGGCCGACCTGTTCGGCGACTGGCGCGAGGAGGTCGTCTGGCCGACCTCGGACAACCGGGCGCTGCGGATCTACTCGACCACGGACGCGACGAGCATCTCGCACGTGTCGCTGATGCAGGACCGGCAGTACCGGACGGCCGTCGCGTGGCAGAACACGGCGTACAACCAGCCGCCGCACCCGAGCTTCGCCCTGGCGAGGTGACGGCGTTGTCCGCCCCCCGGAAGGTCCTTGCCGGTGTACTGGCGCTCGTGCTGGTTCCGCTGACCGTGGTGTCCGGCACGGCGGTCGCGGCCGATCGGCACCGCACGGTCACGGACTTCGACGCCGGCTGGCTGTTCCACTACGGTGACGCCGGTGGTGCCGGTGGTGCCTCCTACGACGACGGCGGCTGGCGCAAGCTCAGCGTGCCGCACGACTGGAGCATCGAGGGCCGGAACCCGCCGGCCGTCCCGTTCTCGCAGTCGGCACCGAGCACCGGCCGCGGCGGCTACCTGCCCTCCGGCATCGGCTGGTACCGCAAGCACTTCTCGCTGGCCGGGGTGCCCGCCGGCCGCAAGGTGTCCCTCGAGTTCGACGGCGTGATGGCCAACGCGAGCGTGTACGTCAACGGCACGCTCATCGGCACCCACCCGTACGGGTACACCGGCTTCCGCTACGACATCACCGCGGCGGCGAAACTCGGCGGCGACAACGTGGTCGCCGTCAAGACCGACACGACGGCACAGCCGGCGTCGCGCTACTACACCGGCGCCGGGATCTACCGTGACGTCCGGCTGATCGCCACCGACCCGGTGCACATCGGGCAGTGGGCCACCCGCGTCACCACGCCGGGCAACAACACGGTGCACGCCGAAACCACGGTGGTCAACGAGAGTGGCGCGGCGGCGAGCGTCAGCGTCCAGGGTGTGCTCACCGATCCGGGCGGGGCCGCGCTGCCCGCGGTCACCACGGCGGCCAAGACCGTCGCCGCCGGGGCGTCGGCCACCTTCGCCTACGACGTGCCGGTGAGCAACCCGAGGCTGTGGGACCTGGCGAGCCCGAACCTGTACTCGCTGGCCACCACCGTCCTCGCCGGCGGGACGGCGGTGGACGACGACGTCACGTCCGTGGGCATCCGCACCCTGGCGTTCAACGCCGCGAGCGGGATGAGCCTCAACGGCAAGAACGTCAAGTTCCAGGGGGTCGCGCTGCACCAGGACCTCCACGGGCTCGGGACGGCCGCGCCGCAGCGGGCCGTGCAGCGGCGGCTCGCGCAGCTGAAGGCGCTCGGGGTGAACGCCATCCGCACCGCGCACGACCCGCCGAGCCCGGCGTTCCTCGAGCTCACCGACCGGATGGGGTTCCTGGTCCTCGACGAGTTCTTCGACGTCTGGACCCAGCACAAGTACTCCGACGTCGGCGACTACGCGACCCACTTCACCCGGACGGCGGCCGCGCCGACCGGTACCCCGGCGGTGCCCGGCGCGAGTGGTTCGGTGCCGTGGTACCAGGTGGACGCCACCAGCGTCGTCCTGCGCGACCGCAACCACCCCAGCGTGGCGATGTGGAGCACCGGCAACGAGATCCGCGACCCGATCGCGACCCGGACCCCCCTGCTGACCAGGATGGCCGCCATCGCGCACAGCCTCGACCCGGGCCGTCCGGTCACCCAGGCGCTGTTCCGGCCGAGCGACAGCGGCGACGTCACCGGGGCCACCCGGACGATCGTGGACGTCTTCGGCGGCAACTACCGGCCCGACGAGGTCATCCGGGCCGCGAAGACGTCCCCGGCGCGGCCCGGGCTGTTCACCGAGATGGGCACCGACACCTCGGCGTGGCAGACGGTGCGGGACAACCCCGTGGTCACCGGCCTGTTCCTCTGGACAGGCGCGGCGTACCTGGGGGAGGCCGACGGGCTGTGGCCCCGCGTCGAGCCGGACTTCGGGTTGCTGGACGGCGTCGGCACGGTCCGGCCGATCGGCTACTCGTGGCAGCGGACGTGGGGTGCGCCGACGACGTCGCCGCCGGCGACCGGCACCACGGCGACCCGCGTGCTGCTGTCGCCCGACCACAGCGCCGTCTCCACGGACGTCGACGACGTCGCGTACGTCAAGGCGACCGTGGCCGACTCCGCCGGCCGCGTGGTGACCGGCTCCTCGGCCCCGATCACGTTCGGCATCAGCGGGCCGGGCGAACTGGTGGCGGTCGACAGCGGGAGCCCGGTGCAGGAAAGCTTCCGCGGCTCGGTGCGGAAGGCCTACCAGGGCATCGCGTACGGCCTGGTGCGGGCGACGGGCCCGGGCACGGTCACGGTGACCGCGAGCTCGGCCGGGCTGACGCTCGGCACGACCACGCTGACCGGCACCACGGCGTCGTTCGTGCCGTGCTCCGGCAGCTGCGACTGAAGGGAAGATCCGTGCGCAGGTACCGGCTGAGCATCCTCACGCTCGCGGTGGTCCTGGCCGGCGGCGGGGTGGCCGCCGCCGGCCCCGCGGCCGCCGCCACCTACTACGTCGCGCCGTCGGGCAGTGACAGCGCCGCCGGGACGCAGGCGGCACCCTGGGCGTCGATCGCGCACGCCCAGGCCGTCGCGCAGGCGGGCGACACGGTGTACCTCCGCGGTGGCACCTACACCTATTCCCGCGCGAACAAGGCCTGCGCGAGCCAAACCGACCGGGTGGACGCCATCACGCTGAACAAGAGCGGCAGTTCCGGCAACCCGATCCGCTACTGGGCCTATCCCGGGGAAACGCCCGTCTTCGACTTCTCGCGGGTCAGCGACAACTGCCGGATCAAGGGCTTCGACGTCACCGGCGATTTCCTCCACCTGAAGGGGCTGGAAGTCAAGGGTGTGCCCCAGAACAACAACCTGAACCACGAGTCCTGGGGCATCTGGATCTCCGGGAGCGACAACACCTTCGAAGCGCTCAACCTGCACCACAACATGGGTCCCGGATTGTTCGTCCAGGACGGCGGCGGCAACGTCGTCCTCAATTCCGATTCCCACGACAACTACGACCCCCGGACGTCGAACGGGGCCGGGGAAAGCGCCGACGGGTTCGGGGCGCACGTTTCCGCCAACCGCCCGGGCAACGTGTTCCGCGGCTGCCGCGCGTGGTGGAACTCCGACGACGGGTTCGACCTGATCAACGCCTTTTCGTCGGTGACGATCGAGAACTCGTGGGCGTGGCGCAACGGCTACCTGCCGCAGACGACCACGCCGTCCGGCAACGGCAACGGCTTCAAGATGGGCGGCTACGGCGGGAAGTACGTCAGCAACGGCGTCAAGCACTACGTCCGGAACTCGGTGGCGTTCAACAACAAGGCGGCGGGGTTCTACGCCAACCACCACACGCTGGCCAACGACTACTTCAACAACACCGGCTACGCCAACAACCCCGACTACAACATGCTGGGCATCACGCCCAGCGGCGGGGCCACCGGGCTGGGCAACCTGCGCAACAACATCGCCTACAAAGGAACCCTGACGTCGAACATGTCGGGCACGAGCGCCTCGTACAACTCGTGGAACCTGGGCGTAACACTGTCGGACGCGCAGTTCCAGAGCGTGTCGACGGCCGGCTGGGACGCGCGGCGCCAAGCCGACGGGAGCCTGCCGGTGCTGCCGAACCTGCGGCCGGCGCCGGGGGGTTCGCTGATCGACAAGGGCACCAACGTCGGCCTGCCGTACCGCGGGGCGGCGCCGGACCTCGGCGCCTTCGAGTACTGAACAGCCGAATGCGGCCGGACGAGATCAACTAGGGTGGTGGTGCCTGGGGGACGGCGAGGACGAGGAGCGATCGTGCCCACATTGACCGAATTGCCCCGGTGGACGATTCGGACCTCCGGTGACCAGGCCACCTTCACCTACGTTCCCGCGGGCGGCGACCCCGTGGCGCCCCCGGTGCGGGGCGGGCGCGGGCTGGCCCTGCGGGAGGCGGACCTCCCCGGCTTCGCCAAGGCGCTCGGCGAGGTGATGAAGCTGCCGACCTACTGGACGGCACGGGCCCGGGCGGGCCGCCTGAGCCTCGACGGCGACCCGGCCTGGTCGGAACCCCGGCTCGACCCGGCGGACGGCTTCGTCCACGTCGCCGGGCCGTGCGACCCGCCGGAGGCGGGCGGCTCCTTCACCGTGGCCTTGGCCGACGTCCGCGCCCTGCGCGTCCGGATCGCCGCCTACCTGCACCGGCGGGGGTAGCCCGCGGGTTGGCTGCCCGCCGGGGTGGGTAAGCGGGGGCACGACGCAGCCGGCAGCACGGAGACGACGATGGCCATCAGGCTGGGCAGCACGGTGATCAACTGCACCGGCCTGGACACGATGACCCGCTTCTGGGGCGCGGCGCTCGGCCTGGAGCCGGCGTCCGGGACCGACGGCTTCCGCCTGTTGCGCGGCTCACACGTCAACCTCTCGCTGCAGCGCTCCTCGGCGCCGGTGTCGGCGCGGGACCAGATGCACCTGGACCTCTACACCGACGACCAGCAGCACGAGGTCGAACGGCTCCTCGGTCTGGGCGCCCGCTTCGTGCGCCACGTCGAGGACGACCCGGTCGACGACTGGGTGGTGCTGGCCGATCCGGAGGGCAACTTGTTCTGCGTGTGCGCGAAGCCGGCGGACGAGGTTCGTGACGCCCGGGCCAGGGCGACGGAGCCGTGAGCCGGTCCGGCGGCGTAGCCTCGCCCTGTGGATGCCCGCCGAACGACCCAGCGAACCCGCTGCGACGGTCCGTGACCATGCGTGCCGGGGTGACCGGCGGCAGGACGGATTCGTGGCCCACGCGGGCGAGTTCCGGCCCGAGGGCCGGGTGCGCGACGTCGCCTCAGGGCACGAGGCGACGATGACCGCGCGGCCGCGGGCGGACGAACGCCGCGCCGAGGGTCCGGAGCCCGGGGCGGTCCGCGTCGCCTCGGTGGACGCCTTCGCCCGCCACGAGCAGCTGGCCGGCCACTCGGACCGGGAGTCCCGCCGGCTCTGGCCGCCGGCCCTGGAGCGCGCCGGCCCGCGGCCCGAGGGCACGATCACCCTCGACGCCGCCGGCCCGGACTTCGCCGAACGCCGCGGCCTGGGCGCGCTCGCCGGCTCCGCCGAGCGGCACGCGACCACGCTGAAACCGACCACGCCCGCCCGGCTCGTGGCGCTGCCGGACCTCCCCGGCGTGCGCGTGGAGCGTGCGGCATGAGCAACCACCACGCCACCGTCCGCTACCGCGATGACGACGAGCTGCTCGCCGTGGCCGTGCCGTTCCTCGAGGGCGGCCTCGCCGCCGGTCAGCCGACGCTGGTGTCGCTGGAGCCGGACCGCGCCGAACTGCTGCGCGGCGCCCTGCCGCGCTCCGCCCGGGTGGAGTACCTGTCCACCGGCGACCTCTACGCGCGCCCCGCCGCCGCGATCAAGTCCTACCGCGAGCTGATGGCCGGCCTCGTCGACGGCGGCGCGACCGGGATCCACGTCTTCGGCGAGATCCCGCGGGCCGCGATCGACACGTCCTGGCACTGGTGGGCCCGCTACGAGGCGACGGTCAACCACGCCTACGACGAGTTCCCGCTGCGCAGCATCTGCGCGTACGACACCCGCACGACGCCACGGCACGTACTCGACGACGTCGCCCGCACGCACCCCTTCGTCGCCACTCCCGGCGGCGCGCACCACCCGAACACCGGCTACGTGGAGCCGCGGTCCTTCCTGACCGGCTCGCGGCCGATGACGCCGTTCCCGATCGAAGGCACCGAGCCGCGGGCGGAACTGCTCGATCCGCGGCCGGCGGACGCGCGCCGGGCCGTGCTGGCGACCGCGCCGGGGGATCTGCCTCCGGCCGAGGTCGACGACCTGGTCCTGGCCGTGAGCGAGGTCGTGGACAACGCCGTGCGCCACGGCCTGCCGCCGGTCCGGGTGCGGATCTGGGCGGATACCGGGCAGCTGGTGGTCTCGGTGCACGACGCCGGCGAGGGACCCACGGACCCGTTCGCCGGATTGCTGCCGGCGGAGCGGAGCATCGGCGGCCGGGGGCTCTGGATCGCCCACCAGGTCTGCAGCGAGGTGGTGCTGCACCGCGGCGAAGCCGGCTTCACGGCCCGCCTCGCGGCCGGCCGGCCCTGGTAACGGCTCAAGCGCAGCGCGGCTGCCCCGGGCAGCTCCGCAGCAGAACGACCACCGGCGCGGCCGGGATCGTGCCGTCCGGCTGCGGCATCCCCTGCGGCCACGCGATCGACAGCGCCACCGCCGACGCGTTGTTGCCGTAGTTCCGCTCCAGCAGCGTCCGGTCGGCGTTCACCGTGTTCACCAGGTCGTACGTGCCGGCCGGGACGTGGGTGATGTCCAGCCACTGGAAGTCCACGGTGTACTTGTAGTCGTCGCCCGCCCCGACGGAGATGCCCTCGAGCACCTCCAGCGCCGTGGGCTCGTGGTGGCGGCACATGTTGTCGCGCAGGTTCGCGGCGAGTTCCGCGTCGGCGCCGGTTGCGCCCGGGACGTGGGTCAGGCGGGCGGCGTCGTGCACCCGGAACCGGTCGCCGAGGCAGAAACCGTTCTTGCGGTCGGTGACCACCGTCTTGCCCTGCCGGGACACCAGCGCGAAGTGCTCGAAGTTCATCAGGTGCCAGTGCTGGTGGGCGAGGGCCGGTTCGTAGTAGGTGAACGCCCCGGTGGCCCGCTGCGCCGCCGCGTAGCCGGCCGGGATCGAGCCGTCGGTGCCGTCGCGCAGCGCCTGCCGGACGCTCATGGTGTCCTGCTTCGTGCTCTCGCGGCGGCCGTACAGCAGCAGCGGCCCGTCGCCGACGTTCTCCTCCGCGCTGGTGAACCGCAGCCGGACGGCCTTCGCCACCGACGGCGTCACGCACCGGCCGTTGGGGGCCGCCGCGTCGATCACCGGGCAGACGTCCCAGGCGGTGCACTGCGGGAGTTCGCCGGTACTGCCCCCGGGACACCCCGGCGGGGCCTGGCGGAGGTCGGGGAGCAGGAGGTCCGGTGCCGCGTCGGCCCGGGGAGCGGAGGCGGAAACGGAGGCCGCGAGCGCGACGAGCGCCAGTACCGCGAATTTTCTGAGCAAGGGCGGGCCGTCCTGTCCGGTATTCCGACCGGGCCATTCTAGAGCGTCCGCAATTCCCCGGTGCGACACCGTGTCGTCACACGATCGACTGAGTCGCCCCCGATTCGGCGGTTCCGGTCAGTAACGTGCGGCGAACTCATCGCCCGAAAGGACCGCACCGCATGTCGACGACCACCGCAGATTTCCGCGCGACCGCCGCGAGTTCCCCGGCGGCGCGGCCCGCCGGAACCGGCGGGATCACGCTGGTCTGTGGCACTCGGCCGGAACTGATCAAGCTCGCCCCGCTGATGCGGGTGTTCGGCGACGAGTGCGCCGTCGTCTACACCGGACAGCACTACGACCGGTCGCTGTACTCGCGCATCCGCGCGGACCTGCCGCCGTCCGACCGGTTCCACGAACTCGGCGTGGGCGCCGGCCGCCGCGGCGGCCAGCTCGGCCGCACGGTCAGCGCGGTCGACGAAGTACTGGCCGACCGGCCCGGCCGGGTGGTGGTCGTCCAGGGCGACACGACGTCCGCGCTCGCCGGCGCACTGGCGGCCAACGCGCACGACCTCCCGCTGGTGCACGTCGAAGCCGGGCTGCGCAGCCACGACCGGGCGATGCCCGAAGAGCACAACCGCGTGCTGATCGACCACCTCGCCGATCTGTGCTGCGCGCCGACCGAGCTCAACCGCACCAACCTGCTGGCGGAAAACGTGCCCGCCGACCGCATCGCCGTCACCGGCAACACCGTCGTCGAGGCACTGCAGGCGGCGCTGCCGTCCACTGAGGACCGCCGGGCGGTGCTGGCGGCCCGCGGGCTGGAGCGCGACCGGTTCGTGCTGGCGACGATCCACCGCCCCGAGAACGTCGACGACGCCGGCCGGCTGGCGGTGATCCTGCGCGAGCTGGGCCGCCTGCCGCTGCCGGTGGTGTTCCCGCTGCACCCCCGCACGGCCAAGACCATCGAGGCGGCCGGTCTGCGGCCCCTGCTGGACCCGCTCGTCGAGCTGGAACCCCAGGCGTACCCGGCGTTCCTGGCCCTGGCCGCGGAAGCCGCGGTGCTGGTCTCGGATTCCGGCGGCATCCAGGAGGAGGCGAGCGTCCTCAAGCGCCCGGTGATCGTGGTGCGCCGCAGCACCGAGCGGCCCGAGATCGCGGGCACGTTCGGAACGCGGGTGCTGCCGGGGCCGTCGATCGGCGCGGAGGTCGCCCGGTGGCTCGACGACGTGGCCGGCCACCGGGAGCGCCTCCGGCAGATCCCGTCACCGTACGGCGACGGATCGGCGACCGCGCGGATCGTGGCCGCGCTGGGTGCGTTGCTCGACGAGCGGGCCGGTGTGGTGACCGGCGGCTGATTCGCGGGGCGGGGGGCGCTACTCGGCCACTCGGTCCGCCGGTGCGCGCCCTCCTCGATCACCCGGCCGGCGCGGTCACCACCGGCTGACCCGCCGGCGCGTCGACCACCTCGTTCGCCAAGCGCACGCTCGAATTCCAGCTCGTCACGTCCGGGTAGACGTGGGCGGTGGTGGCCAGCAGGAGGCCGGTGCCGTCCACCGTCACCGGGGGGCGCGCGGCCAGGTAGCCGAGCGGGTACACCGGTTCCACGAACGGCGCCTTGAACACCCGCACCTCCTCGATGCCGTCGGCACCCAGCTCCGGGTACAGCCCGCGCAGCTGGGTCGACCAGCGGGCCGCGATCGCGGTGTCGTCGTCGAGGAACAGCTGGGAGTCGCGGTCGGTGTAGTGCATGACGTACACCAGGTGGCGGCCGTCGTGGGGGCCGGCCAGCGCGGACATCGCGACCACGCCGTCGAACTCCGTGCCCGAGTGCAGGACCGGCGTCCAGTAGTGCTCGGTGATCGGCTGCCGCAGGAAGAACACACCGGTGACCACGCCCTGGTAGGGCAGGTCGGTCGTGGGCAGGCGGGTGGCGAGCGCGTCGTCCGCGATGCGGCGCAGCAGGGGGAGCGGCACGGTGGAGATCACCTGGTCGGCGTCCAGGACCTCGCCGCCGGTCAGGGTGAGGACCGGGCGGCCGCCGGTCGAGCTCAGCCGTCGGACCGGGGTCGACGTGCGCACGACGCCGCCGGCCCGCTCGATCGACGCCCGCAGCGCGTCGATGATCGTCTTGTAGCCGCCGTCCGGGTAGCCGCGGGTGGCGACGTTGCGCTCGCGGCCCAGCCGCTGCCACAGGTACAGCGCGGGGACGTCGCCGAAGGCCGTCCCGAACTTCGAGCCGAACATCGGCGCGAACAGCCGCTCCCACACGACGTCGCCGTAGAGCCCGCGCAGCCAGTCCTCGGTGCGCAACCGGTCGAGGTCGCGGCCCTGCCCCAAGCGGCGCAGCAGCAGGGAAACCACGCCGAAGCGCACGCGGTCGTGCAGCCGCAGCGGGGAGAACCGGAGCAGGTCGAGCGGGGAGTTGAACGGGTGGCGCCGTCCCTCGACGACCATGCCCATCGTCGTTTCGCGCCACCGCACCGCGTCCCGCAGGCCCAGCTCGTCCAGCAGGGCCAGCAGGCTCGTGTCGGACGGCATGACGCAGTGGTAGAAGCGCTCGATCCACCGGTCGCCGTGTGCGAAGAACGTGCCGAGCCCGCCGAGCTGGTCGCTGCTCTCCAGGAGCGTCACGCGGGTGCCGCGGCGGGCGAGGCGGTGGGCGGCGGCGAGGCCGCAGATGCCGCCGCCGATCACGGCGACGTGCGGGGAGTCGGGGTGGGTCACCGGGGTCACAGCTTCCGGTAGGGCGCCGGGCTGAGCCGGTCGCGGGCGAGCAGTTTCAGGTATTGCACGACGGTCCGCCGCAGCTTCAGCTTGCTGGGTCCCTGTTTGCGGTCGTACCGCAGGGCCAGTGGGACCTCGGTGATCACCGGGTGGCAGTGGCGGAGCTTGAGCAGCAGCTCCACCATGCACGCGAAGCCCTGCTCTTCGATGAGCCGCTCGCCCCAGTGCGCGGAGGCCCGTGCCAGCAGCGACGCCCGGTAGGCGCGGTAGCCGCTGGTGAAGTCCCGGACGCCGTCGACGTCGAGGGCGCGGTGGAACAGCTGGGCCGCGCCGCGGGAGAGCAGCCGCCGCCCGAACGGGGCGGTCCGGTCGTCGCCGCCCGGGACGAACCGGGAGCAGATGGCGACGTCCGCGCCGGCGGCGATTTCCGACTGCAGCGCGCGGATCAGCGCCGGGTCGTGCGTGTCGTCGGCGTCCATCACGACGACGACGTCGTCGGGGCCGGCTTCCTCCAGCGCCGCCCGCAGCCCGGACTGCACCGCGCGGCCGAGCCCGAGGTTCACCAGGTGCCGGACGACGCGGACGTCGAGCCCGCCGTAGCCCGACTCGGCCACGGCGACCGTGGCGTCGGCGGAACCGTCGTCGACGACCCAGACGGTGACCTGCTCGGTGCGGGCCACGTCGGCGAGCCGGTGCAGCAGCGGCGGCAGGGACGCTTCTTCGTTGAACGCGGGCAGCACGACGTGCGCCCGTCCGCCGGTCCGGCCGGCGGTGCGGTCCGGTTCGGACAGTGTGGCCAGGGTGGTCTCTTCGCGTGCCACGGTTCCCCTCGTCTGGTTCTGCTCGTCGTTTGCCCGTCACCCGGACGGAATCGGGTTTCGTGGGGCCGTCGAGTCCTATTCGGCTATGTTGTGTGGTTTCTTTAGTGGCCCCGGAAGTCCCCCGGAAGGAGGCGCGTCATCAGAACTACTTGGTGTTTCCGGAATTCACCGGATCGGGTCCGTTTGACGCCCCGATCGAGTGGCTTTCCGAAGCTGGGCGGAAAAATTCACCCGATCGAGCCGGTGTTGCCTCGAATGGCTGAGTCGTGAAGAAAGCGAGAATGGAATCCTCATGTCAAGTAGAGGTCGAGACCGGTGACTGAACTCAGGGACACGATCGTCACCGAAGCGGTGCCGGCGCCGCGGCACGTGCGGCCGGGTGACCGGCCGCGAGCCGCCGTGCGCACCCGCCCGCTGCTCGCCCGGGTCAACGCCGTGGCCGTGCTGCTCGTCGCCGTCGACGCTGCCGCCTGGCTCACCGCGGTGCTGCGCACCGGGCCCGGCCCGGCGTGCGCGGCGGTGACCGCCGCGGCCCTCGCCGGGGCGCGCGTGGCCGGCCGCGTCCACCGCCGCCGCCTCTGGCTGTCGTGGCTGCACGACCTCCCGCGTTCGGTCACCGCGACCGCGCTGGCGTTCGCCCTCGTCACCGGTTTCGGCCTGGTGGCCGGCATGGACGGCGACGAAACGGCGCGGATGCAGGAAGTGGTGCTGTGCTTCGCCGTGCTCAGCGAAGCCGTCCGCCCGGCGGTCTTCGCGCTCGGCCGCTGGGGCCGCCGCCGGCTGCGGCGCTGCGACCGGGCCGTCGTGGTCGGGTCCGGCCGGATCGGTGGCGAGCTGGTCCGCACCATGCTGGAGCACCCGGAGTTCGGGCTGCTGCCGGTCGGCGTCGCGGCGCCCGGCCCGGAGGCGGTGCCCGCCGGCCTGCCGGTCGAGCGGATCGACGGCGACCTCGCCGGCGCCATCGCCCGGCTGCGCGCGGGCACGGTGATCCTCGCCCCGGCCGACGAGCGCGACGGCCCGATCGTCGACGCCGCCATCACCGCGCACCGCCTCGGCTGCGTCACCCTGGTGCTGCCGCACCTGTTCGAGCTCTGCCCGGACGGGCCGGGCGTCGACCGGCTCCGCAGCTACCCGCTGGTGTGGCTGGGCGGCGCACCGACCCGGCGGCCGAGCTGGTGGGTCAAGCGTGCCGTCGAGACGGCGCTGGCCGCGGCCGCGCTCGTCGTCCTCGCGCCGGTCATCGCGGTGTGCGCGCTCGCGGTCGCGGTGGAGAGCGGGTTCCCGGTCTTCTTCCGCCAGGTGCGGGTCGGGATGGACGGCGGCACGTTCGTGCTCTTCAAGCTGCGCAGCGTGCGGCAGGCCGCCGTCGACGACTCGCAGACGCGCTGGTCGGTGGTGGGGGACCACCGGGTCGGGCCGGTCGGCCGGTTCCTGCGCCGGTCCTCTTTGGACGAGCTGCCGCAGCTGTGGAACGTCGTGCGCGGCGACATGTCGCTGGTCGGCCCGCGCCCGGAGCGGCCGGTGTTCGTGCACGAGTTCTCCGCCGTCCACGACCTGTACTGGGCGCGGCACCGGGTGCCGACCGGGCTCACCGGGCTGGCGCAGGTGCACGGCCTGCGCGGGGACACCTCGATCGCGGACCGCGCGCGCTACGACAACTACTACATCGCGAACTGGTCGCTGTGGCTCGACGTCAAGATCATCATCCTCACGGTGGGAGAGCTGCTGTGCCGAAGGCAACGCTGATGCGCAGGCACCCGGCCGGGTGCTGGGCGGCCGCGGCCGTGCTGCTGGCCGGCTGCCTGACCGGGTGCGTCGCCAGCGAGGCGCAGGAGATCGCGGCGCCGCCGCCGAAGCCCCTCGCGCCCTGCGCGTGGTGGTACGGGATCGGCCAGCCGCCCACCACGCAGGAGATCGAGCTCGCGGCCAAGCGGTACCAGGTCGTCGTGCTCAACGCCGACCAGGGTGCGGCCATGCGCCGCCTGCGCCAGCTCAACCCGCGGGTGAAAGTGCTGGTGTACAAGGACTTGTCGAGCACGCGCAACTACGCGGGCGCGGTCGACGGCGGTCAGGACGCGGTCTTCCTGCCGAGCGGGATCGGCTACGTCGCCGCGGAGCAGCACCACCCGGAGTGGTTCGCCCAGGACACCAAGGGCCGGCGGATCGAGTGGCAGGGCTACCCGAAGCACTGGCAGATGACGGTGTGGAACCCGGACTACCAGCAGGCCTGGACCGACGCCGTCGTCACCGAGGTGAAGCGCGAGGGCTGGGACGGGGTGCTCGCGGACAACGACTTCAACTCACTGAGCCACTACTCGTCCGCGGTGCTGGCGGGCACGGCGAACGTCGCGGAGACCGACCGCAAGCTCCGCGACGGCCTCGACGCGTTCCTGGCCAAGGCCGGCGACGCCCTGACGAACGCGAACAAGGTCCTGGTGCCGAACGTGTCCGAGACGCACCTGGTGCCGGGCCGCTGGACCGCGCACTCCCGGTTCGGCGGCGCGATGGAGGAGAACTTCGGCTTCCGCGAGAACGGCGGCACCGGCGGCCTGCTGACCTTCCGCGGCAACGAGTTCCAGGAACTGCGCGCGCAGGCCGCGCTCGGCGAGTCCATGCTGCTGCTGATCACGAGGACGCACAACGCGCGCGAGGAGCGGTCCGGCTACGCGAGCGCGGCCCTGCTCGCCGGCCCCCGCACGTGCTGGACCCGCGCGACGACGGACGACTACCGCGACCCGGAGTGGTCGACGCTGCAGGACAGCGGCCTGGGCGAGGCGATCGACGCGGCCAGCCGGCTGCCCAACGGCGTCTGGAGCCGCACGTTCACCCACGGCTGGGTGGCGGTCAACACGACGGCGGCCGGCCAGACGGTGGTCCCCCCGGTGGGCCTGGTCAGGCCCGGCGCACCCGCGGCCCTCACCTCGACCCCCACCCTCACCTCGACCCCCACCCCGACTTCGGCTCCCACCTCGGCCGCCGGTCCGCCCCCTCCCACGTCTTCCTCGGCCCCGCCGCCGATCACACTGGAGGCCGCCGACGCGGTCGTCCTCGTCGACCCGCAGCAGCTGGTGAAACGCGGCACCTGGCTGGTCGTCCGCGACGAGTTCCGCATCGGCCGCCTCTGGGCCCGGTGACCGCCCGGCTGTCGTCCCCTCGATCACGCGAGTTCACCAAACTCCAGACCCGTGACTGCAGGCATCACGCGTGATTGGCGGGGCATCACGCGTGATTGGCGGGGCGACACGATCGGGTCAGCTGGTCGTAGAGGTCCAGGTGACGGCGGGCGCAGGCCTCCGGGCGGTAGCGGGTGTGGGCGCGTTCGGCGAGGAGACGGCCCAGGCGGCCCGGGTCCGGTTCGGCGAACAGGGCCCGTAGCCGCTCGGCCAGTGCCGGGACGTCGCCCGGTGGGGCCAGGAACCGGGGGCCGCCCGGGACGTCGAGCATGGCCGGGACGCCGCCGGTGGCCGTGGCCAGTACCGGCTTGCCCGCGGCCATCGCTTCGGCCACCACCAGCGGCTGTTGCTCCATTGTGGACGGCAGGACCAGCGCGTCCGCGCCGGCGAGCAGGGCCGGGACGTCCGGCCGGAACCCGAGGAACGTCACGCGCCCGGCCAGTGGTGGCCGCCGCGCGGCCCGTTCCGCCGCCGCGCGCTCCGGGCCGTCGCCGATCACCGTCAGGTGGGCGTCCGGGGGCAGCACGCCCGGCCGGGACAGCGCGGCCAGCAGGTCGAGCACCCCCTTGCGCTCCACCAGCAGCCCGGCGAAGACGAGGTGCCGCACCGGCCCGCGCGGCGGGGCGGGCGAGGCCGCGGAGACGCAGTTGTCGACGTGCACCAGCCGCCCGGCGGGCACCCGCAGGCGACGGCGCAGGAAAGTGCCCATGGCGAGAGCCGGCACGACCGTCCGGTCCAGGACGCGGGCGACGACGGCGTCCGCGGCCAGCACCGTCCGCGTGTAAGCCGACGGCCCGGCCGCCCCTCGCTCGCCGCGGAACCACGGCTCCGCCACGTCGTCGGGCACGCCGTGGTAGGTCTGGAGCAAGGCCGGCCGGGGGCCGCGGGCGAACCGCAGGCCCGCGATCACCAGCCCCGCGCGCCGGTCCTGCGCGTGCACGACGTCGGGCCGCCACGCCCGCAGCGCCGCCCGGGCCCGGCCCGCCGCCGCGAGGTCTTCCTTGTCCGACACCGCCAGTTCCTCGTGGCGGCCGTCGAGCAGGGCGGCGCCCCGCGCGGGAACCGGCCCGAAGACGCGGACGTCGTGGCCGTCGGCCGCGAGCGTCGCGGCCAGCCGGACGGTGACGTCCACCGGGCCGCCGCGGTCCTGGGTCAGCAGATAGGCGACGCGGGTCACGAGAGGCGCTCCGACGGGGTGAGTTTGTCGACGAGGGCGGCGATCTGGTCGGTCATCCGCCCCCGGTCGAAGGACAGTTCCGCGCGGCGGCGGCCGCGTTCGCCTTCGCGCCGGGCCAGCCCGGGGTCGGCGAGGCGGGCGGCGACGGCTTCGGCGAGCAGGCCGGTGTCGCCGGGCGGCAGCACCGCCCCCGCGTCCGCGACGCTCTGGCGCATCCCGCCGACGTCGAACCCGACGACCGGCCGCGCGCACGCCATCGCCTCCAGCGGCACCAGCGCCATGCCTTCGGCGCGGGAGGGGAGGACGACGACGTCCGCGGCGGTGTACCAGGCCGCCGGTTCGTCGGTGTGCCCCGGCCAGTGCACGGACGGGTGGCCCGCCACGGGGTGCCGCTCGCGCCACACCGGGCCCATCGGCCCGTCGCCGGCGAGGACGAGCCGCGCGCCGGGCAGCCGCCGCAGCACCTCCGGCCACGCCGACAGCAGCTGGTCCTGGCCCTTGAACCGGGCGAGCCGGCCGACGCAGACGGCGATCGGCGCGTGCTCGGGCAGCCCGAGCCGCCGCCGCGCGGCCGTCCGGTCGCCGGGGACGAACCGGGTCGTGTCGACGCCGTTGCAGACGACTTCCGCCTCGGCGGTCACCCCGGCGGCCCGGCCGGCGGCGAGCTCGTCGTCGCTCACGCACACGAGGAGATCGGTCCACCGCGACGCGAAGCGCTCCCACGCGGCCGACGCGCGGCGCAGGGGCCCGCTCGCCGACTCGAAGGACCACATGTGGGGCTGGAACACCGTCGGGCGGCCGCCGCGCACGGCCAGCCGTCCGGCCAGGCCCGCCTTCGAGCTGTGGAGGTGGACGACATCGGGGTCGAGGTCGGCCAGGAGCCGCCGCAGCCGCCGGGCTTCGGCGAGCGAGCCGGGGCCGGGAGCGCGGCGGGCGGTCCAGCCGCGCACGTCGACCCCGAGGTCCCGGGCGCGGTCGGCGAGCCACCCGGCGGGCGGGCAGACGACGGTGACGGACCAGCCACGCTCTCGCTGGGCGACGGCGAGTTCCAGCACGACCGCGGCGACGCCCGCGGTGACGGGCTGGGAGACGTGCACGAGCTTCACCGGAGGCCTCCCCGGCGCAGTTCGGCGAGCGCGTTGCGGTGCAGCAGCAGGCTCGCCCCGGCGTACCCGGCGACGAGGACCGCCGCCGCGGCGATCGCCCCCGGCAGCGTGTCCCCGGACCACCGGCCCAACGCCACCGCCGGCACCGCGCCCGCCACCCCGGCGAGCAGGACCCGGGCGGTCATCCCGGCCAGCTCCGCCGCGGGCGGCGCCACGCCGAGCCCCGCCAGGACCCGCCACGCCAGTGGCAGCACCAGCCACGCGGCCCCGCACTGCACCGCGGAGACCGCGCCGATCCCGGCGTGGGTCAGCACCGCGAGCCCCACGGCGAGCAGGACCAGGTGCGTCGTCTCGAGGGCCAGGTACCGGCGGACGTGGCCGGTCGCCTTCACGGCCTGGTACCAGATCTGCAGCAGGCAGATCCCCACGCCGTACCCGGACAGCAGCACCAGCGGGCCGGCCGCGCCCGCCCACCGCTCGCCCAGCAGCACGACGTGCCCGGCGAGGACCGCCAGCGCCAGGTACAGCCCGCCGGTCACCACGAGCACCGCGCGGGTGAACCGGGTGACCGCTCCGCCGAGCGGCACCCCTTCGCGCCGCAGCCGCGTGAACACCGGGAAGGCGACCGCGCCGAGCACGACCGCCACCATGATGTACGGGACCCAGGCGAGCCGGTACGCCAGCGAGTAGACGCCGACCGCGTCCGGCCCGAGCACGTGGCCCACCGCGAAGTAGTCGAGGTTGACCAGCAGCGCGCCGACGACCGCGGCCGGCCCCACGACGGCGACCCACCCCAGTACTTCGCGCACGGCCGCGACGTCCCAGCACGGCCGCACGCCACCGCGGGCCAGCGCGCCGAGCAGCGGTTGCGACACCGCCGTGGCCAGCAGACCGAGCACCAGGGACAGCGGCCCGGCACCGCAGGCGGCGAGGACCACGGTCAGCGCCGCGCCCAGCACCGCGCTCCCGCCGTCGGGCAGCAGCCGCCGCCGGAAGTCGAGCTCGCGGTGCATCAGGCCCATCTGCACCCCGCCCGCGGCCGAGAACGGCAGGCCGAGCGCGGCCAGCCGGACCAGCCCGGCGGCGTCCGGGGTGCCGAGCAACGCCGTGAGCGGGCCGGCCGCGGCCACCAGCGCGACGGCCAGGACGATCCCGGCGCCGACGCTCAGCGTGAGCACCGTGCCCGCCGTTCGCCGCGGATCGCCTTCGGTGCGGCCGATGACGTCGTAGACCCCGATCGACTGGACGACCTGGCCGAGGTTCACCAGTGCCACCGCGAGCGCCACGGCGCCGAGCTGCCCCTCGGTGAGCAGGGCGGCCAGCACCAGCGTGACCAGCATCTGGCTGCTCTTGCTGACCAGGTTGACCACGCCCAGCCACAGCGAGCCGCGGACCGCGCGGGTCCCGAGCGCGGCCGTCACGTCGCCCGCACCCGGACCGCGGCGGCCACCGCGAGGCCCCAGGCGACGACCACCGCGGCACCGTCCACGGTGACCGACGTCCGCGGCCCGAAGAGCGAGTCCACTGTGTACAGATGCGCGAAGGGGACGGCGAGCGCGACGACGGCGAGCCCCGCCGCGCCCCACCCCGGCTCGCCGCGGTGACGCCACCACAGCGCGGCCACCACGGCCATCTCTGGCACGGCGATCAGCACGTCGCCGGGCTGGTGCACCACGCAGACCACCACGGCGAGGAGGGTCAGCAGGTCGGCGACGGGCTCTTTCGTCCGCCGGATGAGCAGCGCGCTCGCGACGAGCACACCGGCCAGCACCACGAGCTCGGAGGGCGTCCACCCGGTGACGCGGAAGACCACCGCGGCGATGTCGACGCGCTGCGCGGTCAGGGAATCGACCGCGCCGTAGTCGGTGGCGCGGGCGTGGGTGAGGTTCGCGACGACGACGTCGAGGAACGGCCCGATGCCGCCCCCGCGGACCACGAGCAGCACGACGACCGGCAGGCTGGCGGCCGCGGCGACGGCGGTGCCGAGCAGGGCGACCCGCCGCGAGCCGCGGGCGAACAGCAGGACGGCCAGCGGGAAGCCGTACTGGGGTTTCAGCCAGGCGAGCGCGAGGGCGACGGCCGCCCACCCGGGCCGGTCCCGCCGGGCGAGCAGGGCACCGGCGGCACCCAGGGCGATCAGCGGGTTGATCTGGCCGACGTAGAGCTGGGCCTTCCCGACCTGGCTGGTCACGAGCAGCGCGGAGACGACGGCGGTGGTGACGCCGAACGGCACCGGGACGTACCGCCGGACGGCGTGCGCGGTCAGCGCGGCGAGCAAGACGAGCAGCAGCAGCGAGAAGAGGGTGAACGCGACGGCGCCGACCCGGTAGCCCGGGAGCGCGAACGGCGCGTGCAGCAGCAGGTGGTAGGGCTGGTAGAGGTTGAAGTCCTGGCGGACCGGCCAGTGCGCGAACATCGCGGCGGGGTCGTAGGGGTTGCCGCCGGCGAGGAATTCGCGGATGGGGAAGTAGAGGGCGTCCCGGAAGTCCTGCAGCCGTTCTTCGCCGAGGACGGCGGGGGACGGCAGCGGGACCTGCCACGAGGGGGAGACGGCGTGCCAGGCGCTCAGGCCGCCGGCGAGCGTCGCGAGGAGGAGAACGAGCCGCTGTTTCGGGCTCGGGCCGGCTCCGGTGGAGAGGGGGGCGAGGTCCTGGTCCGCACTCACGTCAGCACCACCGCCACCAGCACGGCATCCGCGGGCAGCACACTCACCGTCGCGGTCAGCTCCGCCTGGTCCCACCCGGCCGCCGTCACCGCCACCACCGACGCGCCTTCTCCGGACTCCTCCGGCAGACCCGCCGCCAGCTTGGCCGCCGCCTCGGTCAGCGACGGGGTCACCGCCAGCACCCGCGCCGGCCGCCCGGCCGCGCGGCACAGCACCGCCAGCCGGTCCGTCGCCGACGGGTCCGCCGCCCGCACCACCGCCACCGGGCGGTGGAGCCCCGCCGCGGCCAGCGCGCGGCGAACCGGACCCGGGCCCGCGCCGCCCGGCGTCACCCGGCGCACGGCCGCCGTCGCGAGGCCGGCCGCGACCGCGCCGACCAACGCCAATCCCGTCACCAGCGGCACGTCCGGGGCCACCGTGACCACTTCCGGCCGCGTGTCCAGGGTCCGCAGCTTCCCGGCCGGCGCGAGCAGGTCCGCGTCGATCATCGCCTTGCCCAGCGCCATCGCCGCCGCACCGGCCTGGTCCGCCGACGCCGCGCGCACCGAGAGGCGCGCCAGGCCCGAGGCCGGGACCAGCTCGACCGACACGTGCCCGGCCAGCTCCTCCGGGCTGAACCCGGACACCGGGGCGGCCGCCCGCAGCACCGACGGGCTGCGGGCCAGCTCGACCAGCGCCGGCAGCGCCAGCGAGACGACTTCGCCGTACGGAGCGCCGTCCGCCGCGGCGGGGCCGGCGAGCAGGCTCACCCGGCCCTGGTACTCCGCGCCGCGCGTCAAGCCGATGATCAGCACGAGCGCACCGGCCAGCACCGCCACGGCAACGGTCAAGACCGCACCGCGTCCCAAGGAAACACGGGGGAACTTCATCGGGCACCTCGAAGCAGTTCGTCGTAGGACTTCATCAGCGTGTGCGGGTCGTAGTCGCGCTCGATGGCCCGGAGCCCTTCGGCCGCCACGGTTTCCCGAGCCGCCGCGTCGAACAGCAGCGTGTTGAGCGCCGCGGCCGTCGCGGCCGGATCCGCGGGCGGCACCACGATCCCGCCGCCTCCGGCGAGCACCCCGCCGATCCCGCCGACGTCCGTCGCGACCACCGGACGGCCGGCCGCCATCGACTCCAGCACCGCCAGCGGCAGGCCTTCCCAGTCGCTCGTCAGCACCGTGACGTCGGCCGCGGCGAGCAGGTCCGGCACGTCCGCGCGGGTGCCGAGGAACTCGACCCGGCGGCCCAGCGCCTGCGCCCGGCGTTCGAGGCCGGCGCGCAAGCTGCCGTCGCCGGCCAGCCACAGCACCGCCTCGCCCTCGACCGCCGCCCAGGCGTCCAGCAGCACGTCGTGGCGCTTCTGCGGTTCGAGCCGGGCCAGGCAGAGCGCCACCGGCGTCCGCTCCGGGACGCCGAGGGACGCGCGGATCTCCGCGCGGCCGAACACGGGCGGACCGGGGAACACGGCGTTGCGGATCACCACCGGGCGCCGGAGCCCCGACGCCGTCAGCCGGTCCGCGGCGGCCTCGGAGACCGCGACGACCTGGCCGGAGGTGCGGCGCAGGATCCGCGCCGCGGCGGGGTAGTCCTCGTCGGCGACGCCGTGGAAGACGGTGAGCGGCCGCCGTCCCGGGGCGAGCGCGAGGCGGGCCACCAGGCTGGCGCCGACGTTGTGGGCCAGCACGACGTCGGGCCGGAACCGCGCGATCGCGCGGCGGGTGGCCCACGCCGCCTTCAGCACGCCCGCCTTGCTGCGGCGGGCGAGCGGCACGGGGAACACCGGGGTGCCGCCCGCGGCCAGCGCGTCGGCGCGGAAGCCGCCGCCGCAGGCGACGGCGGACACCCAGCCGTACTCCTCGCCGCGGGTCACCATGCCGGCCACGAGCGTTTCCGCTCCGCCCGCCCCCATCTCACTGATCACGTGCAGCACCCGCATCGGCGCTTCCCTCTCCTTCTCGGCGAATCCGGGTTTCGGCCGCGACGGCGAGCGCGGCCAGCGACCACAGCGGCAGGTAGTACTGCTCGGACAGGAACGTCGAGGTGACCAGCACGGCCAGCAGCGACGCCTGGATCGCGGCCGCTTCGGTCCGCGCCGGCCCGGGACCGGCCCGCCGGACCGTCCGCTCGCTCGCCACCGCGGCGGTGCCGACCACGCCGGCGAACAGCGCGAACCCGGGCAGGCCGAGCTCCGCGGCGACCTCGAGGTACATGTTGTGCGCCACCGGCGTCTGCTCGTCGACCTCGGCGTTGTGCGACTCGGCGGCGTAGTGCTCGCGGAACCCGCCGGGGCCGACGCCGAGCACCGGGTGGCCGGTCAGCATCCGGGCCGCCGCCTGCCAGCGCAGCTCCCGGGTGTCCACATTGGTCGCGGCGATGAAGCTCTTCTCCTGCAGGGCCCGGTCCAGCTGCGGCCCGGCGAACGCCCACGCGCCGAGCCCCAGCACGGCCACCGCCACGGCCGCGGCGGCGACCACCCGCCACGGCAGCACCCGGCGCAGCAGCAGCCAGCCGACCGCGGCGGTCAGCCCGAGCGCGCCACCGCGGGAGAACGTCGCCGTCGCGCCGGCCACCAGGACGACGCCCGCGACGGTCAGGGCGGGCCCCCGGCCCCGGCGGTGCAGCGCGGCGAGCAGCGGGACGGCGGCGACCAGGAAGTAGGCCAGGTCGTTGGGGTCCGGCTGGGGCCCGCTCGCGCGGGCTTCGCCCTCGGCGACCAGGCTGTAGAGGGCGCCCGCGCCGGCGACGGTGGCGCCGGCGGCGGCGGCCAGCAGCAGCCACCGGATCGGCACCTCCCGGCTCGCGACGTCCGCGAGCACCGCGGTGACCACCAGGAACGGCAGCCAGCGCAGGGTGTACGCGGCGGTGAACGGCCCCGCGGCGTGCCCGGCCGCGGTCGCCGCCAGCACGACGGCGAGCAGCGCCAGAACCGCGTGCAAGGGCGTCGGGCACGGCAGCTGACGGCGGCGGATCCGCACGGCGAGCCAGCCGGCGACGAGCAGAGCGGGCGCGAGCTTCCCGAGCTGGCTCTGCACGGCCGTCAGGTAGCCCTCGACCGGCGCCAAGGCGACGGTCGCGCACGCGAGGACCCGCAGCAGGGCCGTCTCCCGGGTCTCGCGCGCCGAGGGCCGGACGACCGCGTACGCGGTCATCTCCCGACGTCCAACCGGGTCACCGGCCGGGTGCGCCGCACGGCCGTCCGCCGCACGTACTCCCCGGTGCCGACGACGTCGAAGTGCTCGCGCAGCGCGGAAAGCACCCAGCCCAGCCACGCCACCTTCCGCGCGCCGGGAGCCGTCATCCCGGGGAAGAACTCCATCCCGGGCGCGTCGGCGGCGCCGAGGACGTCGGTGGGGTGCAGCAGCAGCGAAGGCGAGACCCCGCGGGCGAGGCAGAGGCGCAGCGCGGTCCGGAAGTACGCGCGGGCCAGCCGCGGCGAGATCTCGTGCAGCTGCAGGAGGTAGGAGCCGTGGATCGGGGTGCGCAGCAGCGGCATCGTCGTCACCGGCAGCTCGACCAGCGCGCTGCCCGCGCAGGTTTGCCAGCGGTAGGCGTGCACGGGCGCCAGCACCCGCGAGACGCCGCCGAACAGCTCGCCGAGCCCCGCTTCGGAGGTGTTGGCCGTGCGGTTGTGGTAGGCGCGGGCCAGCGGGCCGATCCACGTGGGCAGCGTGCTGGCGTCGTAGGCGTAACCGCGTTCGGCGAGCAGTTCGACCAGATCGCGCGTGACGCTGTAGCCGGGGCCGCGGAACCCGCTGGGCCGCGGCGCCCCCGCGGCGGCGATGGCGTCTTCGGTCCGGCTCAGCTCGTCTTCGAGCCGCTCACGGGAGTAGCGGTGCAGCCAGGGTTCGTGGCCGAAGGAGTGGTTGCCCACCTCGTGCCCCGCCGCGGCGATCTCGGCGACGGCCTTGGCCCCGTCTTCGCGCACGACGTCGGCGCCGACGACGAAGACCGTCGTCGTGAGCTGCTGTTCGCCGAGGATCTCCAGCAGCCGCGGCACCGCGGACGGCAGGAAACTGGGCCGGTCCCGCCAGCCGGGATCACCGTGGGTCTTGAGGTAGGCCCACAGGTTGTCGAGGTCGACGGAGACGCTGGCGAGCGGCCGCGCACTCATGCGGCCTCCCCGGCGAGTGCGGGCGCGCCGGAGCGGGACCGGGCGGTGGTGGCCGGGGCCGGCGCGGTCGTGGTTGCGTCGGTCGGGACGGTGGCGAGTATTTGTGGGCTCATGCGGCTTCTCCGGCGAGGGCGGCCGCGCCGGCGCGGGACCGGGCGGCGGCCGGTGCCGGCGCGGTCGGGGCGGTGGCGAGTGTTTGTCGGCTCATGCGGCTTCTCCGGCGAGGGCGGGGTGTGCCGGCGATCGCGGTCCGGGCGGTGGCGAGCGGCCGCGCACTCATGCGGCTTCTCCGGCGAGTGCGGGCGCGCCGGCGCGGGACTGGACGCCGAGCAGCAGGACGCCGCACACGACCACGGCGAGGCCGGTGGCCACCCATGGTCCGTGGCCGGCGACGACGTGGTCGCCGAGGGCGGTGATCCCCGTGACCGAGGACAGCACGATCGTCGTCGCGTCGGCGGTGGCCACCACCGCGGCCGCCGGGCCGCGCTGGAGGGCCGAGGCCATCGACGCCTGGCCGAGCACCGCCGCCACCAGCATCAGCCACGTCAGCGGCTGCCCCGGCAGGGCGGCGAGATCGAGGTGGGCGAGCGTCCGGCTGGCGACCGCCACGACGGCGAACGCGAGCCCGGACAGGATCGCGGCCGGCAGGAACGTCGCCGCGCGGCCCGCGGGGACCATGGCCAGTCCCGTGCCGGCGACCACCAGCGCCAGTGCGGCGACCCCGGCGGGCGGGAGGTCCGTGGCGACCGAAGCCGACGAGGACCCGGCCAGCACGACCAGCCCGGCTGCCAGCAGCACCAACGTCATCGCCTCGCCGGTGCGGATCCGCCACCCGAGGACGACGACCCCGAACGCGGTCGCCAGCCCGATGGCCGACGACGACGCGGCCTGGACCAGGTACAGCGGCAGCGAAGCCCGCGCGAAGAACGCGAGCGCGAAACCACCGGCCTGCCCGGCGAAACCCAGCAGGTACAGGCGATCCGCGGCCAGGCGGGCCAGCAGGCCCAGTCCCGCGCCCGGCCGGCTTCCGGCCCGCCGCGCGGCGACGCTCTGCGCGACGATCCCCACCGCGTAGAGCACCGCGGACGCCACGAGCACCGCGTAATCCACCACGAACGACTCCTCACGTCCCGCACCGCGAACCGGGTGACCGGGCAAAGCGTAGGAACGCGGAAGTGGCTTCACTTTCGAAGGATGGGGTTCGGGAATTCGTCACGCTCCGAGAGGGATATCGGTCGCCCAGGCAACCCCAAAGCGTGACGAACCGAAGCGTCTCGACCGTCGGAACACGGTGCGTGATAATGGTCCGGTGCGCAGCCGCCGGGTCGGCCGGCCGCGACCGCGGATACCCGGTTGACCACCCGTTCGAGCTATACGAACACCGGTCAGGGGTTCGCGCACCTCACACGATCGGTGAATCGGCTGGAACGCCCGGCGGGGGATCAGTAAGTTTTTCCCACCAAGGCGGAACAATGCCCTGAATGCCGCATTGGCAATTGTCTTATCGAGGAGATTCCATGCTGAAGAAAATCGGCTTCGTCGCCGCCGCGATGGCTGCCGGCGCGTTCGTCACCGGCGGGATCGCGGCCGCCGGGACGCCGGACGAGGAGGGCCACCACCACGGCCACTACGGCTACGACCACACCGGTCAGGTCGGCCTGGTGAACCTGAACAACACCGATGCGCTGCACAACGTCCAGGCGACGCTCGGCCTGTGTGGCAACGACATCAACGTGCTCGGCGTCCAGGTGCCGATCCACGACTCGCTCAACGGCATCGGCGTGCCGATCCTGTCGCCGGGCGCCAGCGAGGCCGAGGGCGAGTCGCCGTACAACTGCGCCGCCAGCGGGCTCGCCGACGGCGGCACCAGCCAGGGCGAGTGAGCTTTCCGCTCCGGCGGAAAGAAACGATTTCCGGAATGGGTGCGGCTCCAGCTCGCACCGTGAAGTGCCGCCCCTTGCCGGGGCGGGGCAGTTGAGGAGTTCTTTCCCGTGATCAAGCAGCTCGGATTCGTCGCGACCGCCCTGGCCGCCGGCCTGGCCGGGTTCGGCGGCGCGGCCTCCGCGGCCACCGTCGACAGCTACCCGATCGACCAGAGCGAGCAGTTCGGCCTGGCCAACGTGCAGAGCCTCGACGTCCTGCACAACGTCAACCTGGTCGGCGCCGTCTGCGACAACACCATCAACGTGCTCGGGGTGCAGGTCCCGCTGCACGACGTCGCCGAAGGCATCGACGTCCCGATCATGTCGCCGGGGGCGAGCGAGGCCGAAGGCTCGACGCCGTCCAACTGCGCCAGCGGCAGCATCGCCGACGGTGGGACGGCCCAGGGTCACTGACCGATCGACCCGGTGGGAAGCCGCCGCACGGAAGCGTTTTCCGTGCGGCGGCTTTGCGCTGGGCGGAGCACAACGGGGGAGCGCGACCGTGGCCGGTGACGTCGACCCGGCGGTCGAAAACGCGCAGCTGCGCGCGGCGCTGTCCTCCCGGCCGGTGATCGAGCAGGCCAAGGGCATGGTGATGCTCCTGCGCGGCTGCTCCGCCGCCGAGGCGTTCGGCGTGCTGGTCGCCGTGTCGCAGCTGAGCAACGTCAAGCTCCGTGACGTGGCCGCGGTCGTCGTGGCCGCCGGGAGCGGTACCGGGCCCGCACTGTCCGATGAGGACGCCGAACGCGTGGTCCGCGCGGTGCTGGGCGGCCACCTGCCGGATGCCCGGGGAGCGGCTGGGAACCGGCGAGGTCGTCCGTCGCCCGGCTGCGGGCTTGGCTGAGGGGTCCACACCTCGCCGGTTCACCAGCCGGATACCCGTTCCCGGGGTCAGGGGAACGAGTTCCGTGTGTCCGATCCTAGGGCTTCCCCCGCCATTCCGGCGTGATTCTTCGGGTGGTTGCACCGTGAACGAGTGTGCGAATGAGTCGCGTTTCCGGCGAAACGGCTTCCCGCCGTCAAACCCGGCTGACCCGATCGGGTCAATCATCGCCGGTCAGCGGCTTCCGGCGCGCACCCGATGGTGGTGCGAAGTGGATCCGATCCCATTCTTTCAGTACGTTTCCCTCACGCGGGACGGAGAACACACACCTCGCCGCCCGTCCTGTCCGATGCACCGAACACGATGTACCGAACGAACGAGGAGAACAAATGCTGAAGAAGGTTGGTTTCGTCACGGCCGCCATGGCCGCCGGCGCTTTCCTGGCCGGGGGCGTCGCGGCCGCCGGCACGCCGGACGACCACGACCACCACAGTGGTCACACCGGCCAGCTCGGCCTGCTGAACCTGAACAACACCGACGTGCTGCACAACGTCAACGCCGTGCTCGGCGTGTGCGAGAACGACATCAACGTGCTCGGTGTCCAGGTGCCGATCCACGACTCGCTCAACGGCATCGGCGTGCCGATCCTGTCGCCGGGCGAGCACGAGGCCGAGGGCGAGTCGCCGTACAACTGCGCCTCGGGTGGCCTCGCCGACGGTGGCACCAGCCAGGGTCACTGACCCCGCGCCACGGCCGCCCGTTGTGTGTGCGGAAGCCGGCTGAGGCGCGGAGTCCGGCGCCGCGCCCGATGTCGTGCGGTGGGCCCGGAACCGGGAGCGAGCTGCACACTCCGGTTCCCCGTCCCGGGCACGCGACGACCCTGGTGCCGACGCCGGCACGGGTGGGACCGGCCACCGGAAAGACGTGGTGAGCCGGTCCCGCCCGGCGCAACCGAAAGCCGCGACCGATTTCATCGGTCGCGGCTTTCGCCGTTCGCGGGGTCAGCGGCGGCCGAGCAGCCGCCCGACGACCCCGCGGCGGCGCCTCCGCTCCGGGCGGGACGTGGTGCCCACCCGGAGCACGATGTCCAGCACCGCCGCCTGTTGTTCGGTGGCGGCGCGGGTGTAGCCGGGCGACGCGGTGACGGCGCGGCGGAGGTCGTCGGGGTCGGCGGTGCCGGTGTCGAACCCGCTGACCCGGGTGACGTCGATGGGGCCTCGGCACGGTGTTTCCACGGGAAGGTTCTCCTGGTGTCGGACGGTCCGTATCCCGTTATCGCTCCGTTACCGCCCGCGCGTTACCGTTCCCGTGTCCCCCGGTCAGGTGGAGTCAGGCGCGGCTCCACTTCTGGTTCGCCTGTCCGTTGCAGGACCACAGGATCGCGTGGGTCCCGTTGGCGGTCGCGGCCCCTTCGACGTCGAGGCACAGTCCTGATTGGACATTGCGGATCGTGCCGTCCGAGCCCAGCGTCCACTGCTGGTTGTTCTGCCCGGTGCACGAGCGGCTGAGCACCCGCGCGCCGCTGGCCGCGCCGTCGAGGCACTTGTCGCCGAAGACGCGGATCTCGCCGTTCGCCCAGGTGGTCCAGAGCTGGTTGGCGGCGGTCTGGCAGTCCCAGATCAGCGTGCCCGCGCCGGACGCGGTGGACGCGTTGTCGACGTCGAGGCAGCGGTTCGAGCCGGTGCCGCGCAGCCGTGACGTCGTGGCGGCGAGCGGGGTCCCGCCGGAGACGCGGTAGGCGGCGACGCCGTGGGCGGGCACGCTCGCGCTGATCGCGCCGCTCGTGGCGGACGTGCCGCCGGTCCACAGGTCGGTCAGGGTGAACGACGTCCCGCCGAGCCCGATCTGCGCCGCGGTGGTGCTGATGGTCGTCGTGCCGCTGCCGCGGTTGAACAGGCCGACGGCGACGGACCCGTCGGACAGCGGCTTGGCGAAGACCTCGACGTTGCCGTCGTCGCGGACCCGGCGGCCGCCGGCACCCAGGCTGTCCTGGTTGACGGCCAGCAGCCGGGGGTTGCGCAGGACCGCGCTGATGTCCGCGGACATCGTGCGGATGTCGTTGCCCGCCATCAGCGGGGCCGCCATCAGGGCCCAGAGGGCGAAGTGGGCGCGGGATTCGGTCAGCGACAGGCCCGGGCGGCCGACGACGAGCATGTCCGGGTCGTTCCAGTGCCCGGGACCGGCCTGCGCGGCCAGCGGGGCGGTGACGTCGAGGACGTTGCCGACGCCCATCGGGTAGCTGTTGGTGTTGCCGTTCTGCCAGATGTCGAGCAGGTCTTCGGTGGTGCGCCACAGGTCGGCGACCTGGCCCCAGTCGTACTTGTCGCCGGTGGTGGCGTGGTAGCTGTTGGGGTTGATGCTGTAGACGATCGGCCGTCCGGTGGCGCGCAGGGCGTCGCGCATCAGGCCGAAGCGGCTGACCTGCTCGTCGCGGGTGCCGGCGGAGGAGCACCAGTCGTACTTGAGGTAGTCGACGCCCCAGGAGGCGAACGTGCGGGCGTCCTGGGTTTCGTGGCCCTGGCTGCCGGTGGAGCCGGGGTAGGTGCCGCCGCGCTGGGCGCAGGTGCGGTCGGTGGGGACCTGGTAGATGCCGAACTTCAGGCCACGGGCGTGGATGTAGTCGCCGAGGGCCTTCATGCCGCTGGGAAACTTCGAGGCGTTGCCGCGCAGGTTGCCCTGGCTGTCGCGCTGCGGGTCGAACCAGCAGTCGTCGACCACGACGTACTGGTAGCCCGCGTCGCGCATGCCGGAGGAGACCATCGCGTCGGCGGCCTGGTGGATGGTGGTCTCGCTGACGTTGCAGCCGAAGCTGTTCCAGCTGTTCCAGCCCAGTGGCGGGGTCACCGCCGGGCTCCCGGGCGCGGCGACGGCGGCGGCCGGAACCGCGGCGGACAACGAGAGCGCGGCGGCCGCCGCGGTGAACAAGTGCGGGATCCGTGAACGGGTTCGAGCGGGCATCGTCGCCCCTTTCCGGACGGCGGGCGGAAGTTAGCGTTAACACTTTTGCCCGCGCTGGCTGTCGTAGGACTTTCCGAAAGTTTCGGCCTGTGACCCGGTGGCTCAGGTATGTATAGAGGAAGCCAAGAGCTCCGTCCAGCCTCCCGTCACGGGTCATTGCCAAACGCGCTCGCGCATGATTACAGTCCCCTGTCTGGGAGCGCTCCCACTTCCGCCTGGCTCGACGACGAGGAGATGGCGAATGCGGGCAAGGAAAATCCGGGCTGGCTTGGTGTTACTGGCGGTGACGGCGCTCGGGCTGACAGCGGGCTCCGTGCCCGCCTCCGCCGCGGACTACGAGCGGCTGCTCAACGGCACGTTCGCCGGCGGCACCCTCGACCCCTGGTGGGCCGGGTCCGGGACCACCGGCCGCGTGACCGGCGGGGAGTTCTGCACCGACGTCACCGGCGGCACGGCCAACGGCTACGACGCGCTGGCCGGCCAGAACGGCGTCCCCTTCGAGGCCGGTCAGCAGTACACGCTGACGTTCGACGCCCACGCGACGACCAGCCAGCAGATCTCCGCGGTCGCGGGCGAGGCCGTCTCGCCCTACCGGCAGATCTCCCGCACCGACCTCACGGTCACGCCGGCGACCCAGCACTTCACCGTCACCTTCACGTCCACTTTGGACTTCCCGGCCGCCGGCAACGGCCAGCTGGCCTTCTGGTTCGGCGGGCAGGCCGCGAACAACACCGTCTGCCTGGACAACATCTCGCTGATCGGCGGCGTGATCCCGCCCGGCGGCCTGCCGCCCACCAGCGGCATCCGGGTGAACCAGGAAAGTTACACCCCCGGTCTGCCCAAGCACGCCACGGTCATCAGCAGTTCCACGACGCCGGTGACGTGGACGTTGCGCAACTCCGCCGGCACCGCGGTGACCACCGGCCAGACCCGGCCCCGCGGCGCGGACAGCGCCTCCGGCGAGAGCGTGCACGACATCGACTTCTCCGCCTACGACACCGCGGGCACCGGGTACACCCTCGCCGTCGGCACCGAGACGAGCTTCCCGTTCGACATCGCCGCGGACGGGCTGAAGAAGCTGCGCTACGACGCGCTGGCCTTCTTCTACCACCAGCGCAGCGGGATCGCGATCGACGCCCAGTACGTGGGGGCCACCTACGCGCGTCCCGCCGGCCACGTCAACGTCGCGCCGAACCAGGGCGACAACAACGTCCCCTGCCGGTCGGACCTGAACTGCGGCTACACCCTCGACGTCCGCGGCGGCTGGTACGACGCGGGCGACCACGGCAAGTACGTCGTCAACGGCGGCATCGCGACCTGGGAGCTGCTCGACGAGTACGAGCGCGCCCTGAAGCTGGGTGACGCGAGCGCGCTGGGCGACGGCAAGCTGGCCATCCCGGAGCGGGCCAACGGCGTCCCCGACATCCTCGACGAGGCCCGCTGGGAGGTCGACTTCCTGCTCTCCATGCAGGTCCCGGACGGCAAGCCGAACGCGGGCATGGTGCACCACAAGATCCACGACGCGGCGTGGACCGCGCTGCCCACCCGGCCCGAACTGGACAGCCAGCCGCGCCGGCTCTCCCCGCCGAGCACGGCGGCCACGCTCAACATGGCCGCGGTCGCGGCGCAGGCGTCCCGGCTCTGGAAGACGATCGACCCGGCGTACTCGACGAAGCTGCTGGCGGCGGCCGAGAAGGCCTACGCCGCGGCGAAGGCCAACCCGAACGTGCTCGCCGACCCGAACGACGGCACCGGCGGCGGGACCTACAGCGACAACACCGTGACCGACGAGTTCTACTGGGCGGCCGCCGAGCTGTTCGCGACGACGGCGAAGAGCGCGTACCGCACCGACGTCACCGGTTCCGCGCTCTACCGGGGCGTCAGCTTCAACACCCACGGCTTCGACTGGGGCTCGACGGGCGCGCTCGGCGACATCACCCTCGCGCTGGTGCCGAACGACCTGCCGTCGGCGGACGTCGCGGCGATCAAGACGGCGATCACGACGACCGCCGACAGCCACCTCGCCCAGATGGCGGGCATGGGCTACCCCGCGCCCTACCGCACGGCCGACGGCACGTACGAGTGGGGATCCAACGGCCTGGTGGCCAACAACGGCGTCGTGCTCGCCCTGGCCTACGACTTCACCAAGCAGGACAAGTACCGCGACGGCGCGTTCCAGGCCATGGACTACCTGCTGGGCCGGAACCCGGCGAACTACTCCTACGTCGCCGGCCACGGTGACCAGGCCGTGCAGAACGTGCACCACCGGTTCTGGGCGCACCAGCTCGACCCGTCGCTGCCGACCGCGCCGCCCGGGGCGCTGTCCGGCGGGCCCAACAGCGGCCTGCAGGACCCGACCGCGGCCCGGTTGCTCGCCGGCTGCGCGCCCCAGCGCTGCTTCGTCGACGACATCCAGGCGTACTCGGTGAACGAGGTCGCCATCAACTGGAACTCGGCGCTGGCCTGGCTGGCGAACTGGACGGCGGAGAAGTCGCCGTCCGCGGCCGACACGACCGCCCCGGCCGCGGCGGGCAAGCCCGTCGTGTCCGCGGTCTCCGCCACCGGCGCGACGGTCACCTGGACCGCGTCCTCGGACGCGGAGAGCGGGATCAAGAACTACGACGTCGTCAGCGTGACCGGCACGACCCGCAAGGTCCTCGCCACCGTGACCGGGACGTCCGCGACCCTGACCGGCCTGACGCCCTCGACCGCGTACTCGCTGGTCGTGGTGGCCCGCAACGGCGCCGGCCTGACCGGGTCCGACTCGGCGTCGACGCAGTTCACGACGCTGCCGGACAGCTCGGGCGGCGGCTGCTCGGTGACCTACACGGCGAACTCGTGGTCCGGCGGCTTCACCGCCTACGTCACGCTGACCAACTCCGGGACGACGGCGTGGCAGGGCTGGACGCTGAAGTTCGGGTTCCCGGGCAACCAGAAGGTGACCCAGGGCTGGTCGGCGACGTGGGCGCAGTCCGGGGCGGACGTCACCGCCACGGCCCTGTCCTGGAACGCGGCGGTGGCGCCGGGCAAGTCGGTCTCGATCGGCTTCAACGGCAGCTACACGGGCACCAACGACCGTCCGGCGGCCTTCGCGGTGAACGGCAAGACCTGTGGCTGAGGGGTTGTCTTCCCACCCTCGATCGGCGAAGTGCCGGACAGTCCGCTAGCGTCACACCTGCGGGCAGGTGCGCCTCCTCCCCCCTCGGCGCACCTGCCCGTTCTTCCTGCCCGCCGGATCCGCACCCGGCTGCGGCCGGTGGTCATCGACTGGCGAGGCCGCCCATGATGGCGTCGATGACGCCCTGGTGGGTCACCGCGGAGGACCGCCGGTCGAACAAGCCGAAGCCGTACTGGCCGTTGTTGCCGTTGTCCCAGTAGACGGTGGCGGCGCCGTACTTCTTGGCCGTCGACACCACGGCCCGCGCGAAGTCGGCCCGGTACCGGTTGTTCGAGGAATCGAACGCCGACTTGTCGATGGACCCGTACTCCCCGACGACGGCCGGATACCCCTTCGAGACGAAGGTGTCGCGCACCAGTTTCAGCTGGGCGTCGAGGTAGTCTTCCTGGCCCCAGGTCGACTTCTTCGCCGGATTGGTCGCGCCCCGGCCCCACTGGGTGATGGTGCCGTTTTCTTCGCCGGCGAAGTCCCACGGGCTGTAGTAGTGGACGGAAATCATGATCCGTTTTTCGGCGGCGGGAATCGACGGGGAACGGAACTGGTCGGACGGCACCACGAAACCGTAGTTCCCGGTGGTGTAGTCGATGTTGGTGTTCCACCCGGCGACGAGCAGCCAGCGCGCGGTGTTGTTCCCGCCGGTCTTGCGCACGGTGTCGACGAAGATCTGGTTGTAGGCGTTGATGTTCGAGTAGCACGGCTGGGTCGGGGTGCCGTACTGGCCGTCGAACTCCTCGTTCATGGCCTCCATGACCAGGTGCTGGTCGTAGCCGGCGAACCGGGTGGCGACCTGCTGCCACACCTTCTGGTACTTGGCCTTGATGGTGGCCTGGTCGCCGGCATCGCAGATCAGCCAGGCGCCGTTGATGGATTTGTACCCGTCGCCGTGCATGTTGATCAGCACGTACAGGCCGCGCTTGTAGGCGTAGTCGACGACCTGCTGGATCCGGTTCAGCCAGGCCGCGTTGATCTGGTAGCCCGGGCCGGCGCCGATGTAGTTCAGGTAGGAGACGGGGATCCGGACGGTTTTGAACCCCGCGGCCTTGACCTTGTCGATGAGCGCCTGGGTCACGGCGGGCAGCCCCCAGGCGGTTTCGCCGGGCACGCCGTTGGCGTTGGCTTCCAGCTGGTTCCCCAGGTTCCACCCGGCGCCCATGTCGGCGACGATCTGCGAAGCGTTCAGCTGCTCGGCGGCGGCGGCCGGATTCACCCCGGACACGGTCGCCGTGACGGCGAGCGCGGCGGCGAGCAGGACGGACCGGAGCTTCGTTGCTCGGGAAGTCATGACGGATACCTCTCATGCCCATTGGTGGTGATATTCCAACATGGCCGATTCCGCCCGTCAACGCTTCCTATGACGAGCTTCTCGATTTGATTGTCGAAGCGATCGAAAAATCGAAAGAATCGACAAATATTCGACCGGCCCATAGCCGCCGTGTCGTCCGCCCGGGTACGCGTGTCGTCCGTCCATCTACGCCGGCCGGCCCCCGCGGTCCGGCGGGCGGGGAGGGCTGCGGCTCCACCGCCGTCCCGCATAAGGTGGACACGTCGATCACCCGGGCGAGCGGAGGAGTTCGCATGGAAGGCATCAACCCCGCGGTCCCGCCGAGCGGCACCGGCTGCGCGGACTGCGACACCGCGAACCCGCCGGGCTGGTGGTTCCACCTGCGCCGCTGCGCCGAATGCGGGCACATCGGGTGCTGCGACTCCTCGCCCGCCCAGCACGCCAGCGGCCACGCCGCCGCCACGGGACACCGGCTGGCGCGCAGCTTCGAGCCCGGCGAAGAGTGGTTCTGGGACTACAGCGACGAGGTGCTGTACGAATCCGGCCCCGCGCTCGCCGCCCCCGAACACCGGCCGCTCAGCCAGGCCGTGCCCGGGCCGGCCGGGCGGGTGCCCGAGGACTGGACGCAGCACCTGCACCGGTAGCCCGGCCGCCTCGGGCGGTGATCATCTGGGCCTGACCCGCCCCCACGACGGCGGCTGACCCGCGCGTCACAGCTTGCGGAACCGGGCCTCCAGCAGCGCGAACACGCCGAACACCGCGATCCCCGCCGCCAGGGCCAGCAGCAACGCCTGCCCGTAGGGCTGCACGGCCAGCGTCTTCAACGCCGGATCCAGGCCGCCCGCCTTCGCCGGGTCGTAGCGGACCGCGGCCAGGACGAACATCGCCCCCACCGTCGCGTAGAGCACGCCCACCGCGCACCAGCCGATCTGGCCGAGGCGGGTGGTCGACAGCCGCACGGTGGGGGAGGCGCCGCCGAAGTCGAGGTCGTGCAGGAACTTCTTCCGGGCCCCTCGGTAGGCGAGCCACGCCGCGACCACGATGACCAGGACACCGGCCGCGACCACGGCGACCGCGCCCCACGGCCGGTTCAGCACGCTCGCCACCACCGAGCCGGCCTTGCCGGACGCGCCCATCGCCGTCTTGCCGGCGCTGTAGCCGACGAGGCCGTACAGCACCACTTCGACGCCGCTGATCGCCCGCCGCACCCAGCGCCGCCGGGCCGCGACGTGCCGATGGCCGGCGATCGCCTCGGCGAGCTGCCACAGGGCCAGCACCCCGGTGCCGGCCGCGATCAGCCAGAGCAGCCACGCGCCGCCTTCGGACGCGACGATCTGCAGCGCGCCCGCCTTGTCCGCGCGCTCGTTGTCGCCCAGCGCGACCTGGGCGGCCAGCCACGCGACGAGCAGGTGCACGGCCGCGTAGCAGGTGAGCCCGATCCGGGCAAGGACGCTGAAAACTCTCAGTTCGGGCATAAAGGTGAGTTTTGCTCACCTTGCCGGGTTTGGCCACCGTCCCGAGGCTCCGGCTCCTACGGGTCGGGCGGGCACCAGGTGTCGGACGTCGGGCCGTCGGCGGCGCCGCAGAAGCCGTGCACCGACTTGTCGACTTCGCCGCCCGCCACGCCCATCACCGCGACCGGCTTGTTCTGGGGCACGTTCCGGCTGATGTCGCCGCCGAAGTCGATGGTGCCGGTGACACCCTCGAGGTACTTGTTGACCTGCTCGGTACCCGGGCGCGACGTGTGGATGGCGGTGATCTCGCGCCAGATCGCCCCCGGCGTCACCGGGATCTCGGCCGCCGTCTCGCGCAGGTACGCCGCCGCGACGATCATCACCTGGGCGGCGTCGTAGGCCAGGGCGGCGTGGCCGTCGTACGAGCGGCCCTCCGGCGTCCGTTCGAACGGGAACAGCGTCTCGTCCAGCGTCTTGTAGAAGTCGAGGGCCACGCCGCCCGGCTCGTTGACCGGCGCGGTGGCGAACGACAGGTAGTAGTAGGGCAGTGCGCGGTTGCGCCGGCGTTCGCCCTGGTCGGCGACAAACCGCGTGACGTCGTCGTCGCCGATCACCGTGGCCCGGCTGCCGCACTGCGCGGCGCTGCCGAGGAACTGGCCGAAGTCGGGCACACCCCGGCCGGCGAAGAACGCCATGCCGTCGTAGGAACAGGTGTCGCGGCCCGCCGCGCCGGCGTTGCCCAGCAGCGTCTCGCCGTAACGGACGTGCGAAGGCGGCCCGCCGAGGCCGCCGTCCGGGGTGAACGCCCGCCCTTCGGCCTGGAAACCCTTGTCCCGGAACGACTTCAGGACGTCGTCGCGCAGATTGGTGCTGTAGACGTCGGCGTCGTCGTCGGAGTAGTAGACGCGGACCACCTTCGGGCCCGGCAGCTGCTCGGCGAACCCGGCCGCCACCGCGGCCTCGCGCCGGTTCTGCGGGGTCACCTGGAAGTACATCGGGTTCAGGTCGGCCAGCGGATCGGCGGACAGCGTCGAGGCGACCATCGGCAGCCCGGCGTTGGTCAGCGCGGCGATGGTCCGCTGGGTCGGCTCGCTGCTGATGTCCAGCCCGACGACGCCGACGATGCTGCTGTCCTGCTGGGCCTGCTGCCGCAGCTGGTTGGCCACCCGCACGCCTTCGCGCATGTTGCGGCCGGCGTTGGCGATGAGCAGCCGGACGATCGGGTCGGCCGAGCCCGGCGCGTTCAGCTGCCGCAGCTGGGCGACGGCGAACCCTTCCAGCGACTCCCGTTCGGTGGTCAGCCCCTCCGCGACGTTGTTGGACGACGTCAGCGCCTCGAGGACGACCAGCGTGATGTACGGCCGCTCCGGGTGGGCTTCGTGCAGCCGCTCCGCGCGGTGGTTCTGGTCCAGTACGACCGCCTCGACCTGCCGGATCGTCGCGTCCGACGGCTGGAAGACGTCCTGGGAGCCGTCCGTGGTGCCGACGCATTCGCTGCCGGTCCAGGTCAGCCACGGGTTGTCGGAGCCGCAGTGCTGGGCGTAGGTGTCCTGGGTGCGGTAGGCGACGAACCCGGCGACCAGCGCGACGACGAGGACCGGCACCCCGATCCGCGTCCACCGGCTCGCCCACCACGGCGGCCGCACCTGCCGGCGGAACCGGTAGTCGCTGCCGAGGGTCTGCAGCATCTGCCGGACCTTCGGCTCGTCGTCGTCCGACGGCGGCCGGACGCCGATGGGCAGGTACCAGGCGGTCGGCCGGCGTTCCCGCCGGTCGCGTTCGAGCTGGTTCTGCCAGGCCACGTACGCGGCGCGCGCCTGCGCGGCCTGGAACTGCGGCCGGTGCGGCGACTGTTCCAGCTCGGGCGGCGGCGCGGGGCTGGCGCTGATCACCAGCAGCGGGTCGAACCGCCCGACCTGGTTGCGGACGGAGTTGACCAGTTCCATCAGCCGGTAGCCGCCGTTGCCGACGCTCACCTCGTCCAGCAGCAGCACGGGGTAGGTCATCCGGCGCCGCCGCCACACCCGCCACGGCCGCAGCCGGTACGCGCGCCGCAGGTCTTCGAGGAAGGCGTTGAGCAGCAGGCGGCAGACGTACTCGGGGGCCTCTTCCTGCCATTGCCCGTCGGTGAGCCGCCGGGCGAACCGGACGAAGCTGCCGGACATTTCGGGGGCCAGGTGCGGTTGCCGCAGGAACCAGCGGTACCGCCCGGAGAGCACCGGAACCCGCCCGGTGACGGCGATCCGGAACGTCAGCAGCGTCAGCCCGCGCACCAGGAGCGAGAAGACCTTCCAGATGCCCTGGTTCTCGGGCAGCTGCTTGACGGTCTCCTCGGCGGAGGAGCTGAACCGCTCGGCGAGGCTGATCCGCCGGATGGCCCGCCGCAGCACCCCGTCGGGATCGTCGCGGCCGTCGTAGTCCTGCAGCATCAGCCAGTAGACGAGGTCGAACAGCGGAAAGGGCACCCGGCTGGTGTGCGCGGTCGCGCTGTCGCCGAGCTGTTTCCGGGCATCCCGCAGAATGTCCCGCACGACGGTGACGGAGCCGACGGTCGCGGGACCGGTTGCGTCCCGCCCTTCGTACCGGGAGAGCTCCGGCCGCGCGTACCGGATGCTCCCCTGCGGCTTCGCGGTCTTGAGCCGTTCCGCGACGGCGGCGAGCACATCCCCGTTTTCGGGCGGCCGGACGAGGCACACCATGGGCAGGCCCCGCCGTTCGGACCGCTCGTCCTGGTAGTCGCCCCAGTGGCATTGTTCGTCGAGTTTCCGCGGCCGGTCGCCGAGCCGGGGCCGGAGGCAAAGCGCCCCGAGCAGCTTGACCAGTACGTCGGCGCCGAGAAATCCGAGCGGCCCTGTTCTCCCCATCGGTACAGAATGGCCAATTCCCGGTGGGACCGGTCCCGCAGATTTACCGACACGGTGTCACAGCGCGGGAGCCGCCGACGATCTCAGGCCGGTCATTCGGCTCCGAGGCCACTCAATCGGCTGTGATGAAGGAAATCGAGCGGGAACGCACCCACCTGGCCAAGGGAAAGAGGTCCGCCTCCTCTGCCCCGCGGAGCGGGAGGTGGCGTCCGCGGGCCGGTTGAGCCGCCGGTAGGTATCGCCCAGGTACTCGGGCGAGACCTTCGCCGTGCCGGTCGCCCGGCCTCCCGGTCGCCGCCTTTGCATCGCCCGTGGATCGGTGGCGCGCTTCCGGCGGGGTATTTCGGGCTCGCACGGGTACGGTTGCACAATCGTTGCAGCCGGCGCCCGGGAGACCGAGTGAGCAGAACACCCGAGCCGCGATCGCTCAGCTCGAACGAGGTCGCCCGCATCCTCGGCGTTTCGCAGGTGACGCTCCGGACGTGGGAACAACGCTACGGCATCGGTGCGTCCGGGCGCGAGAAGAACGGCCGCCGCCGGTACCTGCCCGGCGACCTCGATCGGCTGCGGCGGATGCGGGCGCTCCAGGTGCAGGGCACGCGGGCGGGTGAAGCCGCCCGGCTGGTGCTGTCCCGGTCGGCGGCGGAGACGACCGTCGACCTCCGGCGGCTGCGGATCGCCGAATCCGCCGAACGGCTCGACCTGGCCACCCTGGGCGACCTGGTCGACGACGCCCTCGGCAGCCTCGGCGTGGCGAAGTCGTGGACCGAGGTCGTCGCGCCGGTCCTGCGGGACATCGGGCAACGCTGGGCGAAAGCGGGCGACCGCGCCGCGATGGCCGCGGAGTGGGCGCTCGCCGCCGCGGCTTCGGCCGCGCTGGACCGGTTGCGGGCACCGGCTCCCGCGCGGTCCGGCCGGGGGCCCGTGCTGTTCGTCTGCGGGCCGGCCGAGCGCCACGACCTGCCGGTGAAGATGCTCTGCGCGGCACTGGGCGACGACGGCGCGCCCGCGATGTTCCTGGGCGGCCTGGTACCGCTCGACGTCCTGCGGGCGGTGTGCGGCCGGTTCGCGCCGAGTGCCGTGGTGGTGTGGTCGATGACGTCGCCGTCGGCGGACGTGCGGGCCCTGCGCACCCTGCACGCCGAGGGGGTCCCGGTCCGCCCGGCCGGTCCGGGCTGGCGGGGATTGCCGGCGTGCGGCGAGCCGCTGCCGTCGTCATTCGTTGACGCCCTGGCCGACTTGCATCGGATGTGAATCGAAACCAGCACCGCCGTGGAACCGATCGGCGCGGAAGACCCGGCATGACGACGCTTGGGTCTTGGACGGCGGGAAAGCGCCTGCGGCAGCTGCTGGTGTTCGTCGACGTGGTGGTGGATGGGCGCGGGCGCGGCCAACGTCGTTACGTCGGCCGCTGAAGGACCACTCCATGATCCGTCAATGGATTGATGGTCCGTCACGAAATTGATGTAGGCCGATCGAGTGATTCCTGTCGCGGTGGCTTGATCGGGTCGTCTTCCTGGTCATGAGCGTCGACGCCACTGATCAGGAATCACCTGTGAAGCGCATGGTCCGCGGGTGCACTCGCGCGGTCCGGAGCAATTCCGGACCGCGCGTCGCCGGCTCGGCCAGCGGCTCATCGAAGGCGAGTGAGTGTGACCAGTGACTGGGAAATCCTGTCCGCCGATCAAGGGAGGCCGTATCTCTCCGAACTTTTCGAGCTCGTCGGTCCGCAGGTCGGGAGATATGCGCGGGCACGCACGCGGTACGTGGACCCGGATGACATCGTCACCGAAACGGTCCTGCGGCTGCGCCACCACCTGGACCGCAACCCCGGCGCCGAGGCGGCCGACCTGGTTCCGGTGGCGCTGACGATCGCCCGCAACCTCCTGATCGACCAGTCGCGGGCGAACCGCCGGGAGGTGCTGCTGCCCGCGGAGAGCCTGATCACCGTGCAGACCCTGCGGGAAGAGGATTTCGCGGACCGGCGCGCCGAGATCATCGACGCCTTCGACGCACTTCGCGCGCTGCCCGAAGATCTGCGGGAAATCGTGACGCTGGTCTGCTTGAACGAACGTTCCCTCCAGGAAGCGGCGCAGATCTTGCGCATCAGCGTCCGGATGGCTCAGCGCCGATACAAGAAAGGTCGGGAAAAGCTCCGGCGGGCTCTCGGCACCGCGCACCACTGAGATCGAGGTGAGCCGGGCAATGTACAGAACGAGTGAAGGAGCGGGCAGCATGGTTCTCGGATGGTTCGGCCGACGGGCCGTCGAGATCGACGACATCGAACTCGACCGGCGCCTGGCGGATCTTCGTCGCGCGCTGAGCTGCGCGCCGCCGGAACGGAGTGGCAGCGGAGCCGACCACGCCGCGCGTCGGCGCCGGCCCGGTGGCCGGGGGCTCCTCGCCATCAGCGGCCACGGCCCGGACGCGGCGGTCCCGGCGCTGCGGCCGAAAGCCGGACGCCGCGGCGAAGCCTGGACCGGCTTCGCCGCGGGCCACGGACGGAGCCGCCGCAAGCACCGGCAGCAGACCACCGCGGTCGTCCTGGCGGTGGTGATGGCGTTGTCGGCGGTCGTGGGCGGCTTCTACTGGTACCGCGGGTCCGGGCAACCGGCGGCGCCGCCGCCGATCGCCGTCCGCGTGGGCGTACTGCCCCTCGTCGACGTCGCGGCCTTCTACCGATCCGTCGACCAGGCGTACTTCCGCTCGGCCGGCTTGGACGTCCAGGTCGTCACCGTCGCCAGCGGCCCGGAGGCGGTCCACGGGCTGCAGACGGGCCGGATCGACATCGCCTTCAGCAGTTATCCGGGGATGTTCATGGCGCAGGCCACCCACGCGGCCGACCTGAAGGTGATCGCGCCGGCTTATGTCGCAAAACCCGGCCACCTGATGCTCGTCGGCGCCCCGAACCGCTCCTTCACCCGGCCCGACCAGGCCGCGCACAAGAGGATCGGGGTCACCAGCCGCGGATCGATCTCCGACCTGCTCGCGATCTCGGAGATCCGGCAGGCCGGCGGAGATCCGGCCGACATCGACTGGCAGACCATGGACATGCGGGCGATGGTGCCGGCGATGCAGCGCGGCGAACTCGACGGCGCCGTCCTCGCCGAACCGTTCGTCACGACGGCTGCCGGAGCCGGCGCGGTTCAGCTGCTCGATCTCGGGCTCGACCTCAACTTCGCCATCCCCATGTCCGGCTGGGTCGCCCCGGCGAGTTTCGCGGAGAGCCGGCCGGAGGTCATCAGCGCTTTCCAGCTGGCACTGGGCCGCGGCGTCAGCGACGTGCAGAACCGCGATGTCCGCGAGCAGATCTTCCAGCAGTACCTCGGCATCGACGCCGGCACCGCCCGGGAGGTCCGCGTCGGCAGCTACCCCGCCTACCTGGACCTCGGCGACCTCCAGCGCGTCGCGGACCTGATGCTGAGCCAGCGAATGCTGTCCACGCCGTTCAACGTCACGACCATGCTGCTGTCCGGGCCGCCGGGATCTTGACCGGCCACCCCACCCACGCCAACCCAGGAGAACAGATGCCGAACAGGAAGACCCCGGCCCCCCGGTGGGCCGACGAGCACCGGATCAAAGCCTTCGCGGACGCCATCCACTACACGATCCTCGCCGTCGACGTGGAACGCTTCAACGCTCCCGAACGGACCAACCTCCACCGGGTCATCGTCCGATCCGGGCTGTACCAGGCGGTCGAGGAGGCGCTGACGGCGTCGGGTGTCCAGTGGCAGGGCTGCCACCGCAGCGACCTCGGCGACGGGGTGCTCGTGCTGGCACCGGGGGCGTACCCGAAAGCCGTCTTCGGCGAACGAGTGCCGCAGGAACTCGCGAGGAACCTGTTCGCGCACAACAGCGCCCACATCGCCGAGGAGCAGATCCGGCTGCGGATGGCGCTGCACGCGGGCGAGATCACCCGCGACGCGTACGGCTTCACCGGATCGTCGATCATCCACACGTTCCGGCTCCTCGATTCCCGTGCGGTCAAGGACGCCCTGTCGATCTCGGACGGGGACATCGCGGTCATCACGTCGAACTGGTTCTACGAAGAGGTCATCCGCCACATCCAGCTCGGCGATCCCGGCAGTTACACGTCGGTCTTCGCCGCCGTGAAAGAGACGACGACCCGCGCCTGGCTGCACATCCCGGCCCTCGACGCATCGCCCGGCGAAGCCGGCCGCGAAGTGGGGTAGCCCACGGCTCCCAACCCCGAGCGACCGCGGCGGCGGTGGCACCGGATGTGTAGTTTCTCGGGGGAAGAGAGGAGCTGACGTCCGTGGAACGGCTGCATGTGGGCTGCGCGATGTGGACCCACAAGGCGTGGCCGGGCCGGTTCCTGCCGCCGTCACTCCCGGCCAGGGAGCGCCTGCGCGCGTACGCCGGCTGGTGCAACGCGGTCGAAGGCAACACCACGTTCTACGCGACGCCGGCCCGGGAGACCGTCGTGACGTGGGCGGAGCAGATCGGACCGGACTTCCGGCTGGTGGTCAAGGTGCCCAAGCTGGTCACCCACGAGCGCCGGTTCGCCGGAGTCGAGGTGCCGATGCGGGCGTTCTTGGACGCGATCGAACCCCTCGGCGACCGAGCGGTCCTGTGGACCCAGCTGCCGGGCGCGTTCGCCCCTTCGGACGTCGACGCGCTCGGCCGCTTCCTGCGCCGCCTCCCGCCCGGCCGCCGGCGCGCGGTGGAGGTGCGGCACCCGGCGTTCTTCACCGACCCCGCCGCGGCTTCGCGGCTGGAGGAAACGCTGGCGGGCGTGAACGCGGAGTGGATCCCGTTCGACACCACGGTGTTCTTCGGGAGCCCACCGGTGACCGAGGCCGAGCAGGAGTCCTGGACGAAGAAGCCCCGCGTCCCGCGGCGAACCCGCGCCCTGACCGACCACCCGATCGTCCGCTACCTGGGCCGCGACTCGGCCGAGGAGACGACCGAGGGCTGGCAACCGTGGACCGAGGTGGTCGCGGACTGGCTGCGCGACGGCCGTTCGCCCACGGTGTTCATCCACACACCGGACAACAACGACGCGCCGGCCCTCGCCCGCCACTTCCACGACGACGTCCGGGCCCTGGTACCCGAACTGGCCGCGTTACCGGAGCCGGAGCCGGTCGGGCCGGCGACGCTGTTCTGAGCACCGGGCCGCCGAAACCGTCGACGACCGGCAACCTGTCCCGGCGGCGGCGGACAGCCAGGTCCGCCCGCGCCATGCGCCCGTGTATGGCGTCCGCATGGCGGACGTCATGATCGTTCCCGGTCATGGGGGCACACCGGAAAACTCTGCGCGTTCATTTCGGTACCGACGATCTGGCCCGCACCCGGGTCCAGCCCACGCCGGATCCGCTGTGGGAAACCCTGCTCAGCCTGCACCGGCTGCAGGGGGTGGCCGGACAGCCGGTGTTCGGTGACTGGCGGTCCCGGGTCCGGCGGCGGCTGGATCGATCGGCCGGGCTGCTGTTCACCCTGGCTCCGCCACGCGGCTATTCGGTGGACTTCCTGACTCCGGTAACCGGCGTGACCGACCTGGAAGCGGGGCTCGACGCCGTGCTCAGCACCCCGCGTTCGGTGCTCACCGCCGATCTCACCGAGCTGGCCGCCTCCCGGCGCCTCCCGTCGTGGGCGCCGTTGCTCGCCGCCGGTGAGCTCGAGGTCCTGCGCGAACTCGGCGACGCCGTCCGGCGGTACTTCGCGGTCGCGGTCCAGCCCTACTGGCCCGCCATCGTGAAACAGGTCCGGGCGGACCGGCTGCAGCGCGGCGAGATCGTGCTCGGCGGCGGTGTCGAGGCCCTGCTGAGCACGCTGCACCACCGGGTGCGGTGGCGCTCCCCGGTGCTCGAGATCGACTACCCGGTGGACCAGGACCTCCGGCTCGGTGGCCGCGGTCTCCTGCTCGTCCCGTCGCTGTTCTGCTGGCAGTCGCCGGTCACGCTGCTCGACGCGGGCCGCCAGCCCGTGCTCGTCTACCCGATCGACCGGCGTCCCGGCTGGGTCACCGGCGTCTCGTCCGTCCGGAGCGCGACCGCGCTGCTGGGCCGGACCCGGGCGGCGGTGCTGAACGCCATCTGCGCCAGACCCCTGATCTCCACCACCGAGCTCGCGGCCGAACTGGGGATTTCGCCCGCGGGCGCGAGTCAGCACGCCACCGTGCTGCGCGGTTCGGGACTGATCGTGACCGACCGCGCCGGTGGCGCGGCGCGACACCGGCCGACCACGTTCGGCGCCGCCTTGCTCACAGTGAATGCGTCTTAGTGAGCAATCCGGGCAGGAGGCCGGCGTCGGTCGACAACCGGGCCCGCAGCGCCGCGGCGATCGGCGTCGGGCCTCCGAGCTCGAGCAGCGTCTCGGCCGCCTGCCAGTCTTCTCGTGCGCCGGTGTGGTCGGCACGGCACGAGCGGATGTTGCTCCGCACGACGAGCGCGCGTGCCTGACCGAGCACGTGGCCGCTTGCGCGCAGCTGGTCGAGCGCTCGCGACGCGTGGTCGTCGGCCGTAGCCGGGTCGCCGGCGGCCAGCAGTGCTTCCGCGAGGTGGACGCGGGCCTGGGCGGTCAGCAGGCCGAAACCGCCTCGTTCGGCGGTTCGGAGCGCGACGGACGCGTAGTCGGCCGCTGCCGTGCGGTCGACGGCGGAGAGCCCGAGCGCCGCCACGATCTCGCCCCGGCGGTACCCGATCTTCCTGGCCAGGCGGAGCGCTTCGAGGTAGTGGCCGTACCCGGATTCCGCCCCGCCCAGCTCGAAGTGGACGTCGCCGAGCGCGCACAACGCATCGGCTTCGAACCTGCGGTTGCCGGCGTCTCGTGCGGCACGCAGTGCTTCGTGGGCACAGAAGCGCGCGGCCGCGAAACCACCGAAGCCCAGATGTACCGCGGCCAGGTGGACCAGTACATCCGCTTCGTCGTCGCGCGAACCCAGTTCCGCCAGGATCTCGCGGGCCTCGGTGAGGACCTCGAGCGCACGGTCCAGCGCGCCGGTCACCCGGTAGCCGTGGCCGAGGTTGCACAGGGCGATGGCGGACGCGTGCGGGGAACCGAGCCGGCGGCAGATCCCGAGCGCACGCTCGTTGTGCCGGATGCCCTCGGCGATGCGGCCCCGTTCGATGAGCACCGCGCCGAGGTTGATCAGGCCGTTGGCGGTGCGGAGCGGGGCGCCCCGCTCCTCGGTCGCGGCGAGCGCGGACGCGAAGTGTTCGGCCGCCCGGTCGAGCAACCCCAGGTCCAGGTGGACGGCGCCGAGTGCGTGCAGCACCGAGTCCTCGCCGTCGCACGCCCCGCTCAGGTGGTAGGCCTCCTTGGCCCCTTGGAGTTCCGCCAGCGCCACGCTGTAGGCGCCCCGGCTCCAGGCCAGCGCGCCGAGGCTGTGCCGCATGGCCCCGACCGCGTGCCGGTCGTGCGCCTGCTTCGCGGCCGTGAGCCCGGTGCTCGCCGCGACCTCCCATTCCGCGTCCAGGCGGTGCGAGTGGTAGAAGCCGCGCAGGACGTCCGCCAGCCGCCAGGCGTAGGGGAGCGGTCCGTGCTCGGCCGCCCAGCGGATCACGGCCAGGACGTTCTCGTGCTCGGCCCGCAGCCACTGCCGTGCCTCGGCCCGGTCGAACGGCCGCTCGGGTGGCTCGCCGGACGGAAGCCGCAGCAGGTCGGGGTAGAGGGCGGTCGCCGCGCGGTCCGCGGTCCGCAGGTAGTGGTCGAACAGCCTGCGCAGTGCCCCGTCCCGGCACGGTCCGGAAAGCCGCTCCCCGGCGCTTTCGGCTGCGTAGTCGCGGAGCAGGTCGTGCAGCCCGAACCGCTCGGGGGTCCGGGATTGCACGAGGTGACCGGCGACGAGTTCCCGGAGCACCCGCCGCGCCGCCCCGGTGTCCAGCCCCGCGAGGGCCGCCGCCGCGCTCAGGCTGACGTCGGCTGCCGGCACCAGCCCGAGCAGGCAGAACAGCTGCGCGGCGGGCGCCGAGACGGTGTCGTAGGACAGGTCGTAAGCCCGGCGAAGACTGAGCCGCTCGTCTCCTGGTACCGCCAGCCGGGCGACCAGCCCGGCGCCGGCCAGCTCCGCCACGTAGCCGGCCAGGGTCTGCTCGGGCCACAGGACCAGGTTCGCGGCGACGATCCGCAGGGCCAGTGGCAGGCCGGTGCACAGCCTGGCCAGTTCCCGGGCCGCGGACTCGTCGGCCGAGATCCGGTCCGGGCCGACGACCGTGGTGAGCAGTTCGAGGGAGTCGTCCGCCGACAGTCCGTCCACCACGAACGACGTGGCGCCGAGCGTGGTCTCCACCCCGGCCAGCCGATGCCTGCTGGTGATCAGGACCGCACACCCCGGGCCCCCGGGCAGCAGCCACCGGACCTGCTCGGCCGAGGCGGCGTTGTCGAGCACGACGAGGAGCCGCCGATCGGACAACACCGAGCGGTACAGCGCCGCGGCGTCGGCCGGATCGGCGGGCACCCGGGTGGCCGGGACACCGAGCGCGTGCAGGAACCGGACCAGGACCTCGAACCGGTCGAGGGCCGGCGCGGAGGCGCAGCCTTGGAGGTCGACGAACAGCTGGCCGTCGGGAAACGCCGCCGCGGCGCGGTGGGCCCAGTGCAGGGCCAGTGCGGTCTTGCCCACCCCGGCCGGTCCGGTGATCAGGGCCACCGGCGGGGGACCGTTCGCCTCACGCCGGAGGAGCACGTCGTCCAAGGCCGACAGCTGCTCACCGCGGCCGATGATGGTGGCCGAGTCCGGCGGGAGCTGCCGCGGCCGGAGCCGGCCGTGGCGCTGCGGCGCCGGTGCCAGGTCGATGGCGGGGTCGTTGGTCAGGACGGCGCGGTGGGTCCGGCGCAGCGCCGGCCCGGGTTCGAGACCGAGCTGTTCGACGAGCACCGCGCGGGCTCGCTGGTAGGTGGCCAGTGCCACGTCGGTCCGGCCGCCGCGGTAGTGCGCCAGCATCAGCAGTTCCCACGGCCGTTCCCGCAGCGGCGCCTTGCTGGTCAGGGCCCGGAGGTCGGCGGCGGCGATGTCGTTGCACCCCAGTTCGAGCCAGGCCTGCGCCCGGTCTTCGGCGACGCGCAGACGCAGCTCTTCGAGCCGTTCGAGGTCCGGGCGCAGCGGCTCGGGCGGTTCCAGGCCGTTGAGCACCGGCCCGCGCCACAGTTCGAGCGCGGCGCTGAGGTGCTCGACCGCGGAGGCCGGCGCGCCCGCGCCGAGCCGACCGGAACCCAGCTCGGCGAGCCGGGTGAACCGGTCGGCGTCGAGCTCGCCGTCGGCGACGTCGAGCTGGTAACCGCCCTGGTGGGTCCGCAGCCGGTCCGTCCGCGCCGGATCCGCGCTACCGAGCACGCGCCGCAGTTCGGCCACGTAGGACTGCAGGTTGGCCAGCGCGGATTTGGGTGGGCGGTCACCCCAGAGCTGGTCCACGAGCGAGTCGGTGGGCACGGTCGAATTCGCCTTGAACAGCAGCACCGCCAGCAGCGACCGGACTTTGCGTCGCGTGATGGTCAGCGCGTTCCCGCGGTCGTCGAAGACCTCGAGCGGACCGAGCACGCGAAACCGCAGTGGAGCGTCCAGTTGTGACGACAGTGAGTAATCTGTCTCGTCCATCGCTCCCCCCGGACGGTCCGCTCACCTGTCCTGTTTCAGGTCGTTTGTCGTGAAGACGATCGCCAGGATGCCAGAGCGGTGGGCCTCGGCCTCATCCAGGCACGCCTATTCGATTTCGAACCAGCTGTTCACAATGGTGCCACCTGGCGGGAAAGTCACCTCGGATCGGAACGGATTGTACTTCCACGGCCCGTATTCCCTGGTGCAATTCAACCGGCAATAGTCGGCAACAACGCGATAGCGGCTGTCGGTGTTCTGGCAGAAGACTGACGCGAAGGTCGTGTTGTCCGTGGCCTGGACGCATTCGGCTTGCGCCGGCTTCGCCCCTTCGACGGCGGAAGCAACCCCAGGCAGGCTTGTCAACGTTGTCAGGAGAAAACCGGTCGTGACGATGAACTGGACGGCCTTGCGCATTCGTCCATCCCTTCCGACGACATGGGGGACGCCCCCCCGAAATCCCCAGGGCCGGTGAGCCCTGCTCGCGATCGAGTTTCCTGGCGAACCCCCGAGCCGGGCAAGGATTTCAGCCAGGCGTGAAACGCCCACGTCGCGAACGTGCCGGCCCGGCGTGCCGACGGAGTTCCCCCGGTGGCTTCGACCCCCTTGGCCGCAGCGTACGGATGGTGATCGACCGTCCTCTATCCGTTGTCCGCCGGGTGATCCGCGCGTATCGGATTGCCGGAGCACCTCGTGGTTGTCCCGCTCGGCCGGAAGCTCGGTCGCGGCCTGCCGTGCACGGCCGTGCCGAGGGCAGCTCCTTGCCGGTCGAGCCGGTCGAGCCGGTGGAGGTGGGCGGCTCGCTCCACCCGGCGCGCCGCTCGAACTGCTGAGGGTGCCGAAGTCAAGACGACGGCCGCCAGGCAAATACGTGACTCACTCCATCGGGTGACGAGTGTGCCGGCGCTGTTAGGCTGACGTGGGCGGATGGGCATCACGGAGCCCCGGGAACCCCGGGACGCGTGGCACATATTTCCGGCGGCCCCGCGGCTTTCAGGCCCTACGCAGGGCGGATCACCGCACTCCCCGGCGGCGGGGAAATTTCGGTAAAGAGCTCGCAACGGTGGCGTCATGCATCGTTCATGTGGTCCCGCACCATTGGCCGGACCAGATCTCCGTTCCGCCATCCGGCCGTACCGGGAATGGTCCGGTCGGAACCCATGAAGGGGAAACCATGCGCGCACCTTCGCTGCGGTTCGGGCGGGGAAGACCGCCGCGCTTCGCCGTGGCCGCCCTCGCCGGGGTCGCCGTGCTGCTCGCATGCCCGGCCGTGGCGGCCGCGCACGGGGAGGGCGCTCCGGGCACCGTCGCCCCGGGGGAGCCGGTCACGATCACGTTCCGGGTGCCCAGCGAACGCGCCACGACAGTGCGGCTGGAGGTGCTGTTCCCGGACCGGCCCACCGTCGTCTCGGCGAAGCCGCGGAACCTGCCGGGGTGGAAGATCAGCGTCCGACCGGACGGCGGCGACGCGATGGCGGGCAAGCCGGTGACGTCGATCGTGTGGGAAAACGGGACCGTGCCCGCCGGCGCGTTCCAGGAGTTCCCCGTGCTGATCGATGCCCTGCCCGCCGGCGTGCTCGCTTTCCAGGGGCTGCAGACCTATTCGGACGGCCAGGTCGTGCGCTGGGGGAAATGGGTCGACCCCACGGAGCCGCCACAGCCCCAGCCCGAACACGCGCCCGTCGTCACCGTGGCTCCGGCGGACATGCCCGAAATGACCGAAATGACCGGCGTGAACGCTCTCACGCGCGGACTGGTCGAGGGCGCGCTCGTGGTCGCGCTGGTGGTCGCAGGAATGGTGGTACTGCGGAGGCGATCCGCCGGCAGCAGGCCCGAAATCGCCGACGAAACCCTTGAGCGGGAAAAAGTCCAGCTGTAGCCCGACGGAACCGGATGGGGTGGCGATGGTGGAGGTTCAGCAGGGCCCGGGCGCTCGGAGCCTGCCGGCGGACGCGTTGGAACAGTTGCGGCGCCAAGCCGTGGCCGCGGTCGGATCAGGGCTGTCGCAGACGAGGGTCGCGCGCATGTTCGGCGTGTCCAGGAAAGCGGTCGGCTCCTGGGTGCGGGCCTACGAGTCCGGCGGCGAGTCGACGCTCCGGCCCCGGCCCCGCGGCCGCCGGGCCGGCGAGCAGTTGGTGTTGTCCGCGGCCCAGCAGGGCCGGGTGGTCGACGTCCTGGCCGCCGGGCCACCCGACGCGGCCGGGCTGCCGTGGCTGGTATGGACGCGCAAAGCCGTCGCCGAGCTGGTCGCGCGGGAGTGCGGTGTCGTGCTGTCGGGGACGACGATCGACAAGTACCTGCTCCGGTGGGAACTGATCGGCCGCGACGGCATGTTCTCCCGGCGGCCCGGTTGCCCGGGAACGCTGCTGGTGACCTGTACCCACCCGCGCTCGCCCACGGGCTCCCGCGCGCTGCACGCCCTCGTCGCGGTGAGTGGCCGCGGCACGCTGCAGTTCCTCGTCGCGGCGGCGCCGTTCACCGGCGTCGCCGAGTTCCGGCGCCGGCTGCGGATGCAGTGCGGCCGGGAGGTCCGGCTGGTCCCGCACGACTGGCCCACCGCACACCCGGCGCTGCTCGACGACGGCCAGGACGTCGTGCTGCCGGCCTGAACCCCGCATTTCCCGACCGCCGATTCGGAAACCGGACCGGCCATTTTTCCTGCGCCCATGAGGTGTTACCCCCGCGTAAACAGTTTACCGGGTCTTCGGATCGCATCCGGTGATTTCGCCGGAAAGGAGTGCCTTGCTCGCTTTGAAAGGGTTACAGGGTGGCCGGTTCCATCCCCATCACGACCGCACTCTCCCCGTCGCCGGTGTGTCCGCTATTTGCCCGCTGCGGTTGGCGTGGCGTTTTCGGACCGAATCGGCGGAAGCGGCCATAAGCCCTGGTAGGAGGGTTGTGTCCGGCAGTGGCAACATCGCCGCAACGCACGTTTTCACCCTGCTGGTCAACAAAGCGGTGAAGCTGCGACCATGCCGTCGTCCGGGTCTTCCCAGCCTGGCACATCCGGACCGCGAATACCTGAGACCGGGCCAAGAAGTCCGGCGCCCGAGGAGGCGGCACGTGCGAAGCACACCATTTCTCACCGCGGCAGCGCTGACCCTCGTCTTGGCGAGTCTGACGCCCGCTGTCGCGGCCGAGGCTCCGGTGACGGTGGCGGAGTGCTCCGCCACGGTGACCGGCGTGCCGGGCGAGCGGCTGGCGCTGGCACCGGCATCGGTGACCGAGCCGGTGGTGTCCGCGCTGTCCGGCCTGGACCCGCTGGGCGTGCTCACCGGTACCTTCCGGTCGCTCTGGGCCGGCACGGCTCCGATCCCGCTGGGGACCGTCCCCGCGGGCCAGGCGGTGATCTCGGGGACCCGGATCGCGGACGCGGTGGTCACCCGCCTGGGCGAGCTTCCCGTGCTCGCGCCGGTGCTCGCCCCGCTGGTGTCCACCGTGCGCGCGTCGCTCGCCTCTGTCTGCGGCATCGTCGTGCGCGGCGAGGTTCCGGGTGCTCCTCCGGCCGATCCGCCGTCGACACCCGCGAATCCCGCGCCGGCCGGTGGTTCGCCCGACGGCGGTACCCCGATCGCGGGGCGGCAGTGGACGATCGCGGCCGTGCCCGGCTCGACGGCGGGCGGCGGCGCGGTGTTCGGCACCCCGATCCCCGGACAGCTGCCCGGAGCCGGCTTCCCGGCCGGTGCCGAGGTGCCGCAGGCGGGCGGGCAGGTGCCGGTGGCGCTGGACGCGCGGCGCTCGGCCGGATCGGCGGAGGCACTGGCCGCGCCACGGGGCGACGCGCTCTCCTGGCCGGTCCTGGCGGGGATCCTGCTGCTGGCCGCGGTGAGCGCCCAGCTCGTGCGCAGATGGGGCTTCCGCCGCCCCCGCTGACCGCGACCGGCCGCGAAGCCCCGTTACTCCCCGGTTACGGCGATCTTCGCAGGAGGGACGAGCGGTGACAGCCCGTTCACGAAAGGACGTTCCCCATGAACAGCGCAGTGGCCACTATTCGGAACTTGACCGTGACCGATCGTGACGCGCGCAGTCTCTCCGCGGACGCTCTCGAAGCGCTCCGCCGGCGAGCCGTCGCCGCTGTCGAAGCGGGCGTGACGCGGGCGGAGGTCGCCCGCCTGTTCGGGGTCTCCCGCAAGACCGTCGGCGCCTGGGTCGCGGCCTACCAGCGCCGAGGCGACGAGGCGTTCCGGCCACGACGGAGGGGGCGGCGGCCCGGTGAGCAGTTCGCGCTGACGGCCGGGCAGCAGGCTTGGATCGTGCGGACGATCGTGACGGGCCTGCCGGAGCTGTGCGGACTGCCGCAGCGGCTCTGGACGCGGCAAGCGATCTCCGAGTTGGTCCGCGAGGAGTTCGGCATCCTGATCAGCTCGCCCACGGTGTCCCAGTACCTGACCCGCTGGGGGCTGGTGGAGGAGCACCGGTTGCTGGAGATGCGGCGCGGCCGGGTCCTGTCGGGCCGTCCGCGCGAACCCCGGCCCGGCAACGAATGGATCCCGGACGCGGAAGTCCTGTGGCTGGCCTGGACGCGGCCGCACACGTCGGCCGATCCGCGGCGCGGCCCGGTCGAGGGCAGGCAGAACCTGCTGACGGGATTCCGCGACTACTACGGCGACGTCAACGTCCTGCTCGCTCTTTCCCACCGGGGGATGGTGTTCTTCCAAGCGCAGCAAGGGGCCTTCGACGTGCAGCAGGCGAACGAATTCCTGTCGCGGCTGACCGGCCAGTTCAACCGGGGACTCAACATCGTCGTGTGCGAGTGGCCCGCCGAGCACGACGGAATGCTGCGGGCCTGGCCGGAGCCCCGCCCTGGCCGGCTGTCGGTGCGGTTCACGCTCGGCTGACGCTTTCGAAAGGGAAATAGCCGTCTTGCGATCACGCCAAAACCGGGTAGTATTTGACAGCAGAGCCGGGTTGGGGTCTGCGAAAAAGCTCACCGCTCTCGCCGGGTGTTGTGAAAACGGTGATACAGCAAATTCATTTTGCGGCCACGCCGCTGTTTCCGGTGTTGGTTTGACTTGTGCTGCGAACCGATGCGGACAACCGGGAGAGCCATGACCGTCAACACCCTTCCTTCGGCCGATCTCGACCTCGAAGTGCTGCTGGCGCACAAGGAAACGATCGCCGACGGCGTCGTCCGGCTGGTGTTCCACCACCCCACGGGAGACCAGTTGCCGCCGTGGGCGCCGGGCGCCCACGTGGACCTGCTGCTGCGGCCGGACCTCGTCCGCCAGTACTCCCTGTGTGGCGACCCCGGCGACCTCTCCGTGCTGGAAGTCGCTGTGCTGCGCGAGCACTCCGGGCGCGGTGGTTCCGCGTTCGTGCACGACACGCTGCGCCCGGGGGACCGGCTCCGGATCCGCGGTCCCCGCAACAACTTCCCGTTCGTGCAAGCCGAACGGTACCTGTTCGTCGCGGGCGGGATCGGCATCACGCCGTTCCTGTCGATGGTGGCGGCCGCCGACGCGGCCGGTGTCGACTGGCGGCTGCTCTACGGCGGACGGTCGCGCTCGTCGATGGCCTTCGCCGGGCAACTGCGGGAGCGGTACGGCGACCGGGTGATGCTGTGGCCGCGTGACGAAGCGGGACACCCCGACGTGTCCGGGACGCTGGTCGCGGCGGCCGCCGGCACCGCGGTCTACTGCTGCGGGCCCGAGCCGCTGCTGGCCGTCGCCGAAGAGGTCTGCGCCGGCCAGCCGCACCTCGAACTGCACCTGGAACGGTTCTCGCCCAAGGAGATGACCGGGGGCGCGACCGGCTTCGACGTCGAGCTCGTCCGGTCGGGGCTGACCCTGACGGTCCCCGCCGACCGGTCGATCCTCGAAGTGGCCGAAGACGCCGGGGTGCCGGTGCTGTCGTCGTGCCGCGAGGGTACCTGTGGTACCTGCGAGACCCCGGTGCTCGGCGGGGTGCCCGACCACCGCGACTCCCTGCTCACCAGCGACGAGAAGGCGGCCAACGAAACCATGATGATCTGCGTGTCCCGGTCCTGCGGCCGGAAGCTGGTACTGGATCTCTGAGATGTCCTTGAAACCAACGAAAATCGGTACGTGGGCGGCGGCCCTGCTGGCTGCCGCGTCCTGCGGCTGGGCACTGTGGACGGTGACCGGTCACCTCGGCGGCGAGCAGCGGCCGCAGGTGACCCAGGTTGCCGCTCCGCGAACGACGTCGCCGGCCGTCCCCGCCACCACGCCGTCCGGTCCGGCCCCCGCGTCGCCGGCCTCGACGGCCCCGCCGTCGGTGCCCGGACCGGATCCCGTCCTCCCCGGCCGGCCCGTCGTGGCCGGTCGCGTCCCCGCGGTCACGACGCCGTCGGGGCCGCCGCCCGGGCAACCGGTGCCGACCGGGGAATACCCACCGTTGCCGGGGGAGCCGCCGCTGCCGTCGTCTTCGGTGCCGCCACCCGTGACCGCACCGGTGCCGCCGGAACCGCCGGAACCGTCCGCACCCCCGAGTACCGAACCCGCGCCGCCACCCGCTCCGGAATGCGATTCGAGTGGGCTGCTGCTTGGACCATTGCTGTGCACTGTGCTCGGCCTGCTGGGCTGAACCAGGGAACTATCAAAAGCAAGCAGTTTTCACTCCTTTATTGACTCAATTCCTCACCGGTGTTCGGCTATTTAGCCGACGATTATTTCACGTCTCGTTAACAGGAAAACCGGAAACCGAACGCGAAGTCCGTGATTCACTTTCCTTCGTCCGGTCGGCCCGTTTCCCGTCGGGTCGAACAGATACAGAAAGGAAGCTCATGTCCCCAGAAGCTCCGCCAGGAGCCCGCACGAGGCCGCGTCGTGCCAAATCGGTGGTCACCGTCATCCTCGCGATCGCCACCCTCGGCGCCTCGGCGGTGGCCGCGGTCCCCGCATCAGCGCAGCAGCCGATCGGGGTCGGCCCCGTGCCGATCACGTTCCACCTGAAGGACGACAACGGCAAGTGGTTCGACTCCGGGCTCAACCTGTTCGGCGACCAGTCGCTCGCCGTGGCCGAGCTGCCCCGCCTCGGCACACTGGGCGGCCTCACGACCGGGGGTGAGCTGTCCAGCCTGCTGAACTCCGACCTCGTCGGTGCGGCCGGCAACCTGGCGCAGAACCTCCTCGGCCAGCTCCCTCTCCTCGGCCAGGTCCCCGTGCTCGGTTCGCTCGGCGGTGAGCTGGGGAAGGCGCTGAACCTCGACAGCACCCTGTCCGCGGTGAAGTCGATCGAGGCGACCAACCGGCAGGCGGCGCCGGCGGCGACGAAGGCGGAGAACCTGCTCGGGCAGTTCGCCCAGCAGCTGACCACGCTGCGTGCCGACCAGCCGCTCAATCTGAACGCCCTGCCCATCGGCCTCGACCTGCAGGGGGCGCTCAACGACCTGGCCAAGTTCGCCGTCAAGGGGCCGCCCGTGACGGTGAACTTCGTGGTCGACCCGAAGGAGTCGACCGGCGCCCGCGACCCGATGGGCCTCATCGCGCCCGTCGGAGCCGAGGGCTTCCCCTACGAGAAGGCCGGTGGGGCGTTCTTCGGGCAGCGGTCGATCCAGCTGACCGAGCCCGGGCTGTACGCGTTCACCGACATGGTGACGCCGTACATGCTGGGCGCCGTCGTGGTCGACGACCCGCTCACCATCGGCCTCGACTTCGGCAAGGCGTCGATGGTGAACTCGCGCGACCTGGTCGTCCCGACCAACTCCGACATCGTCAACCGGCTGGTGAACACCTTCTTCAACATCACCAACCCGAACAACTGGCAGCAGTTCAAGCCGGACTCCGAGAACAAGTTCAACGCGATCCAGCCGCCGGTGCCGATCCTGCAGTACGACGCCGCGGGCAACCCGGTGCTGATCCCGAACCTGGACGCCTACTTCGACAAGAAGTTCTCGTACCCGAAGACCCTGTCGAAGGGCAACCAGCTCCCCGCGACGCCGGGTGTCGGCGAGGTGTGGATCGACACCGAGGTCGAGGAGTGGGCCGGCAAGAAGGCGGTCGGTTCGGCGACCAAGGTCAACGTGACGAACTGGACGGTCGATCGCAAGATCGGTGCGCCGTCGATCAACATGAACAACCCGCACAACATGTGGACCGACAAGGACTACAAGTACCTCTACCAAACGGAGTGGTTCTCCAACAAGGTCGACGTGTTCGACCGGGAGACGGGTGCGTTCGTCCGGCAGACCCAGGTCGGCCAGAACCCGGCGCACGTGATGACGGAGCCGGGCAGCGACAACCTCGTCATCGGCATCAACGCCGGCAACGAGGTCGTCGAACTGGCGCCGGGCGGCACGAACGTGCTCCGGAAGATCACGGTCAGCCCGACCGGTGAGGTCCGGCACCCGCACGCGCACTGGACCAGCTCGGACGGCAAGACGGTCGTCACCCCGAACGTGCTGACCAACAACGCGTCGGTGATCGACCTGCCGACCGGCACCGTCCGGACCGAGAAGACGGGCCAGTTCCCGATCGCCTCGAGCATGACCCCGGACTCCTCGAAGTTCTACACGGCGGACTTCACCGGCGAATCGATCACCTGCGTTTCGCTCGCGGCGCCCGCTTGCGTGGACAACGGGCAGAAGGTGCACAGCAAGACGATCGACCTGTGGGCGAACTACAGCCCGCAGGACGGCCCGAAGGCCGGCGCCCCGTTCGGCGGCCTGACGATCCAGCTGCCGGTGACCCCGGACGGCAAGGCGATGCTCGCGGCGAACGTGCTGTCCCAGACGGTCAGCGTCATCGACCCGAGGACCGACAAGATCGTCAAGGACCTGCCGTGCGCGGCGGGCTGCCACGGCATCAACTTCGGGGCCAAGAAGGGCGGCGGCTACTACGGCTACGTGTCGAACAAGTTCGCCAACGTCATGCAGATCATCGACGTCGACCCGAACGGCGACGGTGCCATCGACGACGCGAAGGTCGCGGGCCAGCTGACGCTCGACCCGACGGCGACGACCAAAATGGACGGTTCGATCTCCGGAAAGGCCGGCTACGGCGGCCAGGGCGTGCTGGCCATTCCGCTGGTCTACAACGGATGGGCCCAGCAGAACCAGGGGAGCTGGCGGTCGCAGCTGACCGAGCAGCAGCTCGACCCCTTCCCCTCGTCCGCTCGCTGATATCACGGCAGTGGTCCGGGGCCGGGATTCCACCCGGCCCCGGACCGCACCGTCGGAGGAGATCCCCATGGCGCACCACCGGAAAGCCCTTCCGCGCACCCTGTCCGCGTTGCTCACGGCCGTGTTCGGTGTGCTGGCGCTGTCCCCGCCCGCGGCGGCCCAAGTGTCGATCGTGCCCGATCGCGTCGACGGCGGCGGTACGCACACCTTCGCGTTTCGGCTGGCCAACGAGCGCACCGACACGAAGTCCACCCGGCTCGAACTGGTCTTCCCGCAGACCCCGCCGGTCGCCTACGTCAAGGTCGACCCGGCACCGGGCTGGACCGCCACCGTCCGCTCGCGGCCGCTGAACCCGCCGATCGAGGTGGGCGGCACCCTGGTCCGCGAGGTCGCGGCCGCCCTCGTCGTCGAAGGCGGCGCGGTCGCGCCGAGGCAGTTCGAGCAGTTCCTCGTCACCATGGGCCCCCTGCCCGCCGATGGGCGGCTGCTGTTCGAAGCGACGCAGACCTTCGCCAACGGCTTGGTCGCGCACTGGAACCAGAAGACTTCACCCGCGCCGGCGATCACCTTCGGCGCCGGACCGGTCGCCCCCACGGCGGAAGCCGCCGGGCAGCAACCGGTGCAGGCCACCGACGACGCCTCGGCTCCCGTGTACCAGGTGCCGCGGAGCACCGGCGGCCCGCCCTTCGCCGTGCTGTGGGGCGCGTTCGGCCTCGCGCTCGTCGTGATCGCGGTGACCGGGTACCGGGCGCACCGTCGCCGGTTGCGCGCACCCGCAGCGGAATCCGAGCCCGAACGCACGGAGGTAGGCGTCGAATGACGGTGGTGAAAGAGCGTGCCCGCCCCGCGGTCCCGCGGCCGCGCGGTGGGGCCGGCCGGATCGTCGCGCTCGTCCTGCTGGTCGCCGCTTGCTGGGGCGCGCTGCTCGCCACGACCCCGCCGGCGACGGGCGACCCGGTGCTCCTGACGACGTCGCCGGGCAGCACCGAAGTGGTCAAGTCACCCGACGCCGTCGTGCTGACCTTCGACCGGCCGGTGCCGGCCGAGTTGGCCACCATCCGGATCCTCGACCCCGCCGACGGCTCGCAGGTGGTCTTCACGCGACCGTTCCATGTGGACGGCCGGGAGGACGTGCTTTCCGTGCTCATGCCGAAGGAGCGCCACGAAGGAAGCTATGCCGTGGCGTGGACTGTGCCGTCGAGCCGGCTGGAGCCGGTCAGCGGTTCCTTCACGTTCGACGTGTCCTACCCGATCAAGCCCGACGGCGTGCCGGACATCGAGACGAAGCGCGACCCGGTCGTGGCGGCCGTCCACCTGACGGCGCGGACGCTGGCGGTCGCGGCGATGGTGCTGCTCGCCGGTCTCGCGTTCTTCGTCGCGGCGATCGGGCCCGCCGCCGTGCGGGCGAACGCGACCCGGCGGTTGATCAAGATCGCTTGGTGGCTGGTGGTCGGTGGCACGCTCGTCGCCCTGGCGTCGTTCGGGCCGTACGCGGCGTGGGTGCCGTGGCGTGAGGCGTTCGACCCGCGGCTGCTGGCGGGTGCGGTCGAGTCCGACGCCGGAGGAGCGCTGCTCGCCCGCTTGGCCACGCTCGTGCCCGCCACGCTGGGTCTCGCGCTGCTGGTGAAGAGCCCGCCCGCGGCCACCGCCGCCGACCGGCGGCTGCGCGGCGCGGCGGTGCTGGGCTGCGCGTCCGCGGTCCTCGCCACCTGGACCTTCGCCGACCCGCGGCCACTCGGCGCGCCGTCACCGCTCGAGCTGGCCGTGGACGTCGGCCTGCTCGTCGCGCTCGCCGTGCCGGCCGGTGGCTTGGTGCTGCTGCGGTATCCGGTCGCCCGCCACCAGCACACGGTCTCCCGGTTCGCGCGGTCGGTGCTGGGGTTCGCCGCGCTCCTTGCCCTCGCCGGGACCGCCCAGGTCTGGACCGGGCACCGCCTCGGCTGGCTGCCCGCCGGAGCCCTCGCGCTGGCGGCGGTGCTCGCCGTCTTCGGCTGGCTCGTTCGGCGCCGTCCGGTGAAGGCGCGGATCGGCCCTCGGGCCATCGCGGTGGCGGGGGCGGCGGTGGTGATCACCGTGGCCACCGCGACGCTGCTCGCGCTGGATCCCGGGCAGAGTGCGCACGCGCAGGGCCCGGCAGGCCGGGCCCCGGCGGCGATCCGGCAGCAGGTCGCGCCGGCACGGCTCGGGTACGGCACGGGCGCACTGGACCTCGTCGTCCTCCCGGCCGCCGACCGGCTCGATGTGCGCGTGTCGGTGCTGGGCCCGCAGGGCGCCGGCACGACCGTGACCGCCGCGCTCGGCCGGACACCGGTGCCGCTGGACCGCGCCGGACCCGGCTACTGGACGGGGCGGGCGAGCGCGCTCGGACCCGGCCGGTGGGAGCTCGCGCTGACGCTGCGGGCCGGGGACGGCCGCACGCAGACGGTCAAGCAGCCCATCGACGTGAGATGAACACCCTTCCAGCCGCGGGAGCCACCTTGTCCTCGACCTCCACCGTCCCCTCGCACCGGGCCACCCGGCCGTCGCCGCGGCCGCGCGTGAGCACCGTCCTCCAGCTCGTCTCCCGGCGGCTCCACTTCCTGGCCGGCATCCTCGTCGCGCCCTTCCTCGCCGTGCTGTGCCTGACCGGGCTCGTCTACGTGTTCAGCCCGCAGATCCACGACAGCCTCTACCGGTCCGACCTGCACGTGAGCCAGGTCGGCGCCGCGCCGCGCCCACTGGCCGAGCAGGTCCGCGCGGCACTCACCGCGCACCCCGAGGGGACGCTCAAGTCGGTCCTCACCCCGCCCGCTCCCGACCGCACCACCCGCGTGGTGCTGGCGGTTCCGGGTCCGGCCGGGACCACGGACCGCACGGTGTTCATCGACCCGTACACCGGGCTGATCAACGGCGAGCTGACAACGGTCGAGAACCGGCTGCCCGCGAACACGTGGTTGCGCCAGCTGCACGGCAATCTCCAGCTGGGCGCGCCGGGCCGGCTCTACGCCGAGCTCGCCGCGAGCTGGGTGCCCCTCGTCGCCGTGGGTGGCCTGGTGCTGTGGCTGGCCCGCACGCGTCGGAAACGCCCGGTGCGTGAAGTGCTCCTGCCGTCCACCCGGGACAAAACGGGATGGGCACGGCTGCGCGCGATCCACGGCGCCACCGGCCTGTGGCTCACGGTGGGATTGCTGGTGGTAGCGGTCACCGGGCTGGCCATGAGCCAGTTCGCGGGCGGGCGCGTGGACGCGGCGACAGACCCGGTTCACCTGCGGGCCCCGGTGCTCGCGGCGGCCCCGGTGCCGGCCCGGCCGGGCGCCGAGCCGATCGGTGTCGACCGCGCGGTGGCGGCCGCCGAAGCCGCGGGACTGAGCGGCGAGCTGGCGGTCGTCGCACCGCCGCGCCCGGATGCGCCCTACACCGCCACGGAAATCGCGGAAGGGCTGCCGCTCCACCGCGGTGCGGTCTCGATCGATCCCTACACCGCGGAGGTGACCGAGCGGATCGCTTGGAGCGACTACTCGCTGCCGGCGAAGCTCAGCGCCCTGGCAACCGAGTTCCACACCGGCGCGCTGTTCGGCCTGGCGAACCAGATCGTCCTCGCGCTGGTGGCGATCGCGACGCTCGTCCTCCTCGCGCTCGGGTACCGCATGTGGTGGATCCACAACCCGTACAAGGGGCGGTGGACGTCGTTGCCCCGCCCGGTGTGGCGGCAGCTGGCCGGCGGCCCGCTGATCGTGACCCTGCTCGGGATCGCGGTGCTGGCGTGGGTCCTGCCGCTCATCGGTGCGAGCCTGGTGGTGTTCTTGGCCCTCGACGCTCTGCTGAGCCGGTTCAAGCGACGCTCGGCGTAGTTCCCTCCCGCTCCCCGAGGTCAGGACCCCGGCAAGCGGGTGGGCACGCTGGCCGCGGGGAACGACTCGAAGGTGGTGCAGGCGTTGCTCAGGCACTCGAGCATCGCGCTCACCGCCGATACCTACACCAGTGTCCTGCCCTGCCTGGCCCATCGTGCCGCCGAAGCAACGGCAGCTTCGGTGCTGGCGGCGGCTCGCGATGCGGCTGCCTCGTTGCGCAGCCGGAGGAGCGGGAAACAACGCCGCCGAAGCAAAGGAGGCGGTGGCCGGAACAAGAAGGCGAAGAACAAGACCTGCAAGGGCGGCCTCATTCGGCCCCGCCCATGATCAAAACCCACCGGCAAGATCCTCATGATCAAGGATGCCTGCAGGTGGGCTTCGATTCAGTGGGTGCGCCATCAGGGACTCGAACCCCGAACCCGCTGGTTAAGAGCCAGCTGCTCTGCCAATTGAGCTAATGGCGCCGGTGTCTGCCGGAGGCTTCCCTCGGCGACGTGGAAAAGATTAGCACCCCTCTCCAGGCCCGTTTCAGGGGGGTCCCCCAACCCGGTTCCGGCATTGCCGCCCCGGTGTCCCGGCTGGTCGGGCACACTGTGGGCGGACATCTACGGCGAAACAGGCGGGTGGGCATGCGGGGTATGACGGTGCGGCTGCTGGTGGCCGCGGGGGTGATCGGCCTCACCGTGGCCGGGTGCAGCAGTAGCCCTTCGGGTGAACCTCCTCGGCCGACGGTGCCGCCGCCGTCCAGCCAGAGCAAGCCCGCTCCGAAGCCCGCCGTGCTCGCGTTGACGCCCGGCAAGGACGCCAAGAACGTCGCGCCCGGGGAGCCGGTGAGCGTCAGCGTCCAGGACGGGAAGGTCGGGGACGTCAAGCTGACCGGCGTCGACGGCAAGGTCGTCGCCGGCAAGGCGCGGGCCGACGGCTCCGGGTGGGACTCCGCCGAGCCGCTCGGCTACAACAGGACCTACAAGCTGACCGCGACCGCCACCGGCTCCGACGGGAAGCCGGTCACGGCGGAGTCGACCTTCAGCACCGTCAAGCCCGCCCGGCAGCTCGGCGTCTCGGTGAACCTCGTCGAAGGCGAGACCGTCGGGGTCGGGATGCCGCTGATCTTCACCTTCACCGGCAACGTCGCCGACAAGGCCGCGGCCGAGAAGGCGCTGAAGGTCACCGCGGAGCCGGCCACCGAGGGCGCCTTCCGCTGGTTCGGTGACAAGCAGGTCACCTGGCGGCCGAAGGACTACTGGAAGAGCGGCACGAAGATCAAGGTCGACGCCGCCGTCTACGGCAAGCCGCTCGGCGGGGGCAGCTACGGCCGGGAGGACAAGGGTGCCACCGCCACCGTCGGCGACAAGCTCGTCGCCGTGGCCGACGGCGGGACCCACCAGATGACCGTCACCATCAACGACAAGGAGGTCAAGACCATGCCGACCTCCATGGGCAAGCCCGGTCACAACACGCCGCAGGGCACCTACACCGTCATGAGCGAGCACACCGGCTACACGATGAACTCCGCGACCTACGGCGTGCCCGAAGACGCGCCCGGCGGCTACAGCACCTTCGTCCAGTACGCGGTCCGCCTGTCCTACAGCGGCATCTTCTACCACTCCGCGCCGTGGTCGGTGCGGCAGCAGGGCCACAGCAACGTCAGCCACGGCTGCCTCAACCTGTCCACCGAGAACACGAAGTGGCTGATGGACACGTCCAAGAAGGGTGACGTCGTCACCGTGCGGAACAGCGGCGGCCCGAAGCTCGAGCCGACCGACGGCTGGAGCGTGTGGCAGCTGTCCTGGGACGAGTGGCGGACGGCGGCGAACTAGCCCGAGTCGCGGACCAGTTCCCGCGCCTCCGCCTCGGTCGACACCGCGGGTCCCGAGCCCCAGAGCGGCTTGTTGGCCGTCTCGCGGCTGAAGTACACCGCGACGGCGCCGATCGCGCCCGCCGCCATCAGGTACCAGGCCGGCCAGAAGTCGTGGCCGGTGGCCGAGATCAGCGACTGCATCACCAGCGGGGTCGTGCCGCCGAAGAGCGACACCGAGATGTTGAACGCGATGGACAGCGCGCCGTACCGGATGGCGGTCGGGAACAGCGCGGGCAGCGCCGCGGGCATCGACACCTCGAAGCAGAGCAGCAGCAGGCCGAGCCCCATCAGCCCGAGGAAGGTGAGGACGAGCCCGCCGTCGTGCACGAGCAGCATCAGCGGCCACGACAGCACGAGGAACCCGAGGCAGCCGGCCATCATCACCGGCTTGCGGCCGACGTGGTCGGTGATCCGCCCGCCGACCATGATGATGAGCATCATCACGACCATGACGACGATGATCAGCAGCAGGCCGTGGGTGGCGTCGAGGTGCAGCTGCTCGGACAGGTACGTCGGCATGTAGGACAGCAGCATGTAGTCCGTGACGTTGAAGACGAGCACCAAGCCGACGCACACGAGCAGCGCGGGCCAGTACTCGGTGAACATCTTCCAGAACGGCTCCCCGGACCGCCCCCGCTTCTCGGCCTCCTCGGCGTGCTTCTGGAACGCCGGGGTCTCCTCCAGCTTCAGCCGCATGTAGAGCCCGATCACGCCGAGCGGCCCGGCCACCAGGAACGGGACGCGCCAGCCCCAGTCGAGCAACGTCTCGTGGGGCACCCACGCCTTCATCCCGGTGACGACGGACGCGCCGAGCACGTACCCGGACAGCGTTCCGAACTCCAGCCAGGACCCCATGAACCCCCGCCGCTTGTCGGGCGAGTACTCGGCGATGAAGGTGGTGGCGCCGCCGTACTCGCCGCCGGTGGAGAACCCCTGCACCATCCGCGCGAGCACGAGCAGGACGGGCGACCAGACGCCGATGGTGGCGTAGGAGGGGATCAGACCGATGCACAAGGTCCCGATGGCCATCATGATCATCGTGACGGCCAGCACCTTCTGCCGCCCGATCCGGTCCCCGAGCGGCCCGAACACCAGGCCCCCGAGCGGCCGCATCAGGAAGGCGGCGGTGAAGGCCCCGAAGGTCCCGATCAGCCGCACCCCGGGCGACACGCTCGCCGGGAAGAAGACCTCGGCGATGGTGTCGGCGATGTAGGCGTAGACGCCGAAATCGAACCACTCCATGGCATTGCCCAGCGCGGCGGCGCCCACCGCGCGCTTGAGCAGCGACTGGTCGACGACGGTGATGTCTTCGTACCGCAGTTTCTTCCGGTTGCGCATCTTCGGTCGTGAACGTTCCACCCGAACACCGTGCACCCGGTCGGCGGCTCGCGCAGGCTGAGCCACCTGGTCGTGAGCGTTGCCACGGCCGGGCGAAGTACGGGGTTGCGACGTGCTCGGTTGCCTACACTGCGTGCTCGCTGCCGACGATCGCGGGCACGTTCAAATCCCGCCGTTCGCCGCCGCGGTCTTCGTACCCCTGACGTTGCTGCCGACGGTACTGGGGGGTGCCGTTTGGTGGCCGTGCTGATGAACCTGTTCGCGCTGCTGCTGGTCGTCTGGGTTGGCGCTGATCCTGCTGGACTTGACGGGCCGGGACCGCTGGTGGACGGGTGCCAGGGTGGGCGTGGCGGCGGGCATCAAGCTGATGCCGGCGGTCTTCGTCTACACAGCAGCGCTACTCCTGGCGGCCCAAACCCCAACCTGGCTGAACCCCACGAACCCGACCCCCACGACAACCGCTACCCGGCCACCCAAGACGACCACACGGATGGGGGTCCGGGGGCGAGCCCCCGGCGGGGGCGTGGGGGTTCGACCCCCACAAAAAGGCGAAACCCCAGGCGGAGGAAAGGTTGCGAAGCAACCGACCAGCCTGGGGCAATGGGGTGAGCGACGGGTTTCGAACCCGCGACCTCCTGGACCACAACCAGGTGCTCTACCAGCTGAGCTACGCCCACCATCACCGAGGGGATCCGCTTGCGATCACCTCGCTGGGAGTAATCGTAGCGGGTGCCCTCGACTGCTTTTCAGGGGGTCACCTTTGGTGCTGTTCCTGCACTTCAGCGGCGGCGGCCTTGGCTTCTTCGCTGGTGGGGCCGGGCTGGGGGACGAAGGCGACGCGCCGGTAGTAGTCGAGTTCGCCGATGGATTCGCGGATGTCGGCGAGGGCGCGGTGGGCGAGGCCCTTCTCCGGCTTGGCGTAGTAGATGCGCGGGTACCAGCGGCGGACGAGTTCCTTGACGGAGGAGACGTCGACCATGCGGTAGTGCAGGTGGGCGTCGAGGGCGGGCATGTCGCGGGCGATGAAGCCGCGGTCGGTGGCGATGGAGTTGCCGGCGAGGGGGGCGGTGCCCGGTTCGGGGACGTGCTCGCGGATGTAGTCGAGGACGCGGCGTTCGGCTTCTTCGAGGGTCACCGTGGAGCGGCGGACTTCTTCGGTGAGGCCGGAGTGGGCGTGCATCTCGCGGACGACTTCGGGCATCCCGGCGAGTTTTTCCTCGTCGGCGTGGATGACGATGTCGACTCCTTCGCCGAGCACGTTCAGTTCCGCGTCGGTGACGAGGGCGGCGATTTCGATCAACGCTTCCTTGCCGAGGTCGAGCCCCGTCATTTCGCAGTCGATCCAGACTAGGCGGTCGGTCACCTGGTGACCCTAACCCGACACGGGGATATGAAGGGCGTTACCTGCGCGTACGGCGCGTTACGCCGGCCGAGACAGGTTCGGTGTGGTCCAGGACACAGCCGGAGGCGGCGAGGAATACCTGACGTTCGCTGTCAGGTATCGCTGCGAAGGTGGTCCCACACCGAAGAGAGGGAACCAGCCATGACCAGCACCGCCACCGCGTCGTTCACCGTCGACCAGTGGGAGCCGCAGGCGACCGACGAGTTCGCGGGCACCGAGTTCGCCCGGGTGGCGATCACCAAAACGTTCACCGGGGCGGTCGAGGGGACCAGCAAGGTCGAGCTCTTGTCGGCGACCAACGCGGCTTCGCGCGCATATGTCGCCTTCGAGCGGCTCGAGGTCTCGGTCGACGGCCGCAAGGGCAGCTTCGTCCTGCACCACACCGCCGACGACTCGGGCCTGGCCCTGAAGATCCTCACCGGCTCCGGGGCGGGCGAACTGACCGGGATCTCGGGGACGGCGAACATCGAAATCGAGGGTGAAGAGCACCGCTTCACCCTCGCCTACACGCTCTGAGCAGCACGAAGGCCGTTTCGAGAGCCCCCGATTGACTCTCGAAACGGCCTTCGCGTGCTCTCCCGCTCCCCGAAAGCGGGGGGACGGACCGCCCCGACCACGGCCCGTCCGCGTCCTAGTTGTCCACGATCTGGTCGACGATCTTCTTGGCGTCGTTGATCGGGATGGCGAAGCCGATCCCGACGCTGCCCGCCGCGCCGTTGGCCGAGGCCGAGGGGCTGTACAGCGCCGAGTTGATGCCGATCACGTTGCCCTGGGCGTCGACCAGCGCGCCGCCGGAGTTGCCCTGGTTGATCGCGGCGTCGGTCTGGATCGCGGTGTAGCTCGGCGATTCGCTGCTTTGGTTCGACGTGCGGCTGAACGGCGAACGCTGCTGCTGCTCGCCCTGCCCGATGTCGGACAGGTTCCGGTTCAGCGCGCTGACGATGCCGGTGGTGACGGTGTTCTGCAGGCCGCCCGGCGAGCCGATCGCGACCACTGCCTGGCCGACGACGAGCTTGCTCGAGTCGCCCAGTGACGCCGCCGTCAGGCCGCCGGCGTTCTGGGCCTGCACCACGGCGATGTCCGCCTTGGTGTCCGCGCCGACCACGCTGGCCTGGTACTTCTTGCCGTCGGCGGTGGTGATGACGACGTTCTGGGCGCCGTCGACGACGTGCGCGTTGGTCAGGATCCGGCCGTCCGAGGTGAGGATGACGCCGGAGCCGATGGCCTCGCCCTGGCCGGTCGTGACGTTGATCTGGACGACGCTCGGCGTCACCTTCGCCGCGACGGCGCTGACGTCGCCGGAGGTCGAGTTCGAGACCGTCTGCCCGTTCGCCGCCGGCGTGCTGACCGACGTCGTCGCGCCATCCGCCGCGGTCGTCGTGAGCCCGACGATCGAGGCGCCGCCGACGCCGCCGACCAGCGCGGCGCCGAGCGCGGTCGCGCTGACGATCATCGCGACGCGGCCGCCCTTGCGCGGCTTGGCCTTCAGCGCCGTGGGGACCTGGCCACCCGGGGTCTGCGGGGTGAAGAGCGGATTCGGCGCGGCCTGCTGCTGGTAGGCGTACTGCGCGTACGGCCCGTACTGCGGGGTGGTGTGCTGGTGCGGCTGGTGCCCACCGGGTGAGGCGGGGCCGGGCCGACTCTCGTTCTCGGTCATGGGACAAGATTCGCGCCCGTGCTTGTGAGCAGCCTGTGGAAATACCTCAGGCTTTGCTGAGAAGAATCAGCTGAGAAGACTCAGCCGATCCTCAGGTGTCAGGCGAAGAACGACGGGACGTCGAGAGCACCTCCCGCCGCCTCGAACTCGGCGTGCACGGCCTTCCGCAGCTCGGCGTCGCCGAGGTAGTCGGCCGCGGTCAGGGCCAGGCCCAGCGCGCCGTCACGGACCCCCGCGTCGCCCGTCGCCGATCCGGCCGCGGCCGCGAATTCCTTGGTGTGCAAGGCAACCGTGGGTCCCGAGACGGCGAGCATGGGGTGCAGCGCGGGCATCCGGTACGACAGGTTGCCGAGGTCGGTCGATCCCGTGAGCGACTCCGGCACGATGCCCGGCGGCAGCGGTTTGCGGCCGGTGATCACCTGGTTGGCCGACCACCGTCCGGCGAGCGCGGTGTTGAACCGGATCGGCAGGTAGGCCGCCTGGGCGTCCCAGATCAGCTCGACGCCGCAGCCGGTCATCGCCGCGGCGCCTTCGGCGATCGACGTCATGCGGGCGGCGAGGTCGCGCAGCGTCTCGGGCGTCTGGGACCGGAGGTAGAACAGCAGCGCGGCACGGGCCGGGATGACGTTGGGCCGGGCACCGCCGTCGGTGAACACGCCGTGGACGCGGTCGCTCTGCGGCAGCTGCTGGCGCAGCGCTGAAACGCCCTGGTACGCGGCGACAGCGGCATCAAGCGCGTTGCGGCCCATGAACGGCTGGGCGCTCGCGTGCGCGCCGACGCCGTGGAAGACCATCTCCAGCTGGCGCCGCCCGAGGAACGGGTGCAACGCGATGTCGTGGCTGAAGGGGTGCAGCATGATCACCGCGTCGACGTCGTCGAACACGCCGGCGCGGGCGAGGATCTCCTTGCCGCCCCCGCCTTCCTCGGCCGGGGTGCCGATCAGGCTGACGCGGCCGCCGAGCCGCTCGGCGACGGTGGCGGCGCCGAGGAAGCCGCCCGCGGCGGTGGAGCAGATGACGTTGTGGCCGCACGCGTGGCCGAGCCCGGGCAGCGCGTCGTACTCGGCGAGGACCGCGATGTGCGGGCCCTCTTGCCGCGGTGTGCTGACGCGCAGAGCGGTGTCGAGGCCGCCGACGCCGATCGTGGCCTCGTGGCCGTGGCGGCGCAGCAGATCGGCCAGGGCGCGGACCGATCGGTGCTCGGCGAAGCCCTCTTCGGGGTGGGCGTGCAGATCTTGGCTCAACGCCACCAGATCGGGTGAGCCGCGCTCGACCGCGGCGGTCACCTCGGCCCGCGTCGCCGCATCCGCGCCGGCGTGCGGCGAGGACAGCGGTTCGGCGGCCGCGACGGCGTCGGCGGTGGCCTCGACCAGGGAACGCAGGTAGCTGTCGTCGGGCGGGACGGGGTCGGTGTGCGTCATGGGGGGATGCTAACTCCGACCTCCGACAATCCGCGGTCGGCGATCTCCGCGAAGGCTGCCGGCTGCGGCGGGCGCTGGTCGGCAGCACGACCCGGCCGCCTGGTTTCAGGACGCGTGCAGCAGACACCGTCCACTGTGGATGTCTTCAAGGGTGCACGGCGTCCAGGGGCCACTCGATCGAGTGAACAAATCCGAGCTCAGGCGTTCGACTCCCGGAATTGTCGGACCCCCCTTCTAACGTCGCAGCCAAGGTCCCGACCCGATCCGAGGAGGACAGATGACGACGATTTCCCGCCCCTGTGGCGAGATTGCGGTACACGGCGAGTTCGACCTGGCCGCGGCAGCCCGGTTCCTGACGGGCTTCGCCCCGGCTGGCCAGCCGGATTCCGAGCCCGGCGCGCTGCGGGTGGCCTTCGCGCTCGAGGGCGAATGGACACCGGTGGGAGCGGTGCTGCGGCAGAGATCGCCGGGCGAGGTCACGGTGGAGGTCCACGGCCCGCCCGAGCACACGGGAGCGGTGGTGGCGCAGGTAGAGCGGATGTGTTCGCTGGACATCGACGGCACGGCGTTCCCGGAGGCCGGCGCCCGTGACCCGGTGGTGTCGCTGCTGCAGACGCTGCACCCGGGCCTGCGCCCGGTGCTGTTCGCCTCGCCGTACGAGGCGGCGTGCTGGGCGGTGCTGAGCCATCGGATCTGGATGACGCAGGCGGTCCGGCTGCGCCGCCGCTTGACCGAGCGCTACGGCACGGAGGTCGACGTGGGCGGGAGCAGGCTGTGGTCGTTCCCGGCCCCGGCGGCCCTGGCGAAGCTGGCGTATCAGCCGGGCCTGCCGGGCCCGAAGCTGCCACGCCTGCGCGCCATCGCCGAGGCGGCGGCCGAAGGAATGCTGGACGCGGCAGCGTTACGAGCCATGCCGGCGGAGGAGGCCCTGAAGCAGCTGCAGCTGTTGCCGGGCGTCGGCCGCTTCAGCGCGGAGCTGATCCTGATCCGCGGAGCCGGCCACCCGGACGTCTTCCCCCGCGCCGAAACCCGCCTCCACGAAATCATGCGCGACGCGTACCACCTCCCGGACGCGGGAGTGGCGGAGCTGGCGGAGATCGCGGAGGCGTGGGCACCGTTCCGGAGCTGGGTGTCGTTCCTGTTCCGCGTGGAGGGGGAGGCCCGCATGCGGGAGTCACGATGACCTGACCCGTCTCGGCTTGGGCGGCGGCCGCCGGTGAGCTGCTCGCCGAGCCGGGAATCGCCTTGGCGGCGGCTGTTGTGGTGAGCTGCTCGCCTAGCCGGGGATCGGCTTGTCGACGGCTGGTTGCGGTGACCTGTTCGCCGGGCGCGGATCCAGCTCAGTCCCGCCACCGTTCCCGCCGGAGGCGCTCTTTGAACTTCGCGCTGTGACCAAGGACCCAGCCATCACCCCGGTGGCCACGGAAAGGAGATCACCACGAGCCAATACCGGAAGCCGCGATGCGGCGAGCGGTGGGGACTCACAGTAGCCAGATATCGCCTGTGGTGAGGTAACCGGGTGAGCTCGCCCGTTCATCTCGCACTCGACGGCCTCGCCGGTAACGCGCTGTCAGCTTTCCGCGCGGCGGCCGCCGGCACCCCGCCGGCTGGTTCGCTGCTCGAGCAGGCCCAGGCGCCCGCGGTGGTCACCCTGGTCGCCGGCGGCGTGGCGCTGCTGGTGGTGCTGGTCGGCGGGACACCCTGGCGACGGGCGCGGAACGTCGTGACGATGGTGCACGAGGCCGGGCACGCGCTGGCCGCGGTCCTGGTCGGACGGCGCCTGCAGGGCATCAAGCTGCACTCGGACACCTCGGGCGTCACCGTCTCGCGCGGCAAACCCGAAGGGCCGGGCATGGCGTTCACGGCGATGGCCGGGTACCTGGCGCCCTCGGTCCTCGGGCTGCTGTTCGCGAGCCTGCTGGGCGCCGACCTGGTCGGCACGGTGCTGGTCCTGATCGCGCTGCTGCTGCTCGGCGTGCTGGTGATGGTCCGCAACGCCTACGGGGTGTTCACGGTCGTCGCCAGCGCGGCGGTGCTGGCACTGATCGCGTTCGTCGCGCCGGTCGAGCTACAGGCGCCGTTCAGCTACCTGGTGACATGGTTCCTGCTGTTCGGAGGCGTGCGCCCAGTGGCCGAGCTCCAGATCAAGCGGCGCCGCGGCCAGGCCCGCGACTCCGACGCGGACCAGCTGGGCCGCCGCACAGCGGTCCCACCGGTCCTGTGGGTCCTGGTCTTCGCGGTGGCGACGATCAGCTGCCTGATCGCCGGCGCGCTATGGCTCCTGGAGCCCGTCGCCAAGTAGCCCGCCCGCCGGCCCGGCTGCGATCGCGCAGACTGCGGCACCCCGTCCGCCGCCGGCGAGTCCGGGCAGGTCGAAGGCTGCTCGCCCGCGCCACTGCGCCAGCCGCGCCGGGATTGCTGCCCGCCCCAGGGACGCCAGCCATGCCGGCAGCGTTACCCACGCACGGGGCGCCAGCGGCGCCGGGGCCGACAGGCGCTGCGGCTACTGGCCCGCAGGACCAGCTGCACCGAGGTTGCCGCGCGCTCCAGGGACGCCAGCCATGCCGGGCGGGTATCCGCGTACGGGGGCGCCAGCCGCAGGCCGCGCCGGCCCCACTCGCGTGGGGGCTACCCGTGTCGGGGCTGCTGGCCCGCGCAAGAGGCACCACTCGCGCCGAGGGTCAGCCGCGCCGAGGCTGCTCGTCCGCGCCACGGGCGCCACCCGCGCCCGGTGGACCACTCTCGTCGGGTTGCCACTCGCGCCACGAGCGCGCCATCCCCGCCACGAGTGCCATCCCGCCCGGTGGGCCACCCGAGCCACCCACCCGCACCGCACGCCCCCACCCCGTGCCCGCGCACGGACCGCAGGTCACACACCACGACCACCCTCCAAGGCCGCACCCGGCCGTCTTCGTGACCGGCGGTGGAGCCCGTGGCCGCCCGGTGGGTGGCATGCGGCAAACTGGTCTCTCGCTGGTCCGCGGAGGGAGACGAACGATGGACGAGGTCGCCAAGGCCGTCGAGGAGTGCGCACGGGCGGCGAAGCTGGCCGCGCCGTCGCTGGCTGCCGCCAGTGCCGAGGCCGTCGATGCCGCTCTGGCCGGGATGGCCGAACGGCTTCTCTCGCACCGGGACGAGATCCTCGAGGCGAACCAGGCCGATGTCGAGCGCGCCAAGGCCGACGGGATGAGCGCGGGCCTGCTCGACCGGCTGACCATCACCCCCGAGCGGCTCACCGGCATGGCCGAACAGCTGCGGCTGCTCGCCGGCGCGCCGCACCAGGAGCGGTCGGTCGAGGTGTCCACGCTGGACGGCGGGCTGCGGCTGGTCGAACGGCGGCGGCCGGTCGGTGTCATCGGGGCGAACTACGAGGCGCGGCCGAACGTCACCGTCGACGTGGCCTCGCAGCTGGTCAAGTCGCGCAACGCCGGCGTGCTGCGTACCGGCTCGGCCGCGCTCGGGTCGGCGCAGCGGCTGCGTGAGGTCGTCATCGCGCCGGCGCTGTCCGACGCCGGGATCGACGCCGACTGCGTGCAGCTCGTGCCGCGCGTGGAGCGGGAGGCGGCGTCCGCGCTCGTGCGGCTGCCCGGCCTCGTGCCGCTGGTGATCCTGCGGGGCAGCGGGGACAGCACCCGCGCCCTCGCCACCGAGGCGGCCGTCCACGGGGTGCGCACCCTCGCGCACGCCGATGGCGGCGGTGTCCTGTACGTCGACCGCGGGGCGGATGTCACCAAGGCGCGTGACCTCGTCTACGCCAGCCTCGACCGGCTCGGCGTCTGCAACCGGCTGAACCTGCTGCTCATCCACGAAGACATCCACGACGAGGTCTGGCCCGCGCTGTCGGACGCCCTTGCCGAGCGCGGGGTCACACCTTCGCTGGCCCCGCACGAGCACCCCATCGGCTACGAGTGGGCGCTGGACTCCGACCGCGAGGCGACCGTCACGGTCGCGAAGGTGGGCTCGCTCGGCGATGCCGTCGAGATCGCCAACGAGGGCACTTCCGGGCTGGCGGCGGGCATCACCACCGAGGACCAGGCGGCCGCCGACGCCTTCTTCGACGGCTACACCGGCACGGGTGTCTTCTGGAACGCGCCGACCCGCCTGCTCGACGGCTTCAAGCTGCTCGCCGTGCCGGAAACCGGCATCAACCTCGACAAGGTCCCCGGGCCGCGCGGCCCGGTGACCTACACCGACCTCTACGTCCGCCAGTACGCGGTCCTGCCGGCCTGAACCACGGGCCGCGTCCAGGTCAGCGCGTGGGGGGAACGCCGGCGAGCTTGTGGAGCTCCTTGACGGTGTCCGCGGCGTTGGTCACCAGCTCGGTCCGCTCGCCGGCGTCGCCCGGGTACCGGTAGATCGCGGTCGGTCCGTCGCTGATCGCGATCGCCGCGACCAGGCGGCCTTCGGGGTCGCGGGTGAGCCCGGTCGTCACCGACACCTCCCGGCCGACGGTGTCGACCGTGGTGAGCGTCCGCTCCTTGTACCAGCCTCGCGTGGTCATGGTCCGCAGCTCCGGGGGGGATAAGCACAACAGGGGAATACGTCGTAGGACGCGGGGACCGCCCCGCGCGTTACGGCATACTGGGCCGGGTGATCTCCCGGCCGCACGTCCTGCTGTCCGCCGCGCAGTCGCTCGACGGCTACCTCGACGACACCTCGCCCGAGCGGCTGGTGCTGTCCACAAAGGACGATTTCGCGGTCGTCGACCGGTTGCGGGCCGAGGCCGACGCCATCTTCGTCGGGGCTGGGACGGTGCGGGCCGACAACCCGCGGCTGCTCGTCCGCTCTCCCGAGCTGCGGCGGCAACGGCTGGACCGGGGGAAGCCCGAACAACCCGTCAAGGTCACCGTCACCACCCGCGGTCTCGACCCGGACGCCCAGTTCTTCACCGTCGGGGACACCGAAAAGCTCGTCTACGCGCCGCCCGGCGCCGCGGACGCGCTCAAGCACGTCGCGACCGTCGTCGAGGCGGGAGATCCGCCGGACTTCGGGCGCATCCTCGACGACCTCGGGGCGCGCGGGATCGAAAACCTGCTGGTCGAGGGCGGCGGCGGGATCCACACGCGGTTCCTCACCGAAGGCCTCGCCGACGCGGTGCGGCTCGCGATCGCGCCGTTCTTCGTCGGGCAGCCGGACGCGCCGCGGTTCGTCGGGCCCGGGCTCTACCCGCGCCCGCTCGTGCTGACCGCCGCGAACGAGCTGCAGGGCATGGCGATCCTCGAGTACCGCGCCGCCGCCGAACCGACCGGCCGGGACGTCCGGCGCCTCAAGGAAGCCATCGCGCTCGCCGCCGAGTGCCCGCCCAGCCACACCTTCCGGGTCGGCGCCGTGATCACCGACGCCGACGGCGAGGTCGTCGCCACCGGGCATTCCGGCGAAGGCGACCCCCACAACCACGCCGAGGAAGCCGCGCTGGCCAAGTGCGCCGGCGACCCGCGCCTGGCCGGCGCGACCATGTACAGCTCACTGGAACCGTGCAGCAACCGCAGTTCGCACCCGCGCAGCTGCACCCAGCTCATCCTCGACGCCGGGATCCCGCGCGTCGTGTTCGCCTGGCGGGAGCCGCCCGTGTTCGTCGACGCCCGGGGCACCGAGCTGCTGCGGCAGGCCGGGCGGCACGTCGTCGAGGTGCCCGCGCTGACCCCGGCGGTCCAGCGCGAGAACACCCACCTCGACTTCTGAGACTTCCGACAGGGGGCTAGCAGGCGCCGTTGTCCTGCCAGACACCCCATTCGCCGGTCGTGCCGGGCTCTTCGCCCTGCGTCCACCACTTGGCCGTCCACTTGTGGCTGTGGTGGGCGACGACGTCGTCCTTGACGTAGACCTTCGTCCGGTCCCACTCCGCCACGGTGCACGAGCCGCCGCCCGGCGTGGTCGGGGTCGTCGTCACCGGTGGCGTCGTCTGCGGCGGCGTCGCACCGGCGAAGCGGACGCTGAACTTCGTGAAGTCCCAGTCGTTCTGCGGGACGTTGCTGCACACACCGTTGTCCGTGGTGCCGACGCAGGCGCGGTCCCGGTTCACCGACCAGAACGTGAAGCGGCCGAGGCCGTGGCCGGTCGCGTAGTCGTACACCGTCTGGAAGTCCGAGGTGTAGAACATCTCCGCCGCGTCCGACTTGCCGTTCATGCCGGAGAAGCCTTCGTGGGCGTACGCGGTCGCGCTGTCCCAGCCCAGGTGCGACATCAGCAGGCCGTGGAAGGCCTCCAGCGCCGACACCTGCGACGAGCCGCCGTTGAAGCCGCCGTCGAACGGCATGATCGAGAAGTTGTTCGGCGTGAAGCCGATCGACTTCGCCTGGTCGATCAGCTGCGTGCCGAACCAGCCGGTGCCGGCCGCGGTGCCCGGCATGGTGACCGACACGAACAGGCCCGGGTTGTCAGCCTGCAGCTTCTTCGCGGCGCCGAGCTCGTTCGCGATCGCGGCGGTGTTCTCGTATTCGGGCTCTTCGAGGTCGAAGTCGATCGCCTTGAGCGAGTACTTCGTGATGACCTGCTGGTACGCGGCGGCCGTCTCGGCCACCGTGCCGCAGGTCTGGCCGAGCTTGGTGCCGCCGTAGCCGCCGACGGACACCGAGACGTCGCCGCCCGCGCCGCGGATCCGCGAGATCACGCCCGCGACCGCGGTGTCGGACGAGACCGCGGACGTGCCGTCCCAGGTCGGGGTGCAGCCGCCGCCGTTCGGGGCGAGGATGAACGCCAGCTGGAACGCCTTGAGCCCGGTCGCGTTCATGACGGTCACGGGGTCGGGCGGGTTGTTGCTCTGGGGCATCAGGTACGGCGCCGCGGCGTACCAGTTGCTGCTCAACGCCGCGGTCGCCGACGGCGCGCCGAGCACGAGGCTGACGGCGGTGGCGGCGAAAGTGGCGGCGGCGAGCCCGGCGGCGGCCAGTCTGCTCCTGCGCATGAGCTGTCCTCCCGGTGGGGATCGAAGTGGACAGATCATTGGACTAGACCAATCCCGAAGTCAAGGTGCGAAAGCCGGGTTTCGGGAAGCGGTGGGCGAAAGACGCCGGAATGACCGGAATTCGTCCGGGACGCGCAGGAACGAGAAACGGACAACCCGGAGAACGGTGACGAATCCTCAGGCGGCCGGCAGGGACACGACCACCACCAGGCCACCGTCCTCGCGCGCCCTCGCCACCACTTCACCGCCGTGGGCGTGCGCCACCGAACGGACGATCGACAAACCCAGCCCCGCCCCCTCGGCGGCCACCCGGGCGCGCCGGTGGAACGGGTCGAACAGCGCCGGCACCTCGCCCGGCGGGATCACCGGTCCGCTGTTGGCCACCTCCAGCTCCACCCCGCCCGGCCGGGTCCGGGTGGCCACGCGCACCCAGCCGCCGGGCACGTTGTGCCGGACCGCGTTCTCCACCAGGTTGTGCGCCAGCCGCTCCAGGAGCAGCGCGTCGCCGATCGTCGTCGCCTCGGCCAGTGACTGCTCCGCCGAGGCCGGCGCCACGTGCGCCGCCACGGCCGCCAGGTCCACCGGGCAGCGCTCGGTCAGGGCGCTTTCCGACTTCGCCAGCAGCAGCAGGCCGGTGATCAGCTTCTCGTGCCGGGCGTTGATCCGCAGCAGTTTGGTGCCCAGGTCCCGGACGTCCTCGGACGCCGTTCTGCGGTGCATCGCGACCTCGACCAGGGACCGGTTCAGCGTCAGCGGGGTACGCAGTTCGTGCGACGCGTTCGCGACGAACCGGCGTTGCGCGTCGAACGAGCGGTCCAGGCGTTCCACCATCACGTCGAACGCGTCCGCCAGGTCCTTGACCTCGTCTTCGGGTCCGCGCAACGCGATCCGCGCGTGCCCGCCCGGATCGGCGGCCGCGGCGATGCGCCGAGCGGTGTCGGTGACCTGACGCAACGGGGCCAGGGCACGCCCCGCCACCAGCCAGCCGAGACCGGCCGCCAGGACCGCCACCGCGCCGAGCGCGATCGCGCCCTGCGTCAGCAACGACGTCGCCGCCGCGGCGCGCAGCTGGTGGGCCTGGTTGTCCAGCGCTTCCAGCGAAGGCAGCGGGGGCGCGCCGGGCGGCGGGCTGCCCGAGATCACCGCCACCCGCTGCCCGACCTGCCGGGTGAACAGCAGGTACGTGACGCCCAGCAGCGCCACCCCCGCCAGCAGGAACAGGCCGCCGTAGAGCACGGTCAGCCGCAGGCGGAGGTTCACCGGAGGCGGTAGCCGACGCCGGTGACCGTCTCCACCAGCGGCGGGTCGCCGAGCTTGCGGCGCAGCTTGAGGATGGTCAGCCGGACGGCGCCGGTGAACGGGTCCGCGTGCTCGTCCCACGCCTTCTCCAGCAGGTGTTCGGCGGACACGGCGGCGCCGTCGGCGCGCAGCAGCTCGGCGAGCACAGCGAACTCCTTTTTGGACAGTGGCAGGTAACGCCCGTCGCGGAACACCTCGTGCCGCGCCGGGTCGAGGGTGACCCCGGAGCGGCGCAGCACCGGCGGTGCGGCAGGGCGGCAGCGGCGGCCCAGCGACTGGATGCGCGCGGCCAGCTCGGGGAACGCGAACGGCTTCGCCAGGTAGTCGTCGGCGCCGAGGGACAGCCCAGCGACGCGGTCGGTGACCTCCGCGGCCGCGGTCAGCATCAGCACCCGCGTGTCCGCCCGCGCCGCCACCAGCTCGCGGCAGACGTCGTCGCCGTGCACGACCGGCAGGTCCCGGTCGAGCACGACGACGTCGTAGTCGTGCACGGCGATCCGCTCGAGCGCCGCGGCGCCGTCGTGGGCGACGTCGACCGCGTGGGCCTCGTCGCGCAGCCACTCCGCGATCGCGTCCGCGAGCATCGGCTCGTCCTCCACCACCAATACCCGCATCCCCCGATGATCGCCGCGGCCGTGTTTCTTCGCCGTTAGCACCGGTACAGGGTGTCCGCGCCGCCGACCACCCGCACCTGGCCGGCCGGCGACCGCCCGCCGTACGCGGCGGGGTCGACGACCTGGCAGTGCTGCTCGATCCAGCGCCGCCGGGCGTCCTGCGCGGGGCTCCGCGGCGGCCCGGCCTGCGGAGCACCCGCGCCGCTCAGCACGAACCGCAGCTTGCCTTCGGCGAGCCAGCGGTCGAGCTGCGCCAGCGACGGCGCGTCGTCGCGGCCACCGAAGCCGCCCATGCCGATCACGGTGGCATCGGAGTTGATGAGGAACGGCGCGACCGTGCCCGCTTCGGCGTTCACCGCGAGAGTGATCTCCGTGCCGTTGCGGCGGGCGTAGCCGAGGATGCGGCGTTGCTCGTCCGACAGCGTGGTGGCGCCGTTGCCGCCCGCCAGCATCAGCCTCGGCCCCCCGGGCGAGGGCGAGGGCGACGGAGGTGGCATCGGCCCGAGCCCCGTGGCGGGACCGGCCGCGGGCAACGTCCCGGCGGAGGTGCTCTGCGCCGCGGCGTACGACCACACGGCGGGGGTCAGCAGCAACGGCACCAGCGCGGCGACGAGCGTGAGCCGGCTTCGCGTGCCGAGGAGCCCGGCGATGGCGGCGACGGCCGTGCCGAGCACCGCCCAGCGCGTCCAGCCGTGGAAGGAGGTGTCCCGCGAAGTCAGCACGAACGCCCAAGCGGCGGTCAGCGCGATCGCCAGGGGCAGCAGGGTGCGCCGGTGGTGCCGCCACAGCAGGGCCAGCCCGGCGGCGGAGACCGCGGCGACGGCGGGCGCCATCGCCGTCGTGTAGTACGGGTGCCAGATGCCGCCGGCGAAGCTGAAGACGACGGTCGTCACCAGCAGCCAGCCGCCCCAGAGCAGCCAGCCGGCGTCGCGCCACCGGCGTCCGATGACGACCAGCACGAGCAGCGAAAGCGGCAGCAGCCACGAGATCTGCCCGCCGACGAGGTCGTTGAACATCCGGCCGGGCCCGGGGTCGCCGCCGAAGGACGACATCGTCCGCTGCCCGTCGCGCATGATCATCATGCCGCCGCCCTCGCCTTCGCCGGAGAGGCGGCCGAAGCCGTTGTAGCCGAACACGAGGTCCCACGCGGAGCCGTCTTCGCTGCCGCCCATGTACGGCTTGGCGCCGGGCCACCAGTCGTAGAGGGCGATCCACCAGAACGACGAGACGACCAGCACGACGCCGGCGCCGAGCAGGTCGAGAAGACGGCGCTTGATCGGGCCGCCCGCGCCGGCGAAGTACGCCGCGGCCAGGGCGGGGACGATGATCCACGCCTGCAGCATCTTGGTCAGGAAGCCGCAGCCGACGAAGAACGCGCACCAGAACAGCCACTTCCGGCCGCCTTCGAGCGCGCGGGTCAGCGCGTACGCGGCCGCGACCAGGAACAGGACGAGCAGGGTGTCGGGGTTGTTGTCGCGGTTGATGATCACCGTCACCGGCGTGAGCGCCAGGATGACCGCGGCCAGCAGGGCGACGTTCTCGCCCGCCCACCGCCGGACCGTCCGGTGCAGCAGGAACACCGCCGCGACGCCTTCGAGCACCTGCGGGAGCAGCAGCGCCCAGCCGTGGTAGCCGAAGATCAGCACCGAGAGCGCCTGCGGCCACAGCGCGAACGGCGGCTTGTCGACCGTCACGACGCCGTAAGGGTCGAAGGAGCCGAAGAGAAAGTTGGTGAAGCCGCTGGTCATCGACTTGGCGGCGGCCGAATAGTAGGTGTTCCCGACCTGGCCGTCACCGATCTTCCATGCGTAGAGGACGGCGGCGCCCAGGCAGACGAGCGGGAGCGCCCAGGAGCGGGTTTTCGGGGGAGCGGCGGTGATCATGCCGCCACCCAACCCCGGCCCGCGTTTCCCGGGCGTTTCCGCTACTCCGCTTCGAGATCCCCTTCCAGGGACAGGTAGACCTCACGCATCTTCGCCAGCAGCTCCGGGTCCGGCTCCTCCCACAGCCCGCGGTCCGCCGCCTCGTTGAGCCGCTCCACGATCCCCCGCAACGCCCACGGGTTCGCCTGGCGCAGGAACTCCTGGTTCACCTCGTCCAGCACGTACGACTCGGTCAGCTTCTCGTACATCCAGTCGCCGACCACGCCGGCCGTCGCGTCGAAGCCGAACAGGTAGTCCACCGTGGCCGCCAGTTCGAACGCGCCCTTGTAGCCGTGCCGCCGCATCGCCGCGAGCCAGCGGGGGTTGACCACCCGCGCCCGGAACACCCGGGCCGTCTCCTCGCCCAGGGTGCGCGTGCGGACCGCGTCCGGCGAGGTGCTGTCGCCGACGTAGGACGCCGGAGCCGCGCCCGTCAGCGCGCGGACCGTCGCGATCATCCCGCCGTGGTACTGGAAGTAGTCGTCGGAGTCCGCGATGTCGTGCTCGCGCGTGTCGGTGTTCTTCGCCGCCACCACGATGCGCTTGTACGAGCTTTCCATGTCCTCGCGCGCCGGGCGGCCGTCCAGGTCGCGACCGTAGGCGAAGCCGCCCCACACCGCGTACACCTCGGCGAGGTCCTTGTCGTCGCGCCAGTTGCCGCTGTCCATCAGCGGCAGCAGGCCCGCGCCGTACGCGCCCGGCTTCGACCCGAAGATCCGCGTCGTGGCGCGACGGGCGTCCCCGTGCGAAGCCAGGTCCGCCGAGACGTGCGCCCGGACGAAGTTCTGGTCGGCCGGTTCGTCCAGCCCGGCCACCAGCCGCACCGCGTCGTCCATGAGGGCGATGACGTGCGGGAACGCGTCGCGGAAGAACCCGCTGATCCGGACCGTGACGTCGATCCGGGGCCGGCCCAGCTCGGCGAGCGGGATCGCCTCGATGCCCGTGACGCGCCGGGAAGCTTCGTCCCACACCGGCTGGACGCCCAGCAGGGCCAGTACTTCCGCCGCGTCGTCGCCGGACGTCCGCATCGCCGACGTCCCCCACACCGAAAGCCCCACGGAACGCGGCCAGTCGCCGGTGTCCTCGCGGTAGCGCTTCAGCAGCGAATCCGCCAGCGCCTGCCCGGTCTCCCAGGCGAGCCGGCTCGGAATGGCCTTCGGGTCGACGGTGTAGAAGTTCCGCCCGGTCGGCAGCACGTTGATCAGCCCGCGCAGCGGCGACCCGCTCGGCCCGGCCGGGATGTACCCGCCGTCCAGCGCGTGCAGCACCGAGTCCAGCTCGGCGGACGTCCCCGCCAGCCGCGGGACGATCTCCTCGGCCGCGAAGGAGAGCACCTTCGCCACCTGCTCGTCCGGGGCGACCGACGCGACCGCGGTCGCGTCCCAGCCGCGCATCTCCATCGTGCGGACGAGCTCGCGGGCCGTCTTCTCGACCGCGTCCACTTCGGACATCGGCGCGTCTTCCTTGAGGCCCAGTGCCGACCGCAGGCCCGGCACCGCGCCCTGCTTGCCGCCCCACATCTGCGACGCGCGCAGCATCGCCAGCACCAGGTTGACGCGCGCCTCGCCGGTCGGCGCCGCGCCGAGGACGTGCAGCCCGTCGCGGATCTGCGCGTCCTTGACCTCGCACAGCCAGCCGTCGATGTGCAGCAGGAAGTCGTCGAACTCCGCGTCGTGCGGCCGTTCCTCGATGCCGAGGTCGTGGTCCAGCTTCGCCGCCTGGATCAGCGTCCAGATCTGCTGGCGCACGGCCGGCAGCTTGGCCGGGTCCATCGCCGCGATGTTCGCGTGCTCGTCGAGCAGCTGTTCCAGCCGCGCCATGTCGCCGTAGGACTCCGCGCGCGCCATCGGCGGGATCAGGTGGTCGACGATCGTCGCGTGCGCGCGCCGCTTGGCCTGCGCGCCCTCGCCCGGGTCGTTGATCAGGAACGGGTAGATCAGCGGCAGGTTCCCGAGCACGGCGTCCGGGGCGCACGACGCCGAGAGCCCCGCGGTCTTGCCCGGCAGCCACTCCAGCGACCCGTGCTTGCCCAGGTGGACGACGGCGTGCGCGCCGAACTCCTCCTCCAGCCACCGGTAGGCGGCCAGGTAGTGGTGGCTCGGCGGCAGGTCCGGGTTGTGGTAGATCGCCACGGGGTTCTCGCCGAACCCGCGCGGCGGCTGGATCATGATGATCACATTGCCGCTCCGCAGGGACGCCAGCACGATGTCGCCGTTGTCGACGTACAGCTCGCCCGGCGCCGGCCCCCAGTGCTCCTCGACGCCTTCGCGCAGCTCGGCCGGGAGCGCGTCGAACCACTCCCGGTAGCGCGCGGCGGGGACGCGGATCGGGTTGCCGGCCAGCTGTTCCTCGGTCAGCCACTCCGGGTCCTGGCCGCCGGCGGCGATCAGCGCGTGGATGAGCGCGTCACCGTCGGGCTGGTCGGTGCCGGTCGGGTCGACACCGGGGAAGGCGTCCGGCCCCAGGTCGTAGCCCTGCGCGCGCATCCGCCGCAGCAGTTCGACCGCCGACGCGGGCGTGTCCAGCCCGACCGCGTTGCCGACGCGAGAGTGCTTCGTCGGGTACGCGGACAGCATCAGCGCGATCCGGCGTTCCGAAGGGGGCGTGTACCGCAGCCGGGCGTGCGCGAGCGCGATGCGGGCGACGCGGGACGCCCGTTCGGCGTCCGGCACGTACCGGGGGAGACCGTCCGCGTCCAGCTCCTTGAACGAGAACGGCACCGTGATCAGCCGCCCGTCGAACTCCGGCACGGCCATCTGGTTCCCGGCGTCGAGCGGCGAGAGGCCGTCGTCGTTGGCCGCCCACGTCTCGCGGTCGCTGGTCAGGCACAGCGCCTGCAGGATCGGGACGTCGAGCGCGGCCATCTCGGCGACGTCCCAGGCCTCGTCGTCGCCCCCGGCGCCGGCCTCGGACGGCCGGGTGCCGCCCGCCGCGAGCACCGTGACCAGCAGCGCGTCGACCTTGCCCAGCTCGGCCATCATCGCCGGCTCGCGCGTCCGCAGCGAAGCGCAGTAGATCGGCAACGCCCGTCCGCCCGCGGCTTCGATCTCGTCGGCGAGGGCGTGCACGAACGCCGTGTTCCCGGACAGGTGGTGCGCGCGGTAGTACAGGATCCCGATCACCGGGCCGTCGCCCCGGGAAGGACGCTCGAGAATCCCCCAAGCGGGTTGCTCCGCGGGCGGCTCGAAGCCGTCGCCCGTGAGCAGGAGCGTGTCGGAGAGGAACCGGTGCAACTGGGTGAGGTTGTCCGGGCCGCCCTGCGCGAGGTAGGCGTGGGCCTCGGCGGCGATGCCCGCCGGGACGGTCGAGAGCTTCATCAGCTCGGCGTCCGGCGTCTGCTCCCCGCCCAATACGACGACGTGCGCGCCCGACGCCCGCAGCGTGTCCAGGCCGTCGGCCCAGCTCCGCGGCGTGCCGAGGATCCGCGCGACGACGATCCGCACGCCGTCGAGCAGGCCCGGCAGCTCGGCGACGTCGAGCCGGGCGGGGTTGCCGAGCCGGTACTCGCTCGCCGACGAGCGGGCGCTGAGCAGGTCGGTGTCCGAAGTGGACAGAAGCAGGATCACGAGGTTCCTCCTCGGGGTCCGCGCCCCGGGTAGACGGGCGCGCCGGCGGGAGTTCCTGGCTTCCGGAGTCCCGACGCCCGCGGAGGCATCGAACGCGGCTCTCCGGTCACAGTGGCGGGACCGCCCCGGGCTCTCACCGGGTTCCTCCACCTGCCGACGCGTGGGTATCGCCCCCACTCTCCGGTGCCGGTCGAGGCGCGTCAAGGTGACGTTGGCCGGATAACCTGGCGGCTTGGAATCCCTTCTCCGGAGCTTCACGGCCGCGCAGTCGGCCCGGCAGCCGTACCGCCGTCCGACGGCGGCCGAGCTCGAAACGGCCGGAACCGGCTTCGCCGCCCTGCTCGACGGCCGCCCCCACCACCTGTCCGACCTGGGGTTTTCCGTGACCGAAGACGCTCTCGCCGTCCAGGAGCCCGGCTCCGAACGGGCCTGGGGGCTCTACGCGATCGACCGGTCCGCGCCGCCGTCCCTGGTGATCGAAGTGCCGCACGCCTCGTCCGACCTGCGGACCGACCTGATCGGCCTGGCGCTCTTCCGGCAGGTGCCCGGCGCGGTGCTGGCCGTCGCCGGCGCGCACCGGCGCCGGGAGGACCCCGCGCACGACACGCGGACGGTCTTCCACGTCGTCACCACGCTGCTCGCTCGCCGCGGCCTGCCCCAGGTCCAGCTGCACGGCTTCAACGACCGGACGATGCCCGAGGCCGACGTCGTCCTCTCGGCCGGGGCCGCGGTGGCCGACGACGCGGCCCGCCGGGCCGCGGACCGCCTCGAAGCCGCCGGGTTCCGCGTCCGCCGGGCCTGGGCCGAGCCCTGCCGCGGCCTGGCCGGGACGACCAACGTCCAGGGCCTGGCCGCCGGCGGGACGCCGTTCCTGCACGTCGAGCTCAACCGGACGACCCGCGAAACCCGCCGCGGCGACGTCGTCCGCGCCTTGGCCGGAGCCGAGCTCACGGTGCGGCGGGCTCACTGACCGCGGACCCGGCCCGCGAGCGCACCAGCGACGTCCGCGAACCGGCGAAGCCGACCAGGAACCGCAGCGCGGCGCCGGCCAGGATCACCACGTACATGTCGTGCAGCGCGTCCTCGGCCGCGCCGGCGACGACGGCGGCGAGCGGGATGCTGGAAAACGCGAGCATGCGTGTCGCGGCGACCACCCGGCCCAGCATCGCCTTGGGCACGATGCGCTGGCGCAGGGTGAACCAGGAGACGACGTTCATCGAGCCGAGGGCGAAGACCACGGCGGACACGAGGCCGACGCCCACGACGTCCCGGAAGACCACGAGCAACCCGGTGAGCAGCCCCGCGGCCATGGTCGAGAAGACGATGGTGCGGCCGTTGCCGAGCCGCCGGATGACCGCGGGCGCGAGCAGCGCGCCGCCGAGCGCACCGACCCCCTGCGCGGCGAACACCACGCCGACCAGCGCCGAGGACAGGCCCAGGTAGGTGGACAGGTAGTACACCAGGTTCGCCTGGATCAGCCAGATGCCGAAGTTGGTGCCGGTGAACAGCAGGCTCCCCACGAGCAGGAGCCGGTTCTGCCGGACGATGTAGCGGAACGCTTCGGCGAGGTCGCCGAAGAACCCGGCTCGTGCGGCCGGTGCGGCCGGGACGATCTCCCTGCCCTGCTTGAGGAACAGCAGCACGAGCGCGCTGCCGCCGAACGAGGCGGCGTCGATGAAGATCGCCGTGCCGTAGCCGAACAGCGCGACGAGGCCGCCCGCGAGCACCGGGCCGGCCAGGCTGATGATCTGGTCGCTCGACTGCATCAGCGAGTTCGCCCGGTCCAGTTCCGAGTCGGCCACGATCGAGGGCAGCAGGCCCTGGAACGCCGGGTGGTAGACCGGCTCGACGCACGCGAGCAGGAACGCCAGGACGTAGATGGCGGGAAGGGCCGACGAACCGGCCGACACCAGGATCGCCAAAGCCAGCGCGATCACCCCGGCGGTGACGTCCCCGCCGATCAGCAGCCGTTTCCGGTCGAAGCGGTCCGCCCAGACCCCGCCGGGCAGCGACAGCAGCAGGAAGGGGCCGTACTCCAGCGCGTAGAGAGCGGCGGTCTGCAGTGCCGAACCGGTCAGGTGCAGCACCAGCAGGGGCAGGGTCAGCCGGTAGATCCAGGTGCCCGCGTTCGAGACGACGTAGGCGGTGAGCAGCAGCCAGTAGCGGCCGCCCAGCGGCGTGCGGGGGGAAGGAGTCACGGACGGATACCTCGTGAGGTGGAGGGCTGCCGGGTTCGGGTGGACCAGGGTAGGGCCCGGATGCTTCGGTCCGCGCCGAACCGGGCGGCGGCACGCGTGCCGCCGCCCGGTCGCACTGCTACTTTGGATCCGCAGCCGTTCTCCGCCGGATCTGCTCAGGACGCGACGAAGAACGGCCTGGTCCGTTGGTGGACGGTCATCCGGCCGTCCACCAGCGGCTCCGTCGGCGGACTCAGCCCTCGACGGCGCCCGAGGCGATGCTCGTCTTGCGAATGCGGACGGTCACGGTCATGGTGGATTCACCTCCTCACAACGATCGGCGACAGGGTTGGAACTCAGCCGCCCGAAGCGGCGGCGGAGTGGTCCTGGGCGGGCACGGCCGGTGCGCCGCAGACCGGGCAGTCGGGCAGCCGGTCCCAGGTTTCGTGCACGCTGGTCTCGTAGTCGTCGAAGCGCACCTGCACGAGCTTGCCCGCGGCCACCGGCGGCGCGATCCCGGTCAGCAGCCGCACGGCTTCGCCCAGCAGCAGCCCGGTCGTCATGGTCACCAGCGGGACGAACGCGGCGTTGTCGCCGCCGATCCGCCGTTCGCGCTTCTCCGCCAGCAGGGCCGCGGACACGTCGTCGGTGCGGAACACCCCCAGCCGCCAGCACTCGATGCACCCGGTCACGCCGGGGATCATGGTGAAGTAGACCAGCCGCTGGGTGTCCAGGCCGCCGGTCACCAGCGGCACGTTCGCGCGGACGCACGCCTCGTTGACCCAGTGGTTGATCTCCATCTTCGGCCGGTCCGCGACCGAGATCACCAGGTCGGCGCCGTCGACGGCGGCCAGCACGTCTTCGGTCGAGCCGAGTTTGCGCGGAATCTTCGTGATTTCCATCCGCGGGTTGAACGCCTGGATCCGCTCGACGGCGAGGTCGATCTTCGGCTGCCCGATGTCGCCGTCGCGGTAGAGCACCTGGCGGTTGAGGTTCGACAGCTCGACCCGGTCGAACTCGACCACGCGCACGTGCCCGATCCCGAGGGCGGCCAGGTCCTGCAGCAGGTGGCAGCCCAGCCCGCCCAGCCCGAGCAGCGTGACGCGCGCGTCCAGCAGCCGGCGTTGCTTGCGGAACTTGTTGTCGGCGAGCCTGCTGTAGGAGCCGAAGAAGTTGATGTTCCGCGCCCACCGGCCGAGCTCGTACTCGTCGAGCAGGCCTTCGGCCGAGGCTCCTTCGTCGAGCAGGAAGCCGGCCTCGTCGAACTGCGCGATCGCGGCGGCGACCTCTTCGGCGGTGACGTGCGGGAAGCCGGCGGCCAGGTCCCGGTGGACCTGCTCGATCGTGCGGGTACCGTCCAGCAGCTCGAACAGCCGCGCGATCGCCCCGTCCTCGTCCGGGATCTCGGCCACCTGCCCGTACCCGCCGACGTACAAGGTGCCGTCGACCGGGAAGACCGGTGTCATGTGCTTCAGCTTCGGCAGAATCTGCTCGTCCATCCCCAACCCCTGTCGGTGGTTCCTGCGGCTGTCCGTGCGGTCACGAAACGGCGTCGGCGAACTCGCGCACCTGGGCCTCGAGCGTGGCGAGCCCGCGCTGCCAGCTGTCCGGCTCGGCCGGCCGGAAACCGAGCGGTCCGAGCAGCTCGGCGGGGGAGCCACCGCCCCCGGCGCGCAGCAGTTCTTCGAACCGTGCGGCGAAACCGGCTTCCTCGGCCCCCGCCAGCAGCGAAGTCGCCGCGAGCTGCCCGAACGCGTACGCGTAGCGGGTGCCGGGCGCGAAGTAGAGGTTGTCGAGGTAGCTCCACCAGAGGCGGTACTCCGGCGTGAGCGATACGGCGGGGCCGTACAGCGCACCCTGCCGGGAAAGCCAGAGGTCGCCGAGCGCGTCGGCGTCCGGTGGCTCGCCCGCCGCCACGGCTTGGTGGACGGCGGACTCGAACTCGTGCACCGACAGCTGGCGGAACGCCGTGACGAGCTGGTCCTCCAGCCAGCGGCCGAGCAGCCCCGGCCGCGCGGCCGGACCGGCCTGACGCAGCCAGTGGCGCATGGTGACCGCCTCGGCGAACAACGCGACGGTCTCGGCGAGCACCGTCGGCGGAGAGAAGCTGAGCACGCCGAGGTGCGCCGACAACGCGGTGTGCACGGCGTGGCCGAGTTCGTGCGCGAGGGTGAGCACGTCCCGCTGCGTGCCGGTGAAGGTGAGCAGGACGCAGGAGTGACCCCCGGGCGCGCTGAAGGTCAGCGCTCCGCGGCGTTTCTCCCTGCGGGGGACGGCGTCCACCGCGCCGCGCCCGATCAGGTCCGCGGCGGCGGCGGACACCGCCGGGCCGAGCGCGCCGAATGCGCCGAGCACGAGCTCCACCGCTTCGGGCCAGCTCAGTTCGTCCGGGGCGGCGCCGACCGGGGCATACCGGTCGGCGTCGGTCAGCGAACGTCCGAGCAGCGCGGACTTGGTCGTGTAGTAGCGGTGCACGAGCTCGCGCCGGGCGTCCACCGCCTCGAGCAACGCGGTCACCTCGCCGCCGGTGAGCTGGTTGCCGGCGTTCTCCTCGCTCAGCCAGCCGGTCTGCCCGCACAGCCGCTGCCGGGCCAGCCGCGCCCGGGTCAGCTCGGTCAGCGCGGAGGCGCGCAGGTCCACCTCCGGGGCCAGCGCGGCGGAAACGGCCGCGCACCGCCGCTTCCGCCGTCCGGGATCGGCCTGGTACAGCACCGGCAGCGCCGCACCGAGCCCCAGCGTCTCGCCGTCGTCGACGACGGTGATGCGGTCCAGCAGCCGCCGGGCGTGGCGTTCCCAGCCCGCGACCGGGTCGAGCCGCGCGAGGACGGCCGCGACCTCGGCGGACGGCCGGTGCACGGCGGCCGCGCGGACCTGCCGCAGGTAATTGCGGTATTCACCGAGCCGCGGGCAGCCGAGCAGTTCGGCGGCGGCCTTTTCGGGCAGCTCACCCAATTCGCGTTCGAAGAACTCCGTATTCGCGGCCGCCATTTCCCAGAGTTCTTCGCACCGGTCGAGAAGTTTCCGCTCGGCTTCGCCGGTGCCGCCGGCCGCGAGACTCGCCTCCGCGTAGACCGTGGCCTGCTGGAGGGGCGTGAGAAAATTTTCGTAGTCCCGCAACGCCTGCGCCAGCTCGGTTTCGGGCAGCTCGGACACCCGGCCCCGATAGGTTTCGGTGAACGCGTGCAGCCGTTCCGGAAGCGGGTCGAGCCGCTCGTCGATCACCTGCTCCGGCAGCCCGAAGAACGCGGACGACCAGCGCGGCGGCGCGACTGGACGATCTTTTTCCCCGATCAAGATACGATCTTCCCCTCAAGGCGGTCCACCCCAGAAGAACCCGGCTACCACCTTGTTACTTCTTGCCGCCGCAAGTCAAGAGATCGTTTCAGGTCAACCCATTCGGAGGTCCGATACTGCTGCGTTCGCCGCGTCCGCCCGCAGTTCGTGCAATGTCGCGGATGCCGTTACGTCGCTGCCGCCGTCTTTTCGGCGCTAAGCGGACCGCTCGCCGAGCCGGGGGAAGGGCTTGGTCGAGAACAGCACTTCCACGGAGACCTCGAAGAACTCCGCGATCCGCAACGCCAGGTACAGCGAAGGGCTGTATTCGCCGCGTTCCAGGTAACCGATCGTCTGGTAGTGCACCCCGAGGGCCTCCGCCAGTTGCCGCCGCGAGATCGACCGCTCCGCGCGCAGCATCGCGATCCGGTTGTAGACGACCTCACTCATCACTACCCCACACGCTGCATGGCCTTCTGCCGCCGTTCGGCCACCGACGAGCCCGCCTCGCGCCGCGCCATGCGGCGAAGGAGGACCGGGGCCAGCGCCAATCCGATCACGGCCCACGCGACGAGCACCGCGAGGGTCGGCAACGGCCGCCACGACTGGCCGATCTCGACGACGACCGCGCTGTCCGGCAGCAGGGCCGAGCGCATCCCGAGGCCCAGCCAGTACATCGGGAACACCTGCGCGACACCCTGCACCCACTCCGGCAGCGCCGTGACCGGGTAGAAGATCCCCGAGATCGCGCCCATGGCCATGACCGGCAGGGTGATCAGCCCGATGGACCGCGCGCTGTTGGCCAGCGACCCCAGCGCCGCGCCGATCGGCATCGTCGCGGCCATCCCGATCAGCAGCACCCCGAGCAGGTGCAGGTACGACCAGACGCCGTCGGGAGCCAGCGCGGAGAACGCGAACAGGCAGGGGATCAGGACCGCGGCCATGGACGTGAGCTGCGCGAGCGACAACGCCGTCGTCTTCCCGACCAGGTAGCCGAGCATCCCGTTCGGGGTCGCCTTGGCCCGCAGCAGCGTGCCGTCCTCGCGGTCGACGGCCAGGTAGCCCGCCGCGCCGGTCAGGCCGTTGAACACGACGCCGGCGCCGAGCACGCCGGGCACGGTGGCCGCGCCGAGCGAGAACGACGTGCCCGGCAGCGTCGCGTTGCGCATGAAGAACAGCGTGCCGAGGAAGAGCGCCACGAAGACGAGCTGGCCGATCACGTCGTCGAGGTTGGTCCACGTCTGCTTGAACTCGATCCAGCCCCGGGCCAGCCCGGCCCGCAAGGCGACGGGGTTCATCGCGCACCCGCTTCCTGGAGCCCGAGCTCCGTCTCGCCGCCGGTCTCCGCGCGGTGGACCAGCTTCATGTAGGTGTCTTCCAGCGACGCCCGCCGGACCTCGAGGTCCGCGACGGCCTCGCCGTACTGCTTGAACAGGTCGTACACGTACTTCGTCGCTTCGGTCGTCAGGTGCACGAAGCGCTGGCCGTCGACGGTCCAGCGGACCTCGGCCTCGCCGGAGATCCGCCGGCTCAGCTCGTCGGCCGAGCCGTCGGCGACGATCCGGCCGCCGTTCAGGATCAGGATCCGGTCGGCCAGCTTCTCGGCCTCGTCGAGGTCGTGCGTGGTGAGCAGGATCGTGGTGTCGAGCTCGTCGGAGAGGCGGTGCACCAGGTCGTGGAACTCGCGCCGCGCCTCGGGGTCGAAGCCCGCGGTCGGCTCGTCGAGGAACAGCAGTTCGGGACGGCCGACGATGCCGATGGCGACGTCGAGCCGCCGCCGCTGGCCGCCGGAGAGCTGCTTGAGCTTCTTGTCCGCGTGCTCGGTGAGCCCGACCGCCGCGACCAGCTCGTCGGCGTCCCACGGCCGCGGCAGCTCCGGCGTCGAGTACGGGGTGTAGTACCGGCCGAGGTGCGCGAGGAGCTCGCGGACGCGCCACTTGCCGTGGTCGCGCCAGGACTGGAGCACGACCCCCAGCCGCGCCCGCCAGTCCTCGCCGCCCTGCGCCGGGTCGACGCCCAGCACGCTCACTTCGCCGGCCGACCGCATGCGGAAGCCCTCGAGGATCTCGATCGTCGTCGTCTTGCCCGCGCCGTTCGGCCCGAGCAGGCAGATCACCTCGCCCCGGTACGCCTCGAACTCGACGCCGTGGAGCACGTCGTGCGTGCCGTACCGCATCCGCAGCCCGCGCACGCGGACGACGGGATCGGCGGGATCTCTCATCGCGGTCACCCCCATCTGACTGATGCGATCGAATGTAGCACACCTACTACATTCGATCAGACTTCTACGGTCCCGGGAACTTGACGCACGGTCACCCGGTTCGCCGGGCATGGGAACTTGGCTGGGGCTCGCCCTTCCGGGCGGCGTGGTGGTCCTGCTGGTCATGGCGGCGATCGAACTGCGGCCGCGCAAGAACGGCTCGCGCTTCAAGGCACGCCTGTCCGCGACCTACATCGAGGAGGCCACCGCGTTCCTCTACGGGACCAAGCGGCGTGAGCTGGAACACCGGGAAACCATGTCGATGCTCGTCGAGCAGGACGCCGAAGGCGCGCCACCCTGGCGTGACGTGGACCTGGAGGCCGGAACGGCCCGGATCCGGCCGCGTCCGGACCCGCCGGAGCCGCCGAACCGCCAGCTACAGTGACCCCATGCCGACCCCAGCACGTGTGCGAGCCGACGCGTGCCCCGGTGTTTTCGCACCCCACGACGCCGCGGACGGCCCGTTGGCCCGGGTGCGGCTGCCCGGCGGCACGATTTCCGCAGCGCAGCTGCGCGCGCTGGCCGACGCGGCCGAAGCGTGCGGCGACGGCGACCTCCACCTCACCTCGCGCGGCAACGTCCAGCTGCGCGGCGTCACCCGGCCCGGCCTGGCGGCCCGGCTGACCGACGCCGGCTTGCTGCCTTCGCCGTCGCACGAGCGGGTCCGCAACGTCCTGGCGTCGCCGCTCAGCGGACTGCGCGGCGGGCTCGCCGACGTCCGCGGGCTGGCGGGTGCGCTCGACCTCGTGCTGTGTTCGACGCCGGAACTGGCGTCGCTGCCCGGCCGGTTCCTCTTCGCCTTCGACGACGGCCGCGGGGACGTCGCCGGCGAGGGCCCCGACGTCTGCTGGCGCGCCACCGGCCCGGCCGAGGGCACGCTGCTGCTCGCCGGTGGCGACACCGGACGGCGGGTCGCGCGCGCCGACGCCGTCGCGACGCTGGCCGAGGTCGCGCTGGAGTTCGGCCGGGTGCGCGGATCCGCATGGCGGGTCGCCGAACTCGACGACCCGGCCTGGCGCGGGACGCCGGTGCCGCGAACCTCGCTCGAGGTCCCGGCGGGGCTGGTCGACCGGGACGGCGGCTTCGCGGCCGGTGTCGTCCCGCGCTTCGGGCAGCTGTCCGCGGCACAGGCGCGAGCGCTGGCGGAGTTCGGCCCGGCGCTGGTCACGCCGTGGAAGTCCGTGGTCCTGCCGGACGTGCCCGCCGACGTCTTCGCGCGGCTGGGTTTCGGTGGCGAGGCCTGGGGGACCACCGCGTGCATCGGCCGTCCGGGCTGCGCGAAGTCGCGCGCCGACGTCCGGGCCGACGCGGTGTTCCGGCCCGGCCTGCGCGCGCACTTCTCGGGCTGCGAACGGCGGTGCGGGAAGCCGTCGCAGTCCCATGTGGACGTTGTCGCCGAAGCGGGGGGCTACCGCATCGACGGCCGCTGGGTGCCGCTCGACGAGATGGAAGGGAAGCTGTGATCGACTACCTGCGGGACGGTGCCGAGATCTACCGGCACTCGTTCGCCACGATCCGCGAGGAGGCGGACCTGGCGATCCTGCCCGACGACGTGGCCGGGCTGGCAGTCCGGATGATCCACGCCTGCGGCATGGTCGATCTGGTCGACGACCTGCGCTACACGCTCGACGTCGTCGAGTCCGGCCGCGCCGCCCTCGAAGCCGGCGCGCCGATCCTGTGCGACGCGCAGATGATCGCCAGCGGCGTCACCCGCCGCCGCCTGCCCGCGGCCAACGAAGTGCTCTGCACGCTGTCGGACCCTTCCGTGCCCGGGCTCGCCGAGCGCATGGGGACCACGCGGTCGGCCGCGGCGCTGGAACTGTGGCGCGACAAGCTGCCCGGTTCGGTCGTGGCGATCGGCAACGCGCCGACGGCGTTGTTCCGCCTGCTGGAGATCCTCGACGAAGGCGTCGGCGCGCCCGCGGCGATCATCGGCGTCCCGGTCGGGTTCGTCGGCGCCGTGGAGTCCAAAGTGGAGCTGACGAAGCGGGCCCCGGCACCGTACCTGGTGGTGCACGGGCGCCGCGGCGGCAGCGCGATGGCCGTCGCGGCCGTCAACGCACTCGCGAGCGCCGAAGAATGACCGGCACGCTGTACGGCGTCGGGCTCGGCCCCGGCGACCCGGAACTGATGACGGTCAAGGCCGCGCGCCTGATCTCGGAAGCGTCGGTGATCGCGTACCACTGCGCGCGCCACGGCCGCAGCATCGCGCGGTCGGTCGCCGAGCCGTACCTGCGCGAGGGGCAGATCGAGGAGAAGCTCGTCTACCCGGTGACGACGGAGACGACCGACCACCCGGGCGGGTACGAAGGCGCGATCGCCGACTTCTACGAGCTGAGCGCGAAGCGGCTGGCCGAGCACCTCGACGCGGGCCGCGACGTCGTCTTGCTCTGCGAAGGCGATCCGTTCTTCTACGGCTCGTACATGTACATGCACGAACGGCTTTCCGGCCGCTTCGAGGCGGTGGTCGTGCCGGGCGTGACGTCGGTGAGCGCGGCGTCGTCGGTCATCGGCCGCCCGCTGGTGCAGCGCGACGAGGTGCTGACGGTGCTCCCGGGCACGCTCCCGGCGCCGGAACTGGCCCGTCGCCTCGCGGACACCGACGCGGCGGCGGTGCTCAAGCTGGGCCGGACGTTCACGTCCGTGCGGGAGGCGTTCGCGGAGGCGGGAAAGCTGGACGACGCCGTCTACGTCGAGCGCGCGACCTGGGGGCAGCAGCGCATCGAGCCCCTGGCCTCGGTCGACCCGTCGACGGTGCCGTATTTTTCGTTGGCGTTGCTGCCTTCGCCGGCTTATGCGTCCCGGACTTCGCCTGCGGCTCCTGTCCCTTCGCCTTCTTCGGGTGGCGAAGTCGTCGTCGTGGGTCTCGGTCCGGCCGGTCCGGAGTGGCTGACGCCCGAAGCGGCCGCGGAACTGGACGCTGCGGAGCACATCGTCGGGTACGGGCCGTACGTGGCGCGGGTACCGCAGAAGGCGGGCCAGCAGCGGCACGCGTCGGGCAACCGCGTCGAGGCGGATCGCGCTCGCGAGGCACTGTCCCTGGCCGCTTCCGGCGCCCGCGTCGCCGTGGTCTCCTCGGGCGACCCCGGGGTCTTCGCGATGGCGTCGGCGGTGCTGGAGCAGGTGTCGGCGGGCCACGGCGCGGGTGTGCGCGTCCGGATCGTGCCCGGTGTGACGGCGGCGCAGGCGGCGGCGTCCCGGGTGGGCGCGCCGCTGGGCCACGACTACTGCGTGCTGTCGCTGTCGGACCGCCTCAAGCCGTGGGAGATCATCGAGAAGCGCCTCGACGCGGCGGGCGCGGCGGACCTGGTGCTGGCGCTGTACAACCCGGCTTCGCGGTCCCGGACGTCCCAGCTCGCCGACGCCGTGTCCGTGCTGCTGCGCCACCGCGCCCCGTCGACTCCGGTCGTGGTGGCGCGGGACGTCGGCGGGCCGGAGGAGGACATCCGGATCACGACGCTGGGTGAACTGGATCCGTCCACAGTGGATATGCGCTGCCTGCTGATCGTGGGGTCCAGCCGGACCCGGGTGGACGACGGTGTCGTCTGGACCCCGCGCAGCTACTAGGAGCTGTCCGGTGAGTCATCGCAGCCAGAGCACGATGGCGGCGATGATGAGTTCGGCCTGGTAGTAGACGGCACACTTGGCATAACGGGTGGCCAGGTCGCGGAACTGGTTGAACCGGTTGAAGCTGCTGTCGCCGGTGTTCGGCGATCATCCGCGGGCTCTGATCGGCCACGTGCCCGAGTCGACCGGTTTCAACCCAGGTTGAAACCGGCGCTAAGATGGACATCTACCTGATAATGTGCGTCGCATTAGTCGAGCACATTGGGGGTATTGGTGGTGGGGGCCACCGTTTGGCTTCGGCTTTTGGCGCGTCGTTCAGTACGTGTCGAGTTTTCTGTGGCGGTCGAGCAGCGACGCACTCCTGATCCGATTCAAGAAATTCTTCACCCGGCCGGATCGAGGCGCGGCCAGAGCCGTCTCAGAAAGCGACCCTGGTCGGTTTCCGGGAGTATATCCGCCAGGTGATAACGCATGCGCTGGAACCGAGTTCAGAGCGCCATATTAACCGACGGTCTTTCTCTTGACCGAAATCCCGAGAGGTGCAGCATGTCCTTGCAGGAAAAGCAGAATCGGAAGAAGCAGCGGAACCGGCTGACCCGACGCGGTCTCGCCCTGGCGGGATCGGGGGCCGTTCTGGCCACCCTGATGTCCGCCACGCCCGCCTTCGCCGCGAATGGCGCGGGCTGTACCTCCATCCAGAGCAGTACGGGTTTGCTGTGCGTCGGATGGGACGCCCAGACGACCAAGTACCTCAACACCATCAGGGGGAACTTCGATTCCCCCCTCTGGGGCGTGGGCAACCCGCGCATCGAAGTCCGGGTCTTGGACGCCCAGAACAAGGAGATGTACAAAAAGGAACGCTCGTGGGGCGGCAACCGGCGCAGCGAGTGGGCCGAGTTCGAGGTCACGGTCCTGATGCCCCGCGACGCATCGCGCGTCTGCGCCGTTCTCTTCGAAGGGGGCGGCTACATGGACATGGCCTGCAGCCCGGTCTACACCTGAGCCCGGCACGCATCCGCCCGGAAACTCCGTACACCCTCTCCGGAAGGAAGTACAACAGCATGAAAAACCGCATGGCCGCCGCGATGGCCCTGGCCGCAGGAACCGTCCTGACCGGGATCGTCGCCGGCCCCGCCTCCGCCTCCGCGGCCGCGGACAACGAGCGTTGCCAGTCGGCCGACTATCCCTCGGTTGCCTTTTCCCACACGGTGTGCGTGACCTTCCGGGGGAACGGGAGCGGCATCCCGCCCAACGACGTCATCAGGATGAACGTCCGTTCCTCCGGCGGAACGGGAATTGGCCACTGGGAGCTGTTCGGCCCGCACGGCACCGTCAGCAACAGCCTGGACGGGGAATGGAAGGACCGTACGCACGACTGGGCCGGATACCAGGACAGCTCGTTCGGTGACCGCTGGTGCGCGGTCTTCTGGAAGAACGGCGGCGGCGGCTCCGGTTACTACCGGGCTACCCCGCCGGTATGCGTGACATCGTATTTCCCCTGACCAGCCGCTCCCGGCGGTTCCTTGAAGGCTGCAGAAGGTACCGCCGGGGGCCCTTGGCCGTTCCGTGGCGGCACGGCGGGCGATCTGATCAGCGCGTTCCGGACCTTCGACGGCGAGGTGGATCTTGGTGTCCGGCCCGCCGTGGGACCGGCCGAGTCCTCCCCGTCACAGGCGATGACCCGCCACGGAGCACCACGGCCGACCACCGGCTTGCTGCGGCGGTAACTGCGGCTCGATCACCGCCCACGCCTTGTCCGTCAACTCACCGCGACCAACCATCGCGCACAGTTACCAGACATCTACCGATCGGCCGATGGCCGCCTCAGGCCGCGGGGTGGACGACGATGTCGCCGAGCCGCGTGCGGGCGTGGATCTTGACGGCGGCGCCGGGGGTGTCCGGGAGGGTGTTGCGGACCGCGCCCTTCGTGCTCTCGGCGTCCACCGCGGCGGCGACACCCTCGCCGACGCCGATGTCGATGCCCCCGGCGGCGTTGGTTAGTTCCACCCGGCCGCCGGTGACCCGGCCGATCCGGAGGGGGCAGTTGCCGGCCTTGGCGACGACGTCGCCGTCGGCGCGCTCGACGTCGAAGCGGCCGCTCGCGCTGCCGAACTCGACGTCGGAGCGGGCGTGGCCGATGCGGACCGGCCCGGTCGAGCCCTCGTACCGGAAGACGCCCTCGATCTCGCCGATCCGCAGCCCGGCGGCGCCGCCCTCGACGACGGCGGACCCGGCGACGTGCCCGATTTCGACGTCACCGGCCGCGAGGCCGGCCCGCAGCGCGGCGACGCGGCCGAGCCGGACCCGGCCCGAGGCCAGGTTGAGCTCGCAGTCGCCGAGCGGGCCTTCGGCGTGCACGTCGGTCCACGCCGTGTGCACGACCAGCCCGGAGCCGGCGGGCAGTTCGATCGTGATGGCGACCGAACCGGTCTTGGCGCCCGACTTCGTGGTCTTGACCGACAGGGTGCCGTCGGTGAAGCCGACCTCGGTCCGCTCGGCCACCTTCACGTCCGCCTGGCTCGCGTGGTCGACCGGCTCGACGCGCACCACGGTGTCGGTGCGCTCGCTCGCGGCGACGCGGACGCGGGCGCCCGCGGTGGTCAGCGTGGCGGTGATCGGCTCCGGCGTGACGAAGGTGTTCATGGTGGTTCCCCTTGCTGCGGCCCGTCGCGGTTGATGGGTTCACCATCGCCGCCGCGCCGGACACGCGGCTGACACCGGACTGACACCGGGCGGGCTACCGCGTCGGGTCCTTGCCGTTCGGCTGCCGCGGCCCCGGCCCCGGTGACCACCAGCCCGGCACCGTCTTCTCGCCGTGGACGATCGTCGGCGCGATGCCCTCGGTGAACGGCTCGATCTGCAGCAGCTGGCCCCACGACTGGCTCGGCTGGCCGATCAGGTAGCTCGGCACCTCCGGCTCCTCGGCCAGTTCCTCCAGCCAGCCGATCGGCCCGCCGTTGGTCGAGGACGCCCATTGGGCCTCGTCCGCCAGGCCGCCCGCCGTGATCCGGTAGTCCGGGACCTGCGAGATGCCGTCGTGGGACGTCACCGGCTGCACACACGGGTACACGAACGACGCCGGCCAGTCCACGTACACCGGCTTCGAGCCGATGCGGTCCGTCAGCGTCGTGAACGTCGGGACACGGGGTGCCGAAGCCGCGATCCAGCCGTCTTCGGTCAGGTCGTTGTCGACGATGTTGACGCGGACCGCGTTCGTCTCCGGCGGCAGGTCGCGCAGGTTGATGCGGGTGTCGTTCCAGCCGTTCGTGCCCGAGCCCGGCGGCAGCATGAACTGGCTGCGCAGGATCTTCACGCCGTCCGGGGTGTCGACGCCGTAGTCGAGGCTGACCGACGTCGGCCGCCGGGCCGCGCCCGCGGTCGCCACCACGATCTGGCCGTCCGCCGGCTTCTCCGTCAGGGCGTACCAGTCGCTGCGCAGCCGTCCGGCGCGCGTCTCCGGGTCGAGGAAGCTCGACCACATCGGCACCTTGTCCGGGGTGAACCCGTGCGGCGGCTCGGCCAGCGGGTCCTTGTCGTCGACCGGGCGGGTGTGGAAGCCGGTCTGGACGCGGCCGTTGTCCTGGTCGGGGTTCGGCAGCGGCGACTCGGGTTCCTTGGGCTTCTCCGCGACCGTCCGCTGCTCGGCCTGCGGGCGCAGGATGCTCGTCGCCGCGTCGCGCTCGACCATCACATGGTCGGAGAGGTTGCAGCTCTTGCCGAACAGGTGCCCGACGTTGGCCGCACCCAGGCTGTAGCTGCCGGACTGGTTGTGGATCGCCCACGCCATCGTGACGAACTCGCCCGCCGCGACCAGGCCGCAGACCACCACCAACGACAGCGAGCCGAGCCGCAGGGCGCGCAGCCGGCCTTCCTGGGGCTGGTCCGGCAGGCCCGGCCGGTGCGCGCGGACGTTCTCGACGAACGCGTATATCCCGGCGATCGCGGCCGCGACCAGCAGGATCGTCGACAGCGGGATGCCGCCGACCGACGGCGCCACGTTCGTCCACTGGACGCCGAGGCGCGAGACGAACCAGTAGGTGTTCGGCCCGGTCGCGGCGAGCGCGCCGACCACCAGCAGGGCGGCGAGGAAGGCCGCGCGGTTGCGCTGGGACCGCAGCACCGTCGAGCTGGTGGCGAGCGCGGCCAGCGCCGCCATCGACGCGCCGACCGCGGCGAACGCGCCGAAGTGGTGCGTCCACTTCGTCGGCGTCAGGGCCAGGAGCAGGAAGAACACCGCCGTCGTGCCGATCAGGCGGCGGGCGGGGCCCAGCGACGCGCCGGGGATGCGGCCGCGGCGCAGCAGCATCACCAGGCAGGTGGCCGTGCAGAGCACGACGAGCAGCACCGGGAACCGGCGCGGCGCCGAGCCGTCCGGCAGGTCCGCGAACAGCAGCTGGTAGCGCGCGAGCTCCTGGAACCACGACAGGTTCGGGCCGACCTGGGTGCGGATCCGGGTCGCTTCCTGGACGGTCGCGAACGTCTGGTCGGCGAACACGACGACCAGCACCAGCAGCCCCGCGGCGGCGATCGGCGCGAGCACCGGGATCCAGCCGTTTTCGTTCGCGCGCTGGCGGATCAGCTTGAACAGCGGGCGCGCGGCGACCAGGAACGGCGCCACCGCGATCAGCCCGGTCGGCGTCGCGGCCAGGGTGAACCCGGCCGCGGTGAGGCCGAGGCACAGGGGCAGCAGCCGTCGCGTCACCAGCGCGCGCTCCACCGCGCAGATCGCCAGCAGCGAGCCGAGCGCGGCGACCGGTTCCGGGCGGACGCCGTTGTTGTAGGGCATCCACCAGATCAGGAACACCGTCGCGGCGGCCCAGCTGGCCGGGCGGCTGGTGCGGATCTGGGTGCCCAGCCGCGGCATCACCTCGCGGCTGATCAGCAGCCAGCTGAGCACGCCGAGCAGGAACGACGGCAGCCGGATCCACGGCGGCACCGTGCTGACGTGCGTCATCAGCTCGAAGACGTGGTAGAACCAGCCGAACGGCGCCTCGGCGACGCCGAACCAGCGGTGGTAGTTCGTCAGGTAGCCGGTCGCCTCGGTGACCCGGGCCATCGTGAGGATGTAGCCGTCGTCCGAGGTCACCGGCCCGATGAAGACCCACGCGCCGAGCGCGGCGATCACTGTGACGTCCCGCGCCGTCAGCCGCCACCAGCCGACCGGCGCCCAGCGCGGCGCGCGTCTCGCGAACCCGGAGTCGCGGCGCCAGACCGCGATCAGGCAGCCGATCAGCGACAGCACGGCGAGCACGCCGACGACGATCTTCAGCGCGGTCGGCGACGTCTGGTACCGCGTGTCCGGCACGATCGAGACGTGCAGGCCGGCGATGGGGTCCTTGCTCGAGTTGATCGAGGAGTAGATGCCGACGACGCGGGGGCGGACGTCCCCGCTCGCGTGGAAGATCGGCGTCCCGGCGACGGCGAGGTTCATCTGCGTCGCGTCGACGGCCAGCTCGACGTCGCACTTTTCGGCCGGCAGCGGCTGCTGGGCGATCTGCTGGCCCTGGCTGGAGGCGAGCAGCACGCCGTTGTCGATGCGCAGCTGCAGGCCGACGCCGTTGCCGGCCTTCGGGTCGGTCCGGCCGTCCGGCACGGTGGCGAAGAGCAGGCCGGGGCCGTTCGTGCGGGCGTCGACCGAGCGGATGGCCGCGCACGGCAGGTCGGCGCGCAGGTCCTGGGCCCAGTACCCGGTCAAGGGCGCGTTGACGGAGCGGGTGTCGCTGCCGGTCGGCCAGACGACCTCCGCCGTGTCCTGCACCACCGGCAGGAAGGGGAAAGCCAGCGCGCACAAGGCCGAGAGCAACCCCAGCGCTACGGCAATCAGACGCATCGGCGCAACGCTAACGGGTCAGACGTCGGCGGCTGACGCAGCCCCCGGGTCACGCGGGGTGAACCGCCCGTGGTGTATCGCCGCGGACAGGGGACGGCGGCTGCGCCAACCGTGGCGTTCCAGGTCGGGCACGGTCTCCAGCCGGGTCACCGGGCCGGCGCAGAGCCACGCGACCGGCCGGACGCCGTCCGGGATGCCGAGCAGCTCGCTGAGGAAGGGCTCGCGGTAGAAGCTGACCCAGCCCACGCCGAGCCCTTCCGCGGTCGCGGCCAGCCAGAGGTTCTGGATCGCGAGGCACACCGAGTAGAGGCCGGCGTCGGCGATGGCGTGCCGGCCGAGCACGTCGGGCGCCCCGCGCGCCGGGTCGTAGGTCACGACGATGCCGAGGCTCGCCTCGAGGATCCCCTCGATCTTGATGTTCGCGAAGGTGCTCGCGCGGTCTTCGCCGAGCCGCCCGGCGAAGACCTCACGCTCCTCGTGGACGTGCTTCGCGAACTTCTCGCGCGTCGCGTGGTCGTCGACCAGCACGAAGTCCCACGGCTGGGTGAGCCCGACGCTCGGGGCGGCGTGCGCGGCCTCGAGGATCCGGGTCAGCGTGGCTTCGGGGATCGGCTCGCCGGTGAACTCGCCGCGGACGTCCCGCCGCTTCCGCAGGACTTCATAGAACTCTTCGATCATCGGTGCAGGACCCATTCGACGGCTTCGGGGACGGTTTCCGCGGTCTCCGTGTCGGGCCGGGACGGCCGCCGGACCACCAGGACGGGCTTGCCGAGCTCCCGGGCCGCGGTCAGCTTCGCGCTGGTCTGCGCCCCGCCGGAGTCCTTGGTGACCAGGACGTCGACCCGGCCGAGCAGCGCACGCTCGGCGGCCACCTCGTACGGCCCGCGCGCGAGGAGCAGCTCGTGGTGCCGCGGCAGCGGCGGCCCGGGCGGGTCGACACAGCGGATGAGGAACCACAGGTCATCGAGGTGCGCGAAGGCCGGCAGGCCCTGGCGGCCGCTGGTGAGGAACACGCGCCGGCCCAGCCCGGGGAGCTGCCGGGCGGCGTCGGCGAGGTCGTCCGCCCAGTGCCAGACGTCCCGCGGGCCGGGCCGCCAGCCGGGCCGGGCGAGCCGGAGTAGAGGGGTCTTCGTCGTCTCGGCCGCCTTCGCCGCGTTCGCGCCGATGCGCTCGGCGAAGGGGTGCGTGGCGTCCACGATCGCTTCGATCCGGTTTTCGCGCAGGTACTGGGCGAGACCGTCCGGGCCGCCGAAGCCGCCTACGCGTACTTCGCCGACGGGGAGCCTCGGCCGCGCGACGCGTCCCGCCAGCGAAGAGACAACGCGGACGTCGCGCGTGGTGAGCTCTTCGGCGAGCTGCCGGGCTTCGCCGGTCCCGCCGAGGATGAGGATCACGAGGAACGCCCGTAGCCGACGGCCTCGCGCCAGCGATCGAGCGTACGCAGGTTGGCGAGGGTTTCCGCCCAGGTCAGCTCGGGCGCCTGCCGGTCTTCGACGTGCGTGGCGACGTGGTCCGCTTCGCGCGCGAAGACGCTCTGCGTGGCTTCGACCTCGATGATCTCCGGCGCACCGCCGGCCGGGGTCAGGATGATCCGCGAGACGCCGGGGCCGCGCAGCGGGTGGATCCACGCGGGCTGCGGGATGTGGATCTGCCCGCGCGAGCCGAAGACGCGGATGCCGTCCTCGCGGGTGAGCCGGATGCCGCACGAGATCGTCGCCAGGATGTCCCCTGGCAGGCGCAGCAGGCCGGTGGCCCACTCGTCGACGCCGGTGGCGGACAGGTGCGCCATCCCGCTGACCTCGGACGGCTCGACGACGTCTTGGCCGGTCGCGGCCTGCGCGACCAGCCGCGCCAGCGACGTGCAGTAGCAGCCGACGTCGAGGATCCCGCCGCCGCCGAGCGCGGGGTCGCTCAGCCGGGCGGTCTCTTCGGGGTTGCTGTCGAAGGAGAAGGTCGTGTCCACCGCGCGGACCTCGCCGATGGCGCCCGAGGAGATCAGCTCGGCCAGCCGCCGCGTCTGCGGGTGCAGCCGGTACATGAACGCCTCCATGAGGAAGACGTCGTGCGCCCGCGCGGCGGCGATCACCTCCTCCGCATCGGCCGCGGTGATCGTCAACGGCTTCTCGCACAGAACGTGCTTCCCGGCTTCGGCGGCGGCGATCGCCCATTCCTTGTGCATCGCGTGCGGCGTCGAGACGTACACGGCGTCGACGTCCGGGTCGGCGAGAAGCTCTTCGTAGCTGCCGTAGGCCTTCGGGATGTCGAACCGCGTGGCGAAGTCCCGCGCCCGCTCGGCGTCCCGCGCCGCGACGGCGCCGAGGACGCCGTGTCTGCTCTCGTCGACGCCCGCGGCGAAGTGGGCGGCAATGGTTCCGGCGGCCAGCAGGCCCCAGCGCAGTTCCGTCACAACGACTCCGGTTGGTTCGCCCGGTCCCGGGCACTCGAGTAGAGGAAGCTGTCGGGAAAGTTCGTGGCGGCGAGCACCCGCCCGACGAAGATGGTGGCAGCGCGCGTCATCCCGGCGTCCCGGACCAGCGCGGGCAGCTCGCCGAGCACCCCGCGCACAACGGTCTCCCCGGCCTGACTGGCCAGCGCGACGACGGCGACGGGACAGTCTTCGCCGTAGTGCGGCCGCAGTTCTTCGGCCACCCGCTCGACGTGGTTGACGGCGAGGTGCAGCGCGAGCGTGGCCCCGGTCGCGGCAAAGGCGGCCAGGGTCTCCCCGGGCGGCATCTTGGTGGAGCGCGCCTGAACCCGGGTGATGACGAGGCTCTGCCCGATTTCGGGCACGGTGAGCTCCCGCTTCAACACGGCGGCCGAAGCGGCGAAGGCGGGCACACCGGGCACGACCTCATAGGGAACCCCGGCCGCGTCGAGCCGCCGGACCTGCTCGGCAACGGCGCTGTAGAGCGACGGATCCCCCGAGCACAACCGCGCGACCTCGTGCCCGGCACCGTGCGCCTCGACGAGCTTCGCGACGATCTGTTCGAGGCTGAGGTTCGCGGTATCGACGAGCTCGGCCCCGGCCGGGCAGTAGGCGAGCAGATCGGGCGGGGTCATGCTGCCGGGGTAGAGGCAGACACCACAGCGGCCCAGCAGGTCCCGGCCCCGCACGGTGATGAGGTCGGCGGCCCCGGGCCCGGCGCCGATGAAGTGCACGGTCATCGGCTGCTCCCGTGGGTGAGGTCCGTGGGGCCGGCGGGCCCGGCACCGCGCGCGGCCGCCCGCCGCCGGGTGCGGCGGCCGAGGGCCGGGTGCCGGTCCGCTGGGAGTCTCGCGGGCATGGCCGATCGGCCGGTAGCCGGGTGCCCGGCCGGATGCCGGTCGGCGGGTGGCCAGGTGAGCCCGGCCGCGCAACTCGTGGCCGTCGGTCGAGCCCCCATCACCGGCTGCTCCACTGCGTCACGACCCGCGCCGGGGTCCAGCCCGTGAAGCCGCCCAGCGGGGCCGCCCGCTCCACACCGATCCGCAGCAGCTCCCCTCCATGCTCCTCATACGCCCGGGCCAGGACCTGCTCGGCCTCCAGCGTCACCGCGTGCGCCACCACGCGAGCTCCGGTGGCCACGCACGCGTCCAGTACGCCCGGCGCCGTCACGCCGCCTCCGATGAAGACCGCGTCCGGTGCGGGCAGCGCGCTCAGCGCTTCCGGTGCTTCCCCCGCCACCACCTCCAGTTCCGGTACTCCCAGGTCCAATGCGTTCCGGCCGATCCGTTCGGCCCGCTCGGCCGAGCGTTCGATCGCGACCGCGCGGTTGAGCCCGTGCAGCCGTGACCACTCGATGCCGACGCTGCCCGCGCCCGCGCCGACGTCCCACAACAGCTCGCCGGGACTCGGCGCGAGGCGGGCCAGCGCCGACACTCGCAGGTCGCGCTTGGTCAGCTGCCCGTCGTGGGCGTACACGTCGTCCGGGATGCCGATCAGCGGCAACGCCGGACCCGCGCACTCCAGCGCGAACACCGTCAGCGGTCCGGGATCACCGGCCCAGCCGTCGGAGACGCGCTCGTCGGGCCCGCCCAGGTTTTCCAACGCGATCAACTCGCTCTCGCCGTAACCCCGCACGGTGAGCAGGGAGCGCAAAGCGGGCCCGTCGGCACCCAGGACGAGCACTCGCCGGCGCGGCGCCAGCACCCGGGCGACGCGGGCCGACGACCGGCCGACGATGGTGACCACCTCGGTCTCCTCGGCGGACCAGCCCAGCCGTGCCCGGGCCAGTGTCACCGACGAGAGCGCGGGCAGCGCCTCGACCTCGTATCCATGGGCCACCAGAGTAGAGCCCACCCCCGACAAAAACGGATCGCCGCTGGCCAGGACGCAGATCCGGGCGCCTTCGTGCTCGGCGATCACCGCGTCGAGGCCCGGCAGCAGCGGCGTCGGCCACGCCTGCGCCGGGACGTCCGCGGGCAGGTAGCCCAGCTGCCGGGGCGCCCCCAGCACGACGTCGGCGGCGAGCACGGCGGCCCGCGCCTGTTCCGACAGCCCCGGCCAGCCGTCGGCTCCGATCCCGACCACGGTCAGGCGGTTCGCGGAGCCCGCGGACCGACGTGATGTTTCGCGCACGATTTCCCACCCTAAGCGAGGCGGGCGCTGTGCGATGATCGGCCGGTCGCCGACCTCAGGAGCGCTGTTGAAGCCGTACCCGTTCACCGCCGTCGTCGGGCTGCCGGACCTGCGCCTGGCGCTGGTCCTGTCCTCGATCTCGCCCGCCGTCGGCGGGGTGCTGGTGCGCGGCGAAAAGGGCACCGCGAAGTCGACCATGGTCCGCGCGCTCGCCGGCCTCCTGCCCGGCGTCGACGTCGTCGACGGCTGCCGGTTCTCCTGCGATCCCGCCGCGCCCGATCCGCTCTGCCCGGACGGTCCGCACGACGGCGCGAAGAGCCACCGGCGCCCCGCGAAGCTGGTCGAACTCCCCGTCGGCGCGGCCGAAGACCGGGTCATCGGCTCCCTGCACCTGGAACGCGCGCTCGCCGAAGGTGTCACGGACTTCCAGCCCGGCCTGCTCGCCGCCGCCCACCGCGGGCTGCTCTACGTCGACGAGGTCAACCTGCTGCACGACCACCTCGTCGACACGCTCCTGGACGCCGCCGCGATGGGCCGCGCGACCGTGGAACGCGAGGGTGTTTCGGTCTCGCACGCGGCGCGGTTCGTCCTGATCGGCACCATGAACCCCGAAGAGGGCGAGCTGCGGCCGCAGCTGCTGGACCGGTTCGGGCTGACCGTCGAGGTCGCCTCCAGCCGCGATCCGGAGCAGCGCGTCGAGGTCGTCCGCCGTCGGTTGGCCTATGAAGCCGATCCCGACGCCTTCGCCGCGCGGTACGCGGACGAAGACGCCCAGCTCGCCGCGGACATCGAAGCGGCGCAACGGCTTCTGCCCGCCGTCAAACTCCCCGACGACGCCCTGCGCCAGATCGCGGAGGTCTGCGCGTCCTTCGAGGTGGACGGCATGCGCGCGGACATCGTCACCGCACGCACCGCGGTCGCGCACGCGGCCTGGGCCGGCCGCGACGAGGTGACCACCGAAGACGTCCGCGTCGCCGCCCGGCTCGCGCTGCCGCACCGGCGCCGGCGCAACCCGTTCGACGCCCCGGGTATCTCGGAAGAGCAGCTGGAACAGGCCCTCCAGGACGCCCAGCCGGACCCGGGTCCCGAGGACGACGGCCCCGGATCGGGCTCGACGCCGCAGGAAGCGCCCGAGCCGCAGGGGAGTGAGAACGCGCCGCAGGGCCAGCCGCAGCAGAACGCCGGTGGCCAGCAGAAAACCGTCGGTGCCGGCGAAACCTTCAAGGCGCGCGTGTTCCGCGTCAAGGGCATGGGTGAAGGCGAGCGCGGACGCCGTTCGCGCGCGATCACCGACAGCGGACGGACCATCGGTGTCCAGCCCGCCAGCGTCCGCGAAGGCCGTCCGCACCTCGTCGCGACGGTGAAAGCCGCGGCCCCGCACCAGAAAGCCCGTGGCCGTGACGGCGCCGCGCTGAAACTGCGCCCGGAGGACCTGCGGTTCGCGCGGCGCGAAGGCCGCGAAGGCAACCTCGTGCTGTTCTGCGTCGACGCGTCCGGCTCGATGGGCGCGAAGGCGCGGATGCGCGAGGTCAAATCCGCGGTCCTGTCGCTGCTCCTCGACGCCTACCAGCGCCGCGACAAGGTCGGGCTCGTCACGTTCCGCGGCGACGCGGCCGAACTCGCGCTGCCGCCGACGATCAGCGTCGACGCGGCCGCGTCCCGCCTCGAAGGCCTGCCGACCGGCGGCCGGACGCCGCTGGCCGAAGGACTCCTGGAGGCCGCGCGCGTGCTGCGGGTGGAGCAGATCCGCGACCCCCGGCGCCGCCCGCTGCTGGTCGTCGTCACCGACGGGCGCGCCACCAGCGGCCCGGACGCCGTCGGCCGCGCCCAGGCCGCGGCCGGGCTCCTGGCCGGTGTCACGACCATCGTCATGGACTGCGAAAGCGGCAGGATGCGGCTCGGATTGGCCGCCGACCTCGCCGCCCACCTCGGCGCGGACCACGTCCCCCTCGCCGACGTCGCCGCCGAATCGCTGGCGGCCGCCGTCCGCGCCCGGACCGGAAAGGCCGCCTGATGCCGCAGGGCAAACCGGAAGCCGTCCCGAACGACGGCCTGACCACGCGCCAGCGCCGCAACCGGCCGCTGCTCGCCGTGCACACCGGTGAGATGAAGGGCAAGTCGACGGCCGCGTTCGGGATGGCCCTGCGCGCCTGGAACCAGGGCTGGTCGATCGGCGTGTTCCAGTTCGTCAAGTCGGCGAAGTGGCGCGTCGGCGAGGAAGCCGCGTTCCGCGCGCTGGGGAAGCTGCACGAGGACACCGGCCAGGGCGGGCCGGTCGAGTGGCACAAGATGGGCGAAGGCTGGAGCTGGGCGCGCAAGTCCGGGACCGAAGAGGACCACGCGGAGAACGCACGCGAAGGCTGGGCGGAGATCAAGCGACGGCTCGCCGCCGAGACGCACGACTTCTACGTCCTCGACGAATTCTCCTACCTGCTCAAGTGGGGCTGGCTCGAAGTGGACGACGTCGTGTCCACTTTGGTCTCGCGGCCCGGGCACCAGCACGTCGTCATCACCGGCCGGTACGCGCCGCCGGAGCTCGTCGAGGCCGCCGACCTGGTCGCCGAGATGACCAAGGTCAAGCACCCGATGGACGCCGGCCAGAAGGGCCAGCGGGGGATCGAGTGGTAGCGCGCGTGGTCGTCGCCGCGCCCGGTTCCGGGCACGGCAAGACCACGATCGCCGCCGGGCTGATGGCGGCGCTGCGCGCGGCCGGGCACCGGGTGTCCGGGCACAAGGTCGGGCCTGACTTCATCGATCCGAGCTACCACGCGCTCGCCACCGGCCGTCCCGCGCGCAACCTCGACCCGTTCCTGCAGGGCGAAGACCGGCTGGTCCCGTTGCTGCGGCACGGTTCCGCGGGCGCCGGCATCGCCGTGATCGAGGGGGTGATGGGCCTCTTCGACGGGGCGCTGGGCACCGAAGGCTACGCGTCGACAGCGCACGTCGCCCGGGTGCTCGACGCGCCCGTCGTCCTGGTCGTCGACGCCTCGGCCGCCTCCCGCAGCGTCGCCGCGACCGTGCTCGGCTTCGCCCACTACGACAACCGCGTGCGGCTCGCCGGGGTCATCCTCAACAAGCTCGGCTCGCAGCGGCACCGCGACGAGATCGCGTCCGCACTCGAAGCGACCGGCGTTCCGCTGCTGGGAGCGTTGTACCGCAACGAAGAGATCCACGCGCCGAGCCGGCACCTCGGGCTCGTCCCCGCGGCGGAACGGGCCGCGGAGGCCCAGGACGTGCTGCCCGCGCTCGCCGCGTGGGTGCGGGACGGCGTCGACCTCGAGGCGATCGTCCGGATCGCCTCCGGCGCGCCGCGGCTTTCGGCGCCACCGTGGGAACCGGCCGGGATGGACGGCCCGCCGGTGACGATCGCGGCCGCCGGCGGCCCGGCGTTCACGTTCCGGTACACCGAGAACATCGAGCTGCTCGCCGCCTGCGGCGTCGAGGTCGTGGACGTCGACCCGTTGCGGGACGAGGCACTGCCCGAGGGGTGTGCCGGCCTCTACTTCGGCGGCGGGTTCCCCGAGGTGCACGCGGCGGAACTGTCGGCGAACACGGCGTTGCGCGCTGAAGTGGCTTCGGCCGTCCAAGGGGGCATGCCGGTGAGCGCGGAGTGCGCGGGGCTGCTGTACCTGTGCCAGTCGCTGGACGGCGTGCCCATGGTCGGCGCGGTGCCCGCGGACGCCAAGATGACCGCTCGCGGCAAGCTCGGCTACCGGCGCGCGGTCGCCGTCGAGGACAACCTGCTGGCGACGGCAGGCCAGCGCGTCACCGGGCACGAGTTCCACCGCACCGAGGTGACGCCGTCACACGGCGCCTCGGCGGCCTGGGGCTGGGACAGGCAGCTGGACGGCTTCGCGTCGCCGACGCTGCACGCGTCCTACCTGCACGTCCACTGGGCCGGATATCCCGAGCTGGCCCGGCGGTTCGCGGCGCGGGTCCGAGCCCGTGGTTGAGCCTGATCCCGCCTTCGCGGGAGGGAGCACGTCGGAGGGCTACGACCTGCACCACCACGGCGACCGGGAGGTCGGGCCGGGCCTGGTTGATCTCGCGGTGAACGTCCGGTTGCCCCGGCCGCCCGCGTGGCTGCGGCAGGAACTGGTGTCCGCTTTGGACTCGCTGGCCGCCTACCCGGCTACGGCGGACGCGGTGCGCGCGGTGGCCGCACGGCACGGGCGTGCTGACGACGAAGTGCTGGTCACGGCGGGTGCCGCGGAGGCTTTCACGCTGCTGGCTTCGGCTCTCCGGCCTCGTCACGCGGTGGTCGTGCACCCACAGTTCACCGAGCCGGAGGCGGCGCTGCGTGCCGCGGGGCACGCGGTCTCGCGGGTGGTTTTGTCCGAATCGGACGGCTTCGTGCTCGACCCGGCGCTGGTCCCGGCCGAGGCGGACCTGGTTTTCGTGGGCAACCCGACCAATCCGACGTCGGTGCTGCACCCGGCGTCTTCGTTGCTGTCCTTGGCGCGTCCCGGCCGGCTGCTCGTGGTGGACGAGGCGTTCCTGGACGCCGTTCCCGGCGAAGTCGAGAGCCTGGCCGCCGGTCATCCGGGTGTGGTCGTGCTGCGCAGCCTGACCAAGACGTGGGGGCTGGCCGGGCTGCGCGCGGGGTACGTGCTCGCTTCGGCGGACGTCGTCGAGCGGCTGCGGGCGGTTCAGGTGCCCTGGTCGGTGTCTACTTTGGCCGGGGTGGCGACGGTGGCCTGCTGCCGTCCGGCCGCCCTGGAGGAAGCGGAAAAGCTGGCGGTGGCCGCGGAAGCCGACCGGGAGTACCTGGTGTCGGGGCTGGCCGCGCAGGGGGTCGACGTGCTGGGCGATCCGCGTGGCCCCTTCGTGTTGGTGCGCGTTCCCGATGGTGCTTCCTTACGCGCGCGGCTGCGCGAAGCGGGCTACGCCGTGCGGCGCGGCGACACGTTCCCCGGTCTCGGGCCGGACCACTTGCGGCTGGCGGTGCGCGACCGCGCCACGACCGACGCGTTCCTGGCGACTTTGCGCGAACTTTCGTAAACACCGACAGGGGGTTGTCGCCACCGGCGTCGAGACTGGCTGCAGACCGGGAAACGCCCGGTGTGCAGCGAAAGGAACGACATGCCCGGATTCAACGACGCCATCTGCCGCCAGGTCGAGAAGGCCGGCGGGCGGGTGCGGCGGCCACCGAGCGCGGATCCGGTCGGCGTGACGTTCGCGCACCTGCTCGACTCAGCGGGCAACCACTTCTCCGTGTTCACCCCGCCACATCGAGCTGCTTGGCGTCGCCGTACGGGATGTCGAGGTCCTCGGGCCGCAGCCGGCGAAGCGGCGGCACTTCGGTGGTCGCGGCGAAGGAGACGATCCGGTCGGTGCGGAACGCCCGGATCTCCTTGCGCAGCCGGCACCAGGCCACCAGGTACCAGTGGGCGGGCTTGCCGACGTAGCCGAGCGGCTCGATCTCCCGCCGGGTGACGGTGCCTTGGCGATCGGCGTACCGGATGCGCAGGACGCGGCGGATGCCGAGCACCGGCGGCATCGGCGGGATGGGCCCCTCGCCGAGCAGGTGGACACAGGCGGCGAGGTTCCGCGCCGCGTCCGCGTCCTCCCGCCGCATGGCGGCGACCAGCTTGCGCAGCGCCGAGCGCCCTTCCGCGCGGAACGGGGTGCCGTCCAGGTGTCTCAACGCGAGCGCCATGGCGACGGCCTCGGCGGGCGTCAGGTTGACCGGCGGCATCGTGTGCGCCTTGTCGAGGCAGTAGCCGCCGGTACGGCCGGGCTCGGCGTAGATCGGCGTGCCGGACTGCTGCAGGGCGCTGATGTCCCGTTCGACGGTGCGGACGCTGACCTCGAACCGGTCCGCGAGCCAGCGCGCACTGCGGGGCCGCGGCGCGACGGCGCGCAGCTCTTCGACGAGGGCGTAGAGGCGATCGGTTCGATTCACACGGATCAAGGTAAAGGAGGGGGTACGACAGTTTCGGTTACTTGCGGGGGCGCTCGAAGTCGGTCGCGCCGCGCAGCCCTGGGCCTAGAGCCTGTTTCGATGCGCTGACCAGCGGTGGTTCTGGCCGGCATGGCCGGTGCGGCGTGTCTTGGATCAAATAGACGAGGTCTCCGGTAGATCGATCAACGACCAAGCTGATCGAGAACACCGGAGACCTCGTGCCCAGCCTAGCGGCGACGGGGCGAGCCGATCTGACCGACGCGCAGTGGGCGATCCTGGAACCGCTGCTGCCCGTCGGCAAGAAGCCCGGCCGCCCACCACTGTGGACAAAGCGCCAGCTCCTGGACGGCATGCGCTGGCGGGTCCGCGTCGGCTCGCCCTGGCGCGACGTCCCACCCGCCTACGGTTGCTGGCAAACCGTCTATGGCCTGTTCCGGCGCTGGCAGCGCGCCGGGGTGTGGGCGCTGATCCTGGCGGCGTTGCAGACCCGGGCCGACGCTGCCGGACTGATCACCTGGGACGTCAGCGTCGATTCGACGATCAACCGGGCCCACCAGCATGCCGCAGGCGCTCGCATCGAGGGTGACCTGCAGAAAGAACCGCCCGGTGGTGTCGGCGAGCCCGAACCGGCCGACAACGCGCTGGGCCGGTCGCGGGGCGGCTGGACGACCAAGCTGCACCTGGCCACCGAGCAAGACCAGAAGCCATTGTCGCTGCTGGTGACCGCGGGGCAGCGAGGTGACTCGCCGCAGTTCAAGGCTGTCTTGGCCGGGATCAAGGTCGCCCGCGCCGGCGGCGGACGGGCCAGGACCCGGCCGGATCGGGTCCTGGCGGACAAGGCCTACAGTTCCCGCGCCAACCGGGCCTACCTGCGGCGGCGCGGGATCGCGTGCACGATTCCCCAGCCCGCTGATCAGGTCCGGCATCGCCGCAACCGCGGCCGTGCCGGTGGCCGGCCTCCCGCGTTCGACCCGCAGATCTACAAGCAACGGCACGCGGTCGAGTGCGGCATCAACCGGCTCAAACGCAACCGCGGCGTCGCCACACGGTTCGACAAACTCGCCGTCCGCTACGAAGCAACGATCCACGTCGCCGCGATCAACGAGTGGCTACGCCATTGAAACAGGCCCTAGGTCGCCAAGGCGACCAGAGCGGCCGCGACGGCGGCTTCGACACCGGCACCGAGGACGTCACCGGTGATCCCGCCGAGCCGTTTGGTGCACCGCCACAGAAGCGCCCCGGCGACGGCGTACGCGAGAGCGACCGCCAACGGCCCCCGCCACCACAGCAACCCGGGCAGCAGCACGGCAAGCCCGGCGGCGGCCACCCCAACGGCGATGGCGGCGACGCGCGACACCGACCCGGCGACGGTGGCACCGAGCCCTTCCGTCCGAGCCGTCGGAACACCGCGGGCACAAGCCATGGACAGCGTGCACCGCCCGGCCAGCACGCCGGCGGCGGCCGTGAAGGGGTTGGCGGCGGTCAGCGCACCGACCTGAACGAGGAGGACGAGAACGAGAGTGGCAACACCGGTAGGCCCGGAGTCCCCGCGCCGCATGACGTCGAGCGCCCTGGCCCGGTCGTAGGAGGCGCCGAGGCCGTCCGCGGTATCGGCGAGCCCATCGAGGTGAAACCCCCGGCTGCCGAGCGCGACAGCCCCGAGGGCCAGCGCCGCGGTGGCGAGCGAGGGCAGGCCAAGGGCGGAACCGGCCCAGACAATGCCGCCGGCAGCAGCGGCCAGCGGAAGAGCGGCAAGCGGAGCCAGCACCATGGCCCGCCCGGCAACCCCCCGATCGATCACCCGCGGCGCCGGAACGGGCACGGTGGTCAGCGTCCCGACGGCCATCCGAACGGCATCGCCCCACCGGCTCACGTCGGGCTGTCCACAGCCGGGCGGCCAACGACGAAGTCGCCCACAGATCGCCGAGCGGTGGTTTCGTCGGCCGGGGGACTGATAGGCCGGACCGGGGCGCCCGCGGTCTGGGCGGCTGCACCCTGGGCGCCCGCAGCCTGGGCGGCCACGCGTCGGCGTTTCATAGCCCGGCGATCGGCCCCGACCCGCCACGCTGCTGCTTCCCAGGCGCCTGCGCCTGCTCCCACCAGGCCGAAGGAGGCCGCTCGCCCGGCGATCAACGCCCGGCCTCCCCGGTCAGGAACACCGCAAGCGGCATCTCGATCCTGTCCGGACGCGAGGCGTTTCATGCCAGGTCGGCCAGCAAACCCATGTCGGCCAGGATCGCCCGCGCCGCTCGCAAGGTCGGGACCGCCTGGACCGCTCCGCTCCCCTCACCGAGCCGCAGGCCGAAGTCCAGGATCGGCTCCAAGCCCAGGGCCTTCAACGCGAACGCCTGCGAAGGCTCCGTCGACCGGTGGCCGGCCAGCCACCACTGCTCCGCGCCCGGCGCGATGTCCCGCGCCACCAGCGCCGCCGCGCCGGAGAACACTCCGTCCAAGATCACCGGGATGCCGAGCACCGCCGCCTGGGCCAGGAAGCCCGCCGTTGCCGCCGCGCAGGCGCTGCCCAGGGCTGTCAGCCTCTCGAACGGGTCCTCCGTCCGGCCCGCCGTGCGCGTCAAGGCCGCCGCGACCGCCGCCGTCTTGCGCTCCAAGCCCGCCGCGTCGACTCCCGTTCCCGTGCCGACCACCTCGGCCGCCGGCAGGCCGAGGGAGGCCGCCACCAGGGCCGCGCACATCGCCGTGTTGCCGATGCCCATGTCGCCCGGGATCAGCACGTCCGCGTCGCGCTCCTCCAGGGCGATCGCCCGGCCCGCTTCGAACGCCGCCTGGGCTTCGCCCGGCAGGAGGGCGTCATCGACGTCGATCGAGCCGGAACCGCGGCGGATCTTGTGGGCGGTCACCGACGGCGGCACGTCCGCGCCGTCCCAGTCGACCGCGATGTCCGCGACCCGCACGCGGGCCCCGACCTGGGCGGCCAGCACGTTCACGCCGCTCTTGCCGGCCAGGAACACCCGCACCATCGCCGCGGTCACCTCGCGCGGGTACGCCGACAGGGCCGAGACGCCGTGGTCGCCCGCGAAGACGACCACGCGGACGTCGTCCAGCGGGCGCGGCGGGACGCTGCCGTGCGCCGCGGACAGCCAGGCCGCGATCTCCTCCAGCCTGCCGAGCGCGCCGAGCGGCTTGACCAGGCCGTCGAGCCGCTCCAGCGCCGCGGCGCGGGCGGCGGGGTCGGGCACGGGTACGTCGAACACGGGCGCCTCCTGGCTACAGGTCGAGCGCCCGGCCCGCGACGACCAGCACGACCCGGTCGGCGTCGGCGGACACCCGGTTGTTGAGTGCGCCCAGCACATCACGGAACAGCCGCCCGGACGACGTTGCGGGCACCACACCGCTGCCGACCTCGTTGCTCACCGCGACCACCGGCACCCGCGCCGCGGCCCACGCGGCCAGGAAGTCCTCGAGCCGATCGTCGAGCCGGTGCTCCCAGCCCGGCTTCTGCCGCCACGCGCCGACGTCGTCCAGCACGCGGGACAGCCACGTGCCGAGGCAGTCGATCAGCAGCGGCTCGGTCGCCGTGCGCAGGATGCCGGCCAGGTCGGTGGTCTCGACGGTCTTCCAGTTGGCCGGCCGCCGGGCCTGGTGCGCGGCCACCCGCGCGGCCCATTCCGGGTCGTCTGCGCCCGCGGGCAGGCCGGGCGCGACGTAGACCAGGTGCGGGTGGTGGGCGACGAGCCGCTCGGCGTGCCGTGACTTGCCCGAGCGGACGCCGCCCAGGACCAGCACCTTGCCTTCGTCGCGCCCGTACCGGCGCAAGGCGCGAGCCAGGGTTTCGAGATACCCGGCGAGCCGGTGCGTCAGCCCCGCCGACGGACGTTTCTTCGCGGAGGCGCCATTGGCCACAGTCATACCCGGCATTCTGGTGCACGCGCTACCGTGCGCCACGTGCCACTCCGTCTAGGGACAACCGCGGCCGGACTCGTGACCGGATACGTAACCGACGCTCTGTTCGGTGACCCCCGAACGGGCCATCCGGTCGCCCTGTTCGGTACTGCTGCGGCGCGTCTGGAACACCGTCTGTGGGCTGACTCGAAGCCGCGCGGAGCCGCGTACGCGGCGCTGTGCACCTTCGGCGCGGTAGGCCTCGGCGTCGCACTTCGGACGGCGACGCGGCGACGTCCCTTCGCGCGCTTCGTCCTCACCGCCGCGTCCACCTGGGTCGTGCTCGGCGGACGTGGCCTCGCCGCCGAAGGTACCGAAATGGCCCGGTTGCTCGAAGCGGGCGAAGTGCCCGAAGCGCGCCAGAGGCTCTCGCACCTCTGCGCGCGCGACGCGACAACCCTCGACGTGGCCGAGCTGACCCGCGCGGCCACCGAGTCGATCGCCGAGAACACGTCGGACGCCGTGGTCGCGCCGCTGTTCTGGGGCGCCGTCGCCGGCATGCCGGGCCTCCTTGGCTACCGCGCGCTCAACACGCTCGACGCGATGGTCGGCTACCGCTCGCCCCGCTACCGCCGCTTCGGTTGGGCCGCGGCGCGCGCCGACGACGTCGCCAACCTGGTGCCGTCCCGGATCGGGGCGGCGCTCACGGCGTTGTGCGCGGGCGGCCGCGCCCGGGAGTCCTGGCGGATGTGGCGCCGCGACGGCAACCGGCACCCGAGCCCCAACGCGGGCCAGGTGGAAGCGGCGTTCGCGGGCGCACTGGACATCCGGCTCGGCGGAACGAACAGCTACGGCGGCGAGCTGGAGAGCCGCGCCCGCCTCGGCGAAGGCCGCGACCCGGAGCCGGCGGACCTGAGGCGAGCGGTGCGCTTGTCCCGCCTGGTGGGAGCAGCCGCGGTGACCATCGCCGCGCTCGCGGCCCTCACGCCGGAACGTCTGCCGCGCCCAGCGGCCGCAGGCGCCCGGCATGGAAAGGTGGCCTGACCATGGGAACCTTCAGCCGCGCAGCGATCAACCCCTTCGGCGAGGGCCACCACCCGCAGCCGATCGAAGCGCGCGGGGCAGCGCGCCTGGCCTTGGTGGCGCAGGCCGCGGTCTCCGGCAGCGCGGTCTCCGGCAGCGCAGCCCCCACCACTCCCTGGGGGGCGGCCCCTGTCCAGTCTATCGGTCCCCGGCCGGGCGAAAGGGCCGCTCGGCGATCTGTGGACAACTGCGCTGCCGGGCGCCCGGCTGTGGACAACCTGCGATGAGGGGGCTGCTCGTCGCCGGGACGACGTCCGATGCCGGGAAGAGCCTTGTCACCGCCGGGGTGTGCCGGTGGCTTGCGCGGCGGGGGGTGCGGGTTGCGCCGTTCAAGGCTCAGAACATGTCCAACAACTCCATGGTCTGCGGTGACGGCTCCGAGATCGGACGGGCCCAGTGGGTGCAGGCGCGGGCCGCCGGGGTTGAACCCGAGGCCGCGATGAATCCCGTGCTGCTCAAGCCGGGCAGTGACCGGCGCAGCCACGTTGTCGCGCTCGGGAAACCCTTCGGCACGCTCGAAGCGGGGGAGTACGCCACCGGCCGGGCCGGGCTGGCCGAGATCGCCTTCGGTGCCTTCGAGGACCTCAGCGCGCGCTATGACGTCGTCGTCTGCGAAGGTGCCGGGAGTCCCGCGGAGATCAACCTGCGCGGTGGCGACTACGTCAACATGGGGCTCGCGCGGCGGTTCGGGCTGCCGGTGCTGGTCGTCGGCGACATCGACCGCGGCGGCGTGCTCGCGGCGATGTTCGGCACCCTCGCGCTGCTCTCCGCCGAGGACCAGGCGCTCGTCGCCGGCTGGGTGGTCAACAAGTTCCGCGGGGACGTCGGGCTGCTGCGGCCGGGCCTCGACAGCCTCGAGAAGGTCACCGGACGGCCGGTGCTGGGCGTGCTGCCGTGGCTGGACCGGGTGTGGATCGACTCGGAAGACGCCCTCGCCGCGGCGGGCTGGCGCCGCGAAGCGCCTGGTGGGGGCCTCGGTGTGGCGGTCGTCCGGTTCCCGCGCGCGTCCAACGCCACCGACGTCGACGCGCTGGCCGCCGAGCCCGGGGTCACGGTGACGCTGACCGCCGATCCCGACGTCGTCGCGGCGGCGGACGTCGTGGTGCTGCCCGGGTCGCGGGCCACCGTGGCGGACCTCACCTGGCTGCGGGCGCGCGGGCTCGACACGGCGGTCACGGCCCGGGCCGCCGCGGGCCGTCCCGTCCTCGGCATCTGCGGGGGCTACCAGATGCTCACCGAGTCCATTGTGGACGACGTCGAGTCCGGTGCCGGTGCGGTGGCCGGCCTCGGCCTGCTGCCGGGGCGGGTGACGTTCGCCGCGGAGAAGGTGCTCGCGCGGCCGGCCGGCACGTGGCGGGGGCACCCGGTGGACGCCTACGAAATCCACCACGGCTCGGTGACCGCGACCGCCGCCGGGGAGTCCTTTCTGGACGGCCGGCGCGCCGGAGCGGTCTGGGGCACGATGTGGCACGGCGCGTTCGAAAACGACGCCTTCCGCCGCGCGTGGCTCACCGAGGCGGCCGCGCAGGCGGGCGCCACGTGGACGCCGGCGCCGGACGCGCCCGGGTTCGGCGAGCTGCGCGAGGAAATGCTGGACAAGCTCGCGGACGCCGTCGACGAGCACCTCGACACGGCGCTGCTGCTCCGGCTGGTGGACCGGGGCGCGCCCGCGGGACTTCCGTTCGTCCCGCCGGGCGCACCCTGACCGGCTAGACGGCGACGGCGGTCTTCTTCGTCAACGCCTTCTCCGCGAACGCGCCGAACGTCAGGCCCAGCGCCAGCCACAGCGTCGCCTGCGTGCCCACCGACGCCGTGCGGAAGCTCCACAGCGTCGAGGCCGGGAACGCCGTTGGGACCTCGTCGACCGCCGGCATCAGCCAGGCCACCACGCCGATCACGACGACGTAGCCCGCCGCGGCGAGGAGGAAGCCGTTCCACGCGCCGAGGCGGTCCGCGAGCTTGCGGCCGAACACCGTCGCGAAGATGCCGACGAGCAGTGACACCGCGACGAAGCCGAAGTACAGCTCGGTCCGGGAGCCGATCGTGCCCGCCTGGCCCACCGCCGGCGGGTTGGCCGGGTACTTCAGGAACGGCACCAGGAACACCACGGTGAACGCGCCCGCGGTGAGCAGCAGGGCCGTCACCCGCGGGCGCAGCGAGCCGAGCCGGCCCTGGGCGAAGGCGAACGCCAGCGAGAGCAGGCCGCCGATCGCGACGCCGTAGACGAGCACGCCGGTCAGCAGCCCGAGCGTGCTCTGGATGTCCCGCGTCACGAGCTCTTCGTGTTCGTGAGCCGGTGGAGCGGACGCGTCGTGCGAGTGCGCGTGGCCGCCGGACTCCTCGAGCCCGATGGCGGCGTTCACTGACGGCTCGCCGAAGGCGTAGGCGAACCCGAACGCGAGCACACCGGCGATCAGGCCCGCGAGCATGCCGCGGACCAGCAGGGTTTTCATCATGGGAGCGCGCGCCCGCCGATCAGTGGCAGGGGAAGGCGAGCAGGTGCCGTCCGTCGTGCACGAACTCGTGGACGTAGGAGTTGGCGAAGACCGCCATGGCGCCCTGCTCGGCGCTCACGAAGTACAGGGCGATCAGGGCGAGGAGCACCACGAACACCGCCCACGGCACGATCTCACGGATCGGGATGCGGATCGGGAGCGGAACGGCGGGAGCTGCCGTCTGGGTCATGCGTGGCCTCCTCGGGCTTTCGCGGCCTCATCGGGGTCGATCACGACGGTCCGGGTCTGGCTTCCCCCGGGTGGGGGTCACAGTGGCGCGACCGCGCGGACTTGCACCGCGTTCCGGAATCCGTCGTCTGGCCGGTTGAGCGTAGGTCCGCCGTTCGGGCCGCGTCAATGTGACAATGCCGCGGTGACTCGAATGGTGGCCGCCCTCGACGTGGGCGGGACGACGATCAAGGCGGCGTTGCTCGACGAGCAGCTCCAGCCCCAGGCGGCACTGCGCGCGGAGACGGCGCGCGGCGCGGACGGGACGGCGCTGGCCGCGCAGACCGTGGACATCGTGGCCGCGCTGACCGAGCAGGCGGGCACCGGGCAGCCCGCCGCGGTGGGGGTGGTGGTGCCGGGGATCGTCGACGAACAGACCCGCGTCTGCCACTTCTCGGCCAACCTCGACTGGCGCGAAGTCCGCTTCGGCGAGCTCCTGGAAGACCGGCTCGGGCTGCCGGTGGCGTTCGGTCACGACGTCACCGCGGGCGGCATCGCCGAATTCCGCGTGGGCGCCGGCCGGGGCGCCACGAACGCGGCGTTCATCCCGGTCGGCACCGGGATCGCCGCCGCGCTGCTGCTCGACGGCCGCATCCACCGCGCGCACGGGCAGGCCGGCGAGGTCGGGCACATCGACGTCGGCCACGCCGGCAAATGCGGCTGCGGCGCGACGGGCTGCCTGGAGGCCATTTCGTCGGCGGCCGCGATCGCGCGCCGCTACACCGAGCGCACCGGCCGCCCGGCCGACGGCGCGCGCGAGGTCGTGGAGCTGGCCCGCCGCGGGGACGAGGTCGCGGTCGCCGTCGTCCAGGACGCGCTCGACGGGCTCGGCCACGGCATCCGGACGCTGCTGACGCTGCTCGGCCCGGAGGTGATCGTGCTGGGTGGCGGCCTGTTCACGGCGGCCGACTACGTGCTGGAGCCGGTGCGTGAGTGGCTGGCCGCGCACCTGACGTTCCAGAAGATGCCGGAGCTGCGGATCGCCGAGCTGGGCGACGAGGCCGGGCGGCTGGGCGCCGGGCTGCTCGCGTTCGACCTGCTCGGCGCCTGAAGCCCTCCGGAGGCCACCACCGGGCGCACCGGTGGTGGCCTCCGCCCCCAGCTCAGAGTGACCGCAGGAACGCCAGCGAGGGCATGAAGAAGTACTCGCCGCCCCGCAGCGTCACCGACTGCGGTACCGGACCCGCCGTCCGCTGCGCCGAGCCGCCCCAGTCCACGGTGTAGCCCGACGATCCGCGCTCGCCCTGGCCGATCACCGGGTCCAGGCCCGGCGTGACGCCGTCGACGATCGGGAAGCCCGGGTTGTTCGCCCAGACCGCCTGGGTGAACTCGAACTGGTTGCCGAGCACGGAGTTGAAGGCCATGAACAACAGCCCCACGCCGCCGCTGGGCCGCGCCGCCGGCGGCACGTCGGCGTTCGGGTCGTCCGGGCGTTCGCCGTACGTGACGCCGCGGCGGGCCATCAGGTGCCGCCGCTCGTCGGCGGGGTCCTCGGCGCCGCCGGCGCCGCGCGGGTTCGTCTTGCGGATGTGCGCCTGGAACGGGCACTTCAGCGCGGCGCGGTCGCCGTCGTAGGTGAAGTTGTTCGACACCGGGCTTTCCGCGCCGTCTTCCCGCTGGGTGGTCAGCGGCGTGCCGTCCTCGAACCGGCCGATGATCATCGCCCCGGCGCGCTCGCGGTCTTCGCCGGTGAGGCCGAGCGTGTCGGCCAGATCCGCTTCGGCCTGCTTGAACCGCCGGACGTTCTGCTCCAGTTTGCGGAAAACGAAATAGCTGCCGAAATGCACGCCGGGATCCGGCGCCGCGGTGTCGGGAACCAGCACCTGCCCGAGTGGCGCCGCCGGATTCCACACGTTGATTCCGTCGGTGTTGTTCTTCTCCGCGTCGACGTCTTCGGTGAGGAACAGCGGTTGGCTCCGGCCGTCGACGTATCCGAAGTGCTCGATGCCCTCGCCGCGCGCGTTGACCCGCCCGAGCCCGGTTTCCTCGGCCAGCACGACGGCCGAATCCGGCAGCAGATCGAGGATTTCGTTGCGGCGGGCGGTCATGGTCTTGTCGGTGGCGTCCCCGACGAGCACGACGGCGTGGATTTCGCCGCGGTAGCCCGGATCGAACGTCGAGCGCGGCGGGTCGTTCAGCCGCCGCCGCGTGTCCGGTGCCGCCATCCCGCGCAGGAAAGCCTCGTCCTGCGGCATGTTTCCGTCGGCACCCAGCGCGCGGTACCCGGCCGCGGTGAGCCCGACGCCGACGTACGGCGTGCCCGCGCCGCCCTCGGCCTTGAACGCGCTCACCTCATCGAGGTGCGCCTTGGCGGACTTCATCTTCCCGGTCACCGAGACGAGGAAGGCGCGCGCCTCCGCCGCGTCGCCGAACGTGAGGAACAGGGCGGACAGGTGGTCGCGGACGTGGGCCTTGAGGATGTTCGGCTGCAGTTCGCCGAGCATTGTCGCGGCGTCGCCGGACGCCGTGGTCCAAGACAGTGTGGTGGACAGATCGATGGTCATTGCGGGTCCCCTCCCCTGGCAAAAAAAGCCCGCCTCTCGGCGGGCACCCGGCCGACCGGAATCCCCCCTCGGCCGACCGGGTCCCCTGAATACAGAGTGCAACGCCGGAGGCCGGTGCTGCCACCCGTTTGCCGGTTTCACACGAAAGTTTAAGTTGAGCGTGAAACAGTTTCAGGCCGGAAAGAATACCGGGCACGGAGTGGCCAGGGGCGGCGGAGGAAGTGGGGAAGTGGGACAGCGCCGGCGGAGGTGGCGACGATGACACCTCCGCCGGCGCCGGGTCTTACGCGATCGGCCGGTCCGTCGGCGCGATCGGGCGGGGCAGGACGTCGCGGCCGGTCAGGTACGCGTCGACGCCGGCCGCCGCGCTGCGGCCCTCGGCGATCGCCCAGACGATCAGGGACTGCCCGCGGCCCATGTCGCCGGCCACGAACACGTTGTCCAGGCTCGTCTTGAACGCCTGGTCACGCGCCACGTTGCCGCGCGCGTCCAGCTCGACCCCGAGGTCCTCGAGCAGGCCCTGCTTCTGCGGCCCGAGGAAGCCCATGGCCAGCAGGACGAGCTGCGCGGGCAGCTCGCGTTCGGTGCCCGGCACGGCGACGAACTTGCCGCCCTCGTTGCGGACCTCGACCAGCTTCAGGGCCCGGACGCGGCCGTCGGAATCGCCCAGGAACTCCTGCGTGTTCACCGCGTACAGCCGCTCGCCGCCCTCTTCGTGCGCCGAGGACACCCGGTAGATCATCGGGTACGTCGGCCACGGGTGCGCGTCCGAACGGGACTCCGGCGGCTTCGGCATGATCTCCAGCTGCGTCACCGACCGCGCGCCCTGGCGGTGGGACGTGCCGACGCAGTCCGCGCCCGTGTCGCCGCCGCCGATGACCACGACGTCGAGGCCCGCGGCGTCGAACGGCGACTTCTCCAGTTCGCCCGAAGCGACCCGGTTGGCCGGCGGCAGGAACTCCATGGCCTGGTGGATGCCGTCCAGCTCCCGGCCGGGGATGGGCAGGTCGCGCCAGTCGGTGGCGCCGCCGGCCAGGACGACCGCGTCGTAGGACGAAGTCAGTTCCGCAGCCGAGACGTCCACGCCGACGTTCACCGACGTCCGGAACTCCGTGCCCTCCGCCTCCATCTGCGCCAGGCGCCGGTCGAGGCGGGACTTCTCCATCTTGAACTCGGGGATGCCGTAGCGCAGCAGCCCGCCGATCTTGTCGGCCCGCTCGAGGACCACGACGCTGTGGCCCGCGCGCGTCAGCTGCTGCGCCGCGGCGAGACCCGACGGGCCGGACCCGACGACCGCGACCTTCTTGCCCGTGAGCGCGACGGGCAGCTGGGGCGTGACCCAGCCCTCGTCGAAGGCGCGGTCGATGATCGAGATCTCGACGCGCTTGATCGTCACCGGGTCGTCGTTGATGCCGAGCACGCACGCCGTCTCGCACGGCGCCGGGCACAGGGTGCCGGTGAACTCCGGGAAGTTGTTCGTCGCGTGCAGCCGCTCGATGGCCTGCTGCCAGTCCTCCCGCCAGGTCAGCGTGTTCCACTCGGGGATGAGGTTCCCGAGCGGGCAGCCCTGGTGGCAGAACGGGATGCCGCAGTCCATGCAGCGGCCGGCCTGCTTCTGCAGCTTCGTCGTGGCGAAGTCTTCGTAGACCTCTCGCCAGTCCATCAGCCGGAGGTCGACCGGACGGCGCTTCGGCTCTTCGCGGGTGGTGGTCAGAAAGCCCTTGGGGTCAGCCATGTGCGGCCTCCATGATCGCCTCGTTCACGTCGCGCCCGTCGCGCTCGGCCTGCACCTGGGCGGCGAGCACGCGCTTGTAGTCCTTCGGCATGACCTTCCCGAAGCGGTCGACACCCGCGTCCCAGTCGGCCAGCAGTTCCCGCGCGACCGCGGATTCCGTTTCGTTGTAGTGCTTCTCCAGCGTTTCCCGCAGGAAGTCCGCGTCCTCGGAGTCGAGCGGGTCGAGGTCGACCATCTCCGGGTTGACGCGGTGCGCGGGCAGGTCCAGCACGTAGGCGATACCGCCGGACATGCCGGCCGCGAAGTTGCGCCCGATCGGCCCGAGCACGACCATCCGGCCGCCGGTCATGTACTCGCCGCCGTGGTCGCCGACGCCCTCGACGACGGCCAGCGCGCCCGAGTTGCGCACGCAGAACCGCTCGCCGACCTTGCCGCGGATGAAGATCTCGCCGCTGGTCGCGCCGTAGGCGATGACGTTGCCCGCGATGATCTGCTCTTCGGCGACGTACTGCGCTTCGCGAGGCGGCCGCACGATCAGCCGTCCGCCCGAGAGGCCCTTGCCGACGTAGTCGTTGCCGTCGCCGTACAGCCGCAGCGTGATGCCCTTGGGCACGAACGCGCCGAACGACTGGCCCGCGGTGCCGGTGAAGGTGACGTCGATGGTGTCGTCCGGCAGGCCTTCGCCGCCCCAGCGCTTGGTCAGCTCCGACCCGAGCATCGTGCCGACGGTCCGGTTCACGTTGCGCACCGGCAGTTCCAGCCGCACCTTGTCACCGGAGTTCAGCGCACCCTCGGCGAGCTGGATCAGCGTGTTGTCCAGCGCCTTCTCCAGCCCGTGGTCCTGCTGCGTCTGCTGCAGCCGCAGCCCGGCGGGGGCCATGTCGGGCACGTGGAAGATCGGCGACAGGTCCAGCCCCGCCGCCTTCCAGTGGTCGATCGCCTTGCGCTTGTCGAGGAACTCGGCGTGCCCGACGGCCTCGGCGATCGACCGGAAGCCCAGCGCCGCCAGGTACTCCCGGACTTCCTGGGCGATGAACTCGAAGAAGTTCACGACGTATTCGGCCTTGCCGCTGAACTTCTCGCGCAGCTTCGGGTTCTGCGTCGCGACGCCCACCGGGCAGGTGTCGAGGTGGCAGACGCGCATCATGATGCAGCCCGACACCACCAGCGGCGCGGTCGCGAAGCCGAACTCCTCGGCGCCGAGCAGCGCCGCGATGATGACGTCGCGGCCGGTCTTGAGCTGGCCGTCGGTCTGCACCACGATCCGGTCGCGCAGCCGGTTGGCCAGCAGCGTCTGCTGCGTCTCGGCCAGGCCCAGCTCCCACGGGCCACCGGCGTGCTTGATCGACGACAGCGGCGACGCGCCCGTCCCGCCGTCGTGGCCCGAGATGAGCACGACGTCGGCGTGCGCCTTGGAGACGCCGGCGGCGACCGTGCCGACGCCGACCTCGGACACGAGCTTCACGTGGATGCGCGCGCTCGGGTTGGCGTTCTTGAGGTCGTGGATCAGCTGCGCCAGGTCCTCGATCGAGTAGATGTCGTGGTGCGGCGGCGGCGAAATCAATCCCACGCCCGGCGTCGAGAACCGCGTCTTCGCGATCCACGGGTACACCTTCGCGCCGGGCAGCTGCCCGCCTTCGCCGGGCTTCGCGCCCTGCGCCATCTTGATCTGGATGTCGTCGGCGTTGACGAGGTATTCGCTCGTGACGCCGAACCGGCCGGAAGCGACCTGCTTCACGGCGCTGCGGCGCTCCGGGTCGTACAGCCGCTCCGGGTCTTCGCCGCCCTCGCCGGTGTTGGACTTGCCGCCGAGGCGGTTCATCGCGATGGCGAGGGTCTGGTGCATCTCCATGGAGATCGAGCCGTAGGAGATGGCGCCGGTGGCGAACCGCTTGACGATCGACGAGACCGGCTCGACCTCCTCGATCGGCACCGGCGGCCGCTGGCCGTACTTGAAGTCGAACAGCCCGCGCAGCGTGAGCAGCTTCTCGGCCTGGTCGTCGACGGCCTTCGTGTACTCCTTGAAGATCTCGTACTTGCCCGACCGCGTGGAGTGCTGCAGCTTGAACACCGTCTGCGGGTTGAACAGGTGCGGCTCGCCCTCGCGGCGCCACTGGTAGTCCGCGCCGGTCTCCAGCTCGCGGTGGGCGGCCCGGAAGCCGTCCGCCGGGAACGCGTACTTGTGCCGCTTCGCGACCTCGTCGGCGAGCGTCTCGAAGCCGACGCCACCGAGGCGGGACGTCGTGCCGGTGAAGCAGTTCTCGATGACCTCTTCGCCGAGCCCGATGGCCTCGAAGATCTGCGCGCCGGTGTAGGACGCGACGGTCGAAACGCCCATCTTGGACATCGTCTTGCGGACACCCTTGCCGAGCGCCTTGATCAGGTTCTGCGTCGCCTGTTTCGGCGTCACCCCGGGGATCAGGCCGCGGTGGGCCATCTCCTCGACGGTCGCCATCGCCAGGTACGGGTTCACCGCGGCGACGCCGTAGCCGATGAGCAGCGCGATGTGGTGCACCTCGCGCGCGTCGCCGGCCTCGACGATGAGGCCGACCTGCGTGCGCGTCTTCTCGCGGACGAGGTGGTGGTGCACCGCGCCGGTCAGCAGCAGCGAGGGGATGGGCGCGTGGTTTTCGTCGACGCCGCGGTCGGACAGCACGATCAACCGGGCGCCGTCCTCGATCGCCTCGGAAACCTCGGCGCGGATCTCGTCGAGCCGCTTGACGAGCGCCTCGCCGCCGCCGTGCACGTTGTACCGGCCGAGCACGGTGACCGCCTGGAACTCCGGCAGGTCGCCGTCGTCGTTGACGTGCACCAGCTTGGCGAGCTGGTCGTTGTCGAGCACCGGGAACGGCAGCGCGATCCGGCGGCAGCTGGCGGCGTTGCCGACGAGCAGGTTCGGCTCGGCGCCGATCTGGGTGCCGAGCGCGGTGACGAGCTCCTCGCGGATGGCGTCCAGCGGCGGGTTCGTCACCTGGGCGAACAGCTGGATGAAGTAGTCGAAGATCAGCCGCGGGCGGCTGGACAGCGTCGCGATGGGGGAGTCGTTGCCCATCGAGCCGATCGGCTCCGCGCCGGTGCGGGCCATCGGCTCGAGGATGGCTTCGAGCTCTTCCTCGGTGTAGCCGAACGACTGCTGTCGGCGGACGAGCGTGGCGTGCAGCGGGACCTCGCGGTCGCGCTCGGGGAGGTCGTCCAGGTGCACGAGTCCGGCGTCGACCCACTCGTCGTACGGGTGGGCGGTGGCCAGCTCGGTCTTGACCTCTTCGTCCTCGATGATCCGGCCTTCGACGGTGTCCACGAGGAACATCCGGCCGGGCTCGAGACGTCCCTTCCGGACGATCGTCGCCGGGTCGATGTCGAGCACGCCGACTTCGGAGGCGAGCACGACGAGGCCGTCGTCGGTCACCCAGTACCGGCCGGGGCGCAGGCCGTTGCGGTCGAGGACCGCCCCGATCTGCGAGCCGTCGGTGAAGGCGACCAGCGCCGGGCCGTCCCACGGCTCCATCAGCGTCGAGTGGAACTCGTAGAACGCGCGCCGCGCGGGGTCCATCTCCTGGTGGTTCTCCCAGGCCTCCGGGATCATCATCAGGACGGCGTGGGGCAGCGAGCGGCCGCCGAGGTGCAGCAGCTCCAGCACCTCGTCGAAGGACGCCGAGTCGCTGGCGCCGCGGGTGATCACCGGGTAGACGCGCTTGAGGTCGCCCGGGATCAGGTCGGTCTCCAGCAGCGCCTCGCGGGCGTCCATCCAGTTGCGGTTGCCGCGCAACGTGTTGATCTCGCCGTTGTGCGCCACGTACCGGTACGGGTGCGCGAGCGGCCACGACGGGAACGTGTTGGTGGAGAAGCGGGAGTGCACCAGGCCGATGGCGCTCGTGACGCGCTCGTCGGTGAGGTCGGCGAAGAAGCGCTCGACCTGCGGCTCGGTGAGCATTCCTTTGTAGACGATCGTGCGCGAGGACAGCGACGGGAAGTAAACGTCGTCTTCGACGAGTTCGTGCTCGGCGCGCTTGCGGACGCAGAAGGCGCTGCGCTCGATGTGCAGCGGGTCCGAGTGCTCCGGCTTCGGGCGGCGCGCGGTGAGGAACAGCTGCGTGAAGTGCGGCATGGTCTCGGCCGCGGTCGGCCCGCAGTGCTCGGTGTGCACCGGCAGCTCGCGCCAGCCGAGGACGCGCATGTCCTCCTCGGCGGCGATGCGCTCGATGGTCGTCATGGCCCGGCCGCGGCGCTTTTCGTCCTGCGGCAGGAAAGCCGTGCCGACCGCGTAGGTGCCCGGCTCGGGGAGCGCGAAGTCCACGACCTCGCGGTAGAACTCGTCCGGGATCTGGATCAGCAGTCCGGCGCCGTCGCCGGTGTCCGGTTCGGCGCCACGAGCCCCGCGGTGTTCCAGGTTGCGCAACGCGACCAGGGCCTTGGCGACGATCGCATGATCTCGGCGCCCGGTCAGGTCGGCGACGAAGGCGACACCGCAGGCGTCGTGTTCGTAGTCGCTCCGGTAGAGGCCCTCGGCCTCGGCGTTGCTGAGCTGCTCCCCGGACGGGGGCAGGGAACTGGCACGGTGGGTCACGGCTGGCCGCCTCCCAAGGCGTTGGCGCGACCGGTACTCACCTCATCGAGTGGTTCGAGCTGAACCGGTTAACGAAGTGGTCCGGTACCGCGATGGTCAGTCGAGAACAGTTGCTGTTGTCGGCGTTGGTCACAGTGCAAGACGCCGCGAAGGACCGGCCGAGCCTCGATGCTCGGAAACCGGACGCGGATCATCTGGGAGGCCGCACGACGCTGGGCAGCCGAACATGTCGGGTGCTGCGAGCGCGCACAGGCCGGCCACTGTGGTGGGGGCCGTCCGGAGCGCGCGGTGTTACTCCCGGGTTCGCCGGGTCTTATGACGATAGTGTGAATTCGCTGTTATCGACATACGTCGTTGCCTCCGGGTGGGAAATGCCACGCTTGCGTTGACGTGCCCAGGGGTGGTCCCATATGCCGGGCTGGGCCTCCCGCAGAGCGAGCGACAGTGCCGCTGACCTGCGGAAATGTCCGTCCGAAGTGGTCCGGGGCGGCTGGTGGCCACCGGTGCCGGGGTGGGAAGCTGGGTGCATGGCGGACTGGCCCGATGACTGATCGTTATCTCTCCGTGGCTCGGACGGGAGTCCACGAGATCGAGATCAAGCGCTCCCGCTTCCTCTGCGCGCTCGCTCCGGTGACGTCGGAAGCGGCCGCGCGCGAGTTCATCGCGGGCCGCCGGCGCGCGGATCCGGGTGCGCGGCACCACTGTCACGCCTTCGTCCTCGGCCCGGACGGGCGGACGCAGCGGTCCAGTGACGACGGTGAACCGGCGGGCACCGCGGGCACGTCGATGCTGGAAGTGCTGCGCCGCCGGGAGCTGACCGACACGGTCGCGGTGGTGACGCGGTACTTCGGCGGCGTGCTGCTGGGTGCGGGCGGTTTGATCCGCGCGTACGGTCAGTCCGTTTCGGACGCTCTGGACGTGGTTGGTGTACTAGAACACCGGCGTCTCACGCTCGTCGAAGTGGCCGTGGACTACGACCGCGCCGGCCGGCTGGAAAACGATCTGCGCGCGTCGCCGTACCTCCTCCACGCGACGCGCTTCGACGAACGAGCCCGGTTCGAGGTCGGGCTGGCACCCGGCGAGGCGCCGGCCCTCGAGAGCTGGCTGGCGGACCTGACGAACGGCGAAGCGGCCACGACCCCGCTCGGCGACCACTGGGTGGTCCACCGGCGCTGAGTGGTCCGGTCGCGGAACCGGTTGGCGCACAACGAACTTTCGGTGCTTCCGCCGACCGGTCCCGCCGTGTCACCATGTCCTGCCACCGAGTTCCGGTACCACTTCGATCCCCCTGGACGTTGCCGGCGCGGCGCAAGCCGGGCTGACAACGTTGTCACCGCTCGTTCTGCTTGCCCGACAACGATGTCGCCCGGCGGAAAAGGTGCGACGAGGAGAGGAAGGGTCATGTCCAGACCACTGGTCAGACAAGTGTGCGCGGCCGCGTTCGCCGCGGTTTTCGCGGGAGCGGGGCTCGCCGCCCCGGCCGCCGGCGCCGCGACGCTCGCCCTCACGCAGTACGTGAATCCCTTCATCGGCACGGACAACAGCAACTCGCCCAACCCGGTGCCCGGCGGCGCCGGCGGCAGCACCTACCCGGGTGCGGTCGTGCCGTTCGGCATGGTGCAGTTCAGCCCGGACACCCCGACCGCGTCGCCGTCCGGGTACCGCTACGGCGACAGCAGCATCGAGGAATTCAGCCTCACCCACTTCAACGGCGCCGGCTGCGCCAACAACGAAGACCTCGGCCTGCTGCCGATCACCGGCGCGATCGGCACTTCGCCCGGCACGGGCTGGACGGGGTACGCGGGCCGCTACACGAAGGCCAACGAGTCGGCCGCGCCCGGCTACTACAAGAACAAGCTCGACAACTACAACACCACCGTCGAACTGTCCGCGACCCAGCGTTCCGGCTTCATGAAGCTGACCTACCCGAACACGACGTCCGCGCGGCTGCTCGTCAACACCGGCCGCAGCGCCACCGGCAGCCGCAGCGGTGCGATCAGCGTCAACGGCAGCCAGCTCACCGGTTCGGTGACCGGTGGCGGCTTCTGCGGCTCGTCGAAGACCTACCAGATCTTCTACGTCATCCAGTTCGACCGCGCGCCCAGCGGGTTCGGCACCTGGCTCGGCGGGACGGTCAGCGCCGGTTCCGCGAGCACCAGCGGCACGAACTCGGGCGGGTACGTCACCTTCGACACCTCCGCCAACACCACGGTCCAGGCGAAGGTCGGCATTTCGTTCGTCAGCCTCGCCAACGCGCAGGCGAACCTCGCCGCCGAAAACCCCGGCTTCGACTTCGCCGGGATCCGGGCGGCCGCCGACACGAGCTGGAACACCGTCCTGAACCGGGTGCAGGTGACCGGGGGCACGAGCGCGGACCTGCAGAAGTTCTACACGGCGCTGTACCACGTGTTCCAGAACCCGAACATCGCCAGCGACACGAACGGCCAGTACCGGGGGTTCGACCAGGCGATCCACACCGCGTCCCACACCGTGTACCAGAACTACTCGGGCTGGGACATCTACCGGTCGTGGGCGGCGCTGATCGGGCTGGTCGCGCCGAACGAAGCGAGCGACATCGCGAAGTCCATGGTGCTGGACGGCCAGCAGGGCGGCCTGCTGCCCAAGTGGTCGCACAACAGCAACGAGCACTTCGTGATGACCGGTGACCCCGGGCCGATCATCGTCGGCAGCATGTACGCCTTCGGCGTCCGCGGCTTCGACACCGCGGCGGCGCTGACCCTGATGGACAAGAGCGCGAGCGGCGGGGCCACGCAGGGGCAGGCGATCCGCGGCCGGGAAAGCGGCTACCTCAGCCGGCACTACGTCTACGAAGACCCGTCGGACTCGCTCGAGTACTCGGCGTCCGACTTCGCGGTGGCGCAGTTCGCGAAGGCGCTCGGCGACACCACGAAGTACACCACCTACATGCAGCGCGCCCAGTGGTGGCAGAACGTGTTCGGCCCCGACTCCGGCTACGTCCAGCCGCGCGGCAGCACCGGCACGTGGGCTTGGCCGGTCGTGCCGTCGAGCAATAGCGGCTACACCGAGGGCAACCCGTCGCAGTACACCTGGATGGTGCCCTACAACTACCAGGGCCTGATCAACCTGATGGGCGGCCGCCAGACCGCCGTCCAGCGGCTGGACCACCACTTCACGCAGCTCAACGGCGGCCTCACCCAGCCGTACTTCTACATCGGCAACGAGCCCGAGCACGGCGTGCCGTGGGCCTACAACTACGCCGCCCACCCGCAGGGCACCAGCTCCGCGGTGCGGCGGGTGATGAACGAGTCGTTCACCACCGGGCCCGGCGGCCTGCCCGGCAACGACGACCTCGGCGCCACCTCGGCGTGGTACGTCTTCGCCGCGCTCGGGATGTACCCGGCGACCCCGGGCACGGACGTCCTCGCCCTGCACGGCCCGCTGTTCCCGTCGGCTTCGATCATCCGGCCGTCCGGGACGGTCCAGATCACCGGCGCGGGCGCGGGCCAAGGGGCCCAGTACGTGCAGAGCGTGAGCGTCAACGGCGTCTCGACGACCAAGTCGTGGATCCGGTACGGCGACATCGCGGGCGTGTCCACGCTGAGTTACGCGATGGGCTCGGCGCCGAGCGGGTGGGGGACGAGCGCCGCGGACGTCCCGCCGTCGTACAACGACGGGTTCACGCCGCCGCCCGCCGCACCGGAGCTCGGGACGAACCTGGCGCTGGGCAAGGCGGCGACGGGCTCGGCGCCGTGCAACTCGGCCGAAGCCCCGGCCAACGCCTTCGACGGCAACCTCGCGGGCAACAGCAAGTTCTGCACCACCGCGGCGACGAAGTTCCTGCAGGTCGACCTCGGGTCGGCGCAGAACGTCTCGTCGTTCGTGGTCAAGCACGCCGGCCTCGGCGGTGAGACCACGGGCTGGAACACCGGCGCGTTCACCATCCAGACCTCGGCCGACGGCTCGACGTGGACGACGGTCGCCTCCGTGACCGGGTCTCGGGCGAGCCGCACGTATCACCCGATCGCGACCCGATCGGCCCGGTACGTGAAGCTGAACGTCACCACGCCGGCCAACGACGGCAACGGCGCGTCGCGCATCTACGAGTTCGAGGTCTACCGCTGACCCGTAGTGGGTGTTCAGGGCGGTTCCAGCCGCCCTGAACACTCACGACCGCGCCAGCCACTCCTCGCGGGTGATGGCGTACTCGACTTCGCCGTGTTCACTGCCCGGAGCCCGTTCGTGTTCCGGGAACTCCTCGAAGTACGTGCGGATGAGCTTCATCCCCAGCTTTTCCATCACGCGGCGCGAGGCCCTGTTCACCACCATGGTGGCCGCGCTCACGCGGCGGACCCCCAGTTCGGTGAAGCCCTTGGCGAGCAGGGCCGCCGAGCCTTCGGTGCCGTAGCCCTTGCCCCACGCCGTCCGGTGCAGCCGGTAGCCGAGCTCGGGCTCGTCCGGCGGATCGTGCGGGCGCGGGCGGAAATGGAACCACCCCAGGAAGTCGCCCGTGCTCTTCTCGATCGCCGCCCAGAACCCGTAACCGGGGAAACGCTCGTAGTAACCGAGGAACGCGGGAAGATCCAGGGTGACGATCTCGGCGCGGTCCGCCGGCTGTCCCCCATTGAGGTACTTCATGACGGCCGGGTCGTCGTAGAGCTCGAAGAGCGCGTCGGCGTCGTTCTCGGTGAACCGGCGCAGAATCAGCCGCTCGGTTTCGAGGAATACGTGCATCGGGTGATGCTGTCACTGACCCCAGTGTGTGACAACGTGTTTACGCCGCGGCGGCGAAGACTTCGCCCAGCGCCCGCGAGCCGGCTTCGGTGAGCAGCGCGGGAACGCGCTCGCCGCACTTGCCGGGGCGGGCGGGTGCGATCAGGCCGAGCCGCGCGAGCCGGTGCACGGTGGACTGGTCGCAGCAGCTCAGGCCGTCGATGAACAGGTCCGGCTCGCAACTGCAGCTGATCTCGGCGTGGCCCCCGGCCACGGCTCTCAACGTGGCCCGCTCACGATGGTTCAATGCGGTGATCATGGCGGCGCCTCCTTTCGTCGTGCTCATTAGACGCCCCGCCACCGACAGTTTCCGCCTCCCAGCGTGCGAACCCGGGTATTTCAGGGGTGCACGTAAGGGCGGCGTGTCGCGCCGTTCCGGGGTGAACCCCGGATACCCCTACGGGAGCGGTTCAAGCATCGTCTTGCGCAGGTGCCGGAAAACGATCGACGTCCGGAACCCGACGATCTCCCGGCGCAACGCGAGCCGGTCGGTCAGGAATGCGTGCAAGGCGTCGATGTCGGGGGTGGTCACTTCGATCAGGAAATCGTCGTTTCCCGCCGTGACGTACACCGAGAGCACTTCGGGCAGTTCGGCGATCGACCGTTGGAAGGAATCGATCACCGCCCGGCTCAGCGGCCGCACCTGCGCCGTGACGAGCGCGCGGACACCGCGGTTGAGGCTCGGCAGGTCGATGTCGGCGTGGTAGCCGCGGATGACGCCGCGTTCGCGCAGCAGCCGGATGCGTTCGAGGCACGTCGAGGGCGCGATGCCGACCTTCCGGGCGATGTCGCGGTTGGTCTGGCGCGCGTCCTCCTGCAGCTGCCGCACGATCGCCGAATCAAGTTCGTCCAACACCGGCCCCTCCACGTCTGTGCCGAATTTCGTTCGGCAGCCGGTCCGCGCTGCCGGCTGTCACCCTAACTTCGGCGCTCATGACCGCACATGAGCAGCTCGTAGTCCGCCGGGGCCGTCGATCCGGCATCACCACGATGGTGGCCGTCCATTCGACCGCCCTCGGCCCCGCCGTCGGCGGCTGCCGCTTCAAGCCCTACGCCACGCTGGAAGAAGCCATCGGCGACGTCCTGCGCCTGTCGGCCGCCATGACGGCGAAGTGCGCCGTCGCCGGGCTGGCGTTCGGGGGCGGCAAGAGCGTCATCGCGCCCGAGCCCGGCCGCGTGCTCTCGCCCGAGGAGCGCCGGGCCGTCCTGCTCGACCACGCCGACCTGATCGCGGAGTTCGGCGGCCGCTACCAGGCGGGCCCGGACGTGGGCACCGGCCCGGCCGACATGCTCGTGCTCCGCGAAGCCTCGCCGTACGCGTTCTGCACGCCCGAGTCCGCGGGCGGAACCGGTTCCTCCAGCGGCCCGACCGCCGTCGGGGTGCTCGCCGCGCTCCGGGCGGCGACCGGCTCGGCGGACATGACGGGACGCCGGGTGGTGATCAGCGGCTACGGCTCGGTCGGGGCCCACCTCGCGGCGAGCCTGTCCGCGGCCGGGGCCGATGTCGTCGTTTCCGACATCGACCCGGCGAAACGCGCCGAAGCCGAGCGACGCGGCCTCACCTGGGTGGAGCCGGAGAAGGCGCTCACCCTCTCCGCAGACGTCGTCGTCCCGGCGGCGGTCGGCGGGGTGCTCGACCCCGGGACGGCCGCCCGGCTCGACACGCCCCTCGTCGTCGGCCCGGCCAACAACCAGCTGACCGACGACACCGTCGCCGACGACCTCGCCGCGCGCGGCATCCGGTGGATCCCGGACTACGTGGCGAGCGCGGGGGGCATCCTCTACACCCTTTCGCGGGAAGCCGAAGGGCTGGGCCACGAGGCCGCGCTCGCCCGCGTGGAGACGATCGAAGACACCGTTCGCACCCTCCTGGAGGCCGCCGAAGCCCACTCGACCACCCCGCTGCGGGAGGCGGCCGAGCTGGCCGCGCGGCGGCTCACGTCCGGGCTGGCGTCACGTACTCCTTCGCCTCGGGCAACGGTTTGAGGTCCTGGTAGCCGTCGACGACCAGCCCGGCGGGCCCGGCACCGAGGCCGCCGTCCCGTCGAGCACCCGGCGGCGGCGGTCATCGCGCCCGCTCCCGCAGGGCGGCCAGCACGTCCGGCGGCGTGGTGAACTCCCCGAGGCGGACCGGCTTGCGGTCGCCGTGGAAGTCGCTCGACCCGGTGGTGAGCAGGCCCAGCCCGGCGGCCACGGCACGCAGCCGCCCCGCGACCTCCGCCGGTTGTTCCGGGTGGCCGGCTTCGAGCCCGGCCAGGCCCGCCTCGGCCAGCGCGGCCAGCTGCGCGTCGGAGACCTCGGCCCGGCGCTTCTCCGACCGGGGGTGGGCCAGCACCGCGACCCCGCCGGCCCCGCGGACCAGCGCGATCGCGTCCGCCGCGGACAGGACGTGCTTCGGGACGTCGGCGCGGCCACCGTCGGCGAGCCAGCCGGCGGTGAACGCCGCCCGGGTGTCGGCGACGACCCCGGCCGCGACCAGTGCCGCCGCGACGTGCGGGCGGCCCAGCGGTGCGCCACCGGCGATCGCGCGCACCTGCTCGAGCGTGATGGGAGCGCCCAGTTCCCGGCAGCGCTCGACCATCCGGACCGCGCGCCGGGCGCGGTCGCCGCGGATGAGCTCGAGCTCGGCCGCCAGCGGGCCGTCGGCGGGATCGGCGAAGTAGCCGAGCAGGTGCACCTCGGCGTCGTCGAGCCGGCAGGAGATCTCGACCCCGGGCACCAGTTCGATCCCGGCGTCCGCGGCGGCGCGGCCGGCCTCGGCCAGCCCGGCGAACGTGTCGTGGTCGGTGAGCGCGACCACGTCGAGCCCGGCCTTGGCGGCCAGCAGCGGGAGCTCCGCGGGCGGGGTCGTCCCGTCCGAGGCGGTGCTGTGCGTGTGCAGGTCGATCGTCATGCGGCTGCCCTCCGGATCCGATCGTCGCACAGATCAGCGGGTACCCCGGCGAGGTCGTGGACAGCCGGAGAGGTACGGCGGCGTCCGGTCGACTTGAATGGGGGTGTGGAGATCCTCACCGACGCCGCCGCGCTCGCGCTGTACACGACCGACGCGTCCAACTACCGCCACGTGCCCCACGGCGTGGTGCTGCCGCGGACCGTCGACGACATCGTCGCCGCGGTCGCCGCCGCCCGCGATCGCGACCTGCCGGTGATCGCGCGCGGCGGCGGCACGAGCGTCGCCGGGAACGCGTGCGGCCCGGGGCTGGTGATCGACACCTCGAGGCACCTCGGCGGGGTGCTCTCGCTGGATCCGGACACCCGGCTCGCGCGCGTGCTGCCCGGCACGGTGCTCGACGACCTGCAGGCGGTCGCGGCCCCGCACGGCCTGCGGTTCGGGCCGGACCCGTCGACGCACAGCCGCTGCACGCTCGGCGGGATGATCGGCAACAACGCGTGCGGCTCGCACTCGGTGGCGTGGGGGCGCACGGTCGACGTCGTCCACGCGCTGGAAGTCCTGCTCTACGACGGCACGCGGCTGCGCGTCGGCCCGGACGAGCCCACCGAAGGCCGGATCTTCGACGAGCTGCGCGCGCTGGTGCGCGACAACCTGGCCTTGCTGCGCAGGGAACTCTCGACGTTCCCGCGCCGGGTGTCCGGCTACGGGCTCGAACACCTGTTGCCGGAGAACGGCTTCGACGTCGCCAAGGCGCTCGTCGGCAGCGAGGGCACCTGCGTGACCATCCTGGAGGCGACGGTTTCGCTGGCCGAGCTGCCGAAGCGGCGGGTGCTCGCCGTGCTGGGCTTCCCCTCCGACATCGCCGCGGCCGACGCGGTGCCGTCGATCCTGCCGTGGTCGCCGCTGACCGTCGAAGGCGTGGACGCCGAACTCGTCGCGATGCTCCCCGGCCGGGCCGGCGACCTGCCGCCGGGCGGGGCGTGGCTGTTCGTCGAGCTGGCCGGGGACGACCCGGCGGCGCGGGCCCGTTCATTGGCGGCGTCCTTGGACCTGACGGGCTTCGCGATCCTCGACGACCCGGCCGCGCAACGCCGGTTGTGGCGCATCCGCGAGGAAGGCGCCGGGCTCGCGACGCGGCTGGCCGACGGCTCGGAGGCGTGGCCCGGCTGGGAAGACGCGGCCGTCCCGCCCGAGCGGCTCGGCGCGTACCTGCGCGAGTTCAAGGAGCTCATGCGCGCGCACGGCCGTCGCAGCGTCGTCTACGGCCACTACGGCGAAGGCTGCCTGCACCTACGGCTGGACTTCGACCTGCTCTCCTCGTCCGGCGTGGCGGACTTCCGGCGCTTCCTGGAGGAGGCCGCGGACCTCGTCGCGGCGCACGGCGGCTCGCTGTCCGGCGAGCACGGCGACGGCCAGGCGCGGTCCGAGCTGCTGTCGCGGATGTACAGCCCCGAGATGCTCGACGTCTTCGCGCGGTTCAAGGCCATCTTCGACCCGGCCGGGCGGATGAACCCCGGCATCCTGGTGGCGCCGCGGCCGATCGACGCCGACCTGCGGGTGCGGCCGACCTCCAAGTCCTTCGAGGACAGTGTCTTCCTCGGCTACCCGGAGGACCGGGGCAGCTTCGGCCAGGCGATGCGGCGCTGCGTCGGGGTCGGGAAGTGCCGCAACACCAGCGGTGGCGGCGTGATGTGCCCGAGTTACCGGGCCACCCGCGAGGAACAGCACTCGACGCGCGGACGGGCGCACCTGCTCGCGGAGATGATCAACGGTGAAGTGATCAAGGACGGCTGGCGCTCGGCCGAAGTGCACGACGCACTAGATCTGTGCCTGTCCTGCAAGGGCTGCCTCTCCGACTGCCCGGTCGACGTCGACATGGCGACGTACAAGGCCGAGTTCCTGCACCAGCACTACCGGCGGCGGCTGCGGCCGGCGTCGCACTACTCGATGGGCTGGCTGCCGCTGTGGCTGCGGCTCAGCGCGTTGGCGCCGCGGCTGGCCAATCTCGTGGGACGGTCGCGGTTCGCCGGCTTGGTGAAACGCCTCGGCGGGATAGCGCCGGAACGTGCGCTGCCTTCCTTCGCGCCTTCACCGTTCACGTCGTCGCGCGCGGATCTCCGGCGGAGGGCGTCAGGGGAGCGCCGGGTGGTGCTGTGGCCGGACTCGTTCAACAACTACCTGACGCCGTCGGTGCTCGACGCGGCCCACGAGGTGCTCACCGCGGCCGGCTACGACGTCGTGCTGCCGGACCGTGGCGTCTGCTGTGGACTGACGTGGGTGTCGACGGGCCAGCTCGGCGTCGCGCGCCGCGTCCTGGACCGGACCCTTTCCGTGCTGGCGCCGTACCTGGAAGACGGCTACGAGGTGGCGGGCCTGGAACCGAGCTGCACGGCACTGTTCCGCGGCGACCTGCCCGCGCTCATGCCGGGCGACGCGCGTGTGGAGCTGCTGGCTTCCCGGACGTTCACGTTCGCCGAGCTGCTGGAGCGGGCGCCGATCCCGTTCGCGGCGCTCGACGTCGACGCGATCACGCAGGTGCACTGCCACCAGCACGCGGTCCTCGGCTTCGGCGCCGACGAATCCGCGCTGGCGGCCGCCGGCGTCCGGAACACCACGCTGGACTCGGGTTGCTGCGGCCTGGCGGGCAATTTCGGCTTCGAACGCGGCCACTACGACGTCTCGAAGGCGGTCGCGGAGGACCGGATGCTGCCGGCGATCCGCGCGGCAGGCCCGGACACCGTGGTGGTCTCGGACGGCTTCAGCTGCCGGACGCAGATCGCCCAGGAGTCGGGCCGGACGCCGGTGCACCTGGCGGAACTGCTGCGGCGGGCGCTCCCGTGATCATCCGGCGCGCTCCAGCAGCGTCCGGACGGCGGTGAGGACGAGCCGGACGATGTCGTCGGGGTCGGCACCGGCCAGTGGCTGCTTGCCGGTGAGCTCGCGGACCACCCCGATGCCCATCAGCCAGGCGAGCGCGAGGTCGGCGCGCAGCTCGGCGTCCGGGGCGTCGGTCAGCGTGGCCAGGATCCGGGTGTACTCCTGGCCGATCTCCTCGCGCAGCACCGCCCCGACGTCGCCGCTGCCCGAGGAGCGCAGGTACGTCTCCAGCGTCCGGTTGTGGTCGCTCCCCGGCGCGAGCATGCTGCGCAGCGACTCGCTGAGCAGCAGCTCGGGCGGGTGGGTTTCCAGGTGCTCGCGCCCGCTGCGGGCGATGACCGCCTCGAACAGCGCTTCCTTGCTGCCGAAGTAGCGGAAGAGCAGCGCCTGGTTGACCTCGGCCAGGTCGGCGATGTCGCGCACGGTCGTCCGGTCGAACCCGCGCTCGGCGAACAGCTTCGCGCCGGCGTCGAGCAGCGCCTGCCGCGTCGCGGCCGCGTCCCGCCTCCGGCCGGCCTGTTCCGTCATCGGAGCAGGCTAACCGGCGGGCCGGGACGTGGCCGCGCTAGCTGCCGGAAACCCGGATCGCGGCGGCCGGGCAGGTCAGTTCGGCCTGCCGGACCGCGTCCTGTTCCCCGGCGGGCGGCTCGGCGGCGAGGAGGACGACCGTGCCGTCGTCTTCGTTCTGGTCGAACGTCTCCGGCGCGAGCAGCACGCACTGGCCGGACGAAACGCAGCTTCCCGTGTCGACGGTGACCTTCACGCTCACCACTCCACCGGAACGCGCTCGACGCCGCCGGCCACGCGGTTGGTGCGGACCGGGATCTCGTCGAGCCCGACGGCCAGCCGCAGGCCGGGGAAGCGGCGGAACAGCTTCGGGAACACCGTCCGCAGCTCGGTGCGGGCGAGGTTGGCGCCGATGCAGACGTGGGCGCCGGTGCCGAAGGCGAGGTGCACGTTCGGCGTGCGGTCCGGGTCGAACCCGTCCGGGTCGGCGAACACCGAGGCGTCCCGGTTGGCCGCGTCGCTGGAGATGAGCACGGCGTCGCCGCGCCTGATCCGCGTCCCGGCGATCTCGACGTCTTCGTGCGCGTACCGCAGCAGGCCGGTGCCGCTGGTCGCGGTCAGCCGCAGGATCTCCTCGACGGTCTGGTTGACCTGGCCATCGGGGTCGGCGGCGAAGCGGTCGCGGCGGGCGGTGTCGCTGAGCAGGAACAGCGTGCCCATCGCGATGCGCGTCGACGTCGTCTCGTGGCCGGCGAACAGCAGGCCGGCGCCCATCCGCGCGAGGTCTTCGTCGGTGAAGGTGGGGTCCTCCGCCTGGACCCCGACCATGTCGGAGATGACGTCGGGCTGCGGGTTCGCGCGCTTGGCGTCGGCCAGCTTCGTCATGTAGGCCATGAACTCCGCCATGGCCGCCTGGGCGTCTTCGCCGCCGTCCATCACCGCGATCCGCTCGGACAGCCCGCGGAAGTGCTCCCGGTCGGCGTACGGCACGCCGAGCAGCTCGCAGATCACCAGCACCGGCAGCGGAAAGGCGAGGAACTCGGTCAGGTCGACCGGCTCGCCCGGGTTCGCTTGGCGTGCGGCCGCCAGCTCGTCGAGGCAGCGGTCGGTCAGTTCGGCGATGCGGTCGCCGAGGGCGCGCATGCGGGGCGCGGAGAACGCGGGCGCCAGCATCCGGCGCATCCGCTTGTGCTCGCGCTCTTCGTTCTCGAAGTCGCCGCTCGGGCCGTTCTGCAGCGCGGCGTGGGAGATCCGCGACGCCTGTTCCGGCGCCGGGTGCGACCGGCCGAAGCGGCGGTCGCGGAAGACCTCCTTGGCCTCCTCGTAGGAGGTCACCAGCCAGGCCGGGTCGCCGGCCGGGGTGAGCACCCGGCTCACCGGCGCCTGCCGGCGGAGGATCGCGTAGTCCGGGGCGATCGCGAGCGCGTCCGCGCGGGCGAAGGGGAGGCGAGGCGTCTCTTCGGTGGTGGTCATGCGTCTTCCCTCGGATCGGTGGTGAGGTCGGCGAGCCAGCGGAGTTCGGCGTCGAACTTCCCGAGCACGTGCCGCAGCGCGGCGCGGCTCCACGGATCGGCCTGCCCGGCGGCGAGCCCGGTGAGCCGGCCGTGCTCGGCGATCAACGCCTCCTTGCGGACTTCGAGCACGCGGGCTCGTTCCTCCGGGCGCAGCCAGGCGAAGTTCCCGACGCGGGCCAGGAACTCCGGTTCGTTGAGCGCCAGATCGCCGGGGAAGTCCGCGAGCATGTCGTGCAGCAGCTCCCGCCCGACCTCGGTGATGGTGTAGACGTGCCGCGGTGGTTTGGCCTCCTGCTCCTCCGCGCTGCGGCTCACCGCGCCCGCGTCGACGAAGCGCCGGAGCGTGGGGTAGAGCGAGTTGTTGGACAGGGTGTGGCCGGTCGAAGCCTCCACGGCCTTGCGCAGTTCGTAGCCGTGCATCGGCTCGACGGCCAGCTTCGACAGCAGGAGGATTTCGATCCACACCTAGGTCACCGTAACCTAGGATTCGGTGACGGGGCAATGGCTGATCGTGACAGGTGGGGAAAAACTGGGTAGCGTTGTAAGCAGCTGCTTACAACCTCCGGGGGTTCCGCATGACCGCCACCCACACCGAACCGCTCGCCTACCCCTTCAACGAGGAGGCCGGGCTCGACCTGAACGAGGCGTACGCGGCCGCCCGGGAGGGCGCGGGCATGGTCCGGGTGAAGATGACCTACGGGGAGCCGGCGTGGCTGGCCACCCGCTACGCCGACGCCCGGCTGGTGCTGGGCGATCGGCGGTTCTCGCGGGCGATGGAGAAGGAAAAGGACGCCCCGCGCCGGCTGCCGAAGGTGAGCGACGGCGGCATCCTGCAGATGGACCCGCCCGACCACACGCGGCTGCGGACGCTGGTCGCGAAGGCGTTCACCATGCGCCGCGTCGAGCAGCTGCGGCCGCGGGTCGCGACGCTGGCGGCCGAGCTGGTCGCGGACATGAAGGCGGCCGGGGCGCCCGCCGACCTCGTCGACGCCTTCGCGTTGCCGATCCCGGTCGCGGTGATCTGCGAGCTGCTCGGCGTCCCGGTCGCCGACCGGCCGAAGTTCCGCGTGTGGAGCGACGCGGCGCTGTCCACGAGCGGGCTGACGGCCGAGGAGTTCGAGCGCAACCGCGAAGAGCTGCGCGACTACATGCGCGGCCTGATCGCCGACCACCGCGAGCGGCCGCGGGACGACCTGATGACCGCGCTGATCGAGGCCCGCGACGTCCGTGACCGGCTGACCGAGCTGGAGCTGGTCGACCTGTGCGTCGGCATCCTCGTCGCCGGGCACGAGACCACGGCGAGCCAGATCCCGAACTTCGTCTACGCGCTGCTGGACCAGCACGCGCAGTGGGAGCGGCTGTGCGCCGGCCCGGACCTGATCCCGGCCGCGGTCGAGGAGCTGCTGCGGTTCGTGCCGCTGGGCGCCGGCGCCGGATTCCCGCGCTACGCCACCGAAGACGTCACGGTCGGCGGCGTGCTGGTCCGGGCGGGGGAGCCGGTGCTGGTGGCGGTCGGCGCGGCCAACCGCGACCGGCTGCAGTTCGACGACGCGGACGAGCTGCGCTTCGACCGCACCGAGAACCACCACCTGGGCTTCGGTCACGGTGTCCACCACTGCCTCGGCGCGCCCCTGGCCCGGCTGGAGCTGCAGGAGGCGCTGCGCGCGTTGGTCACCGAGATGCCGGGGCTGCACCTCGCCGGCGATATCGTGTGGAAGACGCAGATGCTCGTCCGCGGACCGCGGTCGATGCCGATCGGATGGTGATGATGAGCTGGGACGTGAAAGTCGACGAACACACCTGCATCGGGTCGGGGATGTGCGCGGCGCTGATGCCCGAGGTGTTCACCCTCGACGGCGCGGTGGCGCACCCGGTGACGCCGTCGGTCGAAGCCGACGAGACGGTGCTCGACGTGGCGGACTCCTGCCCGGCCATGGCGATCACGGTCACCGACGGCGGCCGCGAGATCGGCCCGCGTCCCTAGGGTGCGAACCGGCCGTGCTCGGTGACCACGGCCGTGACGAGTTCGAACGGGGTGACGTCGAAGGCGGGGTTGAAGACCCGCGCGTCCTCCGGGGTGATCGGGGTGCCGGCGTATCCGGTGAGCTCGCGGGCGTCGCGTTCCTCGATGACGACGCCCGTGCCGTCCGCGAGCTTGGTGTCCACAGTGGACGACGGGGCGACCACGACGAACGGCACACCGTGGTGCTTCGCGGCGATGGCGAGCCCGTAGGTGCCGATCTTGTTGGCGACGTCACCGTTCGCGGCGATCCGGTCGGCCCCGACGAGCACGCAGTCGACCATCCCGCGCGCCATGGCGGCCGCGGCGGCGCCGTCGGGCTGGACGCGGTAGGGGACGTTCTCCTGGGCGAGCTCCCACGCGGTCAGCCGGGCGCCTTGGAGCAGCGGGCGCGTCTCGTCGACGAGGACCTCTCCGACGAGCCCGCGAGCGTGCAGGTGCCAGACGACGCCGAGGGCACTGCCCCAGCCGACGGTCGCCAGCCGCCCGGCGTTGCAGTGGCTGAGCAGCCTCAAGGGACGTCGAGGACACTCGGCGAGCACGATTTCGGCGGCGTGGGCCGAGGCGGTCTTGTTCAGCCGTTCGTCCTCGTCGAGCAGGGCCAGCGCTTCGGCGAGAACGGCGTCTTTGCCCTGGTGGAGTTTCCCGAGCGCGCGCTCGACACCCCAGGCGAGGTTGACGGCGGTGGGCCGCGCGTGCGCGAGCAGCTCGGCGTCTCTTCGGACGTCGCTGTCCAGGTGAGCGGACAGCGCGACCCCGAGCGCCCCGGCGGCCCCGAGAGCGGGCGCGCCCCGCACGGCGAGCCGCTTGACGGCGTCGACGAGTTCGCCGACGGTCCGCAGCTCGAGGAGCCGGTATGCACCGGGCAGCGCGGTCTGGTCGATGACGACGACGGCACCGTCGGCCCAATCGATGGTCCTGCGCACAAGCCCTCCCGGGGAAATCCGCTTGCCGCGGCGGCGAAGATGCGGCTGTGACCATTGAACGGCAGAACCCACCCGGCCTGCACACCCCACCGGGCTACCACCACGTGACGGTGACAACGCCGTCCCGGACGGTGTACCTGGCAGGCCAGTGCCCCCTGACCGAGGACGGCACGGTGGTAGAGGGCGACGTCCTGGCCCAGACGGACCAGGTCATCGCCAACACGGCGACGGCCCTGGAGTACGCGGGCGCCTCACCGTCCGACGTGGTCCGCACGGTGGTCTACGTGGTGACGGAGGACCGCGAGGTGTTGTCCGCGGTGTGGTCCCGCCTGACGAGCTCACCGATCGCGGCGGCATTCAGCACGGCGAGCACCCTGCTGGGGGTCGCCCAGCTGGGCTACCCGGGCCAGCTGGTGGAACTGGACGTAACGGCCGCACTCCCCTGACCCGCGATGCCCCCTCAGTCACACGAGACACCCGCTCAATCACGCGAGATGCCCGCTCAGTCACGCGAGATGCCCGCTCAGTCACGCGAGATGCCCCTCGAATCACACGAGAGCTGCACTCAAGCACACAGGTCGCGGATTTAACCCCCGCGAGCGCGCGGGCACCGGAGCGGGCACTCGCCTGCCGGGAGGTCGGTGCGCGCGGTCGGCGGCCCGGCTCGCGTGATCGGAGGGGCATCTCGCGTGATTGGAGAGCCATCTCGCGTGATTGGAGGGGCATCATCCGTGATTGGAGGGGCATCACGGCTCCAGCTGGCTATTTCCCCCGGCTGGCAGCCCCGCCCTGCCCCCTTGCACGACCGGCCCGCCCCGTGCCAACCTCTCCCGGCCCCGGCCCCGGCCCCGGCCCCGGCCCCGGCCCCGGCCCCGGGTCAGAGGCCGGCCATGAGGTCTGTTTCGGTGATTCCGGGGCCTTGGCCCTGGCGGATGAACCACTCCGTGCCGAAGGCGAACGTGAACGCGTCGTCCGGCATGGCCAGCATGAACATGTCCTCGCTGATCTGGCTGGGGTGCGCCCGCATCGCCGCCCGCTTGACCGGCGCGTACTTCGACACGTCGACCGCCGCCGTGATCTCCGCCTCCGGCTTGCCGAACTCCACGTTCTCCGGTGGCTTCGGGGCCGCCTCCGGGGGCATCAGGCCCTGCTCGACCGCTGCTTCGAAGCCGCGCTGCATGAACTCGCGGTTGAACGTCGCCTGGAACACGCGGGCCGTTCCGGCCAGCTCCGCCGCGCGGAGGCCGACCCGGTGCACCTGGATGTGGTCCGGGTGGCCGTAGTCGCCGTTGTCGTCGTACACCGTCAGGACGTCGGCCGACTCCTCGCGCAGGATCGCGGCGAGCTGCTCGGCCGCCTTCTCGACGTCCGCGCGCCAGAAGCACGCCGGGTCGTCGTTCGTCGGCTCGCCCATCATCCCCGAGTCGCGGTAGCCGAGGAACTCGACGCGCTCGACGCCGAGGATCTCCGCCGCCGCGTACGACTCCTGGACGCGCCGGTCCGCCAGTTTCTCGCCCTCGGCGAGGAAACCGTCGGGTACCTCGCCCACCTCGCCCTTGGTGGCGACGACGAGCACGACCCGGTGCCCCTCTTCGACGGCCTTGCGCATGACGCCCGCGGTGCGGAGGCACTCGTCGTCCGGGTGGGCGTGGAAGGTGACCAGTGTTGCCATGTCCGCGACGGTACCGGCAACCCCCGACAAAAACCGCCCGCGAGGATGCGCTCCGCCCGTTAAGGTCCGCGACCGTGACGGAGAAGAGCACGTTGCTGACGTTCCTGCGCGCCCAGCGCGAGAGCGTCCTGGCGATCCTCGACGGCCTCGACGAGCAGGCCCTGACGACGGCGGTCCTCCCGTCCGGCTGGACCCCGCTGGGCATGGTCGCCCACCTCGGGGACGCGGAGCGGCACTGGTTCCAGGAGGTCGTCACCGGCACGGCGGGGCCGGGCGAGCCCGCGTCCAAGAGCCCGGAAGCCGTCTTCGCCTACTACCGCGAACAGTGCCGCCGGTCCGACGAAGTCTTCGCCGCGACGCCGTTGTCCGCGCGGCCGCGGGGGCGTCACCCCGGCCCGTTCGGGGACCAGATCACCGATTTGCGCGGCGTCGTGCTGCACGTCATCGAGGAGACGGCCCGGCACGCCGGCCACCTGGACGTGGTGCGGGAACTGCTCGACGGCCGCACCGGCCTGGGCCCCCGCTAGGCCTGCTCCGCCGGGCACCACCAGGTCGACCGGCCGCCGACCGTCCCGTGGCGCATCTCCGCGCCGCAGCGCGGGCAGTGGTCGCCGGCCCGGCGGTGGCCGATGATCTCGCCGGTGTGCACGCCGCCGTGGCGGATCGCCGCGCGCAACGCCTTCCGCAGCGCCTTGTGCAGGTTCGCGAGGTCGTCGCCGGTCAGCTCGTTCACCGGCCGCGCCGGGGAAAGCGCGGCCTGCCAGAGGGTCTCGTCGGCCAGCAGGTTGCCGATCCCGGCCACCACCGACTGGTCCAGCAGCCGCGCCTTCAGCGGCGCCCGCCCGCGGCCGACGCGCTCGCCGAAGTCGCGGCGCGAGATCTCGCCGGCGTCGGGGCCGAGCGCGTCGAGGTCCGGGTCGAGCCGCACCCGGCTGAGCCGCCGCGTGTCGAACAGGCGCAGCTGTTCGCCGTCGGCGAAAGTGATCCCGAAGCGGAACCACTCCGCCTTCTCGGCACGGTCGCGGAACCGTTGCGGGCCGGGCGGCCCGCTCTCGCCCGCGAACCGCAGCTGGCCGGCCATCCCGAGGTGCAGGCCGAGGTTCGGGCCCGGCTGCCCGTCGCCGCCTTCCGTTTCGCACCACAGCGTCTTGCCCCGCCGGTGCGCTTCGGTGAGCCGGCCGCCCCGCAACGCCGTGGCGATGTCACCGGGGGCGTGCGGGCGGCAGACCCAGTCGTCGTGGTCGTCGACCTCGCGGATCTTCCGGCCGAGGGCGCCGGCGAGGACTTGCCGGGCGAGTTCCACTTCGGGGAGTTCGGGCACCCGGGCCAGTCTGCCGGAACCTCGCCGGTGACGCCGTGCCAGCCGGAGTGCCGGCAGGTCCGCCGCGGCTGATCAGGACAGGCGCGCGGCGGCGGTGGTTTCCCAGGCGAAGCCGTCCGGGTCGGTGAACGCGCTGGCCGCGCCGCCGACCGCGATCCGGTGCGAGCCGCTGCCCTCGGGGGCGACACCGGCCTGCTTGGCGAGCGCCTTGCGCCGGTAGAGGGCGAGCTTGACGGAGTTGTCCCCGGACTCGAACTCGACGTACACCCGGCCGAAGCTCTTGCCGACCGTCAGGCCGTGGCCGACGTAGAACTTCTTGCTGGCGGCCACATCGGCGACGCCCAGCAGGAGCACGATCGCGTCGAACGCGCGGGTGGCCGGGCCGGTGTTCTTCTTGGCGGAGGTGGCGATCGTCCAGATCGCGCCGTCGGGTGCCTGGACGGCGCCGCCGTAGCCCCACATCGACTTCGCGGGGGCCTTCAGCTGCGTGGCGCCGGCGGCGATCGCGGTGCCGACGAAGGAGTCGACGTCGGCGGGTTGCGCGACGGTGAGGGAGAGGGTGTAGCCGCGGAAGCCGGCCGAGGGCTCGTCCGCGACCCGGAACCGCAGCTGGGTGGTGAGCCCGAAGGCGTCGGCGTAGAAGCGCTCGGCGGCGGCGGTGTCGGGGACTTCGAGGGTGATGGTTTCGATGTTCGTCATGCCGAGAACGCTAGGTCCGGGCCGGCGGCCGGTGCTTCTCGATTCCTGACCGGTCCGCGCGGCGGGGTGCGGAAAAGGAGTGGAAGCGACGAGCGGCGGTCTGATAGCGTGCCGCCGTCCGTGACCCGGCCTGGGGAGGTGAGAACCCGTGAACGCTGCAACGCTGTGGGTGCTCCCCCTCGTCGTCACGGGCGGGCCGGTCTAGCTGTCGCCGGGAGCACCTGGAACAGGACTCCCGAAAGGCGACACCATGAACCATGTGCACCACAGGCCGGTGATCACCCGCGTCGCGCGGCGGCACTGGCACGCGCTCGACGACGACCGGGTGGTGGGCCGCGCCGAAGCGTCCCCGCGCCCGGACGGCCGGCTCTTCCTCAGCATCGACACGTGGCACGACGCGGATTTCGCGCCGTTGGCCGCCGCGATGCTGGCCGAGCTGCCGAGGCCGCTCTACACCGTGGTCGACGACGTCGACCGGGATCTCCGGGCCCGCTGGGAATCCGCCGGGTTCACGACCCGGCGCCGGGAGCGGGAGTACCTCGTCCCGGCGGCGCCGGGCGCGGTTCCCCCGAGCCCCGGCGTGACGATCGGGCCGCCGTCCGACCCGGAACCGCTGCGCTCGCTGGAGACGTCGATCCGCGCGGAAATCGAGGCGACGGTCGGCTGGCAGGAAATGCCCGCGGAGGTGCTGGCCCGCCCGCTGGACCTCTCGAGCTACACGGTGGCCGCGTCCGGGGACGAGTACGTGGGCCTCCTGCGCCTGGCGGCGGTGCCGCGGCAGCCGCGGATCGGCCTGCTCGCGGTCCGCGCGGACCACCGGCGTTCCGGGATCGGCCGCGCGCTGCTGACCCAGGTACTGGACGCCTTGCACCACCGGGGCGTCCCGGCGGCATCGGCCGAGGTGAACGAAGCCAACCCGGCGGCTGTCGCGTTGTTCGAGGGCGCCGGAGCCCGCCTGGTGGGCGGCAACGTCGAGCTGGTGCTGCGCTGATGGCCGACAAAGCAGGCATCGAAGTCGAGGGCACGGTCGTCGAGTGCCTGCGGAACGCGACGTTCCGGGTGGAGCTGGAGAACGGGCACAAGGTGCTCGCGCACATCAGCGGCAAGATCCGGAAGAACTTCATCAAGATCCTGCCGTTCGACCGGGTCCTGGTGGAGCTGAGCCCGTACGACCTGAACCGGGGGCGGATCCTGTTCCGGTACCGGACGTAGCCTGACGTCCCACCGCCCTCCTGCGAGAGGATCTTCCGATGCAGTACCTGGTTTCCGTCATCGACGACAAGGCCGAGCCCGGCCGCACGGACCGGCAGCCCGCCATCAGCGAGTTCAACGATCGGCTCGTCGCCGAGGGTTACTGGGTCTTCGCGGGCGGGCTCGCGGACACCGATTCGGCCACCGTGGTCGACAACCGGGGCGAGCGGGCGGTGATCAGCGACGGGCCGTTCGTGGAGTCGAAGGAGTACCTCGCCGGCGTCTGGGTGTGGGAGGTCCCGGATCTGGACGTGGCGCTCAAGCTCGCCGCCGAGGCGTCGAAGGTGTGCGACCGCAAGATCGAGGTACGACCGTTCCGGTGAGTGACGTCGAAGCGGCGGTGACCCGGGCCCACCGCGCCGAGTGGGCCCGGGTGGTGGCCGCGCTGACCAGGCGGTTCGGGGATCTCGACGTCGCCGAAGAGGCGGCCGCCGAGGCGTTCGCGACCGCCGTCGAGCGGTGGCCCGCCGACGGCGTTCCCCCGAACCCCGGCGCCTGGCTCACCACCACCGCCGCCCGCAAGGCCATCGACCGGATCCGGCGCGAGGCCAAGCGCGGCGACAAGTACCGGGAGGCCCGGCTGGTACAGGACGACACCCCGGCCGAGCCTCCCGGCGCCATCGGCGACGACCGGCTCCGGCTGATCTTCACGTGCTGCCACCCGGCACTGGCGACGCAGAGCCGCGTGGCGCTGACGCTGCGCCTGGTCGGCGGGCTGACCGTGCCCGAGATCGCCCGCGCCTTCCTGGTGCGCGAGTCTGCATTGGAACAGCGGATCACCCGCGCCAAGGCCAAGATCAAGGCGGCGCGCATCCCGTACCGCGTGCCGTCCGCCGAGGACCTGCCCGCCCGCGTGTCCAGTGTGCTCACCGTCCTCTTCCTCGTCTTCAACGAGGGCTACCTGGCGACCGGCCCCGGCACCGACCCGATCCGGCACGACCTGACCACCGAGGCGATCCGGCTCACCCGCCTGCTCCACGCCCTCCTCCCGGACGACGGCGAGGTGACCGGGCTGCTGGCGCTGATGCTGCTCACCGAGGCCCGCCGCCCGGCCCGCGTTTCGGCGGGCGAGCTCGTCGCGCTCGACGAGCAGGACCGCGGCGCCTGGGACACCGCGCTGATCGCCGAAGGGCACCGGCTGGTGCGCGAACGCCTCGCGGCCGGGGTGGCGCCGGGCCGCTACCAGATCCTCGCGGCGATCAACGCCGTGCACACGTCCGCGCGCGACTTCCGCGACACCGACTGGTCCCAGGTCATCGCCCTCTACGACCAGCTGATCCGTGTCGACCCGTCGCCGGTCGTCGCGCTCAACCGGGCGGTCGCGGTCGCCGAGCTCGACGGCCCGGAGGTGGCGCTGGCGGCGATCGGCCGGCTCGAGGACCAGCTGGCCGGCTACCACGCGTACCACGTGACCAGGGCCGACCTGCTGCGGCGGCTGTCCCGCGGGGCGGAGGCGCGGGCGGCGTACGACAAAGCCATCGAGCTGGCGGGCAACACCGCCGAAGTCGCGTACCTGACGCGCCGCCGGGATCAGCTGCGGTAGCGATCAGGTCCACATCGGACCGGACCCGGGCGGCCGCCGGCCCGGGGAGTGGACCAGGGCCTGGCCGTTCCGGGGCCCAGCCGTGTCACGGTCGTGATCACCGCGCTCCAGGCTGTACCAGATGCGAACCGGGGTCCTTCTGCGCTGGCCGGCGCATCCGTTGATCGTCGCCGCCGCCGCGGTGCTGCTGCTCAACGACCATGTGCTCAAACCGGCGTGGCCGGGGTTCGTCACCGGCAAGCTCAGCGACGTGGCCGGGCTGGTGGCGGCGCCGCCGGTGCTCGCGCTGCTGCTCGGCCTGTTCCTCGCCGACCGGGCCGGCGCCGCGGCCGCGGTGCTCCTCACCGGCGCCGGGTTCGCGTGGGTCAAGCTGACCGCCACCGGCGCCGACGCCGCCTCGGCCGCGTGGTCGGTCGTCAACGGGCCTTCGGTGATCCTGGCCGATCCAAGCGACCTGGTCGCGCTGCCCGCCCTGGGCCTGTCCTGGTGGGCCTGGCGCCGGGTCGCGGCGGCTCCGCCACTGCCGGAGCGCCTGGTGTTCCGGGTGCGGGTGCTCGTCGCGACGCCGTTCGCCGTGCTGGCGATCACCGCCACCTCGGCGCCCTCCGAGACGCTGCCGTCGGTCGACTCCGTCAGGATCGAAGGCACCCAGGTGGTGGTCGAGGCGAACGGCGGGAGCTACGGCTCCACCTCGGGCCTCGACGGCTGGCGGTTCCTGTCGGAGGTGCCCTCGGCGGAATCCGCGCCGCGCCGGCCGCGGGTCGAAGCCTGCGCGCCCGAGTCCGCCGCGCACTGCTACCGGGTGCACGGTGCCGGCGTCATCGACAACATGGACTCGCACGGTGGCCGCATGCTCGGCGTCGACGAGACGACCGATGCCGGCCGGACCTGGCACACCGCCTGGGAGGTGCCCGCCGTCCGGTGGCTGTTCGTCGAGCGCCAGCACCCGTTCCCCGCCTCGGTGACGCGGGTGTCCGAACTGGCCAGCACGGAGATCGCCGTCCGGGCCGTCCCGGGTGGACACCAGGTGATCGTGGTCAACGGCGTGGAAGGGCTGACGGTCCGCGACGCCGGCGGCGCCTGGCACCGGATCCCGTTCGTGGTCCCCGGGAAGGGGCTGGACATCCGGCCGGTGCCGCTCACCGCGTTCGGCCGGGCGATCGGCGATGACGTCGGCACCGCCGGGCTGCTGACCCTGCTCGCCCTGCTGATCGGGACGACGGTGGCGGCCGGCCGGGTGCGCGCCCGGAACGGACGCGGGCTGCTGGCCGCGCTCCCCATCGGCGGGTTCCTCGTCGCGGCCATCCCGCTCAGCGGCTTCGTGGCGTTCTTCGGCTCGGACGCCGGGCAGTCGACCGGCCTCTGGCTCGTGACCAGCTTGTGCCTGGTCGGCGTCGGTATCGCGCTCATCCTGGTGCCCCGGCCCCTGCGCCGCTCGCGCATGCCGGCGGTGGCCGCGGCCGCCGTCCTGACCGGACTGGCGTCCGCCGGGCCCGCGCTGGGCTGGACCCTGGGCCACCCGCAGGAGCACGGCACGGCCGTCGTCCTCGGGCTGGTCCTCGCCGCGGTGAGCCTGCCGGTGGTCGTCGCGGCCGGCTGGTGGGCCGGCGCGCTCGACCCGCCGCGGCTGGAGGAACCGCCTTGGCCGCCGATGCCGGGGGCGCGGTGAGGCGCCTGGTCGAGTAACCGGATCGTTACTCAACTCCGGGTGGGGGTCGGACGTCTTGGGGGCGTGAGAACGATCCGCATCGCCGGGCTCGGCCTGGCGGCCCTGCTGCTGGCGGCATGTAGTGGACAGTCCGAGACCGCCGGGAACGCGCAGCCGGCCGGACTGGCCGGAGCGACCGGGACGACGGCGGCACCGGGGGTGCCGGCCGCGACGGTGGCGTTCGAAGGCGGGGACCAGCTGAGCCCGAAGGACCCGATCGTGGTCAAGGCGTCGGGTGGCACGTTGCAGGCCGTCACGGTGACGAACCCGCAGACCGGCAACGGCGTCAAGGGCGAGCTGTCGCCGGACAAGACGACGTGGACCAGCTCGGACCACCTCCGGTACGCGGCCACGTACCAGGTGGTCGCCACCGCGGTGAACGAGGCGGGCGCGGCGACCGAGCAGCGCGGGGAAGTGCACACGATCAAGCCGGCAGGCGTCGCCACGCCCGCGCTGTTCCAGCCGGCGTCGGGCGATTTCGGCGTCGGGCTGATCATCGGGCTGAAGTTCGACCACGACATCACCGACAAGGCCACGGTGGAGAAGTCGCTCAAGGTGACGTCCTCGCCCGCCCAGGAGGGCGGCTGGTACTGGGTGGGCAAGCGCGAAGTGCACTTCCGGCCCAAGGACTACTGGAAGGCGGGCTCGACCGTGAAGCTCGAGACCACGAGCTTCGGCACGCCGATCGGGGGCGGCCTCTACGGCGGCCAGGACGTCTCGGTGACCTACAAGGTGCACGACTCCTGGATCGCCAAGGCGGACGGCAAGACGCACCAGATCAAGGCGTTCCACAACGGACAGCTGGTGAAGACCGCGCCGATCAGCATGGGCAAGACCGCCGACACCCCGCCGCGCGGCCCGACGCCCACCTTCAACGGCACGCACACCGTGCTGGGGAAGGAGGACCACAAGATCATGGACTCCTGCAGCTACGGCGTGTGCGAGGGCGACCCCGGCTACTACAAGGCGCCGGAGAACTGGAACGTCCGGATCTCCAACGACGGCGAATACCTGCACGAGAACCTGAAGACGGTCGGCGTGCAGGGCAGCGACAACGTCTCCAACGGCTGCCTCAACATGAACACCGAGAACGCCAAGTGGTTCTTCGACAACTTCAACGTCGGCGACGTCGTCGAGATCACCAACTCGGGCGGCCCGCAGCTGGCCATCAACAACGGCCACGGCGACTGGGCCATCAGCTGGGCGGCCTGGCAGGCCGGCAGCGCCCTGCGCGGCTGAGCGCCTCAGGTGGTTCGCCGGGGCCGCCTCCCGGCGAGGAGGCGGCCCCCCAGCGTGGCCGCCAGCACGGCGACCGCCAGCAGCGCGACGCTGCCCGCGATGTCGAGGACGTAGTGGTTCGCCGTGGCGAGCACGTCCGCCGCCATCAGCAGCGGGAACGCCCACGCCACCCACGCCAGGCGCGGGTGCGTGCCCCGGAGGGCGGTCCACACCGCGTACGCGCACCACAGCGACCAGCCGACGTGCATGCTCGGCATCGCCGTCTGGTGGGTGGGCCTGGTCCAGCTCTCCAGGCCCAGGAAGTCGTACCGGGCCACGACGTCGACCGCGCCGGGGAGGGCGAACCGCGGCGGCGTCATCGGCACCGCCCAGTAGACCGGCAGGACCAGGGCCATCATCGCCACCATCGTCCGGCGGACGTGGCGGTACACCTCGGCGCGGCGGAGGAACACCCACAGCAGCACGCCGGCGACCGCCACGTAGTACAGCCGGTACAGGTACACCGCCAGGTGGGCGAGGACCGGCCGGCCCGCCAGCCAGCCGTTCACGCTCCGCTCGACGTCGACGTGCGCCGCTTGTTCCACGCTCTGCAGGGCCAGCGCGTTCGCGTCGGCCGCCGCGAAGTCCGTGCCCACGACGGCGTCGAGCCGCGCGAAGAGCACGAACCACACCAGCAGGAAGAGCCCTTCGACGAGCGCACGGGGACGCCGGTTCACGCCGGCAGGGTCCGCCGCAGGAACTCCGTCGTCAGCTCCCACGCCCGCGCGGCCGCCTCGGGGTGGTGGAACATCGGCGCCACGTTGTTGTGGAACGCGTGCCCGGCCTCCTCCTGCACGTGGATCTCCGCACCCGGGTGCGCCGCCACCGCCGCCTCCACCACGGCCACATCGGACCGCGGGATGTACGGGTCCTGACCGCCGAAGTGGAACTGGATCGGGCAGCCGACCCGGGACAGCGCGTCGATCTGCCGCGCCACCGTCGAGCCGTAGAACGACACCGCCGTGTCCGGGTCGCCCTCGGCCGCCGCCGCGAACGCCAGTGAGCCGCCCAGGCAAAAGCCCAGGACGCCGACGCCGCCGGTCACCGACGGCAGCGAACGCAGGTGAGCGATGGTGGCCAGGACGTCGGCCAGCCCCAGTTCCGGGTCGAAGGACCCCGCCACCTCCATCGAAGCCGCGACGCCCGCTTCGTCGTGCGTCGACGACCAGCCCGGCGCTGTGCGCCAGAACAGCTCCGGGACCGCGACGACGTACCCCGCGGCGGCCAGGTCCGCCGCCACCGAGCGCAGGTAGTCGTCCAGGCCGAAGATCTCTTGGACCAGCACCAGACCCGGCCCGCGGCCGGACGGGGGGTGCCACAGCGGGAGGTCGGTCAGCATCGGGTTCGTCACCCGGTCACCGTACTGGCTCCGCGGGCGGGAGCGTCCTAAGTTGGGGTGCCGACCAAGGAGGCGTGATGGCTGAGCAGACCAAGTACGTCCTGGACGAAGCCGATCTCCCCACGCAGTGGTACAACGTCATCCCCGACCTGCCCGAGCCGCCGCCACCGCCGCTGCACCCCGGCACGCGCGAGCCCGTCGGCCCGGACGACCTCGCCCCGCTGTTCCCGCAGGCGCTCATCGCCCAGGAAGTGACGACAGAACGCTATGTCGACATCCCGGAGGAGGTCCGGGAGGTCTACCGGCTCTGGCGGCCGTCGCCGCTGTTCCGGGCGCGGCGGCTGGAAAAGGCGCTGGGCACCCCGGCGCGGATCTACTACAAGTACGAGGGCGTCAGCCCGGTCGGCTCCCACAAGCCGAACACCGCTGTGCCGCAAGCGTTCTACAACGCGGCCGAAGGCGTCACGCGGCTGACCACGGAGACCGGCGCGGGCCAGTGGGGCAGTGCGCTCGCCTTCGCGTGCGCCCAGTACGGCCTCGAGTGCGAGGTCTGGCAGGTGCGCGCGTCCTACGACCAGAAGCCCTACCGCAAGCTGATGATGGAGACGTTCGGCGCGACCGTCCACCCGAGCCCGTCCGAGCTGACCGAGTCCGGCCGCGCGATCCTCAAGCAGCACCCGGGCTCCACTGGCAGTCTCGGCATCGCGATCAGTGAAGCCGTGGAGCAGGCGGCACAGGACCCGAACGCGCGGTACGCGCTGGGCAGCGTGCTGAACCACGTGCTGCTGCACCAGACGGTCATCGGTGAGGAAGCGCTCAAGCAGTTCGAGCTGGCCGGTGACACGCCGGACGTCCTGGTCGGCTGCACCGGCGGCGGCTCCAACTTCGGCGGGCTCGCTTTCCCGTTCCTGCGGGAGAAACTGGCCGGCCGGATGAACCCGGTGATCCGCGCGGTCGAGCCGGCCGCGTGCCCGTCGCTGACGCGCGGCAAGTACGCCTACGACTTCGGCGACACGGCCGGGCTCACGCCGTTGCTCAAGATGCACACGCTCGGCCACGAGTTCATCCCGGACCCGATCCACGCGGGCGGCCTGCGCTACCACGGGATGTCGCCGCTGATCTCGCACATCTACGAGCTCGGCCTGATCGAGGCGCTCGCGATCGGCCAGCAGGAGTGCTTCGCGGCGGGGGTGCGGTTCGCCCGGTCCGAAGGCATCATCCCGGCCCCCGAGCCGACGCACGCGCTCGCGGCGTGCATCCAGGAGGCGTTGCGCTGCAAGGAAACGGGCGAGGAGAAGGTGATCCTCACGGCGCTGTGCGGCCACGCGCACCTCGACCTGCCGGCCTACGGCGCCTACCTCGCGGGGGACATGGTGGACAACGAACTGTCCACGGCCACCCTCGAGGAGTCCCTCGCCACCCTGCCCTGACCCGAGCGTCCAATGTAGACTTCGGTGTGCGGAACGCACCGAAGTCCACATGGGGGCGCTTACCGGACGTCGGGGATTTCGGGCCGGGTCAGTTCGGAGCGGGCGGTCGCCAGGACCACGCGGTCGCGGCCGCCCGCCTTCGCCTCGAACACCGCGTCGTCCGCGGCCTGCAGCAGGATCGTGTACTCCGTGGCCGTTTCCGGGTACACCGCCGCGCCGATCGAGGCCGTCAGGCCGCTGATCACCTCGGGCTTGCCCGGGCGGACCACCGGGACCGGCACCTCGACCCGGGCGATCGCCGTGCGGATGCGGTCGGCGACGGACGCGATCTCCGCGCTGGTCATGCCCGGGAGCAGCACCACGAACTCGTCGCCACCGAAGCGGCCGACGTAGTCGCCGCCGCGGACCGAGGCCTGGATCGCCGCCGCGACCGCGCGCAGCACCTCGTCGCCGGCCAGGTGGCCGTTGCCGTCGTCGATGGCCTTGAAGTGGTCGATGTCGATCATCAGCACGCCCGCCGTCGAGGACAGCTCGGCCGCGCGGGCCAGCTCGTTGCGGGCCAGCTGAACCCAGAACTCGGGGGCGAGCAGCGCCGTCTTGGAGTCCGTGCGCGCGGCCGCCTGGAACTGGGGGAGCAGCAGGCCGATGTGCAGCGCCACCGGCGTCACCATGAGCACCGGCAGCAGCCACGGCCGGACCGTCATCACCAGCGCGATGCCGCAGCCGACCCCGACCGCGGCCAGCACGATCAGCACGTCGGACGGGTTGCCGAACGCCTGCCGCGGCGGCTTTCCCGGGTTGCTCATCAGGATCGCGAAGATGACGAGCACGTAGTTCAGGCCGAAGTAGACGATCCCGGCGATCAGCAGCGCGAGCATCCCGCCGAACCCGTCCAGGTAGGGCACGTACGGCGCGACGTGCCCGGTGCCCACCCACAGCACGGCCCCGGCGGCGGCGCACGCCAGGATCACCGTGGCGCCGGAGAACACTTTCCGGTGAATCACCCCGCGCCGCTTGTAGACGCGGACCCACGAGTGGGCATAGCTCACGACGATGACGAGGGTGGCCAGCGGCGGCGGCAGCAGGAGCAGCCCGGCGAAGATCCAGATCGACTGCAGGTGCATGTGCGGACGGCCGTCGGCAGCAAGCTCGCGGATGCGCTCGATGCGTTGCGCCGCTTCGAGGTGCACGACCTCACCGGCGAGGATCAGGCCGCACCAGAGCAGCGACGGGGTGGTGATCGGCACCAGCGCGGCCGTCGAGACGACCGCGATCAGCGCCAGTGCGTCGACGATGAGGACGTAGCCGAGCACCGGAGTGGTCAGCTTCCACATCGCCCACGTTCGGATACCTGATCGTGGACGTTCTGAGCTGGGCTTTCGCCCTGGGGACCCGGACAATCCCACGAAACGCCCTTCTGCTCAGGGTTGAACTCTTCGCAGAAATCGTCACTGTAATCGAATGAACGCGGTGTGTCACTAGGCCGGTCAGGCTACGGTCCGGTCACGCACCGTGCAACATCCCTCACAAAACAGGAGAAGATCATGTCGCACTTCCTGCCCAACAGCAACATCGTCCCGTCCCGCCGCCGCCGCGCCCAGCGGCCGACGGACTGGACCCGCCAGCTCCCGACGGACTGGACCCGCGCGATCCCGACCGACTGGACCCCGCGGCAGCTGCCGACCGACTGGACCGCCCGCGAACTGCCCACCGACTGGACCGTCCGCGAGCTGCCGACCGATTGGACCCACCCGGGCGTCGCGCCAGCGCAGTGCCCGACGGACTGGACCCCGCGCGAGCTCCCGACCGACTGGACGCCGCGCGAACTGCCCACGGACTGGACGCCGCGCCGGCTGCCCACCGACTGGACGCGGTCCTGACCGGTGCCCGGTGACCGGCGTCCGCGCCGGTCACCGGGGTTCCGGCTGCGCCCGCCGCCACAGCCGGGCCGCGCCGAGGGCCGCCACCACGCCGATCGCCCCCGCGCCGGCGACCACGGCGTGCGGGGCCGCCCGTTCCGCGGCCACTCCCGCCAGCACCACCCCGAGCCCCTGCGACACCCGCAGCGCCGTCAACGCGAAACCGAACGCCTGTGCGCGCTGCGCGTCCGGGGTGAACTGCACGAACGTCGTGTTCGCGATCAAGTTGTACGAACTGGCCACCCCGGTCAGCGTGAACAGCGCCAAAGTGGCCACCAGGTCCGGTCGCAGCGCGCAGCCCAGCAGCGGCGCGCACGCCAGCACCGCCAGCGGTCCCAGCAGCCGGCCGCGCCGCTCGGGTGGGATGCGCGACAGCGCCGCCATGCCGAGCACGTTGCCCAGTGCGAACGCCCCGAGCAGCAGCCCGACCACCACCGCGCCTCCGCCGAGCTCGGCGGCGTACGGGGCGGCGATCGCCTCGCCCGCGATGTAGATGCCCGACACGCAGCCCAGTGCAACCAGGGCGAGCCGGCGGCGGTCGCCGGTCACCACCGTCCAGCCCGCTCGGACGTGCCGCCACCAGTGGACGCCCGACGTCTCGCGCGGCGGCCGCGGCCGGACGCCGGCGATCAGGAACACCGCCGACGCCGCGAAGCTCGCCGAGTCCGCCAGGAGGGCGCCGCCGGTGCCGAGCGCCGCCACCAGCAGGCCGCCGAGCGCGAAGCCGGCGACCTGGCCCGCCTGCACCAGCATCATCAGCAGGCCCATCCCCGGCACGAACGTCTCGCCCGGCAGCACCTGCGGCAGCAGCGCGGCGCGCGCCGAGTTCCAGACCGGGTTGAACAGCTGGACACCCACCAGCAGCGCCGCCACCGCCGGCAGCGGGAGGCCCGGCACCGCCATCACGGCCACCGCGAGGGCCCGCAGGACGTCGGCGAGCACCATCACCGTCCGCGGCGGGTGCCGGTCGGCCAGCCCGGACAGCAGCGGGCCGCCGACGAGGTCCGGCAGGAACGTCAGCGCGTAGGTCAGCGCGGCCCAGCCCGGCGAGTTCGTCCGGTCGTAGACCAGGATCGACAGCGCCACCCGGGCCAGCTGGTCACCGGTGACCGAGACCAGCTGGGCCGAGAACAGCGCCCGGAACTCGGTCACGGCGAGGACGTCCCGGAAGCCTGCCGCCCGCGGTTTCATGGGCGCCCACGGTACCGCCGCGGACGCCCAGCGTGAACGTCCGTTAGGAGGTCACTGCCCCTCGGCGCACACGATCTTCGGCTGCGGGTTGTAGTGGACCGTCCGGGTCGACCGGCTGACCTCGCGGCCGGTGGCGACGTCCTTCAGCACGCGCGTGTCGGTGGTGGTGAACCCCGGCGCGCCGTTCGACGCGTGGCAGTTCTCCTTCGGCCCCGGCTTGGGCTGCGGGTCGCTCTGGTTGGTCTGCGCACCGGGGATCGACTCGACGGTGTAGCGCTTCGTGCCCCACAGCTTCACGGTGATCGACGACGGCGTCCAGATCGTCTGGATGGCGATGCCGGTCGGCGCGTCGTTGGTGAACTTGAGGTCGATGACGCTGGCGCCGTTGGGGTTCTGGAACACCGTCGCCTCGCGCGCGGCGGGGTAGCGGCTGATGTAGTAGCTGTGTTCCTTGTGCCCCGCGTCCTTCAGGCCCGCGAAGTACGCCGCGTTGTACAGCGTGGTCGCGAACTGCGAGATGCCGCCGCCGACCTCGCGCCCGGGGGCGCCGTCCTTGATCACGCCGGCCTCGACGTATCCCTGGGCCGTGCCGCGCGGGCCGGTGAAACCGTTGAGGCTGAAGGTTTCCCCCGGCTTGACGATGGCGCCGTTCACCTTCTGCGCGACGGTGCGGATGTTCACGCCGGAGTCGGCCGCGAACTTCTGGGTCGTGAACTCGCCGACGACCTCCTTGATGCCGAGCTGGTTCGCCTGCTCGGTGGTCACCTTCGCCGGGCTGTCCTTGTAGATGGCCGGGACTTCGCGGCCGTCGGTCTTCTTCAGCACGTCGGGCAGCGGCTTGAGGCTGGGGTCCCAGTCGACGGTCCGGCCGTCGGTGGAGGGGTCGACCGTGGGCTTGCCGCCCTCGAAGACGACGGTCGCGTCCTTGCCTTCCTTCTCGGTGGACTTCAGCTGCGGCCCGGCGGCTTCGGCGATCTTCGCGTTGTCGATCTTCGGGGTGAGCCCGCCGCCGTCGGCCGGCTCGAAGGTGATCGCGGCGGCGATCGCCTCCGGCTTCACGGTCGCGTTCTTGCCTTCGCCCTTGACGACGAGCGGACCGGAGACGGCGGGCCGCGCGAAGCCGTCGAGCGCCGCCTGGACGCCTTCGGGCGTGGTGCGGACCGGCGTGCTGGTGACCGGCAGCGCCAGGGTCTCCCCGCTCGCCCACTTCTCGACGACGGCGGCGGTCGCGGCCGGCACGTCGAGCTTCTGCCCGGTCTTCGGCGGCACGGCGACCGGCTCGGCCCCCTCGAACTTCACGGTGCCCTCGACCGGGTCGCGGTCGACCTGGCCGCGCAGCGCCGCCAGGGCGGCGGTGAGCTTGGCGTCGTCGGCGTGGCTGACGACGCCGACCTCGCGGCTGGAGAACAGCGACGACAGGCGCGTGAAGGGGTTCAGCGGCTGCTCGCCCGCCTGGTCGAGGGTCTGCGGCCAGTCGAGCTTCAGCCCGGCCAGCGTCGGCGACAGCGTGCCCTGGTACTCGCCCGCGGTGACGGCGAGCGGGCGCGTGAGCCGCGGCTCGATCTTCCCGCGCAGTTCCTGCTCGGCCGCCTCGCGGCCCATCCCGCCGACGTCGACGCCGGCCACGGTCACCCCGCGCGGGACGCTGCCCTGGCTGATCAGCAGGTCGATCCCGTAGATCGCGACGAGCACGCCGAACACCCCGCCCGCGATCAGGCCGGCCTTGCGGAAGGAACGCTTCGCGGCGGCGGGGCCCGGCTCCGGCTGCGGCCGGACGGCCGGGAGGACGTCGGTCTGCTCGCCGTGCGAGTCGGGCCAGTGCGGTTCGTACGGCAACTCTCCACCCCTTCGACGCGGCACCGGGTTGCGTCGGTGTCGGGAACAGCGTACGGGGCACTCGGACAAGCCGTACGACTCGCCCTAACGGGGGATGAACCGGTCAGGGTACCCCCGGCACTTTCACGTGAAAGTGCCGCTCATGGGACTCAGCGGGCGTCGGGCTCGGGGTTGTGGCCGGCACGGGCCAGGAAGTCGAAGTCGCAGCCCTCGTCGGCCTGCGTGATGTGTTCGCTGTAGAGCGCGCCGTAGCCGCGCTCGAAGCGGGGCGCGGGCGGCGTCCACTCGGCACGCCGTCGTGCCAGTTCCGCATCGGACACCTCGAGCCGCAGCGTCCGCGAAGGAACGTCCAAGGTGATCAGGTCGCCGTCGCGGACCAGCGCCAGCGGGCCCCCGACGTGCGACTCGGGCGCCACGTGCAGGACGCAGGCGCCGTAGCTCGTCCCGCTCATCCGGGCGTCGGAGATCCGGACCATGTCCCGGACGCCCTGTTCGAGCAGGTGGGCGGGGATCGGCAGCATCCCGTACTCGGGCATGCCGGGGCCGCCGAGCGGGCCGGAGCCGCGCAGCACCAGCACCGAGTCCGCGGTGATCGACGGGTCGTCGATCCGCTTCTTGAGGTCGGCGTAGTCCTCGAACACCACGGCCGGGCCGGTGTGGGTCAGCAGGTGCCGCTCGGCCGCGATGTGCTTGATGACCGCGCCCGACGGCGCCAGGTTGCCGTGCAGCACCGCGACCCCGCCCTCGGCGGCGACCGGGTTGTCCCGGGTGCGGATGACGTCGTCGTTGTGCACCCGCGCCGGCGCGAGGTTCTCGCCGAGGGTGCGGCCGGTGACGGTGAGCCGGTCGGGGTGCAGCAGGTCGGTCAGCCGCGACAGCAGCCCGGGCAGGCCACCGGCGTAGTAGAAGTCCTCCATGAGCCAGTCGCCGCCGGGGCGGATGTTCGCCAGCACCGGCACCCGCCGGGCGATGGCGTCGAAGTCGGCCAGCGAAACCGGGATCCCGCTGCGGCCGGCCATCGCGATCAGGTGGATCACGGCGTTGGTCGAGCCGCCGAGCGCGAGCACGGTCGTGATGGCGTCGGCGTAGGCGCGCTTGTCCAGCACCTGCGTGATGGTGAGGTCTTCCCGGACCATGTCGACGATCCGCGCGCCGCTGGCGGCGGCCATCCGGTGGTGCGCCGAGTCGACGGCGGGGATCGACGCGGCACCCGGCAGCGTCACGCCGAGCACCTCGGCGGCCGAAGTCATGGTCGACGCCGTCCCCATGGTCATGCAGTGCCCCGGCGAGCGGGCCAGCCCGCGCTCCAGTTCGGACAGTTCGGCGTCGCCGATCAGCCCGGCGCGCTTGTCGTCCCAGTACTTCCACATGTCGGTGCCGCTGCCGAGGACCTCGTTGCGCCAGTGCCCGCGCAGCATCGGCCCGGCCGGGACGAAGATGGCGGGCAGCCCGGCGCTGGCCGCGCCCATCAGCAGCGCCGGGGTGGTCTTGTCGCAGCCGCCCATCAGGACCGCGCCGTCGATCGGGTAGGACCGGAGGATCTCCTCGGTCTCCATGGCCAGCAGGTTGCGGTAGAGCATCGGGGTCGGCTTCTGGTAGGTCTCCGACAGCGTGGCGACGGGGAACTCCAGCGGGAAGCCGCCGGCCTGCCAGACCCCGCGTTTGACCTGCTCGGCGCGTTCGCGCAGGTGCATGTGGCAGGGGTTGATGTCCGACCAGGTGTTGAGGATGCCGATGACCGGTTTGCCGAGATGCTCTTCCGGGTTGTAGCCGAGCTGGCGGCTGCGGGCGCGGTGGCTGAAGTCGCGCAGTTCGCCGCCGCCGAACCACCGGTGGCTGCGGAGCTCCTCGGGTCGCTTCATGCGGTCCAGTATGGCATCTGATATATGATCCTGCGGGCCTGGTTGAATGGGCTCCGACACGAACTAGGGAGCGCCATGACCGGGACGTTCAGCCTGCCCGCCTCCCGGACCGAAGTGGTCCTGGAGGAGATCCGCCGCGGCATCCTGACCCGGGAGCTGGTGCCCGGCCAGCCGCTCGTCGAGGCGGAGCTGGCCGCCCGGCTCGGCGTGTCGAAGACCCCGGTGCGCGAGGCCCTCAAGGTGCTGTCGAACTCCGGGCTGGTGACGTTCAGCCCGTACAAGGGCGCGTCGGTGATCACGGTCGACGCCGAGCTCGCGAAGTCCGTCTACGACGTGCGGATGGTCCTGGAGCCCGAAGCCGTCCGGCGGACCGTCGAGCAGCACGACCCGGCGCTGCTGGAAGACGCGGCGGAGGCGCTGAAGGAGGCGTCCACGGCGATCGCGGACCAGGACCAGGCCGCGCTGAGCCTGCTGAACCGCCGGTTCCACCGCGCCCTCTACCGCGGCTGCGGCAATCCCCTCATGGTCAGCATCCTCGACGACCTCAAGGACCGCGCGGCGCTGATCAGCGTCGTCGGCTGGGAGGCCAGCCCCAGCTGGAAGAAGGAGTGGACCGAGCACAAGGCGGTGCTCGCGGCGGCCAAGAAGGGTGACGCCGAGGGCGCGGCCGCGCTGCTGCGCGACCACATCGGCGGGTTCCTCGACCGCGTGCTGAAGGCCATCGGATGAGGCTGCTGCTCATCTCGGACACCCACCTGCCGGCCCGCGCCCGCGAGCTGCCGCCGCCGGTGTGGGCCGAGGTGGCGGCCGCCGACGTCGTCGTGCACGCGGGCGACTGGGTCGACGTCGCCCTCCTCGACGAGCTGGAGGAGCGCAGCAAGCGGCTCATCGGCGTGTACGGCAACAACGACGGCCCGGCGCTGCGGGCCCGGCTGCCGGAGATCGCCCGGGCCGAGCTGGGCGGCGTGCGCCTGGCCGTGATCCACGAGACGGGCGCCAAGCAGGGCCGCGAGCAGCGGTGCGACGCGCGGCTCCCGGACACCGACGTGCTGGTCTTCGGGCACAGCCACATCCCGTGGGACACGGTCGCGCCGTCCGGGATGCGCCTGCTCAACCCGGGTTCGCCGACCGACCGCCGCCGCCAGCCGTACTGCACGTACCAGACCTGCCGCATCGAAGACGGTGCGCTGGTGGAGGTCGAGCTGCACCGACTGCCCCGGAGGGGGTAGACAGGACCCATGGATCCGGCATGGGCGTTGCGGGAGATCGCGTTCCAGCTCGAGCGGGCGGGGGAGCCGACCTACCGCGTCCGGGCGTTCCGCAACGCGGCGACGACGGTCGACAAGACCGACGCCGAGAAGCTGAAGCAGATGGCGGACAACGGCACGCTGACGTCGCTGCCGGGGATCGGCAAGGCCACGGCGGGGGTCATCGAGGACGCGCTGGCCGGCCGCGACCCGGCGTACCGGGGGAAGATCGTCGAGAAACAGCTGCCGGACGGCGAGCCGCTGCGCTCGGCGCTGCGCGGTGACTGCCACACCCATTCCGACTGGTCGGACGGCGGCAGTTCGATCGGCGAGATGGCGGTGGCGGGCCGGGAGCTCGGCCACGAGTGGATGGTCCTGACCGACCACTCACCGCGGCTGACGGTCGCGAACGGGCTGTCCCCGGACCGGCTGCGGACGCAGATGCAGCTCGTCGCCAAGGCCAACGAGCTGATGGCGCCGTTCCGCCTGCTGCACGGCATCGAGGTCGACATCCTCGACGACGGCTCCCTCGACCAGGAGGAAGGCTTGCTGGGGGAGCTGGACTTCGTGGTGGCGAGCGTGCATTCGAAGCTGCGGATGCCGTCGCGGGACATGACGCGCCGGATGGTGGCGGCGGTCCGCAACCCGCACGTCCGGGTGCTGGGCCACTGCACGGGCCGGCTGGTGGTCGGCCGGGGACGTCCGGAGTCGGAGTTCGACGCGGAGAAGGTGTTCACGGCGTGCCGGGAGAACGGGGTCGCGGTGGAGATCAACTCCCGCCCGGAACGCCTGGACCCGCCGATGCGGCTGCTGCGCCTGGCCGCGGAGATCGGCTGCGACTTCACGATCGACAGCGACGCGCACGCCCCAGGCCAGCTCGACTGGCTGGGCTACGGCTGCGAGCGCGCCATCAAGGCGGGGATCGGGCCGGAGCGCATCCTCAACACCCGTACGGCGGATGCGCTCCTGACCCGGTAGCCCGGCTCAGTCGATCGTGTACGAGTCGCCGTACACCTTCCACTTCAGCGGGGTGTGCAGGTCGAAGTTCCCTTCGTTGAGGAACTTCAGCTGCGCGGTGTCGACGCGGGAGGTGTCGGAGTGCGCGTCCTCCTGCTTCATGATGACCTTGCGGGCGGCGAAGAACGCCTTGAGGTACGTGGCCTCGTCGCCGCCCTGGGCCGGGGTCTTCGCCTTCTTCATCGCGGCTTTCCGGATGCCGCCGAAGCTGTCGGAGCTGTCGCCCGGGCCGTGCATCACGATGGCGTCGTAGTAGGCGAACTGGCCGAGGTTGCTCAGGCCGTCCGACTTGCCCTGGTTCACCGAGGGGTTGAAGTAGACGCGGTCGCGCTCGTTGTTCTGCGCCGTCTGGAACGCCGTCGTCGCCGCGGCCTGCTTCCAGGCGCTCTCGAACGCCGAGCCAAGGCCCGAGTGGGAGTCCGTGCCGTTCACCTTGCGCAGCGCCGGAAGGAACTTCGCCAGCGGGTTGTCCGGCACCGCGTCCGTGTACGCCTCGACGAGCTCGAGCATGTCGCCGGTGCCGGAACAGAAGCCGATGATGCCCGCGGTGTACCCGCGGCCGTCGCCGATGTCCTCGATGTACTTGTACTGGGCCTTCCAGTCCAGCGAGGAGTTTTCCGCGCTGGAGACCAGCTTCATCGCGATTTCCTTCTTGGCCGGCGCCGCGAGGTCGCCGGTGGCGAGCACCGAGGCACCGGCCACCGGCGCCGGTGCGGCCGAGGAGAACGCGGGCGTGGTGATCACGAGGGCCGCGACGGAGGCGGCGCCGAGCGTGCCGATGAGAACCGGCCGCAACTTCTTGCTCATGGGGAGGGGACCCTTTCCGCGGGATGCGCCGTCCGAGCACGGCGAATACGGGTGGTGCGGGTGGAGCTGCGGCGTAGCGACACGGTAGCGAAGAGTCAGCGCGCTCCACAAGAGGCGGAATTCGTTCATGTTCGTGAACGGTCCAGACCACCGCGTACCAGTCCGCAAAGGACGGTCAGCGCACCCCGGCGAAGATCCGGATGACGTCCGGCAGCACGTTCACCGGGATCGTCGGGTCGATCGCGCGCTGGACGCCGAGCCCGATGCCGAGGCTGAGCAGCGCCGTCGCGGCGTCGTCGGCCGACATCGGGAGCGTGATGCCGAACCGCTCGGCGTACCCGGTGAGCAGGCCGGCGATGGTGTCGCGGATGGCCTTGTCCCGCGCCGCCAGCTCGGCGCGCACGTGCGGGTCGCGACGCGCGTTCGTCGCGAACTCGACCTCCAGCGCCGTCCAGGCTTCGTCGCCGATGCTGCGCTCGGCCCAGGTTTGGAACGCCGCCAGCAGGCCTTCCATCCCGTCGGCGCCGGCCAGTGCCTCGGCGATCAGGGCGACCTGTTCGTCGTGGATCCGGTCGAGCACGGTGAGGCAGAGCTCGTCCTTGCTGCGGAAGTTCGAGTACACCGCGCCCTTCGAATACCCGGCTTCGTCGGCGACCTTCTCCAGCGACGTCACCGAGTAGCCGTCGCGCAGGAAGAGCAGCTTCGCGGTCTCGACCAGCTGCTCGCGGGTGCGCGCCTGGCTTTCCGCACGGGTGAGTCGGGCCATGCGGGCACTGTAGCGAACATCGGAATCGGGGTACCGATGGTATTCGAGTACTGTTAGTCTCCGAAAATGGAACAACGCCACTTCGCGGTCCTCGTCGTCGGCGCCGGGGCGTCCGGGCTGGGCGCCGCCATCCGCCTCGCCCAGGCCGGCGTCGGCGACCTCGCCGTGCTGGAAAAGGCCGGGGCGCTCGGCGGGACCTGGCGCGACAACACCTACCCCGGCTGCGCGTGCGACGTCCCGTCCGCGCTGTACTCGTACTCCTTCGCGCCCAATCCGGAGTGGACCCGCGCGTTCGCCGGCCAGGCCGAGATCCGGGCCTACCTGCAGGACACGGCCGAGCGCTTCGGCGTCACCGGGAAGATCCGCTACGGCGTCGAGGTGACGCGCGCGCAGTGGAACCCGCGCGAGGCCCGCTGGGAGCTGGCGACGTCGCGAGGCCCGTACACCGCCCGGATCCTGGTCGCCGGCACCGGTCCCTGGCACGAACCGCTGATCCCGGACCTGCCCGGGCTCGCGGACTTCCCCGGCGAGGTCTTCCACTCCGCGCGCTGGAACCACGGCTACGACCTGACGGGCCGGCGGATCGCGGTGGTCGGCACCGGCGCGTCCGCGGTCCAGTTCGTCCCCGAGATCGTGCCACGGGCCGGCCGGCTGCACCTGTTCCAGCGCACCGCGCAGTGGGTCCTGCCGAAGCCGGACCACCCCGTCCCCGGCGCCGAACGGTTCCTGCTGCGGCGGTTCCCGGCACTGCGGCGGGCGTTGCGCAGCGCCGAGTACGGCGCGATGGAGACGCTCGGCTTCGGCTTCCGCCACCCGTGGCTGCTGCGGCAGGTGCAGAAGATCGGGCTAGCGCACCTGCGGCTGGCGGTGCGGGATCCGGTGCTGCGCCGGGCGTTGACGCCGGACTACACGCTCGGCTGCAAGCGGCTGCTGATGTCCAACACGTACTACCGCGCGCTGACGCGGTCCCATGTGGACGTGCACCCGACGGCGGTGCGGTCCGTCGACGGCACCCGGGTGATCGGGGCGGACGGCTCGTCGGCGGAGGTCGACGCGATCATCTTCGGCACCGGCTTCCACATCCTCGACATGCCGGTGTCGTCATGCGTCTTCGACGGCGACGGCCGCAGCCTGGACGACCACTGGAAGGGCAGCCCGCAGGCGTACGCGGGGACGTCGGTGGCCGGGTTCCCGAACCTGTACCTGCTGCTGGGGCCGAGCCTCGGCACCGGGCACACGTCGGCGTTCATGATCCTGGAGGCCCAGCTGCGCCACACGGTGGCGGCGGTGACCCGGACGCTGGGCACGGAGGGGACGGCGCTGACGGTCCGCCCCGAGGTGCAGGCGGCGTTCAACGCGGAGGTCCAGGCCGCGCTGCCGGGCACGGTGTACCAGGCGGGCGGCTGTTCGAGCTACTACACGGACGTGAACGGCCGCAACAGCTTCAGCTGGCCGTTCTCGACCGGACGGCTGCGGTCGCGGGTGGGGGAGTTCCGCGAAGCCGACTACGAGATCAGCCCGGCGGCAGGGCTGGGATGACTCATCCACGGCGCCGGAGAACCGTCACAGCGTCGTGAACCGGATCCCCGCCTTGGTCAGCCGGTCCACGAGCGCGCCGCCCATCGCGGTCGCCGTGGTCACCTGGCCCGCCGTCTCCGGGAGGTCGTCGGTCGCCAGGCACAGGGCCGACTCGGCGAGCATCTTCGCCGTCTCGTCGTAGCCCGGGTCGCCGCCCGACACCTCCGTCACCACCCGCGAACCGCCGCCCTCGCCGATGAACCGCACCGAAAACCACGACCGCGCGCGCCGCTCGGGGCTCGGGCCGTTGCCCGGGGCCAGCAGCCGGGACAGCGCCCGCCGGGCCGGGGGGAGCTGCGCCGCGGCGAGCAGGGCGCCCGCGCCCGCCACCCCGCCGGCCAGCACCGGCAGGTGCTTCACCGCCGCGAAGTGCCGGTAGGTGAAGTCCGGTCCGTAGCGCTCGGCCGCGGCCGCCGACCGGCGGACGACCTCGGCGTCGATCGTCGGCAGCGGCACCGCCCACCAGCCCGGCTCGGCGAGCCGGTGCGGGCGCCCGAGCCGGGTACGCGCGGACCGCCCGGCCGGTCGCGGCTCGGCGGCGGCCCGCCGGCGCGCCGCGCGGGCCCCGGCCGGCAGGCGGGACATGACGGTCAGCGCGCTCAGGAACGTGCCGCCCGAGGGCATCCCGCCGGCCCGGACGTAGCCGTCGACCGTCAGCGGCACGCCTTCGGGCAGCTGCCGCACGGTGAACCACGCGCCGAGGTCGTGCGGGATCGAGTCGAACCCGCACGCGTGCACCAGCCGCGCGCCGGTCTCGCGGGCGCGCCGGTCGTGCGCCAGGTACATCCGGTCGACGAACTCGGGCTCGCCGGTCAGGTCGACGTAGTCGGTGCCCGCTTCGGCGCACGCCGCCACCAGTGGCTCGCCGTGCGTCAGGTACGGGCCGACGGTCGTGATCACCACTTTCGCCGATTCGGCCACGGCCCGCAGCGACGCGGGATCGCCGGTGTCGGCGACGAGCACGTCGAGCGAGCCGAACCGGTCGTCGACCTCCGCCAGCAGGGCCCGGACGGCTTCGAGGCGGCCGCGGTCGCGCCCGGCCAGTGCCCAGCGCAGGTCCGACGGCGCGTGGCGGGCCAAGTACTCGGCGGTCAGCCCGCCGGTGAACCCGGTGGCGCCGAACAGGACCACGTCGTAGGCGCGCATGTCTTCTCCTCCGGACGTCGGCGGGCCTCAGGTTACCCACCGGTCAGTTCCCGGCGCCGGGTGAACTACCGGCGGGTACAGTGCCCCCTCGAACGCGAGGAGGCAACCGTGACCGAACGCTTCGGCAGCTACCAGAACGAGATCTACCTGCAGGGACTCGGTGGTCAGCTGCCGCCGTGCTCGACCGACGCGACCAGGCTCGAAGCATCGGCGCGCGAGGTCATGGCCCCCGGGCCGTTCTCCTACGTCGCGGGCGCGGCCGGCTCCGGCGCCACCGCCCGCGCCAACCGCGAGGCCTTCGACCGCTGGCGGATCGTGCCCCGGATGCTGACCGGCGCCACCGAGCGCGACCTGGCCACGACGGTGCTCGGCAGCCGGCTGCCCGCCCCGGTGGCCGTCGCGCCGGTCGGCGTCCAGTCGATCGTGCACCCGGACGCCGAGTCCGCGACCGCCCGCGCCGCCGCCTCGGCCGGGCTGCCGTTCATCCTGTCCACGGCGTCGTCGACCGGCATCGAGGACGTCGCCGAGGCCAACGGCGACGGCCCGCGCTGGTTCCAGCTGTACTGGCCCGGCGACAACGACGTCTGCGCGAGCCTGCTGACGCGGGCGAAGAACGCCGGCTACACCGCGCTGGTCGTCACCCTCGACACGTGGACGCTGGCCTGGCGACCGTCCGATCTGGACCAGGCGTACCTGCCGTTCCTGAAGGGCGAAGGCTGCGCCGTCCCGTTCACCGACCCGGTGTTCCGCGGCCTGCTCGAGAAGACCCCGGAAGACGACCTGAACATGGCGATCCTCCGCTGGATCGGCATGCTCACCGGCACCGACCGGACGTGGGACCAGCTGCCGTTCCTGCGTGAGCACTGGGACGGCCCGATCGTCCTCAAGGGCATCCAGCACGTCGCCGACGCGCGCCGCGCGGCGGAGGCCGGCATGGACGGCATCGTGGTCTCCAACCACGGCGGCCGCCAGGTCGACGGCGCGATCGGCGCCCTGGAGGCGCTCCCGGCCATCGTCGCGGCGGTCGGCGACCGCATGGAGGTGCTGTTCGACTCGGGCATCCGCACCGGCGCCGACGTGCTCAAGGCGATCGCGCTGGGCGCCAGGGCGGTGCTGGTGGGCCGCCCGTGGGTGTACGGCCTGGCCCACGCGGGCGAGGACGGCGTCCGGCACGTGCTGCGCAGCCTGCTGGCGGACTTCGACCTGACCATGGGGTTGTCCGGCCACCGCACGCTCGCCGACCTGGGTCCGGACTCGCTGCAGCGGACGTGAGGTAACGAATCGGGAATTCCGGGGACAGCCGGGATCGAGGCCGCTACGGTTCTGCTTCGCCACGGCCGCTCGGGGACGGACCGGTGGTTTCCATCAGTCCTTCATGAGGGGTTTCCATGTCTTCGATCATGATGCGCATCGGCGTGCTCTGCGCCGTGCTCGGGTTCGGCACCATCGTCCTCGAGCAGTTCGACTACGAGTTCCGGATCCTGTCCTGGGCCAGCGACATGCAGCCGCTGTTCGGCATCGTCCTCGGCCTGGTCGGCCTCGCGCTGATCGGTGGTTCGGTGGCGATGAACCGGGCCAAGAGCGCGCCCCAGCCGCAGCAGCAGGCGCCGGTGCAGCCGCCGCAGCAGCCCGGACAGCCCGGCTGACGTTCGTCCCCGAAGGCCCTCTCGCCGCCCGCGATGGGGCCTTCGGCGTGCGCCCCGTCACGCGCCGGGGATATTCGGAAGCCCGGTTCGTCACGCACGGCTATCCTTGGACCAAGAATGTCCGAGCCATCCCCCCTCCACGCGCTGCGAGCGCGCCTGCCCGAGCTGATGCCGCGCGACGAGCAGCGGCTGCGCCGTCGGCTCGAAGGCGCCCGCAAAGCGCGCGACCGCGACGCCGCCCTGGCGCAGATCGCCGCCGACATCGACAAGGCGGAGCTGCGGATCCAGTCGCGGCGCGAGAGCGTGCCCAAGATCGAGTACCCCGAAGAGCTGCCCGTCAGCCGGCTCAAGGACGAGATCGCCGCCGCCATCGACAAGCACCAGGTCGTGATCGTCGCGGGGGAGACCGGCTCGGGCAAGACCACCCAGCTGCCGAAGATCTGCCTGGAGCTCGGCCGCGGCGTCCGCGGCCAGATCGGGCACACCCAGCCGCGGCGGCTGGCCGCGCGCACGGTCGCCGACCGGATCGCGAGCGAACTGAAGACCGAGCTCGGCGACACCGTCGGCTACAAGGTGCGGTTCACCGACCAGTCCGGGCAGGACACGCTGGTCAAGCTGATGACCGACGGCATCCTGCTCGCCGAGATCCAGACCGACCGCTCGCTGCGCCAATACGACACGCTGATCATCGACGAGGCCCACGAGCGCAGCCTCAACATCGACTTCATCCTCGGCTACCTCAAGCAGCTGCTGCCCCGCCGTCCCGACCTCAAGGTCATCATCACCTCGGCGACGATCGACCCGGAACGCTTCTCGAAGCACTTCGACAACGCGCCGATCGTCGAGGTCTCCGGGCGGACGTACCCGGTCGAGGTGCGCTACCGGCCGCTCGTCGACCCCGACGATCCCTCCGAGGACGCCGACGAGCGCGACCAGACCCAGGGCATCCTCGACGCCGTCGAGGAACTGTGCGCCGAAGGTCCGGGCGACATCCTCGTCTTTCTCTCCGGTGAACGCGAAATCCGCGACACGGCCGACGTGCTGAACCGGGCGAACCTGCGCAACACCGAGGTCCTGCCGCTGTACGCGCGGCTGTCGTCGGCCGAGCAGCAGCGCATCTTCCAGTCCCACACCGGGCGGCGCGTGGTGCTCGCGACGAACGTCGCCGAGACGTCGCTGACCGTGCCGGGCATCAAGTACGTCGTCGACCCGGGCACCGCGCGGATTTCGCGCTACAGCCACCGGACCAAGGTGCAGCGGCTGCCGATCGAGCCCGTTTCGCAGGCGTCGGCGAACCAGCGCAAGGGCCGCTGCGGCCGGACGTCCGACGGCATCTGCATCCGGCTCTACTCCGAAGAGGACTTCGAGAGCCGGCCCGAGTTCACCGATCCCGAGATCCTGCGGACCAACCTCGCCTCGGTCATCCTGCAGATGACGTCGCTGGGCCTCGGCGACATCGCCGCGTTCCCGTTCGTCGAACCGCCGGACCGCCGCCAGGTCAGCGACGGCGTCGGCCTGCTGCAGGAGCTGGGCGCGTTCGCCTCGACCGGTTCCGACCGCAGCCTGACCGACATCGGCCGCAAGCTCGCGCAGCTGCCGGTCGACCCGCGGATGGGCCGGATGGTCCTGGAAGCGGCGAAGAACGGCTGCGTGCGCGAGGTCATGATCATCGCCGCGGCCCTGTCCATCCAGGACCCCCGCGAGCGGCCGGCCGAGAAGCAGCAGGCGGCCGACGCCCAGCACGCGCGGTTCGCGGATCCGACGTCGGACTTCCTGGCCTACCTGAACCTCTGGGAGTACGTCGCCGAACAGCAGAAGGCGTTGTCCGGCAACCAGTTCCGGCGCATGTGCCGCACCGAGTACCTGAACTACCTGCGCCTGCGCGAGTGGCAGGACATCTTCAGCCAGCTGCGCCAGCTGGCCAAGCCGCTCGGCATCTCCCTGAACACGACCCCGGCGGACCCGCAGCGCGTGCACACGTCGCTGATCGCCGGGCTGCTCTCGCACATCGGGCTCAAGGACCCGGCGAAGGGCGACTACCTGGGCGCGCGCGGCGCCCGCTTCGGCGTGTTCCCGGGCTCGGCGCTGTTCAAGAAGCAGCCGCGCTGGGTGATGTCGGCCGAGCTGGTGGAGACGTCGCGGCTGTGGGCGCGGGTCAACGCGCGCATCGAACCCGAATGGGTGGAGCCGCTGGCCCAGCACGTCGTGAAGCGGTCGTATTCCGAGCCGCACTGGGAACGCAAGCAGGGCGCGGTGATCGCGACCGAGAAGGTGACGCTGTACGGCGTCCCGCTGATCGCCGACCGCCGCGTCAACTACGGCCGGATCGACCCGGAGCTGTCGCGGGCGCTGTTCATCCGGCACGCGCTGGTGGAAGGTGACTGGCAGACGCGGCACCACTTCTTCGCCGAGAACCGGGCGCTGCTGGAGGAGGTCGAGGACCTCGAAAACCGCGCGCGGCGGCGCGACATCCTGGTCGACGACCAGACGCTGTACGAGTTCTACGACGCGCGGGTCCCGGCGGACGTCGTCTCGGTGCGCCACTTCGACAGCTGGTGGAAGAAGGCGCGGCACACCGATCCCGACCTGCTGTCGTTCGAGAAGTCCATGCTCATCAACGAGTCCGCGGGCAGCGTCCGCGAGGGCGACTACCCGGACTCGTGGACGCAGGGCACGCAGGTCTTCAAGCTGACCTACCAGTTCGAGCCGGGCGCGGACGCCGACGGCGTCACCGTGCACATCCCGCTGCCGGTGCTCAACCAGGTGACGCCGGACGGCTTCGACTGGCAGGTGCCGGGCCTGCGCGCGGAGCTGGTGACGCAGCTGATCAAGTCGCTGCCGAAGGCGCTGCGCCGCAACTTCGTCCCGGCGCCGGACACCGCGCGCGAAGTCCTTTCCCGGGTGTCCCCTTCGGACGGCCCGCTGCTGGAGGTGCTCGGCCGCGAGCTGCGGGCGCTGCGCGGGATCACGGTGCCCTACGCGGACTGGGACCTGTCGTCGGTACCGGAGCACCTGAAGATGACGTTCCGGGTGGTCGACGAACGCGGCAAGCGCGTCGCCGAGGGCAAGGACGTCTCGGAGCTGCAGCGGCGGCTGGCGCCGAAGGTCCGGGAGACGATCTCGAAGGCGGCCAACACCCTCGAAAAGGCGGGCCTGACCAAGCCGTCGTTCGGGGCGTTGCCGCGGGTGTTCGAATCGACGCAGCGTGGCCACGACGTCAAGGCGTACCCGGCGCTGGTGGACGAAGGCGCGTCGGTGGCGGTGCGGCTGCTGGACACGCCGGAGCAGCAGGAACACGCGATGTGGGCGGGCACGCGGCGGATGCTGCGGCTGAACCTGAACTCGCCGATGAAGTTCATCACGCGGTCGCTGTCCAACTCCTCGAAGCTGGTGCTGAACCGCAACCCGCACGGCAGCGTCGCGGCCTTGCTCGAGGACTGCGTCGACTGCGCGGTGGACACCCTGATGGCCGCGGGCGGCGGCCCGGTGTTCGACGAGACCGGCTTCAAGGTGCTGCTGGAGAAGGTCCGCGCCGAGCTGCACCCGGTGGTCCTGGGCGTGCTGACGGACGTCGAGAAGATCCTCCGCACGGCGAACGACGTCGAGGTGCAGCTGTCTTCGGCCCGCGGTCCGGCGGATTCGCTGGCGGACATCCGCGCCCAGCTGTCGGGCCTGGTGTATCCCGGCTTCGTCACGGAGACGGGCGCGAAGCGGCTGCGGCACGTGGTGCGCTACCTGCAGGGGATCTCGCGGAGACTGGAGAAGCTGTCCCTGGAGCCGACCCGCGACCTGCAGCGGACGGCGGACATCGCGTGGATAACCCGCGAGTACACCGACGCGCTGGCTTCGCTGCCGCCGGGAACGTCGTCACCGGCGTTGCGCGAGGTGCGCTGGATGATCGAGGAACTGCGGGTTTCGTTCTTCGCCCAGACGCTCGGGACGGCGCACCCGGTGTCGTTGAAGCGGATCACGAAGGCACTGGACGACGCTTTGGCGTGACGCCGGGTATGTCCGGCTCCCCACTTCCGGCGGTTGACCGCGCCCGTTCGCGGGTCAAGCCTGGGGCGGCTGGAGACCTCCTGGGAAAGGGACTTCCGATGTCCTTGGGTGTTTCGTCCACCAAGCGAAGAATCCTCGCCGCCTGCACCGCGCTCCTCCTGCCGCTCGGTTTCGCGTCCACCGCGCAGGCCGCCGGCGGCGGCTCGCCGCTGCCCGTGGATCCCGCGCACGGCAAGCACAAGATCGCGCGGATGGCCGAAGAGCCGCGGCACGACGTGCCGAATCCGCTGCTCAAGGAGCGGTTCGCCGAGGAGGAAGAGGAGGACGGCGACGACCCCGCGCTGTCCGCGCTCTGCCAGACCTACATCGGCAAGCCCAACCCCTACCGGCCGCTCGCGCCGAACACCGACGTCATCGACGGCGACACGATCGTGCCGACCGGCAGCCAGACCGGCTGCAGCACGGCCCAGAACGAGACCACCATCGCCGTCAACCCGGAGAACCCGCGCAACATCGTCGCCGGGGCGAACGACTACCGGCTGTACAACACCCGCGAGGCGCGCAACGACTCCGGCGGCTTCGCCTACACCTCGTTCGACGGCGGCCGGACCTGGGCGAACGTCCAGCTGCCGCACCTGGACTACCCGACCGGGGCGGCCGCGCCACTGTCCTACATGGACGCCGCCGGTGACCCGGCCATCGCCTTCGGGCCGCACAACACCGTCTACTACGCGACTCTCGTGTTCAGCCGCGCGGCGGTGCCGGACGACCAGCAGCTCGCCAGCGGCATCGCGGTGTCGGTGTCCCACGACGGCGGGCGCAGCTTCGGCGACCCCGCGATCCTGCACCTCGACGGCGTGACCCCGGCGGGCACGCCGACGCCCACCCGCATCTTCAACGACAAGGAGTGGATCGCCGCCGACCCGGTCTCCGGCGACGTCTACGTGACCTGGACGCAGTTCACCTACGACGCGTCCGGTGCCTTCACCGAATCGCCGATCGTGCTGTCGAAGTCGCGCGATTTCGGCCGGACGTGGTCGCCGATGCGCCGGATTTCGCCGTCACTGACCGGTTTCGCCGGCGGGATCACACCGTACGGCAGCGGCTCGAACCCGGTGGTCACCCGCGACGGGACGCTCCAGGTCGCCTACGAGACGTCGGTGTGCGCGACGGCCGCGTGCGACCAGCCGGCCGACCACGACGCGGTCGTCGTCGCGACCTCGCGCGACGGCGGCCGGACCTTCCGGCACACCGAGGTGGCGCTCGACTTCGACTTCCCGGTCGACGAAGACGTCGCCAACAACGCCCTGACCGGCGAGAACTTCCGAGTCAACAGCTTTCCGCAGCTGACCTACGACCGCGTGACCGATCACCTGTGGGTGACCTGGGCCGACGACCGCAACGGCACCTACCGCGACGGCGAGTCGGTGAAGACCAACGGTGACGCGTTCCTGAGCGGCTCCGACGGGCGGCACGGCTGGTCCAAGCCGGTGAAGATCGGCTCGGGCGCCGACGAGGTGTTCCCGGCGGTCGCGGCGCTGGCCGGGCGGGTCGCGGTCACCTTCTACACCCGCGCGTACGACCCGAACGGCATCGGCCTCGACTACGCCTACGCCACCGGCTGGGGCGACCGGGTGTCTTCGCTCCGCCGGATCACGACGCAGACGGCGAACCCGCAGGTCCAGTTCGTCTCGACGGGCGCGGAGACGGGCAAGGAACTCCAGGGCGTGTTCATCGGCGACTACACGGCGGCGGCGGTCGGCGCGGACTTCCGGCTCCACCCGGCGTGGACCGACTTCCGCGGCAACCCGGGCAAGACGCTGCCGAACCAGGACGTCGGGACGCAGACCCTCCCGATGTTCCCGTAGCACCGACGGACGACACGGCGCCGGTTACTTGGCGTCGGCGTAGGTGTCGACCGCCGCGGTTTGCATGGGGAAGCGGACGGGGCAGGCCGGGCCGAACAGCATCCGGGCTGCCTCCGTCACGCTTTCGGTGATGGCGGAAGACACCTCGGCGGCCAGGGCCGCCGGGGTGTGGACGATGACCTCGTCGTGCTGGAAGAAGACCAGGTGGGCGGGCGCGGGAAGGCGGGTGCGCAGCGTCGCCAGCATCACCGCCGTCATGTCCGCCGCGCTCGCCTGGACCACGAAGTTGCGCGTGAACCGCCCCCAGCCCCGCGACGCCCGCCGCGCTTTCAGCTCCGCCGCCTCGTCCGATGCCAACCCGCCCGTCAACGCGCGCCAAGCCGCCGAGGGCGCCGGAGAAGTGCGGCCCAGCCGGGACCGGACCCGCTCCCCGCGCTCGCCCGCCTGGGCGGCGCGTTCCACATAGGCCACCGCGTCCGGAAAACGCTGCCGCAGCAACCCGAGCAGCGGTCCCGCTTCGCCGGACGTGCCCCCGTACATCGCCGACAGCATCGCGATCTTCGCCCGGGCCCGGTCGTCACGGTCGTCGTCCGCGGCCGGGACCCAGCGGGCGCCCGAGAACAGCGCCTCGCCCAGCCGGGCGTACAGGTCCGTCGCCGCCGCGACGTCGGCCAGGCGCCGGTCGCCCGACAGCGCCGTCAGCACCCGGGGCTCCAGCTGGGCCGCGTCGGCCACCACGAGCTGCCAGCCCGGGTCGGCCCGGACGCACGTCCGCAGCACCTTCGGGATCTGCAGCGCCCCGCCGCCGCGGCTGGCCCAGCGGCCCGACACCACCCCGCCGACGACGTAGTGCGGCCGGAACCGGCCGTCGGCCACCCACTCGTCGAGCCAGGCCCAGCCGTTCGCCGTGTACAGCCGCGACAGCTCCTTGTACTCCAGCAACGGCCCGACCGCCGGGTGGTCGATGCCCTTCAGCAGGTACTTCCGGGCCGCCGGCACCTCGATGCCCTCGCGGGCCAACGCCCGGACCACGCTCGGCGGCGAGTCCGGGTTCACCGGCCGCCCGCCGAACGCCTCGCTGATCTTCGCCGCCAGCTCGACCAGCGCCTTGGGCCGCTGCCCGGCCGGCACGCGCGGACCCAGCCGCGCGGCCAGCAGCGCTTCGTGCACGTCGGCGCGCCACGGCAGGCCGTCGGCCGACATCTCCGCCGCGGCCAGCGCGCTCGCCGACTCCGCGGCCAGCAGCAGCCGCATCCGGTCCGGGTGCCCGGTCGCCGCCACCCGCCGCTCCTGCTCCGCGAGGACGCGCTGCACCGCCGTGACGACTGTCACGCCCTCGGGCAGCGTCGGTGCCCTCGTCTCGAACAGCGTCGGCTGCGCCAGTTCGACGGCGGACTGCTCGGACGGCGCCTCTTCACCGTTCGCCCTGGCCCAGGCCGCGCGCAGGCTCCGCGACTGCCCCTCCTCGCCCTCGTACGCCAGCAGCAGCCCCTCCGCCAGTTCGAGGTCGTAACAGCGGCGCACCCGCAGCCCGGCCGCCATCAGCACCGGGTACGTGCGCTCCACCGACGGGAACACCCACCTCGGCGCGAGCGACGCCTCCAGCTCCCGCGCCAGCTCCGCGAAACCCGCCTCGTCCAGGCCAGGCACCGTGTCCGAAGGCGTGCGCACGGTGAAGCTCCCGCCCTCCTCCCGGCCCGCGATCACCTGCACCCGGACATCATGCCGATGACCACCGACAGTTTCCGGGGCCCGGGTGGCGGAGCCCCCGGCCGGGGCGAAGCCCCGGATGCTTCTGCCGGTTTCCGGGCTGGTGCGTTCGGCGTACGGTTGGTTTACTCTCCAGTAGCTCCCATACCGCCGGTACGTCACCGTCGGCATGGGCTCTCTTCCCGCAGCAACGGAGGTGCCTGGATGAGCCTGGTCGCGCTCGCCACCACGGTGGCGGACAAGGTGACCGAGACGGTGCGCAGCGTCGACGTGATGCGGCGGGCGGGCCTCGTTCCCTTCCCCCGGCTCGACGAGGGGGTGCGTTCGCTGGTCGCGCTGCGGAAGTTCGGCCCGTTCGCCGGCGCCAACCACATCTCCGCCCGCCGCGACCCGGCCGCCGTCGGCATCGTCGACGAGCTCGGCCCGCTCACCTACAAGCAGCTCGACGACCAGTCGAACGCGCTGGCCAGGGCCTGGTCCGAGCGCGGCATCGAACCCGGCCAGGTCGTCGCCGCGCTGTGCCGCGACCACCGCGGCCTGGTCATCACGATGGCCGCGTCGGGCAAGCTCGGCGTCCGCCTGCTGCTGATGAACACCGGGTTCGCGAAGCCGCAGCTGGCCGACGTCGCGCAGCGCGAAGGCGTCACCGCGATCGTCTACGACCAGGAGTTCACCGGCCTGCTCGACGCGATCCCGGACGGCGTCGCGCGCTACCTCGCCTGGGTCGATCCGGGCTCGGACCTGACCGACCGGACCGTCCCGGTGCTCGACGAGATCATCGCCAGCACGGACGACCGGCCGTGGCCCGCGCCGGCCAAACCGGGCGGGTTCGTGCTGCTGACCAGCGGCACCACCGGCACGCCGAAGGGTGCGCCGCGGCCGCACACCTCCGCGCTGGCCTCGGCGCAGTTCCTCGACCGGATCCCGCTGCGGTCGAACGAAGCCACCTACATGGGCGCGCCGCTGTTCCACGGCACCGGCCTGTCCCAGTTCATCCTGTCCTTCGCGCTCGGCTCGAAGGTCGTCATGCGGCGCAAGTTCCACCCCGAAGAGGCGCTGCGCGGCGTCGCGGAACACCGGTGCACCGCGCTCGTGCTGGTACCGACCATGCTCCAGCGGATCGTCGACCTGCCGAAGGAGGTCCGGCAGAAGTACGACACGTCGTCGCTGCGGATCATCTTCGTCGCCGGTTCGGCGCTCTCGCCGGACCTGGGCAACCGGGCGAACGAGGCGTTCGGCCCGGTCGTGCACAACCTCTACGGCTCGACCGAGGTCGCGGTGGCCACGGTCGCGACGCCGGAGGACTGGGCGAAGGCCCCGGGCACGGTCGGCCGCGCGCCGGTCGGCTGCAAGGTGGCGCTGTACGACGAAAAAGGCCGGAAGGTCACCGAGCCGCACGTGACCGGCCGGGTGTTCGTCGGCAGCGGGCTCAGCTTCGGCGGCTACACCGACGGCCGCCACAAGGAGATCATCGACGGCCTGCTCTCCAGCGGCGACGTCGGCCACTTCGACGAAGACGGCCTGCTGTTCATCGACGGCCGCGACGACGAGATGATCGTCTCCGGCGGCGAGAACGTCTTCCCCATCGAGGTGGAGAACCTGCTGGTCGAGCGCGAAGACGTGATCGAGGCGGCGGTGATCGGCGTCGAGGACCCGGAGTTCGGGCAGCGGCTGAAGGCGTTCGTGGTGCGCGCCGAAGGGGCCGACCTCGACGCGGACGGGATCCGTGACTACGTCAAGGCGAACCTGGCTCGCTACAAGGTGCCGCGGGACGTCGAATTCCTGGAGGAGCTGCCGCGCAACGCGACCGGGAAGGTGCTGCGCACCAAACTGCGGTGACGACCGAGGCTTGGCCTGGGGCCGGGCCGGTTCAGTCCCAGTCGATGCCGAACACGCCCGGCCCGAAGTCGAACGCCACCGCGTGGACGCCGTCCGCGCCGTCGAGCTTCAGCGGGCGGCGGGCGAGCGTGCCGCCCGCGCCGTTGCGGGAGTACTGCCAGCAGCGGCCGGGTGCGGTGCCCGGGGCGAACCGGACCTCGAGGAGGTACTCCCGCACCGGGCGGCGGAACTCGCGGTAGTGGGTGTTGCGGCACTCCGGGTACGGCGGCCCGCTGTTGGTCAGGGTGTACTCGATCAGGTGCGTCTCGCCGCGGTTGATCGGCTGGTCGAAGAGCAGTTCGCTGACGAGCAGGCCGTGGGCCTCGTCGATCTCGGCGCGGCCGACCCGGCAGTTGCGCACGGCGTGCAGCTCGGGGACGCCCGCCTCCGGGTCGTCCTGGGTGTAGACCAGCAGCCAGCGGTCCTGGCCGTCGGCGACGGCCTGGAACACCGCCCGCGCGGTCACCGCCCGCTGGCCGCCGTCCGCGGCGATCTCGCACAGGTCGTGCAGCCCGACCATCTTCAGCGGCTGACGGCGGTCGAGCGCGTACGGCGCCCCGACCTTCTCCAGCAGCGGCTGCAGCACCTCGCGCGGGAACGACATCGGCTCGGCGCCGGCCTGGCGCTTCCCGGCGCCCCCGCGAGGCCGGGGCGGAGGCAGCAGCCCGAGCAGGGACCCGGCGGGGACGTCGAGGATCTCTTCGAGCGTGCGAACGGCCGACAGCGAGCTCTGCCGCTCCGGCTGCCGCTTGCCCGACTGCCAATAACTGAGCGCGGTGACGCTGACGACGACCCCGCGGGCCCGCAGCCGCGCCTGGATCCGGTCGAGCGACAGCCCGCTGGTGGCGATGGCCGCGCGCAGCCGGATGGCGAATTCGGTGCGGCCGCCGTCCTGGCCGTCACCCGCCGCGCTGCCCGCCATCGCTGAATTCCCGACCCGCCCCATGCCGTCCCCCGACGATCCCCGACACGGAGCACGTTAGCAGTTTTCCCCGCGGTCTCCGCCCCCTTCTTCGGCCGCGGCCGCCCGCGCCGCCACTCGGGCGAACGGGCTAGTACTGGCAACTGTGAACCATTGCCCCGGCCTGGGCGGACGCGCTTTCATGACTTGCCTGCGCCGGTGGCACCGCCTCCCCCTCACGGCCCACCCGGACGCAGGCGCGACCGGCCGCGCGAGCGGTTCCGGCTCCGGTTCACCCGGCCGCGTTGTGCGACCGGCCGGTGTGGCCGCGCGATGACCGGTGGCCCGGCGACGCCCCCAGCGCCGGGCCACCGGTCTTGTTACCACCGGGTAGCATCCGGGGCATGACGCTCCGGAAGAACATCCTGATCACCGGCGCCAGCAGCGGGTTGGGTGAAGGCATGGCCCGCCAGTTCGCGGCGAAGGGGCGAAACCTGGCGCTGTGCGCGCGGCGCACCGACCGGCTCGAGAAGCTGGCCGCCGAGCTGACCGCGGCCCACCCCGGGATCAAGGTCGTCACGCGCACCCTCGACGTCACCGACCACGACCGCGTGTTCGCCGTCTTCGCCGAGTTCCGCGACGAGCTGGGGTCCCTCGACCGGGTGATTGTGAACGCCGGGCTCGGGAAGGGGCAGCGGGTCGGCACGGGCCGGTTCGACGCCAACCGCCAGACCCTCGAGGTCAACTTCGTCGCGGCCGCGGCCCAGATCGAGGCCGCCGCCGGGATCTTCCGCGAACAGGGCGCCGGCCACCTCGCCGTCATCTCCTCGTTCAGCGCGCTCCGCCCGTTCCCGGGCAACCTCACCGCGTACGCCGCGTCGAAGGCCGGGATCTCGGCGTTCGTCGGCGGCACCCGGATCGAGCTGAAGCGCAAGGGCATCGCCGTCACCGACGTCCGGCCCGGCTACATCGAGTCGGAGATGAACGACCGGATCGGCCGGAACCCCTTGCTGGCCAAGGCCGAGACCGGGGCCAAGGCGCTGGCCAAGGCGATCGAGGCCGAGCCCGCCCGCGCCTACGTCCCGGCGTGGCCGTGGGTGCCGCTGAGCGTCGTCATGCGCGTGGTGCCGGCCGCGCTGCTGCGGAAGTTCGCGTGAACGCCGCGGTCGAGGTCCGCGCGGAGGACGCCTTCGACCCGGGCGCGGTGCACGCCTGGCTGCGCACGAAGGTCGAGGGCCTCGGGGACGAACCACCGCACGTGCGGCAGTTCCCCGGCGGCGCGTCCAACCTGACGTACCTGCTGACCTACCCGGACCGCGAACTGATCCTGCGCCGCCCGCCGGCCGGGCACAAAGCGGCGTCCGCGCACGACATGCGGCGCGAGTACCGCGTCCAGCACGCGCTGAAGCCGGTGTTCCCGTACGTGCCGCGGATGGTGGCCTTCGGGGACGACCCGGCGGTGCTCGGCGGCGACTTCTACGTCATGGAGAAGCTCGACGGCCTGATCCTGCGCGGCGACCTGCCACCGGGCATGACGCTGACGCCCGGGCAGGCACGCGAGCTGTCCGGCAAGGTCGTCGACCGGCTGGTGGACCTGCACGCCGTTGACGTCGGAAAGGCCGGTCTCGCCGACCTCGGCAAGGGCGCCGGGTACGTCGAGCGGCAGATCCGCGGCTGGTCGGAGCGGTACGTCGCGGCGCGCACGGACAACGTCGGCGACTTCGCCGAGGTGCGTGCGTGGCTGGCCGCGAACCAGCCCGGCGAGGTGAAGATCTGCCTGATCCACAACGACTACCGCCTCGACAACCTGGTGTTGGACGGCCCGGCGGCGCTCAACATCACCGGCGTCCTCGACTGGGAGATGGCCACGCTCGGCGACCCGCTGATGGAGCTGGGCAGCATGCTCGCCTACTGGGTCGAGGCCGCCGACGACGACGTCATGCACACGAGCCGCCGCCAGCCGACGCACCTGCCCGGCATGTTCACCCGCGAGGAGTTCGTCGCGCGCTACGCCGAGAAGACCGGGCTTTCGGTCGGCGATTGGCGGTTCTACGAGGTCTACGGCCTGTTCCGGCTCGCCGCGGTGCTGCAGCAGCTGTACCGGCGCTATCGGGACGGCGCCACCCGCAACCCGGCGTTCAAGGACTTCTGGCAGTTCGTCGGGTACCTCGACTGGCGCTGCCGCGAGATCATCGCGAAGGGACGTGTCTAGTGGGCGCCATCTACCTGGTCCGCCACGGACAGGCGTCGTTCGGCGCGGCCGACTACGACGCACTGTCCCCACGCGGCTTCGAACAGTCCACTGTGGTCGGTACGGAACTGCTGCGGCGCAACGTGTCCTTCAGCCAGATCCGGTCGGGCTCGCTGGCGCGGCAGCGCGACACCGCGGCCGCGGCGCTGAAGGTGCTCGGCACCGACGTCCCGGTGGTCGAGGACCCGCGCTGGAACGAGTACGACCACGTCGACATCGCGCTCCACCACGCCTGCGGGGCCCCGCAGGAGGATTCGCGGGCCTACCAGGGCGTCCTGGACGCGGCGCTGACCGCGTGGACCTCGGCGGGCGCCGACGGGCCGTGCGCCGAGACGTGGCCCGCGTTCCTCGCCCGGTGCCGTGCCGCGCTCGCGGACCTGGTCGCGTCGCTGGGCAAGGGGGAGCACGCGGTCGTGTTCACCTCCGGCGGGGTGATCGCCACGGTCTGCGGCCTGCTCATGGGCACCCCGGAGGCCGGGCTGCTCAAGCTCAACCGCGTCACGGTCAACGGCGGGATCACCAAGCTGGTGTCCGGGCGCGGCGGCGTCACCCTGCTGTCGTTCAACGAGCACCCGCACTTCGAGGCGGACGCGGCCTCGTTGCTCACCTATCGCTAGGAGGCGCCCGATGAGGTTCGGCGAAGTCACGCTGTACCCGGTGAACGGCCACGGCCCGGAGGACGTCGTCGTCGACGCCGAGGGCCGTGTCTACACCGGCGTCGACGACGGCCGGATCCTGCGCCTGTCGCCGGACGGGCAGCGCATCGACGTCATCGCCGACACGGGCGGGCGTCCGCTCGGGCTGGAGCTGTACGGCGAGGACGAACTGCTGATCTGCGACGCGCGCGCCGGGCTGCTGGTGGTCCCGCTGGCGGGCGGTTCTCCGTCGGTGCTGGCGACCTCAGCCTTGGGCCTGGACTTCGTGTTCTGCAACAACGCGGCGGTGGCGGCCGACGGGACGATCTACTTCACGGATTCGTCCCGCCGCTTCGGCATCGACAACTGGCGCGACGACCTGATCGAGCAGACAGCGGGCGGCCGGCTCCTGCGCCGGTCCCCGGACGGCTCGATCGACCTGCTCCGCGACGGCCTCGAGTTCGCGAACGGCGTCGCACTGGCCCCGGACGAGTCGTTCGTGGCGGTGGCGGAAACGGGCGCGTGCCGGGTGTCACGAGTGTGGCTTTCGGACGGTCGTTCCGACGTGTTCGCCGACGACCTGTGGGGCTTCCCGGACAACATTTCGACGGGCACGGACGGGCTGATCTGGATCACGCAGGCGTCCCCCCGCGTGGCAGCATTGGACGTGGCCCGGCGACTGCCGGGCTTCGTGAGGGCGGGCATCCGGCGGCTGCCGACGTCGCTGCAGCCGCGCCCGGGCCGCGAAGTGGGTGTCCTGGGCGTCACGCCGGAGGGTGTGGTTTCCCGGTCTTTTCGCGGGGAGATTCCCGGGTTTCACATGCTGGTGGGTGTTCGCGAATGGCGGGGAAAGTTGTATTTCGGGTCTTTGGAGGAGTCGGCGGTCGCGGTGACGTCTGCTGTCGGGTGATGGGTTCTGGTGGTGTTCGACTGTCCGGACAGTTGCTGGGATTCGTACCCTTTCGAGTGGTGAACTGGTGTTCGATGGTCGGTAGCTTGGAGGTATGACCAGCAACGCAGCCCACGCCTCCTCTTCCGAGGCGGTCGCTTTCGCCGACCGGATCGGGGAGCTGCTCGCCTGCATGCGGTCTGCCGAGGCGGAACTCGGTGCCCTGCTTGTCGAAATCGAGCAGCGCGGGGTGATGGAACTGTTCGGGTACCGCTCCGCCGCTCGGTTGCTGGAGCACCTCGGCGATGTCCCCAAGCCCGCTGCTGAACGACTCGTGCGACGTGCCCACCTGCTCAATCCTGGCCGTACCCTTGACGGCACCCCGATTCCCGCGTTGGCTCCCGCCACCGGTGCCGCCGCTCGCGCGGGGCGGTTGAGCAACCCGATGATCGATGTGATTACCGGTGTTCTCGCTGAGGTGCCCTGCGAGCATCGCGACAGCGCCGAGACCCACCTGCTGACCTTCGCTGCCGAGGCTGGGCATAAGCAGGTCGCCGCCCTCGGCGCCCGCATCCTCGCCCACCTCGCACCCGACGGCGCAGAACCCGACAACACCGAACCCGTAATCCCGCCCCGGGAACTGTTCCTCCGCCGGAAAAGAACCGGCGTGTGGGAGCTGAACGGCCGATTCGACGATGAGACCGGCACCCGCGCCAGCGCCCTGTTGGACGCCCTGGCCGAACGCCGCACCAGCGACGACGGCCCCGACCACCGCACCCACCCCCAACGCTACGGCGACGCGTTCTCCGACGCCCTGAACCTGGCCCTCAACTCACCAGATTTGCCGATGCAGGCCGGGGAACGCGCCCACGTCATGGTCGCCGTCTCCCTGCAAGACCTGAAATCCGGCGTTGGCAAAGCCACCCTCGGCGACACCGGACAAATGACCGCGGCCGAAGCGCGGGTCCACGCCTGCGACGCCATGATCATCCCCGCAGTCCTCGGCGACAAAAGCGAACCCCTCAACCT
>NZ_JMQI01000056.1 GCF_000695625.1 Amycolatopsis rifamycinica
GGGATCAAACACATCCTGGGTATCTGGCTGGCGAAAGAGGAAGGAGCCTCGTTCTGGGCGCAGGTGTGTGCCAACCTCGCTACCCGCGGAGTGCACGATGTGTTCATCGTGTGCTGTGACGGGCTCAAGGGTCTGCCGGAGGCTGTGGAAGCCACCTGGCCGGATTCGATGGTCCAGACCTGTGTCGTCCATCTGATCAGGGCAGCGAACCGGTGGGTGGCCTACGGAGATCGCAAAGCGGTGTCCGCCGGGTTGAAGAAGATCTACACCGCCCCCACCGAGCAGACCGCTCTGGCGGCGTTGGCGGAGTTCGAGGCCTCCGAGCTGGGGGAAAAGTATCCGCAGTCAGTCAAGGTGTGGCGCGATGCGTGGGACCGGTTCATCCCGTTCCTGGAGTTCCCGCCGATGGCCAGGAAGGTGATCTACACCACGAACTCGATTGAGTCGATGAACAACGAGCTGCGTAAAGCCACCCGGAATCGGGTGCAGTTCACCAACGATGAGTCTGCGATCAAAACCTTGTGGTTGATGATCTGCAACATTGAGGACAAACGGGCCGCCAAGCGCGCTAAGCAGGGCAAACGGGTCGCGGCTACCAG
>NZ_JMQI01000057.1 GCF_000695625.1 Amycolatopsis rifamycinica
CCCGCCGATCTGCATCGGCGGGAGCGGCGAGAAGCGCACCCTGCGCACGGCGGCGAAGTACGCCCAGCACTGGAACTTCGTCGGCGGGACGCCCGCGGAGTTCGCCCGCAAGCGGGACGTCCTGCACCGGCACTGCGCGGACGTCGGCCGCGACCCGGCCGAGATCACGCTGTCCTCGCACGTGCGGCTCGACCCGGACCTCGACTACGCGAAGGTCGCCGCCGAAGCCGAGGCGCTCGGCGAAGCCGGCGTGGACCTGGCCATCGTGTACCTGCCGCCGCCGCACACCCCGGCCGTGCTGGAGCCGCTGGCGAAGGCGCTCGAGCCGCTGCGCTGAAACCGCGGCGTCAGGCCGGCGCACCCAGCGCGGCGACGGCCGCGGCGATGCCCGCCCGGTCGTAGCCGCCGGTCGGCAGGGTGGCGCTGTGCGCGTGGCGGACCACCCCCTCGGCGTCGACGAGGACGCTGCCGGACCGCTGCAGCGCGCCGAAGACGGCCCGGCCGAGCCCGACCAGCTCGTGCGGGGAGCCGCGGCGGCCGGTGAGGACCGGGAACGGGACCTCGTCCTTCGCCCGCCACGCGGCCGCCGTCGCGCGGTCCTCGGGGACGGCGATCAGCACCCGCACGCCGGCGGCCGCGAAGGCGGTGTCCCCGGCGAGGGCGCGGACGTGCCGTCGGCAGACCGGGCACGTCGTCGACCGCATGAAGTACAGCAGGACGGCGTGGCCCCGGTGGTCGGCGAGGCGGACGGTCCGCCCGTCGGTGTCTTCCAGTTCCAGTGGCGGGGCGGGCGAGCCGGCTTCGAGCACGGGGCACTTCCTTTCAGAGGGTGGGGGAGCCGTGCAACCGGGCCCGGACCGCGGTCCGGGCCCGGTGCAGGTGGGACTTCATCGCCGCGGTGCTCAGCCCGAGCGTGGCGGCGACCGTCCGGCCCGGCTGCCCGAGGACGTCGCGCATGACGAGCACGCGGCGCTGGACGTCGGGCAGGGCCCGGATGGCTTCGGCGACGCGCTCGGCTTCGAGCCGCCTGAGCACCTCGTCTTCGGCTGAAGCGGCGAAGCCGGGGTCGGCGGCGTCCTCGAGGAGACGCCGGGCGCGGCGCAGGCACTCGTGCCGGACGATCCGGAACATCCACGAGGCCAGTGCCGCCGAGGCCCGCAGGGTCCCGATCTTGCGGTAGAGGACGAGCAGGGCCTCCTGCGCCGCGTCCTCGGCGTCCTGCGGCGACGCGCAGAGGTGGTCGGCGAAGCGCCGCACGTGCGGGTGGGCTCCGTGCACGACCGCGGTGATCGACTCGAGGTCGCCACCCTGCGCCGCTTCGACGAGCTGCTCGCTGACCCAACCCATCGCTTCCCTTCCGGTCGAGGTGATCACCCCCATAAGAGGCGCCGGCTCCCCGAAAGGATTCACCGGCGGCGCAAGCCGCCGAACAGGGGATGACCGGGGCGCGGATCCCGTCGCTCAGCGTGTGCGGGCCCGGGCCGCTCCGGGGCCGCCACCCGCTCGCGGCGAGGTTCGCCGGCGTGCGCCGCCGCCCGGGCCCGTCGCGTCGTGGCCTTTCCCGCCGCGCGCCTGGGAACGCCGAACATCGAAATCGCCGGGTTCGTGATCAATGGACATGGTTACGTATTTCTGTTACGGCCCGAAATTTGTTTCACTCGATCGTGTGACGCTGAAATTCGGGCTCCGGCGCTGGTTGGGCGAAAGTAATGACGACGGTAAGGTCGTGCCGCGAAGAGCAACCCGAATGGTTGATTCTTCCGCCACTCGCCTCCCGCAATTCCGGAGCAGAAAGAAAGAGTCTTGGACTTCGAAGCACTGGCCGGCGAGCTGCGGAGCCTGCGGGAAACGGTCGCCGGGGTGACCGACACGGTGCTGGCCGCGGTCGACGGCATCCCCATCATCGCCGACGCCGCCGACGACATCGATCCGGCGAAGATCGCCGCGCTCGCCCCGGCCGATCTCGGGATCGCCCGGCAGGCCGCCGAAATCACCGGCAGGGGAACGCTCCACCAGACCGTGGTGTTCGGCAGCGAAGGGTACATGGCCGTCTACGCCATCGGACGGCTCGCGCTGATGGTCGTGCTGGGGGACAAGGGCCTGAACGTCGGGCGCCTGTTGTTCGAATCCCGGCCCGTCATCGAGCGGATCGGCTCGATCCTGGCCGCGTAGCCGACCGGCCGGCCACCCGTTCACCGAGAGGAAGCAGCACCATGATGAACATCGACACGGCACTCAAGGAAGCCATGGCCATCAGCGGCGCCGTCGGCGTCGCGCTGGTCGACTACGAAAGCGGCATGTCGCTCGGCACCAGCGGCGGTGGCGACTGGCTCGACCTGGAGGTCGCGGCGGCCGGGAACACCGAGGTCGTCCGGTCGAAACTGCGGGTCATGTCCTCGCTGGCGCTCAACGATTCCATCGAGGACATCCTGATCACGCTGCACCGCCAGTACCACCTGATCCGGCTGATGAATTCGGTCGGTTCCCGGAATTCGCTGTTCCTGTACCTGGTGCTGGACCGCGACCGGGCGAACCTGGCGCTGGCCCGGCACTACCTCAAACGCATCGAAACGGATCTGCAGGTGTAGCCGGGGATGACCGGAGGCGGCTCCCGCGCCGCACTCGTGATCGGCTCGGCGTTCGTGCACGACATCGGATCCCTGTTCCCCGTGACGATGAACCTCGCCGGAGACCAGCTGGCGTTCACGTTCGTGTCGTCCTGTCCGTCGCCCGACGCCGTCGAGGAGTGGGTCCGGCGGCGGTCGGGCACCGTCGTGGCCGGCCGGGTGCCGCGCTTCTTCGTCGACGCCAACGGGCGGCGCATCCGCGTCGAACTCGCCGGATCGGGGATCCGGGCCCTGGTCGTGCTCGCCGACGAGGTCACCGCCGCGCCGGCGTCCGTCCCGCGGCTCGGCCGCTGGCAGGACCAGATGCCCTGCCGCGTGCGGGGCGCGATGGACGAACTCGCGCGGATGCTGTCGCGCTGCCACCACCACGCGGGCGGCGCCGCACCGCTGATCGACCTGGAACTGGCCTACCGGCCCGACCGCGAGTACGAGACCCGGCTGGCCGGCGCGCACGAACGGGTGCGGGCGTACATCGCGCCGGTCCGCCCGGTGCTGGCGATGCGCTGGCGCGCGGCGACGGCGGCGCAGCGCAGGGCGTTCCTGTCGGAGATCCCGGACGGCGGCCCGGCCCGCGGCTGGCTCCGGCGGCGCCGGACCACGCGGATCATGGGAATGGAGGTGGAGGTGTCCCCGTGACCGGGGGCCGGAACGCGGTGTACCGCCGTCGGCCGGGCCGGCGCGCGGTCGGCGCGGACCAGCCGATCCGGTGACCGTGTCCGGCCGGGCGTCCTGCGAGACTGCTCCGGTACGGACGTCGACGGCCACCATCGGATCGAGGGAACCCGCATGAAGATCGCCCGGTTGTCCGGAGCCTTCCTGCTCGCGCTCTCCGGCGTGTTGCTGCTCGCCGGGCCCGCGTCGGCCCACACCGAGCTGAAGTCGAGTTCGCCCGCCGAAGGCGCGAGCCTCGCCGCCCCGCCGCGCGAGATCCAGCTCACCTTCGAGGAGCCGGTCACCCTGCAGCCGGACCCGATCTCGGTCACCGGCCCGGACGGGGCGAAGTGGACCGTGGGAACGCCGTCGGTCGTCGACGCGGTGATCACGGCCCCGGTGACCCCGTCCGGCCCGGCGGGTGCCTACACGCTGACGTACAAGGTGGTGTCGGACGACGGCGACAAGGTGACGGCCGCGGTGCACTTCACCCTCACCGCACCCGTCGCGGCCAGTTCTGCCGCGCCGGCTTCACCGGCCGATGCCGCGTCCGCGACGCCTACGCCGACGCCGGAACCGGCGGGCGGAATCGGCAGCAGCGTTCCGGCCTGGGTGTGGGTCGTCGCCGCCGTCGCGGTCGTGGTGGCCGCGGCCGCCGTCGCGCTGCGGCTGCTGCGGCGCAGGCCGTAGCGGCCGCGGCGGGTCACGACCAGCCGGCGCAGTCGCGGACTTCGAAACCACGGCCGGGGAAGACCCGTGTCGTGAAGAACTCGTGGACCGTGGGATCTTCGTCGGCGCAGCCGTCCGCCAGCACCGAAACGCGGTAACCGCGGTCGGCGGCGTCGTAGGCCGTGGCGGCGACCATCGCGCTCGTGGCCACCCCGGCGATCGTCACCTTGGCGACACCGCGGGCCCGGAGCACGAGGTCGAGGTCGGTGCCCGCGAAGGCGCTCGCCCGGCGCTTCCGCACGATCACGTCCTCGGGCAGCACCGGCAGGTCCGGCTCGATGCCGGGCGAGCCCTCGTGGAAGACCTCGCCCGCTTCGAAGAAGGCGGCGAACAGGGCGTCGTCCGGGGGCAGGTCCGCGCGGTTGACCCGGAACGCCGTCTGGACGTGCACGACGAGCGCACCCGCCGCCCGCACGCGCGGCAGCAGCGCGGTCACCGGGGCCAGCACCCGGCGGGTGAACGCGAACCGGCCGGTGATGCCCCGCTGCAGGTCACCGACGATCAGTGCTTCGCTCATGCCCCCAGTTTGCCGAAGAACTCCCGGACGTCCCGCACCAGCAGATCGGGTGCCTCCATCGCCGCGAAGTGGCCGCCGCGGTCGAACTCGGACCAGTGGACGATCGTGTGCTCGCGGTCGAGCGCGCCGCGGATCGAGACGTCCAGCGGGAACACCGCGACCCCGGTCGGCACCGGGGACCGCTCGCTCGCGCCCCACGCGCCGGCGTGCGCGGTCTCGTAGTAGCAGTTGGCCGCCGAACCGCCGGTGCCGGTCAGCCAGTAGAGCATCACGTTGGTGAGCAGCAGGTCCCGGTCCACCGCGTCCTCCGGCAGCTCGGCCGCCGGGTCGGTCCACTCCTTGAACTTCTCCACGATCCAGGCCAGCTGCGCCACCGGCGAATCGTGCAGCCCGTGCGCCAGCGTCTGCGGCCGGGTCGTCTGCATCGCCACGTACCCGGACTGCTCGGTCCGCAGGTGTTCGAAGTGCCGCAGCCGCGCCTGCTCGGCCTCGGTCAGCTCGGCGCCCTCGTCCGGCCCGCCGAACGCGGCGAGCCCGTTGGCGTGCACGCCGACGACCTGGTCCGGGTTGAGCCGGCCGAGTCCCGGGCCGACGACCGCGCCGGTGTCGCCGCCCTGAGCGCCGTAGCGGTCGTAGCCGAGCCGGTGCATCAGCTCGGCGAACGCCCGGGTGATCCGGCCGGTGTCCCAGCCCGCCTCGCGGGTCGGCCCGGAGAAGGCGGTGCCGGGGATCGAAGGGATCACCAGGTGGAACGCCCGCGCGGGGCCGGCGCCGTGGGCACGCGGATCGGTCAGCGGGCCGATGACGTTCAGGAACTCCACGATCGACCCGGGCCAGCCGTGGATCAGGATCAGCGGCAGGGCGGCCGGCTCGGGGGAGCGGACGTGCAGGAAGTGGATGTCCTGGCCGTCGATCTCGGTGACGAACTGCGGGAACTCGTTCAGCTTCCGCTCGTGGGCGCGCCAGTCGTAGCCGTCGCGCCAGTACCCGGCCAGCTCCTCGAGGTAGCTCACCGGCACCCCGCGGCTCCAGCCCACCCCGGGCAGGTCCGCCCCCCAGCGGGTGCGCGCGAGCCGGTCGCGCAGGTCGTCCAGGCCGGCCTGCGGGACGTCGATGGTGAAGGGCCGGATTTCTTCGTTGTTCTGCATGTTCCCCACCGTAGGAACCGGTTAGGCCAGATTCGGTCCTAGCCGACGGGCAGACTGAACCGCATGCGGGAAACCTCGGCACGGCTGCTGCGTCTGCTCTCGCTCCTGCAGACCCGCCGCGACTGGTCCGGGGCGGAACTGGCCGAGCGCCTCGACGTCACCCCGCGGACGGTGCGCCGCGACATTGAGCGGCTGCGCGCGCTCGGCTACCCGGTGCTGGCCACCGCGGGCATCGCCGGCTACCGGCTGGGCGCCGGCGCGGACCTGCCGCCGCTGCTGCTCGACGACGACGAGGCCGTCGCCGTCGCGATGGGGCTGCGCACGGCGGCCGGCGGCTCGATCACCGGCATCGAGGAGACGTCGGTGCGCGCGCTGGCCAAGCTCGAGCAGGTGCTGCCGTCGCGGCTGCGGCACCGGATCAACGCCCTGCGGTCGGCGACGGTGCCGCTGGCCAACACCGGCCCCACCGCCGACCCGGACACCCTCACCGCCATCGCCGCCGCCGTCCGCGACTCCGTGCGGCTGCGCTTCGGCTACCGGGCCCACGACGGGACCGAAAGCTTCCGCACCACCGAGCCGCACCGGCTGGTGCACACCGGACGGCGCTGGTACCTCGTCGGCTGGGACGTCGACCGCGCGGACTGGCGCACCTACCGCGTCGACCGCCTCGATCCCCGCACGCCCACCGGGCCGCGGTTCACCCCGCGCACCCCGCCGGACCCCGACCTCGGCGGCTACACCTCACGGGCGATCTCGACGTCGGCCTACCGCTACCAGGGCCGGTTCACCCTGTACGTCAGCGCCGAGACCGCGGCCGAGCGCATCGCCCCCACGACCGCGGCGCTGGAGTCGATCGACGAGCACAGCTGCACTCTGCGCGCCGGCGCCGACTCGCTCGACGAGCTGGCGATCTACGTGGCAGGCAAGGGGTTCGGCTTCCGCGTGCACGAGCCGCCGGAGCTCGTCGACCACGTCCGGACGCTGGCGGCCCGGCTGGGCGGGGCGGTGGACTGAGGGACACCGATTCCTCCGGGGGCCGAGCGGAGTCCATGTCTTCGGAAGCGGCGCGGACGCCGGTCACCGGAGGCAAGGAGAACAGAGTGCGCACCAGGACTTCACCCACGCCGGTGGCCCCGGACGCGGGGCCGGCCCGGCGAAGATGGGTGCTGGTCACCACGTCGGTCGCGTCGATGATGGTCGTCCTCGACGCGCTGGTCGTGGCGACGGCGCTGACGGCGATCAGAAGCGACCTCGGCGCGTCGGTCGCCGAGCTCGAATGGACGGTCAACGCCTACGGCCTCAGCTTCGCCGTCCTGCTCATGACGGCGGCGGCGGCCGGTGACCGCTGGGGACGGCGCCGGGTCTTCGCGGCCGGGGTGACCCTGTTCGCGGCGGCGTCGCTGATCTGCGCGATCGCGCCCGGCGTCGAGGTCCTGATCGCCGGGCGGGTGCTGCAGGGCGCCGGGGCCGCGTTCGTCATGCCGCTCGCGCTCGCCCTGCTCGGGGCCGCCTTCCCGGCGGAGCTGCGGGCGAAGGCCCTCGGTGTCTTCGCGAGCGTCAGCGGCCTGGCGGTGGCTCTCGGGCCGCTGCTCGGCGGCGCGGTCGTCGAAGGCATCTCGTGGCCGTGGATCTTCTGGATCAACGTCCCGATCGGGGTGGCGCTGGCGTACTTCGCGCTGACCCGGATCGAGGAGAGCCACGGCCCGGACCCGGCGCTGGACGTCCCGGGCCTGGTGCTGGCCGGTGCCGGCTCGTTCGGGGTGGTGTGGGGCCTGGTCCAGGGCAACTCGGCCGGCTGGACCAGCCTCGCGGTGCTCGGGCCGATCGTGGCCGGCCTGGTGGCGCTCGGCGCGTTCGTGGCCTGGCAGCGGCGAGCCGCCCACCCGATGCTGCCCCTGCACCTGTTCCGCTCCCGCCGGTTCGCCGCCGGCAACGCGGTGATCTTCTTCCACTGGGCTTCCGCGCTGGGGGCGGTGTTCTTCATGGCGCAGTTCCTGCAGGAAGGGCTGGGCTTCGGGCCGCTGGCCGCGGGGCTCGGGCTGGCGCCGTGGGGCCTGACGACGATGGTCGTCCCGCAGCTGGCCGGCCGGCTGGTGGGCCGGTTCGGCGAACGGCCGTTCATCGTGCTGGGACTGGGGTCGCACGCCCTCGCCATGCTCTGGATCGCGCTGGTCGCCGAGCCGGCGACCGGCTACTGGGTGATCGCCGTGCCGCTCGTGCTGTCCGGCACGGGGATCGCGATGTGCCTGCCCGCGGCGCAGAGCGCGGTGCTGACGTCGGTCGCGCCGCAGTTCATCGGCAAGGCCTCCGGCGCCTTCAGCTCGATGCGGCAGCTCGGCGGCGCGTTCGGCGTCGCGATCCTGGTGGCCGGCTTCTCGCTGGCCGGCAGCTACGCGTCGAGCACGGCGTTCTCCGCCGGGTTCCGGGCCGCCGCCGTGGTCAGCGCCGTCCTCGCCGCGGTGGGGGCGCTGGCCGGTTCTCTCATTCCCCGCCGTGTGGTGAAGGAGTCCGGTGATGTCTGAGGCGAAGGCCCGTTCGCTGCGCGAGCTGCACCAGGGGAAGCTGCTGGTGCTGCCGAACGCGTGGGACGAGGCGAGCGCGGAACTCGTGGTCGAGGCGGGGTTCCCGGTCGTGGCGACGTCGAGTGCCGCGGTCGCGGACGCGCTCGGCCACGAGGACGGCGAACGGGCGCCGTGGCGGGAGATGTTCGCGGTGGTGGCGCGGATCGCCCGCGCGGTGCCGGTGCCCGTGACGGTGGACGCGGAGGCGGGCTACGGCCTGGCGCCGGACCGGCTCGTGGCCGAGCTGCTGGCCACCGGGGCCGTGGGCTGCAACATCGAGGACACCGACCACCGGGCCGGGGGACTGGTGCCCGCGGCGGCCCACGCGGACCGGCTGGCCGCGATCCGCGCGGCCGCCGACGCGGCTGGGGTCCCGGTGGCGCTCAACGCGCGGATCGACACTTTCCTGCCGCACAGCGGGTTTTCGGGGGCGGAGCGGACGGACGAGGCGATCCGGCGTGGCCGGCTCTACCGCGACGCCGGCGCGGACTGCGTGTACCCGATCGGGATTTCGAGCGCGGCCGACCTCGGGAAGGTGATCACCGGCGTGGGCGGGCCGGTCAACGGGAACACGGGCCCCGAGCTGGACTTGGACACCCTGGCGTCGCTGGGGGTCGCCAGGGTGTCCTTCGGACCGCGGTTCTACCGCGCGGGGCCGGCGGCGATGCGGGACGGGCTCGAGGAACTGCGCCGTGCGGCGGGGATGGGGGGACCGGGTGCCCGGGCAGCCGGCCGATGAGGTGCTGCTCGCCGCCGCGCTGGACCACGCCGTCGCGTCGGCGGCCGAGGTCGGTCTCGCCGACCTCGGCCGCCCCTCGGCCTGCGACGGCTGGACCGTCGCCGACGCGCTCGCCCACCTCACGCGATCCCTCCAGTGCGTGGCCACTTCACTGGTCTCCGGCGCCGTTCCGCCCGACGCGCCGCCGCGGGACGGGCCGGCCACCGCCCGGTCCCTCCGGCGCGACCTCGGCCGGGCCGCGGCCGCGCTCACGGCCGCGGCCCGGGATCTCCGCGGCCGGCGCGCGGTCGCCGTCGACGGGCTGCCGCTGCCGTGTCACCAGCTGATGGTCGTGGGCGCCATCGAAGCCGCCGTGCACGGCTGGGACGCCAACCCGGCCCGGCCGATCCCCGGCGAGCTCGCCACCCGGTTGCTCGCCGAGCTGCCGTCGGTGCTCGACCGCGGCACCCGCCGGGGCGTGTTCGCCGACCCCGTCGTCCTGCCGCCGGGCCACCCGCCCGGCGTCCGCCTGCTCGCCGCCCTCGGGAGGGATGATCGACGATGTCCATGACGAACGAGGAGAGTGTGGTGTCTTCCGAGGAGCGGCTGCGCGACGAGTTCGGCTCGCTGCGCCCGGCGCTGGTCGCGCACTGTTACCGGATGACCGGGTCCTACCAGGACGCCGAAGACGTCGTCCAGGAGACCTACCTCAAGGCCGCCCGGGGTGTGGACGCCTTCGAAGGGCGGTCCTCCCTCAAGACGTGGCTCTACCGGATCGCCACCAACACCTGCCTCACCGAGCTGAACCACCGCAGCCGGCGCGTGCTGCCGTCCGGGCTCGGGGCGCCGTCGGACGATCCCGGCGCGCACGCCTTCGCCGACGAATCGGTCGCGTGGCTCGGGCCGCTGCCCGACGCCGTGCTCGGCGACCCGGGGGAGGTCGTCGTGCGGCGCGAGTCGGTCCGGCTCGCACTGGTCGCCGCGCTGCAGCACCTGCCGGCGCGGCAGCGGGCCGCGTTCCTGCTCCGCGAAGTCCTTTCGTGGTCGGCCGCCGAGATCGCCGACGTCCTCGGCCTCAGCGTGCCCGCCGTGAAGAGCCTCCTGCAGCGGGCCCGCGTCCGCCTCGACGAACTGGACCTGGACGGCTCGCCAGAGCCGCTCGGCCCGGAGGACGAGCGCGCGCTGCTCGACCGCTACATCGCGGCGTTCGAAGCCGAGGACACCGCGGCGCTGCGGGCCGTCATCCAGGACGACTTCAGCCTCGAAGCCGTGCCGCACCCGACGTGGTTCCGCGGCGTGGCCGTGTGCCTGCCGTTCATGGAACGCACGTTCGCCGTCCGGGGCGGCGCCGTGCGGCTGCTGCCCACCCGGGCCAACGGCCAGCCCGCCGCGGCCAGCTACCACGCCGGCGCCGACGGCGTCCCGCGGGCCGACGGGCTGTGGGTGTTCACGGTGACCGACGGCCGCTTCTCCCGGGCGGTGAAGTTCCACGACGTGGGGCTGGTGACGGCGGCCGGGCTGCCGGACCGGCTTTAGCGGGGTGCGTCGCGTCGCTTGCGTCCCCGGACGCGGCGGACCACGAACAGGCCGGCGGCGACGGCGATCGCGGCGAACACGACGTACTGGAAGAGCGACGCGTACCGCTCGACGACCGGCCAGTGCTCGCCGAGCAGGTAGCCGGCGACGACGAACCCGGTGTTCCAGACCAGGCTCCCGGCCGTGGTGTAGAGCAGGAACCGCCCGAACGGCATGCGTTCGACGCCGGCGGGCAGCGAGACGAGGCTGCGGAAGACGGGGATCATGCGCCCGAAGAAGACGGCCTTCCCGCCGTGCCGGCCGAACCACGCGGCGGTCCGGTCGAAATCGGCGGTCTTGACGAGCGGGACCCGGCCCACCAGCCGCCGCGCGCGGTCGTGCCCGAGCCACCGGCCGAGCAGGAAGACGACGACGGCACCGGCGACGGAGCCGAGGGTGGTCCAGAACAGGGCGCCCCCGAGGCTGAAGGCACCCCGCCCGGCGGCGAACCCGGCGAGCGGGAGGACGAGTTCGCTGGGCAGGGGAGGGAAGAGGTTGTCGAGCCCGACGACGAGGGCGGCCCCGGGGCCGCCGAGGGATTCCATGAGCCCCACGGCCCACCCGGCCACCCCGCTCAGCTCCTCGCCGGCGGCGGTGGGGGTGGTGGCTGTGGTCATGGGGGCTCCTGGGGTGGGGTGTCGCGTGCGGCGGGGTCGCCGGGGTGGCGGGCGGTGCCGGCGCGGCTTTGGGCGGGGGTGGCGGGCAGGGGTGGCTTGCCGGGGAGTTCGCGGGTGCTCGTGAGGCCGGCCCTTGCCCGCCGAGCCCGGCCGTGCCGCGAGCCCGGCCGGGCCATGGCTTACCCGGCGCCGGGCCGGGACTCACCCGGCATGGCCGGGCGGAGGCGCTCCCGGGCGGGCGCGGGAGCGGTCCCGGCGGGAACTCACCGGAATAGCCGGAGCCGGGGCCCACCCGATGGCCAGGCGAGGCTTGCCCGGCCGGGCCGGGCTCATCCGGCGCAGGCCTTGGTCAGCGTCGCCACCTGGTCCGCCTTCTTCTGGACCCACTCCGCCGGCCGCTTCACCAGGTCGTCGGGTGTTGTCTCGCGCAGGGTCGTCGCCAGGCCGTTGATCGCGTCGGCTGCCGTGGTGTTCGCCGCGCGGGAGGCCAGGCCGGTCAGCTCGTCCGCGGCCGCGTGGGCTCGGTCGGCCGCCGCCTGGGGGTTGGTCAGGTCCGGGTTGGCCGTGGCTATGCGGACCGCGTCCGCGCAGACCGCGGCCGTCGAGGCCGCGTTGCTCACCTGGCCCGCCGTCTCGGCTGCCGCGCCGCAGCCGGTCAGGGTCAGCAGGAGGCCTCCGGCGAGGACCGTGTTGATCAAGCGCATGTCATTCCTTCCGAGCGAGGGCTGTGGTGCGGGTCCGGAGCAGGCTGGCGGTGACCGCCGTCGCGAGGATCGCGGCGACCACGCCCAGCGACAGCGCCGTGGGGATCTTCCAGACGTCCAGCAGCAGCATCTTCACGCCGACCCAGACCAGGACCAGCGCCAAGCCGATCTTCAAGTACACGAACCGGTGCATCACGTCGGCGAGCAGGAAGTACATCGCCCGCAGGCCGAGGACCGCGAAGGCGTTCGACGTGAACACCAGGAACGGTTCCTGGGTGACCGCGAAGATCGCCGGGATCGAGTCGACCGCGAAAACGATGTCCGTGACCTCGATCAGCACCAGGACCGCCAGCAACGGCGTCGCCACCCAGCGGCCCGCCCGCCGGACCAGGAACTTGCCGCCGTGGTCGCCGTCGGTGGACGGGACGACCTTGCGGAACGCCCGCAGCACGACGTTCTGCTCGTAGTCGACCGTCTCGTCCTTGTGCAGCGCCATCCGGACGCCGGTGATGACCAGGAACGCGCCGAACACGTAGAGGATCCAGGCGAAGCTCGCGATCAGCACCGAGCCCGCGGCGATGAACACCGCCCGGAACACCAGGGCACCGACGACGCCGTAGAACAGGATGCGGTGCTGGTACTCGCGGGGGACCGCGAAGTAGCCGAAGATGATCGCGAACACGAAGACGTTGTCGACCGCCAGCGACTTCTCGATGACGTAGCCGGCGAAGTACTGGCCCGCGAACTCCGCGCCCCAGACCCACCAGACCACGGCGCCGAAGGCGAGGCCGAGCACCACCCACGCGCCGGACCACGCCAGCGCCGACCGGACGCCGACGACGGGCGACTTGCGGTGGGCGGCCAGGTCGATCGCGAGCATGGCCAGGATCACGCCGAGCACGGCGGCCCAGGCCCAGAAGGGGACGGTCACGACACACTCCTCCGGTTCGGTGACGAACCGGAGGTCTCCCCGGTCACCTGACGGTGACGCCGGCACCGGGCTGCTCAGGGGCAGCCGGATTGACGATGCCGGACCGGGCGGGTACTCCCCTCCGCTACGACCAGAATGACGAACTCCACTTCGTCTGTCAAGTTCGGACGTCTACTGTGGCCGGTATGGCTTCGTGGACGTTCCTCAGCAACCACGCGCACGTCCTGCTGTGCGTGGCCGCGGATCCCGACCGGACGCTGCACGACATCGCCGAGCGGGTGGGGATCACCGAACGCGGCGTGCAGCTCATCCTTGCCGACCTGATCGCGGAGGGCTACGTCGAGCGCGAGCGCGTCGGCCGCCGCAACCACTACAAGATCCACCCGGAAGGCCGGTTGCGCCACCCGCTGGAGGCGCACCACCGGGTGGCGGACCTGGTCACGGCGCTCGGCGTGGAACCCGCGACCCCGGCGTGACCCACCGCCCGGACCTCAGGACGCCGCCGACACCAGCCAGACCGCGGAATCGCCCGCGACCCGAGCGGACCCGTCGCTGCCGAGCACGACCTCGCCCCAGGCGCCCGGCGCCGGGAACGGCGTGCTCCCCGTGTTGACCACGCACACCAGCCGGCCACGCCGGAAGGCGAGCACCGCGTCGTCCCCGGTTTCGAGCCACTCCACCGGGCCCGGCTCGCCGAGGCGCAGCTCCCGCCGCGCCCGGACGGCGCGGCGGTACAGTCGCAGGGTCGAGGTCTCGTCCTTCTCCTGCACGTCGACCGCGTACCGGGCGAACCAGTCCGGCTGCGGCAGCCACGGCACCCCCGCGCCGAACCCGAACGCCGGCGCGTCCGCGGCCCACGGCAGCGGGACCCGGCAGCCGTCGCGGCCCTTCTCGAGGCCTCCCGTGCGGTGGAACACCGGGTCCTCGCGGGCCTCGTCGGGCAGGTCCTGGACCTCCGGCAAGCCGAGTTCTTCGCCCTGGTAAAGGAAGACCGAGCCGGGGAGGGCCAGCAGCAGGAGCAGCGCCGCGCGGGCCCGCCGCTCGCCGAGCCGGGTGTCGACTACGCCGCGGGGGCGCATCAGGGCCGCGAACGCGTCGTTGCTGGCCGGGGCGGGGTCGGGGCGGACGATGCCGTAGCGCGTCACCGCCCGGTGGACGTCGTGGTTGGCCAGCGTCCACGCCGCCGGGGCGCCGTGGACCGCCGTGCGGGCCGTGGCGCGCTCGATGGCCCCGCGCAGCGCCCGCGCCTCCCACGGCTGGACGAGCAGGTCGAACGAGAACGCCTGGTGCAGCTCGTCCGGGCGCAGGTAGCGGTCGAGGTCGGCCGGGTCCGGCACCCAGACCTCGCCGACCAGCAGCAGGTCGCGGTCCGGGCCGTAGCCGTCGGCGAGCGCGTGCCACCGCCGGAAGATGTCGTGCACCTCCGGCTGGTTCCAGCTGTGGGCGTTGTAGCCGCCGTCGGCCGGGTCCCAGTCGCGCAGCGCCGCGTCCTTGATCAGGCCGTGGCAGACGTCGATGCGGAAGCCGTCCACCCCGCGGTCGAACCAGAACCGCAGGACGTCGTCGAAGTACGCGAGGACTTCCGGGTTGCGCCAGTCGAAGTCCGGCTGCTCGCGGGTGAACAGGTGCAGGTACCACTGCCCGGGCGTGCCGTCGGCTTCGGTGACCCGGGTCCAGGCCGGGCCGCCGAAGACCGACTGCCAGTTGTTGGGCGGCTCGTCGCCCCGGCCGTCGCGGAAGACGAACCGCGCGCGCTCGGGGGAGCCGGGGCCGGCGGCCAGTGCGGCGGTGAACCAGGGGTGGCGCTCCGAGCAGTGGTTGGGCACCAGGTCCATCAGGATCCGCAGGCCGCGGGCGTGTGCCTCGGCGACGAGCCGGTCGAACGTCTCGAGGCTGCCGTAGTCGGGGTTGACGCCGTGGTAGTCGGCGATGTCGTAGCCGTGGTCCGCCTGCGGCGAGGGGTAGCAGGGGTTGAGCCAGATCGCGTCGGCGCCGAGCCCGGCGATGTGCCCGAGCCGCCGGATCACCCCGCCGAGGTCACCGACGCCGTCGCCGTCGCTGTCGGCGAACGAACGGACGTAGAGCTGGTACACGACTGCGTCGTCCCAGAACGAGCGCGGGCGGAAGGTGGTCGGCGGCACCCGGCGATCTTCGCATGCGAGCCCGGCGCGGGTGGTTGACTGGGGCCATGTCGGTGGATACGCACGGGGTCGAGGTGTTCGAGGCGGCCAGGGCGCGGCTGGAGGCCATCGCCTACCGGCTGCTGGGGTCGGCGAGCGATGCCGAGGACGCGGTGCAGGACACGTTCCTGCGCTGGCAGTCCGCCGACCGGGAGCACGTCGGGACACCCGAGGCGTGGCTGACGAAGGTGCTCACCAACCTCTGCCTCAACCGGCTCACCTCGGCGCGGGCCCGGCGGGAGACCTACGTCGGCCAGTGGCTGCCCGAGCCGGTCTTCGCCGGGGACCGGATGCTCGGGCCGTCCGACACGGTCGAGCAGCGGGAATCGGTCTCGATCGCGATGCTCACGCTGATGGAACGGCTGACGGCCAAGGAACGCGTCGTCTACGTGCTGCGCGAGGCGTTCGGGTACGCGCACGCCGAGATCGCCGAGGTGCTCGACCTCACCGAGTCCCACTGCCAGCAGATCCACCGCCGGGCCAAGCAGCACCTGGCCGCCGACCGGCGCCGTGTCGAGGTCGACGCGGCCGCGGCCCGCAAGATCGTCGAGGAGTTCCTCGCCGCGGCGCTCAGCGGCCGGACCGACTCGCTGGTGAAGATGCTGGCCGATGACGCCGTCAGCATCGGCGACGGCGGCGGCGCGGTCTTCTCGGTGCCGCGGCCGGTCACCGGGGCGCTGCGGGTGGCGAGGTTCCTGCGCACGCTGTTCACGCCCAGCGAAGCCAAGTGGGAGATGGTCGGCGGCCGTCCCGACCTGCACGCCGCGGTCACCAACGGGATGCCCGCGCTGGTCATGGTGGTCGGCGAGCGGGTCGCCGGCGTGGTCACGCTGGACGTGACGGCCGACGGCATCGCGGCCGTCCACGCCCAGGCGAACCCCGCCAAGCTCGAGCGCGCGACGCGCCGGTGGGGCACCGCCGAGCACGGGGAGCCGCTCGCCGGGAACTGGTGACCACGGTCACACCCGGCTCCTGTCAGGTTTCGCGCCGCTGTCCGGTTCAGGGAGCACACACCGACCGGACAGGAGCAGAACCATGAAGCACCGCATCGTCGTCCTCGGGGCCGGATACGCCGGAGCCAACGCCGCCGGCCGGCTCGCGAAGCGGCTGCACCCCGCCGACACCGAGATCACCCTCGTCAACGCCGACCCCGAGTTCGTCGAGCGCGTCCGCATGCACCAGCTGGCGACCGGCCAGGACCTCAAGCCCCGCCCGCTGGCCGACGTCTTCGCGGGCACCGGGGTGCGGGTGCGGATCGCGCGGGTCACCGCCGTCGACGCCGAACGCAAGCGCGTCGCCCTCGCCGACGGCGGCGAAATCGCCTACGACACGCTCGTCTACGCCCTCGGCAGCACGGCCGCCGCCGTTCCGGAGCACGCCCACAGCATCGCGGGCCGGGAATCCGCGCGGCGGCTGCGCGAGCGGCTGGCCGGTCTCGCCGCGGGCGGGTCCGTGCTCGTCGTCGGTGGTGGCCTCACCGGCATCGAAGCCGCCACGGAGATCGCGGAAGCCCGGCCGGACCTCGAGATCGCCCTCGCCGCCCGCGGCGGCCTCGGCGACTGGCTGAGCGAGAAGGCCCGCGACCACCTGCGGAAGGCGTTCGACCGGCTCGGCATCACCGTGCACGAAAACACCGCGGTCACGGACGTCGAGCCGGCCACCGCGGTCACCGCGGACGGCCGCACGATCCCGGCCCAGGTGACTGTCTGGACGGCCGGGTTCGCGGTCCACCCCCTCGCCGCGGCCACGACCCTGGAGGTCGCCGAGACGGGCCAGATCGTCGTCGACGACACGATGCGGTCGGTCTCGCACCCGGACGTCTACGCCGTCGGGGACGCCGCGTACGCCCGGGGCGCGAACGGCACGCCGCTGCGGATGTCCTGCGCTTCGGGGATCCCGACGGCACAGCTGGCGGCCGACGTCATCGCCGCCCGCCTGACCGGGCGCCCGGTGCCCGGGAACAAGATCGGCTACTCGGTCCAGTGCGTGAGCCTCGGCCGCCACGACGCGGTCATCCAGCCCGTGACCCCGGACGACCAGGTCAAGCCCTCCGCGGTGACCGGGCGGACGGCCGCCCGGATCAAGGAGCTGATCTGCCGGTCCGCGGCCTGGAGCGTCGCCCACCCGACGATGCTGGTGCCGTCTCGCCGCCGGCACACCGTCCCGGCCGGGGAACCGGTGGCGACGGCCGCCTGAGCTCGCGGAGGAGCCGCGCCGCGGCGGCCGGCCGGCGGTGCGGCTCCTCCGCCCGCGCGATCCCGGGTCAGCCGCCCGCGGGCAGGCCGGTCAGCGCCTCGGTCAAGCTCAGCGGGCGCATCGTCAGGGTGTACCCGTACGTCGTGTCCGCCGCCACCTGGCTCTTCTCCCGCACCGGGTTCGGGGTGTCGCCCACGCCGGTGGCCGCGTGGTCGGCGTGCAGCGTGAACCAGCCCGGGTTGCGCCGCAGCTGGAACGGGTAGGCCGCCCGGTCCAGGTCGTCGTACGGCGTGACGCTGACGTCCGTTGCCCCGCTCACCAGCAGCCCCGACCGGCGGCCGTCGGTCAGCAACGCCCAGCGCGTGTCGGTGTGGTTGCCGTGGTCCTGCGGGCGGTGGTAGTCCGTGTACTGCTCGTCCACAGTGGACCTGTTGACCGCGATCGGCGTGCCGTCCCTGCGGTCGACGTAGCTCTCGGCGGTCCGGCCGTACCAGCTGAACCGCGTGAAGCTGTCCGGGACGCCCAGTGACAGCCCGATGCGCGGCAGGTAGTTCAGCGTGCGCAGCGCGCCCTGCGGCGTCACCTCGTGGCCCAGGCGCAGCACGCCCGCCGAGTCCACCGTGTACGTCATCGTCTGGTCGAACCAGGCGCCCGTCACGTCCGGTGCGGCCACCCGGCTGTCGACCACGACGCTGACGCTGCCGCCCGCGCGCTCGACCCGCACGCCGGCGACCGTCGTCCGCAGGCGGTCGAGGCCGAGCTTGCGCCAGTCCTCGCCCTCGGCCCGGCCCCAGGCGAACGTCTCGTTGCTGATCGGGGCGCGCCACGCGTCGAGCTTCGGCCCGCTCGCCAGCAGTTCCCGGCCCCACGACTTCATCGACGACAGCGTCCCGCTGCGCTTGTCCACCTCGTAGCCGACCGGGCCGGCCTGGACGGCGACCGCGTTCCCGGTCTCCCGCGCCGTCACCCGGCCCCAGCCGGGCGGGGCCTGGTCGAGGCCGGGCACCCGCGTGCCGCCGAGCGGGAACTGGTCGTGCGCCAGGACGTGACCCGCGGGCAGCAGCGGCCGCGGGGCCTTGACGACCGCCTCGACGGTGAGGAAGGTTTCGCGGTCGCCGGCGGTGACCGGCAGGGGAATCCGGCCGGTGGTCCCCGCCGCGACGCGCAGGGGCTGCTCGCCGCTCTTGACCGTCTTCGAGCCTTCGGTGACGCGCCACCGGAGACCGACGTCGGAGGTGTCGCTGAACTGGCGTTCGTTGGTCACCGACAGCACGCCGCCGGCGTAGGCGAACCGCAGCGGCTGGTGCGCCCACGCCAGCTGCGCGGTTTCCGGCTGGGGCCTGCGGTCCGAGCCGATCAGACCGTCCACTCCGGACAGACTGGAGCCGTAGGACAGGTACGTGCCCCGCTCGGTCACGCTGTCGAAGTCGAGGGCCAGCAGCGCGCCCGGCGCCGGCTCCGGTCCCGCGAGCTCGGCCGCGGTGAGCGCGCGGTCGTGGATCCGGACGTCGTCCACCACCCCCCGGGCCAGCCAGCCGATGTTCGAGGGGTCGTTCCACGACGTCTCGAAGTCGCGCCCGATGTTCACCTCGGCGGAGGAGGAGTCGATCGGGCCGCTGAACGCCTTCTGCCCGATTTCGCGGCCGTCGAGGTACAGCCGCAGCGCGGTGCCGTCGTAGGTGCCGCTGACGCGGTGCCAGTTGCCGTAGAAGTCCGCCGGCACCGGGGCCTGGACGGCGATCCACGTGCCGCTGTGGATGAAGAACTCCAGCGTCGTCTCGTTCTTCAGCTTCAGCGTGTACTGGTGGTCGCCCTTGGCGATGATCGGGAACTGGCCGGTCCACTTGCCCGGCTTGACCCAGGCGTCCAGGGTCAGCGCGGTGCCGGTGAGGTCCAGCCGGCGGTCGCGGTAGACCTCGGCGAAGTCGTCCAAACCGGACAGTTCCAGTGCCTTCCCGCGGTGGCCGTCGACGAGCTTCGCCGCGCCGGAAAGGTGGGTGGAGATGCCGTGCCCGGAGACGTCGGGGACGAGGCGGACCGGCTGCCGGATGTTCTGCTCGGCCCAGTCCCAGACGAACCCGCCCTGCGTTTGCGGGTGCGCGCGGATGATGTCCCAGAACTCGCGGAAGTTGCCGAGGCTGTTGCCCATCGCGTGCGCGTACTCGCCGAAGATCAGCGGTTTCGTGGTGTTCTTCGCCTGCTCGGCGAACTTCTCCGGCGACGGGTACCGCGGGCCCCAGACGTCGGCGAAGGGCGCGTCGCCGTCGGGGTTGTTGGACTGGTGGTAGATCGGGCGGGTCGGGTCGTTGGCCCGCAGCCAGTCCGCCATCGCGTGGTGGTGGGCGCCGAGGCCGGCTTCGTTGCCGGTGTCCCACAGGAAGACGCTGGGGTGGTTCTTGTCGCGTTCCACCATGCCGATCAGCCGGTCGAGGAACGCGTCCCGCCACTCGGGCTGGTTCGCCTGGCACCAGTTCGCGCAGTTTTCGTGGTTGTGCGTCTCGATGTCGACCTCGTCGTCGATCCAGAGGCCGTGCTCGTCCGCCAGCCGGTAGAAGTACGGGTCGGACGGGTAGTGCGACGTGCGGACGGCGTTGACGTTGAGCTGCTCCATCAGCGCCACATCGCGTTCCTGCGCCCGGCGCGGCACGTGCCGGCCGTGGTCCGGGTCGGTCTCGGCGCGGTTGACGCCCTTGAAGAGCACGCGCTTGCCGTTGACCAGCAGCTGCCGGTCGCGGATCTCGATCTCGCGGAAGCCGGTGGTTTCGCGGGTGATGTGGGTGGTCCGGCCGTCCGGGCCGGCGAGGGTCAGCACGGTCGTGTAGAGGTTCGGCGTCTCGTCGGTCCACTTGGCCGGGTTCCGCACTCCCACGGTGAGGGTGACCGCGGCGCCGGCGTCCCCGACCTCGACGTCCCGGGCGGTGGCGCCGACCTCCTTGCCGTCCGCGTCGCGGAGGCTGAGCCCGACGGTGTGCTTCCCCGTGGTGCCGCCCGGTCCGCGGGCGATCTCGACGGCGGCGGAGAGGACGGCGTCGGTGTACGCCGCGTCGAGATCGGTCCGCAGCGTGACGTCCTGGACGTGGGTGGCGGGCGTGGAGGTGAGCGTCACCGACCGGAAGATGCCCGCGTACCGCCACTGGTCGTAGTCCTCGAGGTAGGCGCCCGCGCTCCAGCGGTGCACCTGGACGGCGAGCCGGTTGGGGCCGGGCCGCAGGGCGGCGGAGACGTCGAACTCCGCCGGGGTGTAGCCGCCCTGGTCGTAGCCGATGTACTGGCCGTTGACCCACACGAAGTACGCCGACGTCACGCCGTCGAAGCGCAGGGCCGTGCGCCGCTGCGCCCAGCCGGCGGGCAGGTCGAAGTCGCGGGTGTAGGCGGCGGTGGGGTTGACGTCCCGGGGGACCCTGGGCGGGGCGTCCGGCTGGATCTCGGTGGCGATGTTGCGGAAGACGGGGTGGTCGAGGCCGTCGGTCTGCCAGGTGTGCGGCACGGAGACCTCGCGCCAGGCGGACGTGTCGTACCCGTCGGCGTGGAAGCCGGCGGGCACCTGGGCGGGGTTGTCCGCCATGGCGATCCGCCACTTCCCGTCGAGCGTCTTCGTGAACGGCGTCTGTTCCCGCCCCCGGACGGCGGACTCGACGTCGGCGTGCGGAGCGAGGAACGCGTGCGGCGGCTCCTGGCCTTCACCGACCTTCCGCGGGTCTTCGAGGTAGGAGTAGACGTCGGCCGGCGGTGCGGCCGCCGCGTGGCCGGGGCCGGCGGGCACCAGGGTGCCCGCGAGAGCCAACAGAACCACACCCAGAGTGCGCAGCCGCACGGCAGGAACCTCCATGTTCCGACAAGGTTCGGACAGAACCCAACAAAATGGAACAGGATGGGGCGGGACGCGGTCAATAGGACATTCGGTGCGGAACCGGGCTCTCAGGACGCGGCCGCGGGCAGGGCGGCTTCCGCGGTGACACCGTCGGGCCACGTCAAGGTGACGCGGTGACCGCCGTGGCCGTCCTCGGCGATCGCCAGGGACGGATCGGGTTCGTCCGGGCCACCGCGGTCCAGGACCACGATCGCGGCGAGCACCGCTCCCGGCGGCCCTTCGGTGGCGACGTACGGGATCGCGGTCCACTCGCCCAAGGGGGAAGTGCCGGTTTCGACGGCCACGTCCGCCGTGGTGAAGCCGCGCAGCGGACGCACCCGCGACCGCAGCTGCGGTGTCCGCGCGGCGGCCACCCCCGGCTCGGTCACCGGTCGGGTCGCGTGCGAGACCGGCCAGCCGCTCAGCCGCACCGGCCCGGCGGGAGCGCCGTCGAGCCGCGCGAGCCGGACCTCGACGCCCCACCGCACCACGGACGCCACCGTCAGCACCGGCCCCGGCACCACCGGCCCGCTGCGGCCCGAGCCGTGGTCGGGGGAGTCGTCCCCGGCCGTGTCGACCCAGCGGACCCGGCCCTGGGACGCCGCCGCCAGCACGCCGCCCGGCAGTTCGGTCGCGTAGCACGTCGAGAACCCCGCCCGGTGGCTCGCCCGGCCCCCGGCGTCCAGCACGACCACCGTGTTGTCCGGGACGAAACCCCGCGGCGGCACCGTCGCCGTCGAATAGCCGAGGCGGGCGTAGAGCGGCGCGTCGGCGCGCGGGTCGCCCGGGCGCGCGTGGTCCGTGCCGTGGTTGACCACCAGCGCGATCCCGTCGCGGCGCCGTCCCGAAACCAGCCAGCCGGGCGCGGTGACGACGCGGGCGACGTCGCCGGTCTCGATCGGCAGCGGCTCCTCGACGTCCGTCCACACGGGATGGTGCGCCGGCAGGGCCAGCCCCAGCAGGCCTTTGGCCGCCCAGTACGGCGAGCCGGGCCCGGAGTACGCCTGGCGCATCGCCGGCCAGGCGTGGTGCCAGCCCAGGCTGAGCAGATCGCCGGGCGCGCCGAAGTGCCGGACCATCCCACCCGCCACCCGGCGCGTCAGACCGGGGGACAGGTGCGAAGTCCCGGTCAGCGCGCCGGCCCAGAACGGCGCCGCGGCGGCGAAGCGGTAGACCAGGCTGCGGCCCTGCAGCAGCGGCGAGCCGTCGCTGCCCACCAGCCGCACGGCGTCGTCGAGGTACTCCCGCAGGTCCGCGCCCCACCGGTGCCGCAGCGAACCGGGGCACAGCGTGCCGGTGACGTCGAACAAGTGCGTCCACAGCAGGGGGTACAGGTGCAGCGCCCATCCCGTGTAGTGGTCGTAGGCGCGCTCGTCGCCGTCGCTGAGCCAGCCGCCGGGCCGCCGCAGCGACGCGTGCACGGCGAGGTCCTCCTCGATGTCCGCCGCCGACCACGGGCCGCCCGCCTCGCGCAGGAACGACTCCACGACGATCCGGAACCACACCCAGTTGATCGGCGGGTACGGCTGCCCGATCACCGTCGCGAGCCAGGCGACGACCCGCTCGCGGACGACGTCGTCCAGGCGGTCCCACAGCCACGGCCGGGTCAGCTGCAGCACCAGCGCGATCGACGCGGCCTCCACTTTGGCCTGGCCCAGCTCGTCGGGCCGCGGCCACGCCTCGGGGCTGGCCGGATCGGTGCCGGCGGCCAGCCCGCGCGCGTAGTGCTCGAGGACCCCGCCCGGGTCCGCGCCGCCCTCCCCGGCGACGCGGAACCCGGCGATCAGGAACGTCCGGGCGAACCCCTCCAGCCCGTCCGAGACGCGGCCGTTGCGGCTGGCCGGGCCGGGCAGGTCGATCCGGGCGCCCGCCGGGGAGCGGTGGCGGCCGGCCGCCGCGAGCAGCCGGTCCGCCAGCGCCGCGTAGTGCTCGCGGGTCCAGCCGGTGTACGGCGACAGCCGGCGGTCTTCGACGGCCGTCATGCCTGCACCGCCAGGGAATGCCGGGTCACCGGGGCCCGGGGCGGCAGGCCGGCGGCGTAGCGCTCGAGCTCCCCGAGCGCCTCGGCGCTCATCCGGCGGGTCTCCGAGCCCAGCGAGCCCGCGATGTGCGGGGTGAGCACCACGTTCGGCAGGTCGTAGAGCGGGGAGCCGGCGGGCAGCGGCTCCGGCTCGGTGACGTCGAGGACGGCGTGCAGGCCGTCGGCGACGCAGGCGTGTTCGAGGGCCGCGGTGTCGACGAGCGCCCCCCGCGCGGTGTTGACCAGCACCGCGCCGGACGGCAGGGCGGCCAGTTCGGCGGCGCCGATCATGTGCCGCGTCTCGGGCAGCGAAGGCGCGTGCAGGCTCAGCACGTCCGCCCGCGGCAGCGCGTCCGCCAGGGACGCGGGCTCGGCGCCGGCCGCCCGGATCTCGCCCGCGTCGGCCACCGGGTCGACGACGAGCACCCGGGCCAGGTCCAGCAGCCGCAGCAGCGCGGCGACCCGGCGCCCGACCCGGGAAAACCCGACGAGCACCACCGTGCGGTCCCGGCCGGACAGCTCGCCCCGCTGGTCGCGGTAGCCCCAGTCGTCCCGGAACTTCCGGGCGTCGGCGGCCAGGAACGGCACCTTCTTGAACGCCCACAGGATCGCGCCAAGGGTGTACTGGGCGACCGGCTCGGCGTTGGCGTCGGCGGCCGTGGTGACCAGCAGGCCGCGGTCGAACACCGCCGCGCCGACGTGGTCGCGGACGCTGCCGGCCGCGTGCAGCACCGCCCGCAGGCGCGGCGCGGCCCGCAGGACGGCGTCGTCGAGCGGGGGACAGCCCCACGAGGTGATCAGCACCTCCACCTCGGCCAGCCGCGCGCGCACCGGCGCCGAGGCGAGTTCGTCGGCGCACAGCGGCTCGCCCAGCCGCGCGGTGGCGCGCAGCCGGGCCAGTTCCGCTTCGCCGAACTGCAGGGCCGCCGTGTCCCGCGCCATCACCAGCAGGGTCTCCGGGCGGCGCGTCACTTGACGCTGCCCGCGGCCAGCCCGGACCGCCATTGCCGGTGCAGCAGGACGAACGCCACCACCAGCGGCAGCACGGCCAGCAGGGAGCCGGTGATGACGAGCGGGTTGTACTGCGGGAACTGGGTCACGCGCGTGCTCCACTGGTACAGGCCGAGGCTCATCGGGAACAGCTTGGGATCGGTCAGCATCACCAGCGGCAGGAAGAAGTTGTTCCAGATCCCCACAAACTGGAACAGGAAGATCGTCACCAGGCCCGGCCGCATCATCGGCAGCCCGATGGTGAAGAACGTCCGCAGTTCGCCGGCGCCGTCGGTGCGGGCGGCTTCGAGCACCTCGCCCGGCACCGCGGCCTCGGCGTAGACGCGGGCGAGGTAGACGCCGAAGGGGTTGGTGAGCAAGGGGATGAACACCGCCCAGAACGTGCCGACGACCTCCAGCTGCGCCGCCAGCAGGTACAGCGGCAGGGCCAGCGCGGTGGTCGGCACGAGGACCCCGGTCAGCGTCACCGCGAACAGCGCGCGGCGGCCCGGGAAGTCGAGCTTCGCGATCGCGTACCCGCAGGCGGCGCAGATCAGCGAGCCGAGCACCGCGCCGAGGCCGGCGTAGAGCAGCGAATTGCGGACCCAGGCGAGGAAGACGCCGTTCTCCTGCGTGAACAACGCGCTGAGGTTCGCGCCCAAGGTGAACTGCCCGAATTCGAAAGCGCCGGTCGTGGAGAAGTCGCCGACGGACTTGGTGGCCGAGGTGACCAGCCAGACCAGCGGGAGGACCGCGTACAGCGCGGCCAGCACCAGCAGGACGTGCACGACCGTGCGGGACGTCCACCGCGAACCTGCGGGGGAGAGGGTCACCGGGACCTCCGGGCGGACAGGCGCATGACCAGCGCCGAGAGCAGGGCGGAAACCAGCGCGAGCAGTACCGACGCGGCGGCGGCGCGGCCGTAGTCGTTGGCGATGAAGGCGGCTTCGTACACATAAAGGCTCGGGGACCAGGTGCTCGTCACCGAACCGGTGAACCCGCGCAGCACCAGGGGTTCGGTGAACAGCTGCAGGGACCCGATGACGGTGAACACGAGGGCGACGAACGCGGTCGGGCGGATCATCGGGACCTTGACCGACCAGGCCGTCCGGAACCCGCCGGCGCCGTCGGCCCGCGCGGCCTCGAGGACGTCGCGCGGGACGGCCTGCAGCGCCGTGTAGAAGATGATCATGTTGTAGCCGACCCACTGCCAGGTCGCGATGGTGACGATCGACGGCAGGATGCCGGTCTTGCCCAGCGGGTCGAACGGCAGGAGCGCGGTCAGCCCGGAGCCCGGGCTGTAGAGGTAGGCCCAGATGAGCCCGGTGATCACGGTCGGCACCGCGTAGGGCAGGAAGACCGCCAGTGACCACACCCGCTTGAGCCGCACGACGGCGGAATCGACGAGCAGGGCCAGCAGCAGCGCCAGGCCGAGCATGATCGGGATGTGGACCAGGACGAACAGCGCCACATTGCCGAGGCTCGCGTGGAAGGCGCTGTCGGTGAGCACGTCGACGTAGTTGCCGAGGGCGACGAAGGCCGGGGTCGGGCCGGAAAAACCCAAGCCGGACAGGCGATCGGTGAACAGGCTGAGGTAGAGCGCGTACCCGATCGGGACGAGCACGGTGGCGGTCAGCAGGATCGCGAACGGCGCGGCCAGCACGAGGCCGGCGCGGCCGCGGCCACGGCGGTCGCGCGCCGGGGCGCCGGGACGGGCCGGCGCCGCGCTCGCGGCCCGCTCGGGGGTGAGGACGGTCATCAGGCTTTCCCTTCCAGCACGGTCAATCCCCGTTCGCGCAGGGCGGCGACGGCGTCGGACTGCGTCCGGCGGACGGCGGTGGCCAGGGTCGTGCCGCCCGTCTTCACCCCGCTCATGCGGTCGACGACGGTGGAGAAGATCCGCAGGGCGTTGGGGCCCCACGTCCAGTCCGGGACGCGCCGGGCGGCTTCGTCGAGCACGTCGTAGACCGGGGCGCCGAGGAAGTAGCCGCCCTGGTAGGCCTTCCGGGCGACGTCCCGGCTCGGCAGGTAGCCGGGGAACGGCGTCGTGAACGTGGTGCCGATCTTCGCGACGGCCGGGTCGGTGCTCAGCCAGCGCAGGAACGTCACGGCCGCGTCCGCCACCTCGCTTTCGGCCGAGACGGCGAACGCGCTGCCGCCCTGCACGCCGTTGGCGGGGACGCCGTCCCAGGTCGGCATGGTGGTGACCGCCCACCGGTTCCTGTCCCGCGGGATGGACTTCGCCAGCGAGCCGACGCTCCAGGACGCGCCGAGCAGGCCCCACAGCCGGCCGGTGTGCATGGCGCCGATCCACTCCTGGTCGCCGGTCGGCGCCGTGGCGACCAGGCCGTCGCGGATCATGCCCTGCCAGTAGTCCGCGGTGCGCAGGGTGCCTTCGCCGCTGATGTCCACCCGCCACGAGCCGCCGTCGATCCGCCACCACGGATCGCCCGCCTGCCAGCACATCCCGGCGAAGAACGAGCCGTCGTTGAGCGGGAACGTCGTCACGCGCGCCGCCGGGTCGGCCTTCTTCACCGCCCGCGCGGCGGTCCGGAACTCGTCCCACGTGCGCGGCACCGCGATGCCGTGCCGGTCGAAGAGGTCCTTGCGGTAGTAGAAGACCATCGGGGCGACGTCCATCGGGACCGCCCACGTGCGGCCGCCGGGCCGCACGCCCTGCCAGGCCGCGGGGGAGTAGCCGTGTTCCAGGTCCGCGACGTCGCCGGTGAGGTCCCGCAGCCCGCCCGTGGTGAGCAGCTGCGGCAGGCCCTGGTACTCCGCGTGCAGGATGTCGGGGGCGTTGTGGGCGCGCAGCGCGTTGGTCTGCTGGGCGTAACCGCCCTTGAGCCCGCTCGCGATCACGTTGAGCTCCACCGCAATGCCCGGGTGCGCGGCGTTGAACCCGGCGACGTACTTGTCCATGCCGGTGAGCCACGACCAGACGCGCACGCGGGTGGCACCGGACGCCGTGGTCGACGACGCGCAGCCGCCGAGCAGCCCGCCGGCGGCGAGCCCGGCCGTGGCCGAGAGGAACCTCCGGCGGTTCAGCCCCGCCGATTCCCGAAGCGTCATTGCTCCTCCGTCGAAGTGATGGCTGTCACTGTCGGGGTGTGCCATAGTGCGAGTCAACAATTCAGGTCAAAAGCGATCACAACCGATCAGGATCGAAGGGGACCCTGGTGTTGCGTGCGCTCTTCGACGACCTTCCCGTGCGCAGGCCCGCGTTGGAGTGGCTCGACCTGCCGGCCGTCGCGACCGGTGCCGACGCGCGGGACCTGCCCGTGCCGGCCCCGCTGGTCCGCTTCCCGCACCGGATCCACCTGGGCGGCGACGCCTACGTCAACGCCAGGGACGCGCCGGCCCGGCTGTCACCGGCCCAGCCGTGGCACGTCCTGCACCGGTGGGGGAAGCGCCTCGGCGACGCCGACGTCCGGGCGCACGCGGTGAGCCGGGCGCGCGCGGGCGGGCGGACGGCGCCGGCGGCGGAACCCGAGCCGACCTGGCCGGCCCGGGAGGAATGGCTGCCGCGGGTGCCGGTGCTCGTCGCCCGGGAACGCGCCGGTTCCTCCCGCGGGCTGACGATGGCGGTCAAGGCCGGGCACAACGGGGAGCGGCACAACCACCTCGACGTCGGGTCCTACTGGGTGGCGGTCGACGTCGTGGCCCACGCGGGCCAGCCGACCTACACCGCGAGCAGCTTCGGGCCGGACCGCTACCGGGCCTGGCCGTTGCGCGGCGAGTGGCACAACGTCCCCGAGCCGGGCGTCACGCAGGAACCGGGCGCGGCCTCCCGCGCGCGAGACGTCCGGTTCGAGCCCACCGCGGCTGGGGCCGCGCTGTCCGCGGACCTCGCCGGGGCGTACCCGGGCGTGCCGCGCTGGATCCGTTCGGTGCGGCTGGAGCGGGTCCGGTGATGCTCGCCTCCGAGCGGCACCAGCTGATCCTGTCGCTGGTGCGCGAACACGGCGCGGTCCGGCTGACCGAGCTGGTCGAGCGGCTGGGCGTCACCGCGGTCACCGTGCGCCGGGACGTCACCGAGCTGGCCGACCGCGGCCTGCTGACCCGCGTGCACGGCGGTGTCACGCTGACCCGGCCCCGCGGCGGCCACCCCGAGCCCGGGCGCGCCGCGTCGGTGTTCGGCCCGGCCGCCCCCGGTGCGCTGGTCGGCATGGTCGCCCCGTCGGTGGAGTACTACTGGCCCACGGTCGTCCAAGGTGCACAGTCCACAGTGGCCACCGCGGGCGGGCGGCTCGTGTTGCGCGCGTCCAGCTACGACGCGGCCGAGGACCGCCGCCAGATCACGAAGCTCCTCGAACGCGGTGTGCAGACGCTGCTGGTCGCGCCGGCCACCAGCGGCCGCGGCGCGCTGGACCTGCTGCGCTGGCTGGGCTCGCTGAGCGTCCCGGTCGTTCTCGTCGAGCGCGTGCCGCCCCCGGAGCTGCCCACCCTCGCCCTGGACGCGGCCACGACGGCCCACGCGCTCGGCGCGGGACTCGCCGTCCGGCACCTGGTGTCCCTCGGCCACCGCGGGGTCGGGCTCGTCGCGTCGCGGTCCAGCCCGCACAGCCCGGCCGTGCGCACCGGCTGGCGCGAGACGATCGCCTCCCTGGGCCTGGACGCGGCCACGGCGCTGGACCTCGACGTCCCGGCCTACGGCTCCGCGGGCTGGGCACGCGAGTACGACGCCCTGCTGGAGCGCTGCCGCCGGGCGGGCGTCCGTGCCCTGCTCGTGCACGCCGACCGGGAGGCGATCGGCCTGATCGAACGGGCCAGGGACGGCGGCATCGCGGTGCCCGGTGAGCTCGCGGTGGTTTCCTACGACGACGAGGTCGCGGCGGCGTCCGACCCGCCGCTGACCGCGGTGTGCCCGCAGAAGCACCGGCTCGGCGCGGTGGCCGCCGAGCTCGCGCTGGCCCGGCTCGCCGACACGACCGAGCGGCCCGTGCACCGGCTGCAGCTGTGGCCGACGCTCGTGGTGCGCGAATCCTGCGGGAGCGCGGCGGAAACCGCGCCGCGGTGAACCCGCCGGCGGTTCTTCCGGCTGGGCTTCCTTCGGCTGCGGACGGAACGCCGATCCGCGTCGAACGGGGCAGCCGGGTGGCAGCCGTCCGACGGGCGACGTCACCCGTGCCGGACGGCGGGGGCGGCCGCGGTGCTCTCGCCGGTGACGAACGCGGGGACCACGGTGCCGGGTTCGGCGGCAGGCCCGCCGTCGAGCTGGCGCACCGCGCGCCGGACCGACAGCACCCCCAGCTCGGCCGCCGGGAGCACCACCGCCGTGGGCCGGATGCGCTGCCGGGCCGCCACGGTGTCCGAGCAGACCGCGACGACGGAGACGTCGCCGGGTACCTGCCGCCCGCGCTGCCGGAGGGTGCCCATGACCAAGGGCAGGGCGGCTTCGTCGTGCACGACCAGCGCCGTCGGGCCGCCGTCGGCGAGCAGCTCGTCCAGGCAGCGGGCGACGTCTCCGGCCGTCGGCGCGGACAGCGGGGCCCGGGGTTCCGCCGCCCGGGCCTCCGGGGGAAGGGGGCGGGAAATCGCTTTCACGCCGCGTTCGCCGGCGGCGGCGTGGAAGCTCTCCACGAAGCCCCGCAGCGACCGGAGCCGGGGGCCGGGCGGCGTGGCCGGCGGCCCGAGGTGGGCGACCGACCGGTGCCCCAGGTCGGCGAGGTGGGTGAGGCAGGCCCGGCCGGCCGGCGCGAAGTCGACCGTCACCGACGCCAGCCCGTGGTGTTCCCCCGGCGCGCCGACCAGCACGGCGGGACGGCCGGAGGCGAGCAGGACGGGCACGCGCGGGTCGTCGTCGCCGGCGTCCAGCACGATCACCGCGTCGGCCAGCGCGGCCGACGTCACCCGGTGCAGGCCCGAGGTGCCCTCGTCGTCGGTGACCAGGAGCAGGTCGAACCCGAGTTCGCGGGCCGCGCCCGCGGCCGCGGAGAAGAACTCCATCTCCATGCCCAGCTGCCGGTCGCCCAGCGGTGGCACCGCCACCGCGAGGACACCGGCGCGGGGCGACGGCGAGCCGCCGCGGCGCCGGTAGCCGAGGGCGCGGATGGTTTCCTCGACCCGGCGCCGGGTGGCCGGGGAGATCGTCCGCTTCCCGGTGATCACGTAGGACACGGTGCTCGCCGAGACGCCGGCCGCGTTCGCCACGTCGGTGATCGTCACCGCGCCGCGGCCGCCGCCGGCCGGCCCGTCCGCCACGTCGCGGAAGTTCGTCATTTGGTGAGGACTTTCTCGAGACCCATTGTCCGATCCGTTGTCCGGCCGGAAGTTAGCGCTAACACGAAGGGGTGGGTGCCGACCTTAATGCCGGTCAACGCGGCCGGTCAAGACACCATCGTCGGGTGATCGAAAACGCCTCGAGGGCCGATTCATTGCCCGGGACGGCAGTCGGTCACCGGCATCCCGCGGTGGCCGCCGCGGGACAGGGCGACGAAGCCGAAGGTGGTCGATTCGCCCGGCTTCAGCACCGCATTCCACTCGGCGTTCGCGACGGCCGAGGAGGCACCGGTCCGCACCAGCCTGCCGTTCCAGAGGTCGTCGATGCTCGTCCCGGCCGGGGTCGGCCAGCTGACCGTCCACCCGGTGACCTCGGCTCGCCCGCTGTTGCGGACGGTCACCAGCCCCTGGAAACCCCCGTTCCACGACTTCACCACCTGGTAGCGCGCGGCGCAGCCGGGCGGCCCCGCCGACGGCGACGCCGGCGGGGTCGTGGCCGCGGTGGCGGACGGCGCCGACGCGAGCTGGGCCGCCGCGCTCGCGGGCTCCCGGCCGGGCGGGATCGACGCCGCCGCGGTCACGACGGCGGCCGCCGCCAGCACCAGCGCCGTCCCGGCGAAGGCCGCCCGGGAGCGGCGACGGCGGGCCGGTGCGGGCGCGCTGTCCACCGGGGCCGCCACCGGGACCACGCCAGGGGCGGTGGCGCGGGTCAGCAGCCGGGCCGCCCCGGCCATCGGGGGGCGCCCGGAAGGGTCGCGGTGGAGCAGCCGGAGGACGGCGTCGGTGACCGGCCCGCTGGTGGCGGGCGGGGTGATCGCACCGGCGCCGACGCGCTTGAGCAGGGCCAGCTGGTTCTCGTCGGTGCCGAACGGCGGCCGCCCTTCGAGCGCGGTGTAGAGCGTCGCGCCGAGCGAGTAGACGTCGGCGGGGAAGCCGGGTTCGGCGCCGTCCGCGACCTCCGGGGCGAGGTAGGCCGGCGTGCCGACGACCAGCCCGCGGCCGGTGGCGGTGCCTTCCCCGCGCGCGTGGGCCACCCCGAAGTCGGTGATCTTCGCCGAGCCGTCGGGGGTGACCAGGACGTTGTTCGGGCTGATGTCGCGGTGCACCACGCCTTCCGCGTGCGCCGCGGCCAGCGCCGAGGCGAGCTGGACACCCAGTTCGGCCACGTACGCCGGCGCCAGCGGCCCCTGCTCCTCGATCAAGGCGGTCAGCGTGCGCGCCGGCAGGTACTCCATCGTGATGTAGGCGGCGGTGCCCTGCTCGACGACGTCGTACACGACGACCGCGTGCGGGTGGCGCAACCGGGCGGTGACCCGGGCCTCCCGCAGCGTCCGCTCGCGCGTGCGTTCCGCGGCCGCCGGATCGGCGGGGGAGTCCGGGAACAGCTGCTTGATCGCGACGAGGCGGTCGAGCCGCTCGTCCTTCGCCCGCCACACGGCTCCCATCGCGCCGTGACCCGCCCGGCCGAGCACGCGGTACCGGCCGGCGATCACTGCCCCTTCGCGCACGGGCACGCTCCCCTCTGTCGCTTCCGTCGACAGGGGACACGGGCGGTTCCGGCGCGCAGTTCGGCTCGTCGGCCGCATTCACTCACCTGGGTGGGGCAGGAAAAGGCGTTCGATGAATTCGTTCCGGATACCGGAAACGAAACCGGCCGCTACGGAAGAATCGGCGATCCGGTTGTGTCGGAACGATAACGAATCAGTTGGTCCGGCAGCTGAGGACCGGAACGGCGGGGCCGCCTGCCGTGATGTCCTGGTTCAACCCGAAGGAAGCCGAGCCGTCCGGCTCGACCAGGGCGTTCCAGCCCGCGTCGGAGACGGTGACCGACGAGCCGGTCTGGCTCAGGGTGCCGTTCCACAGGTCCCGGATGCCGGCCCCGCCGGGCTGCACCCACGTCACCGTCCACCCGGTCAGCCGCGTCGGCCGGTCGTTGTGCACGGTGACCTGCGCCTGGGCGCCGCCCGGCCAGGCGTTCGTCACCTCGTAGCGCGCGGTGCAGCCGCCCGGCGCGGGCGGGGTGGTGCGCTCCGCCGGCTCGTCGGAGGCGCGGGCCGGCGCGGGGGCGGTGGTGGTGCTGTGGACGGTGTGGTCGGCGGTGATCGTCGTCGGCGGCTGTCCGACGGTCACCGCGGTGGTCCCGGGCCGGTCGGCGAGGGCGAGACCGGCCGCCACGCTCACCGACGCCAGGCCAGCGACGGCCGCGGTCACGGCGGCGCGGCGGAGCCGGGACCGGCGGGGCGCGGTGGCCGCGACCGGCTTGCCGACGGCCGCGAGCAGTTCCACCGCCTCCTGCATCGACGGGCGGGCGGCCGGATCCCGTTCGAGCATCCGCATCAGCACGGCGGTCAGCGGGCCGCCGTGCGGCGGCGGGGTCAGCTGGTTCTCGGTGATCCGCCGGAGCAGCGTGATCGGGTCGTCGCTGGTCCCGAACGGCGGCGTGCCCTCCAGGGCGGTGTAGAGGGTGGCGCCGAGCGAATAGACGTCGGACGGCAGGCCGGCCTCGCCACCCCGGGCGACCTCCGGGGCCAGGTACGGGAGCGTGCCGACGACGACGCCTTCGTCGGCGGCGGGGTGCTCGCCGAGCGACCGGGACACGCCGAAGTCGGTGATCCGGGCGGTGCCGTCGCCGGTGACGAGCACGTTGTTGGGCGTGACGTCCCGGTGCAGGATCCAGTCGCTGTGCGCGGCGGCCAGCGCCGCGCCGATCTGCCGCCCGAGCCGCAGCACGTCGCACCGGGGCAACGGCCCGCGTTCGACCAGGACGTCGGTCAGCGAACGGGCGGCCACGTACTCCATGACCAGGTACATCGAGCCGGCGTCCTCGAACACGTCGTAAACCGCGACGGCGTGCGGGTGCCGCAGCCGCGAAGCCAGCCGCGCCTCGCGGATCGCCCGCTCGCAGACGTCGCCGCCCTTGCCCGGCTCGTGCAGGAACTGCTTGACGGCCACCACCCGGTCCAGCCGCTCGTCCCTGGCCCGCCACACCAGGCTCATCGCGCCGCGGCCGAGGTGCCCCAAGAGCCGGTACCGCCCGTTGACGAGCTGTTCCTCGAAAGCCACCCATACCCCTGCGTCGGTCGGCCAAACGATGCACTTTTAGCAGAGAACCGGCCTTCGTGGGGCTTCGGCGCCGAGTGGATCGGGAACCGTTATCCGGCTCGGCGGAGACGCATTCCGGGAATTCGCCGCGTTCGACGGTTTCGGTGGTGGAGCGGAAGTCGCGGCCGGAGAGGCGTACGGTGTGGGCATCGCGGTTCAACCGGCAGCCGCCCGCCGGCTCCCCCTGCGCGTTCCGTCCCGTGGGTGGACCGGGAGGCGGGGCCGCCTCCCGGCCGTCCCTCGCTTCGAGGAGGCTGTGTGCTCGACCAGATCGCCGCTCCGCAGTTTCGCGTCGACGTCCCGTCCGCGATGACCCTGTCGGTGACCGCGACGGCGGAGGCGACGACCGTCGCCATCCGCGGCGAAATAGACCTGCCGGTGCTGAGCAGGCTCCGGACCCGGCTGGGCGAGGAGATCGACCTCGCCCCGCGGGCCCTGGTGCTGGAGCTGTCCGGGGTGTCGTTCTGCGGCGCGGGCGGGATCACGGAACTGCTGGTGGCGGCCTCGGAGGCGCACGTGAGCGGGGTGCCGTTCGCGATCGCGGCGGCGGGCCGGGCGGTGCGGCGGCCGATCCGGGTGCTCGGCTTGGAGCAGCTGCTCCCGGTCCACCGGAGCGCCGAGGCGGCGTTGGACTGGCTGTCCGTGCTCCCCCGGTTGCGGGGGAGCGAACGAGGCTGACCACGGGGTGTCCATAGTGGACTGAACGTGGCTCGGCCGGCTTCAGTGCGACGGCGACGGCGTCGCTGTTCGCAGTCACGCGGTGGACCGGGCCTACCTCGCCGGTTCCGCACCGCCGGCGGCGGCTCCGAGCTGTTCGCCGACCACCACCCGGCCGGCCCGGTCCCGCTCGGCGGCTCGCTCGGCCGGACGTGCGGTTCCGCGGTCAGGACCGTCCCGCGCGCTGCCGCTGCGGTACGACGACGTACTTGGGGTCCTTTGTGGACTCCACGCCCGCCTCGAAGACGCCGAACCGCTGCAGCGCGCTCCCGGCGAACAGGGCCGCCCCGGCCGCCACGGAGACCGGGCGGCTGCGGTGCCCGACCAGCGTCCCGAGCAGGCCCGCCGCCGTCAGGCGCTCCGACCAGCGCCGCAGCCGGTGCGCCTTGCCGGTCGTGTACGCCTCCGCCGTGAGGCCGAGCCGCTTCTCCAGCACCTTGGAGGCCGCCAGCTCCATCGCCGCGCCGAAGGCCGCCAGTGCCCGGGCCGGGCCCGCCTCCTCGACCGGGACCAGCGCCATCGCGAAGCCACCCGAACTCGCCGCCGCCGAGCCGGTGAACACGAACGGCAGCTGGGCGTGGGCCGCGTGCCAGGCGGGGACCGCCGTCTGCGACAGCAGCACCGCCGTGTACGACGCGACGGCCGGCGCCACGACCGCCGACGACAGGCCCGCGGGCCGCGCCGCGGCGCGCAGCAGCCGCCCGGGCAGCGAGCGGCGCAGGCCGGCGGGCAGCACCTCGGCGGCCGCGGCCAGGCCCATCCCCGGCCCGAACGCGCTGAGGACCCAGGTGCCCACGCTCATCGGCGACGTCGGTTTCGCGACCCGCAGCATGTGGTGGAACCGCGCCGGCCGTCCGAGGTCGGCGACCAGCAGGTAGACGCTGGCCAGCAGGGCGGCCAGCGACCCGGTCCGGCCCACCCGCCGCAGCACCGGCCGCCCGGTCAGATCCGCCCCGGCGGCCAGCAGCGACGTACCCGCGGCGAGCCCGCCGGTGAAGAGGTAGGCGGGAACCTTCCACTCCCACACCGGCGGCTTGAGCACCGGCCGCCCGTAGTACGACCGGAACTCGGCGGGGGGCACCATCAGTTCTTCGCGCGCGCCGCCACGTTTGCGCCGGCCGAACACCCGCGCGCCCTTGTCGGCGGTTCCGGTGTCGCGGTGGTGGTCGCGGCGACCGCCGAGCACCCGCGCGCTCTTGTCGGCGGTTTCGGTGTCGCTGTGGTGGTCACGGTCGCCGCCGCGGCGGCCGAACACCCCCGCACCCTTGTCGGCGGCCCCGGCGTCGCTGCGCGGTTCACGGGCGGTCACCGGCGCCTCCTCCCGAACGACGCCACCGCGGCGGCGAGCAGCGCCGATGCCGCCATCCCGGCGTACTTCCACATCGCGGGCAGCTCGCGGGTCGGCACCACCGGATCCGGCGGCAGCCCGTAGACCTCGGGTTCGTCCAGCAGCAGGAAGAACGCGCCGTTGCCGCCGACGCCGTCGGCCGGGTCGTGGCCGTAGAGCCGGGCTTCGGGCACTCCGCGCTCGTGTAGCTGCTCGACCCGGCGGGCCGCCCGTTCGCGCAGCTCGTCGAGCTCGCCGAACTGGATCGAGTCGGTCGGGCAGGCCTTCGCGCACGCCGGTTCGAGGCCGTCGCGGAGGCGGTCGTAGCAGAGGGTGCACTTCTGCGCCCGTCCGTCGCCCGGGCGGCGGTCGATGACGCCGTACGGGCAGCCCGAAACGCAGTAGCCGCAGCCGTTGCAGATGTCCTGCTGCACCACCACCGTGCCGAACTCGGTGCGGAACAGCGCGCCGGTCGGGCAGACGTCGAGGCAGCCCGCGTGGGTGCAGTGCTTGCACACGTCCGACGCCATCAGCCAGCGGAAGTCCGTCCGGCCCTCGGTGCCGGTCCGCGCGCCGGGCAGGTCGAACGAGGGCATGCCGAGGTCTTCCGGCGCACGGGGCAGGCCGGAGGTGCCCAGCTCGCCGCCGCCGCGGGGTGCCTCACGCAGCTCGTCGGCGACGAACGCCGTCGTCACGTCGATCGCGGACGGGCCGGTCGGCAGCCCGTCGAGGCCCGGCGACTGGGCGCCGAGCGGGCGTTGCTGCTCGATGAAGGCCACGTGCCGCCACGAGTTCGCGCCGAGCGCGCCGGTGTTGTCGAACGACATCCCGAGCAGGTCGAGGCCGTCTTCGGGGACGTTGTTCCACTCCTTGCAGGCGACTTCGCACGCCTTGCAGCCGATGCACACCGACGTGTCGGTGAAGAACCCGACGCGCGGCGGGTGCCCGGTGTGCCCGGCCTCGCCCGCGACGTCCGGCAGCGGCCCGGACAACCGGTTCTCCGTCGTCATGATCCGTCCTCCGTGGCGTGGCCGGGTTCGACGTGCTCGGTGTCGTGCACGGTGGCCACCCGGGTACCCGTTTCCGGCGTGATGCCCGCCCGCGTGCGGTACTCCGCGAGCAACGCGAGCAGTTCGGCCCCGCGCGGCCGCCGCCCGGGCCGGACGTCGCAGGTGGCGACCTTGCTCTCCTGGATGAACACGTTCGGGTCCACCACCACGCCGAACAGGTCGTTGACGACGTCGCGGGAGACCAGCCCGGAGCCGCCCCAGTGGTAGGGCATCCACACCTGGTGCACGACCCGGTCCTGCACCCGCAGCGGCGCCATCCGGTCGGTCACGAACACCCGCGCCTCGACGGCCGCCCGCGCCGTGACGACGTGGGCCCAGCCCAGGTGCGCGAGCCCGCGCAGCTCGGCCAGCTCGGGGGAGACCTCGACGAACAGGTCCGGCTGCAGCTCCGACAGGTACGGCAGCGTCCGGCTCATCCCGCCCGCGGTGTGGTGCTCGGTCAGCCGCGCGGCGGTGAACACGAACGGGAACACCTCGCCCCCGGCTTCGGGCGGCGACGGGTGCGACGGGTTGTCCCGGCGGCCGTAGACCTTCCGCGCCGGGTTGCCCTGCTGGCCGTAGAACGGGTTGCGGAACGGCGACTCGTGCGGCTCGTAGTGCGCCGGCAGCGGGCCGTCGGCCAGTCCCGACGGCGCGAACAGCCACGCCTTCCCGTCCGACTGCATGATGAACGGGTCGTCGCCGCGCAGCGCGGCCGGTCCGACGGCGTCCGGCGGCGGGACGTGGTCCGGCGGCTTGGTCTTCTCGAAGTCGGGGACGTCGTGGCCGGTCCATTCGCCGCGCTCGGCGTCCCACCACACCAGGGCCTTGCGCTCGCTCCACGGCCGCCCGGCCGGGTCGGCGGACGCGCGGTTGTAGAGCACCCGCCGGTTCAGCGGCCAGACCCAGCCCCATTCCCGCGCGTACAGGTCCTGCTCGAAGCGGGACTTGCGGCGGGCGGCCTGGTTGACGCCGTCGGCGTAGACGCCGCTGTAGATCCAGCAGCCGCAGGAGGTGCTGCCGTCGGCCTTGAGGTCGAGGTAGCCGCCGACCTCCCGGCCCGTGGTCAGGTCCTGGCCGCTGATCCGCCGCAGCACGTCCTCGGCGGACGGCTCGTCGCCGTGCACCGCGTGGTCCCAGGCGAGGTCCAGCACCGGCCGGTCGCGCTCGTCGGTGGAACCGGCCAGCCGCTCCCGGACCAGCCGGCCGAGGTGGTGGAAGAACCACAGCTCGGACCGCTGGTCTTCGGCGGGCTCGACGGCTTTCTCGCGCCACTGCAGCATGCGCTGGGTCTGGGTGAAGGTCCCTTCCTTCTCGACGTGCGAGGCGGCCGGGAAGAAGAACACCTCGGTGCGGCACTGCTCCGGCACGATCTCGCCGGTCTCGACCTCCGGCGCGTCCTTCCAGAAGGTCGCGCTCTCGATCATCGTCAGGTCCCGGACGACCAGCCAGTCGAGGTTGGCCATGCCGAGCCGCTGCAGCCGGCCGTGCGCGGACCCGACGGCGGGGTTCTGCCCGAGCAGGAAGTAGCCGGACACCTTGCCGTCGACCATGTCCATGACCGTGCGGTAGGTGCCGTGGTCGCCGTTGATGCGCGGCAGGTAGCCGAAGCAGAAGTCGTTGTCCGGGGTGGCTTTGTCGCCCCAGTACTCCTTGAGCAGCGAGACGGTGTAGGCGTCGGCGTTGCGCCAGAAGCCCTTCTGCTTGTCGCCGCGGACGCTGCCGAGGTAGTCCTCCAGCGTGGCCTGCTCGGGCGTCGGCATGGGCAGGTAGCCGGGCAGCAGGTTGAACAGCGTCGGGATGTCGGTCGAGCCCTGGATGCTGGCGTGCCCGCGCAGCGCGAACACCCCGCCGCCGGGCCGCCCGATGTTGCCGAGCAGCAGCTGGATGATCGAGCCGGCCCGGATGTACTGGGCGCCGACGCTGTGCTGCGTCCAGCCGACGCTGTAGACGAGCGCGGCGGTGCGTTCCCGGCCCGAGTTGCGCGTCCAGGCGTCACAGACCCGCCGGAAGAGCTCTTTCGGCGTCCCGCAGGTCGCTTCGACCATTTCCGGCGTGTAGCGGGCGAAGTGGCGCTTCAGGATCTGGAACACGCAGCGCGGGTGCTGCAGCGTCGGGTCGGCGGCGATCTCCTCGCTGCCGCCTTCGAGCACCGGGCCGCCCGAGCCGTGCTGGTAGGACGACGACGTCTCCTTGCCGTGGCCGCCGTCTTCGTCCTGCCGGAGGCTCTCGTAGTGCCAGGTCGACGGGTCGTAGGCGGCCTTGGCCTCGTCGTAGCCGCTGAACAGGCCGTCGAGGTCCTCGGTGTCGCGGTAGTCCTCGGACACCAGGAAGGAGGCGTTGGTGTAGGCGACCACGTACTCGCGGAAGTCCAGGTCGTTGCTCAGGATGTGGTTGATCACCCCGCCGAGGAACGCGATGTCGGTGCCGGCCCGCAGCGGGACGTGGGCGTCGGCCAGCGCGCTCGTCCGGGTGAAGCGCGGGTCGATGTGCAGCACCTCGGCCCCGCGGGCCTTCGCCTCCATCACCCACTGGAACCCCACCGGGTGCGCCTCGGCCATGTTCGAGCCCATGATCACGACGCAGTCGGAGTTCTGCAGGTCCTGCTGGTAGTCCGTCGCGCCACCGCGACCGAAGGAAGTCCCCAGACCGGGAACCGTGGCGGAGTGTCAAATACGGGCCTGGTTCTCGATCTGGATCGCGCCCAGCGCCGTGAAGAGCTTCTTGATCAGGTAGTTCTCTTCGTTGTCCAGCGTGGCCCCGCCGAGGCTGGCCAGCCCCATGGTGCGGCGCAGCGGTCGTCCGTGCTCATCGGTGTCCTGCCAGCCCTTCCGGCGGGCGTCGAGCACGCGGTCGGCGACCATCTCCATGGCCGTGCCGAGGTCCAGTTCGGTCCACTCGGTGGCGTAGGGCGCGCGGTAGCGGACCTTCCGTTCGCGCTGCGGGCCGGTGACCAGCTGCTTGCTCGCCGAGCCCTTGGGGCAGAGCCGGCCGCGGGAGATCGGGCTGTGCGGGTCGCCTTCGATCTGCACGACCCGCTCGTCCTTGACGAAGACCTGCTGCCCGCAGCCGACGGCGCAGTAGGGGCAGACCGACCTGGCCACCCGGTCGGCGCTCGCGGTGCGCGGGGCCAGGGCCTCCGAGCGCGGCGATTCGGCGGCCTTGCCGCGGCCGAGGGGGTCGGTGCCGGTGAGCTGGCGGTAGACGGGCCAGGACTCGAGCCACTGCCGTGGTCCCATGTCACCTCCCGCTCGCGTCAGCGCCCGGCTACCCGGGCGACGCCGGGTCTAAACCGGCGCGTGGTCAGGGCCGGGGCCGGTCCCGGGTCCACCGCCGCCGCCCGGGGCGGTCGCCGGCGGCGGCGGAGCACCGGTGACAGAGGACGATCCGCTCGGCGGTGGTGTCGGCCAGCCACCGCGCGTCGATCCACAGCACGTGCGGGAAGCGCTCCAGGCCGGCCTTGTGCAGGGGGATCCCGCAAAGCGTCTGGTTGGTCCCCGGCCGCCAGGCGTGCACCGACCCGCCCGGCGCGCGGACGCCGTCCTCGTCCACCCACCGGCCGGAGGCGGCCACCGCCGGTTCGAACCGCTTGCCCATCGCCCCGGTCGCCGCCCGTCAGGTCGAGAACGGCGACGAGGCGCCCTCGGCGCGGGTCCGCCCGCGACGGCCCGCGGCCGCCAGTGGCTCGGCGATGTCCTCCAGCGACTTGCCCTCCGCGTCCACCGCCAGGAACCGGGCGACCAGGCCGCCCGCGATCATCACGGCCGCGCCCAGCAGGTAGCCGACGAACAGGCGGACGGGGTGCTCGCCCGTGCCGATCAGGGCGCCGTAGATCACCGGCCCCAGTGCGCCGAAGCACTGCGCGATCGCGAAGAACACCGCGATCGCCTTGGCCCGGACCTCCAGGGGGAAGATCTCGCTCACCGTCAGGTAGCCCGCGCTCGCGCCGGCGGAGGCGAAGAAGAAGATGACGCACCACGCGATCGTCTGGGTGACCGCGTTGAGCGCGCCCGCGTAGAACAGCACCGCCGTCACCGCCAGCAGGACCCCCGACACCACGTACGTGCCCGAGATCATCTTGCGGCGGCCGAGGGTGTCGAACAGGTGCCCGATCGTGAACGGGCCGACGAGGTTGCCCACCGCGAACGCGATCAGGTAGATCGGCGTCGCCTCGGACGACACCCCGTAGAACTTGCCGAGCACCAGCGTGTAGGTGAAGAAGATCGCGTTGTAGAGGAACGACTGGCTGATCATCAGCGACGCGCCCAGCACGGCCCTCGACGGGTAGTCGCGGAACAGCACCCTGGCCAGGGCCACGTACCCGATCCGCTCGGCGGGCGTCACGTGGATGGCCTTCTTCTCGTCGACCGGCGGCAGGCTGCGGCCGCCGTGCTCGACTTCCCGCTCGATCTGGGCGATCGACTCCTCGGCGGCGTCGGCCTTGCCGTGCATGATCTGCCACCGCGGGCTCTCCGGCAGGTGCCGCCGCACCAGCAGGATCACCAGCCCGAGCACCGGCCCGATGAGGAAGCCCAGCCGCCAGCCCAGTGACAGGTCCATCCGGTTGAGCAGGATGTACGTCCCGATCGTGCCCAGCACGGCCCCGGCCCAGTACGTGCCGTTCACCGCGATGTCCACCCGGCCCCGGTAGCGCGCCGGGATCAGCTCGTCGATCGCCGAGTTGATGGCCGCGTACTCGCCGCCGATCCCCATCCCCGCCACGAACCGGGTGGCGTAGAGGAAGATCACCCAGCCCACGCCGTTGCCGAGGGTCAGCGCGGTCAGGCCGCTGCCCACGAGGTAGACGGCCAGGGTCAGCATGAACAGGTTCCGCCGGCCGAGTTTGTCGGAGAGGCTGCCGAAGAACAACGCCCCGACCACTTCGCCGGCGAGGTAGATCGTGGCCAGCAGCCCGACGGCCGCCGACGACATGTTCAGTGTCTCGGGCTTGGTGAGGGTGTCGGCGACCGCGCTGGCCACCGTGATCTCCAGGCCGTCGAGGATCCAGGCCACGCCGAGGGCGACGACCATCCGGGTGTGGAACGGGGACCAGGGCAACCGGTCGATGCGTGCCGGGATGAGCGTGCGCACCCCGGCGGACGCCGGATCGGGTGTTGCCGCCATGACAACCTCCTTGAGAGCGAACCGCTCCGCGGGACTTCCCCCGTCGTCCCCCGGTGAAACACGATCGGGTCGACTCGCGGGATGACGGCTTGTGACCGGCCGGAGTCCGTCATTACCGTGGCGCGCGAGCGGGTGGTGCCGGTCCTCTCCGAAAATGGGGTGTTTTCGCGTGACGTCCTCCGGTGCCCCGACGGGGCGGCTGCGGGTTTCGTGCTCGCGCGGCGAGCCGGGGCTGCTGGTGTTGACCGGCGAGCTCGACGCCGGCACGGTGCTCGTCGTCGTGGGAGCGGTGGCCGCCGCGCTGGCCGGGACCCCGCGACCGCGGGTGATCGTGCTGGACCTCGGCGGCCTGCACTTCCTCGGGGCGGCGGGGGTCCGCGCGCTGGGCGCGGTGACCGGCCACGCCGCCGACCGGAACGCCCGCCTCCGCGTCGTCACCGGCGGCAACACGGTGGTGAGCCGGGCACTGCGCCTGACCGGCGCGGACCGGGTGCTGGACGTCTACCCCGACCGCCGTGCCGCACTCGACGCCGGCGACGGCGGCGAGTTCCTCCGGCTGACCGCCCGGATGTGGAACAGCTGAGTGTCCCGGCCGGACGGCCCGCGCCCGGAGCATCCACTGTGGACCAAGTCGTCCGGTCGCCGGCCGGACAGCGGTGTCCTCACCGGCGAAAGACCACGGCGATCCGCGCGGCGGTCCACGGCGGACCGCCGCGCGGAGGCTCAGGGCCGGACCTTGGCCGCCGCGAAGTAGGCGTTCGACGGGCCCGCGTACGACAGCGCCACACCGATCACCGCCGCCAGCACCGCCACGTAGCCGGCGATCGTGCTCTGCCCGATCAGCACCGAGAGCAGCTGCAGCGCGGTGAGCACGGTCAGCACGATGCGCGCCCAGTTGCGGCCGGCGCGCAGCTTGAACGCGAACAGCAGGTACAACGCCGCGATGATCACCGCGATCACCACCGCGGTGATCATCGTGAAGTTCACCGCCTGGTCGATCTGCGCGTCGGTGAGGTTGCCGCCGCGTTGCCGGTTCGAATCGCGCGCGGCCGAGGCGATCGAGTCGCGGTTGCCGAAGATCAGCAGGCCGCCGACCAGACTGATCACCGTGGCGGCGAGGAACGCCCAGAAAGCGCCTTCGACCGTGCCCGGCCGGGGCGGGGCGGCGGCTTGGCTCGGCGGAGCGGACGACTGCGGGTAGTTCGGTGATTCACTCATAAAGGATCAAATAGCACTCCATCGGGCGACTCGCAGAGCGAACGGGCGCGGCCACCTCGGCCGCACCTCACCCCCGTCCGGCCCGTTCGCTGGAATCCCGCTTCCGGTCGCCGTTCCACAGTGGATTCGTCAGCGAATGTCCGGCCGGTAGCCGAAAATCCGCAAGATACGGGTGGCGGCGATCAAGGTGGCGACCGTGGCGCCGGCGGCGGGGTGCGGGACCGGTACCGCCGCGACGCCCACTGGTGCGCCAAGGCTTCGCGACGCAGCCGTCCGCGCGTCACCCGGTCTCTCGTGGCGGACATCGGGACCGTCCACAGCGGGCGGCCGAGGCCGGACCGCACCGGTCAGCGGCCGGTGCTGCCGTCGATCAGTTCGCGCAGGATGTCGGCGTGCCCGGCGTGGCGGCCGGTCTCCTCGATCAGGTGGACCAGCGCCCAGCGCATCGACGGCGCGCCGCGGCCGGGCCGGGCCACCGGCTGCGTCAGGTCGGTGCAGGCGTCGATGACCGCGTTCGCCCGCGCGCACGCGGCGCGGTAGTCCGCCACGACCGAGGCGACGGTCTCCTCCGGGCGCGGCCGGAACGTGCCGGGCCAGTCGGCGACGGCTTCGCCGAGGAAGGTGAAGCGTTCGACGTGCGCCAGGTGCCGGACCAGGCCCAGCAGCGACGTGCCCGACGGGACGCCGGGCGTGCGGACCTGGGGTTCCGGGACGTCCTCCGCCTTGGCGGCCACGGCGGCCCGCAGGTGGTCGAGGAAGCCGCGCAGCACGTCCTTTTCGGCCGGTCCGGTGCGCGGGGGCGGGGTGTCCCGCCGCCGGGTTCGGGGCATGGCGGGTCCTCTCAGCGGGTGCGGCGGACGAGCAGCAGGTGGTCGACGACTTCGGCGGTCCGCCCGCCGGGGCCGGTGGCCTGCCGGGGGAGGGCGTCGGCGCGCTCGACCGTCCACCCGGCCGGATCGAGCGACGGCACCCGCGGCTCGGCGGGGTAGGCGGCCGGGTCCTGGTTCCACGACCACGGCGCGACGGACCCGTGCTCGACGACCAGCAGCAGGCCGCCGGGGGAGAGCGCCTCGGCGGCCCGCCGCAGCACGTGGTCGCGGGGCAGCGGGAAGGTCGTGTGCAGGTAGTGGGCCGAGACGAGGTCGAACGGGCCCGCCGGGAACGTCGCGGCCAGGTCGTGGCGCTCGGTGGTGATCCGGTCCGCGAGCCCGAGGTCCCGGGCGCGGCGGGCGAGGTGGCCGAGCGCGACGGCGGAGATGTCGGCCGCGGTCACGCGCCAGCCGCGGCGGGCCAGCCACAGCGCGTCCCCGCCGGCGCCGGAACCGAGGTCGAGCGCCCGGCCGGGGGACAGCGGGGTGACGGTTTCGACGAGCCGGACGTTGGCGCGCGGCTCGTCGGCCGGGAGGTGGGCCGTGTAGTGACCGTCCCAGAACCGGGACGCTTCGGTGGTCGATGTCATGGGCCCACCTTCACCCGGTCCTGGCGGTTCCGGCACGCTTTCTTGCGGTTCCGGCAAGATGGCCGGGTGAGCGACGACTTCGAAGACGTGCTGCAGGCGGTCGGCCCCCGGCTGCGGGCGCTGCGCCGGCACCGCGGGATGACCCTGGCCGCCGTCGCGGCCGCCACCGGGGTGTCGGAGAGCACCCTGTCGCGGCTGGAAAGCGGCCAGCGGCGGGCCAGCCTGGAACTGCTGCTGCCGCTGGCCCGCGCCTACGGCGTCCCGCTCGACGACCTCGTCGGCGCGCCGCGCACCGGCGACCCCCGCATCCACCTGACCCCGATCCACCGCTACGGCATGACGTTCGTGCCGCTGTCCCGGCGGCCCGGCGGCATGCAGGCCTACAAGATGCTCATCCCGGGCACGGACCGGCCGCCGGTTCCGGACCACCAGACCCACGAGGGCCACGAGTGGCTGTACGTGCTCCACGGGAACCTGCGGCTGGTCCTCGGCGAGCACGACCTGGTCCTGCCCCCGGGCGAGGCGGCGGAGTTCGACACCACGATCCCGCACTGGCTCGGCACTTCCGATGGCAAGCCGGTCGAGCTGCTGATCCTGTTCGGCCGCCACGGGGAACGAGCGCACCTGCGCGCCCGCGCGCACTGACGAAAGCTTGGGGGCTTTCGTCCGGTTGGTGCACGACGGGGAATTTGCCGGAAAGAATGTCCGGTGGTGCCGGGTGGTCTGCCGTGTCCGGCGGCGCGAGCGTCAGCGGCAGAAGGCCGTGTCCACCGCGGACACCACCGCCTGCGCCGCCCGGTCCGGATCGCCGAACGTCCCCGGGAGCGCCGTCACCGCCAGGCCGACCGCGCGCCCGTCGTCGGTGGCGCCGCCGCGGGTTTCGAATCCGTGGATGTCGCCGCCGTGGCCCCAGTACACGCCGCCGCAGCTGAGGGGGACGCTGAACACGCCGAGGCCGTAGCGCCAGCCCGGCAGCAACGGTGCCTCCACCGTCTTGCGCATCTCCGCCAGCTCCGGCGCCGGCAGCAATCGGCCGCCCAGCAGTGCGCGGGCGAACTTCGCCAGGTCGCCCGGGGTCGAGATCAGCTGGCCCGCCGCCCAGCCCCACGACGGGTCCAGTTCGGTCACGTCGATCACCGCATCGCCCGCTCGCGCGTACCCCTGCGGGTGCGGGCCCCGGATGGTCTCGTCGCCGACGGCCGGCCAGTACGTGTTCCGCAGGTCCGCTTTCCCGATCACGCGCGAGGTGATCTGCTCCGCCACCGGGCGCCCCGTCACCCGCTCGATCAGCAGGCCCGCCAGCACGTAGTTCGTGTTGCTGTACTCCCACTTCGTGCCGGGAGCGAACTTCGCGGGGTGGGCCAGCGCGGCCGCGAGCAGATCGTGCGGCTGGAAGTACCGGTGCCGCAGCTTCGCGAAGTCCTCCAGCCCGAGGTACTCGGTGTAGTTCGGGAGCCCGCTGGTGTGCTGCAGCAGCTGCCGGACGGTGATCGCCCGCCCGCCGGGCACCAGGCCGGGCAGGTACCGCTCGATCGGCGCGTCGAGCGCCACCTTGCCCTCGGCCACCAGTTGCAGCACGACGACCGCGGTGAACGTCTTCGTGTTGCTGCCCGCCCGCACCCGCCCGTCGACCGGCACCGGGACGCGGCCGCCGAGCCGCGCGGAGCCCGCGACCAGCGACTCCGTGCGGCCCCCGCGGCTCACCGAGGCGAGCGCGGCCGGGAAGGGCCCCACCAGGCCGTCGAGCTCCTTCTGCAGGACCGCGTGGCGGGAGGGCCCCGCCTCGGCCGCCGTGACCGTCGCGCCCAGCAGCCCCGCCATCGCCAGCACCACCATGCCTTTTCGCACCATCGAACGACTCCTCTTCCGACCGGATGGACATCGCTCACGATGCCGGGATCCGGCCCGGAGATCAGGAGTGCGGACCACCGGATCAGGGGTAGCGCCTGCGCTACCCCCGCGGGGCCGGTTACGGCTGCCGAAGGATCGGCAGCGTCGAGGCCAGGGCCCCGGTGGCGACTCCCGCGCCGACTCCGGCCCACGCCAGCGGGCCGAGCGGGGTGCAGCCGAAGAACTGGCTCACCCCCGGCGTCTGCACGATGGCCGCCAGCGCCAGCGCGGAACCGACCGCCGTGCCCACCACCAGTGGACTGCCGCGGCGGCCGCGCAGGGTCTGGGCGAGCTGGGTGCCGACCAGGCCGCACAGGGCCATCGTGCTCGTGCGGCGCACCGTGCCCGGCGTGAACCGGCCGATCAGCCACGCCGTCGTCGCGCCGACGCCCGTCGTCACGCCGCGGCTGGTGATCGCGCGGGTCAGGCCTTCACCGAGGCCGCCACCGGAACCGTCGTCGTCGTCCGGGCGGGTGACCGCCACCGCCATCGCCGGGAACAGGTCGGTCAGCAGGTTGACCAGCAGCAGCTGGCGAGTGCCCAGCGGCGAATCGCCCGACAGCAGCGTGCCCAGCACCGAGAAGCCGATTTCGCCCGCGTTGCCGCCGACCAGGATCACCACGGCGTCGGACACGCTCCGCCACAGCGCGCGGCCCTCCGCGACCGCCTCCAGCAGCACGGTCAGGTCCTCGTCGGTCAGGGCGACGTCGGCCGCGGTGCGGGCGGCGGTCGACGCCCGGGCGCGCACGCCGATGCCGACGTCGGCGGCGCGGATGGCCGCCGCGTCGTTCGCGCCGTCGCCGACCATCGCCGTCACCCGCCCGGCCTCGCGCAGCGCCTCGACGACCTGCAGCTTCTGCTCCGGCGCGACGCGGGCGATCACGCCGGCACCGGCGAGCAGCCGGGCGCGGCCCGCGCGGTCCAGCGCGGCCAGTTCGTCCCCGGTGACGACCGGGGCGTCGGACGGCCAGCCGAGCGACGTCGCGATGGCCCGCGCGGTGTTCGGGTGGTCGCCGGTGAGCATCACCGGCGACACGCCGGCCGCGCGCAGCCCGCCGATCAGCGGCCCGGCCGTCGGCCGGAGCGTGTCCGCCAGCCCGAGGAAGCCGAGGAACTCCAGGTCCGCCAGCACTTCCTCGTCGTCGCCCTCGAGCGACGCCCCGGCGTTCCGCGACGCCACGGCCAGTACCCGCAACCCCTTGTCCGCCAGCGCTTCCGCCGCGCGGGCCAGCTCGTCCCCGCCGGCGCAGGCGGGCAGGACGATCTCCGGGGCGCCCTTGACGACCAGCGTCACCTCGCCGTCGCCGTCCTGGCCCACGGTCGCCGAGTAGCCCCGGTTCGCCTCGAACGGCTGCCCGGCGAGCTCGGTCCAGCCGTCGTCCGGGCCCGCGGCGTCCAGGACGGCGTGGTCGGTGGCGTGGGCGCGCACGTGGGGGTCGTCGAGCGTGCCGGGGCAGGCTCGGGCGGCGGCCCGCAGCACGACGTCGCCAGGTTCCGGCTCGCGTGCTTCGCCGTCGGGCCCGGTGGTCGTCACCACGCGCAGCCGGTTCTCGGTCAGCGTGCCCGTCTTGTCGAAGCACACGACGTCCAGGCGGCCCAGCGCCTCCAGCGCCCGCGGCGCGCGGACGAGGATGCCGCGCGCGGACAGGCGCCGGGCGGCGGCCCGCTGGGCCACGGTGGCCACCAGCGGCAGCCCTTCGGGCACCGCGGCGACGGCGATCGCCACGCCGCCGGCCAGTGCCCGGCGCATCGGACGGCCGCGGATCGCCGAAAGCCCGGTGACGAGCGCGCCGCCGAGCATGGTCAGCGGCAGGGCCCGGCGGGTGAGGTCCTGCAGCCGCGCCTGGATGCCCACCGCGGCGGCGGTCCGGGTGGCCAGCTCGACGGCCCGGCCGGCCACGGTTTCCGAGCCGACCGCCACGACCACCGCGGTGCCTTCGCCGCTGACCACCGTGGTGCCGGCGAACACCAGGCAGCTGCGTTCGGCCATCGGCGCGCCCGGCACCGGGTCGAGCTGCTTGGCGACCGGGAGCGACTCGCCGGTCAGCGCGGATTCGTCGGCTTCGAGGTCGTTGGCGGTCAGCAGCCGGGCGTCGGCCGGGACGACGTCGCCGACCCGCAGCTCGATCCGGTCGCCCGGCTCCAGCGTCCGCGCGTCGACGACCCGGCCGCCTTCGCGGCGGGCCCGCTGCCGTTCGCCGTCCCGCAGCTTCGCCAGCGCGCGGCGGCCGCGGAACTGCTGGGCCCCGCCGACGACGGCGTTGAGGCCCATCGCCGCGGCCACCAGCAGCGCGTCCACCGGCGAGCCGACCACCGCGGACGCGACCGCGCCGAGGGCCAGCACCGGGGTCAGCGGGTCGTTCAGCTCGGCGACGACGTCGGCGGCGAGCCCGGTCCCGAACCGGACCGGCGCCGCGGCCGGGTGCCGGGCCACCGCGTCGGCCACCGCCCGCACCCGCCGGGTCGTCAGCTCCCAGTGCGTCGGTGCGGTTTCCGCGGCCGCCAGCCGACGGAGGACTTCCTCGCCGGTCAGCTCGTGCCAGGCGATCCGGGTCCGGCCGGCCGGCGGCCGGGCGGCGGCCACCCGCACGGCGGCGAGCGTGCCCATCGCCAGCCCGGTCAGCCCGCCGAGCAGCACCGGGTCCAGCCGGGGCACGGCCGGGACCAGGGTCCGGCGGCGGCGTGACATGAGCAGCAGGCCGCCGATCAGGCCGCCGGCGGTGGCCACCCGGGTGGCGCGCTTGCTGTTCACCCGCGCGGCGCCCGCGGCCCGCAGCACCCGCCACACGCCGGTCAGCCCCGGCCGGACGATCAGGTCGGCACCCCACAGCACCGGCGCGTTCCGGTCGGCGAGGGCGACGCACAGGTCGCCGGCGAGCAGGCCGGTCACTTCGTCGCAGTTCGGCGCGCACCGGGCCGGCGGGCGCCCGACGGTGAGCACGACCCGGCCTTCGTCCTGCAACCGCGTCACCAGCCCGAAGAAGGCTTCCTCCGCGACGTCGTCGGCGAGCGTGGCGAACTCGCCGAGCCGCTCGCGGGCGCCGTCCCCGGCGATGACCACCCGCGCCTCGGCCCGGCGGGCCGCGTCCAGCACGGCTTCGGCGTGCGGGTCGAGGCCGTCTTCGCCGTGCAGCGCGTCGACGTGCAGCACGACGGTGTCCACAGTGTCCAGTGCCTTGAGCCGGTCCGGGTCGCGGACGAGCACGCCTTCGCGGGCGAACGCGGTGCCGATCGCGGTGTGGAAGGCGGTGTCGGCGTACCGGGCGGGCATCGGCGACGCGGCGAGGAACGCTTCGGCGGCTTCGCGGGGGTTGCGGCGCACGAGCAGGTCGGCGAGCGCGGCGAGCAGGCCGCCGCCGACGGCGTTGCGCGCGTAGTCCTCCATGGGGATCCGGACCCGGCGCTCCGCCGGCGTCACGCCGAGGCTGGGCCGCTCCGGCGAGCAGAGGTCGTCGTGGCCGGCGTCGAACGCGGTGAGCCGGGCGATCGCCTCGGTGAGCTGCCCGGCGCGCAGCAGGGCGTCCAGCACCAGTTCGAGGGGGTCCTGGCTGAGCCCGCGCACCGCGGCGGACACGCCGGAGCGCGCCAGTTCGGCCGTGTACCAGCCGAACTGTTCGTCGAGCGCGGCGCGGACGGCCGGGTGTTCCCGTGCCGCGGACACGGCCGCGCGCACGGTCGCGTGCACCCGCCCGGAGCGCACCGCGCGCGTGCCGACCGAAACGGCCAGGCCGGCGACGTCCATCGCCAGTGCGAGCGCGGCGGTCCGCACCCCGTAGGTGTCGCCCGGGTGGGCCGGGGCGGAGTCACCCGGCTCGGCGTGCGTCAGCCCGTGCCGCCCGCAGCGGTCGGCGATCCAGCCGAGGACGCGGTCGGCCGCGGCCTCTTCGGCCAGGTAGAGGACGACGCTGCCGAGCCCGCCGTCCCAGTAGGCCCCGGCGACGTCGGCGTGCCCGGCCAGCTCGGCGGCGAAGGCGGAGCCGTCGGGGCGGTCGGCGTCTTCGGTGGGCCGCAGCGGCACGTGCAGCCGCCGTCCCGCCCGCCACACGGCGGACCGCGGGCCGGCGGCGTTGCGCACGACGCGCACGGCCCGCACGGCGGTGCGGCTGCTGGTCCGGGCCGCTTCCGCGGTCGTTCCGGACACCCCCGCGGTGAGTTCCCCGACGAGCGGGCTCACCGCCGAGACCGCCTTCTTCGCTTGCCGCGTCACGAGGACCGGGCCGGCCAAGGCCAGCGTCATCCCCGCCTTGGTCACCGCGAACAACCCACCGAGCACTCCGACCTCCGCCTGCCGATCCCCTCCGCCCGGCGTTCCCCGGTGGCCGGAGGCCAAACCCCCGGCGGCCCGATCGCGTGGTGGCCGGACCGCCGCCGGCCGGGATCGCCGGTTGCCTTGACGCCCGCGTCAACGGCTAGCTTCGCGGGCGTGAAGTTCGGAATCAGCTACAGCACCCCCTTCTTCGGAGCCGACCCGGAAACGATCGCCGGGTTCGCCAGGGACGCGGAGGAGTGCGGCTTCGAGTCGTTGTACCTGCCGGAACACATCGCCCTGTACCCGGGCGCGAAGATCGGCCCGGTGGCGCTGCCACCGTCCCTGCCGTACGCCGATCCCCTGGAGTGCCTCGGTTTCGTCGCCGCCGTGACGAGCCGCATCCTGCTGGGGACCGGTGTCCTGCTGCTGCCCTACCACCACCCGGTGGTGCTGGCCAAGCGGCTGACGACCGTCGACGTGCTGTCCGGCGGGCGCATGCGGCTGCTCACGATCGGGGTCGGCGCCCTGCCCGGCGAGGCACGGGCGGCCGGCGTCGACTTCGCCACCCGAGGCAGGCGGGCGGACGAAGCCATCGACGTCCTGCGGCTGCTGTGGGCGGGCGGCGAGGAGGGCGTCGGCTTCGACGGCGAGTTCTTCTCCTTCGACGGGATCTGCAGCTTCCCGAAACCCGTGGGGGTGAGCGAACTGCCGATCCACGTCGGTGGTTCGAGCGCGGCCGCGGCGCGCCGGGCGGGCCGCCGCGGAGATGGCTACTTCGCCGGTGGCTCGCTCGGTGAGGACGAGCGGCGCCGCCAGTTCGACCTGGTCCGCGGGGCGGCCGCCGAAGCCGGCCGTGACCCGGACGGCGTGCAGTACACGCGGTGGGGCACGCTCGACATGTCCACAGAGGACGTCGAGAGGCTCGCCCGGCAAGGGGTGACGCGGGTGGTCGTGACGCCCGGCACGGCGGAACCCGGGCGACGGCGGGACGAGCTGGCCGCGTTCGCCGGGCGGTTCGGCCTCAGCTGAGGGCGCCGTCGGCCACCAGGGACTCGATGCCCGGCGGCAGGCTCGCCCGCCGGGCCGGGTCGGCCACGAAACCCGCGATCGCCGACCGCAGCGCGCGCACCGCGCGGGTGGGTTCCACGTCCGCGCGGTGGGCCAGCTGCACCACGCGGGTCATCCCCGCCTCGGGCGTGAACCGGGTCATCCGGAACCGGCCGCCCGCCACCGTGCTCGGCACCACCGCCGCGCCGACGCCCGCGCGCACCAGTTCCAGCACCGCGTCCATCTCGCCGCCCTCGATCGCGAACGTCGGCTCGAACCCGGCGGCGCGGCAGGCGTTGACCGTCGCTTCCCGGACGTCGTAGCCGCGGCGGAACATCACCAGCGGGACGTCGGCGAGTTCGCCGATGCCCAGGCGGTCACCCGCGACCGGCGCCTCCGGCGACGAGATCAGCACCAGCTCCTCGAGCAGCAGCGGGGTCGCCGCCAGGCCCGCGTCGGCCGTCGTCCGGGCGCCGGCCAGCAGCGCGAGGTCCAGCGCGCCCTCGGCCAGCCGCTGCCGCAGATCGCCCGACCCGCTTTCGTGCAGCTCCAGCCGGATGCCCGGGTACCGGCGGCGGAACGCGGCGAGCGTCGCGGGCAGCAGGCCCGTGCACAGGCTCGGCGGCGCGCCCAGCCGGACGCGGCCGCGGTCGAGCTCGTCCAGTTCCCGGATGGCCAGCCGGGCCGTTTCGGTGTCGGCGAGGATCCGCCGCGCGATCGGCAGCAGCGTCTCGCCGGCCTCGGTGAGGGAGACGTTGCCGCGGATCCGGTGGAACAGCGGGGCGCCCAGGTCGTGTTCGAGCGCGCGGATCTGCTGGGACAGCGACGGCTGGGCCACCCGCACCTGTTCGGCGGCGCGGGTGAAGTGCCGGTGCTCGGCGACGGCGACGAAGTAGGCGAGCTGCTGGAACTGCATCCTCCGACGATAGCCGACGCCTATGGGCAACAGAGTCATCATGTCTTTGACCTCTGGTCGACCGGCTCCTACCGTCGATCGGGTGGTGAACGACCTCGCAACCAGGCCCCCGGCGGGGCGACGCTCGGCCGTCCGGCGCTTCTGGGCTTCGACGATCGGCAAGAAGGCCGTCATGGCGGTGAGCGGCCTGCTCCTGCTCGCCTTCGTGGTCGCGCACATGGTCGGCAACCTCAAGACGTTCCTCGGAGCCGGCGACCTGAACCACTACGCCGAGTGGCTCCGCACGATCGGCGAACCGGTGCTGGGCCGCGAGTGGTTCCTGTGGCTCCAGCGGGCGGTGCTGCTCGCCGCGCTGGTCCTGCACGTCACCGCGGCGGTGCAGCTGGCCCGGCGCGACCGCCGCGCCCGGCCGGTCCGGTACGTCCACCGGCCGCCGGCGCGCGCGACCTTCGCGGTGCGGACCATGCGCTGGGGCGGGGCGACGCTCGCGGTGTTCGTCGTCTGGCACCTGCTCGACTTCACGGTCGGCGCGGTGCACCGCGACTTCGTCCCCGGCGACCCATACCACAACCTGGTCGCGGACTTCCGGGTCTGGTGGGTCAACCTCGTCTACCTCGCCGCCCTGGCCATGCTGGGCCTGCACGTCCACCACGGCTTCGCCGGCGCGGCGCGCACGCTCGGCGTCACCCGCCCTCGGCGGGAACGGGCGATCAAGATCCTCGGCAGCACGACGGCGGTCGTGGTCGCGGGCGGCTACGCCCTCGTCCCGGTCGCGATCATGACGGGACTGGTGCACTGAAAATGACTGCGGCACGCAGCGCCTCCGTCGAGGGCGGTGGCGGGGAAGAGGGTCGGGTGGACGGCTACCGCGTGGGCGACCCGATCGCCGACACGAAGGCACCACGCGTTCCGCTGGAACAGCGCTGGGACGAGCGGAAGTTCGCCGCGAAGCTGGTGAACCCGGCGAACCGGCGACGCCACCGGGTGATCGTGGTCGGCACCGGGCTGGCCGGCGGCTCGGCCGGGGCGACCCTGGCCGAGCAGGGCTACCACGTCGTGCAGTTCTGCTTCCAGGACTCGCCGCGGCGCGCGCACTCCGTCGCGGCCCAAGGCGGCATCAACGCGGCGAGAACTACCGCAACGACGGCGATTCGGTGTACCGGCTCTTCCACGACACGGTCAAGGGCGGCGACTTCCGGTCCCGTGAGTCCAATGTGTACCGGCTGGCCCAGGTGTCGGCGCAGATCATCGACCAGGCCGTGGCCCAGGGGGTGCCGTTCGCCCGCGAGTACGGCGGCCTGCTGGACACCCGGTCCTTCGGCGGCGTGCAGGTGCAGCGCACGTTCTACGCCCGCGGCCATACGGGCCAGCAGCTGCTGATCGGCGCGTACCAGGCGCTGTCCCGGCAGATCGACGCCGGGAACGTCGAACTGCACGCGCGCACGGAGATGCTCGACCTGGTGGTCGCCGGTGGCCGGGCCCGCGGCATCGTCGCGCGCGACCTGGTCACCGGGGAGATCACCACGCACCTGGCGGACGCGGTCGTGCTCGCGACCGGCGGGTACGGCAACGTCTTCTCCCTCTCGACCAACGCGAAGGGCTCCAATGCCACCGCGATCTGGCGGGCGCACAAACGCGGTGCCTACTTCGCGAACCCGTGCTTCACCCAGATCCACCCGACGTGCATCCCGCGGTCCGGCGAGCACCAGTCGAAGCTGACGCTGATGAGCGAGTCGCTGCGCAACGACGGCCGCATCTGGGTCCCGAAGCGCCAAGGCGACACGCGGCCGCCGGCGGAGATCCCCGAGGCGGAGCGCGACTACTACCTCGAACGCCGGTACCCGAGCTTCGGCAACCTCGTGCCGCGCGACATCGCCTCGCGGGCGGCGAAGAACGTGTGCGACGCCGAGTTCGGTGTCGGTCCCGGCGGTCTCGGCGTCTACCTCGACTTCGCCGACGCGATCGCCCGCCTCGGCCGCCGCGCGATCGAAGCCCGCTACGGCAACCTCTTCGACATGTACCAGCGCATCACCGCGGAAGACCCGTACGCGGTGCCGATGCGGATCTACCCGGCCATCCACTACACGATGGGCGGGCTCTGGGTGGACTACGACCTGCAGAGCACGATCCCCGGGCTGTTCGTGATCGGCGAGGCGAACTTCTCCGACCACGGCGCCAACCGGCTCGGCGCGTCGGCGCTCATGCAGGGCCTCGCCGACGGCTACTTCGTGCTGCCGGCGACGGTGAACGACTACCTCGGCGGCACGCGGCTCGACGACGTCTCCGAAGGCGTGGTCCGGCAGGTGGAAACCGAAGTGCGCGAACGGATCTCCCGGCTATTGGCCGTGCGGGGGACGCGGTCGGTGGACTCGTTCCACCGCGAGCTGGGCCTGCTGATGTGGGACCACTGCGGGATGTCCCGCACCCGCGAAGGGCTGCGCAAGGCCCTGGAGCGGGTGCCCGGACTGCGGGCGGAGTTCTGGCGTGCGGTCCGCGTCCCCGGCGGTGGCGCGGAGTTCAACCAGGAGCTGGAGAAGGCCGGCCGCGTCGCCGACTTCCTGGAGCTGGCCGAGCTGATGCTCGTCGACGCCCTCGCGCGCGAGGAATCCTGCGGCGGTCACTTCCGCGAGGAACACCGGACCGCGGAGGGGGAAGCCCGGCGGGACGACGAGAACTTCGCTCACGTCGCCGCGTGGGAGTACGGCCCCGAGCCGGTGCTGCACCGCGAAGAACTGGTTTTCGAGCACGTCCACCCGACCCAGCGGAGCTACTCGTGAAACTCACCGTCCGCGTGTGGCGGCAGGCCGGCCCGGCCGCGGCAGGCCGGCTGGTCGCCTACCCGGTCGACGGGATCAGCCCGGACATGTCCTTCCTGGAAATGCTCGACGTGCTGAACCAGCGGCTGATCGAAGCCGGCGACGAGCCGGTGGCGTTCGACCACGACTGCCGCGAGGGCATCTGCGGCTCGTGCGGGGTGGTGATCGACGGCCGGGCCCACGGTCCCGAGCGCACGACGTCGTGCCAGCTGCACATGCGTTCCTTCGCCGACGGCGACGTCATCGACGTGGAACCGTGGCGCGCCCAGGGCTTCCCGATCATCAAGGACCTGGTCGTGGACCGCTCGGCGCTGGACCGGATCGTCCAGGCCGGCGGCTACGTCAGCGCGCCGACGGGCAGCGCACCGGACGCGCACGCGACCCCGGTTCCCAAGCCGGACGCGGACCTGGCGTTCGACAACGCGACGTGCATCGGCTGCGGCGCCTGCGTGGCGGCCTGCCCGAACGGCTCGGCCACGCTGTTCACCGCGGCGAAGGTGACCCACCTGAGCCTGCTGCCGCAGGGCGGCCCCGAACGCGCGGGCCGGGTGCTCGACATGGTGGACGCGATGGACGCCGAAGGGTTCGGCGGCTGCACGAACACCGGCGAGTGCGTGGCGTCGTGCCCGAAGGGGATCCCGTTCACGAGCATCGCGACGCTCAACCGCGAGTACCTGGCCGCGACCCGCGCCGGACGCCGCTGACGGCCGGTCAGAAGCCGGGCAGCAGGGCGCCGAACCGGCGGCGGCCGCGCGGGGTGATGAGCAGCTCGCGGTCCCCCGTGCCCCGCCGGACCAGGCCGTCGGCCAGGAACGCCGCCAGCACCCGCTGACCGAGGACGCCGCCGAGGTGGGGGACGCGGTGGGTCCGGTCCAGGCACGCGGTGGCCGGCCGCCGCCGGCCCGGATCCACTTCCGCCGGCGAGACGCCGAGGTCGTGGAACGCCGACAGGTCGTCGCCCAGGGCGACCTCGGGCGCCGAACCGTCCGGGGGCCGCAGCGCGCCCCGCGCGACGAGCAGGGCGAACACCGCCACGCCGAGGCGTCCCGCCGCGTGGTCGTAACACGTGTGTGCGAGGTCCCCGCCCGACCCGGCGCGGTCCGGCGCGGTGATGCCGTCCTTGCCGGCATAGCGCGCCAGGGCGGTCAGCACGGCCAAGAGGTCTTCGCGGCCGACGCGGTACAGCGCGTGCCGTCCGGTGTGTTCGACCGTCACGAGCCCCGCGGTGCGCAGCCGGGCGAGGTGGTTGCCCAGCCGGGGGGCGGTGACGCCGAGCGCGTCGGCCAGCTGCACCATCGTGTGCGGGCCCTCGGCGGCCAGCACCTGCAACGCCGTGAGCCGCACCGGATCGGCCAGTTCGCGCGTCAGCTCGACGATCGCGCCCTGGACGGCGTTGCCCGGGTCGACCAGTCCACCCATCACCGTTCCCTCCGACGCGCGCGAGCCTAGCACGGTTCACGGATCGCTGAATGATGATTGCGGACCGGTGGCGAACGTGCTTACCATTCACGCCTCCGTGAAGGGTGGATGCATGACCGGACTGCGAAGCCTCCTGTGGGGCCGTGGGGTTTCCGCGCTCGGCGACGGCCTCTGGTTCACGATCTGGGCGCTGTACCTGACTCGGATCGCCGGCCTCCCGCCGGTCACGGTGGGTGTGGGACTGGCCGTGGCGAGCGCCGTGGGCATGGTCGCCGCGGTGCCGCTGGGCACGTTCGCCGACCGGGTGGGCGCGCGGCCGGTGCTGGTCGTGCTCACGCTGGTGCGGGCCGCCGCGATGGCCGGCTACCTCGCGGTCGGCGGCACCTGGTCGTTCCTGGCCGTGACGGTGCCGTTCACCGCGCTGGCGACCGGCGGCACCGCGGTGCGGACGGCGCTGATCACCGGGCTGGTCACCGAGCCCGCCGAGCGGGTGCGCGTGCTGGCCCGGCAGCGGGTGGCCCAGCACGTCGGGTACGCCGCCGGCGCCGGGCTGGGCGCCTTGGTGCTCACCGCCGACGCCCGGTGGGCCTACACGCTGGCCATCGCCGGCAACGCCGTCAGTTTTCTCGTGCTCGCCGCAACGACGTTGCTGGTGCCCGCGCCCGCCAGGACCCCGGCTCCGGCGACCCGGACGGTGCTGAAGGACCGCCCCTACCTGTGTGTCACCGCGGCCACCGCGGTGCTTTCGCTGTGCTGGGCCATGTTGTCGGCCGGCTTGCCGCTCTGGCTGGCCGGTCGCACCCACCTCCCGCTGGGGCTCGGCGGGGTCGTGGTCGTGCTCAGCTCGGTGGGGATCGCGGTGTTCCAGGTGCCGTTCGCGCGGTTCGCGCGCACGGCCGGGCAGGCCGCGAGAACGGCGGTGGTGTCCGGGGTGGTGCTCGCGGCGAGCTGCGTGCTGCTCGCGACGACGGCCGGCGGTTCCGGGGCGGGCGCGGTGGCGGTGGTGGGGCTCGCCGCGGTGCTGCACGTCGTCGGGGAGCTGGGGTACGTGGCCGCCAACTGGGGCCTGTCGGTGCGGCTCATGCGCGAAGACGCCAAGGGCGCCTACCAGGGCGCGACCGAAGCGGCCACGGCGACCGTGCAGATGGTGGGGCCCGGCGTGTTCACCCTCGCCGTGGGCGGTCTCGGCGGCCCGGGCTGGTTGCTGATCGCGGTGGTGTTCCTCGCGGCCGTCGCCCCCGTGCCGGCTTTGACCCGCTGGGCGGTCCGGACGCGGCGACCGGCCGAACCGGTGGCCGTCCGCTGAGCCTCAGCTCCCGCCGCCGCTCGCAGGCCGACCTCCCTCCGACCTCCGCTGAGCGGCGGCGCGCCTGGAACTCCGCCGCCGCAGCAGCCGGCCGGTCAGGCCGACCCCCTCGTAGGTCAGGACCCCGCACACCGGGATGACCACGAAGAACAGGACTTCCTCGAGCGGGATCCCGAACGGCGCCCGCAGGCCGCTGACATACGCCGGGTCGAAGTCCCAGACGCCGGCGGCGATCGCCAAGGCGTCCCAGACGAGGAACACCGCCGCCACCGGCAGCACCGCGCGCAGCAGCCGGCCCGGCCGGCGGTAGACCCGCGCGCCGGCCAGCTCGATCGGCAGCGTCACCAGTACGCACGCGCCCAGCACGGCCAGGTATTCCGCGCGGCCCACCTCAGCGCGCCCCGGGAGAACGCCACGCCCATCCGATCATGCCGGGATTCTGCCCGGCGACGCCGGTTTCCGCAGCAGCGGCGCGTTTGCCGGACCGCGCCCCGGGTACGCGGTCGCGGCGGTGCCCGCCCGGTGTTCGAGCTCAGCCCGTGGTCTCCACAACCCGGGTGGCCGGGCGGGTCACCGCCGCACGGCCGCCATGAGCGGGTGCCAGCGCGTCGCGTCGAAGATCAGGGTGATGGCCTCGATCTTCCCGTCGCGCAGCCGGAAGTGCTCGGCGGTGTGCTGGACACCCACCGGGGTCGCGGTGTGCACGTCGTAGACGAGCGTGGCCTCCGTCTCGCCGTAGAGCTCGCTGATCAGGTCCACGCCGGTGACGATCCCGACGAACCCCGCCAGCCCGTCGAGGTGGCCGCGGGCGTCGGTCGAGGCGATCAGCGGGCTGCGGAAGGTGAAGGTGCCCGCCAGCTGCGCGGCGGCGGCGGTCACGTCGCCGTCGAAGCGGGCGCGGTGGTAAGCCCGGACGGTCTCTGCGGTCTGCGTGCTCATCGGTCCTCCAGGTGACGGGCGAGGTGGTGCTGGTTTTCCGCCAGCCGCAGGCACAGGTGCCGCAGCTGGGCTGTTTCGGCTTCGGTGAAGCCCCGGAAGAGCGCGGCCATCGCCAGCTGCGACGGACGGCGGAACTCCGCCAGCCACGTCCGGCCGTCCGGGGTGATCCGGACCCGCACCGCCCGCCGGTCACGCGGGTCGGGGACCCGTTCGGCGAGCCCGGCGCGTTCCAGGGTGTCGACCAGGCCGGTCACGTTCCGGGAGCTCACCCCGGCGGACGCGGCGAGGTCCTTGACGTTCGCCCCGCCGTCGGCGAGCCGGATCAGGATGTCGAGGGCGCCGGGGCTGAGGCCACGGCTGCCGGTGCCCCGGGAGCGCAGCTGGTCCAGGCTGCGCGCGGCCGTGCGGACCGCGGCCGCGGCCTCCAGCGCACCGGTGTCTTCGCCGAGGGTGAACCCGGCCAGTGCGCCGCGGACCTCGGGGGAGTAGAGCCGGTCGTCCGCGTCCCGGGCGAAGTTGGGTACGTCGTTCATAGTGAACAACTACATTAGTACGTACTTCCGTATATCTGTCAACGGCCTGTCCGCTCGCAGGCGTTAACCAGGGTTTCGCCCGGCGTTAGCCTCGCTCTGCGCGCAGGTTCGCCATCGGCCACCCATACTGACCCGGCTCGCCACCCCGACACCCCCGGAGTCCCCATGACGGACGTCAACCGACGACGTTTTCTGCAGCTCGCCGGCGGTACCGCCGCCCTTTCCGCACTGTCCACCAGCATCGCGCGCGCGGCGGAGATCCCCGCGCACCACCGCACCGGGACACTGCGGGACGTCGAGCACATCGTGGTGCTGATGCAGGAGAACCGGTCGTTCGACCACTACTTCGGCACGCTGCGCGGCGTCCGCGGCTTCGGCGACCCGCGGCCGGTGACGCTGGCGAACGGGAAGTCCGTCTGGGCGCAGTCGGACGGCAAGCGCGACATCCTGCCGTTCCGCCCCGAAGCGGACAACCTGGGCCTGCAGTTCATCCAGGACCTCCCGCACGGCTGGAAGGACACGCACGCGGCGTGGAACGCCGGCCGCTACGACAAGTGGGTGCCCGCCAAGGGCTCGACCACGATGGCGTACCTGACCCGCGAGGACATCCCCTTCCACTACGCCCTCGCCGACTCGTTCACCATCTGCGACGCCTACCACTGCTCGTTCATGGGCTCGACCGACCCGAACCGCTACTACATGTGGACCGGGTACACGGGCAACGACGGCAAGGGCGGCGGCCCGGTCCTCGGCAACGACGAAAAGGGCTACTCCTGGACCACCTACCCCGAGCGCCTCGAGCGGGCCGGGGTGTCGTGGAAGATCTACCAGGACATCGGCGACGGCCTCGACGCCGCCGGCAGCTGGGGCTGGATCGAAGACGCCTACCGCGGCAACTACGGCGACAACTCGCTGCTGTACTTCGACTCCTACCGCAACGCCAAGCCCGGCGACGCCCTGTACGAGAAGGCGCGCACCGGCACCGACGCCAAGGCGGGCGAGGGCTACTTCGACCGGCTGCGGGCGGACGTCAAGGCCGGGAAACTGCCGCAGGTTTCGTGGATCACCGCGCCGGAGGCGTTCTGCGAGCACCCGAACTGGCCGGTGAACTACGGCGCCTGGTACATCGCGCAGGTCCTCGACGCGCTCACCGCGAACCCGGACGTGTGGAGCAAGACCGCGCTGTTCATCACCTACGACGAGAACGACGGCTTCTTCGACCACGTCGTCCCGCCGTACGCCACGGCTGGTCAGTCCACTGTGGACACCACGGGGGAGATCTTCGCCGGCTCGGCGGCGAACCCGGCCGGCCCGTACGGGCTCGGCCAGCGCGTGCCGATGCTGGTGGTGTCGCCGTGGAGCAAGGGCGGCTACGTGTGCTCGGAGACCTTCGACCACACCTCGATCATCCGGTTCGTCGAACGGCGCTTCGGCGTGCACGAGCCGAACATCTCGGCCTGGCGCCGGTCGGTGTGCGGTGACCTGACCTCGGCGTTCGACTTCGCCCGGACCGACGCCGCGGTCCCGGCCCTGCCGGACACCGCCGGCTACTTCCCGCCGGACCGGAAGCGGCACCCGGACTACGTGCCCGCCGTCCCGGACCGGATCGTGCTGCCGAAGCAGGAACCCGGGCTGCGGCCGGCCCGGGCGCTGCCGTACGACCTGGCCGCCGACGCCCAGGTGGGGACGGCGCTGAACCTGACGTTCGTCAACCAGGGCCGGGCGGGGGCGACGTTCTACGTCACCTCGCCAGGCGGCGAGCCGCGGACCTACACCGCGGGCGCCGGCTGCTCGCTCGCCGCCACGCTGCCCGTCTCGGGCGGGTACGACTACACCGTCCACGGGCCGAACGGGTTCGTCCGGCAGTTCCGCGGCGGTTCGGCCGGCCCCGAGGTGAGCGCGCGCCCGGAGGGCCGCAGCGGGAACCTCGCGCTGGTGCTGACCAACAGCGGCCCGGCTCCGGTGCGGCTCACGCTGACCGACGCGTACGGCCACCGCTCGACGTCGCGGCTCCTGCGGCCGGGCGCGCGGGTGGTCGAGGTGGTGGACACGCGGCGCAGCGGCCACTGGTACGACGTCTCGATCGTTTCGGACCACGATCCGCGCTTCCTGCGCCGGCTGGCGGGGCACGTCGAGACCGGACGGCCGAGCACGAGCGACCCGAACACGCTCACGCGCTGACGGTTCGCGCCCGATCGGGGTCGTTTGTCACCCGGTCGGGCGGGTCCGGTCACCCGGCCGCGTCCGTTGCGAGGCCCGGGTCCGGGTGGGAGCGTCGGAGAACCGACTGCCTTCCCACCACGGAACCAGGAGAGCGGATGACCACCACCGAGATGCCGGCCGTGCACGAGTGCACGGTCAGCGGCTGTTCCTACAACCACGACGGCTGCCACGCCTTCGCCATCACCGTCGGCGGCGGCAACGGATCGGCGGACTGCGGGACGTTCGTCCCGCTGAACACGAAGGGCGGCTTGGACCGGGTCGTGGCCCAGGTGGGCGCGTGTTCCCGGACGGACTGCCGGCACAACCGATCGCTGGAGTGCACGGCGTCCAGCATCCGCGTCGGCCCCGGCGACGGCGACCACGCGGCGAACTGCCTGACCTACACCAGGTAGGAAGTCCCGGCTGGGCTCCTCGGCGGCGGAACACGCCGCGGGAGAGCCCGGCCGGTTTTTGCGGCTCGACGACCACTCCCGCGCGTCCGCACCGGCCCAGACCGGCGAAGGCATGGCATCATGACGCCTGGCCCGATCGGCAAACCGAACGAAGAGGCGCCGCTGGTGGACGCTTTACCGAACGACGACGGCGGTCCGTCGATCCGCGACATGCTCGCGGTCAACCTCCGCGCGGCGCGGGCGGCCCGCGGCCTTTCGCTCTCCGAGCTGTCGCGGCGGTCGGGCATCGGCAAGGCGACGCTGTCCCAGCTCGAGGGCGGCACCGGCAACCCGACCATCGAGACCGTGTTCAGCCTGTCCCGGGTGCTCGAAGTGGCCATCTCCGACCTGCTCGACCACCGGCCGCGCGGCGGGCTCACCGTAGTGCGGGCGGCCGAGGTCGAAGTGCTCCGCGGCGAGGGCGTCGACCTGCGGCCGCTGCGCTGGATCGAGGCCGACAACAGCGTTTTCGAGGTCTACGACCAGGTCGTCCGCGGGGACGCCCCGCAGCGTTCGCAGGGCCACGTCGGGGTCGAGCACACCGTCGTGCAGACCGGGCGGCTCCGCGTCGAGGTCGCGGGCCGGACCGTCGACCTGGGGCCCGGCGACTACGTCGCCTTCGACGCCCGCGAGCCGCACAGCTACACCGCCCCGGACGGCCCGGTGCGGTCGGTGCTGCTGCTGCAGTACCGCGCCGATGAGCGGCTCGACGGGAGGCCGCATCCCGTCCTGCCGGATTGACACCCTTCTCGATCGGGACCTATCGTTCGCTATACCGAACGCTGGAGGCTCGATGAACCGAACGCGGGTGGTGGTGATCGGGGCCGGGATCGTCGGTGCGGCGTGCGCCCGGGAACTCGCCTCGGCCGGCTTCGACGTCCTGGTCCTCGACCGCGGCCGGCCCGCGGGCGGCACCACGTCGCACGGCGAAGGCAACCTGCTGGTTTCCGACAAGGGACCGGGCGCCGAGCTCGCGCTCGCCCGGCTGTCCGCCCGGCTGTGGCCCCGGGTGCTGGCCGAGATCGCCGAAGACGACCCGCGAGCGGCGGCCGCGACGGAGTTCGACCCGAAGGGCGGCATCGTCGTGGCCACCACGGAAGCCGGCGCGAGCGCCCTCGTCGCGTTCGCCGTCGCCCAGGCCGAGGCCGGCGTCCGCACCGAACGGCTGTCGGCGGCGGACGTCGCGGCGGCCGAACCCGCGCTGACCCGGGCGGTGACCGCCGCCGTCCGCTACCCCGAGGACGCTCAGGTGCAGCCGGCCGCCGCGGCGCTGGCGCTGCTGGGTTCGGCGCTGCACCACGGCGCCCGCCTCCGCACCGAAGCCGAGGTCACCGGCGCGCGGGTCCGCGGCGGCCGGATCACCGGCGTCCGCGTCGGCGGTCAAGTCCTCGAGGCGGACGTGGTGGTGAACGCGGCGGGGCCGTGGTCGGGGCCGGTGTCGGCCCGGCTCGGCGCGCCGATCGCCGTCCGGCCCCGCCGCGGCGAGGTCCTGGTGACCATGCCGATGCCGGGCGTGGTGCGGCACAAGGTCTACGACGCGGACTACGTCGGCGCGGTCGGCGCCGGCAGCGGCGAACTGCAGACGTCGGCGGTGGTGGAGTCCACCTGGGGCGGCACCGTGCTGATCGGCTCGTCCCGGCGCCGCGTGGGCTTCGACGACACGATCCGGCCGGACGTGCTGGGCGCCATCGCGGCCAAGGCGGTCCGGCTGTTCCCGGCGCTGGCCGACGCCGCGGTGATGCGCGCGTACGGCGGCTTCCGGCCCTATGTGGACGACCACCTGCCGGTCCTGGGCGAAGACCCGAGGCTCGGCAACCTGTGGCACGCCACCGGGCACGAAGGGGCGGGGATCGGGCTGAGCGTCGGGACGGCCAGGCTGCTGCGCGAGCTGCTGACGGGAACACCACCGTCGATGCCGGTGGATGAGTTCACCGTGGACCGTCCGGCGGTGCTGGCGTGACCGGGCGGCCGATCGCGATCACCGTCGACGGCGAGACCGTGACCGGGCTCGCCGGGCAGACCGTGGCCGGCGTCCTGCTCGGCGCCGGCCGGCTGTCGTGGCGCACCACCCGGTCCGGGGCGCCGCGCGGTGTCTTCTGCGGGATCGGCGCCTGCTTCGACTGCCTGCTCACGGTCAACGGCGTCGCCGACGTCCGCGCCTGCCGTCGTCGCGCCGCCGACGGCGACGACGTCCGGACCCAAACGCGGGAGGAGGGCGCGTGAGGCACGTCGTCATCGTCGGCGCGGGGCCCGCCGGGCTCGCGGCCGCCGAGCACGCGCTCGCCGCCGGAGCCGACGTCACCGTCCTCGACCAGGCGGACGCGCCCGGCGGCCAGTACCACCGGGGCGCGTCCCACCGGTTCGAGGCGTTGCTGAGCCGGTGCGCGTGGTGGCCGGAAAGCGCCGTTTGGGCCCTGGAAGGCAAGCGGGTCCACGTCTTGAGCGGCCCGGCCGACGGGGCGAACCGGCGGCGCCGCACCCTCGACCCCGACGCGCTGGTCCTGGCCACCGGCGCCCACGACCGGGTCCTGCCGTTCCCCGGCTGGCAGCTGCCCGGCGTCTTCACCGCGGGCGCCGCGCAGGCACTGGCCAAGGGGGAGCGGATCGCCGTCGGGCGCCGGGTGCTCGTCGCCGGGGCCGGGCCGTTCCTGCTTCCCGTCGCCGAGTCCCTCGTGGACGTCGGTGCCGGCGTTCTCGCCGTCCTGGAGGCCAACCCGGCGCGCACCGTCCTGAGAGGATGGTCGTGGCGCGCGGCCGCCTACGCCGGCAAGGCGGCCGAACTGGCCCGGTACGCCGGAACGCTGGCCCGCCACCGCGTCCCGTACCGCACGGGCCGGGCGGTGATCGAAGCCCGGGGCGACGACCGGGTCCGCGAAGCCGTCACCGCCCGCGTCCGCGCGGACTGGTCGGTCGTCCCCGGCACCGAGCGCGTCTTCGAGGTCGACGCCCTGTGCGTCGGGCACGGCTTCGCGGCGCAACCCGAACTGGCCGTCGCGGCCGGCTGCGCCCTCGACGGTGGGTTCGTCCGGGTCGGCGACGACCAGCGCACCAGCGTCGCCGGGGTGTTCGCCGCCGGGGAACTCACCGGGATCGGCGGTGCGGTCGCCGCCGCGGCGGAAGGCGCGGTCGCCGGGCGGGCCGCCGCCGGCCGGACACCCGGCCGCGCGTTGCTCAAGCAGCGTGACCACGCCCGCGCCTTCGCCCGCCGCCTGACCGCCGCGCACCCCATCGGGGCGGCGTGGCCCGGCTGGCTGCGCGAGGACACCGTCGTCTGCCGCTGCGAGGAAACCACCTACGGCGACCTGACCAGCGCCGTCGCGAACCCGGCCGCGCCCGGTCCGCACGCGCTCAAGCTCGGCACCCGTGCCGGGCTCGGCCCGTGCCAGGGCCGGATGTGCGGCGCGAGCGTCGCCGAGCTGTGCGGGGGCGCCGAACGCCACCACCGTCCGATCGCCCAGCCGATCCGCCTGGGCGAGCTCGCCGATCCGAAGGAGATCCCATGAGCACCCGAGACCTCGGGGGCGTGGTCGTCGCCGCCGCGCTGCCCTACCGGGTCGACGACGCGGCGCCGGCCGGGCTGGCCGTCGACTACGACGCCTACGCCGAACACTGCCGGTGGCTCGTCGAGAACGGCTGCCGCGGAGTCGGCCCGAACGGCTCGCTGGGCGAGTACTCCTCGCTCACCGACGAGGAACGCCGCCGCGTCGCCCGCACCGCGATCGAGGCCGTCGGGACGGACGGGATCGTCGTCGTCGGCGTCCACGGTCCCGGCGCGCACCAGGCCCGGTACTGGGCCGAGGCGGCGGCCGAGGACGGCGCGCACGGCGTGCTCTGCCTGCCGCCGACGCTCTACCGCGCCAACCGCGGCGAAGTCGTCGCCCACTTCGAGGCGGTGGCGTCGGCCGGGCTGCCGGTGATGGTCTACAACAACCCCTTCGACACCAAGGTCGACCTCACGCCGGACCTGCTGGCCGAGATCGCGCAGATCGACAACGTCGTCGCCGTCAAGGAGTTCTCCGGCGACGTCCGCCGCGTGCTGGAGATCCGCGAGCGGGCACCGGGGCTGGCCGTGATCGGCGGCGCCGACGACGTCGTCCTGGAGAGCCTGCTGATGGGGGCGACCGGCTGGTTCGCCGGCTTCCCGAACGTGTTCCCGGCCGAGTCGGCGCGCCTGTTCGAACTGGCCACCGCGGGCAAGCTCGAGGAGGCGAGAGCGCTGTACGAACCGCTGGTGGCCGCGTTCCGCTGGGACTCGCGGACGGAGTTCGTCCAGGCCATCAAGCTCGGCATGGACATGGTGGGCCGCCGCGGCGGGCCGTGCCGTCCGCCGCGGGGCCCGCTCTCGGACGTCCACCGCGAGCAGGTCCGCGCCGACATGGGCCGCGCGCTCGCGGCGCTGGGGGTGGCGTAGATGCGGTCGTCGCGCGCGATCACGGCGGTCGACTCGCACACCGAGGGCATGCCGACCCGGGTGGTGACCGGCGGCGTGGCCCCGATCCCGGGCGCCACCATGGCCGAGCGCCGCCGCTACTTCATGGCGCACCTGGACCACCTCCGGCAGTTCCTGGTGAACGAGCCGCGCGGCCACTCCGCGATGAGCGGCGCGATCCTGCAGCCGCCCTGCCGCGAGGACGCGGACTGGGGCGTGGTGTACATCGAGGTGTCCGGCTGCCTGCCGATGTGCGGCCACGGCACGATCGGCGTGGCGACGGTGCTGGTGGAGACGGGCATGGTCGAGGTGACCGAGCCGGTCACGGTGGTGCGCCTGGACACCCCGGCCGGGCTGGTGCACGCGGAGGTGTCCGTCCGCGACGGGCGCGCCACCCGGGTGAAGCTGCGTAACGTGGCGTCGTTCCTCGCCGAGCGCGACGCCGTGGTGTCCGTGCCGGGCCTGGGCGACGTCCGCTACGACCTCGCCTACGGCGGGAACTTCTACGCCATCCTGGACCTGGCTTCCCTGGGTATCCCGTTCGACCGCGCGGAGAAGGACCGGATCCTCGCGGCGGGCCTGTCGATCATGGCCGCGATCAACGAGCAGCGGCCGCCGAAGCACCCGGCCGACCCGCTGATCGGCGGCTGCAAGCACGTCCAGTTCCTGGCCCCGGGCTCGGACGCACGGGCGTCGCGGAACGCGATGGCGATCCACCCGGGCTGGTTCGACCGGTCACCGTGCGGCACGGGAACGTCCGCCCGGATGGCCCAGCTGCACGCCCGCGGCGAACTCCCGCTGCACACGCCGTTCGAGAACGCGTCGTTCATCGGCACGACGTTCACGGGCGAGCTGGTGGCCGAGACCACGGTGGGCGACGTGCCGGCGGTGGTCCCGGAGTTCGCCGGCCGCGCGTGGATCACCGGCACGGCCACGTACCTGCTCGACCCGTCCGACCCGTTCCCGACCGGGTTCGTGCTGTAGGCCGGTCGGTTCCTAGGCGGGCTGCCAGAGTTCGATGCGGTGGCCTTCGGGATCGGTGACCCAGCCGAACCGCCCGACGCCGGCCATGTCCTGAACCTCGTCGGCCACGTCGGCGCCACGGGAGCGAAGCTGTTCCAGCATGGCGTCGAGATCGCGAACCCGGAAGTTCAGCATGGTCTGCTGGGCCGGCGACCCGAAGTAGCCGGTCCCGGCCTCGAACGGCGCGAAGACGGTCGGGCCGGGTTGCTGCTGCCAGAGGCCGTGCTCGTCGGCGTCCAGGCCGAGGCAGTCGCGGTACCAGGCGCCGAGCGCCGCGGGGTCTGCCGCGCGGATGAAGTACCCACCGATGCCGAGCACGCGTTCCATGGGGCGATCCTGCCAGGCTGGTGGCCGGGCGGGACGGTCGGGTGAGAAGGCCGGCCCGCTTGGCCCACTGGCTCGACCGGCCTGCCCGCCCCGCCCGCCTGCCCAGCCGTGCCGGCCCCGCAGCCAACCAGCCGGCCGCGCCGCCAGCCGGCCGCCCAGCCCGCCCGCCGTCCCGCTAGCCAGTCGTGCAGCTTGCCGTCGTGCCTGTTGCGGTTCCCGTGCCCTGGTAACCGAACTCCGTCGACTGGCCCGGGGTGAGTGCGCCGTTGAAGCTCGTGTTCGTGAAGCGGACCGAGCCCGTGTCGCCGCTTGGTCCCGCGTTCCACACCGAGGTGATCGCCGCCCCCGTGGGCAGGTCGGCCGCCACCGTCCAGGCGGTTGTCGCCGCTGCCCCTGCGGTGACCCGGATCGTCGTGACGAAGCCGCCCGTCCACTGGTTCACCGAGACCGTCGCCGTGCAGCCGCCCGCCGGGGTCGTGGAGGTCGTCGGGGTTGTCGGCGTGGTAGGCGTGGTAGGCGTGGTCGGGGTCGTGGAGGTGCCCGGGCCGTCGGTCAGCGTGGGCGTCGCCCAGTCGCGCCACTCGGCGAGGTTGCCCGCCTTCTTGGCCGAAATCCGGAACGTGCCCGCCGCGCTGCCCGTCTTCAGCAGGAACTTCTGGATGTTCTGCTGCAGCGGCGTCCGCCACTCGGGCCGGGACGCGCAGTGGGTGCCGTCCTGCACGTCCGACCAGTACGTGATGTTGGCGCCCGCGCCGAGTGCCTTGTACACCTCCGCGCCGGCCAGGGCCGCGACGCTGCCCGAGCGCGCACCCAGCCAGTCGATGTGCGGGTTCTCCATGATGAACAGCCCGCGCGGAGCGACCATGCCGACCAGTTCGTGCGTGTCCACCGGCAGCCCGGCCGGATTGCCGGTGTACGCGCTGAACGCGTCGCCGAACCACGGCTGTTCCCCGTACGCGTTGCTCAGCCCCTGCGAACCGCTTTCCCCGGGGATCCCGCGCAGGATCGGGACGCCGGCGGTGCCCGACTCGATCGGCATGGTCAGGGCGATGCGCTGGTCCAGCACACCGATCGCGAAGGCGCTCTTCCCATACCGCGAACATCCCGTGACGCCCAGCGCGTCGACCTTGAAGAGCTGCCCGCCCGACTGTTCCAGGACGTCGATGATCCGGCTCACGCCCCACGCCCACGCCGCCAGCAGCCCGGTGCTGCTGGACGAGCCGTAAATGCTGTAGAACGCCCCTTGTTTGTTGTTCCGCGGCGTCCCTTCCTTGCCGACGGCCAAGGGGTCGTAACTGATGACGGCGGCGCCGGACGCCTTGATCGTGGCGGTGTCCGCGCCGAATCCGCCGACCACGAAGACGGCCGGGAACGGTCCCGTTCCGCTCGGCAGCTGCACGCCCGCCGAAAAACCGGCGCTGCGGCCGTTTTCGCTGACGTTCACGGTGATGTTCGTGGCCGAGACGGTCCCGGTGACACTGGCCGGCTTCGCCGGTTTCTGGCCGTAGATCGTCCGTTCCGCCAGCTTCTTGATCTCTTCGCGGCGGCACCGCCAGTCGGACTTCGAGGTGACGCGGGTGCCGTCGATCTTCTTGAAGGGATCGGGAAGTTTCGCGGTCGAGGGGAACGAGGCGGGCAGCGAAACCGGGCAGTCGGCGCCGTCGTCTTCGACGGCCGCGGCGGCGCCGGAGGCCACCGTGACCATTCCCGTCACGGCGAGCAGCGTGGCTGCGAAGAGGATGAGGGCAGGGCGGAACCGTGGACCGGGCACGGCCATTCTCCCTTCCGGGGAAACGAGTGTGAAAACGGTAGGACCGTTTCGTTTCCGTCGTCAAGAAGGGAGGGTGGTCCGATACTTTCGAAAACGGCGTGATTTCGAAAGTTTCGGATTCAGCGACCGATTTGGACGTCGTCGAGTGCGCCGAGTGCGTCGGGGACGAGGACGGCGGCGGAGTGGTAGGCGGAGACGAGGTAGGAGGTGATGGCTTGGTCGTTGGTGCCCATGAAGCGGACGTTGATTCCGGGTTGGTGTTGGTCGGGGAGGGTTTTGGGGCGGAGGCCGATGACGCCGGCGTCGTTTTCGCCGGTGCGCATGGCGAGGATGGTGGTGGTTCCGGTGGGGCTGATGGGGAGTTTGTCGCAGGGCAGGATCGGTACTCCGCGCCAGGCGGTGTGGGGTTTGCCGTTGAGGGTGATGGTGTCGGGGTAGATGCGGCGGGCGGTGCATTCGCGGCCGAAGGCGGCGATGGCGTGGGGGTGGGCGAGGAAGAGGCGGGTTTTGCGGCGGCGGCTGAGCAGGTCGTCGAGGTCGAGGGGGGTGGGTGGGCCGGTGCGGGTGGTGAGGCGGTGTTTGAGGTCGGTGTTGTGCAGGAGCCCGAAGTCGGTGTTGTTGATCAGTTCGTGTTCTTGGCGTTCGCGGAGGGCTTCGATGGTGAGGCGGAGTTGTTGGTGGAGTTGGTTGTGGGGGTGGTTGTAGAGGTCGGTGACGCGGTTGTGGACGCGGAGGAGGGTTTGGGCGACGGCGAGGTCGTATTCGCGGGGGGCGGGGTCGTAGTCGACGTAGGTGCCGGGCAGGAGGGGTTCGCCGTCGTGGCCGGCGGCGAGGTCGATGGCGGCTTCGCCTTTGGCGTTTTGGGGTTTGCGGGGTTGGGCGAGGGTGTGGGTGATGTGGGTGCGGAGGGTTTCGCAGCGGCCGTTGAGGCGGGCGTAGGTGGTGGCGGGCAGGGCGAGGGTGGTGACGCGGGTGGCGGCGCGGGCGGTGTATGTCCAGGTGCCGGGGTCGGGGCCGAGGAGTTCTTCGCCGAAGTGGTCGCCGTCGGTGGCGGTGCCGAGGTGGAGGTCGTCGCCGTAGGGGCCGGTGCTGTGGCGGGTGATTTTGCCGTGGGCGAGCAGGATGAGCGTGTCGCGGGGGGTGCCGGCGGTGAAGAGGGTGTCGCCGGGTTCGTATTCGCGTTGTTCGAAGGCTTCGGCCAGTGCGGCCAGTGCGGTTTCGTCGCTGAAGCCGCGCAGGAGGGCGATTTCGGTGAGTTCGGCGGGGATGACGTGGACGCGGGCGCCGGTGGTGTAGAAGGAGAGTTTGCCGTCGCCGAGGGTGTAGGTGAGGCGGCGGTTGACGCGGTAGGAGCCGGCGGGGACTTCGACCCAGGGCAGCTGGGACAGCAGCCAGCGGGGGGTGATGCCGCGCATCTGCGGCGGGGTTTTGGTGGTGGTGGTCAGCGG